>NZ_RQXX01000009.1 GCF_004011175.1 Mesobaculum littorinae | reverse complement strand
ACTCAATGAGTCCAGAGCCTAGGAGTGTACCAAGGTTGGCTTTGGGCCACCCTTCAAATTTTGCAAATTCCGGCCCCCTGCGCGTTGCAGACGGGTCGTAGCAGAGGCGCGACCGTCCGCTTCTCGCGCATTCCTGCCGTTCGTCCAAGGTGCAGCGATTGGCAGCTCTCCGCACCCTTTCTGTCGTCTCCCCTACCAAACTCTCCGCCTCTCACCCCTCCCCGCGCACCAGACGAAACCCCAGGTGGTCCGGGGGCAGGCCGACGGCGCAGCCGCCGACGCTGGCGTCGCGGACGAAGTCGATGATCGCCGCGCGGTGACGGCCGCCCGCGATGCGCACGCCGCAGTAATCGGACGTCAGCGTCACCCGGCCGCTTTGCGCGATGCGGCCGTTCTTCATGCAGCCGTCCGTCCATTCCCAGATGTTGCCGCCCATGTCCTCGATCCCGCGGGCGTTCTTGCCGAAGGCCCCCGCCGGGCGGACCGGAAGGCTGGCGCTGCCGCGCAGGAAGACGCCGCTTCTGTAGCTTTCCAGCATACGTTGGCCGGGATCGCGCGCCTCGGGCGGGGCGGCGGCGTCGCCGTAGCGCGCGCCCGCCGCCAGCTGCCATTCGACATCCGTGGGCAGGCGCCAGGGCAGGCCCGTCCGCTTGGCATACCAGCTGGCGAAGGCAGTCGCGTCGTACCAGTTGACATGCGTCTGCGGCAGATCCTTTCCCGAGGCGGCGGAGGTGGGCACCGGGGTGCAAGCGCCGTCTTCGATGCACGCGGCGTACTGGGCGCGCGTGACCTGCTGCTGCATGATCTCGAAGCCCGCGACGTCGGTGGCGATCGGACGCGGGGTCCGCGCCTTGCCCTCGTAGGAGAAATTGCCCAGCGGGCGCCAGTCGACCGTCCCCGCCGGGACAGTCACGGTGGCCGGCGCGTCGAAGGGCGGCGGCCCGGGATCGCGCGACAGGACGCCGAACCCCGCGAGCGCGGCGACGGCCAGCCCCGAAAGGGCGAGGCCGGGGAGCCCGAAGAGGGAAACGGTGCGTTTCATGGCATCCTCGTGCCAGGGCGGAAAAGGGGTTTCAGGCCCTCGGAAGGCCCGAAGGCGCGGCGGGGCGCGGCGGGGCGTGATCGGTGGGGGTTTGGGATCTGCGCCGGGCCTTCACGCCATGGCGTTTTCGATCCGACCGCTGTCCCTTGGGCCGTGCCTTGCGCCCTTTCCTATGTTTCGAAGGTGTCCCGGCAACCGGCAGACGCGATCCGCGCTGAGGAAAAAGACGCCCCCCCGCCGGCGAATTGCGACCCCGGGGAGCGGCCTTAGGCTGTGCCCGGAACGTCCCCGCGAAATCAAGGGGGCCGTCCGGGGTGGCCCCGGGCAACGCCGCCGGGCAAGTAGTGGCGGCCGCCCCTCCGGCGGCCACCCTCAGGGCTGGGGCGCTTTGCCCCCTCTCGCGCTGCCTTACGGCAGGGCCGTCTTGCCCTCGTAAGCGGCGTCGTACTCGGTCGGGGCCTGCACCTGTTCCATCAGGTCGTTGTTCCAGGTCCCCTCGACCACCACGTGGGCCGTCGCACCTAGGTTCACCGCCTCGATCAGGTTGTGGTTCACGTAGGCATAGACGCCCGGCTGCAGGAACTCGTAGAGCATCGCCCCGGCCGAGCCGCCGCGGATGAACCAGGTTTCAAGGTCGCGCTCGGGCGGGTTGGCGAACTTGCCCGTCTCCCACACGAGGTCGCCGTGCCCGCCGATCAGGTGCGGACGGCTGTCGCGGTTGGCCTGGCTGTGCACGAACAGCACCTTCTCGCCCTGGTTGGCGTGCAGCGCGCCGTCGCCGGTCAGCGATCCCACCTTGCCGTTGAAGACGACGTGGCTGGGGATCAGCCCGTTCATCACCTCGAGCGTGTCGGGATAGCTTTCGCCCACGTCCGAGAAGCGCTTGTAATCGCCGTTTTCATCCTTCGGGATGTAGAAGTCGTTTTCGCCGATGTAGAACACCTTGTCGTAGCTGACGGGGTTGCCCCGGTCATCCTTCAGCCCGTCCCGCGGCAGGACCATGATCGCGCCCGACATGCCGCTGACGACGTGCCAGGGGATCATCGGGCCGCCCGGGGCGCAGTGATAGACGAAGGTGCCCGCGCGGGTCGCCTTGAAGCGCAGCGTCGTCTTCTCGCCCGGGTTGACCAGCGTCAGGGAGCCGCCTCCGAGCGCGCCGGTCGAGGCGTGGAAGTCGATGTTGTGCTGCATCATGTTCTCAGGCGAGTTGTAGAGCGTCAGCTCGACATAGTCGCCTTCGTGCACCACCATCAGCGGGCCGGGGATCGACCCGTTGAAGGTCATCGCCTGCAGGTAGGCGCCGCTGTCGACCTCGACCTCCTTCTCGACGATCTGCATCTCGAACTCGACGATCCGCGGCTCGGCGGGGGCGGTCTGTTCGTGGTCGTGCACCATGGGCGGGCGCACCAGCCGGTGCTTGACACGCTTGAGCTTCGACAGATCGACGGACTCGGCCATCGAGGTATCCATTATCTCATCGGCCTTGGCCGCCTTGGCCAGGATGGGTGCGGCTGCAACGCCCGCGGCTCCGATCAATGCAGCTCTTCTCGTAAGCACGTCCAGTCTCCTTTTGGATCCGTGTTGCGTTTGAGAAGACCCTAGCCACCCCCGTCGCGGCGGACTTTGCGCAGGAACAAGTTCGTTAAGATTTTCGAAGGTGCCGGGGATCTTTTCCGCGCGCCCCGGGCGCGCCGGCCTAGGCCGGGGGCCGCCCCGCCCCGCGGGGGGCGATGGGAAAGCTGCTGCGCGACAGCACCGCGCCGGCGGCATCGACGACAAGGCGGAAGGCGCGGTCGCCCCGGAAGAAGGTCATGCGCCAGCGGCCGGCATCCGCCCCCTCCCCGGTTTCCGAGCGGGTGGCGATGCCGCCGCCGCGCATCTCGTCCCGGACCTGATCGGGGGTGATGCCGAAGGCCTCAGCGATGACCCCGGCATCGACGACAAAGCCGTCTTCCGTTCTTGATATCGTGGTCATCCCGCCTCCTGCGCCGACCGCCCTTCCCTGCGCGGATCTGTCCGATCGCGCCGGATCTGAATAGGTATTTACAATACCGATTAAGGATTTTACCCCGGCGACGCAACCGCGACAAAGGCCCCCGATGACACTTTCCTGCCCCCAGCCCCCCGATTCGCGTACGGATCTGCCCGCGACACCACCGTCGCGCAGCCCTTCGGTCCGGCCGCAGATCACGGCCGAGATCGAGGCGCGGACGGGGCTGGACGACGACGTGCTGCGCCACCTGGTCCATGCCTTCTACGCCCGCATCCGGCAGGACCCGGTTCTGGGCCCGATCTTCGCCGCACGCATCTACGACTGGCCCCCGCATCTTGAGCGGATGACGACCTTCTGGTCCTCGGTCGCGCTGATGACCGGGCGCTATCACGGCGCACCGGTGCCCAAGCACGCGGGACTGCCGATCGACCGGACGCATTTCGACCGCTGGCTGGCCCTCTTCCGCGCCACCGCGGACGAGGTCTGCACCCCCGTGGGCGCCGCCCACGTGGCCGAGCGGGCCGAGCGCATCGCGCGGTCGCTTCACCTTGCCGTTCAGGACGCCCGGACCACCGGCGTTCCCAACCTGACCTGAGGCCCCCCATGACGCAGACCCCGGACATCGACATCGCCCGCGTGCAGGACCCCGATCCGAAGGATGGCCGCGCCCGCCTGCTGGTCGACGGCATCTGGCCGCGCGGCATCTCGAAGGAGGCGCTGGGGCACGACGACTGGATCCGCGGCGTCGCCCCCCAGCGACGATCTGCGCAAGTGGTTCGGCCATGACCCGGACAAGTGGGGCGAATTCCGCAACCGCTACCTGCACGAGCTGTCGCAGGCCCCCGAAGCGACCCGGCAGTGCCTGGACTGGTGCAGCAAGGGGCCGGTGACGCTGCTGTTCTCGGCCAGCGACCGCGACCACAACCAGGCGGTGGTGCTGCGCGACTACCTGGCCCAGCGGCTGAAGGGGGGCGGCGCGTGATGGGCATCCTCGCGCTGCTCATCCCCGTGACGCTGGTGATGGGGGCGGCGGGGGTCGCGGTGTTCTTCTGGGCGCTCAGGAACGGCCAGTTCGAGGACCCCGAGGGCGACGCCCACCGCATCCTTCAGACCGACGACCGCCCGCTTCCCGCCCCTGACGACACCGACCGGAGGTATGCAAGATGATGCAGCGCCTGACAGGCCCCGAACGCCAGCTTGCGATGACCTTGTGCGTCATCGTCGCGCTGGTCGGACTGCTGATGGCCGCGGCGGGGCATGGCGACCCCTTCGGCACCCATGGCGGAATCGTCCTGATCGCCGCCTGTGCCGCCGCGCTTTTTGTGCTGCGCGCCATGGGCGAACCCGAACCGACCGAGGACCGCAGCCGCAGCTACTACGACGACCCGACCAAGGTCGGCCTGATCATCGCGCTTTTCTGGGCCGTGGCGGGCATGGGCATGGGCGTCTGGGTCGCGGCGCAGCTGGCCTGGCCCGAGCTGCGTTTCGACGCGGCGTGGTCCAGCTTCGGCCGCATCCGCCCGGTGCACACATCGGGCGTGATCTTCGGCTTTGGCGGCAACGCGCTGATCGCCACGTCCTTCCACGTGATGCAGCGCACCAGCCGGGCGCGGCTGGCCGGGCACGTGTCGCCCTGGTTCGTGTTGCTGGGCTTCAACCTCTTCTGCGTGATCGCGGCGACGGGCTATCTGATGGGCGTCACCCAGTCGAAGGAATACGCCGAGCCCGAGTGGTACGCCGACATCTGGCTGGTGATCGTCTGGGTCGCGTATTTCATCCTATACATCCGCACCCTCGCCCGCCGGAACGAGCCGCACATCTACGTCGCCAACTGGTACTATCTGGCCTTCATCCTGGTGGTGGCGATCCTGCACATCGTCAACAACCTGGCCGTGCCCGCCAGCCTTGCCGGCGCCAAGAGCTATTCGGCATTCGCGGGCGTGCAGGACGCGATGACGCAGTGGTGGTACGGGCACAACGCGGTGGCGTTCTTCCTGACCGCCGGGTTCCTCGGGATGCTCTACTACTTCCTGCCGAAACGGGCCGGGCGGCCGATCTATTCCTACCGCCTGTCGATCCTGTCCTTCTGGGGCATCGTGTTCTTCTACATCTGGGCGGGATCGCACCATCTGCACTACACTGCGCTGCCGCACTGGGTGCAGACGCTGGGCATGACCTTCTCGGTCATGCTGCTGGTGCCCAGCTGGGCCAGCGCGGGCAATGCGCTGATGACGCTGAACGGCGCCTGGCACAAGGTGCGCGACGACGCCACGCTGCGCTTCATGATGGTGGCGGCGGTGTTTTACGGGCTGTCCACCTTCGAAGGGTCGTTCATGGCGATCCGCGCCGTCAACTCGCTGTCGCATTACACCGACTGGACCATCGGCCACGTCCACGCGGGCGCCATGGGCTGGGTCGCGCTGATCACCTTCGGGTCGATCTATTCCGTCGTGCCGCTGCTGTGGAAGCGCGAGGGGATGTATTCGTGGAAGCTGGTCGAATGGCACTTCTGGCTCGCCCTGAGCGGGACCGTCATCTACGTCTTCGCGATGTGGAACAGCGGCGTCGTGCAGGGGCTGATGTGGCGCACCTACACCGACAGCGGCACGCTGGCCTATTCCTTCACCGACACGCTGGTGGCCATGCACCCCTATTATGTCGCCCGCGCCTTCGGGGGACTGCTGTTCCTGACCGGCGCGATCCTGGCCGCGATCAACGTCTACCTGACCATCCGTCACGCCCCTGCAGCAGACCCCGCGGCCGATCCCGCATCCGCCCCCCCGCGTGACCGCCCCACCTCGTCCGAGGCGGCCGAACCCGCCGTTCCGGCAGCGGAGTAAGCGCCATGTTCCGCAAGATCCTTTCCCCCTTCGCCCGCCTCTTCGATCTGCAGGCCCGCACCCACTACCGCACCGAGCGGCATTCGATGGCCCTGACCTTCGGGATCATCCTGGCCGCCGGGGTGGGCGGCTTCGTCGAGATCGCGCCGCTTTTCACCATCGACGACACGGTCGAGGCGGCACCCGACATGCGGGTCTATACCCCGCTGGAACAGGCCGGGCGCGACATCTACGTGCGCGAAGGCTGCTATGCCTGCCATTCCCAGATGATCCGCACGCTTCAGGACGAAGTGGACCGTTACGGCCCCTATTCGCTGGCCGTGGAATCCAAGTACGACCATCCGATGCTGTGGGGGTCGAAGCGGACGGGGCCGGACCTCGCCCGGCTGGGGCAGAAATACTCCGACGACTGGCACCTGCGTCACCTGATCGACCCGCGCGCCGTGGTGCCGGAATCGGTGATGCCGCAATATGCCTTCCTTCTGGACAAGACGCTCGACACCGAAAGCCTGCCCGCCCGGTTGGCCGCGCTGCGGGCCGTGGGCGTGCCCTACACCGACGCGCAGATCGACAACGCCGCCCAGGACGCGCGCGGGCAGGCGCGGCCCTTCACCGAAGGCGCCGACGGCGTGATCGACCGCTACGGGGACGACACCAACATCCGCGTCTTCTCGGCCCAGCAGGACCGGGTAAGCGAGATGGACGCGCTGATCGCCTACCTGCAGATCCTGGGTGGCCTGACCGACGCGGCGGAAAGGACGCAGCCGGCGGGGGCGCAGGACGCCCGGGCCGCCGTCGCAGGCCCCGCCCCCCAGCCGACAGGAACGGAGTAGGCCCATGGACATCACCCACGCGCTCACCGCGGCGATCGCCAAGTCCTTCGGACTGTTCTACCTGATCGCCTTTTCGGCGGGGATCACCGCCTATGCCTTCTGGCCATCGCTCGGCCGGCGCTTCGACAAGGCCGCCAAGAGCATCCTGGACGACGAGGAGGGACCATGTCGGTAAAGGAACGCGACCCGCTGACCGGTCACCAGACCACCGGCCACGAATGGAACGGGATAACCGAGCTCAATACCCGCGTGCCGCGCGCGGTCTGGGCCTTCATCATCGTCACCCACGTCTGGGCGGTGATCTACTGGGTGCTGATGCCCGCCTGGCCCGGCATCAACGACTATACCCGCGGCCTTCTGGGCATCGACCAGAAGGACAGGGTCGAAAGACAGGTGGTCGCCGCCGATGCCGCCCGCGGCGTCTGGACGGACCGCATCGCCGCGCTGGATCTGGAGCAGATCCGCGACGAGTCCATGCTGATGGCGCATGTGGACCGCACCGCGCCCGCCCTCTTCGGCGACAATTGCGCGGCCTGCCACGGCGCGCGGGCCGAGGGCGGCCCAGGCTATCCGTCGCTGACGGACGGCGCGTGGATCTGGGGCGGCGCGGATGACACGATCTTGGAAACCCTGCGCGTGGGCGTAAATTCCCCCCACCCCGAAACCCGGTTCGCGCAGATGCTGGCCTTCGGCCGCGACGGCATCCTCAGCCGCGACGAAGTGCGCATCCTCGCCGATTACGTCCAGTCGCTGGCCGGCCTCGACAGCGGCGCCGGCCCTGCGCGGCTGGACGCGGGCGCGGCGCTCTTCTCCGACAACTGCACCAGTTGCCATGGCGAGGACGGCACCGGCACGCCCGAGCTGGGCGCGCCGAACCTCACCGACGACGCATGGATCTACGGCAGCAGCGACGCGGCCCTGTTCAAGACGATCCACGATGGCCGCCAGGGCTGGATGCCCGCGTGGGAGGATCGCCTGACCCTCGCGCAGCGCAAGATGCTGGCACTCTACATCACCGGCCTGGCGGACGCCGAGGGGGGGCCCGATGGCGATTGACCGGCCCCGCCTCTTCGCCCTCGCGGCGGCGGCGCTGGTCACCGCGATCTTCGTGGCGGCGAACGTCCACCTCGTGTCGGTCTCGCTGTCGTCGCAACCCACCTGCATCGCCACCAAGGAGGGCGCCGGCCATCACCGCCCGGCGAAACCGTCATGCTGAGCCAGTCCGATACCCCGACCCGATCCGACCCGACGCAGCCCGACAATCCGCATGCGGCGGGCGTGATCCCCGAGGTCGTCCCGCCCCTGCCCCGCCCGCGTTCGCATGCGCGCGACCTGCCCTGGCGCACCGCCTTCGGCTGGCTGCGGTTGGGCTGGCGCGACCTCTGGACGGCACCGCTGCCCAGCCTCGCCTATGGCCTCGGGGTCTTCCTCGTGTCGCTTGCGCTGGTCTGGGGTCTTTTCCGCTTCGAAGCCGACTACGCGCTTTTCCCGGCGCTTGCCGGTTTCCTGGTCGTGGGGCCGATGATCGCGGCGGGGCTTTACGAGAAGAGCCGCCGGATCGAAGAGGGCCTGCCGGTTGGCCTTCCGCCGATGCTTTTCGTGCGTCTGCGTTCGGGCCCGTCGGGGATCTTCGCAGGGGTGATGCTGCTGGGCCTCTTCCTTTTGTGGATGCGCGCCGCGGTACTGATCTACGCGCTGTTCTTCGGCATGGTGGCCTTCCCGGGCACGGACGAGATCCTGCCCATGCTGCTTCTGACGCCCACCGGCTGGGCGCTTTTGCTGGTCGGCGCGGCGGTCGGCGCGCTCTTCGCCGCCTTCGCCTTCGCCATCGGGGTCTTTTCCATGCCGATGCTCCTGGCCGAGCGGACGGACGCGCTTTCGGCGCTTGCCATCAGCATGGCGATGGTCTGGGCCAACCGGCCCGTGATGATCGCTTGGGGCGCCATCACGGCGGCCCTCTTCGCGCTAAGCCTGCTGACTCTAGGACTGGCCCTGATCCTGGTCTTCCCGCTCCTCGGCCACGCGACCTGGCACGCCTACCGCACCCTGCGCGCCCCTGCCGAAACCGTCCCCGACCCCCGCATGTTCATCCCCCCGGCGTGACGGGGGAAGTCTACCTCGGTTAGCGGGAGATATGTCCACGCACCCCGCTCAGGAGGTCTAGGGTTGGGGCTCCTTCTATATCAAAGCCAGAGGATGACGGTCGCAGCGCGTGCGATTGCTGAGAAGAAAGTCCGTAGGCAGCGGTCGTAACGGGGCACACTCCTCCGCAAATCCTTGCGCTCAAGACATGGTATGCAAGATTGCTGATATTCGAATACGATGATCTCTGCGTGCAGGAGCTCAGTCCAATCAACAGGAGAAATGCATGAGAACCGCTGCCGCGATATTGACTATCCTTGCCAGCCCAGCTTTCGCAGACGAGGATGTCGTGGATCTCCTCGCTCGGCAGGGCTGTACAGTCGGGCCAGCGACCCACGCTGAGGGAGTGTCGAGCGCGCAAGTCACGGCTTTTGTGCAGGACGCATTGGACGACAATCTCGCGGTGCGGGTGGGAGATTACACTGTCCTGGATGCAAGCATTTGCACCATGCGGCTTCCCGATATCGAGGACGCATGGTCATTGGATGACCCAAGGATCCAGGCGATCATCTCGGATATCGACGCCTACCCCGACGAACCCGGATGCTATTTGATAGAGCCGTCCAAAGCTTTCATTGAGGCGTATCCAGACGATAGCGCCAAAGCAAATGATGAATTCGTTGCCTTTCTGGCAAAGCACATCACCAGTGGCGAGCTAAGGTTTTATTCGCCCGATCCCCTATATACGCCCGTATCGTGGCAGGTCGTGCGCGGGGCTTGCGCAGAGCTTCCCAACATCGATGATCTGACGGCAACCCATGCCTATGTCACTGACGCAAACTTCGACAAGTATGTGCGCACAAGCGGAACTGATGTAACCTGTTCCAACGGACAATCCTTCAAGGCACAGCAAGCGACGCTTGAGATGCAAGGCGTCGACTTAATCACGTCCGAATACCCCGACCATGCGGTCAATGCCTTTCTATTCATGGAGCTGATGATACTGGCTTGGGCCTCCGATTTTCGCGTCGATATGACGATGCAGGATCGCGGCAAGCTGCGCCCGCCCATGTGCGGCCTCGGGCAGTGATGCGTACCGCACACCCACGATGACGCCTGAACAGAGCGTTCGAAACACCCGTTTTTGAGGCCTGCGGTAACCAGTCCGTGGCGCTCGTTCAGCAAAGCTCGATCGGTCCTGCACAACCGACGCTTGCGAGCGCCACAAAGAATGGCCGCTTCGGCGCAGGCCACCCGGTCACAGGCAACGCTTCTGAAGACAAGGGCAGGACAATGTGATGTCGTCCATCACCGGGCGGGAAACGTCACCAAGTCCTGCCTCTCGGGCGGGGAAGTATCGTTTCAATACAAAAATGCGGAAGCTCCGCCCCGCGCCGAGATTGCCTCTCTCGTCAGAAAGGTTTGCCCCTGACGGGTCGCGTGGCGCCCGGCAGCGTCCGAAGCTGCCGTTCAGGCAGCTCGTGGCGAATGGCTGGAAAGAGCCCTGCCACGACATTCGGTAGACCGTTCCCCGCGCACTGACGCGGGGGCTGATTTCAAACACAAGCACCTGCTTCGTGCTCCAAGACGGAGTTCAATCCGATATACGGATGGGGCCCGAAGCTAATGCGTGAAACGCCGAGGCTTGCCAGATCACCACTACCCGAAGAGTCAGCGACCATCACGTTGACCGGAAGCGAGACCGTCTCGCAGATCTTTCGGATGAGCGTCTTGTTTGTCAGTCCCGGCACGAAGAACCCATCCGCGCCTGTTTCGGCATAGGCAGCGGCGCGAGCGAGGGCATCGGCGACGAGATCGGCATGATCCGCATCGTGCGCTGCCTTCAGGAACACATCCGTGCGGGCGTTGAGGAAGACGGGAACACCAAGAGAGTCGGCAGCGGCACGGACAGCGCGCAACCGTTCCACCTGATCCTCGATGCTGTAGAGGCCGGGTGCGTTCACGACTTGATCCTCGAAGTTCAGACCGATGACGCCAAGCGCCAAAAGGCGGCGGACGTTGCGGCCTACCGTGTCGGGGTCGGCAGCATATCCTCCCTCGAAGTCCACTGTGACAGGACAATCCACGCTCTGCACGATCCTGCTAACAACCGCCAGCGCATCCTCGAGAGGTAGTTCCTCCCCGTCCTCATACCCTTGAGCCGCCGCCACCGACCAACTTCCGGTCGCGACGGCCTTGGTACCGGCGCGGACCACCGCCTTCGCACTGCCGGCATCCCAGATATTGTAGAGGACAAGCGGGTCATTCGGGACATGCAGGCGGTGAAACAGCTCGGCCTTGTCGATCTGAGCTGTCATGCAGTGCTTTCCTTCTTCGTTGTCTTGAGCTGTCGCTCGATCTCTATGAGCCGCTGTTTCCGCCAGAGACCGCCGCCATAGCCGGTAAGGGAGCCGTCAGCGCCGATGACACGGTGACAGGGGATCATAAGCGCGATCTGATTGGCCCCGTTGGCGCGGGCGACAGCCCTCACGGCCGAGGGACGGCCGACCTGCCGCGCGATGTCGGAATAGCTGCGTGTCTCACCTGCCGGTATCTCGCGAAGGGCGCCCCAGACGTCCTGCATGAAGGCGCTTCCGGAGAGGGCTAGCGGCGTCTCGAATCGCTCCGAGCGAGCGGCGAAATAGTCGGCCAGTTCCGCAGCCGCCTGCTCCGAGGGCGGCATGGGGCCAATCCCGAGTCCCTCCTTCGACATGGTTTGCAATCGTGCCAGTTCGGCGGGCAGCCCTTTTCGATCTATGAACTCCAGCAGGTGCAAGTGACTGCGACTGCTGACCGCGATCATGTCGCCCAAGGGCGTGGGTATCCACGTCGCCCGCAGCAGCCGATCCGCCCGGAGATCAGCAGGCGCACAGCCCAGAAGACGGGCAAAAGCCGCGCGAAAGGCGCTGGACGATTCAAAACTCGCCTCGTGTTGGGCCGTGATGACCTTCCCGCCGGTTGCGAGCGTCGCGAACCCCTCGCGCAGGCGGCGCTGGCGCGCCATCTCCAAAAACGTCATGCCGAACTGTCGCTTGAAGCTGCGCCGGACTGTGGACGGATCATAGCCCAGCTGTTCGACATGCCCCTCGGACCAGCGCAGGTCCGGCCGCTCGTCCAGCGCATGAAGCAGGGCGGCGATGGTCGGATCGGCCAAGGCCGCAGCCTGAAGCGGGTGACAGCGCTTGCAAGCGCGGTAGCCCGCCTCGATGCACTCTCCGATCGTGGCAAAGAACATGCAGTTCTCCGCCTTCGGCTTCCGTGCGGGGCAGGTCAGCCGGCAGAACACGCGGGTGGAGGACACGCAGACAAAGGCCTGCCCGTCCAAGCGAGGATCGCGGGCCAGCAACGCGGCATAGAGGGCTTGGTGGTCAGGGAGATCAAACAACATGAGGATGTTCTACTCCCGTCTGATGCGCCGCGTCGCCGCTTTTCGGGCGTCTATTCTTTTTCGCGCTGGACCAAACGGCAGCTATGTCCCGCAGAGCCGCCGCTCGCGCCAGCCGCAGGGAATGGCAGTTTCGGAGCAGGTCGCCCGGCCCGACGCAACGCTTCTGACGAAAAGGGCAGGACTATGCCCTGTAGTCCATTACCGGGATTTTGGTGGAGCCGAGGGGGATCGAACCCCTGACCTCGTCATTGCGAACGACGCGCTCTCCCAACTGAGCTACGGCCCCATCGCCGCGCGGTTTCGCGCGTCCGGGAGGGAATGTCAAGTGGCCCGGCGGGGCCGCCCGACACGGTCAGTCGACGAAGGACAGGTACTCGTCCTCGTCCATGAAATCATCGAGATCGGAGAGATCCCCGGCCCGCAGGCGATAGAGCCAGCCGTCGCCGATCGGGTCGGCATTGACCAGACCGGGGTTGTCGGCCAGCGCCTCGTTTATCTCGACGATCTCGCCGTCCACGGGCGCCATCAGGGTGGCGGTGGCGTCCTCGCCCTCTAGGGTGACGACCTCGTCGTCCTGTGCGACGGTCTCGCCGACCTCCGGAAGATCGACGAACAGAAGCTCGCCCAGATTGCCGGTGCCGTGCTCGGTCAGACCGACGACGACGAGGTCATCCTCGATTCGCAGCCACTCATGCTCTTCGGTGAATTTCATCGCGCAGCTCCTCGCCTTGGCCCCGGCGGCGCGCACCGCGTCGGGGGTCGATTTCACTCGCAATGTCCCGCGGGCGGCATCGGTTCCGGCCCGGGGGCAGATCCGCCGGGTTGCCGCGGTAGAAGAGGCCCCCGGGTCATTCGCTCAGGCCGGCACGGGCAAGGGCCGACCGGTGCGGGAGGGCGCCAAGGATCGGACGGCGGACATGGCCGGAGACTGCCCTGCGCAGGTTGCGGGGGCGGGATGGCGGGGGCGGGATGGCGGGGGGCCGACTTGCATCGGCCGGCGCGCCGCGGCATCCGTGGCGTCATGGCAGACCCGTATTTCTTCGGCTATGGATCGCTCGTGAACCGGGCGACGCATCTTTACCGCACCGCCTTTCCCGCCACGTTGCCGGGCTGGCGACGGGTCTGGCGGCACACCGCCCTGCGCCCCATAGCCTTTCTCACGGCCGAGCCCGACCCGGAGGCCGAGATCGACGGGCTGATGGCCGCGGTGCCGGCTGCCGACTGGGCCGCGCTGGACGACCGGGAATACGCCTATGACCGCGTGCCCGTCACCGGCCTGCGCCACGCCCTGCAAGCTCCGCTGGAGACCGCGATATACACCATCCCACCGGGCAGGCATGCCAGCCCCGACCGCGCCCATCCGATCCTGCTAAGCTATATCGACACGGTGGTTCAGGGGTATCTGGCCGAGTTCGGGGCGGAGGGCGTGGCCCGCTTCTTCGGGTCAACCCATGGGTGGGGCGCACCGATCCGGGATGACCGCGCCCAGCCGCTCTATCCCCGCCATCAGCGCCTGACTGCTTCCGAGACGCGTTTGGTCGACGACTGGCTGCATGAGGTCGGCGCGCATCCGCAGGCCGCCGTCGCTCCCGATCGGTAACGCGAGTCCGACGCCCAGCCCCCCGCGACCGACGGATGGGCAGCGGCCCCCGGCGCGACGGATGAGCAGTGGCCCCGGCCATAATCGAGCCCTCTCAGACGAGGCGGTAAGGGCCTGTCGCACAATCTCTCAGACTGCAGGCCGCAGACGTGGCGCCGGGGCCGCGCGCGCTGTCGTGCGTCGGTGGGCCCCGGGGGGTCAGCTTTTGGCTATGTGCGTTCCATGGGGCCAGCGCCACTGCGCCTGCCACGTCTCGCAGTCCATCAGATGGGCGAAAAAGGGCGTATCAGGCGCGGGCGACTTGGCCGGTGGCAGTGGCCATCCGGTCCGCGCGCCAAGTTTGCGTCAGAAAGGCTGGCCGCGGCGGCAGTCATGGCACCGCCGGTGGTGTCGGACGGCGGACACATCCGGGCCGCAGCCCATCGACCTGTTTCGCGTCGCACACCACCCTGAAGCACCCCGCCCCGCCCGGGGGGGAGACGGCCCGGGCAGACCCCGGGCGGTGGCCTCAGTCTTCCGACGTGTCGCCGGTCGCGTCGGGGTCCGCGGCGCCGGGCGCAGCCTCGTCCGGCGTCCCGGGTGCCTGGGCCTCACCTTCGGGGGCGGGCGTCTGCGGCGCGGGGGTTTCGGGGGCCGCAGCGGAGGGCGCTGCCTCGGGCGTGGCGGTGCCGCTGGTGCCCTGTGTCAGGGCCCCGTTTTCCCACACGCCGCTGGCTGTCTCGCCGCTGGAGTAGCGGATCGTGCCTTCGCCCTGGCGCTTGCCCGCGGCGAACTGGCCTTCGTAGACGTCGCCGTTGGAATAGGTCGCGACGCCCTGCCCCTCGATCTCGCCATCCGCCCAGGCGCCGGTATAGGAGAACCCGTCGGGCATGGTGATCGTGCCCTGCCCCTCGCGTTCGCCATCGACGAACTGGCCTTCGTAGACGGTACCGTCGGCGTAGGTGGCGGTGCCCTGCCCCTCGCGCTGGCCCTCGGACCACTCGCCTTCGTAGCGATAGCCGTCGGGGTGGGTCATCACGCCCATGCCGTCGTTCTGGGCATTGGCAAAGCTGCCTTCGTAGACCAGCCCGTCGGGATAGGTCGCCACGCCCTCGCCCGAGATCACGCCGCCCGACCACTCGCCTTCGTAGGTCGAACCATCGGCATAGGTGATCTTGCCGGTGCCGTCGGGCACGTCGTCGCGGAACTGGCCCACGTAGACCGAGCCGTCGGGATATTCCAGGCGGCCTTCGCCCTCGATCCGGCCGGCGATCCAGGTGCCGGTGTAGACGTTGCCGTTCTCGGACCGATAGGTCCCCTCGCCCTCGCGCGCGTCGGCGGCAAAGGCGCCTTCGTAGACGTCGCCGTTGGCGTAGGTGACGGTGCCCTGTCCCTGCCGTTCGCCCGCGACCAGCTGGCCCTCGTAGACGTCGCCGTTGGGCTGGGTCAGCGTGCCTTCGCCGTTGATCTGGCCGTCCTGCCAGTCGCCTTCGTAGACCAGCCCGTCGGGCATCCGCAGCGTGCCCTCGCCCGAGCGGACGCCGCGGACCAGCGTGCCTTCGTAGACCGCGCCGTCGGGATAGGTGATCGTGCCCTGCCCCTCTTTCACGCCGTCGACCCATGCGCCGTCGTAGACATAGCCGTTGGGGCTTTCCATCCGGCCCAGGCCGTGGTGCCGCGCGTTGCGGAAGCCGCCTTCGTAGCGCACGCCGTTGGCGTAGACCGCCAGCCCCTGGCCGTTGATTTTGCCGTCTTCCCACTCGCCTTCGTAGGTGCCGCCGTCGGCAAAGGTGATCTTGCCGATGCCCTGCGGCTTGCCGGCGACGAACTCGCCCTCGTAGATCGACCCGTTGGGAAAGCGCGCGATGCCGGTGCCGCGGATCTCTCCATCCACCCACTCGCCGGAATATTCGTACCCGTTGGGCAGGCGATAGGTTCCGGTGCCGTCCTGTTTGCCGTCCTGGAACGTGCCCTCGTAGACGCCGCCGTCCTCGTATTGCTTGGTCACGACTTCATCGATGGCGTCCTGCGCCCACGCCACCCCGGGCAGGGCCCAAGGGGCCGAGACGGCACAGGCCACGCCCAGCGAAATCGCCCTCATGCGAAGCCGGTCCTGCCGAGATTTCTGCACGTTACGCCCCCGTTTCGTCGCTCAGGCGGGCCCTTGGCCCAATTCCTCGGTAACCTAACCAGCGCCCCGATGGCCCGCAACGGTTTTTGCCCACGCCGCCCGCGCCGGTGACTTCACACCGCTTCACGTTCTGCTAAGGCTCACGGGCGACGATGAAGGAGCCCCGCCGCCATGCCCGATCCGCAGGATACGTTCCGCCTGACCATCGCCCAGCTGAACCCGGTGGTGGGCGATCTGGAGGGTAATGCCGCCCGCGCCCGGGCCGCGTGGGAAGAAGGCCGCGCCGCGGGCGCCGACCTCGTCGCCCTGCCCGAGATGTTCCTGACCGGTTACCAGATCTACGACATGGTGATGAAGCCCGCCTTTTCGGGCCACGCGATGCAGGTGCTCGACCAGCTTGCCCGTGATTGCGCAGACGGGCCCGCCCTGGCCATCGGCGCGCCCTATGCCTTCGGCGAGCGGCTCTACAACTCCTACGCCATCTGCCGCGGGGGCGAGGTCGTCAGCCGCGCGCTGAAGCACAAGCTGCCCAACTACAACGTGTTTGACGAACGGCGGATCTACGACGAGGGCCCGATTTCCGGGCCCGTCGCGATAGGGCCCCTGCGCGTGGGAACGCCCATCTGCGAAGATGCCTGGCATGTCGACGTGGCCGAGGCGATGGCCGAAAGCGGGGCCGAGATCCTGCTGGTGCCCAACGGCTCGCCCTATTTCCGCGACAAGTTCGACATCCGGATGAGCCACATGGTTGCCCGCACGGTCGAGACGGGGCTGCCGCTGGTCTATCTCAACATGGTGGGCGGGCAGGACGACCAGGTGTTCGACGGCGCCTCCTTCGTGCTGAACCCGCACGGCGTGCTGGCACGGCAGCTGCCCGCCTTCGACGAAGAGATAGCGCATGTCGATTTCACCCGCACCGACGCGGGCTGGCGCGCGGTCGAAGGCCCCCGCGTCGTCCATCCCGACGCGTGGGAGCAGGACTACCGCGTCATGGTAGAAGCCCTGCGCGACTATTGCGCAAAGACCGGGTTTTCAAAGGTCCTTCTGGGCCTCTCGGGCGGGATCGATTCCGCGCTGGTGGCCACCATCGCCGCCGATGCGCTGGGGCCGCAGAACGTGCGCTGCGTGATGCTGCCCTCGGAATACACCTCCGAGCATTCGCTGCAGGATGCCAAGGCCGTGGCCGAGCGGCTGGGCTGCCACTACGATTTCGTGCCGATCACCGAGGGGCGCGATGCGATCACCGCGACGCTGGCGCCGCTGTTCGAGGGGCGCGATGCCGACCTAACCGAAGAAAACGTGCAGTCCCGCCTGCGAGGCCTGCTGCTTATGGCGATGTCGAACAAGTTCGGCGAGATGCTGCTGACCACCGGCAACAAGTCCGAGGTCGCGGTGGGCTATGCCACGATCTACGGCGACATGGCAGGCGGCTATAACCCGATCAAGGATCTCTACAAGATGCGGGTGTTCGAAACCTGCCGCTGGCGCAACGCCAACCACCGCCCCTGGATGCGCGCGCCCGGGGGCGAGGTCATCCCGCAGCGGATCATCGACAAGCCGCCCTCGGCCGAGCTGCGCGCCGACCAGCGCGACGACGACAGCCTGCCGCCCTACGAGGTGCTGGACGACATCCTCGAATCACTGATCGACCGCGAAGAAAGCGTGATCGAACTGGTGCAGCGCGGCCATGACCGCGAGGTGGTGAAAAAGGTCGAAAAGCTGGTCTACCTCAGCGAATACAAGCGGTTCCAGTCCGCCCCCGGCGCCCGGCTGACGCCACGCGCCTTCTGGCTGGACCGCCGCTATCCGATCGCCAACCGCTGGCGCGACCCAAGCTGAGGGGCGCGCCCCGGTCTGACAGGGCGCTTCACGCTGACGAGGCGGACGAAGGCCACTTCGGCCCTCAGGTCCAAAGCTCGGTCACCGGGCCCGACGCGCCGTGAACCGGGTCGGTCTGCGGCGGGGGCACGGCGGCGATTCGCGGCTGCGCAGCCTGCGCCGCGTCGGGATCATCACGCAGGGCCTCGGGCGCGGCCTGACCCGGGGGATAGGCGCCGACGACGCCGAAATCGTCGCTGGACGACAAAAGGCAATGGCCGGTGCCCGCGGGCAGCACGATCACGTCGCCCGCCGCCACCTCGGCCACCGGCCCCTCGGGCCCGCCGATCTGCACGCGGGCGTGGCCGGCGCTGACGCCCAGCGCCTCGTGGCTTTCGGGGTGCCAGTGCTGGATGTCGTATATCGTCCAGTCCCATAGCCCGACCCAGCCGTTCCCCGCGAACCGCGCGCGGATCGCGTCGCTGCCGCCCGGCGCCGCCCCGCGCAGAATCAGCGCTGGCCACCGGGGATGATTGGGAATGCCGGCCGTGCCCGGCACCGAAATCCGTTCTGCCTCGCTCATCGCACATCCTTTCCGCGCCGCCGCACAGTCTGGGGCCTTTCCCTTGCGGCGGGCATGTATATGTCTGCCACTGCAACACATTTTCCGAAAACGGAGTTCCGACATGGCAGCCCCCAAGATCGCCGTGATCTTCTACACCACCTACGGGTCGAACCACGATGCCGCCGTCGTCGCGGCGGATGCCGCCCGCGAGGCCGGCGCCGAGGTCCGCCTGCTGCGCGTCAAGGAAACCGCGCCCGCCGAGGTCGTCAACGGCCAGGACGCGTGGAAGGCCCAGCTGGACAAGATGCAGGACATCCCCGAGGTCACGCCCGAGGATATGGTCTGGGCCGACGGCTACTTCTTCTCGGCGCCCACGCGCTATGGTGTCGTGGCCAGCCAGATGCGCGCCTTCATCGACACGCTGGGTCCGCTCTGGCAGGAAGGCAAGCTGGCGAACAAGACCTTCACCGCGATGACCAGCGCCCAGACGCTGCATGGCGGGCAGGAAACGACGCTGTTCAGCCTCTACACCTCGGCGATGCACTGGGGCTGCTACCTCGTCGCCCCCGGCTACTGCGACCCGGTTAAGTTCGAGGACGGCGGCAACCCGTACGGCTACAGCTTCATGGCCGGCCAGCTGGACGACACCGGCCGCAAGTCGATCTCGTTCCAGGCCCGCCGCCTGACCGAGACGACGGCCAAGCTGGTCGCCTGAGCCTTCCGGCACCGGCGGGGCGCCCAAGGCGCACCCGGCGGACCCGCCAATCCTTCCCGCCCGCACCGGAAATGGCGCGGGCGGTGTCATTTACAGGATGCATCGGCGGAGACTGGGGCCCGGACGGGCAAGCCCCCTCCGCGGTCCGGCGACGCGACACCGCTCTGTCTTGAACGCGCGGGACGGGGACGCCTTCGGGCCGCGGGCCTTCGCCTGCACGGGGACCCGCGATCGCCGTCGTGGTGCAGCCGTCCAGTCCGCCGCTTGTCCCGATGCGCCCCTTGGCCACGCGCTGGCTTGAGAATCGCGGGGGCCGGTCCGCCTCGCCCGCATGGCGGAGGAGGGCGACGGCCCCGGGCGTCCCTGTTCAGTCGGGGCGCGGGCGGTCGTCCCAGTCGTCCGACAGCATCCGGGCGGCATCGCCTTCGGGGTCGTCGAACTGCCGCCCCCTGACCGCCCAGACAAAGGCCAGAAGGCCGATCCCCCCAAGGAACAGCGAGACCGGGATCAGGATCGCCAGCACCGACATCAGCGCAGCCTCAGCGCGTTGATCGACACCGTGATCGACGAGAACGACATCGCCAGCGCCGCGGCCAGAGGCGTGGCCAGTCCGGCCAGCGCCACCGGGATGGCGACCGCGTTGTAGGCCGCCGCGACGCCGAAATTCTCGACGATCCGGCGGGTGGCCGACCGCGCGGTCGCCAAAGCCGCGGGGATCTCTTCCAGCGTGCCGCCGATCAGCACCGCGTCCGACACGACCCGCGCGGCATCCAGCGCGCTGGCCGGCGAAATCGAGGCACGCGCGGCGGCCAGGGCGGCGGTGTCGTTCAGCCCGTCACCCACCATCAGCACCTGCCGGCCCGCCTGCGTCAGGTCGGCCACGCGCGCGGCCTTGGCCTCGGGGTCGAGCCCGGCCTCCCAGTCGTCGATCCCGGCCCGCGCCGCGACCTCGGCCACCGCCGCGGCGACGTCGCCCGAACACAGGCGCACCGCGACGCCCCGGGCCCGCAGCGTGGCCACGGCCTCGGCCGCGCCGGGGCGCAGGGTTTCGGAGAACCGGATCGCCACCGGCGCGCCGTGCCCGGTGCCAAGGTAGGTCGCGGTGCCGTCGACCCGCGTGGCCCCCACCCAGTCGGCCCGGCCCAGGCGCGCGCCGCCGGAGCCCGCGACGCCGCGGCCCGGCTCTTCCCGCAGATCGCCCAGCTCGGCGGGCGCGATGCCGCGCGCGGCGATGGCACGGCCAAGGGCGCGCGCCAGCGGGTGCGAGGATGCCTCGGCCAGCGCGCGTGCGATGCCCAGATCGCGTGCGGGCAGCGCGTCCAGCCCCACCGGATCGGGGCGCCCGTCCGTCAGCGTGCCGGTCTTGTCGAAGATCACCGTGTCGATCGTCGCCAGGCGTTCCAGCGCGGTGTCGGATTT
Source organism: Mesobaculum littorinae (assembly GCF_004011175.1). Classification (GTDB taxonomy): domain Bacteria; phylum Pseudomonadota; class Alphaproteobacteria; order Rhodobacterales; family Rhodobacteraceae; genus Tranquillimonas; species Tranquillimonas littorinae. Next base: position 86,612 of record NZ_RQXX01000009.1, on the reverse strand, counting down.
CACCAGCAGACCGTGGCGGTAAAGCCGCCCCGTCGCCGCCGTCGCCACCGCGGGCACGGCCAGGCCCAAAGCGCAGGGGCAGGTGATGATCAGCACCGCCACCGCGATGTTGAGCGACAGGCGCACGTCGCCCGAGGCCCAGAGCCAGCCCAGGAACGCCGCGGCAGCCAGAAGATGCACCGCGGGGGCGTAGATCGCCGCCGCGCGGTCGGCCAGCGGGGTATAGCGCATCCGCGCGGTTTCAGCCCGGGCTACCAGGTCGCGGATGCGGCCCAGCGCGGTATCGGGCCCAAGCGCCGTGATCCGCAGCGTCACCACGCCCGACAGCGCCACCTCGCCCGCGTGCACCGCATCCCCGGGGCCCGCGGCGACGGGCAGGCTTTCGCCCGTCAGGAACGCGCGGTCGAGGTCGGTGGTGCCGGACTCGATCACCCCGTCGGCGGCAAGGCGATCGCCCGGGCGCACGCGGATCAGGTCGCCCGGGGCCAGATCGGCGATGGCGACCAGTGCCTCCTGCCCCGCGGCGTCGACCCGGCGGGCGCGCGGCACCTCCAGCGCAGAAAGCTCGGCCGCCGCGGACCGCGCGGCACGGCGCATCCGGGCGTCCAGCAGTCGGCCCGCCAGCAGGAAGAAGGTCAGCGACAGCGCGGCATCGAAATAGGCATGCGCCCCGTGCTGGGTGGTCTCGTAAAGCGACATGCCCGCCGCCAGAAGCAGGGCCAGCGAAATCGGCACATCCATGTTCAGCCGCCCGACACGCAGCACCCGCACGGCCGAGACGAAGAAGGGCTGCGCCGAAAACGCCAGCGTCGGCAGCGCGATGGCCGCCGAGATCCAGTGAAACAGGTCGCGCGTCGCGTCACTGGCGCCCGACCAGACGGCCACCGACAGCAGCATGACATTCATCATCGCGAAGCCCGCCACCGCGAGGCGCATCAGCAGGTCGCGGCCGGCGGTGTCCTCGGACCGCGCCAGCGTCGCGGCATCAAGCTCGTGCGCCTCGTAGCCCGCGGCCTCGACCGCGGCGACCAGGGGCGCGGCCTCGAGACCCGGCGCCTCGACCGTGGCGCGGCGCAGGGTCAGGTTCACCCGGGCGGCGCGCACGCCGGGCACCGTGCCCAGCGCCCTTTCGACCGTCGAGATGCAGGCCGCACAGTGGATGCCCGGCAGCGCCAGAAGGATCTGCGAGTCGGCGTCGCCCATCAGCGCCCCCCGCCCTGCCCCGCGCCGGGCAGTCTCGGTGGCGAGCGGCGCCGCGGCACAGGCCGGACAGGCGCTGATCGCCACGCCGCCGCTCATGGCCGCACCCGCAGTTCCAGCCGCTGCCGGAAGGGCGTGCCGTCGGCGGCCTCGGCCGTCAGGCGCAGGACCCATAGCCCCCGGTGCAGATCCGCCGGCGCGGTATAGGCCGGCCCGGTCTTGGCCAGCTCCAGCACCCGGTCTTCGGACACGTTGGTAGGGCGGCCCAGGTCGGCCGAGATGCGCGGCGGCAGGATCGGGCGCCCCTCGGCATCCTCGATGCGCAGCGTCACGCGGCCGTCAGCATACGTCGCGTCGGCCTGCCAGCCCAGCGCCTCCTGCGCCTCGCGCTCTTTGTCGAAGACCTGGCTTGCGACATAGGAATTCGCGGTTTCAAGACCAGGGAAGGTGCCCACCGCCTTGACCGCCATCGTGACGTTGACGGCGATGATGATCGCAAAGGCGCCGACGGTGATGCCGGCGACGTGCCAGCCTGTCAGTTCACGGGTCATTGCTGTTCCCTTCCGTTGAAGACGCTGTCGCGCGAGGCGCGATCGCCGTTCGAGGTATCCTCGATCCAGAACCGGATGTCGCTGGCCCCGGTCTCGGCCGGGTCGGTCCCGGCGGGGGCGGTGACGTAGACACGCTGCGGCTCGGTCGAATCGGGGGCCACGCGCACGGTCTCGTATGGCGTGCCTTCAAGCGAAACGCGATAGGACGGGTGTCCCGTCACCCCGATCCGGAATGGCCGCGCCTCGCCATGCTTGTTGCGCAGACGCAGATCGTAGGTGTTGCGCACCGATCCGTCGGACAGCGTGACGAACTGCGGGTTGCGCACGGGCGCGACGCTCATCTCGATGTCGGGGCGGATGAAGAGCGCCACGATCAGCCCCACGCCCACCAGCGCCCACAAGGTGGTGTAAAGCAGCACCCGCGGCCGCAGCACGTGTCGCAAGAGCGGGCGCGGTGCCGCGCCCGCGCGTTCGGCGCGTTCGTCGGTCAGCGCGAGGTAGTCGATCAGGCCGCGCGGCTTGCCGACCTTGTCCATCACCTCGTCGCAGGCATCGATGCACAGCCCGCAGGTGATGCAGGCCATCTGCTGGCCGTCGCGGATGTCGATTCCCATGGGGCAGACGTTGACGCAGGCGTTGCAGTCGATGCAGTCACCCGCCCCGGTCTTGACCGGGATCGGCCCGCCGACGCCGGTGGGCAGGCCCGGCATCGGGATCACCGGCGCGCGACCGCCGGCCTGCGGACCCGCGGCATAGGTCGCGGCCTCGGCGGCCTCGGCCTTGGCGCGGCGGCGCATGCCCTTGCCGCGCGGCTCGCCCCGCCATTCGCGATAGGCGACGGTCAGCGTCTCCTCGTCCATCATCGCCGCCTGGATCCGCGGCCAGGGACACGCGTAGATGCAGATCTGTTCGCGCATGAAGCCGCCGAAGGTGAAGGTCGTGGCCGTCAGGAAGGCGACCGAGCCATAGGCGACCATCGCCGCCTGCCCGGTCACGAGATCGAGCGCCAGCGTCGGCGCATCGGCGAAGTAGAAGACCCAAGCCCCTCCGGTCGCGACGGCAATTGCCAGCCAGACCAGGTATTTCGTCATCCGCAGCCGCCACTTGCGCGCGTTCCAGGGCTGTTTCCACAGGCGGATGCGGGCGTTGCGGTCGCCCTCGATCCAGCGTTCCACCAGGATGAAGAGGTCGGTCCAGACGGTCTGCGGGCAAGTATAGCCGCACCAGACCCGGCCCAGCGCCGAGGTAAACAGAAAGAGCCCCAGCCCCGCCATGATCAGAAGCCCCGCGACGAAGTAGAACTCGTGCGGCCAGATCTCGATCCAGAAGAAGAAGAACCGGCGGTTGGCGAGGTCCACGAGCACTGCCTGATCGGGCAGGTTCGGACCGCGGTCCCAGCGTATCCAGGGAAGCAGGTAGTAGATCCCCAGCGTCAGCCCCATGATCCACCACTTCAGGCGTCGGAACCGGCCCGACACCCTGCGGGGAAAGATGGGTTCACGCGCGGCGTAAAGCGCGCCGCTTTCCGGAGAGGTCGCCATGGCGGATACACCTGTACTCTGTTCGCGCGCGCCTTATCGCGCCGCGGCCCGTCCGGCGCCTTGATGTGGATCAACGGTGAATGTCGCACCCCCCGGGCGAAGCGTCGGCGCGCCGCGGGGGCTGACGCTGCCGCGGTTTGAACCGCCCGCCGAGGCTGTGCCCGGGGGATCGCACCAACGGGGTCGGGACAGCCACCCCTTGCCGGACGCGGTATGCCCGGGGTGCGGGACGCCCGCGGCAGGACCCGCCACCCGCCGGCGGGCATTCAGTGCCGAGGGGGCGGCCTTTCTTCGCCGGGGGTCCGGGCGCTGCACCCCTGCGGGCCCGCCATCCCGCGCAGCTTATGGCGCCTCGTCCGAGGCGGCGTTCTGGATCCACGACACGAAGGCGCGGGCGCGCGGACGCAGCTGGGTGCGGCGGGTGACGACATGGTAGCCCCGGCCCGGCACCTCGTCCTCGAACAGCACGCGGATCCGGCCCTCGTCGATGTCGGGTTCGACGAAGGCGCGCGGGGTGGCCGATATGCCGTCGCCGCGGCGCACGCCCTCGATCACCAGGTTGCCGGGCAGGTGCGTCATCGCGCCCGTGCGCGCGCTGGTCACGCCCTGCCGGGCCAGCCAGTCGTTGACCTCGGTGGTGCCGACCTCCTGCAGCCACGGCAGGTTCAGCAGGTCCGCGGGCGATTCAATCCGGGCCTCGCCAATCAGCGAGGGGGCCGCGACGATGACGATCGACGTCTCGAACAGCAGCGTCGACTCGACCCCGGTCCACGCGCCGTCACCGTAGCGGATTGCGACGTCGATGCCCCCGGGCGCAGGGTCCACCCGCGCGGGCGTGGGGTTCAGCATCAGGTCGATGCCGGGATGCGCGGCCCGGAACGCCGACAGCCGGTCCATCAGCCACATCGCGGCGAAAAGCGGCGTGGTGGTGATCTGCAGCGGGCGGAGCGATTCCGCGCCTGTCAGCACCTCGACCTCCTGTACGATCGCGTCGAAGGCGCGGCCAAGCGTGTCGGCCAGCGTGAACCCCGCCGTGGTCAGCGCCAGCCGCCGCCCGCCGCGTTCGACCAACGGCACGCCCATCTCGCTTTCGAGCGTGCGGATCTGCTGGCTGATCGCGGCGTGACTGACGTTGAGCGCGCGCGCGGCGCCCGACAGGCTGCCATGCTCGGCATAGGCCGCAAACGCGCGCAGAGCGCCGAGAGAAGGGAGTTTTCGCCAGTCCATCGCTTAAGCCTAGCTTGCATGACGCAAATCCGAAACGCCTTTTTGCCGCGCCGCAGCGGACGCATATCCCCCGCCGGAGAGAGAGACACCAACCCCGAAGGGATACCCCGATGCTGAACATTTTCGCCCAGACGCTGATGAACGCGACCATGCGCCCCGGAACCACCCCCGTGCCGCGCCCTGCCACGCGCAAACCGCGCCGCTAAGGCGCCCCCCGGCGTGTCCTGACGCCCGGCACAGCCCCCCCGGGGGCCGGGGCCCGACTGTGGCCCTGCAAGGTGAAGCCTTGCTTTACGACGCCCGCATGATGGCGCCGCCGCCGATCCCTATCGACGGCGGCGCAGGCGCGCCCTTGCCGCAGCCAGCCCCCCAGTGAAAAAGCAAATGCGCCCATCGGGCCCGGGCCGGCGCAGAACTGCGGTCGGGCAAAGCCCCCGCCGCGGAGCCCCGTTGCCCAAGCAAAGCCGCCCTCGGGAGGGATCCCCCGGGGGCGGTGCGGCGGGAGCCTCCCCGCGGCTGCTGTATCGGACGCCGGCCCGCGTCACGTGCGCGAACAGAGTGCGGAACCGGCGCCGTATCACCCCTCTCCCGGCCCCCTCAGACGCGGGACAGGGGCAATGCGCGTGACCTATTCGCCCCCGCCCAGCCCGTGGACATAGGCGGCGACCGCGTTGATCTCAGCCTGGCTCAGACCCTGGCCGGGGCGGAAATCCTCGCTCCAGGCCGGCATGACGCCGAAGCGGGAATAGGTGATCGTCTCGGTCAGCGTCGCGGGATCGCCGCCATAAAGCCAGATCGCGTCTGTCAGGTTCGGCGCCCCGACACTGCGGTCGCCGGTGCCCGCGTCGCCATGGCAGACGGCGCAGTTGTCGGCAAAGAGCTGCGCGCCCGTCTCGGCCAGCGCCGCGTCATGATCCTGGCCCGAGATGTTGCGCACATGGGCCACGAGGGCGGCGATGTCTTCGTCCTCGAGGATGTCGCCGAAGGCCGGCATTTCAGAGTACCGGGTGTCGGGCGACTGTTCGTTGCGCACGCCGTTGGTGACGGTGAAGGCGATATCGTCGATCTCGCCCCCCCAGAGCCACGCGTCGTCCAGAAGGTTGGGATAGCCCACCGCCCCGTTCGCGCCCGAACCGTGGCACTGCGCGCAGTTGTTGCGGAAGACCGACGCGCCCGCGTTCATCGCAAAGCCCTGAAGCTCGGGGTGGTCGCCCAGCGTGGTGAGGTCGGCCGATGCGAGCTCGTCCATGATCCCCGCGTTCGCGGTCTCCACGGCGGCGATCTCCTGCGCGACCTCTTCGCGCGTGGAGTAGCCAAGAAGCCCCGGCGTCGCCTCGCGGATCATGGGCCAGGCGGGATAGGCAACGGTATAGAGCAGCCCCCAGACGACGGTGGCGTAGAAGGTCCACAGCCACCAGCGCGGAAGCGGGTTGTTGTATTCCTCGATCCCGTCCCAGGAATGGCCGGTCGTCTCGACGCCCTTGGAATTGTCCTTCTTGCTCATTTCGGCATGTCCTTTGGGATATCGGTGCCGTTGCAGGCGCAGTCGGGGCAGCCCCTGTCGCAGCCCGCGTCGCGGGCCACGGCGGGGGCGGTCCCATGCGCCGCCTCGTGTGCCGCCGGCTGCGCCGGCGCCTTCTCGTTACGGAAAACCATGGTGCTGGCATCGTCGTGGATGGCCCGCGATCCGGGACGCAGAGCCCAGCCGATGCAGCCGATGAAGAACAGCGTCAGCGCCAGAAGCACCCAGCTGTCCGCGATTTCGCGCAGGATGTGATAATCCATGACCGGACCTCCCTAGCGGCTTTCGTCAGGCTCGAAGGTCGAGAAATCGACCAGCGTACCGAGCATCTGCAGATAGGCGATCAGCGCATCCATCTCGGACGTGCCGGGCTGGCCGTCGAAGTTGCGCACCTGTGCCCCCGGATAGCGTTCGAGCAGGCCACCCACGTCGCCGTAGGGATCGGTCTGGACCTGGAAGTCCGCCGCCGCCGAGGCGATCATCTCGTCAGTATAGGGCACGCCCACGGCGCGGTGCGTTTCCAGCAGCTCATCGCTGTGCTCGGGTGTGATCAGCCGGTCCGACAGGAAGTCGTATTTCGGCATGATCGATTCGGGCACGACCGACTGCGGGTCGCTCAGGTGGTCGACATGCCATTCGTCGGAATAGCGGCCGCCCACCCGGGCCAGATCGGGCCCGATGCGCTTGGACCCCCATTGGAACGGGTGGTCGTACATCGATTCCGCGGCGAGGCTGTAGTGCCCGTAGCGTTCGACCTCGTCACGCATCGGCCGGATCATCTGGCTGTGGCAGACATAGCAGCCTTCGCGGATGTAGATGTCGCGGCCCGCCAGCTCCAGCGGCGAGTAGGGGCGCACGCCCTCGACCTCTTCGATCGTGTTCTCGAGGTAGAAGAGCGGCGCGATCTCGACGATGCCGCCGATGGTGACCACCAGGAAGGACAGCACCAGAAGCAGGGTGGCGTTCTTCTCGATGATCGCGTGGCGATTGATCAGGCCGGTCTCGGGCGGCAGTTCGTTCGGGACCTCGCCATGGGCGATATCGCCCAGCTGGCTGACCTTGGGGTCCTTGTCGGGATCGGGAATTTTATCGTTGTCGGCCATTTGTCCGATCTCCTCGTCTTAGGCGTTGGCCAGGGCGGCGGTTTCGGCCTTGGCCGGGGCGCGCCGCACCGTCATCCAGAGGTTCCAGGCCATGATCAGCCCGCCGGTGAGGTAAAGCCCCCCGCCCAGTGCGCGGACCACGTACATCGGGAATTTGGCGGCGACGGTGTCGGCGAAGGAGTTCACGAGGAACCCGTTGGCGTCGACTTCGCGCCACATCAGGCCTTCCATGATGCCCGTCACCCACATCGACGCGGCGTAGAGCACGATGCCGATGGTCGCGAGCCAGAAGTGCCAGCTGACCGCCGAGAGCGAATAGAGCCGCTCACGGTTCCAGAGCCGGGGCGTCAGGAAGTAGAGCGCACCGAAGGTGATCATCCCGTTCCAGCCCAGCGCACCCGAATGCACGTGTCCGATGGTCCAGTCGGTGTAGTGGCTGAGGCTGTTGACCGCGCGGATCGACATCATCGGGCCCTCGAAGGTCGACATGCCGTAGAAGCCGATCGACACCACCATCATCCGGATCACCGGGTCGGTGCGCAGCTTGTCCCACGCGCCCGACAGCGTCATCAGGCCGTTGATCATGCCGCCCCAGCTGGGCATCCACAGGATCACCGAGAACACCATGCCCAGCGTCGCGGCCCAGTCGGGAAGCGCGGTGTAGTGCAGGTGGTGCGGACCGGCCCAGATGTAGAGGAAGATCAGCGCCCAGAAGTGGATGATCGACAGCTTGTAGGAATAGACCGGGCGTTCGGCCTGCTTCGGCACGAAGTAGTACATCATGCCCAGGAACCCGGCCGTCAGGAAGAAGCCCACCGCGTTGTGGCCGTACCACCACTGGGTCATCGCATCCTGCACCCCGGCGAAGACCTGCACCGAATGCGAGCCGAAGATCGACACCGGCAGGCTGAGGTTGTTGACGATGTGCAGCATCGCGATGGTCACGATGAAGGCCAGGTAGAACCAGTTCGCCACGTAGATGTGCGGCTCTTTGCGCTTGATGATCGTGCCCAGGAAGACCGCGAGGTAGGCGACCCACACGATGGTCAGCCAGATATCGACGTACCACTCGGGCTCGGCGTATTCCTTGGACTGGGTCGCGCCCAGCAGGTAGCCCGTCGCCGCCAGCACGATGAACAGGTTGTAGCCCCAGAACACGAACCACGCGAGGTTGCCGCCCCAGAGCCGCGCCGCGCTGGTGCGCTGGACGACGTAGAACGACGTGCAGAGCAGGGCGTTGCCGCCGAAGGCGAAGATCACCGCGCTGGTGTGCAGCGGGCGCAGGCGGCCGAAATTGGCATAGCCCTCGGCCCAGTCGAAGTTCAGCACCGGAAAGGCCAGCTGGCAGGCGATGAAAACGCCGACCAGAAAGCCCACGACACCCCAGAACGTCGTCGCGATCACGCCGTAGCGGACGACGCCATCCATGTAGGCCTTTGGGTCGGGCACGAAGCGGTCCTCGTCGATGCCACGCAGCACCCACAGGAACAGCCCGCCCGACACCAACATGATGATGATCGCGTGCACCATATAGGCCAGGTCGCGCGCATAGTTGGCGGCGATGGCCGCCAACAGCGCGACAAGGCCAAGCACGATAAGCTTGACGTAATCCAACATTCCTCGCTGTCCCCTTCTCGGCCCGCCGGAGGGTCCGGCGGGTTTGACTTGCGCCGGGGGATGGCATGGGGGGACCTCACGCCGCCTTGATCCACATCAAGCTATCCCGCCGCGATGGTTGACGTGCGTCAACGACGCCGCGGACGGCCCGCGCCACACTGCTTTCGAACCGATTTCAGACGAAGGAGTGACAGAGATGGCCGTCAAATCGATCCTGACCGTGGTGAAGGATCTCAAGGCCGACGCGCCCAGCCTGGACGCCGCCTGCACGATGGCCGAGGCCGAGGGCGCGCACCTGACGGTGCTGTGCCTCGGGCTCGACCGGACCCACCCCGGACTTTACTACGCGGGCGCCAGCGCGGTGGCGATGCAGGCCTCGATCGACGAGGCCCGCGCCGATGCCGCCGCGATCGACGCGGGCGTGCGCAAGACGCTGGGCGCCTCGGGCGTGTCCTGGGACACCGTGCCGGCGGTGGCGCAGCTTGAAACCATGACCCAGCGGGTGGCCGAGGCGGCACGATTCGCCGATCTGGTGGTGCTGACCCGCCCCTACGGGCCCGGCCGCAGCTCCGAGGACCCGGTGGTGGTCGAGGCCGCGCTGTTCGCCGGCGGCGCGCCGGTTCTGGTGGTTCCGCCCGGCTGCACCCCGCCCGCCGCACCGCGGATCGTCGTCGCGGGGTGGAACGACAGCCCCGAGGCGCTGCATGCGATCCGCGCGGCCCTGCCGATCCTGGTCGCCGCCGACCGCGTTTCGGTAACGCTGGTCGACCCGCCGGCCCATACCGCCGACCGCTCCGACCCCGGCGGATCGCTCAGCCAGATGCTGGCGCGCCATGGCGCCCGGCCCGACATCGCGGTGCTGTCGAAATCCATGCCCAAGGTCTCCGACGTGATCCTGCGCCACGCACAGGATCTGGGGGCCGAGTTGATCGTCATGGGCGCCTACAGCCACTCGCGCCTGCGCGAGGCGATCCTGGGCGGCGCCACCCGGGCGATGCTGGAAAAATCCGACGTCCCGCTTCTGCTCTGCCGCTAGGACGCACCGGATGCGGCGGCATCTTCGTCGCCGCGACCGCCCAGACAAACGGGGCGGGGCCACCACGGCCCCGCCTTCCCTTTTGTCCTGCCACGGCCGTTTTCGCGGCCGCCGGGGCGCGCTATGCTCGCCCGTATGCGGATAAGACCTGCCAGATCCGGGGATGCGGCCACGCTCGCCCTCATTTTCCATTCCGCGGTGCATGGCATCGCGCGCGGCGACTATTCCGCAGACCAAGTCCGGGCCTGGAGCCCCGCGCCAATGCCCACCGCCACCAAGGAGGACCGGCTTGGCGACGGGCGGCAGGTCTTCGTGGCCGTGGACGCCCGCGACACGCCCCGCGCCTTCATCGAGCTTGAGGCAGACGGCCATATCGATTGCTTCTACTGCCACCCCGACGTCGCCGGAACCGGCGTCGGCGCGGCGCTCTACGCCTGGCTTGAGGCCGCGGCGCGGCAGGCCGGCATTGCCCGCCTTTACGTCGAGGCCAGCGATCCCGCGCGGCGCTTCTTTGCGAAACAGGGCTTCTCGGTTCTGCACCGCCGCGAGTTCGCGCGCCGGGGCGTGATGCTGCACAACCACGCGATGGAGAAGCGACTGGCCTGACGCTTTTCGGGCGCGATCGGCCGGCCAGTCTTCGGCTTCGATCCCGGCAGTGCCGGTGACGGGGCGCGCAGGAGGTGTCCGGGGGCACGAACGGTGCTGCGGCGCGCGCACCCCGGAGATGCAGCAAAGGCGTGGGCACGGGGCCCTGCCCGCCCCGCATAGGGGCAGCTTCGGTGGATTGACGCAGGGCGCGGGGCTTGCTAGCTGCCGCCGCTTCATCCCACGTCATCGTCAGGGGGCTTTCATGGCACGCAAGCGCAAGGGGCGCGACATTTCCGGCTGGATCCTGCTCGACAAACCGGCGGGCGTGGGGTCGACCGACATGGTCAACAAGCTGCGCTGGGCGTTCCAGGCCAAGAAGGCGGGACATTCCGGCACGCTCGACCCCGCCGCGACCGGGCTTCTGGCCATTGCGCTGGGCGAGGCGACGAAGGCGATCCCCCACGTGACTGACGCGCTGAAATGCTACCGCTTCACCGTGCGCTGGGGACAGGCCACCGACACCGACGATGCCGAGGGCACGGTGATCGACACCGCCCCCGGGCGCCCCGACGACGCGGCCATTCGCGCCGCTCTGCCGGACTTTACCGGCGATATCGACCAGGTGCCCCCCGCCTACTCGGCGGTCCGCGTCGACGGCGCGCGCGCCTATGACCTGGCCCGCGACGGCGCCGCGCCCGACCTTGCCGCCCGCCCGCTTTTCGTCGAGCGGCTGGACCTGGTCGACCGGCCCGACGACGACACGGCGGTGTTCGAAATGGTCTGCGGCAAGGGTGGCTACGTCCGGTCCATCGCCCGTGACCTGGGGCGGCAGCTGGGCTGTCTTGGCCACGTGGTGACGCTGCGCCGGCTCTGGTCCGGCCCCTTCGACCTGAACGACGCGGTGTCGCTGGACGACATCGAACGGCTCGCCCGCACGCCCGAGATCGATGCGCTGATGCTGCCGCTCGAGACAGGGCTGGGCGACCTGCCGCAGGCGCGCTGCGACGACGTTGCCGCGTTGCGCCTGCGCAACGGCAATCCCGCCCCGGTGATCACGAGCGAGGCGGAGTACGGCGAAACCGCCTGGGCCTCGTGCAACGGGCGCGCCGTGGCGATCGGCATCTACCTCGCGGGCGAACTGCGCCCCTCGCGGGTCTTCGTCACCTGAGGTCTGTGCGCCCCCGCACCCGCCCCGCGCGCTCCGCCGCGATGTCAGGGGCGGAGGCCTGCGCTAAATGGTGGGGAGAACCGCAGCCCGGGGGATGACCCATGCCGAACCAGATCCAAGGGATCCATCACGTCACCTCGCTGGCCTCGGACGCCCGCGCCGTCGACAGCTTCTTCACCGCCGGGCTTGGCCTGAGGCGGGTGAAGAAGACGGTCAACTTCGACGCGCCCGACGTCTATCACCTCTATTACGGCGATGCTGTCGGCACGCCGGGCTCGGTGATGACGTACTTCCCCTTTCCCGACGCCGCCCGTGGACGGCGCGGCAGCGGCGAGGTCGGCGAGACCCGCTTTGCCGTGCCGCCCGGCAGCCTTCCGGCCTGGCGGGACCGTCTGGAGGCGCTGGACGCGGCGCCGCGGCCCGGCACCCTCTTCGACGCGCCGATGCTGGGCTTTTCCGGCCCCGACGGTGACGGCTTCGCGCTCGTGGAGGCCGAGGACGACCGCACCCCGTGGGATGCTGCGGGGATCGCGCCCGGGATGGCGGTGCGGGGCTTTCACTCGGCCCGCCTCGACCTTGCCGATATCGGCCCGACGGCAGATTTGCTTGCCCTCATGGGCTTTGCCCGCACCGCCACCCGGGACGGGCTGACCCGCTTCGAAATCGCGAATGGCAATGGGGCGCATAGGATCGACCTGCGGACCAGCCCCGATGGCCGGGCGCGGCAGGGGGCGGGGTCGGTCCACCACATCGCCTTCTCGGTGCCCGACAGCGCCGCGCAGGACGCCATCCGCACCGAGCTTGAGGCCGCGGGCCTGCGGCCTACCCCGCAGATCGACCGCGACTATTTCCAGGCCATCTATTTCCGCAGCCCCGGTGGCGTGCTGTTCGAGATCGCGACCGACGCGCCGGGCTTCGACCGCGACGAGCCGCGCGAAACCCTCGGCACCGCGCTGTGCCTGCCCGCCCAGCATGCGCACCTGCGAGACCGGCTTGAGCAGACGCTGCCCCCGCTCGACTGAACTGACCCTCCCGCGTGGCGGGCAACGCGCCCTGCCACGGGCGGCCGGTCCGCGGGCTCCTCCCCCCCCCTTCGCAGCCGGCGCCGCACGTCCGCTGCCCTCCGCCCGCCCGCGCATCACGGATCGCGCCCACCCGGCCCGTTCCGGCGCACCCGGGCGGCGCCTCCCGGCGGAGGGCCGCTGCCACGCGCCACCCCGATCCGCGAGGCGCGTTGCCAGATGCGGGGTGGCGGGGTATCGACACCGTCATGACCGGCGATGCCCCTTCCTCCTCCCCCGTAGCCCCACCCCGGTTCGTCGCCGACGCGGTGCTCAAGCGCGATGCCTTCTCGGAAACCGTGTCAGGCCACGACGCCGCCGACCCGGCGCACAAGCTGGCGCTGCGGCGGCTCGACGGCCTGCCCGCCTATTCCCGATGGCTCGCCCGCTGGCTGGCCGCGCGCGAGGCACGGGCGCTGGCGGCGGTATCGGGGATCGCCGGCACGCCCACCTTCCTGCACTTCGACGGCACTGGCCTTTTGCGCGACTGGACCGAGGGGCGCCCGTTGCAGCACGCCCGACCTGCCGACGCCGCGTGGTATCGCGATGCCCGCCGCCTCCTGCGCGAGATGCGGCGCCGCGGGGTCACCCACAACGACCTGGCCAAGCCGCAGAACTGGCTGGCAACGCCCGATGGCCGTGCGGCGGTCATCGACTTCCAGCTGGCGCACCTGCACCGGCGCCGGGGCCGCTGGTACCGCCTCTGCGCCTACGAGGATCTGCGCCACCTGATGAAGATGAAGCGGCGCTATGCCCGCGCGCAGATGACCCCGCTCGAACTGCGACTGGCGGCCGAGCGCTCCGCCCCTTCCCGCCTGTGGCGCGCGACGGGCAAGCGCGCCTACATCTTCGTCACCCGCCGCCTGATCCACTGGTCCGACAACGAAGGCGCGGGCGACCGCCTGGGCGACGAGGGCCCCGCCCTGCACGCCGAGCTTCTGGCGCATCCGCGGATCCATGATGCCGCGATCGCCACCTACCCCCGCCCCGGCGGCGGCGCGGGGCTCTATGGGTTCGCGGAAACCGACCTGTCCGCCGCCGACCTGCGCCGCCTCCTGCCGCGCACGCGGATCGAGCACCTGCAACCCGTCGCCCGCCTGCCGCGCGACGCCGCCGGCGCACCGCGGCACGACCTGCTTGGCCTGATCGCGGCCAACCGGATCGACGAGATCGCGGCCCTCGCCGAACGCGACCCGGCGCTCAGCGCCGAACTGGCCCCCATCCTCGCCACCCGCAGCAACCTCACCGACCGCGACCGCGCCTGACCCGGCACGCCGCGCCCCTGTTTCTCTTCTTCTGGAAATACTCTCCGGGGGTGCGGGGGTGGAAAACCCCCGCGGCGCAACATCCCGCCCCTCAGAACGGCGGCTTGGCGTGAAACCGCACCTCGGCACCGCCGTCGGGATGGCGCAGCCGCAGCTCCTCCGAGTGCAGCATCATCCGCGGATACGCCAGCGCCGCCCCCTCGGCATAGAACGGATCCCCCAGGATGGGGTGGCCAAGGTTCAGCATGTGCACGCGCAGCTGGTGCGACCGCCCGGTCTTGGGCAGCAGCCGCATCCGCGTCTCGTCCTCCCCGCGCCGCATTACCCGCCAGTCGGTCAGCGCTGGCTTGCCGGTCTCGAAATCGACTTTCTGCAGAGGCCGGTTCGGCCAGTCCACGATCAGCGGCAGGTCGATCTGCCCGCGATCCTCGGCCACCCGTCCCGCGACCCGGGCGACATAGGACTTGCGGATATGGCGCCGCTCGAACTGCAACCCGATGATCCGCTGCGCCCGCGGATTGCGGGCAAAGACCATCACGCCCGAGGTATCGCGATCCAGCCGGTGCACGAGCAGCGCGCCGGGATAGGCCGCCTCGAGCCGCGCCTGCAGGCAGTCGGCCAGATGCTCGCCCTTGCCGGGCACCGACAGAAGACCCGCCGGCTTGTCGACGATCAGCAGGTCATCGTCGACATGCAAGAGGACAAGCGGGTCCGAAGGCGGATCATAGGGGGTCGAGGTCACGGGCATCGCCATCGCCTAGCCCCCCTGCCCCCGCGGGGCAAGACCGGCTGCACCGGGAGGTAAGCCGCCCCCCCGCCGGCGGCACGCGTGCCCTAGCCCGCAGCGAGCGGGCCGAAGGTCGCCGCGAGGATCGCGGAAAGCGCCCTTGCGTCGGCCGGACCGAAGGCCGCGGGCCGGTCGCTGTCGATGTCGAGCACGCCCAGAAGCCGCCCGGCCCCGTCACGCACCGGCAGCACGATCTCCGACCGGGTCGAGGCGGCGCAGGCGATATGGCCCGGGAACGCTTCGACATCCTCGACGATCTGCACCTCGCCCGTCCGCGCCGCGGCCCCGCAGACGCCGCGCGAAAACGGGATGACGAGGCATCCGTGCCCGCCCTGGTAGGGGCCGATCTTCAACGTCTCGGGCTCGGTCACGCGGTAGAACCCGGTCCAGTCGAAGCGGTCGTCGGCATG
The DNA here is from genome assembly GCF_004011175.1 of Mesobaculum littorinae. GTDB lineage: Bacteria > Pseudomonadota > Alphaproteobacteria > Rhodobacterales > Rhodobacteraceae > Tranquillimonas > Tranquillimonas littorinae. Next base: position 71,536 of record NZ_RQXX01000009.1, on the reverse strand, counting down.
ATGGATCTCGCAGGCCAGCGTCGCCATCAGCGCAACCTCGTCGCGCTCGCCCTCGCAAAGAGCGGCGCACCGGCGCGCCAGGTCGTCGTAATCCGTCACTTGGATCCTTTCCGGGGCCGTCCCGCCCCCGCTTACGGTATTTCAAGATGTCGACACTAGCCTGCAGGCAGAAACTGCAAAAGGGCGATCCGATGAAACTGGAATCCAAGACACGGGGCGAGGTGATGATGGTCTCCATCGCCGAACAGCGGCTCGATGCTGCCGTCACGGTCGACTTCAAGGATGCGATGCGGGGCCTGCTGAACGGCGCCCCGGCCCGCATCGTCCTGGACATGAGCCGGGTGCGTTTTCTCGACAGCTCGGGCCTGGGTGCGATCATCTCGGTGCGCAAGTCGCTGGACCAGACGCAAGAGCTCGAGCTGGCCGAACTGACCCCGGCGGTCGAGAAGGTTTTCCACCTGACCCGCATGGATACCCTGTTCCCGATCCATGCCAGCACCCAATCGGCGTGGGAGCCCCGGTCGCGTGCGTCCTGATCGCCCCACCCAATGGGGCGCGGCGGACCCCGCGCCCGGGGCCGGGGCGGACCCTGCCCAATGCTTTGCCCCATCCCCCGCCTCGTCGGCGGGGGCCGAGGCGCCGGGCCGGATCAGGCACCGTTTCCCGGCCTGCCCGATGGCCGTGCGCGACCTTTTGGAGCGGGCCGCAGCCAACCCCGCCCTGGCCCACCGCTTCGACGACCGGGCCGAACTGGTGCTGGCCGAGGCCCTGAACAACGTGGTCGAGCATGCCTGCGCCCACCGCCCCGACGCGATGATCGAGGTGACGCTTGAGTGGCGCGCGGCTGCGCTGACCTGCCGGATCGTCGACGAGGGTGCCGAGATGCCCGGCGGCCTGCCCGGGGTCACCGACACGCCCCGGGCCGAGGACCTTCCCGAGGGGGGATTCGGGTGGTGCCTGATCCACGCGCTGGCCTGCGACCTGCGCTACACCCGCGCGCGGAACCGCAACTGCCTTGAGTTCACGATCCCCGCCGCGCCCTGATCGCCGTTCCGTGAGCAGGGCGCCATGGTTAGGGCACCGTGATCGGGGCACAGTGAGAGCAACACCGTGATCGGCCCCCCGACCGCCGCTCTTTGACCCGGGCGGGCCGACACCGCGGGACCGCGGGCGCGGCCGCATTGCAAAGTGCCGCGCGGTGCGCCTCGCCTTTTGCGGAGCTGTTCCCCCCCGGGGCCCTGCCCCCTTTGTCCCATACGTCGCCTGCGGGTCTGCGCCCTGAAATGGCCCCAATGCCACCGCACGGATGACGGGTTGATCTGGCACAAGAGGCTGGTAGCTGAAAGACGCTTCCCTCGGCGCCGTGCGTTACAGCCCCCACCCAGTGCGCGGCGCCGAGGCTCTTACCCTTCCCCCCCTCTCCTCCCAAAGGCTTCCGCCTGTCCGCGTTGCCCCCTAGAACTGGGACAACGAGATTGCGGGAGGGACCCCATGCGCGACTTTCAGACCCCGGGCCGGTCGGCCGTCTTTGCTGCGAACGGGATGTGCGCCACCTCGCATCCGCTGGCCGCCGCGACCGCCGTGGATATCCTGAAATCCGGCGGCAACGCCGTCGACGCCGCCATCGCCGCGGCGGTCCTTCTGGGGATTTGCGAACCGCAGATGACCGGGATCGGCGGCGACTGCTTCGCGCTGATCTCGAAACCCGGCGAGGATGTCATCGGGATCAACGGCTCGGGCCGCGCGCCCACCGCGCTCGACACCGCCGCGCTGCGCGAGGCGGGGCATAAGGCGGTACCGCCCGACCATATCGCCTCGGTCACCGTGCCGGGCGCGATGCATGCCTTCTGCACCATGTCCGAGGCGCATGGACGGCTGGGGCTGGACCGCCTTCTGGCCCCCGCGATCCGCTATGCCGACGAGGGTGTGCCCGTCGCCCCGCGCACCGCGTTCGACTGGGCCGAGGGCGCGGCGATCCTGCAAGGCGCGGCGCGGCGGCACTACCTGGTGCAGGGCGCCGTGCCTAAGGTCGGCACGATGTTCCGCGCCCCCGGGCAGGCCGAGGTGCTGCGCCGCGTCGCCGCAGAGGGCCCCGCGGGGTTCTACGACGGCGAGGTGGCCGAGGACATGCTGACCTCGCTCGCCGGGCTTGGCGGCGCGCATGACGCCGATGATTTCGGGCGCATCGCCACGGACCGCGTCGATCCGATCTCGGGCCGCTACGGCAGCGCCGACCTGATCGAGCTGCCGCCCAACGGACAGGGGGCGACGGCGATCCTGATGGCGGCGATCCTGTCGCAATTCGACCTTGCCGGGATGGACCCGCTGGGCGCCGACCGCGCCCATGTCGAGGCCGAGGCCGCGAAGCTGGCCTATGACGCGCGCAACCGATTCCTTGCGGATGCCGACCACGTCACGAGGATCGAGCACATGCTGGACCCCGACACCGCCCGCCGCCTTGCCGGGCTGATCGAGATGGATCGCGCCCTGCCCGATCCGATGGCCGCCGCGGGGCATATCCACCGCGATACGGTCTACCTGACCGTGGTGGACCGGGACCGGATGGCGGTGTCGCTGATCTACTCGATCTTCCACTCCTTCGGCTCCGGCATGGCATCCGACAGGTTCGGCATCCTGTTCCAGAACCGCGGGGCGGGCTTTGCGCTGGACCCCGCGCATCCCAATGATGCCGCCGGGGGCAAGCGGCCGATGCACACCATCATCCCCGCCATGCTGGCCCGCGAGGGGCGCGTGGCGATGCCCTTCGGCGTGATGGGCGGCGCCTACCAGCCGGCGGGACACGCCCGCGTGCTGGCCAACATCGAAAGCTACGGTATGGACCCGCAGGCAGCCATCGACGCGCCGCGCAGCTTTCCCGAGGCCGGGCGCCTGACGCTTGAGACGGGGTACCCTGAGTCCGTTGCCGCAGACCTTGCCGGACGCGGACATGACGTCGTTCGGGCCGCGGCGCCGCTGGGCGGCGCGCAGGCGATCGCGATCCACACCGACGGCGTTCTGGAGGGCGCCTCCGATCCGCGCAAGGACGGGCTGGCGATCGGGTACTGACCCGGCGCAACCGCCCAGGTCGGGGCTTGCGGCGCGGCATGGCAGAGCCGTGGGAGGTTACCATACGCCGCGCCAATGTCGGGGATCACGGCGCGGCGGCGGGCGCGGCGCGTCTGTCGTCACGAAAGGGGTGCCTGCGGCAGGTGGTGTGCGGGCAGAATGCCCCTCAGGGCGGACGAAACACCGCAGCCAGTCGCCAAGGCATTGCCGGTGCGTCCAGCCTCCAATGCCACGGCGCCACAGATCCCGGGGACCCCGGGCCGAGGCATCAGTTCATCTGGAAATGCAGCGGGTAGGTGCCGTCTGAGATTTCGCCAAAAAGATCGGGCAGATCGGGGTGGGTCACGGGCTCGCCCGAGTAGTCCGCGATCAGGTTCTGCTCGGACACGTAAGCCACGTAGTAGCTTTGGTCATTCTCGGCGAGGAGGTGATAGAACGGCTGGTCCTTGTCGGGGCGCGCATCCTCGGGAATGGACTCGTACCATTCCTCGGAATTCGCGAACATCGCGTCGACATCGAAGACCACACCCCTGAAGGGATGCTTGCGATGCCGTACGATTTGGCCGAGATGATATTTCGCGCGGGTCTTCAGCATCGGGACGGTCCTCTTGGCATTATCGAATACCCCAGATGCCCGGGTTTTGTCCATCGAGGCCGCCCGTTCGCGGGGAAACACACTGTGAACCTCGTCCTGACAGTGGCCGAGGTGACGGCCCCCGTCTTCCTGATCGCGATGACCGGGTTTCTCTGGGTGCGGCTGGGCTTCGAATACCGGACCGAGTTCGTGACCCGCATCGCGATGACCGTGTCGCTGCCCTGCCTTGTCTTCGTCACCCTGATGCAGACCGAAATCGACCCCTCGGCCCTGACCGTGGTCAGCGCGGCGGCGGTCGCGTCCTATGCCGCGGTGACGCTGCTGATGTGGGCGCTGGCCGCCCTTCTGCGGCTGGAGCTGCGGACGTGGCTGGCGCCGCTGATCTTCGGCAACACCGGCAACCTGGGCCTGCCGCTGGCGCTTTTTGCCTTCGGGCCCGAGGGGCTGGGCTACGCGGTGGTGATCTTCGCGATCATGGCGGTCTATTCCTTCACCTTCGGCATTTGGATCGTCTCGGGCGGCGGGTCGGTCCTGAAGCTTCTGCGCGAACCGCTGCTGGCCGCGACCCTGCTGGGCGCGCTGTTCCTGTGGCAGGGCTGGCAGACGCCCGCGTTCCTGACCAACACCCTGGATCTTCTGGGGCAGATCGCGATTCCGATGATGCTGCTGACGCTGGGCGTGGCGGTGGCGCGCCTGCATCCCGCGGGCCTTGGCCGCGCCGCGGCTGTGTCGGTGGTCAAGCTCGCGGTCTGCACCCTGGTGGCGGCCTGCGCCGCGCGGGTCTTCAACCTGCCACCCGTCGCGTTCGCGGTGCTGGTGGTGCAGCTGGCGACGCCGGTGGGCGTGACCTCCTATCTTCTGGCGCAGAAATACGGCGCTGATTCCCAGTCGGTCGCGGGGCTTGTCGTGGCATCGACCCTGATCTCGGTCGCGGGGCTTCCGCTGATTCTCGCCTTCGTCCTCTAGGCCTGCAGATTTTACGTTTCACGGAGCGGTGGTTTTCGGGTAAGCTGGCCGGAAAACAGACGACAAAAAAACATAATAAAACATAGCGAGAGGCAGATGAGCAGACTTCTTCGCGCCCTGATTCTGTGCCTGATCGCAGCGAACTGCGGCAGCAGCGATCACTCGGCGCCACGCGACTTGGACAATGCGTGCAGCATTGTCAGCCAGCGTCCGCATTACCTGCGGGCGATGAAGCGCACCGAACGCCGGTGGGGCGTGCCCGTGGCGGTGCAGATGGCGACGATCCATCAGGAATCGAAATTCATCGGCAATGCCCGCACCCCCTTGAGGTTCACCCTGGGGGTGATTCCGATGGGCCGCCAAAGCTCGGCCTACGGATATTCGCAGGCGCTTGACGGCACTTGGGACGAATACAAGGTTGCCCAGGGCAAGCGCCGCGCCAAGCGGGACGATATCGAGGACGCGACCGATTTCATGGGTTGGTACATGGATGGCACCTCGCGCCAGATCGGCATCCCGAAATGGGACGCCGAGCGGCAGTACCTGGCCTACCACGAAGGCCGCGCGGGCTATTCCCGGGGCAGCTACCGCGCCAAGGGCTGGCTGGTCAGCGTTGCCCGCCGGGTCGGCGACCGGGCCGTGCGCTACGACCAGCAGCTGCGCGGCTGCCGCAAGATCTGAGGGTTCGCGGGCCCGCTGCGCGCGGGCCCGACCCACCTGCCCGGGCCGCAAGCGTCACTGACGCTTGCGGATCTCGTTCTGGACCGAGAAGAGCGACGCCGACAGGCCCATGCCGGTCTGCATGTCCGACAGCACCACGGTCGTCCGGGCGCCGGTATCGTCGGTCACCACCCACTGCCGAAGCTCGACCGGGTTGCCGGTAAAGACCAGGTCGATTCGCCCGTATTCGGGATGCGCGGGATCCTGCGCCACGACGATGGTCTTGTTGCCGTCCTGCGTGTGCCCCACCACCATGTTGCGGCGGCTGAGGTCAACATTCGCCTCGAGGATGATCGACAGCGGCGTCTGCGACAGCGGGTATTGTTCGGGCGTGGACGAATTCGACCTGTTGTCGAAAACGGCGACCTGCCCGCCGCCTGCCATCACCAGCGATTGCTCGGGCGGCGCATAGTCGAAACGCATCCGACCCGGCCGCTGGATATAGAGCGTACCGGTCGAGATCGTGCCGTCGGCATTGATCTGGGTGAACTGGGACTGCGCGGTCTGAAGCTGGTTGAGATAGTTCGAGATCGCATTCAGCGGGATCGGCGCTGCGCTCGCGGGTCCGGCCAAGCCGGCCGCCGTCAGGGCGGCTGCGGCTGTGCCCAGGAAATGTCTGCGGTCCATCGTCTCTCCTCATATCCGTGTCCGGGGGGATATAGGCAGGCAATGCGAAACCGCCACCATCGGGCAATAACAGCGCCGTGTCATCGGATAACCGGCCAGATTCCGCCCGCCCGGAACCCATGCGGCGCAGCACGCATTTCCCCGTCAGACAGACGACGCCCCGCCACGCGCGGGGCCACAGGAATGGAGATGCAAGGATGCCCGAAGTTTTCGTCGAAGGCCTCGAAGACAATGCCCGCCAGTCGATGGTGGATTTGCTGAACGAAACCCTGTCCGACACCATCGCGATGACGCTGGCCGTCAAGCAGGCGCACTGGAACCTCAAGGGCCAGGGCTTCATCGGCGTGCACGAACTGCTCGACGATGTCGCGGGGCGCCTGCGCGAGGCCTCCGACCTCATGGCGGAACGCGCGGTGATCCTGGGCGGCATCGCCAAGGGGACCGCGGAAGAGGTCGCATTGGACAGCAAGGTCGAGGCCTATCCCCTCGACATCACGGATATCGAGGATCACGTCCGCGCACTGACCGACCGGTTCAAGGCCTTCGGGAAGACCCTGCGCAAGGGCATCGAGGCCGCGGGCGAGGCCGGCGACGACGATACCGAGGACCTGCTGACCGAGGTGAGCCGCGCCGCCGACAAGGATGCGTGGTTCATCGGGGCGAACTCGCCCAAGTCGAAGTAAGGACGGCACGCGCGCCGCGCCCGCACTCAGATGCGGCGGGGGGCCGCTGGCACGAGCGTTATGCAAGAAGGGCCCGGAGGGACGGCAATCCCTCCGGGCCCTTTCGTTTTGTCCGCGGAGCCGCCGGACCGTGGCCCGGCTCACCCCCGCAAAGGGGGCTGCCCCAAGTCGGGTTGCCTCAGGTCGGTTCCGGAACGAGGATCTCGCGCTTGCCGACGTGGTTGGCGCTTGAAACGACGCCCTCTTCCTCCATCTGCTCGACCAGCCGCGCGGCCTTGTTGTAGCCGATCGCCAGCTTGCGCTGGATGTAGGAGGTCGAGCACTTGCGGTCCTTGATGACGATCGCCACCGCCTGGTCGTAAAGCGCGTCCTCGCCGTCGGTGTTGCCCCCGGTGCCGAGCCCCAGAACCGCGTCGATATCGCTTTCCTTGTCCTCGGCGGGGCCCTCGACCACCCCGGACTTGTAATCCGGCGGACCGAACTGCTTGAGGTAGGACACGATCTCCTCGACCTCCTCGTCCGAACAGAAGGGCCCGTGCACGCGGGTGATCTTGGACCCGCCCGCCATGTAGAGCATGTCGCCCATGCCAAGAAGCTGCTCGGCCCCCTGTTCGCCCAAGATGGTGCGGCTGTCGATCTTCGAGGTCACGCTGAACGAGATCCGGGTGGGGAAGTTCGCCTTGATCGTGCCGGTGATAACATCGACCGACGGCCGCTGCGTGGCCATGATCAGGTGGATTCCGCTCGCCCGCGCCATCTGCGCCAGCCGCTGGATGCAGGCCTCGATCTCCTTGCCCGCGACCATCATCAGGTCGGCCATCTCGTCGACGATGACGACGATGAAGGGCAGCACCTCGGGCTTGATCTCTTCGGTCTCGAAGACCGGCTCTCCGGTATCGTCGTCAAAGCCCGTCTGCACGGTGCGGCTGAACATCTCGCCCCGCGCCAGCGTCTCCTTCACGCGGCCATTATAGCCTTCGATGTTGCGCACGCCCATCTTGGACATCTTGCGATAGCGGTCCTCCATCTCGCCGACGACCCATTTCAGCGCGACGACGGCCTTCTTGGGGTCGGTGACCACGGGCGACAGCAGGTGCGGGATGCCGTCGTAGACGCTGAGTTCCAGCATCTTGGGGTCGATCATGATCAGCCGGCATTCCTCGGGCGTCAGCTTGTAGAGCAGCGACAGGATCATGGTGTTGATTGCCACCGACTTGCCGGACCCCGTGGTCCCCGCGATCAGCAGGTGGGGCATCTTGGCAAGGTTGGCGACGATGGGGTCGCCGCCGATGTCCTTGCCCAGCGCAAGCGGCAGCGAATGCTTGCCGTCGCCGAATTCGCGCGCCGACAGGATTTCGCGCAGCACGACCTTTTCCCGCTGGGCGTTGGGCAGTTCGATCCCGATCACCGACCGGCCCGGCACGGTCGACACGCGGGCCGACAGCGCCGACATCGACCGCGCGATGTCGTCGGCCAGGCCGATGACCCGGCTGGCCTTGAGGCCCGGCGCGGGCTCAAGCTCGTACATCGTGACCACGGGGCCGGGCCGGACCGACACGATCTCGCCCTTCACGCCGTAGTCGTCGAGCACGGTTTCCAGCATCCGGGCGTTTTCCTCGAGCGCCTCGTCCGACAGGTGGTGCCGCTCGATCGAGCTGGGATTGGTCAGCAGGTTCAGGGGGGGATGTTCGTAGTCGGAATAGCGGTCGTCGAATTCGAGCCCCGGCTGCGCCTCTTCCTGCGCGCGGCGCGAGGTCTGCGGCGCGCGCTTCGGCGAATGATGCACCACGGCGCGGCGTTCCTGCGCGACCGGCACGGGCGCCGCGGACTTGCCGCGCCCGGTCTCGAAAAGCGGCTCGGCCGTCAGGCCGGCCCCGGCCTGCGCCGCCTCGGCGGGATCCACAAGCTCGGACCGCGGCATGTCCGCGTCGCGCGACGCGGCATGGCCGGCGTCGTCTTGGGCGTCGTCGTAGTCAGAGGCAGGGTCGTCGTATGCGGGATCATAGGCCTCCGCGTCGTGGGCCGCGGTGTCGTAGGCGGCATCGTCGTAAGCGTCATCGTCGTAGGCGGCACCATCGTAGACGTCGGCGGCAAAGGCCGCATCGTCATGGCTCATCTCTTCGGCACCCGGTCGGGGGGCGGCGGGCGACATGACGCGCGGGGCGGCCTGAGGCGCATGCGCCTCGGCGGTCAGCGGCGGCTCGCCCATCTGCTGGGCCTCGCCACGGGGGGCCTTGGGCAGGATCATCGGCTTCGGCCCGCGCGGGTGTCGCGCGCGCTGGACCGGGGGCTCGGCCCGGCCATCGGGCTTGGCGGCCAGGATCGGGCGCGCGCGGACCCGCGACTTGATCACGTCGGCGATCTTCTCGCGGATGCGTTCGCCATCGCCGTCGCCTTCGACCTCATCGTCATAGTCCGGCAGGCCGTCCGGATCGGCCTCGGGGCGCGGCGCCTCTTCGGCGGGACGCCGGCGCAGGACTCCGGGCAGAAAGCCCAGAAGCCCGCCGCGACGCGACGCCGGGGCCGCATCATCGTCCGCGTCCCTGTCCCAGTCCTCGTCCCAGTCCCCGTCTTCGACCAGCGGGTCGAACTGCGGCACGCGGGGCGTTCCGGCGCGCGGCGCCGGCGAAGGCGCCGGTTCGGCCTCGCGGCTGGCGCGCAGCACGGGGCGGGTGCGCCGCGCGGGCTCGGGCTCGGGCTCGTCCTCGATCACCGCGTCGGCGGCTTCGATCGCCGCGGCCTGCCGCGCCTCGGCCCGGCGCACGCGCGCGTCGGCGTGGCGCGACTTGGCGGCCTTGAGCCCCGCCGCGCCGCCGCGGGCCATGCCCGACGCGCCGCGTCCGAAAGCCGAAACGAGGGTGGCGTAGCTCATCACAACGCTGCCGACGAGGAAGGCGAGCCCCAGCCGAACCTCGCGCATGTCGCAGCCCATGACGAAGAGCCCCAGGGCAAGCGTGCCCAGCGCGCTGAGCACCGCCAGAAGCTTCAGCCCGAAGGCCGCGTTGACCGGCAGGAAGCCCAGGAACGCGCCCAGCACGGTATCGCCGAAGAGCCCGCCCAGACCGAAGGAATGCGTCCACTCGGACCCCGGCACGTGGGTCGAGGCATAGACGGCCACCAGAGCCACCGCGAGCGGCGCGAAGATCACCCGGCCGATGGCGCGGTCCTCGCCGACATGCAGCACGAAGCGCAGCCCCCAAGCGGCGAGGATCGCGACAAGGCTCCAGGCCCCCCAGCCGACGATGACGAAGAGGGGCGAGGCGATGGAGGCACCGAAGCGGCCCAGCAGGTTGCGCGCGGGATCGTCGGTGGCCGACAGCCAGCTTGGATCCTCGGGGACGTAGGAGCCCAGCATCAGCGCGACGGCCAGGGCCGCGACGATCAGACCGATGCCAAGCATCTCCTTGCCGCGGCGTTCGATGACCGCCTGGGTTTCGCGGTCGAAAAGTGGATCCCGGTGCCGTGCCTGATATGCCATCTTCGTCCTACCTCGTGCCATAAAGTGTCGCGCGGATCGCGGTCAGACCGCGCGCCATTTCGTCTTCCGGGGCCACCATCGCGACCCGCACGTAGCCTGCACCGGGATTCGCGGGCCCCTCTCCGCGCGCCAGATAGGCGCCGGGCAGAACCCGCACCCCGGTCTTCGTCCAAAGCTCCAGCGCCGCCGTCTCGCCGTCGGGGACGGGCAGCCACAGGAAGAACCCCGCCTGCGGGGCCTGCGCGCCCGGAACGTCGGCAAAGATGTCGTCGGCCAGGCGATACTTGCGCTGATAGAGCGCGCGATTCTCGTCGACATGCGCCTCGTCGGCCCAGAGCCGCGCCGCCACCGCCTGCAGGGGCCCGGGCAGCGGGGCGCCCGCGTAGGCGCGCAACTGCCGGATGCGCGTCATCGCCTGCGGCCCTGCGGCGACGAAGCCCGACCGCAGGCCCGGCACGTTCGACCGCTTGGACAGCGAATGGAACGCCACCACCCGCTCGGGGTCGGCGCCGTGCGCGGCGGCCACCTCGAGGATGCCCGGAGGCGGCGCGTCACGCCAGATCTCGGAATAGCATTCATCGGCGAGGATGCGGAAATCGTGCCGCTCGGCCAGGTCCAGCAGGCCGCGCCAGTAGTCGCGCGAGGCCACGCCGCCCTGCGGGTTGGCGGGCGAACAGACATAGGCCGCGGCGACGCGGTCCAGCGTCTCGGGCGGGAGGGCGGCGTAGTCGGGCAGGAACCCGGTTTCTTCGGTCGCGGCGACGAACACGGGCTCGCCCCCCACCGAGGCCGCGGCGACGGCATAGACCTGGTAGAACGGGTTCGGGATCAGCACCACGGGCCGCGCACCGGCCTTGTCTTCGGGCACGAGCGCCATCGCGACGTTGTAAAGCCCCTCGCGCGTGCCGTTGAGCGGCATCAGCCGGTCGTGGCCGACCTCGACCCCGTAGCGGCGGCGCAGCCAGCCCGAGATCGCGTCCAGCAGTTCGGGCGTGCCGTCGTTCGCGGGGTAGCGCGCGAAGTCGGCGACCGTTTCGGCCAGCACCTGCCCCACCCAATCGGGAAAGGGGTGTTTCGGCTCGCCGATGGACATGTGCAGCACCGGCCCGCCCGCCGGATGCGGGTCGAGCAGCGACCTGAGCCTCGGAAAGGCGTATTCGGGCAGGTTCGAAAACCTAGCGGGAAACTGCATCAATGCCTCGGTATTTCGGGGTCATTGCGCCCCGTTTGGGCCCGAGGATAGGCGCCCCGCCCCCCGCGGGTCCAGAATTATGGTCGGGTTGACGGGGGTTTGACGGCCGCCCTGTGGCTTTTAGGCCAAGGCCCGTTCGACCGCCGCCGCCAGCCGCAGAAGCCGCGGCTCGGACCGCGGCGGTCCCATCAGGCTGATACCGCAGGCGTCGCGCCCGGTGGGCAGGGTGATCACGGCAAGGCCCATGAGGTTGCCGATGCGGGTGTTGCGCAAGGTCATCATGTTGGCGCGGGCAAATTCCTCATCGACCTCCAGCGCCGCCGCCTTGGGCGGCAGAATCGGTGCGGTGGGAATCAGCACCGCGTCGACGCCCGCCGTGGCCGCCGCATAGTCGGCCTTCAGGGCGTCGAGCTGGCGCCATGCAGCGACATACTCCGCCGCCGTGACCGTTGCGCCGCCGCGGAAGCGCTCGCGCACGGGGGGGAACATAACCTCGGGGTCGGCCTCGATCAGGGCGCCCCAGACACCATAGCCTTCGGGCGCAAAGAGCTTGGGCGACAGGGCGTTGGCCGCCGCAACCGCGGGCAGCGACAGCCGTGTCACCTGCGCGCCTGCCTCGTGCAGCCGGTCCACGGCGGCCTCGAACGCGGCGCGCGGCGCGTCTTCGATGTCGTCCATCGCCAGGGTGTCGAGCACGGCAAGGCGCCGCCCGGCCAGTTTGGCGCTGCGCAGGTCGGAGGGCTGCGCCCCCTCCAGCACCGCCAGCATCAGGCCCGCATCCTCGACCGTGCGGGTCAGCGGGCCCACGGTGTCGAAGCGTGGGGCCAGCGGCACGACGCCTTCGCAGGACAGGCGCCCGGCCGAGGTCTTGAGCCCCACCAGCCCGTTCCACGCCGCGGGCACCCGCACCGATCCGCCGGTATCCGACCCCACCGCCGCCGCCGCCAGCCCGAAGGCCACCGAGGTCGCCGCCCCCGAGGACGACCCGCCCGACACGCATTCGGTATCAAAGACGTTGGGCGGCGAGGCGGTGACGGGGTTGAGACCCAGGCCCGAGAACGCCAGTTCGGTCTGGTGCGTCTTGCCCAGGCAGACGAGCCCCGCCGCCGTCGCGTTGGCCAGCACCCGCGCGTCGCGGGCGGGCACGCGGTCGCGCAGCAGCGCCGACCCCGATTCCGTCGCAACCCCGGCGGTGTCGAAGAGGTCCTTCCACGACACCGGCACACCGTCGAGCGGCGAGCGGCGCAGCCCCGCCCGGGCGCGCGCCTCGGCCCCGGCAGCCTCGGCCCGCGCGCGGTCGGGCGTCAGGCGGGCATAGATGCGCTCGGCATGGGGGTGGCGCAGGATGGCGTCGAGGAACGTCTCGGTCAGCGCGACGGGCGAAATCTTGCCCGCCGCGATCCCCCGGCCCAGCTCTGCCGCGCTCATGCCCCGCCAGTCGTCGCGTCGTTCGCCCGTGTCCATATCGCCCGGTCCTGCCCTATTTCGTCGCAGCCCGACGCTAGCGGCGCCAGGGCGCATGGACAATGCCGCCCCGGCGATCATATTTCGCCCATGCGCACCGATACCGATATCCTGATCGCCGGCGCGGGCCTCAACGGCTCGACGCTCGCCCTTGCCCTGGCGCGCGAAGGTTTTCGCGTCACCCTCGTCGATCCCGCGCCGCCGGGGCCACTGGCCGACGGGCGCAGCTACGCGCTGTCGCTGGGCTCGGTCCGGGCGCTGAAGGCGCTTGACCTGTGGGGCGCAGTGGCCGCCGAGGCCCAGCCGATCCTGCGGATCGCCGTCAGCGACGGCCGCGCGGGCGAAGGCGCCTCGCCCCTGTCGCTGCATTTCGACCATGCCGAGATCGAAGAGGGCCCGATGGGCCAGATGGTCGAGGACCGGCACCTGCGCCCCGCGCTGACCGAGGCGCTGACCACGCAGGACATCACCCGGATCGACGGCGTCGCCGTCACCGCCCAGACCCCCGGCCCCACCGGGGTCGAGGTGAGCCTGAGCGACGGGCGCCGGATCACCGCCACGCTGCTCGTGGGCTGCGACGGTGGGCGCAGCGCCACCGCCAGGCGTGCCGGGATCGACCGGATCGGCTGGCGCTATTGGCAGACGGCGCTGGTGGCCACGGTCGCGCACGAGCTGCCGCACGAGGGCACCGCGCACCAATTCTTTATGCCCGAGGGCCCGCTGGCCATCCTGCCCCTGCGCGGCAACCGCGCCTCGCTGGTGTGGAGCGAGGACCGCCATCGCGCCACCTCGCTGGCCCGCAGCGACGATGCAGGCTACCTGGCGGCGCTGCGGCCGCGCTTCGGCGATTTCCTTGGCGAGATCACGCTTCTGGGTGGGCGCTTCAGCTATCCGCTGGGCCTGTCGGTCGCGCGCCGCTTCGTTGCCGATCGCGTCGCGCTGCTGGGTGACGCGGCGCATGTCGTGCACCCGATTGCCGGGCAAGGCCTGAACGCGGGGATCAAGGACATGGCCACGCTGGCGCAGGTGCTGGTCGAAGCGCGGCGGCGCGGCGAAGATTTCGGCCGCAGTGACGTGCTGGAACGGTATCAGGCCTGGCGGCGGTTCGACGTGGCCACGCTTGCGCTGGCCACGGATGGCATCAACCGGCTGTTCTCCAACGATAACCCGCTTCTTCGCGCGACCCGCGACCTGGGACTGGCCGCGGTCAACGCGCTGCCGGGCCTGAGACGCGGCTTCATCCGCGAGGCGGCAGGCCTGACCGGCGACTCTCCGCTGCTGTTGCAGGGACGCCCGATATAGGCGCAATTCGCGCTATCCCGGCGTAGACCTGAGCGGCGGTTGCCTTCACTTTGTGTTCAGACCACCGCTTCGGGGATTCGTACCATGAGCTTTCTGGACAGGCTGTTTGCCGCCTTCGTCTTCGGGCTGAGCGGCGGCTGGGCAATCCTGCCGCTGGGCCCCCGCCTGGCGCAGACCGGCCTGCCGGTCTGGGGGGCGAGCCTGTGTTTGATCGGCCTGCTCTACCTTGGCCTCGGCGCGGTGCTGATCGCGCCAACGGCGCGCCGCGCCTGGGCCCGCAGCCTGTTTATCACCGGCCTGCTTCTGGTCGGCGTGCCGCGCGGCCTGCCCGACATCGGTCCGCCGCTGGGACTGGTGGCGCTGACCGTCGGCGCGTGGCTGGCCCTGCCGCGCCATCGTTCCCGCCGCAAGAACGCGCTCGGTCCGTCAGACGGCAGCTCGTCCTGATCACACCGCCCCGCCCGGCGGCCTGTGGCCACCATGGCGGTGTGCATGGGGTTGGTGCGGGGACATGCCGGACCGTCTGACGGATCAGTCGATCTTGCGCGCCTCGTCGACCAGCATGATCGGGATGCCGTTGCGGATCGGGTAGGCCAGGTGCGCGGCCTTGGAAATCAGTTCCTGCCGGTCGGCATCGTAGGTCAGCGTGGCCTGGGTCTGCGGGCAGACCAGCGCCTCGATCATGCGGCGGTCGAAGGGGCGCGGTGCCTCGCCCGGTTCTACGTGAAACGGCGGCTCCTGCCCGGCCTGGTGGCCGGCGCTGTCCACGGCAGCCTTTTCGGTCGGAAGGGCCGCATCGGGATGAGGGGCCGCGGGTGCGCCGCGGGGACGGTCGGTCATTGCATTATCTCCTCGTCTCCGCCGCCGCCGCGCAGCGCGAATTCGATCAAGGTCACCAGGGTTTCGCGGCGCGTTTCCAGGGTCGGCGCTTCCAGCAGCGCCTGCTTGTCCTCGGCCGCGAAGGGACAGAGCATCGCCAGCGAATTGATCATGAGCTCGTCCTCGGCCTCACGCATCGAGGACCAGTCGGTCTTGAGCTCTTCGCTATCGAAGTAGCGCTCCAGCAGGTCGAGGAACCTGTCGCGGTCAAACCCCGGGTCATGCTCGACAGCGGGATTCAGATCGCGCGAAAACCCGTCCCAGGTCACGTCGCAGCGGCGATACGGGGTGAAGCCCGACACCTCGCCCCGGACCCGGAACCGCGAAGCACCGGAGAGCGTGATCATGTAGCGGCCGTCCTCGGTTTCCGAGAACGCGGTCACGCGTCCCGCGCAGCCGATGGCGTGAAGCCGATCCCCCCCCTGCCCGCCGGGCACCTCGCGCGGCTGGATCATGCCGATCAGCCGGTGCGGGGTCTTCAGCGCATCGTCGAGCATCGCCAGGTAGCGCGGCTCGAAGATGTGCAGCGGCAGGCGGGAGCGCGGCAGAAGCAGCGCCCCCGGCAGGGGAAAGACAGGCAGTGTGGTCGGTAGGTCAGCGTCCCGGATCATGTCCGCTGACCTAGGCCGCGCCGGGGCTCAGGCAAATATCATCGACGACAACCGCCGCCGCCCGGTGCGCGCCAGCGGATCCTGCGGCGGCAGCGCGTCGAAAATGGTGAAAAGCTGGGTCTTTGCCGCGCCCTCGTTCCATTCGCGATCCCGGCGGAAAAGCTCGAGAAGCTGATCGACCGCCGCGTCGGGTTCGCCCCGTGCGTAGAGAGCCTGTGCCAGGTCGAACCGCGCCTGGTGGTTGTCGGGCTCGGCCTCGACCGTCTGGGTCAGTTCCGAGACCGGGCCGGCATTGGCGGCCTGCTTCGCAAGCTCAAGCTGGGCATGCGCGGCCTCAAGCTCGGGCGCGTGGGACAGGGCGGCGTCGGCGCCGTTCAGGATCGCCTCGGCCTGGTCCAGATCGCCCATCGCGATATAGGCACGCACCAGCCCGCCATAGGCCTTGGCGTTGGACTTGTCCTCGCCCACGATGGCGGCGAAGGTCTGGGCGGCGTCCTGCGCCGCGCCCTGCGCCAGCATCTCCTCGGCCGCGGTCACGGCCTCGTCCAGGCCGCCCGACTCATCACCGCCCCCGGTCTGCACCAGACGGTCGACGAAGGCCTTGATCTCGCTCTGCGGCACCGCGCCCTGGAACCCGTCAACCGGCTGGCCCTTCCAGAAGGCATAGACGGTGGGGATCGACTGGACGCGCAGCTGCTGGGCGATGGCCTGGTTCTGGTCGACATCGACCTTCACCATCTTCACCGCGCCCTTGGCCGCGCGCACTGCGTCCTCCAGCATCGGGCCCAGCGTCTTGCAGGGGCCGCACCATGTCGCCCAGAAGTCCACGATGACCGGAACGGTCTGGGACGCCTCGACCACATCGGCCATGAACGTGGCCTCGGTCGTGTCCTTGATGTCGCCTGTCGCGCCCGCGTTGGGCGCCTGGCCGAATTCCAGCATGCCTGCGCTCCCTTGAAAAACCCGTGTGATGTGCGTCGTCGCGGCGTTAGATGGAGCACGGGGGCCCATTGTGCAAGGTCACCCTGGCCCGGCGGCCGCCCTGCGCGCCCCACGCCCCCGTCAAAGCGTGGCGAGGTAGGTGTCCCAGAACCCGTTGCGAAAGCGCAGATCGGGGTCGAGCCTGCGTTTCGCGGCGGCGAATTCGGCCGCGCGCGGGTAGGCACGGCGGAACTGCGCGGACGTGGCATGGGGCCTGTACGGCAGATAATAGCTGCCCCCCAGATCAAGCGCGCGGTCGATCAGATCGCGGGTCAGCCGCGTCATGTCGGCCTCGGCCCGCGTTGTCATCTCCTGGCTGAAGGTCAGGGCGACGCCAAGGCGTGGCCCGTCGGGCGCGTAGGACAGCCAGCTTTCGCGGTCGGCGCCGACATGGCGCAGCGTCGCCTTCAACAGCTCCTGGTACGAGGCGGGCACGATCTCGGCGCAGGATGCCAGGAACTCGGCCAGACGCGGCGGAGGGAGGAAATATTCCTGCTGGATGCCGGTGCGCCCCCTGCCCCACCGAACGGGCCCCGCCGGGCAGTTCAGCAGCGTGTTGCGGGTGACGTCCGAGGGCCGGACCAGCGGCGCGGCCTCGGTCTGTGCCCACCAGCGCAGCCGCTTTGCCGCCGCGCGCCCGGTCTGCGCGGTCAGCGTGCGCCGGGCAAGCGCCCCGACCCGGCCGGGCGCGGAGACGGGCGGCAGTTCGGACTGGTTGTCGGTTGCCTCAAAGGCCGTGACCTGCACCTGCCGGAACGCCGCTGAGGGCGAAACCGACAGCCATCCCACGGCCTGCACGACCTGCGGATCGGCGGCGATCCGGGCGAAGACCTCTCCCGCCTCGGCGACGGGCAGCGTGCGGCGCACCGGCGTCAGCCGGCGGTTCGGCACCATCTCGAGCTCGAGATCGGTGATCAGGCCGGTCAGCCCGTACCCCCCCATCGTCATCGCGAAAAGCTCGGGTGCGTCGTCGCGGCTGCAGGTGACCCAGTCGCCCGAGGCGGTAATCATCCGTAGCGACCGGACCGTTGCACCCACGGGCGTCGCCGGCACGTCCCCGCCATGGGCATTGACACAGAAGGCCGCCGCGACGCCGAAATCGCGCCCCGCCTGCATCACCGCCGGGGAAAACCCCAAGGGGTCGAGCGCACCGATCACCTGGTGCCAGCGCGCCCCGGCATGAACCCGGTAGGTGCCGCGCGATGTGTGCGGTTCGACAAACCCGTTGTCGAACCTGACCGCGTGGCCCGCCCGGGGCAGCGCGTGGCCGCCCATCGACTGCCGCGCGGCGCCGATGCAGACGGGCGCGCCGGTTTCGGCGGCCTCGTCCATCGTGTTGCGCAACAGGTTGGCCAGCCTCTCGTCCGCCTCGGCGTCGATCACCCGGGCAGAGCGCACCGGCGTGGGGCTGAGACCGCTGGCATCGTTCAGAATCCCCTCGACCTCGGGGCGCTGCAACGACCGTGTGCCTGTCCGCGTCGGAAGGGCGGGCGCCACGACGCGCACGCCCAGGACCCCGACCGCCGCACCGGACGCAAAGAGCAGCGCGCGGCGGGTCAGGCTGCCCATGCCTGCCTCAAAGATCGAAGCGGGCGAAGACGGGGACGTGGTCCGACGGCTTTTCCCAGGTGCGCGCGTCGCGCAGGATGCGGCTTTCGTCGGCCGCCGGGGCGATATCGGGCGTGGCCCAGATGTGGTCCAGCCTGCGCCCCTTGTCGTTGGTCTGCCAGTTCGGGTTGCGGTAGGACCACCACGAATAAAGCTGCCCCTCGGGGTGGTGCATCCGGGTGATGTCGACCCAGCTGCCGGCGTCCTGCGCCTGGGCCAGATGCTCGACCTCGACCGGGGTGTGGCTGACGACCTTGAGCAGTTGCTTGTGGCTCCAGACATCGTCCTCGCGCGGGGCGATGTTCAGATCACCCACGAGGATCTGCCGCTCGGGCCGTTCGGCATGGAAGCGGTCGCGCATCTCGGTCAGGAAATCCAGCTTGTGGCCGAATTTCGCATTCACCTCGCGGTCGGGCGTGTCGCCGCCAGCGGGGACGTAGAAATTGTGGATGACGATGCCGTTTTCCAGCCGCGCCGCGACATGACGCGCGTCGCCCATGCCGACCCAGTCGTGGTGGCCCGCATCCTCGAGCGGGAGTTTCGACAGGATGGCGACGCCGTTATAGCCCTTTTGCCCGCGCGCGACGGCGTGGGTATAGCCCAGCTCGCTGAATGTCTCGAACGGCATCTTGTCGACCGGCGACTTGCACTCCTGCAGGCACAGGATGTCGGGCAGTTCCGTGGTCAGCAGATGGCTGACCAGCCCTGCCCGCAGGCGGATCGAGTTGATGTTCCACGTGGCGATTGTGAAGGGCATGGGACCTGCTGTCTTTGAAGGGGCTCACCCCGTCTTGGGCCAGCCCGCTGCGGAAGGCAACCTTGGCCCGCGGGTCCCCACCTGCGGAACCGCGGCCGACGCGCCATCCGGCGCCCGGGGATCGCGCCCACGAGAGGCGCAGAAAAAAGCCCGGACGCAAAGGTCCGGGCGAAGTCTGTCAGGGAAAATGCGCACCTCACCCGGGCGCGCGCGGGTCTCTTCGCGAGGGCGGGACAAAGCTGCCACCGCCACGTTCGTCGTCAGCCCAACCACCCTGTCACGCTGCGGTTCCACGGAGCGGAAGAAAAATCGCGATCGTGTCCGCGGGGCCTGCGGGATCAGGCCACCAGACGGTAACCTCCCGACTCGGTCACCAGCAGGCGGGCGTTCGACGGATCGGGCTCAATCTTCTGGCGCAGACGGTAGATGTGCGTCTCCAGCGTGTGCGTGGTCACGCCCGCATTGTAGCCCCAGACCTCGTGCAGCAGGACATCCCGCGCCACGACGCCATCGGTCGCGCGGTAGAGGTACTTGAGGATATTGGTCTCTTTCTCGGTCAGGCGGATCTTGCGCTCTTTCTCATCGACCAGAAGCTTCTGCGCGGGACGGAAGCTGTAGGGCCCAAGCTGGAACACCGCATCCTCGGACTGCTCGTGCTGCCGCAACTGCGCGCGGATGCGGGCCAGCAGGACCGGAAACTTGAAGGGCTTCGTGACATAGTCATTGGCCCCGGCGTCGAGACCCAGGATCGTATCCGCATCGCTGTCATGGCCGGTCAGCATCAGCACGGGGCACTTGACCCCCTGCTTGCGCATCCGACGGCACAATTCGCGACCGTCCGTGTCCGGCAGACCGACGTCGAGGATCACGAGGTCGAAGTGACCGGCCTTGACCTTCTCCATCGCGTCCGCGCCGGAGCCCGCCTCGAAGACGTCGAAATCCTCGGTCATCACAAGCTGTTCGCTTAATGCCTCGCGCAGATCGTCCTCGTCGTCGACCAGCAAAATCTTCTTCAGACCACTCATTCCTCGGCACCTCCGCTTCTTCGCCACAACAAGTCGTGATGCATGGCGGTTCCCTCAAGGCGACGCCGCCGCGACTCACGCGGACGTGTCGAAATCACGGGGTTTGTTTCAATTCCGCGAAGATGCGCCTAGATCGGGGCAAACGCCGAAAGAGTCCCGCCCCATGACCTATGCCCCCACCGACGCCGAACGCATTGCCCGCGCCCGATCCGACCTGCGGATGGGGTTGCCGGTGATCCTGTCGCGGGGCGGGGTCGAGGCGCTGGTCGCCGGGGCCGAGACGCTGAAACCCGCGCGCCTGACCGCGCTGGCCCAGGGCGGGGCCGCGGAACTGGCAATCACCCACCGGCGGGCCGAGACGCTGAAAGTGCGGGTCTACGACGACGACATCGCCCGCCTGCCCGTGCCCGAGGATATCACGCCGCGCGGGCTGAGGGCGATCATCGATCCCGCCGGAGACCTCGCAACCCCGCTCAAGGGTCCGTTCCGGGCGTTGCGCGGGGGCGAGGCCGGGCTGCACCGTGCCGCGATCCAGCTGGTCAAGTCGGCGCGGCTTTTGCCGGCCGCGGTGCTGCGCCCGGTCGCGGCGGGCGAGGCGCTGGCACGCGACAGCGCGCTGACGCGAATCGTGATCGGCGACCAGGTGCCGTTCCTGTCGCAGGCGCCGGCCCTGGACCCCGTCATCTCGGCCCGCCTGCCCATGGCCGCGGCCGAGGCCGGGCGGCTGCACATCTTTCGCCCCGACGACGGGGGCGAGGAACACTACGCGGTGGAAATAGGCCAGCCGGACCGGTCGCTTCCCACCCTGACGCGGCTGCACTCGGCATGTTTCACGGGTGACGTTCTGGGATCGCTCAAATGCGATTGCGGGCCGCAGCTGCGCGGCGCGCTGGCGCAGATGGCGGCGACGGGCTCCGGCGTGCTGCTGTACCTCAACCAGGAGGGGCGCGGCATCGGGCTGGCCAACAAGATGCGTGCCTACAGCCTTCAGGACCAGGGGTTCGACACGGTTGAGGCCAATCACCGGCTGGGGTTCGAGGATGACGAGCGCGATTTCCGCATCGGCGCCGCGATCCTGCGGAAAATGGGATTCGCGCAGGTCAGGCTGCTGACGAACAATCCCGCCAAGGTCGCCATGCTGGAAAAGAGCGGCGTCGCGGTGACCGAGCGGGTGCCGCTCAAGATCGGGCGCAATCCGCTGAACGAATCCTACCTCGCGACCAAGGCGGCGAAATCGGGACACCTGTTGTGACGGACCTGCGCCTGACCCCGCGTGGGCTGTTTGCCTTTGGGCACCGCCTGCCCTGCACGATCGGACGTGGCGGCGTCGTGACGACCAAGCGCGAAGGCGACGGCGGCACGCCTGCCGGGACATGGCGGATCGAGGCCTGTCTTTACCGGCCCGACCGAATGCCCGCCCCGGCCCCCTGGGCCCGCCCGATCGGGCCGCGCGACCTCTGGTCAGACGACCCGGCCGACCCCAACTACAACGGCCCGGTGCAGGCGCCGCACGCCTATTCGCACGAAAGGCTGCGGCGGGGAGATGCGCTTTACGATCTGATCCTGGTCACCGACTGGAACCGGCACCCGGCGGGCCGGGGGCGCGGGTCGGCGATCTTCCTGCACCGCTGGCGCGGACCCGCGCGGCCCACCGAGGGGTGCATCGCCATGGCCCCCGGCGATCTGCTTTGGCTGGCCCGCAACGCGCCGCCGGGCACGCCCCTTGCGGTGCCCGCGGGCCTGCCGCCGCGTGGCGGCTGAGAAGGCGGCCGCAAAACCGCTTCCGGAGGGCGGTCAGCCGGTCTGGCGCGCCCCGAAGATGGCCGAGCCCACGCGGACATGGGTCGCACCCTGCATCACCGCCTCTTCGAAGTCCCCGCTCATCCCCATCGACAGCGCCGGCAGGCCGTTGCGCGCGGCGATCTTGGCCAGCAGCGCGAAATGCAGGCTGGGCTGTTCGTCGGCCGGAGGGATGCACATCAGGCCCTTTACCGGCAGGTCCAGTGCGCGGCACTGGCTCACGAACTCATCGGCCCCGGAGGGGGCGACACCGGCCTTCTGCGGCTCTTCCCCGGTGTTGACCTGCACGAAGAGGTCGGGGCACTGCCCCAGCTCCTGCGCCAGCCGGGCCAGCGCCTGCGCCAGCTTGGGCCGGTCCAGCGAATGGATCGCCTGGAACAGCTCCATCGCCTGCCGCGCCTTGTTGCTTTGCAAGGGGCCCAGAAGATGCAGGTCGACGGGCCCGTGACTGTCGCGGAATCCCGGCCATTTGCCGGCGGCCTCCTGCACCCTGTTTTCGCCGAACACCCTGTGGCCCTGGTCCAGCACGGCGCGCACGCGGTCGTCGGGCTGCACCTTGGACACGGCGATCAGCGTGACCGACCCCGGGGCGCGGCCCGCACGGATCTCAGCCGCGCGCAGACGGCGGGTAATGTCATCAAGGCTCATGGCGGCACCTCCCTTTCGCGACCCTCGTAAAGCCACAGGACTGCGCAAAAGAAAAGGGCGGGCCAAAGGCCCGCCCTCTCGTCTTCAATCCCAGTGGGATCAGAAGGACATCGCCACACCCAGCGAGTAGGTGTCGAAGTCGACGTCGTCGTCGCCGAAGTCGTTGTTGCCGTAGCCGGCTTGCACTTCGGCACCGCCGCCCAGGTCGTAGTTGGCGATCAGGCCGTAGCCGCTGACGTCGTCTTCGCCGTCGAGTTCACGATCGAACACGCCGTAGTTGGCAGCGACGGTCAGAGCACCGGTGGTGTAGCCCAGCGCGATGCCGGTGTGGCTGTCGTTGCCGTTGTAGCCGTCGAGATCCGAGTAGTTCGCGATGGCCGAGAAGCCGCCGCCGAACTCGGCGCCCAGCGACAGACCGTAGATGTCGAAGCCTTCGTCGTCGACGTCTTCGTCGTCGAAGTCAACGTCCGAGGTCTGGTAGCCGAGGCCGGCCGAGAAAGCGACGCCAGCGAAATCGCCGGTGTACTTACCACCCAGGCCGAAGACGGGGTTGCCGTCGCCATCGGTGTCCGGATCGTCGTCCATTTCGACCGACGCGGCGACTGCGAAGTCGGCGAAGGCATATTCGTAACGAACGATCTGACCGTCGTAGATGCCGTCCAGGCCAGCGTTGCCGTTGTAGCCGGCATGCTCGTGGTCGTCACGGATCGACGAGCCGATGATGGCTTCTTGCAGGGCCCAGTCGAAGCCGCCGTCGGTGTCACCGAAGGTGATGGTGCCGAAGGCGCCCGACACGAAGATCGACGCGCCGCCGTCGTCCGAGTCGTCGCGGGTCGCGCCGGATTCAGCACCGCCGGTGACGGCGTTGTTGTCACCGATTTCCTCGTCGAGGTCGATGTCGAAGCCGAAGGTCAGGCCGGTGTCGGTTTCGCCGGTGCCGGTGAAGGTGACGTCCACGTCGGTGTGGAACTGGTCTTCGATGTCCGAACCGCCGAAGATACCGGCTTCGGCAGCACCCGAAACTTGCATTTCCTGGGCCATCGCAAAGCCGGAGGTCGCCAGCAGCGCGGTGGTCGCGAAGAGAACCTTTTTCATGTTTTCCCTCATTTTCAGAACTTGGCCCCGAGGGAAAACTCCCCTCAGGCACGGGGCGAGAAATGCGCCTTTCCCCCTCTTCGTGCAAGACTGCCGAGCCCCCGGCCGGGCTAGTCCCCCAAAATTGGTGCAAGCGTGCCACACCGGGGAAACCCGCCTGCCCGACACCGGCCCGGACGCCGCCCTGCACCCGTTTCATACAAGGGAAAGACAGGACTTTCGCGGCCGCCCCTCGCTGTCCGCCCCGGCCCACCAGGTGCGCCCCCCGCGTAGGCCCGCGCCCGCGCCCGGCGCCTCGCGCGCGGGCGCGCCATCATCTCTATGGGCTCCTTGGCGGGGCGTTCGCGGCCATGCCGACCGCGCTGCGAAGGAGCCGACGCGGAAAGACCGCCGGGCCTGCGCCGCGCGGGCCACGTGGCCCGCGGGGGCTTGGAATCACCGGGTGGGCCGCACAGGGGATTCGCCTGCGCCTTGTGGCAGGGTCGCGAGTGCGTTACCAAATCCTCGCATTTCTAACGGGCCGGAGACCGGGGAAGTATGAACATGTTGAGTCTCGCCAGGGCCTGCGCCCCGCTCGTCCTTCTTGCCGGTTGCGGCGTGGGACCCTTTGGCGGCGGCGCGGCCGAAACCGCCGGGCCGCAAACCGGCCCAAGCGAGGCCGTGCTGCGCCAGCGCGAAGCGACGCCGCTTGCCCGCCGCGCCAACCGCGACACGGTGTGGGACCTGTTCAATTCGGGCGACGACCCGAACACCACCGTCGAGGTGAACAAGTACATCTGGACGGCGGCGCAGGAAGTCCTGGACTTCATGCCGGTCGAGGCCGCCGACCCGTTCTCGGGCGTTCTGGTCTACGGCTACGGCACGCCTCCGGGGGGCGGCACCCCCTACCGGGCTACCGTCTACGTGCAGGACCCCGCGCTGGACGCGCGGTCGCTGAACGTGGCGCTGGCCTCGCGCTCGGGCCCCGCGACCGCCGACACGGTGCGCGCGATCGAAGACGCGATCCTGACCCGCGCCCGCCAACTGCGCATTCGCGACAGCAAGCTGTGATCCGCGGCGCCGCGACCGGCGCCGCAACATATCCCCACCGCCCCTGCCCTCCGGGCCCGCGCAGCGCCGAATCCTCATGGGCCTCGGGGATCGTCGCGCGCCCGGCGATGGCAGGCCAGGCTACGCAGTGCCGTTTCGCGCAGGGCCCGAGGCCGCAAGCCGCTCGACCCAGGCGAAATGCTGCGGCAGGCAGACCCGGCTCAGGTCGTAGCGCTCCACGATCCTCTGCCGCGCGGCCCGGCCCAGCGCGGCGCGCCGCTCCGGGTCGGCGGCCAGCCGCGCAATCTGGTCGGCGATCGCGGCCGGATCGAAGAAATCCACCAGAACCCCCGTCTGCCCGTCCTCGATCACCTCGCGCACCGGGGCGGTGTCGCTGGCGACGATCGCGCATTCCGCCGCCATCGCCTCCATCAGGCTCCAGCTGAGCACGAAGGGATAGGTCAGGTAGACATGCACGGTCGAGACCTGCAGCAGCGACAGGAATGCGCCATAGGGCAGCTGGCCCACGAAATGGACCCGCGCCCAGTCCTCCTGCGGGATCTGCGGGCGCACCTCGTCGAGGAAGACCTGCTTCCACGACCGGCCGTCCTTGGGCGCCGCCCCGTAGGAAACGCCGTCGCTGCCCACGATCATCACCCGCGCCCGCGGCCGCGCCTTCAGAAGAGCCGGCAGCGCGCGCATGAAGGAGTGATAGCCGCGATAGGGTTCAAGGTTGCGATTGACGAAGGTCACGACCTCGTCGTCGCGGGTCAGGCGCAGGCTGTCATGGTCGTAGACCGCGTCGGCCGCCGGGCGGATGGCGTCGGTGTCGATGCCGTCGTGGATCACGTCGATCCGGTCGCGCAGGTCGGGCGGATGCGTATCGGCCTGGAACCGGGTGGGGCTGATTCCGCGGTCCGCCGACTCAAGCTGCATCCGCATCGCCAGGTTCCGCATGCGGATCCGCGCGCTGCGCCCGAACTCCTGTCCGGTCTGGAACTCGGGGTCGAAATCGATATCGCTGCCCTCGGCCCGGTAATAGAGCTCGGAGAAGATGCCCAAGGGGGTATCGGGAAAGACGTCGCGCACGAAGAGCGCCTCGCCCCAGCCCGAATGCGCGATGATCGCGTCGGGCTGAAGTCCCCGCGCCTTGAGCGACTGCAGCGCGCGCAGGCAGACCTCGCCCCGGTGGACGGCGCGGTTCATCAGGCCCAGCCACGCGTGGTGTCGCTGCGCCTCGGGCTCGGACCAGCGATAGGCGATGATGCGGACGCCGCGCCATGTCTGCGACTGCTCGAAGCGTGAGGTCAGGGCGAAGACCTCGTGCCCCGCCTGCACCAGCGCCGGGGCCAGATGCTTGAACTGGCCGGGAAAGTTCTGGTGCAGGAAGAGGAATTTCATCGCCGTCCGTCCGTTGCTGCGCACGCGCCAGCCTAGTCGCCCGCCGCCCCGCTGGCCAGCGCGGGGGCCCCGCCGCGGGGTCGCCGGGCAAAGCTTCTGGACGTGACCGGCCCCCGCCCGTATCAAGCCCGGGGCGCGCGCGCCGCCGCAAGGCGGCCGCGCCCGGCCGAGCCGGGGTGGCCGAAGGCCCCGGCCGACAGAAGAAGGCGAGGGTTATGGCGCGCTACGCGGCAGGCGAGATCGAACCGAAATGGCAGGACGCCTGGTCCGAGGACGAGACGTTCAAGGCAGTCCGGGATCCGGGCAAACCGAAATACTACGTGCTCGAGATGTTTCCCTACCCGTCGGGCGACCTGCATATCGGGCATGTGCGCAACTACACGATGGGCGACGTCGTGGCCCGCTACAAGCTGGCCACCGGCCACGCGGTGCTGCACCCGATGGGCTGGGACGCCTTCGGCCTGCCCGCCGAGAACGCCGCGCAGGAGCGCAAGGTGCATCCCGGCGACTGGACCTACGGCAACA
This sequence comes from Mesobaculum littorinae, assembly GCF_004011175.1. Classification (GTDB taxonomy): domain Bacteria; phylum Pseudomonadota; class Alphaproteobacteria; order Rhodobacterales; family Rhodobacteraceae; genus Tranquillimonas; species Tranquillimonas littorinae. The sequence continues at coordinate 45,084 of NZ_RQXX01000009.1, read as the reverse complement.
TCGCCAACATGAAGGCGCAGTTTTCCAAGCTGGGCCTGTCGCTGGACTGGAGCCGCGAATTCGCCACCTGCGACCCCGACTATTACGGCAAGCAGCAGGCGATGTTCATCGACATGATGGAAAAGGGTCTGGCCTACCGCAAGAACGCGGTGGTGAACTGGGACCCCGTCGACATGACCGTGCTGGCCAACGAACAGGTCGAGGACGGGCGCGGCTGGCGCTCGGGCGCCCTGGTCGAGCGGCGTGAACTGACGCAGTGGTTCTTCCGCATCTCGCAGTATTCGGATGAGCTTCTGGCCGCGCTGGACCGGCTGGACAACTGGCCCGACAAGGTCAAGACGATGCAGCGCAACTGGATCGGCAAGAGCCAGGGCCTCGCGTTTTCCTTCGGATTGAAGGGCGCGCCCGAGGGCTTTGACGACCTGCCCGTCTATACCACCCGCGCCGACACCATGCGCGGCCCGAGCTTTGCCGCCATCGCCGCCGACCACCCGCTGGCCCGCGCACTTGAGGCGCAAAGCCCTGAGGTCGCCGCGTTCTGTGCGCAGTGCCGCCGGATAGGCACCTCGGAAGAGGCGCTGGAAACCGCCGAGAAGCTGGGCTTCGACACCGGCGTCAAGGTGACCCACCCCGCCGATCCCGACTGGGAGCTGCCGCTCTACATCGCGAACTTCGTGCTGATGGACTATGGCACGGGCGCGATCATCGGCTGCCCGGCGCATGACCAGCGCGACCTCGACTTCGCGCGGAAATACGACCTGCCCGTCCATTCCGTCTTCGTGCCCGCATGGTGGACCGACGAGGTCGCCGACCACGGCTCGCCCGACTACGTGCCGCCAGAACGCGGCGGCCCGGCCTTCGTGCCCGCGAAGACCGAGACCGTGAAATACATCCGCTGGTTCGGCGAGGCGGGGACCGAGATCACCTGCCAGGAGGCGATGGACCAGACGCTGGCGCTGTTCGACGAGAACGGCTGGGGCACCGCCCGGACCCAGTTCCGCCTGCGCGACTGGGGGCTCAGCCGCCAGCGCTACTGGGGCTGCCCGATCCCGGTGGTGCATTGCGACGCCTGCGGCGTGGTGCCCGAGAAAAAGGAAAACCTGCCGGTCGAACTGCCCAAGGACATCGATTTCGACAAGCCGGGCAATCCGCTGGACCGCCATCCGACGTGGCGCGACGTGGCCTGCCCTTCCTGCGGCGGGCCGGCCAAGCGCGAAACCGACACGATGGACACCTTCGTCGATTCGTCGTGGTACTACGCCCGCTTCACCTCGCCCCGGGCCGAAACGCCCACCGACGCCGAGGAAGCCGCCTACTGGATGAATGTCGACCAGTATATCGGCGGCATCGAGCACGCGATTTTGCACCTGCTTTATTCGCGGTTCTTCGCGCGGGCGATGAATGCCACCGGCCACCTTCCCGAAAAGGGGGTCGAGCCCTTCGACGCGCTGTTCACCCAAGGCATGGTCACGCACGAGACCTATTCGACCCGGGACGCGACCGGCCGCACCACATGGTATTTCCCCTCGGACGTCGAAGAGCGGGACGGCCGCACCGTGCTGAAATCCGACCCCGCGGTAGAGGTGACGGTCGGCCCCTCGATCAAGATGTCGAAGTCCAAGCGCAACGTCGTCGACCCGGTGGCGATCATCGACCATTACGGCGCCGACACCGCGCGGTGGTTCGTCCTGTCCGACAGCCCGCCCGAGCGGGACGTCGAATGGACCGCCAGCGGGGCCGAGGCCGCGCATCGCCACCTGTCGCGGGTCTGGCGCCTGGCTTCCGAGGTCGACGAGACCGCGGTCGAGGGCGACCCCGAGGCGGACCAGGATCTGCTGCGCGCTCTGCACCGCACCATCCACGACGTGACGATGGGGATCGAAAGCTTCGGCTTCAACTCGGCGGTCGCGCGGCTTTACGCCTTCACCAACCAGCTGTCGAAGTCCGAGGCCGGGCGTGGCGCCAAGCGCGAGGCGATGCAGACGCTGGCGCAGCTGATGGCGCCGATGACCCCGCACCTGGCCGAGGAGATCTGGCAGATGCTGGGCGGCAAGGGGCTCGTCGCGCGCGAGGAGTGGCCAGAGGCCGATCCCGCCCTGCTGGTCGAGGACAGCGTCACCATGCCGATCCAGATCAACGGCAAGCGGCGCTCGGAAATCACCGTGCCGGCAGACATGGGCCGGGCCGAGATCGAGAAGCTCGTGCTCGACACCGACACGGTGCAGAAGGCGCTGAATGGCGGCAGCCCGAAAAAGCTGATCGTCGTGCCCGGACGGATCGTCAATGTCGTGGTCTGATCGCCGCAGCCTGCTGCGCGGCGGGGCCGCGGCGGGGGCGGCGGCCCTTCTGGGCGCCTGTGGCTTCCGCCCGGCCTATGGGCCCGGCGGCGCGTCCGAGGGCCTGCGGGGGGCCATCGCCGTCGATCCGCCCGACGACCCCGAGGGCTATGTGCTCGTCCAGCGGCTGGAAGAGCGGCTGGGCCTGCCGCAGGCCCCGCAATACCGTCTCGCCGCCGACATCTACGTGGGCGAGGACGGGCTGGGCGTCAGCCCGGACCAGGAAATCACACGCTACCAGGTGTTGGGCCGCGTCACCTATCGCCTGACCCGGTCCAGCGACGGCGCCCTCGTCTCCTCGGGCGAGGTGGAAAGCTTCACCGGGTATTCGGCCCCGGTCTTCGACGCCGCCCGCGGCACCAGCGCGGGCAATCCCGTTTCGGTGCAGACCGCGCGCACCGCCGCGCGGGAACGGCTGATGGTGATCCTGGCCGACCGTCTGACGCAAAGGCTGCTGGCGACGGCGGCCGACTGGCGCGCATGAAGCTGTCGTCGCGCGATGGCGCCGCCTTCATCCGGCGGCCGCCCTCCGGCGCCGCGGGCGCGCTGCTATATGGTGGCGACGCGATGCGCGTGGCGATGAAGCGGGCCGAACTGGTCGGCACGATCGTCGGACCCGAAGGCGAGGCCGAGATGCGGCTTACCCGCATCACCGCCGCCGACCTGCGCCGCGACCCCACGCTTGCCGTCGACGCGCTGCGCGAACAGGGATTCTTTCCCGGGCCGCGCGTCGTGCTGATCGAAGAGGCGGGCGACGGGCTGACCGATCCGATCAAGTCCGCGCTTGCCGACTGGCGCGAGGGCGACGCCCAGCTGGTCGTGACCGCCGGCGTCCTGCCCGCACGCTCGAAGCTGCGCAAGCTATTCGAAAGCCACCGCTCGGCCGCGGCCATCGGCATCTACGACGACCCGCCCGGCCGCGACGAAATCGAGGCAATGCTGTCCAAGGCCGGCCTGCGGGATGTGGGCCGCGACGCGATGGGTGATCTCGAATCGCTGGCCCGCGCCGTGGGGCCCGGCGACCTGGCGCAGACTATCGAGAAGCTGGGGCTATACAAGCACGGCGACACCTCGCCCCTGTCGTCGGAGGACGTCACCGCCTGCGCCCCCGCCTCGACCGAGGCGGCGCTCGACGACCTGCTCAATGCCGCGGCCGAGGCGCGCACCGCCGATATCGGCCGCCTGATGAGCCGGATCGAGGCGCAGGGCACCTCGCCCACATCCCTGTGCATCGGCGCGGTCCGCCATTTCCGCCAGCTTTACGCGGCCGCCTCCGACCCCGGCGGCCCGGGCTCGGGCATCGCCAAGCTGCGGCCGCCGGTCTTCGGCCCGCGGCGCGACCGGATGCTGCGGCAGGCGCAGGGCTGGGGCGCGATCAAGCTGGAGCAGGCGCTGAGCCTGCTGGTCGACTGCGACCTGACGCTGCGCTCGGCCGCGCGGGCGCCGCAGATGGCGGTGATGGAGCGCGCGCTGATCCGGCTGTCGATGATGGCGCGCTAGCCGGGTCGCGACATACGCGCCGTCACGGCGTCGGTGGACACCCCCTTCGGGTTGCGCCACACTCCGGCCGGTTAAAGGGAAGGAGCCCTTTCATGCGCAAGTTCCTCGTCATCCTCGACGACACCCGCGAATGCCTGAACGCGATGCGGTTCGCGGCGATGCGGGCCGCCAAGACCGGCGGCGGGGTCGAGATCCTGTCGGTCATCCCGCCGGACGAGTTCAACCACTGGATCGGCGTCGGCGAGATCATGCGCGAAGAGGCGCGCGAACGCATCCGCGCCCATTTCGAGGTCTTCGCCAAGTGGATGCGCGACAAGCAGGGCGTCGAGCCCGAGCTGGTGATCCGCGAAGGCGAACCCGTGCCCGAGATCCTGGCCCAGATCCGCGAGGACCCCGACGTGGGCGTTCTGGTGCTGGGCGCCGGAACCGACAAGAACGGGCCCGGTCCGCTGGTCACCCAGCTGTCGCGCAGCTCGGGCACCCTGCCCGTGCCGATCACCATCGTCCCGGGCGAGCTGTCGAAAGAGGGGCTCGAGGCCGTCACCTGAGGGCGCGGGCCGGAGGCAGCCCCCCGCGACCACGTCCCGGCGCGACCGCCGCACCGGCCCCCGGATTTAGAACCGTTCCAAACTATTGACTTCATGCCCCCCAGGGCGCACATGGGGAGGGCGACAGGAGGCAGAGACATGTTCATCCAGACCGAATCCACGCCGAACCCGGCGACGTTGAAATTCCTGCCCGGGCAATCCGTGCTCGACGCCGGGACGGCCGATTTCCCCAGTGTCGAAGCGGCCGAGAAATCGCCGCTGGCCGCGCGGATCTTTGCCGCGGGCGGTGTCAGCGGCGTGTTCTTCGGCACCGATTTCGTGACCGTGACCAAGACCGACGATGTCGAGTGGGACCATATCAAGCCCGCCGTCCTCGGCGCGATCATGGAGCACTACCAGTCCGGGCAGCCGGTGATGTCGGGCACCAGCGGCACCGTCGATCATGCGGTCCATGACGGGCCCGACGGTGAAATCGTAGGCCAGATCAAGGAACTGCTGGACACCCGCGTGCGCCCCGCCGTTGCGCAGGACGGCGGCGACATCACGTTCCACGGCTTCGACCGCGGCGTCGTCTACCTGCATATGCAGGGCGCCTGCGCGGGCTGCCCCTCTTCGACCCTGACGCTGAAGATGGGGATCGAGAACCTCTTGCGCCACTACATCCCCGAGGTGGTCGAGGTCCGGCCGGTTGCCTGAGCCGTCGCCTGCCGCGGGCCCGGACGGCGGGCTCGTCCTGGGGTTCGACACATCGGCCGCGCATTGCGCGGCCGCTTTGCTGTCGGGCGACACGGTGATCGCCGCCCGCACCGAGGAGATGTCGAAGGGACAGGCCGAACGCCTGTTTCCCCTGCTCGAAGAGATCCTGGCCGAGGGCGGCGCGGGCTGGAGCGATCTGGCGCGGATCGGGGTCGGCACCGGGCCCGGCAACTTTACCGGCGTGCGCATCGCCGTCGCGGCCGCGCGGGGGCTGTCGCTGTCGCTCAAGATTCCGGCCATCGGCGTGACCATGTTCGACGCCCTGGCCCACGGAACAGATGCACCAGTGCTCGTCAGCCTCGACGGGCGGCGCGGGACGCTTCTGATCGCACCGCCCGACGGCGCCCCCATCATCGCGACCGAGGATACCTTGCCCGAAGGCCTGTCTCGCCCCGGGCTGACCTGCCTGGGCCACGCGGCCGCCCCCCTTGCCCGCCGCCTCGACGCACAGGCCGGCACGCCGGCGTACCCGGCGGCCGTGGCCATCGCACGACTCGCCGCGCGGGCCACGCCGCCCTTCGACCGCCCCGCCCCGCTTTACCTTCGGCCCGCCGACGCCGCGCCGCCGCGCGACGCGCCGCCGCAGCTCTTGCCATGATCGCCGCTTCCTTGAGACCGCTCCTGTGGCCCCTGCGCGCATGACCCTTCCCCGATGACGCTGCCCGACGCCGATCCCGTCGCTTTGGCACGCCTGCATGCCGCCGCGATGGAGGTGCCCCGGCCATGGAGCGCTGCGGACTTCGCCGCGCTGATGGGGGCCCCGGGCGTCTTTCTGCGTTGCGTCCCGCACGGGTTCGCCCTGGGCCGCGCGGTGCTGGACGAAGCCGAGCTTCTGACCCTCGCCGTCGACCCCGCCGCGCGGCGCCGGGGCCACGGGCGCGCGGCGCTGACCGCGTTCGAAACCGCCGCGCAGCAGGGCGGCGCCCGGGTCGCGCATCTTGAAGTTTCGGCCGAAAACATTGCTGCCCGGGCGCTTTACGCGGCGGCGGGGTGGGAGGTATCCGGCCAGCGGCGGGGCTACTACGACCGCCCCGGCGGCGGGCGCATCGACGCGATCGCGATGCGGCGGATGCTGTCGCCCGCCTGACCTCGCCAGATCGCGCGGACCAGAGTCCGGGCCATCGCCACTGACGGTACGTCATGCGCCCATTCTGCGGGCAAGTGCCTGTGAACCATGCGTGAGATCCGGAAAAAGCTATTGACCCTATGGGGTCGCTGCGGCCTTATTCGCCAATGGATTGCGTGGCAACGCGCGGTCACGGGGTCTGGTCCCCCGGCGCGCGGAGGCCGGGGCCCCGCAATTAAAAACCTGGGAGATTCACATGACCGCACTCACGAAGTTTCTCGGCGCAGCCGCCACGCTGGCCCTGTCGGCCGGCGCCGCGCTGGCCGAACCGGGGCTCGTCATCGACCTCGGCGGCAAGTTCGACAAATCGTTCAACGAAAGCGCCTATACCGGCGCGCAGCGCTGGGTCGAGGAAACCGGCGGCGACTACATGGAGACCGAGCTTCAGTCCGAAGCGCAGCGTGAACAGACCATGCGCCGCATGGCCGAGCGCGGCGCCAACCCGGTCGTGGTGCTGGGATTCGCCAACACCTCGACGCTGGAAAAGGTCGCCCCCGACTATCCCGACACCAAGTTCGTGATCATCGACGGCGTCGTCGAACAGCCCAACGTGCAGTCGATCATCTTTTCCGAACATCAGGGGTCGTACCTGGTCGGCATGATCGCCGCGATGGCGTCCGAGACCGGCACGGTCAGCTTCGTCGGCGGGATGGACGTACCGCTGATCCACAAGTTCGCTTGCGGCTATGCCCAGGGCGCCAAGGCGGTGAACCCCGACATCGAGATCGTGCAGAACATGACCGGGACCACCCCCGCGGCATGGAACGACCCGGTGAAGGCGGGCGAGCTGACGCGCGCCCAGATCGGCCAGGGCTCGGACGTGGTCTTTGCCGCGGCGGGCGGCTCGGGCGTGGGGGTCCTTCAGACCGCCGCGGACGAAGACATCCTGTCGATCGGCGTCGACAGCAACCAGAACTACATGCACCCCGGCAAGGTCCTGACCTCGATGACCAAGCGGGTGGACAACGCCGTCTACAACGCCTTCGAGATGGGCGAAGAGATCGAGCCCGGGATCAACATCCTCGGCATTCAGGATGACGGCGTGGGCTACGCCGTGGACGAGTACAACGAAGAGCTCATCACCGACGAGATGAAATCGGCCGTGGAAGAGGCAATGGAAGGAATCGCCTCGGGCGAGATCGAGGTGCACGACTACACCTCGGACGACTCCTGCCCGGTGATGTAAGCCCCTTGGCTTTCCAGGACACAGACACGGGGCGGCCCGGCGCCGCCCCCGACCCGTCGCCCGGCAACCGGGGCGACGGGGCCACCCCTGCGATCGAGCTGCGGGGAATCTCGAAATCCTTCGGGCCGGTGCAGGCCAACAAGGATATCGCGATCCGCGTCATGCCGGGCACGATCCACGGCATCATCGGCGAGAACGGGGCCGGGAAATCGACGCTGATGTCGATCCTCTACGGCTTTTACAAGGCCGACGCGGGCGAGATCCGGATTCACGGGAAACAGACCGCCATCCCCGACAGCCAGGCCGCGATTTCGGCCGGCATCGGCATGGTGTTCCAGCACTTCAAGCTGGTCGAGAATTTCACTGTGCTTGAGAACGTGGTGCTGGGGGCCGAGGACGGCGCCCTTCTGCGCCCGTCTCTCGCCAAGGCCCGCAAGCTTCTGAAACAGCTTTCGGACGAATACGAGCTTCACGTCGAGCCCGACGCCAAGATCGAGGATCTGGGCGTCGGCATGCAGCAGCGGGTCGAGATCCTCAAGGCGCTCTACCGGCAGGCCGACATCCTTATCCTCGACGAACCCACCGGCGTTCTGACCCCGGCCGAGGCGGACCACCTGTTCCGCATCCTCGACGGGCTGAAACGCGAGGGCAAGACGATCATCCTGATCACGCACAAGCTGCGCGAGATCATGGAGACGACCGATACCGTCAGCGTGATGCGCCGCGGCGAGATGACCGCAACCGTGCGCACCGCCGACACCAGCCCCGAGGAACTGGCCGAGCTGATGGTGGGCCGCAAGGTGCTGCTGCGCGTCGACAAGACCGCCGCCCAGCCCGGCGCGCCGGTGCTTCAGGTCGAGGATCTGCGCGTCGTCGACAGCCAGGGCGTCGAACGTCTGCGCGGCGTGTCGCTGGACGTGCGCCGGGGCGAGATCCTGGGCATCGCCGGGGTCGCCGGCAACGGGCAGTCGGAACTGCTCGAGGTGCTGGGCGGCATGCGCGAAGGCCAGGGCCGCGTTCTGGTCAACGGCGAGCCCATCGATCTGACGGGCACCCGGTCCGACGCCCGCACCCGGCGCCGCCGCGGCATCGGTCACGTCCCCGAGGACCGCCAGCGCGAGGGGCTCATCATGAACTTCTACGCGTGGGAGAACGTGGCCTTCGGCTATCACGACGATCCCGCCTATAACCGCGGTCCGCTGATGGACCAGGCGGCGATCCGCGCCGATACCGAAGCCAAGATCGCCAAGTTCGACGTCCGCCCCGCGAATGCGTGGCAGGAGGCGCGGAACTTCTCGGGCGGCAACCAGCAGAAGATCGTCATCGCCCGCGAGCTTGAGCGCAATCCCGACCTTCTGCTGGTGGGGCAGCCAACCCGCGGCGTCGATATCGGCGCGATCGAGTTCATCCACGAGCAGATCGTCGCCCTGCGCGATCAGGGCAAGGCGATCTTGCTGGTCTCGGTCGAGCTGGACGAGATCATGTCGCTGTCGGACCGCATCGCGGTGATGTTCGACGGCCGCCTGATGGGCGAACGCCTGCCCTCGGAAACCGACGAACGCGAACTTGGCCTGATGATGGCGGGGATCTCCGACACCGGCGGCGATCACGACATCGCCGAGGTCGAGCGCAACCTCGCCCATCCCTCGGGCGATCCCCACAAGGAAAGCTGAGCGATGCAAGCGCCCCACCTGCCCGGGTCCGCCCGCCCCCTGCCCATGGAGGGCGCGGCCTGATGGACAAGATGCCGAAATGGGCCGACGTCCTGCTGATCCCGCTTCTGAACCTCGTGCTGGCGCTGGTCGTGTCGGGCCTCGTCGTCGTTCTGATCGGGCAAGACCCGTTCGAGGCGATGGCCATCATGGTCCGCGGCGCCGTCGGCTCGACCTATGGCTGGGGCTACACGCTTTATTACGCGACGAACTTCATCTTTACCGGCCTCGCGGTCGCGGTGGCGTTCCACGCACAACTGTTCAACATCGGCGGCGAGGGGCAGGCGCAGCTGGGATCGCTCGGCGTGGCGCTGGTGTGCCTGTTTGTGCCCTGGCCGCACTGGAGCCTCGCCCTGGCCGCCGCGATCGCGGGCGGCGCGCTGTTCGGAGCGGCCTGGGCCGCGATTCCGGCCTATCTGCAGGCCAAGCGCGGCAGCCACATCGTGATCACCACGATCATGTTCAACTTCATCGCCTCGGCACTTCTGGTCTATCTGCTGATCTCGTCGCTCAAGGCACCGGGCATGGCGCCCGAGACGGCACGCTTCCCCGAGGCGACGCGCCTGCCCTTCGCGCAGGACGTCTTTGCCGCCATCGGCATCGACTGGAGCCGGTCGCCCCTGAATGTCTCCTTCCTCGTCGGGCTTGCCGCCTGCTGGCTCGTGTGGCTGCTGATCTGGCGCACGCGGCTTGGATACGAGATCCGCGCCTACGGCCAATCCGAGCCCGCCGCGCGCTATGCCGGCATTTCGCAGGTGAAGATCGTCATGGTGACGATGCTGATCTCGGGCGCCCTGGCGGGGCTCATGGGCATCAACGCGGTGATGGGCGAACAGCAACGGCTGTTGCAGGACAACGTGCTGGGCGCGGGCTTCGTGGGCATCGCCGTGTCGCTGATGGGCCGTGGCCACCCCGTGGGCGTGCTGCTGGCCGCGATCCTCTTCGGCGCGCTCTACCAGGGCGGGGCCGAGCTGGAGTTCGAAACCAGCGTCCCGCGCGAGATGATCGTCGTGATCCAGGCGCTGGTGATCCTGTTCACCGGGGCGCTCGACAACATGGTGCGCGATCCGGTGTCGCGCATGTTCCTGCGGTGGGGCCGGCGCAAACCGACCCCGCAGCCCGCGGGCGACTGACGCCCCTTGCCCGCCCCTTTTCCGACCTAGCCCGGGACCCGCACCATGGATTTTCTGACCGTCATCCAGATCCTCGATTCGACCGTGCGGCTGGCCATCCCCCTGCTATTCGCCTGCCTCGCCGGCCTGTTTTCCGAACGTGCGGGGATCGTCGACATCGGGCTTGAGGGCAAGATGCTGGTCGCGGCCTTCTTCTCGGCGGCCGTGGCGGCGCTGACCGGGTCGGTCTGGCTGGGGCTTCTGGCAGGGATCGCCGCGGCGCTGATCTTTGCGTTAATCCACGGGCTGGCCTCGATCACCTTCCGGGGCGACCAGCTGATCTCGGGCGTTGCGATCAACTTCCTCGCATCAGGGATGACCGTACTGATCGCGCAGGACTGGTTCAGCCAGGGCGGGCGCACGCCGTCGCTTTCGGGGACCGGCCGATTCAACAGCATCGACCTGCCCGGGGCCAATGCGCTCGAGGCCGCCCACGCCGCGGCCGAGTCACCGGGGATGGGCCTCTCCGCGATCTACTGGGAGCTTCTGTCGGGCCACACGATCCTGGTCTACGTGGGCTTTCTGGCCGTGCCGATCACGTGGTGGGTGCTGTTTCGCACCCGCTTCGGCCTGCGGCTGCGGGCAGTGGGCGAAAACCCCGGTGCCGTCGACACCGCCGGCGTGTCGGTGGTGCGGCTGCGCTACGCGGCCGTGCTGATCTGCGGCCTGCTGAGCGGCCTTGCCGGTGCCTACCTTGCCACCGGGCTTGCCGCTGGGTTCACCCGCGACATGACCGCCGGGCGCGGCTACATCGCGCTGGCCGCGCTGATCTTCGCCAAGTGGCGGCCGGTCTACGCGCTGGGGGCCTGCCTTCTCTTCGGGTTCCTCCAGGCCGTGTCGAACCGCTTCAACGTGATCGACCTGGGCCTGATCGAGATCCCCAACGCCTTTGTCCTGGCCCTGCCCTACATCCTGACCGTGGTGATCCTCGCCGGGTTCGTGGGCAAGGCGATCCCGCCGCGCGCCGGTGGCCAACCCTACGTCAAGGAACGCTGATCCCATGTCCGACCCTCGTGCCGCCGAAGACCTAGCCGCCTTCATCCGCGATCGTGCCGGAGCCGAGCCGCCCCGGATCGGGCTGATCCTGGGATCGGGTCTCGCCACCCTGGCCGACGAGGTCGAGGGCGTCGCGATCGGATACGACCAGCTTCCGGGCTTTCCGGGGACCGGCGTGTCGGGCCATAGCGCCGCCCTGACCATCGGCGATCTTGCCGGGGTGCGGGTGGCCGTCTTCGGCGGCCGGTCGCATTACTACGAACACGGCCGGCCAGACGCGATGCGTCTGCCGCTCGCCGTGCTGCGCGCGCTGGGGGCCGAGACGCTGATCGCCACCAACGCGGCGGGATCGCTGGACCCCGAGATGCCGACAGGCAGCCTGATGATGCTGGAGGACCACATCAACTTTTCCGGGCTGAACCCGCTGATCGGCGAACCCTCGGACGCGCGCTTCGTTCCGATGGGCGACGCCTACGACCCCGATCTGCGCCGCACCCTCGCCGCGGCGGCCGAGGCCGAAGAGATCGCGCTGAACCGGGGTGTCTACGCGTGGTATTCCGGCCCCTCCTTCGAGACCCCGGCCGAGATCCGCGCAATCCGGATGCTGGGCGCCGATGCCGTCGGCATGTCGACGGTGCCCGAGGTGATCCTTGCACGGTTCTTCGGCCTGCGTGCCGCCGCGATCTCGACCATCACCAACATGGCCGCGGGGATGAGCGACGAATCGATCAGCCACGAACACACCAAGGCGATGGCCCCCATCGGCGCCGAAAAGCTGGCCCGCGTCCTGCGCCGCGCCCTGCCGATGATGTAGGGCGCCGTCTCGGCGAAATCCCGTCGCGCGGAGGTCAGGGCGTCTGGCCATTTCGCGCAATGGGTGGTTTCTAGGGGCACGTGCGCTGGCGGACGACGTGGCCCATATGCAGATCTACCTTCCCATCGCCGAGGTTTCGGTCAATGCCTTCCTCATCCTCGGGCTGGGGGGGATCGTCGGCATCCTGTCGGGCATGTTCGGTGTCGGCGGCGGCTTCCTGATCACGCCGCTTCTGTTCTTCGTGGGCATTCCGCCCGCCGTGGCCGTCGCCACCTCGGCCAACCAGATCGTCGCATCCTCCGTGTCGGCCGTGCTTGCGCACCTCAGGCGTCGCACCGTCGACCTAAGGATGGGCACCGTCCTGCTGTGCGGCGGGCTGGTCGGGGCCGCCGCGGGGGTGCAGGTCTTTGCACTGCTGCGGCAGATGGGCCAGGTCGACCTGCTGGTGCAGCTGTCCTACGTGCTGTTCCTTGGGGTGATCGGGCTTTTGATGTTCATCGAAAGCCTCAATGCCATCCGCCGCGACAGCAAGGGAGGTCCACGCGGACCGCGCAAGCGTCACAACTGGGTGCATGCCCTGCCGATGAAGATGAAGTTCCGCACCTCGGGGCTCTATATCTCGGTCATCCCGCCGGCGCTGGTCGGGGTCTTCGTCGGGATCCTGTCGGCCATCATGGGGGTCGGCGGCGGCTTCATCATGGTGCCCGCGATGATCTACCTTCTGGGCATGCCCACCAAGGTCGTGATCGGCACGTCGCTGTTCCAGATCATCTTCGTCACTGCGGCGACGACGCTGATGCATGCCGTCACCACCCATTCGGTCGACATGGCTCTGGCGCTTCTGTTGCTGTTCGGCGGCGTGATCGGCGCGCAGCTGGGCACCCGGATCGGCCTGATGATGAAGGCCGAACAATTGCGCATCCTGCTGGCCCTTCTGGTTCTGGCCGTCTGCGGCAAGCTGGGGCTCGACCTGCTTCTGCGCCCGGACGAACTTTATTCCCTCGGCGCGCCGGGGCAGACATGATCCGCCACGCGCTCGCCCTTCTGGCCCTGACCCTGCCGCTGCTGCCCGTCCTGGCCTTGCCCGCTGCCGCGCAGGAGGAGGTTCTGGCCGGCCTCAGCCAAAGCCGGATCTCCATCGACGCCGATTTCGACGGCTCCGAGATCCTGATCTTCGGTGCGATCAAGCGGCAGGCGCCGGTGGCGGGCCCCGGGCTGGAGGTGATCGTCACCGTTTCGGGTCCGCGCCTGCCGGTCACGGTGCGGCGCAAGGACCGGTTCGCGGGCATCTGGCTGAACCGCGATTCGGTCGACGTGGACGCCGCGCCCAGCTTCTACGCCATTGCCACCACCTCTCCGCTCAGCGACATCCTGAGCGCGACCGCGAACCTGCGCCATGGCATCACCATCGACCGGGCGATCCGGTCGGTCGGCGCGCCCGCCTCGATCCGCGACTCCAACAGCTTTACCGAGGCGCTGATCCGGATCCGCGAAGAGGCAGAGCTGTACCAGATCAACGAGAACACCATCGATCTTGTGGAGGAGACGCTGTTCGACACCTCCGTGTCGCTGCCCGCGAACCTGATCGAGGGCAATTACACCGTGCGGATCTTCCTCACCCGCGGGGGCGAGGTCGTGGCGGAAAGCGAATCGCTGATCTATGTCCAGAAGGTCGGGCTTGAACGGTTTCTCTACAACCTCGCCTACGAACAGCCGCTGATCTACGGGATCCTGTCGATCGCCATCGCGATCTTTGCCGGGTGGGGCGCGTCGACCGTATTCCGCTACATCCGCAGCTAGGCGAAGCCAGCGGTGGGCGAGGTGTCCGCGCCTTCGCCCTCGGCTCCGCCATCCGACCCGCCGTCGCGCGGGGCATCGGATCCACCGTCAAGCTTCAGCGGCGTGGGCTTTGCCTTCAGATCATCGGTGGTCAGCCCGCCCTCCGGCCGCGCCAGCCGGTTGCGCACGACCCAGTGCAACCGCTCTTCGGCGCGGGTGATGGCCACGTAGGCGAGGCGTTTCCACAAGGGCTGCCCGGCCTCGACCCGCCCTGCCCGCGCCGCGGCCCAGAGGTCGGGCGCAAAAACCTGCACCTCGGGCCATTGCGAGCCCTGCGCCTTGTGGATCGTCACCGCGGCACCATGCAGAAAGGCGGCGCCCATGTTGGCGGCAAAGGGAATGAACGGCTCTTCCTCGTCCGGCATCTCGATCTTGACGATCGAGGCCGCGGAAAGCTGCGGATCCTCGGCGCCGATCACGTGCAGGCGCGAAAACCCCGGCCGCTTGCCGGGGCCCAGCCAGACGACCTGCGCGCCCTTGATCAGGCCGCGCGCCTCGAGGTCGATCCGCTTCTTGCGGTGCTTGAGCGGCAGCTCGATCCCGTCGCAGATCAGCGGCTCGCCGGGCAAGAGCGCGTCGGGCGGCGCGCCATAGGCCGCTCGGAAGGCATGGATCAGCCGGATGCGGGTCGCGTTGCGCCACACCAGCACCGGCGACCGGGCCATCAGGTCGGCCTGCACGCGCTGGCCCATGACCACGCGGTCATCGCGGGCCGCGGCCTCTTCGACCATCCGCTCGAACTGATCGAACGTCAGCCCCTCGTCACCCAGCGCGTGGGCCAGGTCGAGGATCGGGTTGTCGCGCGTCTGCCGGTGGACCCGGCTGAGCGTCAGCCGTTGGGGTTCGGGCAGCGTGTCGAAGACCATTTCGCCCGACTGGTTCACGGGGGCCAGCTGCGCCGGATCCCCGAACAGCACGAGCGTCGGAAAGATCTCCTGCAGGTCGTCGAACTGCCGCTTGTCCAGCATCGAGCTTTCGTCGACGAACCCGATGTCGAGCGGCTCTTCCCGCCGTTTCCAGCCGGTGATGAAGTCCGAGCCGCGCAGCCCTGCCGCCGCAAGTGCACCGGGGATCGAGGCATGCTGCTGGTAGAACGCCTGCGCCCGGTCAAGCGCGGTGTCGGTCATCCCCTCGATTTCGGGCCGCTCGCCATTGCCCAGCAGCCATTCCGCGATGCGTTCGTATTCCGGGTCGTAGACCGGGGTATAGAGGATGCGGTGGATCGTGGTCGCGGGCACCTTGCGGTTGCGCAGGACGCTTGCCGCCTTGTTCGTCGGCGCCAGGATCGCCAGCGTGCGGCGGTCCTTCTTGCGACGCGTCTCGTAATCGCCGCCGACGATGTCGACCCCGGCCTCGGCCAGCGCCTCGTGCAGCTTGGCCAGAAGCAGGGTCTTGCCCGACCCCGCCTTGCCAATCACGGCCAGCGTCTGGGACTTGCCCTCGGCCATCGGGCGCAGCGGGCCGCCGGACAGGTCGATACCGGCCTGCGCCAGCGCCTCGGCCACGCGGTCATATGCTTCGGCCTGGTCGTCCGAGAAGGTAAGCTGGGTCAGCGTCATGGCAACAACCCTACCCCGCCCGCGTCGCCTGGACCAGAGTCAGCGCGCCACGGAAAGGTCGACGGCGCCGTGTTTCACGGTGCCGTCACGCCGTTTTGGCGCCGGGCCGGTGGCCATACCTCCCCGCGTGCGTGGCCGGTGGGGGGCCTGCTGCGAAGCTCTGGCGGAACATCCGGCCTCCTGTCGGGCGGCGCGGGTCAGCGGGACAGTTCGGCGGCCCTTGCCCCCCGTGTCGGGTCAGGCCGCCAAGGCCAGCCGACCCTCGCCAAAGCCACGGCGCAGACACCAGGCAGCCAACTCGGGCGAGATCCCGGCAACCCGGCGCAGCACGGGCCGCAGCGCGGGAGTGAACGCCCACCGCCCAGCGGCGATCCCGTCCTTGCCAGCCCCATCCTCGCCCAGCACGACAGGTGGCCATCCCAGTCGGCGATAGACCCGCAGCATGCGCGCATCGAACACGCCAACCGAGCCGGTGAGCCCCAGCTGCAGCCCCATCTCGAGCGCACCCAGCATCAGGGCTGCGGAGATCCGCGCGCCCCCTGTCCCGGTCGCCCCCGGGGCAAGGCAGAAGCGGGTGCATTCCCAGACCCCCGGGGCGCGCGGGGCGCCCTCGGGACAGAGATGCGCGAAATGGTCCGCCAGCATCGTCCGCCCCGTGGTGGGCAGGAACCGCATAGACCCGCGATGACATCCGTGCGGGCCCACGACCATGACGTAAAGCGCGGCATCGGTGTCGTAGGCATCGATCTCGCGCCCCGCCGCATCGCGGTCGAGCGGCCAGCCCAGCCGGTCGCAGAACTGTCCGGCCCGATCGCGAAACATGCCGTCACGCAGGGCGGGATGACGGGCCAGGGCGCTGCCATAGAGATAGCGGATCATGCGAGGGTCCCCCCTTAGGATGCCGTCCGCGGCGGAAGCGCCGCGGCCAATACGGGGGATGTGCAAGCGCGACGGTTAAGGGCGGTCGAAGGCACCGTACGGAGGGTCGGGGCGCCAGGGTCAGGGCGCAGAGGACAAGCGGCGTGGCGTCAGGCTGCGGGGGTCAGGGCGCGATCAGCCCCTGTTTCACGGCGCAAACCACGGCATGCAGCGTATTGCTGGCGCCCAGCTTGTGCCGGGCGCCTTCGATGTAGACGCGCAGCGTATGCTCGGAGATGGCCAGCCGATCGGCGGCCTGCGCCCGGCTGCACCCCGTCGCCAGCAGCGTCAGCGCGTCCGCCTCACGCGGGGAAAGGCGGCAGGCCTCTTCGGTCTGGGCCGCCCCCGCCAGTTCGAGGGAGGCATGGTTGATGTGATGCGCCAGAAGCATGAGCGTCGCGGCATGCTCGGCGGTAAAGCTCTGCCACTGTGCGGTGCTGCAGGAATCATTCACCGTCAGGATCGCGAAATGCCCCCCGGGGCCACGCAGAGGGATGGAATAGCCCCGCGCGCCGATATCGAAATCGGCCGCCTCGCCCAGCAGGGTACGCTCGCGCCGCCCGTCCCATTCCAGCGTCGTCCAGCACAGCGGTGCGACACGCCGATGGCAAGCCAGGACAACAGGGTCGATACGATGGTAGTCGGATGTGACGTAGCGGTCGACCCACCCTTCGCAATAGGTCAGGGACGCGGTCTGCCCGCCCGACCCGTTGACCGAGTGGTAAACCAGGTGCTGGACGCCCAGCATGTCCCGGATCCTGACGATTCCGTCGTGCAGCGCCGCGACGCTATCAACCTGCAGAACCGTCTGGACGATATCGTATCCCGCTGTCGTATTCATGCGCACCGATCGCGCACTCCCCCGCTTTGAGGACGAGCTCGCGTTCCGCGACGCGCGACACCCGGTCGAGATGCGCCGCAAGAGCCGGAAGATCGTGTTCACCGGCATAGGCCCTGAGATCCGCAAGCACGTCCAAAATCCACTCTTCGGCCATTGCAGACAAGCCTCCCGAAAAAAGCTTAACGATTTACTAATTTGACATTAGACTTGCCGTGCTCCCCCCGAAACTCACCGCTTCTCTCTCCCCAGAAATGGGGGGTCACCTAGCGGCAGCTTCCAGGGCATCCTCGACTGTGCGCAGGCCGGTCCGGGGGGCCTGCACGAGGACCGCCATGTTCCCGGGTTTGTGTTCATTGCGCAGCATCTTCATGTGGGCCTGCGGGATTTGCGCCCACGGGAACACCTCGGACATGCAGGGATCGATCCGCCGCTCGATCATCAGCTTATTGGCAGCGGCCGCCTGTTTCAGGTGGGCGAAATGGGATCCTTGGATGCGCTTTTGATGCATCCACAGATATCGCGCGTCGAGCGTCAGGTTATAACCCGTCGTGCCGGCGCAGATCACGATCATCCCACCCTTGCGGCAGACGAAGGCCGACACGGGAAATGTCGCCTCTCCGGGATGTTCGAATACCATGTCCACCGCGACGCCCTGCCCGGTAATGTCCCAGATCGCCTTTCCGAACCGCCTGACCTCGGCCAGCCAATCGCGGTAGGCATCCGTGCCCACCGTCGGCAATTGACCCCAGCAGTTGAATTCCGTCCGGTTGATGACCCCCTTGGCCCCCAGCCCCAGGACAAATTCGCGTTTGCCTTCGTCGGAAATGATGCCGATCGCATTTCCACCCGCCGTGTTGATCAACTGGATCGCGCAGGAGCCCAGCCCGCCCGAAGCCCCCCACACCAGGACATTCTGTCCGGGCTTCAATTCGTGCGGATGGTGCCCGAACAGCATGCGATAGGCCGTCGCCAGCGTGAGGGTATAGCAGGCGGATTCCTCCCACGTCAGATGACGGGGCCGCGGCATCAGCTGTTGCGCCTGTACCCGCGTGAATTGCGCGAAACTGCCGTCCGGCGTTTCATAGCCCCAGATCCGCTGGGACGGGGAAAACATCGGATCACCACCATTGCATTCCTCGTCGTCCCCGTCGTCCTGATTGCAGTGAATGACGACCTCGTCTCCGACACTCCAGCGCGTGACCCTGTCGCCCACAGCCCAGACGATGCCCGCGGCATCGGACCCCGCGATGTGGTAATCGGCCTTGTGGATGTCGAAGGGACTGACCGGAACCCCGAGCCCGGCCCAGACCCCATTGTAATTCACCCCCGCGGCCATCACGAGCACAAGCACTTCCTGGCTGCCGATCGCCGGGGTATCGACCACCTCGCATTGAAAGGCAGTGTCGGGCGGACCATGCCGGTCCCGCCGTATCGTCCAAGCGTACATTCGCGCGGGAACATGCCCCAGGGGGGGCATTTCCCCCACCTCGTACAGATCCTTCGAGACGGCGTCGTAGGCCGGAAACTCGGTCAGGGGGCTCTGGGGCATCGGCTCCTCCCGTCGCTGCAATGCAGAACGCCTGCCTCCGGGATAAGCGGCAAAGATGCGTCTGGCAACCTGCGCCCGCGAAGGGCCCAAGGTCGATAGATTGAAGAAAAAAATCCGGTGTTATGAATTGTGACGGTGCGTCAATTGCATGCGCCAATCAGACAAACATGACCGGAATCCCCGCGACGCGTGCCCAAAAAGATTGCAGGCATTCGACCTTCTTCAACCCAAGGACGTCAGGGGCTGAAGAAATATCTCTATAGATTGTTTGCAAAGCGAAACAAGCGGCCTGAAACGACGTGTCTGACATTATTTCCTTTACTGGTAATTTACTTTCTCTTCAGATATTGCGATCCGTAATGTAAAGAATACCCCCTCATGATTGGAAATCGACATGGACAAAGATCTGAACCAGATGTCCCAGAAAGAGCTGGAAGCTCTCAAAGCAGACATCGACCAAGCGCTCGCCTCTCTTGAAAGCCGTCGCCGGACCGAGGCGCGCGTTGCCGCGGAATCCGCTGCGCGCGAACACGGCTTTTCGCTGGACGAGCTTCTGGAGATGGGAAAGGCGCGTGGGTCCCGCACGGCCAAGAAGAACCCCCCTCGCTATCGCAATCCTGAAAACCCGACCGAAACCTGGACCGGTCGCGGCCGCAAACCCGGCTGGATCAAGGAAGCGCTGGAGCAGGGTCGCCCGCTTTCGGACCTCGAAATCTGATGGGAGTCCATATCGGAGCGGATCGCGGGGAGATTGCGGAAACGGTTCTGCTGCCCGGTGATCCGTTCCGGGCCCGGTGGGCGGCCGAGACATTCCTGGACACGCCGCGCTGCGTGAACGAGGTGCGCGGCATGCTGGGCTATACCGGCACGTGGCAAGGCCAGCCGGTCACGATCCACGGCACCGGAATGGGGATGCCGTCGCTGTCGATCTACGTCAATGAACTGATCCGGGACCACGGGGTGCGCACCCTGATCCGGATCGGGTCGGCCGGCGCGATGCAGACCGGGGTGAACCTGCGCGACATTGTCCTGGCGATGAGCGCCTCGACCATCTCGACGCCGTCCCGGGCGATCCTGCGCGACCTGAATTACGCGCCCGTCGCCGATTTCGGCCTGCTGACCGCCGCGCATGCCGCTGCCCGCGCTATCGGCGCGCAGACGCACGTGGGAGGTGTCTATTCGTCGGATACCTTCTACGACGAACGCCCCGAGCTGGATGCCGAGCTGACGCGTCACGGCACGCTCGCGGTCGAGATGGAGACAGCCGAGCTTTATATCCTCGCCGCGCGCCACGGATGCCGGGCCCTGTCGGTGTTGACCATCTCGGACCATCTTCTGCGGGACGAAGCGCTGCCTGCGGAAGAGCGCGAAAAGAGTTTTGCGCAAATGGTTCAGGTCGCGCTTCGGGCCGCTTTCACGGACTGACCCCGGGCGGTCCATCGCACGTCGTCGACGGTTTTCGAAAATGTTGGAACCTTGCGCGCGCGCGCAGGTTGAGCCGGGAAATCAACAGGAGACAGTGACCATGAAAAATCGCATTCTGCTCGGCCTTCTCGCGCCTGCCGCCTTCGTTCTGGCCGCATGCGAAACCACGTCGACGCCCCGTACGACCGCCGATGAACCTGCCCGCGGTCTTGAGAACCTGAACGAGCCGACCGACGGCTTCGACAACGAGATCGGCGCCGACATCTAAGTCCTAGCCCGCTCCATGGGTCCTGTCGTAGCCACCGGGCTGCGGCGGGACCCAGCGGGCCAGAAGATCGGGGTCGGGATCGTAAACCTCGATACGCAGCGGATGGCATTTGGCCGTATCGCTGGAATGCTCGGCCCCACAGTCGCCGCCCGGACAGGCAGACAGGGCGAGCAGCAGATCCATTTCACAGAAGAATTCGATATAGTCGCCCGGCCTGACCGGGCTTTGCTTCATGAAGTACTGCCCCGAGTCCTGCGTGAACCCGGTGCACATGAAGACATTCAACACATCATGTACATGCGGCTCGGCCTCGGTGACGGAGATGCCAAGGTATTCGGCGAGGGCACGGGTCAGGTTCGAGTGGCAGCAGTGGTGGTAATCGTCACCTGAAAGCAGACGGTTGGTATAGGGATCGCAGCGCGTTCCGATCACGTCGTGAACCCGTCCGCCATGGGGGTCGGTGCCGTACCACGCCAGCGTGTCGGCGATAAGCGTCGCCATCGGGCGCAGGAACGGGAAGCATGACCAGAGGCGGTCGCCCGTCGTCACGTGGGTGCCGTGAAGCTGCCGGGTCTTGCCGGAATAGAATTTTTCAGAGAGGTCGTTCGCCGCCCAGAGGTTCAGGTCGCCGACCTGCGGCCCCTCCACCGACAGGATGCGCACGACCTGCCCTGCCCGGGCGCTCAGCACCCGCGCATCGCGCGGGGGGACGGTGACCGTTCCGGCCGGCGTGAGGCTGTCCCGCATCAGGGACATGAGCGCCATGTCGGGCTGCGGCAGGCGATCCAGCGGGTAGCACAGCACCGGAGGGACGGCGCGGCGGCTTTCCGCGTCGGCAGGCGGCGTCCTGCTCATCTGCCGGTTCCGGGTCTAGGCCGCAGGCAGTCGTTCGGAGCCGTGCCGGTGGGCAGGTCGGTCTCGGCGCCGCAGGCGACGCAGGACCAGTGCACCTGCCCCTCGCCGCCCCGGCTGCGATCCTCGCGCCACCGGCATTCGCGCGTCAGCGAGCTGTTGCGCTGCAACAGGTACATCACCACGAAAACGGCTATGATCCCGAAGACGGCCAGCATGCGATCAGATCGTACGTTCGACCATCATCTTCTTGATGTCCTGAATAGCCTTCGCGGGGTTCAGGCCCTTCGGGCAGGTCTTGGCGCAGTTCATGATCGTATGGCAGCGGTAAAGCTTGAACGGATCTTCCAGATCGTCCAGCCGCTCGCCAGTCGCTTCATCCCGGCTGTCGATGATCCAGCGGTGCGCGTGCAGCAGCGCAGCGGGACCAAGGTACCGGTCGCCGTTCCACCAGTAGGACGGGCAGGCCGTCGAGCAGCAGGCGCACATGATGCATTCGTAGTGACCGTCAAGCTTCTTGCGGTCCTCGATCGACTGCTTCCACTCCTTGGCGGGCGTGTTCGACTTCGTCTCAAGCCACGGCATGACGCTTTCATGCTGGGCGTAGAAATGGGTGAGGTCGGGGATCAGGTCCTTGACCACCGGCATGTGCGGCAGGGGATAGATCCGCACATCGCCCTTGATCTCGTCGATGCCCCAGGTGCAGGCCAGCGTGTTGACCCCGTCGATGTTCATCGCGCAGGAGCCGCAGATGCCTTCGCGGCAGGACCGGCGGAAGGTCAGAGTCGGGTCGATCTCGTTCTTGATCTTGATCAGCGCGTCCAGAACCATCGGACCGCAGCTGTCGAGGTCGACGAAATACGTATCGACCCGGGGATTTTCGCCGTCATCCGGGCTCCACCGGTAGATCGAGAACTTGCGGACGTTCTTCGCACCCTCGGGCTTGGGCCAGGTCTTGCCGGTGCGGATGCGGCTGTTCTTGGGAAGCGTCAGTTGCGCCATGGAAGTCTCTCCTGTTCCGGACCGCCCGCCGCGTGGGGGCGTCCTTCGAAGTCCTCTGCAGCCCGCGTCAAAGCCGCATCTGCGGGATCGCGGCCTGCAGGCAGGTTACGGTCCCCGGGCGCCCCAGCACGCCGGCAACGGTCTGAACCGTCGCTTCGGTCGGGCCGGTCACCGCATCGCTGGCCAGCGCCCGGATCTCGGTCGACGAGGCGTTGTCGATCACGCAGTTCACCGCCGGTTCGGCGTTCACCCCCGGCATACGCTGGGCCAGAACCGGACGTACCGCGGATTTGGCGCTGGCGCGCGTCAGGTCGGTGCCCAGGTTCGGCGAACACGCCGCCAAGAGGATCGTGGTCAGAACGACAAGCCGTCCGGTCATCTCAACACCAGGGGTCGGATCGGCCCCTGCCCCGTTTTGTCGCGCACGCAGCGATCATATACATCGTAAGGGTCCTTGCCGAAGACATAGTCCGACGAGATCCCGATTTCGAGGTTCGACACCGGCCCGTCATTGCCGATGCCAACGCCCACGCTGCCCGTGGGCCCTGCCGCTGCCTGCGCACGCTCGGCACACTGACGGGCGGCCAGCTCGGGCGACATCGGCCCGCAGGAGGCCAGCAGGACGCCAAGCGCCCCCAGCAGGCCGAGGGTGCCGAGACGGGTCAATAGACCCGCGCCTTGGGGGCGATCTTCTTGAGATCGATACCCCCCTTGTCATGTGTCGACAGCGGGTCGAGGTGTACCGGGCGGTAGTCCAGCCGCACCTTGCCGTCGACCCAGGCCAGCGAATGCTTGCGCCATTCGTCGTCCTTGCGGTCGGGATAATCCTCGTGCGCGTGGGCGCCGCGGCTTTCCTTGCGCGCCTCGGCGCCGACGATGGTGGCCAGCGCGTTGGGCATCAGGTTGGTCAGCTCCAGCGTCTCCATCAAGTCGCTGTTCCAGACCATCGACCGGTCGGTGACCTTCAGATCGTCCATCTTGGCCGCAACGCCGTACATCTTCTCGACCCCTTCGGCGAGCGTCTTGTCGGTGCGGAAGACGGCGGCGTCCTGCTGCATCGTCTTCTGCATCTCCAGCCGCAGCTCGGCGGTGGGTGTCGTGCCGTTGGCGTGGCGCAGCCCGTCGAAGCGATCCAGCGCCTTGTCGATCGAGGCCTGGTTCGGGATCGGGTTCGGCGTCTCGGGATTCACCGTCTCGCCGGCGCGGATCGCCGCGGCACGGCCGAAAACCACGAGGTCGATCAGGCTGTTCGACCCCAAGCGGTTCGCGCCGTGCACGCTGGCACACCCGGCTTCGCCCACGGCCATCAGGCCCGGGGCCACGGCGTCGGGGTTCTCTGCCGTGGGGTTCAGCACCTCGCCCCAGTAATTCGTGGGAATGCCGCCCATGTTGTAGTGCACCGTCGGTAGCACCGGGATCGGCTCTTTCGTCACATCGACACCGGCGAAGATGCGCGCGGATTCCGAGATGCCGGGCAGACGTTCGGCCAACGTCTCGGGCGGGAGGTGGTTGAGGTGCAGGTGGATGTGGTCGTTGTTTGCCCCCACACCGCGGCCCTCGCGGATCTCCATCGTCATGCAGCGGCTGACGACGTCACGGCTGGCGAGGTCCTTGTAGGTGGGCGCATAGCGCTCCATGAACCGCTCGCCTTCCGAGTTGGTGAGGTAGCCGCCCTCGCCCCGCGCGCCTTCGGTGATCAGGCAGCCGGCGCCGTAGATGCCGGTGGGGTGGAACTGCACGAACTCCATGTCCTGCAGAGGCAGGCCCTGGCGCGCGATCATCCCGCCGCCATCGCCGGTGCAGGTATGCGCCGAGGTGGCCGAGAAATAGGCGCGGCCGTAGCCGCCCGTCGCCAGCACCACCATCTTGGCCGAGAAAACGTGCAGCGTGCCGTCGTCCAGCTTCCACGCCAGAACGCCCTGGCATTGCCCGTCCTCGGACATGATCAGGTCGATGGCGAAGTATTCGATGAAAAACTGTGCCTGCTGCTTCAGGCTCTGACCGTAGAGCGTGTGCAGGATGGCGTGGCCGGTGCGGTCCGCGGCGGCGCAGGTGCGCTGCACCGGGGGACCTTCGCCGAACTCGGTCGTGTGGCCGCCGAAGGGGCGCTGGTAGATGGTGCCGTTCTCGGTGCGCGAGAAAGGCACGCCGTAGTGCTCCAGCTCGTAGACGGCCTTCGGCGCTTCGCGGGCGAGGTATTCCATCGCGTCCGTGTCACCCAGCCAGTCCGACCCCTTGACGGTGTCGTACATGTGCCACTGCCAGTTGTCGGGCCCCATGTTGCCGAGCGATGCGGCGATGCCGCCCTGCGCGGCCACGGTATGCGACCGGGTCGGGAAAACCTTGGTCACGCAGGCGGTTTTGAGCCCCTGTTCCGCCATGCCGAGCGTGGCGCGCAGCCCCGATCCCCCGGCGCCGACGACGACCACGTCATAGGTGTGCGTCTCGTATTCGTATGCAGCCATTGTTCCGGTCCTAGCGTAATCAGAGCGCGATGCGGGCGATGGCGAAGATCGCCACGGCGGCGGCGCCGTAGCTGATGCAGATCATCAGGAGGATCAGCGCCTTGCGGGCCAGGCCGCCGACATAATCCTCGATCGCCACCTGCACCCCGCCGCGGAAGTGATGAAAGCCCACCAGAAAGGTCAGCGCCGCGACCAGCGCCGGGAACGGTGCCGAGAACCTGGCGATGACCTGCTCGTGGGATTGGCCCAGCATCGGGCCGAAGGTGAAGACGAAGAGCGGCACCAGCACGACCAGCGCGACCGAGGAAATCGTCATCTGCCAGTGATGCGCCGTCCCCGTCTTGGCCGAGCCCATGCCCGTGGCGCGTTTGCGGTCGGTGATAAAGGACATCTGTTGCCTCCTCAGACGATCAGGGCGGTCAGCACGGTCAGGACGATCGACCCACCGATGCAGGCCCAGCCCAGACGCTCGGCCACGTGAATCTCAAGCCCCCGGCCGGTATCCCAGTAAAGGTGCCGCAGCCCGGCGAGCGAATGGTACCACAGCGCCCAGAGCGACAGGAACATCACCAGATCGCCGAACCACGAGGTCAGGAACCCGTCCGCGGTGGCAAAGGCCTCGGGCCCCGTCGCGGCGGCGATGAACCACCAGATCACCAGCAGCGCGCCGACCAGCAGGCCACACCCGGTGATCCGCGTCATGATCGAGCTCATCGAGGTGATCTGCGGCCGGTAGTAGGTTCCGAACATGAAGGGTGAAAGCGGGCGGTCCCCCCGGTTCACGTCTGGCATTGGGCTATCCTTCGTCTGGCTGCGCCGTACCGGCGCCTTGCATGACGTTTAGCAGCATTTGCGCCCATGTCACGGCCCGCGAGCGCAAAGAGCGGGGGGATGCGGCGCTGAACCGCAGATTTTGGCCGGTTTGTGATCACGCCCCGATTTCGCGTGATCACAAACGACCCGACTGCCGATTCTATTGCGCGCCCAGCTTGAGATCCGGGGAATATGCGACCTCGACCTCCTTGGTGACGGCCTGGGCACAGCGCATCACGCCGTTTCCCTGGTCGAAGGCATAGGACGGGTCGCCGTGCAGGACCCAGCCCTTGGCCAGTGCGTCGCTGACCTTGTGGCAGAAGGCGGACGTGTCGTCGCCTGTCAGCAAGCGGTAGAGCGTGGTCATCGTGATAGCCTCCTTGTTCCGGCTTTCGCGCCTTGAAGCCTCAGCCCAGTGGCCATGGCCCCAGCCAGCCGTGCAGCAGGACGATCGCCGCGAACACGACACATGTGATCACGGCCAAACGGATAT
Source organism: Mesobaculum littorinae (assembly GCF_004011175.1). Classification (GTDB taxonomy): domain Bacteria; phylum Pseudomonadota; class Alphaproteobacteria; order Rhodobacterales; family Rhodobacteraceae; genus Tranquillimonas; species Tranquillimonas littorinae. Next base: position 18,914 of record NZ_RQXX01000009.1, on the reverse strand, counting down.
CCCCGGCAAGACTGCCGCCAGCGAAGGGCGTATAGGAATGCGCCGCGCGATTGACGAGCTTCATCTCGACCAGTGCCCAGAGCCCCATGCCTCCGAACAGCAGCAGCGACGCCAGGTCGCCGTTGGCCAGAAGATGCGCCACGGCCCAGACCACGACGCCCCAGAGCATCGGGTGGCGTATGTGCCGACGCAGCCTGCTTTTCGAGTTGCCGAGCCCGAAGAGCGCCACCGCGATCAGCATCATCAGGTTGTTGATGTGGCGCAGGAACAGGGGCGGGTCGTAGACCGCCACGAAATCGGCGCTGCGGTAGCCCCAGATCATCAGCACCAGCGACACGATCAGGGCCAGCGTGATGACGCCCTTGGCGCCGTTGCCCATGCGGGCCTGCATATCCTCGCGCACCCCGGGGGCTGCGCGTTTGAACACGTGGGCGGCGACCCAGAGGATCTCGCCCAGGACAAGGATGATCATTCGGTCCCCCGGCTGGCGATGGCTGCGGCTTTGGCAAGCGTCGCCCGCGCGGTGGCGACATGCAAGCCCTCGACGATGCGACCGTCGAGCACGGCAATGCCCTGCCCCTGCGCCGCGGCCGCCTCGTACGCGGCGATCTGCCGGCGCGCCAGGTCGATCTCGGCCCCGGTCGGCGCAAAGACTACGTTGGCGATGGCGATCTGCCCCGGGTGGATCACGGTCTTGCCGTCCATGCCCAGATCGCGCCCCTGCTCGCATTCCGCGCGCAAACCATCTTCGTCACGAAAGGCGTTGTAGACCCCGTCGAGGCAGAGGATCCCCGCCGCCCGCGCTGCCAGCAGGCAGGCCTGCAGAGATGCCATTAGCGGCAGGCGGTCGGGCCGGCCGCGGCATCCAAGCTCCTTGCCCAGATCATTGGTGCCCATCACCAGCGCCTGCATGCGGGGCGCGGCCGCGATGTCGGGTGCGTTCAATACACCCCCAGGCGTTTCGATCATCGCCCAGATCCCGGTTTCGGCACAGCCCGGCGCGGCGGCCAGCCGATCGGCGATGCGCGTGATCTCGTGGGCATGCGACACCTTGGGCACCAGAACCGCGTCGGGCGCCATGTCCGTCACCGCCTCAAGATCCGCAGCGCCCCAGGGCGTGGCCGCGCCGTTGACCCGCACGATTCGTGACCGGGCGCCATAGCCGCCCTGCGCCAGCGCCTCGCGCAGGGTGATCCGCGCGGCATCCTTTTCGGACGGCGCGACGGCGTCCTCGAGATCGAAAAGGATCGCGTCGACCGGCAGGCTGCGGGCCTTGTCCAGCGCGCGGGCCCGCGAGGCCGGGATATAGAGTGCCGACCGCCAGGGCCGTGCCGTGATGTCCAAAGCGTAGCCTCCTGCCATCGGTCGGGCAGCGGACCACAGCCCGGTCGCGCGGGCAAGCGGCATTCGGTGACAGTTTATGGACTTTCCGGGCGGGCCGCCCGCCCCGGCGGCCGCCCTGTTAACCCTATCTCAGCGCCTCGGCCGCAAGCTGGTCGACGATTTCACCGGCTCGCCCGCATGTTCGCCGGCCCGGGCCACCCCTTCCGCGCCGAACCGCCTGCCCGACCTGTGGTCACTGCCTGAAAGGACCTCGAAATGCCGAAATTCCCCTTCGCCGCCTGCGTTGCCGCTGCCCTGACCGCCAGCGCCCTCGCGCCTCCCGCCTTGGCCGAGTCCAAGAAATGCGGGCCCCGCGACAAGGTGCTGGCGCGTCTGGCCGAAAAGTTCGGCGAAACCCGCCAGTCGATCGGGCTGGGCACCAAGAACCGGGTGGTCGAGGTCTTCGCCTCGGACGACAGCGGCAGCTGGACGATCATCGTCACGGCGCCCACCGGCACCACCTGCCTGCTGGCCAGCGGCAAGTCCTTCGAACGGCTGGAAGAGGCGCTGCCGCCCGCGGGCAACCCCGCCTGATCCCGCCCCGCCATGCCGGCGCGCCGGACCGGGCGCCCGGCCACCCCATCCGGACCGGCATTCCGGTCGGCGCTCAGGTAAGCGCGTCGAAGATCAGCTTGCCGCCCGTCACCAGCAGGAAGGCATAGGTCAGGCGGAAGAACAGCTTTTCATTCACCCGCGAATGCAGGTGGACGCCGAGCCAGAGGCCCGCAAAGGCCACGGGCGCCAAGATCAGATCGGCGATCAGGGTGTCGCGGGTGAAGATCCCCAGCGCCATGTAGGGGCCAAGCTTGGCCAGGTTGACCGCCCAGAAGGTCAGCACGGTCGTTGCCTGAAACGTCGTCTTGTCCAACCCGCGTCCCAGCAGGTAAACCGCCGCCGGCGGCCCTCCGGCATGGCTGATGAAGCTGGTCAGCCCCGTCACCCCGCCCCAGAACACGCCGGCCAGACGGCCGCGGCTGGGATCGGGGCGATGCACTGCCCGCAGCTTCAGCAGGTCGCTGGCCCGCGCCATCTGGAACGCGACAAAGCCTATGGCCACCAGCCCGATCAGCAGCCGGAACATGTCCGGGTCGGCCACGCGGTAGAGCGCGGCGCCCGCCGCGATGCCCGGAAGGCTTCCCCCGATCAGGCGCAGCGCGTCGCGGCGGCTCCACCGTCCCCAGTAGGCGCGGATGGCGCCCAGATCGATCAGCATCAGCAGCGGCAGCATCAGCCCGATGGCCTGCCCCGGGCTGAGCACCAGCGCGAGGAACGGCGCTGCGGCGAAGGCCGCGCCCGACCCGAACCCGCCCTTCGACACGCCGGTGAAAAGAACCGCGGGCACCGCGAGCGCAAAGACAGTCCAATCGAAACCCACGTCTGACCTTTCCCGTGCCGCTGGGGCGATTGTGCCCCTGCCGCGCAAGCCTTGCCCCCTGCGTCGGCCAAGTTCCACCGCCCACGGGAATATTTTGACGGAACGCAAACCCTCCGATCGACATTGCCACCCCATACATGCCGGGACACCGACGCCCCGGCTCAAGGACCGCATTTTCTTGGAGGACTTATGAAACGCCTCATGACGACCGCCGCGATGGCCATGGTGCTGGGCACCGGAGCGATCGCACAGGACAGCACGACCGAAAACACGACCTTCATGGATTACTCCGAAGGAACGCAGGACGGGCTTTTCGCCTCTGACCTTATTGGCTCGCGCATCTATGCGACCGAGGACGATGTTTCGGCCGATACGGAGATGGCGGATGGTGCCGAATCCGAATGGGACGATATAGGCGAGATCAACGATATTGTCCTGTCGCCGGACGGCAACGTCGAGTCGGTGGTGCTGGGCGTCGGCGGTTTCCTCGGGATCGGCGAGCGCGACGTGGCCATTGCGATGGACCAGATCACCTTCGTGTCGGACGGCCCCGACTCCGAGGACTATTTCCTCGTGGTCAATGCAAGCCGTGAGGATATCGAGAACGCCCCGGCCTACGAACGTGAGATGGAGGCGGACACCGCGATGACCGACGACGCCGCGACCGATGGCGCCGTGGTTGCCACCGATCAGGACGAGATGGAGACCGACGCGACCGAGGGTGAAGAGGTCGAGATGTCGGCGGAAGACGGCGACATGAATGTCACCGAAGTCGAAGACACCGAGACGGCGACCGACGAGGCGCCCGTCGAAGGCGCGACTGATGTCGACGGTGAAAACGCCGATGCGACCGAGGGTGAAGAGCTCGACATGGCTGCCGAAGACGGCGACATGGACGTGACCGAGACCGAAGACACCGCAGCGTCGGAGACGGCGACGGACGACATGGCCGCCGATGATGCGGCAACCGAGGGCGAAGAGGTCGAGATGTCCGCCGAAGACGGCGACATGAACGTCACCGAAACCGAAGAAGCTTCGGCGGATGAGGCCGTGGCAGACGACGCCGCGACCGAAGAGCCTGCTGCCGAAGACGCCGCGACTGGCCCCACCGTCGAGCGTGAAGGCTATGCCGCGAGCCAGATCACCGAGCTGACCGCCGAAGATCTGGACGGCACCACTGTCTACGGCACTGACGACGAATCGATTGGCGAGATCGGCGAGCTTCTGCTCGACGACGAGGGCAACATCGAAGAGATCGTCGTGAACGTGGGCGGCTTCCTCGGCATTGGCGAAAAGCCCATTGCCGTCGGCTTCGACCAGCTGAGCGTCCTGCGTTCGGACGACGGGTCGGACGTGCGTGTCTACATGGACGCGACCGAAGAGCAGCTGGAAGCCCAGCCGCGCTATGAGCCCGCCGAATAAGGGCGACCTTTCTGACAGACGGGCGCGGTCTGCGTGCCCATCGGGGACCCGGGCCATCGGCCCGGGTTCTTTCGTAACGGCCCCTCGCGCCCGGGCGCCGCGACAGCGCGGGGGCGGGCCCGGCCTTGCGTGGCGGCGCGCTTGGCACTACCCCTCGCGGCACTAGACGGATCACATGAACGGATCGGAGACCCAAAGTCATGGCCAGACCTAAGATCGCGCTTATCGGATCGGGGCAGATCGGCGGCACCCTCGCCCATCTCGTGGCGCTCAAGGAACTGGGCGACGTTGTGATGTTCGACATTGCTGACGGCGTGCCCCAGGGCAAATCGCTCGACATCGCGGAATCGGGCCCGGCCGAAGGCTTCGACGCCAAGCTCAGCGGCACCACGGATTACGCCGACATCGCCGGCGCCGACGTCTGCATCGTCACCGCAGGCGTTCCGCGCAAGCCGGGGATGAGCCGCGACGACCTGCTGGGCATCAACCTCAAGGTCATGAAGGCCGTGGGCGAAGGCATCAAGGCCCATGCTCCCGACGCCTTTGTCATCTGCATCACCAACCCGCTCGACGCGATGGTCTGGGCGCTGCGCGAATTCTCGGGCCTGCCGCACGAAAAGGTCGTGGGCATGGCAGGCGTGCTCGATTCGGCGCGCTTCCGGCACTTCCTCAGCCTCGAATTCGACGTGTCGATGAAGGACGTCAGCGCCTTCGTCCTCGGCGGCCACGGCGACACCATGGTGCCGCTGCCGCGCTACTCGACCGTTGGCGGCATCCCGCTGCCCGATCTGGTCAAGATGGGCTGGACCACGCAGGAGAAACTGGACGCGATCATCCAGCGCACCCGCGACGGCGGCGCCGAAATCGTCGGCCTGCTGAAGACCGGTTCGGCTTTCTACGCGCCCGCGACCAGCGCGATCGAGATGGCCGAAGCCTACCTCAAGGATCAGAAGCGCGTCCTGCCCTGCGCCGCCTGGGTCGACGGGTCCTATGGCCTCAAGGGTCTCTATGTCGGCGTGCCGACGGTGATCGGCGCCAACGGCATCGAACGCGTCATAGACATCTCGCTCGACAAGGACGAGCAGGCGATGTTCGACAAGTCGGTCGACTCGGTCAAGGGCCTGGTCGAGGCCTGCAAGGGCATCGACGACTCGCTCGCCTGATCCCGGTCGGCATCCACGTATAATAAGGGGCGCCCGCGGGCGCCCCTTTGTCGTTTCGGACCGAGCAGACCGGGCAGGCTGCTCCGGATCTTCTAATTTTGTGATCACAGGAAATTTCGTGTGATCACAAACGGACCTTTTACCGGCTAGTTAGCGCTCACTCTACCGAAATGCCTTAATCTCGGCGGCGAGGCATGGCATGGAAGGGCGGAGATGAGCAATTGACGGGATAGTCGACGTGAACATCCACGAATATCAGGCGAAGGCGCTGCTGCGCGATTACGGCGCTCCGGTTTCGGACGGCCGTGTGGTCACCAAGGCCGAAGAGGCCAAGACGGCCGCGGGCGAACTGGACGGGCCGCTGTGGGTCGTCAAGGCGCAGATCCATGCGGGCGGCCGCGGCAAGGGCCACTTTGCCGAAGCCGATGCCGGCGAAAAGGGCGGCGTCCGCCTTGCCAAGTCGGTGGAAGAGGCCGAGGCCGAAGCCAAGAAGATGCTGGGCCGCACGCTGATCACGCACCAGACCGGGCCCGACGGCAAGCAGGTCAACCGCGTCTACTTCGAAGACGGCAGCGACATCGAACGCGAGCTTTACCTTGCGCTTCTGGTCGACCGTACCACAAGCCGGATCTCCTTCGTTTCCTCGACCGAGGGCGGCATGGACATCGAAGAGGTCGCCGCCGCGACGCCCGAGAAGATCCTCAGCTTCAGCGTCGATCCGGCCACGGGCTACCAGCCCTACCACGGCCGCCGCATCGCGTTCTCGCTGGGCCTCGAAGGTCAGGCGATGAAGCAGTGCGTCAAGCTGATGGGCATCCTCTACCAGGCCTTCGTCGAGAAGGACATGGAGCAGCTCGAGATCAACCCGCTGATCGTCACCGACAAGGGCGATCTGAAGGTGCTGGACGCCAAGGTCGGTTTCGACGGCAACGCGCTCTACCGCCACCAGGACATCGCCGCCCTGCGCGACGAGACCGAGGAAGACCCCAAGGAGCTTCAGGCCAGCAAGTACGACCTGAACTACATCGCTCTGGACGGCGAAATCGGCTGCATGGTCAACGGCGCGGGCCTGGCCATGGCTACGATGGACATCATCAAGCTGAAGGGCGCCGAGCCCGCGAACTTCCTCGACGTCGGTGGCGGCGCGACGAAGGAGAAGGTGACCGAGGCCTTCAAGATCATCACGTCCGACAAGAACGTGAAGGGCATCCTGGTCAACATCTTCGGCGGCATCATGCGCTGCGACATCATCGCCGAGGGCGTGATCGCCGCGGTCAAGGAAGTCGGTCTCAAGGTGCCGCTGGTCGTCCGGCTGGAAGGCACCAATGTCGAGAAGGGCAAGGAGATCATCCAGACCTCGGGGCTCGACGTCATCGCCGCCGACGACCTGTCGGACGCGGCCGAGAAAATCGTGAAGGCGGTCAAGGGCTAGGCCCGCGGGACCCGATTTCCGTAAGGCGGGTTTAACCCCGCCTGCGCCAGACACATTGGCGGGCACGGCCCGCCCCATTTTGGGAGAACGCCACAGTGGCCATTCTCGTAGACGAAAATACCAAAGTCATCTGTCAGGGCTTCACCGGCTCGCAGGGGACCTTCCACTCCGAACAGGCCATCGCCTACGGCACGCAGATGGTGGGCGGCGTGACGCCCGGCAAAGGCGGTCAGACGCATCTCGACCTGCCCGTGTTCGACAGCTGCCACGAAGCGGTCGCCAAGACCGGCGCCAATGCCAGCGTCATCTACGTGCCGCCGCCGTTCGCGGCCGATTCGATCCTCGAGGCGATCGACGCCGGGATCCCGCTGGTCTGCTGCATCACCGAAGGCATTCCGGTGCTGGACATGATGAAGGTCAAGCGCGCCCTCGAAGGGTCGCAGACCACGCTGATCGGCCCCAACTGCCCCGGTGTCATCACCCCCGGCGCCTGCAAGATCGGCATCATGCCCGGCCACATCCACAAGCGTGGCAAGGTGGGCGTTGTTTCGCGCTCGGGCACGCTTACCTATGAAGCCGTGAAACAGACGACGGACGTAGGACTGGGCCAGTCGACCTGTGTCGGCATCGGCGGCGACCCCATCAAGGGGACCGAGCACATCGACGTGCTGGAATGGTTCCTGGCAGACGACGAGACCGAGGCGATCATCATGATCGGTGAAATCGGCGGGTCGGCCGAAGAGGACGCCGCGCAGTTCCTCGCCGACGAACGCAAGGCCGGCCGCTGGAAGCCCACGGCGGGCTTCATCGCCGGGCGCACCGCCCCTCCGGGCCGCCGCATGGGCCATGCCGGTGCCATCGTCGCCGGCGGCAAAGGCGGTGCCGACGACAAGATCGAGGCCATGAAGGCGGCCGGCATCACCGTCGCCGACAGCCCCGCGGGCCTCGGCGAAGCCGTGCTTAAGGCGATCGGTTAATCCCTACCGGGCCGGGGGCCGGCCCTGCGCCAGCCCCCGGCCCGGCCGAACGAAGGACGCGCCCTCATGGGCCTTGAGATCATCAGAGCGGTCGGCACGGGCAGCGCAGGACGATGCGCCGCGCACCCCGCGACCGTCGCACCCCAAGAGGGCCCACGATGACCTTTCCCGGCGCCGTCCGCAGCTGTCTTTCGCAGTATTTCACCTTTTCCGGCCGCGCCTCGCGAGCCGAGTACTGGTATTTCGTGCTGTTCCTGTTCCTCGGCCTGCTGGCTGCCGGTTTCCTTGACGAGCTTCTCTTCGACGCGGTCGAGATCGAAGCCTCGGGCGGCGCCATCGATGCGCAGTCGAACGGCCCCATCGCCGCGACGTTTTCGCTGGTCACCCTGATCCCGGGGCTGGCCGCCGGATGGCGTCGGATGCACGACACCGGCAAGTCCGGCCTCTTCGTGCTCTACCCCCTTATCGTGATGATCGGTATCTTCGGCTTCATGCACCTAGCCGCAGGTTTGGGCAGTTTTACCCAGGGCGATCTGGCCGCCACCTTTACCGGAGGCGTCGGCATCGTGCTGTTCATCGCCTTCATCGTGCTGATCATCTCGCCGCTTCTGGTGATCTGGTGGCTGACCCGCCCCTCGTCCCCGCACAGCAACGCCTGGGGCCCGCCGCCCCCGGGGGCGACATGACCCGCCCCTGTCATCCCGTTCCCGCCGCCGTCTTCCCTCCCCTGCCCGCGACCATCAAGAGGTCTGAGCCATGACCGACCAATCCGCCAACGACCAGTTCCGCGCCTCCTCCTTCATGCAGGGGCACAACGCCGAGTACCTCGAACAGCTCTACGCCCGCTACGCCGAGGACCCGTCCTCGGTCGACGACAGCTGGGCCGCCTTCTTCGCCGAGCTGGGCGACGCGGCGGATGATGTCCGCGACGAGGCCGCAGGTCCGTCGTGGCAGCGCGGCGACTGGCCGCCCGCCCCCACCGACGAATGGGTCGCGGCCTTCGACGGCCAGTGGCCGATGGTCGCCGCCGCCCCTGCCGCCGACGGCGGCGCGCCCGCGGTCGACACCAAGGCGCTGGCCCGCAAGATCGCCGAGAAGGCCGGCAAGGAAAACATGCGCGTGACCGAGGCGCAGATCCGCCGCGCGGTGCTGGATTCGATCCGTGCGCTGATGCTGATCCGCGCCTACCGCATCCGTGGACACCTGGTCGCCGACCTCGACCCGCTGGGCATGCGCGACCCCACACCGCACCCCGAGCTGGACCCGAAATCCTATGGCTTCACCGAAGCCGACATGGATCGGCCGATCTTCATCGATAACGTGCTGGGCCTGCAGGTCGCGTCGATGCGCGAGATCACGGCGATCGTTCAGCGCACCTACTGCGGCACCTTCGCCCTGCAATACATGCACATCTCGAACCCCGAAGAGGCCGGCTGGCTGAAGGAGCGGATCGAGGGGCTGGGCAAGGAGATCGCCTTTTCCCAGGAAGGCCGCCGCGCCATCCTGAACAAGCTGGTCGAGGCCGAGGGCTTCGAGAAGTTCCTGCATGTCAAGTACATGGGCACCAAGCGTTTCGGTCTCGACGGCGGTGAAAGCCTGATCCCCGCGATGGAGCAGATCATCAAGCGCGGCGGCGCGCTGGGGGTCAAGGAGATCGTCATCGGCATGCCGCACCGCGGGCGCCTGTCGGTGCTTGCCAACGTGATGAGCAAGCCCTACCGCGCCATCTTCAACGAATTCCAGGGCGGCAGCTTCAAGCCCGAGGACGTCGAAGGCTCGGGCGACGTGAAGTATCACCTGGGCGCCTCGTCTGACCGTGAATTCGACGGCAACAAGGTGCACCTGTCGCTGACGGCCAACCCCTCGCACCTCGAGGCGGTGAACCCGGTTGTGTTGGGCAAGGCGCGGGCCAAGCAGGACCAGCTGGGCGACACCGAACGCAAGGCGGTGCTGCCGGTGCTGCTGCACGGCGATGCGGCCTTCGCAGGCCAGGGGGTAGTCGCCGAATGCTTCGGCCTGTCGGGGCTGCGCGGTCACCGCACCGGCGGCACGATCCACATCGTGGTGAACAACCAGATCGGCTTTACCACCGCACCGGCGTTTTCGCGGTCGTCGCCCTACCCCACCGATATCGCGCTGATGGTCGAAGCGCCGATCTTCCACGTCAACGGCGACGACCCCGAGGCAGTGGTTCACGCCGCCAAGGTCGCGACCGAGTTCCGGCAGAAATTCCACAAGGACGTGGTCATCGACATCTTCTGCTACCGTCGCTTCGGGCACAACGAAGGCGACGAGCCGATGTTCACCAACCCGGAGATGTACAAGAACATCAAGAAGCAGAAGACCACGCTCACCCTTTATACCGAGCGTCTGGTCAAGGACGGCCTGATCCCCGAGGGCGAGATCGAGGATGCAAAGTCCGGCTTTCAGGCCCACCTGAACGAGGAGTTCGAGGCCGGCAAGGAATACCGCCCGAACAAGGCCGACTGGCTGGACGGACGCTGGAGCCATCTCGACAAGCAGGGCGAAAAGTACCAGCGCGGCAAGACCGCCATCAAGCCCGAGACGATGGAACAGATCGGCCGTGCCCTGACCACCGCGCCCGAGAACTTCGCCACCCACCGCACCGTCGACCGGCTGCTGGGCGCCAAGAAGGAGATGTTCGAGACGGGCGCCGGCTTTGACTGGGCCACCGCCGAGGCGCTGGCCTTCGGCTCGCTTTTGACCGAGGGCTACCCGGTGCGCCTGTCGGGCCAGGATTCGGCGCGCGGCACCTTCTCGCAGCGGCACTCGGCCATCGTGAACCAGGACAACGAGGACCGGTATTACCCGCTGAACCACATCCGTGAGGGCCAGGCGCATTACGAGGTCATCGACTCGATGCTGTCGGAATACGCGGTTTGCGGTTTCGAATACGGCTATTCGATGGCCGAACCCAACGCGCTGACCCTGTGGGAGGCGCAGTTCGGCGATTTCGCCAACGGCGCGCAGATCATGTTCGACCAGTTCATCAGCTCGGGCGAATCCAAGTGGCTGCGGATGTCGGGCCTCGTCCTGCTTCTGCCGCACGGGTACGAGGGGCAGGGCCCCGAACACTCGTCCGCGCGGCTGGAACGCTTCCTGCAGATGTGCGGCCAGGACAACTGGATCGTCGCCAACTGCTCGACGCCCGCCAACTACTTCCACATCCTGCGCCGGCAGCTGCACCGCAGCTATCGCAAGCCGCTGGTAATGATGACGCCCAAGTCGCTTTTGCGGCACAAGATGGCCGTGTCGGACGCCGAGGCCTTCACGACCGGGTCGAGCTTTCACCGCGTGCTGTGGGACGATGCCGAGAAAGGGCATTCCGACACCCAGCTTGCCGCCGACGACAAGATCCGCCGCGTGGTGATGTGTTCGGGCAAGGTCTATTACGACCTTCTGGAAAAGCGCGATGCCGAAGGGCTGGACGACGTCTATCTGCTGCGCGTCGAACAGTTCTATCCGTTCCCGGCCCTGTCTCTCGTCAAAGAGCTTCAGCGCTTCCCGACGGCGGAAATGGTCTGGTGCCAGGAAGAGCCCAAGAACCAGGGCGCCTGGACCTTTATCGAACCCAATCTCGAATGGGTCCTGACGCGGATCAAGGCCAAGCACGGGCGCCCGGACTATGCCGGTCGCGCCGCCTCGGCCTCGCCCGCGACGGGGCTCGCCTCGCAGCACAAGCAACAGCAACAGGCGCTGGTGAATGCCGCGCTGGGCATCAAGGAGTGATCCCCCGTGAGTACTGAAGTTCGCGTTCCAACCTTGGGCGAATCGGTGACCGAAGCGACCGTCGCCACATGGTTCAAGAAGCCGGGCGATACGGTCGCGACAGACGAGATGCTCTGTGAGCTGGAAACCGACAAGGTGACCGTCGAAGTGCCCGCGCCCGCTTCGGGCGTGCTGGGCGACATCGTCGCCGCCGAGGGCGAGACGGTGGGCGTCGACGCTCTGCTGGCCACCATCGCCGAAGAGGGCAACGCGGGTCCCGAAGAGACCAAGCCGCGCCCCGAACCCGCGCAGAGCGAAGAGAAGGCCGATACCGGCAGCGCCTCCGCGGCATCGGCGGGCGAAGGCGGCAACGACGGCGGTCAGGTCGTCGACGTCCCCGTGCCCACGCTGGGTGAATCGGTGACCGAGGCCACGATCGCCACGTGGTTCAAGAAAGAGGGCGACAGCGTCGAGGCCGACGAGATGCTGTGCGAGCTTGAGACCGACAAGGTGTCGGTCGAGGTGCCCGCCCCTGCCGCGGGCACGCTGACCAAGATCCTCAAGGGCGAGGGCGAAACCGTCGAGGCCGGCGGCAAGCTGGCCGAGATGACGCGCGGCGGCACCGGCGGCCAGCCGCATTCAGCCGATCAGGGCACGCCCGAGACGACCGAGGCCCCCGGCGGCCGCCAGGGCGCGGATACCGCGCGCGGCGACGTCGAGGATGCGCCCTCGGCCAAGAAGTTGATGGCCGAAAAGGGCCTGTCGCGCGACGACGTGACCGGCACCGGCAAGGATGGGCGCATCATGAAGGAAGACGTGCAGAAGGCGGCTTCGGGCGCCCGCGCGTCAGACGGGCCCAAGGCCCCCGCGCCGCAGCCCGCGCAGCCCAAGCGCGGCCCCTCGCCCGCGGCGGATGCGGACCGCGAGGAGCGGGTCAAGATGACCCGCCTGCGCCAGACGATCGCCCGCCGCCTGAAGGACGCGCAGAACACCGCTGCGATGCTGACGACCTACAACGAGGTCGACATGACCGAGGTCATGGCGCTGCGGAAGGAGTACAAGGACCTCTTCGAGAAGAAGCACGGCGTGAAGCTGGGCTTCATGTCCTTCTTCACCAAGGCCTGCGTGCACGCGCTGAAAGAGGTCCCCGACGTCAACGCCGAGATCGACGGCACCGACGTGATCTACAAGAACTACGTCCACATGGGCATCGCCGTCGGCACGCCCACGGGTCTGGTGGTTCCGGTGATCCGCGACGCCGACGCGATGTCCTTTGCCGAGATCGAGAAGTCGATCAACGAGATGGGCAAGAAGGCGCGCGACGGCAAGCTGTCGATGGCCGACATGCAGGGCGGCAGCTTCACCATCTCGAACGGCGGCGTCTACGGTTCGCTGATGTCCTCGCCGATCCTGAACCCGCCGCAGTCGGGCATCCTGGGCATGCACAAGATCCAGGAGCGTCCGATGGTCGTGGGCGGCGAGATCAAGGTGCGCCCGATGATGTACCTCGCGCTCAGCTACGATCACCGCATCGTCGACGGCAAGGGTGCGGTGACCTTCCTCGTCCGCGTCAAGGAGGCGCTCGAGGATCCGCGCCGCCTGCTGATGGATCTCTGATCTTGCCGCAAGGCGGATCCATAACCGTTCCGGAGGGCGCCGCCCGGCGCCCTTCGCCCCCCCTCCCGGGACTTGCCCGCATGTTTCGACGCCTGCTCCCCCTGCCGCTGCTTGCCGCCGCCTGTGCGCCCGCGGTGAACACCCCCGGCGCGCCGCAGGTCCGGCACGTGGAGAGCACCAAGACCGCGGGCGACGGCGCCCGCTGGCACCTGTTCATCTACGACCCCGCCCAGCCCCGGCCCCTGGACGAACGCATTGCGCTGGCGCAGGCCGCCGTGCGCGACGATCCCGCCTGCCGCTGGGTCGGTGCCGGGCGCGACACGCTGGCCGCCGAAACATCCTCGCAAGGGGCGCGTTATGCCGAGACAACGCTCGCCGCGCCCCTGCGCTGCGACACCTGATGCGGAACGCGAGGAGCTGATGAGCGACGATCTTCCCACCCTGATCCGCCACGACGATCCCGAGCGCCAGAGCCGGCGCGACGATCGCCATGGTCACTTCGAATTCCAAGACGTGGTCGACGGCGCCGCCGGTCCGACCAGCGGGCTCGCCCACACCATCGTCAAGTTCGACGAGGGCGGGCACGAGGCGCCGCATAGTCACGGCGTGGCCCGCACGGTACATGTGCTCGAAGGGTCGGGCGAGGTTGTGATCGGGGACAAGACCCACGCGCTGGAGAAGGGCGACACCGTCTTCGTGCCCGCGGGCGTCACCCACGCCCTGCGCGCGCCCGCGGGGCCGCTCAGGGTCTTCTGCTCCTTCCCGGCCGATAGCCTCGACGCCATCGGTCACAACTTTGACGGAGAGGAATGACATGCAGCTTCTGGCCCGCTTCGAGACCCGGAACGCCGCCACGTGGCGGCAAAGCTTCGACGCCGCCGCGGAATCGCGTGGTGCGGCGGGGCTGACCGTCCTGCAGATCTGGCAGGAGGCCGACAGCCCCGGCACCGCCTGGGTGCTGTTCGAGGTCTCCGACCCCGCCCGGGCGCGCAGCTATATCGACACCGGGCAGGCCGCGCTGCACGATACCGAGGCCGGCGTCACATCGGCCCAGTGGCATTTCGTTAAGACGGCCTGACAAGATGGTTTGCCCTGCAACCCCGATGCCCCCGAGACGCGCCCGCCGGCCGGGTGGCAGGGCCTTGATACGCCAAGGTGCGGCGCCCCGCCCCCGCGGTCCGGGCGCAGCTCACAGCCCCCCTTGCCGCAAGGACGACCGCGCATGACCCCTGAGCTTTACGTCCTTACCCTTGCCGGTCTTTGGCAGGTGGTGCAGTTCGCGCTGGCCGCGATCCCCGCCAACCGCGAACTCGGTCCCGCCAAGACCATGAGCCCGCGCGACCCGCAGCGGATGGACAAGCCACTGACCGAGCAGATGAGCCTGCGCACCGGCCGACTGTTCCGCGCGCTCAACAACCATTTCGAGGCGTTGATCCTCTTCACCATCGCGGTGGTCACGGTCAGCCTCTCGGGCAGCTCCGGCTGGTTCACCACGGCCTGCGCCTGGGTCTACCTTGCCGCCCGCATCCTCTACGTCCCCGCCTACGCCTATGGCTGGGTTCCGGGGCGGTCGATCATCTTTGCGGTGGGCCTCGGCGCCACCACGCTCATGCTTCTGGCGGCGCTGTTCTGATGTCGCCGTACGTCATCCACATCCCCGGCGGGCTTCACGCCGCCGATGCAGGCGCGGCCCCCGCGTCGCCCTGCCCGGCCAGCCCACCGCACGTCCTCTGAAATCCAAGGAGTTCCCATGTCCAGCTACGACGTCATCGTGATCGGCTCCGGCCCCGGCGGCTATGTCTGCGCCATCCGCTGTGCCCAGCTCGGGCTCAAGACCGCCTGTGTCGAGGGCAACGAGACGTTGGGCGGCACCTGTCTCAACATCGGGTGCATCCCGTCCAAGGCGCTGCTGCATGCCACGCACCAGCTGCACGAAGCCGAACACAACTTTGCCAAGATGGGCCTTAAGGGCAAATCCCCCTCGGTCGACTGGGCGCAGATGCAGGCCTACAAGGACGACGTCATCGCCCAGAACACCAAGGGCATCGAGTTCCTGTTCAAGAAGAACAAGATCGACTGGCTCAAGGGCTGGGGATCGATCCCCGAGGCTGGCAAGGTCAAGGTCGGCGACGAGGTGCACGAGGCCAAGAACATCGTCATCGCCTCGGGCTCGGTGCCCGCCGGTCTGCCCGGTGTCGAGATCGATGAAAAGACCGTGGTGACCTCCACCGGCGCGCTGTCCCTGTCGAAACCGCCCAAGACCATGGTGGTGATCGGCGGCGGTGTCATCGGGCTTGAAATGGGGTCGGTCTACGCGCGCCTCGGCGCCGAGGTAACGGTGGTCGAATACCTGGACCGCATCACCCCCGGCATGGACATGGAGACGACGCGCCAGTTCCAGAAGATTCTGGGCAAGCAGGGCATCAACTTCGTGCTGGGCGCCGCCGTGTCCTCGGCCAAGCCCTCCAAGGGCAAGGCCAAGGTCACCTACACCCTGCGCAAAGACGACAGCGAGCACGAGCTCGACGCCGACGCGGTGCTGGTCGCCACGGGCCGCAAGTCCTTTACCGACGGGCTGGGGCTGGCCGAGGCGGGGGTCGAGATGACCGACCGCGGCCAGGTCAAGACCGACCACTTCGCCACCTCCGTCAGGGGCATCTACGCCATCGGCGACGCCACCACCGGTCCGATGCTCGCCCACAAGGCCGAGGATGAGGGCATGGCCGTGGCCGAGATCCTCGCCGGCAAGCAGGGTCACGTGAACTACGGCGTGATTCCGGCGGTGATCTACACCCACCCCGAAGTCGCGACCGTGGGACAGACCGAGGAGCTTCTGAAGGACGAGGGCCGCGCCTACAAGGTCGGCAAGTTCTCCTTCATGGGCAACGGCCGGGCCAAGGCGAACTTTGCCGCCGACGGCTTCGTCAAGATCCTCGCCGACAAGGAGACCGACCGCATCCTCGGCGCGTCCATCATCGGTCCGATGGCGGGCGACCTGATCCACGAGATCTGCGTCGCGATGGAGTTCGGCGCGGCAGCGCAGGACCTGGCCCTCACCTGCCACGCGCACCCCACCTACTCCGAGGCGGTGCGCGAAGCCGCGCTGGCCTGCGGCGATGGGGCCATCCACGCATGAGGCGCCGGGCCGGGGCGCCCCGGCCCAGCCCATCCGCCTTTAGACACAAAGGACCCCGGCCACGCGGCCGGGGTCCTTTTTCGTTCGGGCAGGCTTATGCCCTCTCCGCCCATCCCGCCGGCAGTTGCAGGCCAAGCGGCTACTCACGCTCCGATGCCGTTCGGCCGCAACGCCGCGCAAAGCCTGCCCCTCCCCCTTCCGGGGGCGCGCATTGGGACGTCCAGCAGAGCCGAAGCGACGCCAATGCTCCATGGGCCCGCCTCGCCGCGCTCGACCCAGCGCCACCCGAGGTCGGGGGGAACTATGTGCGGCAAGGCGGGAGGACGCCCCCTATGCCACGACGTGTTCAGACGGCTCCTTGGAAGACTGGTTGCCGAAACTTCCTGCCCGATCGGGTCAGCAGCCGGCACCAGGTGCAAGCGTAGCCGGATCCTGCCCCGGCCCACCACGGGGCGGCGGGCGTGCGATTCTCGGATCGGTCCACTGGATCGATCCGCCCGGGGCGTAGCCCCGGGCCGGATCCTGCCCCGGCCCGCCGCGGGGCGGCGGGCGTTCGATCCTTGGATCGGTCCACTGGACCGATCCGCCCGGGGCGTGGCCCCGGGCCGGATCTCACCCCACAAGAAGTCTGAGGCCCTGGGTCACGTCGGTGCGCACGGCCAGACGCAGGCCGGGCTCGTCCCCCGCCTGCAACGCCGCTACGATCAGCCTGTGGTTCGACGGCACCTCGGTGCGCCGCAAGCGCCCGTACAGCTTGCGCATCGTGGGACCGAGCTGAAGCCAGACCGTTTCCGCCATCGCCAGCATCGCCGGCGCCTGCGCCCGCAGGTACAGCGTGCGGTGGAATTCGAGGTTGGTGCGGATGTAGCCCACTGCATCCTCCTTAGCGATCACCTCGGCAATGGCGCCGTTGATCGTCTGCAGCCGGTCCGTCAGGGCGAAATGCGCCCGTGGCAGGGCGCGGCTCGCCAGTTCGGTCTCGATCAGCGCCCTGAGCGCAGCCAGCTCCTCGATCCGCTCGGGCGAAAGCTCCGGCGTGGAGACCCGGCCCGAAGCCGACAGCGTCAGCGCACCTTCCGCCACCAGCCGTCGCACGGCCTCGCGCGCGGGGGTCATCGACACGCCGAACTGCTTGCCGATGCCGCGCAGCGTCAGCGACGCACCGGGCGCAAGCTCGCCATGCATGATCTGGCCGCGCAGGGCGCGATAGACCCGGTCATGGGCGGCGCCGGCGGGCAGGGTATCGGTCGAGGGCGGGCGGGGCTGGATCAGCATGGGTCATCCTGCGGGCAAGAACGAGGGGGCGTCAATCGCCGAAGCGCCAGCGATGCAGGCCGGCCCCCTCTTCCCGCAGCCAGCGCCTTTGGGCGGCGTGGTCGGGGCAAAGCTCGGCCACCAGCGACCAGAAGGCCGGAGAATGATCCATCCGGCACAGATGCGCGACCTCGTGCGCGGCAACGTAGTCGAGGACGGGAACAGGGGCGAGGATCAGCCGCCACGAATACATCAGGTCGCCCGCCGACGAACACGACCCCCACCGCGACCGCGTGTCCCGCAGCGTGATCCGCCCCACGCGGGCGCCCAGACGGCGGGCATAGTGTTCCGAGGCGGCCGAAAGCCGGGCCCGCGCCGCTTCGCGCAGGGCCGCGCGCAGGGCCGGCACGCCGCGCGGGCCGTCGGGGATGGCGATGCTGTCGGGCCCCAGCCGGACGCCGCGCCCCGGCCCCGCGATGACCGGGAGGTCGCGTCCCTCGAACGCCACGCGCCCACCGATCCCCACCTGCACCGCCGGCGCCTGCCGAGCCAGTGCATCACGCACCCAGTCCTCTCGCGCCTGCAGGAAGGCCAGCGCGCTGCGCTCGCTGGTACGCCGCGGGACGCTCAGCGTGACCCGCCCATCCAGCGCGGAGACACGCAGCGACAGCCGCCGCGCCTGGGCCGAACGGCGCAGCGTGACCTCGATCGGAGGGTTGCCTGTCAGCGTCGTCGTGCCCATATCCGTTCTCTGCCACGTCCTTTTCGGGCCATCATGGTCCGTTCGCCCCGCTTCGGGACGAATTCGCTTTGACAGGCCCGGGGGCATGTGGCAACTGGCTTCGACTTCAACGGACGCATGAAGGGGATGACCCATGCCCAAGGAAGAATGGGGCACGAAGCGGCTGTGCCCGACCACCGGCAAACGCTTCTACGACCTCAACCGTGACCCTGTCGTCAGCCCCTACACGGGCGAAGTGGTGACGCTCGACACCGGCAAGGGGTCGCGCACCATGCTGGCGGACAAGGCCGACAAGCAGTCGCAGAAGAAGGACGACAGCCTTGTCGACGAAGAGGACGTGGTTCTCGAGGACGACAACGACGACGACAACGTCGATCTGGGCGACGACGTCCTGGAAGACGATGACGACGACGACAACGTGTCGCTCGACGATATCGCGGACGTTTCGTCGGAAGACGAAGACAACTGAGGCGCGCCGGCGGGCGACGCGGCGGCAAGCAGGGATTTTTCCGCTTGCACGCCCCGCCCGCCTCGCCTAGAGAAGCGCGCACAGGACGACGCCGACACGGCGTCACCTGATCGGGGCCTTAGCTCAGCTGGGAGAGCGCCTGCATGGCATGCAGGAGGTCAGCGGTTCGATCCCGCTAGGCTCCACCAATATCCCTCTGAAAAGCACCAGATAGT
>NZ_RQXX01000008.1 GCF_004011175.1 Mesobaculum littorinae | reverse complement strand
GAGCGCGATCCGGTGGCCATCGGTACTTCTGCAAACGGGATCATCCGAATCTCGGAGATCAGGCTGCGCATCGCCTCGGCGGCCTGAGCCCGCACGGAGGGATCCGACAGCGCATTGGCCAGATCGCCGATCTTCTGCCGGTAGAGGTCGGCAAAGTGGCCTGCTGCTGGCTTCGTGGACACGAAGATAGGATCGTAACCATGGAACTGGAGAGTGGATATGATGAAACGGCAGTTTGAACCGCCGCGAGTTTGCCGGAGGCTGATTTCGGTTAGTTACTCGGCCATGTCTTCAGTTTCCAGAGCGGCGTAGAAGTCTGCCTCTGCTTCCGTCGGGGGTATGTTCCCGTTCGGCTCGAGCAAGCGGCGGTTTTTTAAGCAGTCGACCCATTCGAGGGTGGCATATTCGACGGCCTCGAAGTTGCGCCACGAACCGCGCCGATGGATGACCTCCGCTTTGAAGAGGCCGTTGATCGTCTCGGCCAACGCGTTGTCGTAGCTGTCGCCGACGCTGCCCACGGATGGTTCGACGCCGGCCTCGCCCCGCCGCTCGGTGTAGCGAATGGACAGGTATTGCGACCCGCCGTCGGAATGGTGGACGAGCCCTGCGCCCTTGACCGGGCGGCGATCGTGGGCAGCCTGTTCGAGGGCATCGAGAACGAAGCCTGCGTGCGCTGTTTGGCTCGCCCGCCAGCCAACGATGCGGCAGGCGTAGGCGTCGATGACGAAAGCCACATAGACGAAGCCCTTCCAGGTGGCGAAGTAAGTCAAATCGCTGACCTAGAGCATGTTGGGCGCGGGCACGCGGAACTGCCGGTTCACCTTGTCCAAAGGGCATGGAGCCTTTTTGTTCGGGACCGTCGTTCTGTGCGGCTTGCCCCGGATGATGCCCTGAATACCCATCCCCTTCATCAGCCGGGCTACGGTGCAGCGGGCAACCGCGAAGCCTTCCCGATCCAGCTGACGCCAGACTTTGCGCACTCCGTAGACGCGCCAGTTCTCCTCGAAGACGCGCTCGATCTCGTGCCGCAGGACTGCGTCGCGCCGGGCACGATCCGACAGCCGGGCCGGATCGGCCCGCCTCGCTAGGTTATCGTAGTAGGTGGATGGGGTGATCGGCAGAACTCTGCAGATCGGCTCGACCCCGTGCGCCTCACGCTGATCGTCGATGAACCCGACCATCACTTCGACCGGCGGTCGAACTCCGCCATCGCAAAATATGCGCTCGCCTTGCGCAAGATCTCGTTGGCCTGGCTCAGCTCCCGGTTCTCCCGTTCCAGCGTGCTCGCCATTGTCCTCGGACCAATGGCGGACAAAGGCTCGCTCTTCTCTGCCGTGTCGGTCGGGAGGCCCGCGCGCTTGCCGCTGTCGACCTCGGCCTTCTTGACCCACCCGTTCAGGCTCTGCGGCTCACAGCCGATCTTCGCGGAAAGGGACGACCACTCTTCTGGGGGCTGGTCACTTGCGCAGCACCGCATACTAGGCTGACCCCCTGATGGTGCGGTAGCTGGCGGGCGTAGGCTTCTGCGTGACGCCCTTCCAACTTGCTGGATTCCAGACGTAGATCCTGAGTCGCCCAGGTTCCCCGACGACGTCGGTCGTGTGCGTCAGAACAAGGACGGGTCTGGAGCGGGGGCGCGCTCTTTCATCCAATGCTACAGGTTCGGCAACCGCGGCCAGAGGATCTCGTCAGACTCGGGGTAGTTCCGAGAATACCTCGGGGCCGTCTTCGCGCAAAATGACGATCTCTTCCAACCGCAGGCCGAACCTGCCTTCGAGATAGATGCCCGGCTCGATCGAGAAGACGTTCCCGGCTTCAAGGGGCAGTTCGGAGGTGCCGGTGATGTAGGGCGCCTCGTGGAGATCGATGCCCAGCCCGTGTCCCGTGCGATGCAGAAAGCGGTCGCCGTAGCCCGCATCGCCGATGACGCGGCGGGCAGCGGCATCGACCTCGCGGGCGGGGGCGCCGACCCGGGCGGCCGCGAGGGCCGCCTGCACCGCCGCCTCCACGATGTCGCGGACCTTCAGGAACTCGGGGTCCGGATCGGGGCCGAACCAGCGGCAGCGGGTCATGTCGGAAGGATAGCCATCCAGCACACAGCCGGTATCGATCAGCACGGCCATGTTCTCGCCCAGCGCGGTGGCGCCGGGGTGATGGTGCGGGAAGGCGCCGTTGCCGCCGAAGCAGACAGAGCAGAAGGCCGTGGCGGCGCCGTTGGCCTTGTAATGCGTCTCGATCAGCTCGACGACCTGGGTCTCGGTCATGCCGGGTTTTAGGGCGGCGAAGGCGGCCGCGACCGCGGAATCGTTCAGCAGGTGCGCGGCCTTGATGCGGGCGACTTCGTCCGCGTCTTTCCGGGTGCGAAGCAGGCTGACGGTGTCCCCGGTGAAGCGGCGGCGGGGGCTGTCCAGTTGGTCGAGCAGCAGCAGGGCGAAATCGGCGCGCATGGTCTCGTCCAGAACCACCGACAGGCCCGGGCGGCGGGCATCGCTGGCGTCCAGCAGGGCGCCGAGGGCCGCCATCGGGCCATCGTCATCGGCCCAGGTGAACAGGGGCAGCGTGGTGATCTCCTGCGCCATGGCCGCATTGAGCGCGGGCATCAGGAAACCGGCGTATCCGGCGCTGACCAGCAGCATGACGGGACGTTCGTCGCCATGCGGGTTCAGCCCGGTCAGCCATGCCATGTGGCTGGAGGGGCCCAGCACCACCAGGTCGGTTTCGGTCTCCGCCATCCGGGCGCGCAGCCGCGAGAGGCGCTCTTCGGCCTGCATCAGATAGGACATTCTTTGCTCCTGAAACGAAACGGGCCGCCGGGGAACCGGCGACCCTGTGGTCTTGCGGGCGGTCGAAGGATTATTCCTTTTCGACCAGCCGGTAGTAGACGAAGTCAGAGGTCGCGCCGTTGACGTAGCCCGAGACATCCGCGCCCATGGCAACCTCGTAGGAGGCCTGGAACATGATCACGATGGGCGAGCTTTCCTGAACCTTGGCCTGAAGGTCGCGGTACATGTCGAGACGCGCTTCGGGATCGCTTTCCGAGAGGGCGGCCATGGTCTCTTCGTTCATCTCGTCGGGCACGGCCCAGGCGTTCCGCCACGTGGTGGTCGCCTGATAGTTCTCGTCCGAGTTGTCGGGGTTGTAGGCGAAGGCCTTGGCGTTGGAATGCGGGTCCATGAAGTCGGGGCCCCAGTACAGCAGCATCGCCTCGTGGGTCCGCTCGCGGTACTTGGTGATGACCTGCGCGCCGGTGCCGGGCAGGATCTCGAAGTCGATGCCCGCCTCGGCAAAGCTCGCCTGCAGCGACTGCGCCATGTCGGTGAAGGGGGCCGCGTTGATCACGTCGAGCGTCACTTCGATCGGGGTCTCGACGCCGGCGTCCTCGAGGATCTGCATCGCCTTCTCGGGGTCGTAGGTGAAGGGCGTTTCGTCGTATGAGCCGGGGAAGCCCTTGGGCCAGAAGGCCTGGTGGACCTCCATCTGGCCCTTGATGATGGTGTCGGTCATGCCCGTGTAATCGACGAGATAGCGCGCGGCTTCCCAGACGGCCGGATCGGTCAGGCTCTCGGTCTTCTGGTTGAACGACAGGAAATGGACGGCCGCCTGCGGGAAGGTCTCGACCTTCACGTCGTCGGCCGACAGCGAAGCGACCTGGTCGGGCGTCAGGTTGCGCGCCATGTCGATGTCGCCCTGTTCCAGCAGAAGCTGCTGGGTGGCGGATTCGGGGACATGGCGAATGATGACCTGGGTCATCGCGGGCGCACCCTTGAAGTAGTCCTCGTTGGCGGCCATGCGCACCATCTGGCCCGGCGTGTAGCCGGTCAGCGCGAAGGGTCCGGAGCCTGCCGAATTGGCGTTCAGCCAGGCGTTGCCCATGTCGCCGTCCTGCTCGTTCTCCATCACCAGTGCCTTGTCGACGATGGAGGCGGGACGTGCGGCCAGCACGTTGAGCACGAAGGCGGGCGAGAAGTCGCCCTCGTATTTCACCGTCACGACGTTGCCGTCGGCGGTGATCATGTCGTCCACGTTCTCCGGGGTCCAGCCAAGCTGGGCGAGGATGAAGGCAGGCGTCAGGTTCAGCTTGATGACGCGCGAGAGCGAGAACAGCACGTCCTCGGCGGTCACCGGGTTGCCCGAGTTGAAGACGGCATCGTCGCGCAGGGTGAAGGCGATGGTCTTGGCCTCGGCGTCGACCTCCCACTCGGTCGCGATACCGGGCGCGAGGACGGTCGGGTCCTCGGCGTCGTACTGGACGAGACGGTCATAGAGGTTGGTGACCAGCTCGCCCGAGGTGAATTCGTAGGCCTGCGCCGGGTCGATCGCGACGATGTCGTCGATGTTCTGCGCGATGACCAGCACGTCATCGGGCGTGTCGGCCAGCGCCGCGGTGCCCGCCAGGGGCAGCGCGAGCGCCGAGGCCAGCAGAGCGGGTTTCAGCATGTTCATTTGGCTCTCCTTGTTGGTGTTCGATGGCATGGGCGGCGTTGTTCAGCTTTCCAGCTGCGCCATCTCCGGTAGTTTCATCCCGCCCTTGGGCGTCAGGACGGCAAGTGTCCCGGTCCAGAGGATGCGGACGGGCCTGTCGGTGGCGTTGGTCCACGAATGGGGCCGCAGCCCGCTGTAGTGCAGGCTGTCGCCAGCTTTCATGTGAATGACCTGACCGTCGAGTGTCTGCTCGATCTCGCCCTCGAGGATGTAGATGATCTCCTCGCCCTCGTGGCTGACCACTTCGGAGGCATATCCGGCGGGGACGTGCAGGATATAGCTCGACAGTTCGGCTCCGGGGAAATTCGTGGCGAGGGTCTCGTACCCGATGGACGATCCATTGATCGAGAAACGTGGGCGCGTCTCGGCCCGGGTCAGGCTGTCGGCGGGGCCGGGGGTGGCGATGAAGTACTCCAGTGCCACATCCAGCGCCGCCGCGATCTGCGCCAGCGTTCCGAGCGAGGGCGTGGCATTGTCACGTTCCACTTGGCTGAGATAGCCGACAGAGACGCTCGCCGTGTCGCCGAGTGCCTGAAGCGTCAGCCCGAGCTGCTTGCGGCGCTTGCGAATGAGCGGTCCGAGCTGCGGCTCAGCTTTGTGCTTTTCCCGTGCCATGGCAGGGTCCTTCCGAAGCTACCGCTTCCAAGCTACAAAAATTTTTTTACTATGGCAAAAATTCTTGCGACACTGCTGCGAAGATTTCACGCGGCAGATGCCAAAGGAGGCGGAGACCTTGGCGACAGATGCGACAATGGCCGTCAGGGCGGGGCGCAGTGCGAAGGGCGTCGGCGGCTTTGTCGTCGTCACGGCGCTGACCTTCCTCGGCCTCTTGGCGATCACCTTCTTCATCGGGCGCGTGGTGCCCATCGACCCGGTGCTTTCGGTGGTGGGCGACCGGGCGACACAGGCGCAATACGACGCGGCGCGCGTGGCCATGGGGCTCGACCGTCCGCTGATCATACAGTTCTTCGACTACGTCTGGTCGGTGATGCAGGGCGATCTCGGCACCTCGATCTCGACCAACCGGCCGGTCGCGGATGATCTGCTGCGGGTCTTTCCCGCCACGCTCGAGATGGCGACGCTCGGTATCCTGATCGGCGTGGCGCTGGGCGTTCCAGCCGGGGTCTGGGCCGCCACCCGGCGCGGCGAATGGGTCGACCAGGTGATGCGCGTCTTCGCGCTGCTGGGCTACTCGGTCCCGGCCTTCTGGCTCGGGCTCGTCGGACTGGCGTTCTTCTACGCCGGGCTCGGCTGGGTCGCGGGCCCCGGACGGCTCGACATCTTCTACGAGGGCCTCGTGCCGGCACGGACCAATGTCATGCTGATCGACGCGGCCCTCGCCGGCGACTGGGACGTCTTCCGCAACGCGCTGGCGCACCTCGTCCTGCCGGCCTCGATCCTCGGCTTCTTTTCGCTGGCCTTCATCGCGCGGATGACGCGCAGCTTCATGCTCGACCAGCTCGGGCAGGAGTTCATCACCACCGCCCGCGTGAAGGGCGTGCCCGAATGGCGGGTGATCTGGGTCCACGGGTTCAAGCCGATCCGGGTGCCGCTCATCACGGTGATCGGCCTGTCCTACGCCGCGCTCCTCGAAGGCTCGGTCATGATCGAGACCGTCTTCAGCTGGCCGGGGATCGGCAACTACCTGACCACGGCCCTGCTGAACGCCGACATGAACGCCGTGCTGGGCGCGACGCTGGTCATTGGCGCGGTCTTCATCCTGATCAACAAGATCTCGGACGTGCTCTACCGCGTCCTCGACCCGAGGAGTAAAGGATGAGCACGCGAGACTGGCTTCTCGACGACAGCCCCGCCACGCTGACGCAGGCCAACCTCGGCCGCGCGTGGCGGATGTCGACGGCCCTGCTACGCAACCCACTGGCGGTGGCCGGGCTGCTGATCGTCCTGCTGCTGCTGGCCACCGCGCTTTTCGCGCCCTGGATCGCGCCGGAAAGCCCCGTGGGGCAGAACCTGCAGGCGCGCCTGCTGCCCCCCTCGGCCGAGCACTGGATGGGCACGGACGAACTGGGCCGCGATATCTTCAGCCGCGTTGTCTACGGATCGCGCATCACCTTGCTGATCGTGGCTCTGGTCGCCGTGATCTCGGCGCCGCTGGGGCTTATCATCGGCGCGGTCGCTGGCTACTTCGGCGGCTGGGTCGATCGAATCCTGATGGGTGTGACGGACATCTTCCTGTCGCTTCCCAAGCTGATCCTCGCGCTGGCCTTCGTCGCGGCCCTGGGCCCCGGGATCGAGAACGCGATCATCGCCATCGCCATCACCGCGTGGCCTGCCTATGCGCGCATCGCCCGGGCCGAGACGCTGACCTTCCGCAATTCCGAGTACATCCAGGCGGTGCGGCTGGTCGGTGGCTCGCATGCGCGGATCATCTTCCGCCACGTGCTGCCGCTCTGCACCTCGTCGATGATCGTGCGGGTGACGCTGGACATGGCGGGCATCATCCTGACCGCCGCCGGTCTGGGCTTTCTTGGTCTCGGCGCACAGCCGCCGCTGCCGGAATGGGGTGCCATGATCTCGCGCGGGCGGACGTTCATCCTGGATCAGTGGTGGGTCGCCACCATGCCAGGCTTCGCCATCATCCTCGTATCGCTCGGCTTCTGCTTTCTGGGCGACGGGCTGCGCGACGTGCTCGATCCCAAGCAGGGGGGTGGAAAATGACCGACATACCGCTGCTGGAAATGGAGGACCTGCGCGTCAGCTTCGACACCCCCAAGGGGTCGGTGGACGTCGTGAAGGGCTTGAACCTGACCCTGGGCCGCGAAGAGCGTCTGGGCATCGTCGGCGAAAGCGGCTCGGGCAAGTCGATGACGGGCCGGTCGATCCTGCGGCTGATCCGCGCGCCCGGCAAGCAGACCGCCAGGACCCTGCGTTTCGACGGGCTGGACCTGATGGCGCAGAGCAGCCGCCAGATGCGCCAGATCCGCGGCGCGCGGATCTCGATGATCATGCAGGACCCGAAGTTTTCTCTGAATCCGGTGATGACCATCGGCCACCAGATCGCCGAGGCGCTGCAGGTGCACGAGAACCTGCCCCGCCGCGATCTGCAGGCGCGGGTGATCGAGATGCTGACCTCGGTCCGTATCAACGATCCCGAGCGGGTGGCGAAGATGTATCCGCACGAGGTTTCGGGCGGCATGGGGCAACGGGTGATGATCGCCATGATGCTGATCCCGCGCCCTCAGCTGCTGATCGCGGATGAACCCACCTCGGCGCTGGATGTCTCGATACAGGCGCAGGTGCTGGACCTGATCGAAGAGCTTGTCACTGGCAACGGCATGGGCCTGATCCTGATCAGCCACGACCTGAACCTGGTGGCGCGCTACTGCGATCGCATCCTGGTGATGAACGGCGGCGAGGTTGTCGAGGCCTGCGCCGCCGCCGATCTGGCCAAGGCCAGCCATCCCTACACGAAGGGGCTGCTGACGGCGCAGCCGCGGATGCAGGAAACCCGGGACGAGCTGCCGGTCCTGGACCGCAGCGGGGGAGCAGGCACATGAGAAACCCCGCGATTTCCCTCAAGGACCTGGATATCTCCTACGGCGACACCAAGGTCGTGCGCGACGTGGGCTTCGACGTGGCCCCGGGCGAAAGTTTCGCGCTGGTTGGCGAAAGCGGTTCGGGCAAGTCGACCGTTCTGAAGGCCATTGCCGGGCTGGCGCCGGACTGGACGGGAGAGATTTCCGTGCTGGGCAAGCCGCGCGGACATGGCACCGACCGGGCTTTCTCCAAGACCTGCCAGATGGTCTTTCAGGACCCCTATGCCTCGCTGCATCCCCGCAAGACCATCGACACCGTGCTGTCCGAGCCGCTGGCGATCCACGGCATTGGTCGGCGCAGCGAGAAGGTGGTCGAGATGCTGGGCGCGGTCGGCCTCGACCAGCGCTTTCGCTTCCGCTTTCCGCACCAGCTGTCGGGCGGGCAGCGCCAGCGGGTCGCCATCGCCCGGGCGCTGATGCTGGAACCCAAGGTGATGCTGCTGGACGAGCCGACCTCGGCGCTGGATGTCTCGGTGCAGGCCGAGATCCTGAACCTGCTGAAGCGGCTGCGCCGTGAACAGGGGCTGACCTACCTGATGGTCACCCACAACCTGCCGGTGGTCAGCTTCATGTGCGACCGAATGGCGGTGATGAACAAGGGCCGCATCGTCGAAATCGCCCCCAAGACCGCGCTTTACGACGGCAGCTTTGCCGATCCCTATACGCGCGACCTCTATGCCGCTTCGGGCGGCAACCCCGATGCCGATCCCGCGGGTGCGGCGGCATCCGAAAGCAAGGACCCCGCATGACCGATACCACTAAGACGCTCGCCGAGTTCACCGCCGCCCTGGCCTCCGCGACGACGGAAGAGGAGGCGTTCGACGCGCTCTGCGCGCTGACCAAGGCGACGGTGGGCGCCAAGCTGTTCACGGTGATGACCTCGGACACCGATGCCATGGTGGCGCGGCGCGCCTATACCGACGATGCGGAGAACTATCCGACGTCGGGCGAGAAGCCGATCGAGCTGAACCGCTGGTTCGACCAGGTGCTGACGCGGCAGGAGGCTTTCGTGTCGAACACTCTGGCCGATATCGACACGGTCTTTCCGGATGCCGAGCTGATCGGCAAGCTGGGCTGCGGCTCTGTGGTGAACCTGCCGCTGATCATCGGCGGCAAGGTCGTCGCGACGATGAACATCCTGCATGAAGAGGGCTATTACACGCCCGAGCGCGTGGCACAGATCCACGACGTGCTGCGCCTGCCGGCAACCTCGGCTTGTGCCGTGGCGATGGTGCTGCGCGCCTGATCAAGGTCGCCATCTGCCGGGACTCTGCTCCTGAGGTTACGTGACCCGGCTTGAAGTGGAAGAGGCCGGGATCGGTCTGCTGGTCCCGCCAGATGCACGGTCATCGTCTACGTATTGGCGCCGGTTTCTTGAATGCCGAATACCTCGGACCCGGCTCCGCAACCGGTGCTTTCGACCCGCTTGACCTGATCCCCGCTGAGACTGCGCTCTTTAGTTCGCTCTGTTCCGGGCGTTGGTCTTCTGCTGACCTCTGGCGATATTCCCACAGGGTGAGCCGTTCGAGGCCTGTGTGTGGGCGGCGACGGGTGTAGTCGTCGCGCCACGCCTGGATCAGGGGCGTTGATTGTGGCGCCATCGGGTCGAGCCAAATGGACGACAGCATGGCGCAGTTTGGCGAACAGGTGCTCGTTGAGGCATTCGTCACGCAGCCGTCCATTGAAGCTCTCGACGAAGCCGGTCTGTATCGGTTTTCCTGCAGCGGTGGCGCGCCGTTCGAGACGGCGTTCCTCCAGCCGTTTGAGGATGGCGTTCGAGGTAAACTCCGTGCCGTTGTCGCTGACCACCATGCAGGGATGCCCTCTGAGGGCAAGGACCAGCATTCTTGTCCCGACTTGACTGCTTTGGAGGTCAGCCGGATCGCGCGCGGCGACCTCGCCCTCGACATGGACGCAGACTGCACCGGCTATCACCGGTTCACCTCGCGCCCCGGCCCGGCCATCCAGCGCGGCGCACCCAAGGTTCCGCGGGATTTCCGGCGCTATGTCACGCATCCGAAGAATACCTATGTCGTGGACGAAATCCAGCTATGCGGTATGAGAATGGCTTGGGTGATTCCAAGTGCGCGCGGGTTGCTCCCCCGGGACGCAAAGCTTAGCGCACATATTATCGTCAATTGTACGCATTAGTACACAACCCACCCAGTTTGCAGGCAGGACATTACGCATGACGGATCTCCCAGGGTATCCGAGCCGCCGCAACTTCCTAAAGGGCTCCGCCGCCGGCTTTGCCCTTACCGGAATTGCCGCCTCGGCAGAGGCGCAGGTCGAGGCTCCCGTCTCGCTCGACGAGTACGAAACCGAATATCTGAACGGGGCCGAGTGGGCCTTCATCATGGCCGCGACCGCGCGGCTGATCCCGTCCGAGGGCGATGGCCCGGGGGCGCTCGAAACCCGCGTGCCGGTCTTCATCGACCGCCAGCTTGCCGGTGACTACGGCTCTGCGGACGATTGGTACATGGAAGGCCCTCACGCTCCCGACGCCGAGCCCGCACGGGGATGGCAGACCCCGCTGACGCCCGCCGAAGTCTACCGTCAGGCCATCCCGGCCTTCGACGCATGGTGCCAGTCCAGCCATGGCGCCAGCTTTGCCGAACTCGACGCCGAAACGCAGGATGCCGCGCTGACCTCGCTGTCGGAAGGTGAGGTCGAGCTGTCTTCGGAGCTTCGGGATTTCTGGAGCCTGCTGCTCTCCAACACCAAGGAAGGCTATTTCGCGGATCCCCAATACGGCGGCAACGCGGGTATGCAGTCCTGGGTCTATATCGGCTTCCCCGGGGCGCGCGCCGCCTATCGCGAATGGCCCGAGCGTCACAACATCGAATACCCGCTCGGCCCGGTGTCGATCTCGGGCGAGAGGGCCTGATCCATGGCAAGAACCGAACCGAAAAAAGACGTCGTCATCGTCGGCCTCGGCTGGACCGGCTCTATCGCCGGCATCGAACTGGCGCAGGAAGGTCTCGACATCGTGGCGCTGGAGCGCGGCCATGACCAGAGCACCGTTCCGGACTTCCAGTACCCTCAGCAGATCGACGAGCTGAAGTACGGCGTGCGTCTCAAGATGATGCAGAAGCCGTCGCAACAGACCCTGACCGTGCGCCGTAGTGGCGACGAGACGGCGCTGCCCTACCGCTCGCTTGGCTCCTTCTTGCCGGGCAACGGCGTCGGTGGCGCGGGCACGCACTGGAACGGCCTGAACTGGCGTCCCATGCCCGAAGAACTGCGGCTGCGCTCTTACGTGGCCGAGAACTGGGGCGAGGACATCATTCCCGAGGGCATGAACCTTGGCGACTATCCGGTGTCCTACGACGAGCTCGAGCCGTTCTTCACCCGGTTCGAGAAGGTCGCGGGCATCTCCGGCAAGGCGGGCAACCTGAACGGCGAGATCCAAGAGGGCGGCAACCCGTTCGAGGGCTGGCGGTCCGAGGAATTCCCGATGCCGCCGCACAGGGCGACGTGGGACAGCCAGAAGTTCGGCGAAGCGGCGTCGGCCATGGGCTACCACCCGTTCACCGCCTCGGCGGGCATCGCCTCAACCTCGTACACGAACCCCTACGGGATGCAGATGGGGCCCTGCAACTTCTGCGGCTTCTGCGAGCGTTTCGGCTGCTACCAGTACTCCAAGTCCTCGCCGCAGACCGCGATCCTCGGCGCGCTGAAGCAGTACCCGAATTTCGAGTATCGCACCAATTCCGAGGTGCTGAAGGTCGAGACCGCCGCCGACGGCAAGACCGCCACCGGCGTCACCTACTGGGACGAAGCCGCGCAGGAAGAGGTCTTCCAGCCCGCGGATATCGTCATCCTGTCCAGCTACCAGCTTAACAACGTGCACCTGATGCTTCTGTCGGGCATCGGTGGTCCGGTTTACGACCCGGTCACCGGCGACGGCGTGCTGGGCAAGAACTACGCCTACCAGATGAACGGCGGCGTTTCCCTGTTCTTCGAAGACGAGCATTTCAACCCGTTCGTCGGCCACGGCGCAAACGGCATCGCGCTTGACGATTTCGCCATCAATCAGAACGATTTCGGTGCGCTGGGCTTCATCGGAGGCAGCTACTGGCGGTCGGGCACCTTCAACGGTCAGCCGATCCGCAACATGCCGCTGCCAAGCGGCACCCCGTCCTGGGGCGCGGGCTGGAAGGAAGGCATCGGGCGCTGGTACGGTCACGCCATGTCGATCGGCAGCCACGGCTCGCACATGGCCTATGCCAACAACCACCTCGACCTCGATCCCACCTACACGGACCGCCACGGCCGTCCGCTGATGCGGATGACGTTCAACTGGCAGGACAACGACCTGCGGATGAACCAGTACATGAAGTCGAAGATGGAGCCGCTGGCCGCCTCCATGAACCCCGACAGCATGCAGTCCGGCTTCAAGGACGTCGGCGCGCAGTACGATGTGCGTCCCTACCAGACCACGCACAACACCGGCGGGCACAGCATGTCCGAGACCGCGCGCGAAGGGTCGGTCAACCGCTACAGCCAGGCATGGGACAAGCACAACGTCTTCGTCATGGGGGCGGGCAACTTCGTGCAGAACACCCAGTACAACCCGACCGGCCTCGTGGGCGGGCTTGCGTATCATACCGTGAACGCGATCCGCACCCAGTACCTGTCCAACCCCCGTCCGCTGGTCTGAGGAGCGCATAGATGAAGACCTTCCTACGCATCCTCGCGGGCCTCGTGCTCGTGGGCGTGATCGCCCTTCTTGCATTCATCTTCGTGCCGGTGCAGCGCACCCAGCCCGCAACCGAGCTGGCCGCCGACTGGCAGCCCGCGGAGGGCCAGGGAAAGATGGTGCTCGATGCCGGCGACTGCGTTGCCTGCCATACCTCGGACGAGGGCAAGTCCCTTGCCGGTGGCCGTGCCGTCGCCAGCCCGATGGGGACCATCTGGTCCACCAACATCACCCCCGATGACGACACCGGCATCGGCACCTGGTCCTATGCGGACTTCCGCGCGGCCATGATCGACGGCGTCGCTCCGAACGGCACGCATCTTTACCCGGCGATGCCCTACGAGAACTACCGCCTGATGACCGAAGAGGACATGCGCGCCCTCTACGACTACCTGATGACCGAGGTTGAGCCGGTCTCCGAGCCGAACAAGGAAACCGCGCTGCCCTTCCCGTTCAACCAGCGCTGGGGCATCCGTGCCTGGAAATGGCTGGCGCTGACCCATGATGCGGGGTTCGCCCCCGCGGGTGCGTCCGATGCGCAGGATCGCGGTCAGTACCTCGTGGAAAGCCTCGGCCACTGCGGCGCCTGCCACACGCCCCGCAACGCTTTCATGGCACAGGACGGCGTGACGGCAGCGGAGGACAGCTTCCTCACCGGCGGTGTCGTCGGCGGATGGAACGCCCCGGCCTTGCGCGGCGACGCCGCGGGCATCAAGGACTGGACCGTGTCCGAGCTTGCGGATTACCTCGCTACCGGCCGCAACGCGCATTCCGCCGCCAATGGCGAGATGTCTCTTGTGATCGAGCACTCCCTGCAAAAGCTGCCCGACAGCGACAACATCGCCATTGCCGCCTACCTCAAGGGCATGGACGGCGATGCGGTCGATCTACCCGAGACGCTTGCCGCTGCGGGCCCCACCGCGACCCCCGAGGCCGAGGCGGACGACGCCGGTGCGGACACCGCGGAAATGCTGGTGTCGGCCGATCCGGGCATGCCGCTGGGCGCGCGTCTTTACTCGGACAACTGCCTTGGCTGCCACTTTGCCTCGGGCAAGGGCGCTCCGGGCATCTTCCCCGAGCTTCAGGGCAACAGCCTCGTGGTCGGATCCGAAGTGTCGCCGCTGATTTCGGTAATCCTCAACGGGGCCGAGCTGCCTGCCACCGAAAAGCGTCCGATGACGCTGCGCATGCAGGGCTACGCGGATCGCCTGAGCGACGACGAAATCGCCGAGCTTGCGACCTGGCTGCGCGGCGCGTGGGGCAATGATGCAGGTCCCGTGGCGGCGGCAGATGTCGCAGACGTGCGCAGCGGCGACAGCACGCACTGATCCCTGCGCGCACTGGATCCTGACTTGATCCTTACAGGGGCCGACGGTGTTCGTCGGCCCCTTTTCCTTGCAGCTGAAGTGTCATCGCGTGCCGTGCGCTGGCGGGGGCTGAGTGCAGAGTGGCCACCAGTCGCCCGAGGACCATCTGGCCGGGCACCCCGCTCCCTTCGACTTTCGCACCGTTGGGGTATGCCAGGCCGGGACGGTCACAGCCCGGTCCGTCCCGAACTGTTCGATCAGCAACCTCGGGACGCGCCCATCGGCACGGCCGCGGCAGGCGGTGCCGGTGATGCGCGCCGCCGTCACACGCGGCATCCTCGAACGCGATGCCGCCCCGATCATTCCGATCCGCAAGCACGGCAGGCCCTGGAAGGGCGACAGACCTGCGCCCCCGGTCCTGACCGGGACACCGCGCGGGATGCGGCGCCGGGTGTCTTCGGTGCCGATGTCGTCCGGCGTGCCGTCGCGCGGTGACAGCCGGGACCTCATGTCCCGTATCCGCTCGGCGATGGAGGGGAAGGCGCCGCCCGGCGGGCGCCGGGATGATGCGCGCCCACGTCGGCGCCCGCCTCGGGCCCTATCAACCCACCGCGATCCGGACGATCTTCGGCTTTTCTCCCGGGGTCTGCCGCCCTATCTGGTGCGGTGGGGAAGCGTATCGAGATCAGCGGCACCGGGGGCGGGATGAGCGGACTGAACATTCTGAAGCTTTGCGTGGGCGCCGAAAGCGTCGAGGATCTGGCCACGTGGCAGGAGGATCGCCGCCGCGCCTGGCCCGATGGACTGCCGCGTCACGTCACGCGGATGTGGCCCAAGCGCGAGGCCGAGTTGCTGGACGGCGGGTCGATCTACTGGGTGATCCGCGGCGTGATCCTGGCGCGGCAGGTGATCCTGCGGCTTGATCCGGTCGACCGGGGCGACGGCGTCCGTCGCTGCGGGCTGGTGCTCGACCCCGAGATCATCCGGACCGAGGCCGCGCCGCGCCGTCCGTTCCAGGGCTGGCGCTATCTGCCGACCGAGGATGCGCCGAACGACCTGTCGGCCGCCCGGCGGGACGAGCCGACATTGCCCCCCGCGCTGGAGGCCGCGCTGGCCGAGATCGGGGTGCGCTAGGCGGATGACAGGCTCGCCCGGCGATCTGGCGGTGCGGCCTGAATCCCGGTGGCGAAGATTCGGGGCGGTGCCGGTCTGCCGAGCCCGGCTGGCAGAGACGGGCCGGCGGACGAAACGCCGCGGGCGGTCTTAGTCCAGCAGGTCGAGCCGGGTTTTCAGCGCCTGCAGGGTGCCCAGCGTCGTGTCGTCCCACCCGGCGCTGCGCGACCGGAACAGCGTCGCCTGGCTGCGGTGCACCGGCGGCTCCGACAGGACCTTCAGGTGGTTGGCGCGCAGCGTTTCGCCGGTCGAGGTGATGTCGGCGACGGCCTCGGCGGTTTCGTTCTTGACCGCGCCCTCGGTCGCGCCCTGGCTATCGACCAGCTGGTAATCGGCGACGCCCGCGTCCCGCAGGTGTTCGCGGATCAGGCGGTGATACTTCGTGGCGATGCGCAGCCGGTGGCCATGGCGCGCCCGGAACGCGGCCGCCGCGGCGTCGAGATCGTCCAGCGTGTCCACGTCGACCCAGAACCGTGGCACGGCGATGATCAAATCGGCATGGCCGAAGCCCATCTGCACCAGTTCGCTGACCTGGTCTTCCCAGCGGGGCAGGCGTTCGCGCACCAGGTCCGACCCGGTAACGCCCAGGTGGATCCGTCCGGCGCCCAGCTCGCGCGGGATCTCTCCGGCCGACAGAAGCACCAGTTCGACGCCCTCGACACCCTCGACTGCACCGGAGTATTCGCGCTCGGCCCCGGCAAGGCGCATGGCGACGCCCCGTGCCGCGAACCAGTCGAAGGTCTTCTCCATCAGCCGCCCCTTGGACGGCACGCCGAGCTTCAGGGTCATGTCGCGGTCTCCGCCGGGTCGGGCAGCAGGGCAGGGCGGATCACCCCGCCGACGGCCGGGATCGACTTGCCGCGCCCCAGCACGCGGGTCAGCGCGTCGTAGCGCCCGCCCGTCGCCACCGGGGGCTGCCCGGGCGCGTGCGGCGCATAGAAGCCGAAGACGAAGCCGTCGTAATATTCCATCAAGGTGCGGCCATAGCTCGCCTCGAACTCCAGCGCGTCCACGTCGACGCCGGCGGCGTCGAGCGCATCGAGCCGGGCGCGCAGCATGGCCGTGGCATCGCCGATGGCGGGCAGGTCGACCGCGATGTCGCCAAGGTGCGCCAGCACGTTCGGCGCGGTTTCCTTCAGCTCAAGGATATCGTCGATCAGGGCCACCTGCGCAGACGAGATCGGCGGTTCCTCGGCATCCGCCCGCAGCGCCTCGATCCGGGCCATGACGTCGCCGCGGCTGCGC
Organism: Mesobaculum littorinae; assembly: GCF_004011175.1. Classification (GTDB taxonomy): domain Bacteria; phylum Pseudomonadota; class Alphaproteobacteria; order Rhodobacterales; family Rhodobacteraceae; genus Tranquillimonas; species Tranquillimonas littorinae. The sequence continues at coordinate 102,304 of NZ_RQXX01000008.1, read as the reverse complement.
AGCCCGATCTCGGGCCCGGCGTCGGCCAGCGGATCCGCGGCGCCGAGAAGGGCGGCGCGCGTCTGCGGCACGGGCGTCTTGCCGGAAAACCGGTCGAGCAGGGCGCGGAACCGCCGCGGCCGCCAGACGTGACGCAGCAGCGCCGCACGCCGCCGGTCCGAGATGTCGAGCCCGCGCACCGCCGCCGTCAGGATGCCGATGTCGCCCGTCGCCGCGCGCAGCCCGTAGGGGCGCAGCACCTCGGCAAAGAGCGCGAAGACCTCGGCATCGGCGCGGGCGGGATCGCTGGCATCGAAAAGCTCGAACCCGCATTGCAGGTATTCGCGGGCGCGGCCGGGGTCGGTCTCCTGCCGCCGGAAGACAGGGCCGGAGTAGCAGTAGCGCGCGGGGTCGGCGCCGCCGTCCATATGCATGCGCACCACCGGGACGGTGAAGTCGGGGCGCAGCATCATCTCGCCCGCGGTGGGATCCCACGTGGTGAAGGCGCGGGCGCGGATATCCTCGCCATAGAGGTCGAGCAGCAGGTCGGCCTCTTGCAGGATCGCGGCCTCAATCGGGCGCGCGCCGGCCTCGGCGAAGGCCGCCATGAAGCGCGCGGCCTCGGCGCCGCTGCGGTCTGCGGGAGCGGGGGGCGTGCTTTGCGCGACGGACATCAGCGGGTCAGCCGCTCTTTCAGCGTGGCCACCAGATCGCCGCGCGGGCATTCGAACTGCGCGGGCTGCGCCTTCCATTCGTCCAGCGTCGCGCTTTCCGCGATCTCGGCGCCCAGCTTGAGATCCTTGACCTGCACCACGCCGCGGTCCTTCTCGTCCCCGCCCTCGATGATCGCGAAGGGCGCGCCGCGGCGATCGGCATACTTGAGCTGGTTGCCGAAGTTCTTGGGGTTGCCAAGGTAGACCTCGGCCCGGATGCCCGCCGTGCGCAGCTCGCTCGCCATCGCCTGGTAGTCGGCCATGCGGTCGCGGTCCATCACGGTGACGATCACCGGCCCCTCGGCCTGCGCCTCGGCACGGCCGGTGGCACGCAGGGCGGCCAGCAGCCGGTCGACGCCGATCGACACGCCAGTCGCAGGGACCTCCTGCCCGGTGAAGCGCTTGACGAGGTCGTCATAACGCCCGCCGCCGGCCACGCTGCCGAACTGGCGCGGCTTGCCGTCGTCGCCCGTGATCTCGAAGGTCAGCTCGGCCTCGAAGACCGGGCCGGTATAGTAGCCGAGGCCGCGCACCACGGCCGGGTCGATCAGCACGCGGTCGGGGCCGTAGCCCTGCGCGTCCAGCAGCGACGCGATGGTTTCAAGCTCGTCCGCGCCGGCACGACCCGTCTCGGACGCTCCGACCAGCTCGCGCAGCCGCGCGACGGTGGCGGCCCCGCTGTCGCGGCGCGCGTCGATGAAGCCCAGGACGACCTCGGCCTGCACATCGTCGAGGCCCGCGCCCTTGGTGAAATCGCCGCTGTCGTCCTTGCGACCCTCGCCCAGCAGGGCGCGCACGCCCTCGGGCCCCAGCCGGTCGAGCTTGTCGATGGCGCGCAGCACGATGCCGCGCTCGGCCTCGAACTTCGACGGATCGGCAGGGTCGAGGATGCCCGCGACCTCCATCACGCCGTTCAGAACCTTGCGGTTGTTCACGCGCACGATGTAGTCGCCGCGCTTGATGCCCACCGCTTCCAGCGTGTCGGCCAGCATCGCGCAGATCTCGGCATCCGCCGCGACCGACGGCGCGCCCACGGTGTCGGCGTCGCACTGGTAGAACTGGCGGAACCGTCCGGGCCCGGGCTTTTCGTTGCGCCAAACCGGGCCCATCGCGTAGCGGCGATAGGGAAAGGGCAGGTCGTTGCGGTACTGCGCCGCGACGCGTGCCAAGGGCGCGGTCAGGTCGTAGCGCAGCGCGACCCAGGCGCCATCCTCGTCCTCCTGCCAGGCAAAGACGCCTTCGTTGGGGCGGTCGACGTCGGGCAGGAACTTGCCAAGCGCCTCGACCGTCTCGACGCCGGAGGTTTCCAGCGCGTCGAAGCCGTAGCGATGGTAGACCTCGGCGATCCGGGCCAGCATCGCGGTGCGCTCGGTCACCTCGGCGCCGAAATAGTCGCGGAATCCGCGCGGCGCCTCGGCCTTGGGCCGCGGCTGCTTCTTGACCTTAGCCATGTATCGACATCCTGAAAGGCTCGCGTTGTCGCGGCGGGGTCTAGCGGAAGGGCCCCGGCGGGGCAAGGCAGGGGTGGCGGTCGGGCCCGGGCGGCGCCTTCGGGGCATCTGGCCTCATGGGATATCGGCCTGCAGGGGCACTGGCTATAACAAGCCCCATTGCAAGCCGCCGCCGCACGCGCAACAAAAGTCCCGACGCCGGGCCAGCCGGTGCGAATTCGATCCGGCCCGGACCGGGGCCGGTTGCCACAGGAGAGGGCCCATGATCGACACTCCGTATCTGCTGTTTTTGGGGGATGCGCCCGACCAGCTGGCCGCAAAGGTCGCGCAGGGCATTCGCGACTGGCGCCCGGAATACGCGGTAGGCCAGTTCCGCCTGCCGGGCTGCAAGGCCGATCTGGGCCTGCCCGACATGACGCTGGACGAGGCGAAGGCCGCCGGTGCCAAGACGCTGGTCGTGGGCGTTGCCAACCGGGGCGGCATCATCTCGGAGGCGTGGAAGGAGGCGTTGGACGCGGCGCTGGCGCAGGGGTTCGACCTTGCCTCCGGGCTGCACAACCTCTTGCGGGACGAACCCGCGCTGGTCGAGGCCGCCCGCACCCATGGGCGCAGCCTGCACGACGTGCGCATCCCGACCGTGAAATACCCCATCGCCAACGGCGAAAAGCGCAGCGGCAAGCGGTGCCTCGCCATCGGCACCGATTGCTCGGTCGGAAAGATGTACACCGGCCTGGCGATGGACCGTGTGATGAAGGACCGCGGGCTCAAGTCGAGTTTTCGCGCCACCGGCCAGACCGGCATCCTGATCACGGGCGAGGGGGTGCCGCTCGATGCCGTGATCGCCGATTTCATGGCCGGCGCGGTCGAATGGCTCACGCCCGAGAACGACGCCGACCACTGGGACCATATCGAAGGGCAGGGCAGCCTGTTCCACGTGTCCTATTCCGGCGTGACGATGGCGCTGATCCACGGCGGCCAGCCCGACGCGATCGTGCTGTGCCACGAACCGACGCGGACGCACATGCGGGGGCTGCCGGGGTACCAGCTGCCCAGCCTCGAGGCGCTGCGCGACATGGTGCTGCCCATCGCCCGCATCGCCAACCCCGACGTCAAGGTGATCGGCGTCTCGGTCAACACCAAGGCAATGCCCGAGGACGAGGCCCGCGCGCTGCTGGCCGATATCGAGACGCGCATGGGCCTGCCCGCGACCGATCCCTACCGCTTCGGTGCCGAACCGCTTGTCGAGGCGCTGCTCGCCTCCTGACCCGCCGCTCACCGTGCCGTCCGGTCCTCGTCGCGATCTCCGCGGGAAGGGCCGGAAGGCCGCACCGTGCGGCCCCGACAGGATACCACCATGACCCTCACCGTCACCCGCGACACCTTTCGTCTCGCCCAGGCCTTCACCATTTCCCGCGGCTCGCGGACCGAGGCGCAGGTCCTGACCGTCACCATCGACCGGGCCGGGCATCGCGGCCGGGGCGAATGCGTGCCCTACGCCCGCTACGACGAAACGCTGGACAGCGTCGCGGCGCAGATCGACAGCCTGCCCGCCGATGTCGACCGCGCCGCGTTGCAGGGGTTGCTGCCCGCCGGCGCCGCCCGCAACGCCGTCGACTGCGCGCTCTGGGACTGGGAGGCGAAGCAGGCCGGGGTCCGCGCCTGGGATCTGGCGGGCCAGCCCGCCCCGGGCCCCGAGATCACCGCCTATACCCTGTCCCTCGATACGCCCGACGCGATGCGCGCGGCAGCGGCGAAAAACGCCCACCGCCCGCTTCTGAAGATCAAGCTCGGCACGTCCGAGGACATGCCCCGGCTCGAAGCCGTGCGACAGGGTGCTCCCGATGCCCGCCTGATCGTCGACGCGAACGAAGGCTGGACGGCCGAGGTCTATGCCGAGCTTGCTCCGCACCTGCTGCGCCTTGGCGTCGCGCTGGTCGAACAGCCCCTGCCCGCGGGGCAGGACGACATGCTGGCCGAGATCGCCCGCCCTCTGCCAGTCTGCGCCGACGAAAGCTGCCACGATCGCGCCTCGCTCGCCGCGCTCGCCGGGCGCTACGACGTGGTCAACATCAAGCTAGACAAGACCGGCGGCCTGACCGAGGCGCTGGCTTTGCGCGATGCCGCCCGCGCGGCGGGGTTCGAGGTGATGGTGGGCTGCATGGTCGGCTCCTCGCTGGCCATGGCGCCGGCGCTGATCGTGGCGCAGGGCGCGATGGTCACCGATCTTGACGGTCCTCTGCTTCTGGCCGAAGACCGCGACACGCCGCTGCGCTTTGACGCCGCCGGCATCCATCCGCCCGAGCCTGCGCTCTGGGGCTGACAGACGCGAAAGGAAACCCCATGAGTCGCATCGTCTACGTCAACGGTGATTTCGTCCCCGAGGAGGAGGCCAGCGTGTCGGTCTTCGACCGCGGGTTCCTCTTCGCCGACGCCGTCTACGAGGTGACGAGCGTCCTCGACGGCAAGCTGATCGATTTCGACGGCCACTGCGCCCGCCTCGACCGCTCGCTCTCGGAACTCGGCATGTCTATGCCGATGGACCGCGATGCCTTTCTCGAGGCGCACCGCGAACTGGTGGCGCGCAACGACATCGGCGACGGCCTGATCTACCTGCAGGTCACCCGCGGCGCCGCCGACCGCGATTTCCACTACCCCGCGGACGCCACGCAGACCGTGGTGATGTTCACCCAGGCCAAGCCGGGCCTTGCCGAGAACCCTCAGGCGCAGACCGGGATCAAGGTGATCTCGATCCCCGACCTGCGCTGGGACCGTTGCGACATCAAGACGACGCAGCTGCTCTATGCCTCGATGGGCAAGATGAAGGCCAGGGCCGAGGGCGCCGACGACGCGTGGATGGTCGACGACGGCAAGGTGACCGAGGGCACCTCGAACAACGCCTATATCGTCAAGGACGGCACCATCGTCACCCGCCAGCTGGGCAACGAGATCCTGCCGGGGATCACCCGCACAGCCGTGCTGCGTTTCGCCCGCGAGGCCCAGATGAAGGTCGAGGAGCGCGCCTTCACCCTTGAAGAGGCACGCACCGCCGACGAGGCCTTCGTGACATCGGCCTCGTCCTTCGTGATGCCGGTGGTCGAAATCGACGGCGCCCGGGTGGGCGCTGGCGCCCCCGGCCCGATCGCGAAACGCCTGCGCGACATCTATATCGAGGAAATGCGCCGCGCCGCCTCCTGACACTGGCAACCGGCGGCAGGGCGAAAGCTCCTCCGCCGGTCCGCGCGAAAGGGTCGGTGCGCCCCTGGGGCGTCCAAAGCGCCCGCGCCTTCTTCTTCTCTTTGAAAATACTCTCGCCGAAGGCACCGCGCGTCAGCGCGATCCGCGACGGCCGCCTCGATCCCGCGGCGCCGGTATCTCAGCCGTGCGACTTTGCGAAGGCCGCGCGGCTTTCGTCCGAAGCTTCGGTCTGATGCCGCGCGCGCCATTCGTCGTAGGGCATGCCGTAGAAGATCTCGCGCCCCTCGTCCTTGGTCATCTCGATCCCGCGTTCGGCCGCGGCCTCCTGGTACCAGCGCGACAGGCAGTTTCGGCAGAAGCCAGCCAGGTTCATCATGTCGATGTTCTGCACGTCCGTCCGTTCGCGCAGGTGGTCGCGCAGACGGCGAAAGGCGGCTGCTTCTAGCTCGGTGCGGGTGGCGTCGTCCATGTGGCTCTCCCTTTCGCTCAAGGGTGGGCCTCGGCCAGCGCCGCGTCAAGGATCGGCGCCAGCCGCAGCGCCCAGGCGCGCTGGGCCTCGGGCGTGGCGATCAGGTCGTTGCGCAGCTCGACAAGCGCGTTCAGCCGGCCCTGCGTCAGGGCGTGCCGGTCGATCGAATCGCCCGGCAGGTGGCCGGAATAGGGTTCGTTGTCGCCGACGCACAGATCGCCCGGCGCCTCCAGCCGCTCGATCAGCGGCCGGGCCAGCCGCGTATCGGCGGCGTAGAGCACGGCCACCTCCCACGGACGCGGCGGCCGTCCCGCGAACTGCGGGGTGAAGCTGTGGATGGCGAGTATCGTGGGGTCGCCCCGCTCGACCGCCATCGCCTCGAGCGCTTCGTGATAGGGCCGGTAAAGCCGCGCCTTGCGCTCCTCGATCTGGTCGCGCGTCACGTGCCGGTTGGCCGGAACGATCGAGCCATCGTAGATCTTCATGATCTGAGTCGGGTCGTCCTCGCCCCGGTTGGGATCGATGACGAGGCGGGAAAAGTTCGAGCGGATGACCGGCGCGCCCAGCACCTCGCCTAGGGCCATGGCCAGACCGGCGGCGCCCACGTCATAGGCGATGTGGCGGGTCATGTCGGGTTCGGACAGGCCCAGCGTGCCGCCGTTCACGAAGTCGGGAACAGTGTTCGATGCGTGGTCGCAGGTGATAAGCCAGGGCGACTGCCGATCGGCACCGTCGATGAAGAAAGGCTGATAGATCATTTCCTGGTCACTTCGCAGCTTCCCGCCCCCCTTACGCAATGACCCCGTCCCGCGCCAGTTGCGACGCGCGGTGAATTGGGGGATAAGGCCCATGCCCGCCCGGGACCGAACAGAAAATCACCAAGGACAACGTGGATGAGACGGCTTCGGAACGTAAAAATCGTCGCGACCCTAGGGCCGGCATCGAATGACTACGATACGATCCGCGCGCTTTTCGAAGCGGGCGCGGACGTGTTTCGCCTTAATATGAGCCATGGGGACCATGGCGAGATCGGCGAACGCCACCGCATCATCCGCCAGATCGAAAAGGATCTGGGCCGGCCGATCGCGATTCTCGCCGACCTGCAGGGGCCGAAACTGCGCGTCGGCACCTTCGCCGACGATTCGGCGGAACTGGAAGAGGGCGCGCCGTTCCGGCTCGACCTCGACAAGGCGCCGGGCGACGTGTCCCGGGTCTGCCTGCCGCACCCCGAGATCTTCGCAGCGCTCGAGGCGGGGTCGACCCTGCTGGTCAACGACGGCAAGATCCGCCTCAAGGTCGAGGATTGTGGCGAGGATTACGCCAATTGCGTCGTCACCGTCGGCGGCACCATCTCGAACCGCAAGGGCGTGAACGTGCCCGACGTGGTTCTGCCCTTGGCCGCGCTGTCGGAAAAGGACCGCAAGGACCTGGAGTTCGTCTGCGACCTGGGGGTCGACTGGCTGGCGCTCAGCTTCGTGCAGCGGCCCGAAGACGTCGAAGAGGCACGCAAGCTGGCCCGCGGCCGCGCCGCGCTGCTGTCGAAGATCGAAAAGCCCGCCGCTGTGAAAAGCTTCGATGCGATCCTCGAGGTGTCGGACGGCATCATGGTCGCCCGCGGCGACCTGGGGGTCGAGCTGCCCGTCCAGAACGTGCCGCCGATCCAGAAGCGGCTGGTGCGCAAGTGCCGCGCCGCCGCCAAGCCGGTGATCGTCGCCACGCAGATGCTGGAATCGATGATCGAAAGCCCGATGCCCACCCGGGCCGAGGTGTCGGACGTCGCCGCCGCGATCTACGAAGGCGCGGACGCCGTGATGCTGTCGGCCGAAAGCGCCGCGGGCAGCTATCCGATCCAGGCGGTGCAGACCATGCACAACGTCGCGCAGGAGGTCGAAAGCGATCCCACCTATCGCGACGTGATCGACGCCAGCCGCGGCGGCAACAAGCGCACCGTCGCCGATGCCATCGTCTCGGCCGCGCGCGAGATCGCCGAGACGACGGACATCAAGGCGATCTGCTGCTTTTCGCATTCCGGCACCACGGCTCTTCTGGTCGGGCGCGAACGTCCGCACGTGCCGATCATCGCGCTGACCCCGCTGGTCGAAACCGCGCGGCGGCTTTGCCTGTCCTGGGGGATGCACTGCGTCATCACCGGCGAGGTCGGGCGCTTCAAGATGGCCGTCGTCAACGCGGCCCGCGCGGCCCGTGCCGAAGGCTTCGCCGAAGAGAAGGACCAGCTGGTCGTCACCGCAGGCGTGCCCTTCAACATGCCCGGCACGACGAACATCCTGCGGGTTGCGCCCTGCGAAGAAAGATTGATCTTCAGCACCGATCCCGAATAGCCTGCGCCGATAGGTTTGTTTGGATTTCGGAGTAGCGGCATTGTTGCCTGACACGGCTTTGGTGGTCGGGGTGATCTGTATCGCCCTGGCCATCCCCTCGCTTATCTCGGCCTACTCGGAATCGCGCGCGCCCCGGCTGGCCTCCGTGCTGGCCGTGGCGGGGGGCGCCTTCGTCGTCTACGCGGTCACCCAGCACCCGATGGGATACGAGATCGCGGATCTGCCCGACGTCTTCACCCGGGTCTTCGCGCGCCTCATCCAGTAGCCTGCCGGTCATGACGCGGGGCGGCACCCGTCGCCTCCGCCCACGGGGGCCTTCCCGCAGCACAGTTTTCCCGGCCTTGGCCGGTCGGAGCGCTGCATTCGATTTTCCTGCAGACAGTTCCAACCTGCCACTCCGGCAAGGGGGGGCAATCCCGGTCCGTCACGGGGGCGGCGTCGATGATCGTCGGAAAACCCCGGTCAATGCGTCCCCCCGCGGGGGGCGGCCCCAGGACAGCCCCCGCGTCGCCAGGACGGCGGGGCGTTCGTGCACAAGCGGGCCGGCGGGGGTCAGTCCAGGCGGTCGGGCAGGTCCGTGCCGTTCATGAAGCTGCGCGCGTCCATCGGCTTGCCGCCGCCCTTCTGGACGCGCAGCAGTTCGACCGCACCTGCGCCGCAGGCGATGACCAGACCGCCCCGGTCGTCGTCCAGTACCTCGCCCGGGGCGCCCGCGCCCGGCACCCGGCGGGAACAGAGCAGCTTCAGCCGCTCGCCCGAGACCTCGCACCAGGCGCCGGGAAAGGGCGACAGGCCCCGGATCAGCCGGTCGATATCGGCCGAGGGTCGGGTCCAGTCGATCCGCGCCTCGGCCTTGTCGATCTTGGCGGCATAGGTCACGCCCACCTCGGGCTGCGGCCGGGGCGCGAGGGTGTCGATCCGGTCCAGACCCGCGACGATGGCGTCCGCCCCGATCGCCGACAGGCGGTCGTGCAGGTCGCCGGTCGTCTCGGTCTCGCCGATCGCGGTGCGCCGCTCCAGCAGCACCGGCCCTGTGTCGAGCCCCGCCTCCATCTGCATGATGGCGACGCCGGTCTCGGCATCTCCAGCCATCACCGCGCGGTGGATGGGCGCCGCCCCGCGCCAGCGCGGCAGAAGCGAGGCGTGGATGTTCAGGCACCCGCGCGTCGGCGCGTCCAGGACAGGCTGCGGCAGGATCAGGCCATAGGCCACGACCACGGCGATATCGGCCGCAAGCTCGGCAAAGGCCGCGCGGTCCGCGTCGGACTTGAGCGAAACCGGGTGCCGCACCGGCAGGCCCAGGGCGTCGGCCGCGGCATGGACCGGCGTCGGGCGGTCCCGCTTGCCGCGGCCCGCGGGGCGGGGCGGCTGGGTGTAGACGCAGGCGATCTCATGCCCCGCCGCGTGCAGGGCGCGCAGCGCGGGGACAGAGAAATCGGGCGTGCCCATGAAGACGATGCGCATGGCGTTACCTCTTCTTGCCGGCCCGCCGCAGCAGCATGTCGCGCCGGGTGCGGCTGAGCCTGTCGAAATACATCCGTCCGGCCAGATGGTCGATCTGGTGCTGCACGCTGGTGGCCCAGAGCCCCACGAAATCGCGATCCTCGACCGCGCCATCGGCGTTCAGGAACCGCACCGTGACCGCCCGGGGCCGCGTCACCGGGGCCGAGACGCCGGGCAGGTTGGGCGAGGCTTCCTCGTGCTCGCGCGGTTCGATGCTGGCGTGCACGATCTCGGGGTTGGCCATGCGCACGGCCTGCCCGCGCTTGTCCGAGGCATCGACGACGGCCAGCGCCTGCATCACCCCGATCTGCGGGGCGGCAAGGCCCACGCCCGGCATCGCGTCCATCGTCTCGATCATGTCGTCCCAGAGCACGCGGATCTCGTCGGTGATGGCCGCGACGGGCGCCGCGGCGGTGCGCAGGCGCCGGTCGGGCCACATGAGGAACGGGCGCGCGGTCATACCTGCGCCTCGTCATAGGCGCGCAGGTAGGCGTCGCGGTCGGCGGCCTCGACCCGGTCGAAAGTCACGACCCCGTCAAGGTGGTCGAGCTCGTGCTGCATGATCACCGCCGACATCCCGGTGAACCGGTCGCGCCGCAGCGCGCCGCCGGGATCCTGCCACTCAAGCTCGATTTCATCGGGGCGGGTCACCGGGATCGCGATGCCGGGGATCGACAGGCAGGCCTCGTCGTTAGTCGCAAGCGTGGTGGCGTGGTCGACGATCCGGGGGTTGAGGAAGATCCGAGGCGCGGGCGTGCCGTCCTTCCACGTGACGTCGGTGACGAAGACGCGCGCCGCGACGCCCACCTGCGGCGCCGCCAGCCCGCGCCCCTGCGCGTGGTAGAGCGTCTCGATCATGTCCGCCGCCAGCTCCGCTATGGCGGGATCGGCGGGGTCCACGGGCGGGCAAGGGGTTTGCAGCACCGGATCGGGCCAGAAGCGCAGCGGACGGATCATCAGTATTCTCCCGGGGCGAGGCGGTCGGACAGGTAGGCGGCGGGTGCGGGCGTTTCGGTCAGCATGTGCCGGACCCACGCCGCGCGTTCGTGCGCGATCAGGACCAGTTCCCAGACGCAGGCAAAAAGCGGGCGATCATCCTGCGCGATGAACTCCGCACCGGGCCGGTCGGCCCGGTAGAGGCGCTGGCACAGCATGTCGCCATGCGCCCACCAGTGCCCCATCAGCCAGTGCCCGTCCTCGCCCGCGTGCAGGATCGCGAAGCCCGGGCCATGCGCCTCGCCCTCGGCCCGGGCGGCGCCGGGCAGGTCGCGCCGCAGCCTGTCGCTGGCCGCCGTTTCGTCGGGGGCAAGCGCGCCCGCGGCGCGGATCGTGTAGGCCTTGAGCGTCAGCAACCCTGCGTCCCATGTGCCCGCCTGCGCCACGCCGCGCGGGGCGTATGGGGCGAGCATCGCCATCAGGCGCGGGCTCTTTCGCGTTTCAGCTTGACCATCTTGCGGGTGATCATCTGCCGCTTGAGCGGCTTGAGGTAGTCGATGAAGAGCTTGCCGTCGAGGTGGTCGATCTCGTGCTGGACACAGGTGGACCAGAGCCCGTCGAAGCGTTCCGAGGCCTCGGTCCCCTCGATCGTGGTCCACGCGACCTCGACCTCGGCGGGGCGCTCGACGTCGGCATATTGCTCGGGGATCGACAGGCAGCCTTCCTCGTAGGTCGACAGCGCGTCCGAGCTCCAAGTGATGCGGGGATTGATCAGGATCATCGGGCGTGGCGGCACGCCCTCTTCCTTGACGCAGTCCATCACCAGCATCCGCACCAGCTGCCCGACCTGCGGCGCGGCCAGCCCGATGCCGGGGGCGGCGTACATGGTCTGCAGCATGTCCTGTGCCAGCGTGCGCAGGCCGTCGTCGATGGTCTCGACCGGCTTCGCGGGCGTCTTCAGGCGGGGATCGGGGTGGATCAGGATGTCTCGGAGGGCCATGGAGGCTGTTTAAATCGGCGATGCGCGGGGCGCAATCGCCTTGCGTCCGGGGCGTCGGAGGTTAGCTTCGCGCTGACGCAGACAGAAAGGCTTGAGGCCATGGATTTCGACGAGCTCATCGACCGGCGCGGCACGCATTCGGCAAAATGGGACCTGATGGAGCCGATCTACGGCGTCGATCCCGACGACGGCATCGCGATGTGGGTGGCCGACATGGATTTCCGTCCGCCGCAGGCGGTGCGCGATGCGCTGACGGATTACGTCGAACAGGGCGTCTATGGGTATTTCGGCGGCGAGGACGCGTATCGCGCCTCGATCCGCTGGTGGATGCGCGAACGCCATGGGTGGGAGCCTTCGGACGGTGCGATCTTCACCACGCACGGGTTGGTCAACGGCACCGCCGTCTGCGTCGAGGCCTTCACCGATCCCGGCGATGCCGTCGTCCTGATGACCCCCGTCTACCACGCCTTCCACCGCATCCTGCACGCCGCGGGGCGGGAGATTCGCGAACTGCCCCTCGCCAACGAAGGCGGCCGTTACGAGATGGACTTCGACGCGTGGGAGGCGCGGATGACCGGGAATGAGCGGATGCTGATCCTCTGCTCGCCGCACAATCCCGGCGGACGGGTCTGGACCCGGGCCGAGCTGGAGCAGGTTGCGGCCTTCGCCCGGGACCACGACCTGATCATCGTCTCCGACGAGATTCACTGCGACCTGGTCTTCCCCGGCCAGAGCCACACCGCGATGACCCGGATCGAGGGGATCGAGGATCGCCTGGTGATGCTGACCGCGGCCACCAAGACCTTCAACATCGCGGGTGCGCATATCGGCAACGTCATCGTCGAGAACCCCGATCTGCGGGCGCGGGTCGCCGGACGGATGTCGGCACTGGGGCTGTCTCCGAATTCCTTCGGCATGGTCATGGTGCCCGCTGCCTACAGTCCCGATGGCGCGGCGTGGGTCGATGCGTTGATGCCCTATCTCGAGGAAAACCGGCGTATCTTCGACGAGGCCATCGCGGCGATACCGGGGCTTGCCTCGATGCCGCTCGAAGCGACCTACCTTGCATGGGTCGACGGCCGTGGCGCGGGGTTCGAGGAGGCCGAGTTTGCCCGGCGGGTCGAGGCCAAGGCGCGCATCGCGGTCAACCACGGCTCGACCTTCGGTATGGGCGGCACGGGGTTCATGCGGTTCAACATCGCCACCCCGCGCGCCCGCGTCGAAGAGGCCGCGCGACGGATGAAACGCGCGTTCCGCGATCTGCAATAGCCGCGGGCCCCGGGGCGGCCCCCGCGCCGACCGGAGGGCAGGCCGCCGGCGGTGCGGTCGGTGTGGCGTCAGGCAGGGCCCGAAGTGATGGGGGCCCGGTGTGATGGGCGCCGGCCGGGCCTGCCGCACGTCCGCGATGCGGTCGGGCGGGCCTGTGCACTGCACGCCCCGGCGCCGCGACGCGTCCAGAGGGCCACGGGGCGCGGAATGCTGCCGGACGCTGGAACCGCGGTGCCGCCGGCAGGTTTGCCCAGTAATGCCCTAGTGGAAAAGACCCGAAACCAACTGGCGAGGATACCCATGCCCGAGACCCGACCCCGCCCGCCGGGGGCCGATGCCACCGCTCCCACGGCCATTCCCAAGGCGGGGTGGATGGATATCCTAAAGCGGGTCTGGACCCATATCGGCGACGACCACGTGTCGGTCGTCGCGGCGGGCGTCGCCTTCTTCGGCCTGCTCGCGATCTTTCCCGCGATCACCGCGCTGATCTCGCTCGCAGCTCTGGTGCTCGACCCCGCGATGATCGAAGAGCAGCTGACCATGCTGGCGGGGATGCTGCCCCAGAACGCGGCCGAGATCATAACCTCTCAGGCCACGCAGGTGGCCGGCGGGGACGGGGCCGGCAAGGGGCTCGCGATGCTGATCGGCCTCGTACTGGCGATCTACGGTGCCTCGAAGGGTGTGAAGACGCTGATGGAGGGCATGAACATCGCCTATGAGGAGGACGAACAGCGCAATATCGTCGTCCTGACGCTGATCTCTCTGGCGCTGACGCTGTTCCTGATCCTTGGGCTCATCATCGCGCTGCTGGTTGCCCTCGCGATCCCCGCGGCCTTTGCATTTTTTCCCGCGCCGAACTGGATCGAACAGCTTGTCTCGTGGCTGCGTTGGCCGGTGCTGGCAGTCTTCGTGATCCTCGGGCTCAACGTGCTCTACCGGTTCGGGCCCTGCCGCAGCAACGCGCGCTGGCGCTGGATCAACCCCGGGTCGGTGCTGGCGACGGTCGTGTGGATCGCAGGCACGCTGCTTTTCACCATCTATGCGACGAACTTCGGCAGCTACAACGAAACCTACGGCACGCTGGGCGGGGTGATCGTGCTGCTGACATGGCTGTGGCTTTCCGCTTTCATCGTCCTGCTTGGGGCCGAGCTGAACTCGGAAATCGAACACCAGACCGCGCGCGACAGCACGACCGGCCCAGAAGAGCCGATGGGCGAGCGTGGCGCCGTGCAGGCCGATCGGGTCGCGGGCGACGGCAGCCCCGAACAGCGCGGGTTCTAGACCCGCTCACCGACATCGTTGCCCGTGGGGCAAAGGTTGCCCGGCGCTGCCCCATCTGCGACAGCTTGGGGCGCGCCGCCGGGCTCCGGGTCCGCGACGGCGGGGGACGCATGGTGCAGGCACGGGGCGCGGACGGGATGAGACGGGCGCAGATGGCAGGGACTGGGCGCGGCGGCGTCACGGGCACGCGAAGTGTCTGCGCCGCCAGGGTCCCGCGGATCCGGCATCTGCCTGTCTTGCTGCCCCTGATGCTTGCCGCCTGCGGCGACGCGCGCGACGGGATCTTCTTTGCCGCAGGTCCGGTGGCCGAGGCGCAGAGAGCGCATTTCTTCTATATCCTCGGCTGGATGGCGGTGGCGATCCTGCCGATCTTCGTCGCGTTGCCATTCGTGCTCTGGCGCTATCGGTATGGCCGGGGGCGCGGGCGCTATGCGCCGGAATGGGAATCGCAGCGCCTGCTGGAAACCGTGTTCTGGGCCGTGCCCGTCGTCATCGTCGTGGCGCTGGGCGTGATGCTCTGGCGCCAGACGATCAGGCTGGATCCCTACATGCCGCTCGGCCCCGATCCGATGACGGTCGAGGTCGTGGCGATGGACTGGAAATTCCTGTTCCTCTACCCCGAAGAGGGGGTCGCCAGCGTCAACACCCTGACCGTGCCCGCGGGCCGGCCCCTGCGCTTCGTTCTGACCAGCGCGACGGTCATGCAGTCCTTCGTGGTCCCGAGGCTGGGGGGGCAGATCTACGCGATGGGCGGCATGGTGACCGAGCTTAACCTGCAGGCCGACGCGCCGGGCGTCTTCCGTGGCCAGAACACGCAATACAACGGCGAAGGCTTTGCCCAGCAGAAGTTCGAGATGACGGCGATGGCGCCCGACGCGTTCGACGCCTGGCTCGCGCGCACCCGCGCCGACGCGCCGCCGCTGACGCCCGAGGTGTGGCAGTCGCTCGATACCCGCGCCACCGCCGATCCGGCCGTCTATTCAGCCTATCCGCCCGGTCTCTTCGGTCGTGTCGTCGACACGACGCTGGGGACCGGCAGCCACCACGGGGGGGCGGGACAGTGAGCCTTGATGCGGTGCTGGGCGCACTCGACTGGCAGGCGATCGTCTTCGTGCGGGCCTGGCGGGACCCGTCGGCCAGCGAACTGATCGGCGCGGCGGCGGGCGGATTGGCGGTGACGGGAGCGCTGGCGGCGGTGGTCCTGCTGAGCGTCTTCCGCCTGTGGCGCCCGCTCTGGTCGGGGTGGCTGACCAGCCTCGATCACAAGAAGATCGGGATCATGTACATCGTGCTGTCGCTGGTGATGCTGCTGCGCGCGGTGATCGAGGCGGCGCTGATGCGTCTGCACCAGCTCGTCGCGGTGGGGCAGGGCGGCCCGCTCTCGCCTGAGCATTTCGCGCAGCTTTTCAGCACCCACGGCACGATCATGATCTTCTTCATGGCGATGCCGCTGCTGACGGGGATCATCAACTACGTGATGCCGCTGCAGATCGGCGCCCGCGACGTGAGCTTTCCGCTGCTCAATGCGATCTCGCTGGCGCTGACGGCGGCGGGGGCGGCGCTGGTCATGGTGTCGCTGGTGATCGGCCGCTTCTCGACCGGTGGGTGGTCGGGTTACGCCACCTATACCGAGCTTGCCTACAGCATGGGCGAGGGGGTGGACTACTGGATCTGGGCGGTCACGCTGTCGTCCCTGGGCTCGACCCTGTCGGGTCTGAACTTCGCTGTGACGATCTACAAGAAGCGCTGCCCGGGCATGACGCTTTTTCGGATGCCGCTGTTCTGCTGGACGACGCTGTGCACCTCGATCCTGATGATCTTCGCCATGGCCCCGCTGACCGCGGCGACGGTGATGCTGGCGCTCGACCGCTATGCCGGGTTCCACTTCTTCACCAACGACGCCGGCGGCAACATGATGAACTATGCCAACCTGTTCTGGCTGTTCGGCCACCCGGAGGTCTACATCCTGATCCTGCCGGCTTTCGGCGTCTATTCCGAGGTCTTCGCGACGTTTTCCGGCAAGACGCTTTACGGCTACCGGGCGCTGGTCTTCGCCACGATGTGCATCGCGGTGCTCAGCTTCACCGTCTGGCTGCACCACTTCTTCACCATGGGACAGTCGGCCAACATCAACGCGGTCTTCGGCATCGCAACCATGACCATCGGCATCCCCACCGGCGTCAAGGTCTACGAGTGGCTGATGACCATGGTGCGCGGGCGCATCCGGCTGACGACGCCGATGCTGTTTGCCGTGACCTTCCTTGTCACCTTCGTGCTGGGCGGGCTTACGGGCATTTTGCTGGCCAACCCGACCATCGACTTTTCGGTCCACAACTCGCTGTTCCTCGTCGCGCATTTCCACAACATGCTGATCCCGGGGCTGCTTTTCGGGATGATCGCCGCGGTGCAGGTGTGGTTTCCCAAGGCCTTCGGCTTTCGGCTGCACGAAGGCTGGGGCGTGGCCGGGTTCGTCTGCTGGGTCGCAGGCTTTTACCTCGCCTTCATGCCGCTCTACGCGCTGGGCCTGATGGGCGCGATGCGACGCACGTCGCAATGGGCCCGGCCCGAGTACGGCCCATGGTTGGCGGTGGCGCTTCTGGGGGCGGTGCTGGTTCTCGGCGGGGTCTTCTGCCTTGCGATGCAGCTTTTCGTCTCGATCCGCAGGCGGAAGGAACTCGCGGTGCCCGTGGGCGATCCGTGGGACGGGCGGACGCTGGAATGGGCCTGCCCCGCGCCGCCGCCCGAGTGGAACTTTACCGTGATCCCGAAGGTCGCTTCGGGGGATGCCTTCACCGTGATGAAGCGCGAGGGCCGCGCCTACGAGATGCCCGACGATATCGAGGATATCGAGATGCCCGCCAACTCCGCCGTGGCGCCGGTGATCTGTGTGGCCTCCGTGGCCACGGGCTTTGCCGTCACCTGGCACATCTGGTGGCTGGCGGTGCTCGGGCTGGCTGCGGGGTGGGGCGCGGTGATCGCGCGAAGCTTCGTTCTGGACACGAAACGGCGCATCCCCGCCGCGACCCTGCGCGCGTCGCACGCCGCGTGGCTGGACAGGCTGCGCCGCACCGTTCCCGTGTCGCGTGCCGGCGAGACGGACCCCCGCAACGACGGGCTGGCGGAGCACGGCGCATGAGCGGGGCGGACACCCGGCACCCGGGGCTCAACCTGGGCCAGACCGACGCGGGCGGACACGACGCCGCCGAAGAGGTCGTCTTCGGCTTCTGGGTCTTCCTGATGAGCGACATGGTGCTCTTCGCCATCCTCTTCGCGACCTACGCGACGATGAGCACGCATGGACAGGCCGGGGGGCCCGCGCCGCTGGACCTGGTCGACCTGGGAAGCGCCCTTGCCGAAACCCTGCTGCTGCTCGGCTCGTCCTTCACCTTCGGGATGGCCAGCCTCGCGCTGAAGTATCGCGAGGGGCGGACGCGGCTGGTGGCATGGCTGGCGCTGACCTTCGTGCTGGGCGCCGTCTTCGTTGGGTGGGAGGTGCATGATGTCCACGTCTGGATCACGCAGGACGACGCGCCGCCGCAACGCTCGGGCTTTCTGTCGGCGCATTACCTGCTGACGGCCACGCACGGGCTGCACGTGGCGGCGGGGCTTCTGTGGATGGCCGTCATCGCCGTGCAGATCGGCTGGTTCGGCCTGATCCGCGAGGTCAAGCTGCGGCTGATGCGGCTGGCGCTGTTCTGGCACATGCTGGACATCGTCTGGATCGGCATCTTCACCTTCGTCTTCCTTTACGGAGCCGTGCGATGACCGACCGCCCCGAGGGGATACCCGAAAGCGAGGCGGACCGCCCGGCCCGCGAGTTCCGCCGCTACGTCACGGGCGGGGTCCTGTCGCTGGCCCTCACCCTCGCCGCCTTCGGCGCGGTGGCCCTGCGGCTGGTCGCGGGGCAGGGGGCGCTGGTCGTTCTCGGCCTTCTGGCGCTGGCGCAGATCGTGGTGCAGTTCCGCTATTTCCTGCATATCGACCTGCAGAAATCGCACCGCGACGACCTTCAGCTGATCCTCTTCACCGCGCTCATCGTCGGGCTGATGGTGGGCGGCACGATCTGGATTCTCTTCGATCAGCACACCCGGATGTAGAACCTTTCGCCGCCTCGCGTCGTTCGGTGCCAGAGGCATTCGCGAAGGAAGGGGCCAGCCATGACCGACATCAAGGATCTGCCGAAGAAATCGGGCCCCTCCGGCGGATGGGGGTCGATGAAGGGGATCAAGCGCATCCATGCCGAAAGCCACGCCGACCCGGCGGCCTTCGACACGCTGCGGCGCCAGAACAAGCCCGGTGGCTTCATGTGCTCGTCCTGCGCCTTTCCCAAGCCCGCGAACTACAAGCCGTTCGAGTTCTGCGAAAACGGCGCCAAGGCGACGCTGTGGGAGCAGACGCGCGACCGCTGCACGCCCGAGTTCTGGGAGCATCACACGGTCGAAAGCCTCAAGGACTGGACCGATCACGAACTGGAATCGACCGGCCGCCTGACGGCGCCGATGCGCTACGACGCCGCCACCGACCGTTATGTCGAGGTGACGTGGGACGAGGCGTTCCAGGGCATCGCCGCCACGCTGAACCGCCTGCCCGCCGACGACGTGGTGTTCTATTCCTCGGGCCATGCGGGACTTGAGGCATCGTACCTCTATGCGCTGCTGGCCAGGCTGCACGGCACCAACAATCTGCCGCAAAGCTCGAACATGTGCCATGAGACGACGAGCGTGGGCCTGAAGAAGGTGATCGGCTCGCCCGTCGGCACGGTGATCTGGGACGATATCGACGCGACGGACTGCTATTTCTTCTTCGGCCAGAACCCCGGCACCAACTCGCCCCGTTTCCTGCACTGGCTGAAAGAGCTCAAGGACCGCGGCGGCAAGATCGTCACCTTCAACCCGGTGCGCGAACAGGGCCTGATTTCCTTCGTGAACCCGCAAAGCCCGGTCGACATGGCGACGGGCCGCGAAACCGTGATCTCGGACCAGTATCACCAGGTCCGCGCGGGCGGCGACGTGGCGGCGATCCTGGGTATGTGCAAGGCGGTGATCGAGGTCGACGACGAGGCCGCGCGCACCGGCGGCGAGCTGGTGATCGACCACGACTTCATCGCCGAGCACACCACCGGCTTCGACACCTTCATCGACTTCGCGCGCCGGACCCACTGGTCCGACATCGAACATCACTCGGGTCTGGCCGAGGCCGATCTGCGCGCCGCGGCGGCGGTCTACATGGAGCATGACCGCGTCATCGGCGTCTACGGCATGGGTCTGACGCAGCATGCGCACGGGGCGCTGAACATCGCGATGCTGGTCAACTTCCTGTGCCTGCGCGGCAATATCGGCAAGACCGGCGCCGGCGTCTGCCCGATCCGCGGCCATTCCAACGTGCAGGGGCAGCGCACCGTGGGCATCGCCGAAAAGGCTGGCCTTGTGCCGATGGACAAGCTGCGCGAGCTTTTCGGCTTCGAGCCCCCGCAAGAGGACGGCACCCACATCGTCGACGCGGTCGAGGGTCTGATCGACGGTCGGATCAAGGGGTTCGTGTCGCTGGGCGGCAACCTCGCCCGTGCCGTGCCGGACCAGAAGCGGATGGAGGCCGCCTGGGCAAGGCAGGAACTGACGGTCATGATCTCGACCAAGCTCAACCGCAGCCACCTGTTCCCGGGGCGGGACGCCTATATCCTGCCCTGCCTGTCACGCGCCGAGATCGACGAACAGGCGACCGGCAACCAGGTGATCACGGTAGAGGACAGCTTTTCCCACATCCATGGCTCGACCGGCAAGCGCACGCCCGCCTCGCCCAAGCTGAAGAGCGAACTCGAGATCGTGGCGCGGATCGGCAAGGCGTCGCTGCCGCCGAACCCAAAGGTCAGGTGGGACGACTGGATCGGCGATTACGGTCTGGTCCGCGACCTGATCGAGGCGACCTACCCGGACGATTTCCGCGACTTCAACGAGCGGATGTTCGAACCCGGCGGGTTCTGGCGTGGCGTGCCGGCGCGCGACCGGATCTGGAAGACCGAAAGCGGCAAGGCCGAGATCACGACGCCGCCGCAACTGACCTCGCTGGGCTACGGCGAAAAGGACGGGCGTTACCGGCTGATCACCATGCGGTCGAACGACCAGTTCAACACCACGATCTACGGCTACTCCGACCGGTTCCGCGGGATCGAGGGCACGCGCGACGTGCTTTTGATGAACCAGATGGACATGGCCGAGCTGAACCTGATCAAGGGTGACAAGGTCGCGATGGTGTCGGATTACGACGACGGTGAAGACAGGCGCCTTGGCGGCCTGTCGGTCATCCCCTTCGATCTGCCGCGCGGCACGGTGGGGTCCTACTACCCCGAATGCAACGTGCTGATCGCCATCAGCCACCACGACGAATTGTCGAAGACCCCCGCCTCGAAATCCGTGCCGGTGCGGATCGAACGCGACGGGCTCGCACAAAGCTGATGCCGGGGCGGGCGGCCTGGCCGCCCGTCTCAGGGCCGGGGGGCTTGGCGAGGCCGTCCCCGCGCCCTGCGTTTGCAGGGGTGATCGGCGCCGCGGGGCGGACGGGTCAGTCCGGGCCCTTCAGCCCCGCGCGCATTTCCAGCCACCGCACGACGACCAGCGCAAGAAGCGCGATCATCGCCGCCAGGATCGAGATCGCGAGAAACCCGAAGCCCGCGGCCAGCCCGACCGCCGCCGACACCCAGATGCTGGCGCCGGTGGTCAGGCCGGTGACGGTCCCCTTCGAGAACACGACCACCCCGGCGCCGAGGAACCCCACGCCGGTCGCCGTCGCCTCGAGCACGCGCACCGGGTCGATGCGCAGGATGTCGAGCCCCTCCGTCGTGCCCAGCGCCACCACCGACAGCGCGAGGATCGGAAAGGTCGCCGTGGCGAGGCCCACCAGCATGTTGGTGCGGATGCCCGCCGTGTCCTTGGTCAGCTTGCGCTCAAGCCCGATCAGGCCGCAAAGGACGGTAGCGAGCACGAGCCGCACGGCGATCGTCTCGAAGCTCAACGCATCGCCGATCCGGGGCGGGGTGGTGAGGTAGGTCCACATGGGCGTCGTCATTCCGTGCTCGGGGGGCCTAAGGCCCTTGATCGCCGCGATCTAGTCCGGGAGGTGCGACAGGACAAGCAATGAGACGGGCAGCAGGAGGCAGGCGGCACGAGGGATCGCAGCCAGCCGTGCAGGCGCCGGGTCCGCGCAAGTTGGGGCCCCGCGCCGGGTCGTGCGCGGCACGTCGCGCGAATTAATCGCCCGGGGGCGTAGGTGGCGCGGCCTTGGCCCCTTGGCCGCACCTCTCTTGTGCGGTTAGGGTTTCGCTGCGGATCGGGGCCGGATAGGGCGGGCCCGACGGCGAGCGACCTTAGGGGGCGGGATGACGACCAGACGACGCCGCGCGATCGCGGTTCGGGCAGGGCTGGCCGCCGCACTGACGGCGCTTGCGGCCTGTGACGGCCCGCAGTCGGTGCTGTCCCCGGCCGGAGACGACGCCTCGCAACTCACCACGCTGTTCTGGGTCATGCTCGTCGGTGCGGTGGTGCTGTGGACCGCGATGAACGGCTTCTTCTTCTGGATCACCCGCATCCGGACCGGCGAGATGTCCCGCAAGTGGGCCGAGGCGCTGATCATCGGCGGCGGCATCCTGTTCCCGGTCGTCGTGCTGACCGCGCTTTTGTCCTATGGGCTGACAATCATGCCCGACCAGCGCGCCCCGGGCGACGGGCTGCGCGTGCGCATCACCGGCGAACAGTGGTGGTGGCGCGTGGAATACTGGTCCGAGGGGGCCGACGCGCCGGTCGTCTCGGCCAACGAACTGCGCCTGCCCGCGGGGCTCAGGTCGGATATCGAGCTGACGGCCGCGCGGGTGATCCATTCCTTCTGGGTGCCGGCGCTGGGCGGCAAGATGGACATGTTTCCCGGGCGGGTCACCGAAACCTCGCTCGCCCCCCACACGCCCGGCACCTATCG
The DNA here is from genome assembly GCF_004011175.1 of Mesobaculum littorinae. Lineage (GTDB taxonomy): Bacteria > Pseudomonadota > Alphaproteobacteria > Rhodobacterales > Rhodobacteraceae > Tranquillimonas > Tranquillimonas littorinae. The sequence goes on along the minus strand of NZ_RQXX01000008.1, from coordinate 80,204 downwards.
CGGCCAATGCGCCGAGTTCTGCGGCCTCAGCCATGCGCTGATGGCGTTCCGGGCGGTGGTCCTGCCGGAGGACGAGTTCGACGCTTGGCTCGCCCGCGAGGCCGAGGATTCCGCGGCGCCGCCGGGCCCGGGGCGCGACGTCTTCATGGCCGAGGGCTGCGGCGCCTGCCACACAGTCCGCGGCACCGAGGCCGCCGGGCAGGTGGGGCCGGACCTCACCCATGTCGGGTCGCGGCAGTCGCTGGCCGCGGGGATCCTGCCGATGACCTCAGATGCGCTGGTCGACTGGATCGCCGACCCCGAGGCCTTCAAGCCCGGGGTCGAGATGCCCGGCTACGACCATCTTCCGCAAGAGGACATGATGGCGCTCGCCCGCTGGCTGGAGGGCCTGAAATGACCGACCACATCCTTCCCGGCAGCCGCCGCCCCGGGGTCGAGGAGACCCCCTTCGAGGCCGAGGCGCATGGCCCCGAGGGTATCTATCCGCCCACCGAGGAGATGCTGCGCGAGCCGGTCGATCCCGACGTCGCGAAGGCGCAGGAGGCGCGTCTGCGCAAGGCGTGGAAGACGCCCACCGGCTGGCGCTACTGGTCGGCGGTGAACAACTCCGAGGTCGGCGTCTGGTATTCGATGACGGCCTTCGTCTTCATGCTGCTCGCGGGGATTCTGGCGCTGGCGGTGCGGGTGCAGCTGGCCGTGCCCGACAACGACTTCCTGTCGGCCGACCGCTTCAACCAGTTCTTCACGATGCACGGCTCGGCGATGATGTTCCTCTTCGCCGTGCCGATGTTCGAAGCGATCAGCATCCTGATCCTGCCCGCCTTCCTGGGCGCGCGCGACATGCCGTTTCCACGGCTTTCGGCCTATGGCTACTGGTGCTTCCTGATCGGCGGCGTCTTCGTAATGGGCTCGATCCTCTTCGGCGTCGCCCCGGACGCGGGCTGGTTCATGTACCCGCCGCTGGCCACCCAGCATTCCGGCATGGGGTCCGACATATGGCTGCTGGGCCTGTCGTTCATCGAGGTCGCCAGCATCGCCGCCGCGGTCGAGCTGATCGTCGGCGTGCTGAAGTGCCGCCCGCCGGGCATGCGCGTCAACATCATGCCGCTTTACGCGTGGTACGTCCTTGTCGTCGGCGGCATGATCCTGTTCGCCTTTCCGCCGCTTATCGCGGGCGACTTCCTGTTCGAGCTTGAACGCAGTTTCGACTGGCCGTTCTTCGACCCCACGCGCGGCGGTGACCCGATGCTGTGGCAGCACCTTTTCTGGATCTTCGGGCACCCGGAGGTCTACATCATCTTCCTGCCCTCGATCGCCATCGCCGCCATGGTCGTGCCCACCGCGGCGCAGCGGCCCATCGTGGGCTACAGCTGGATCGTGCTGTCGGCCGTGGGGACCGGGTTCCTGAGCTTCGGGCTCTGGGTCCACCACATGTTCACCACGGGGCTGCCGACGATATCGCTGGGCTTCTTTTCCGCCGCGTCCGAGGCGGTGGTGATCCCGACCGGCGTGCAACTTTTCGCCTTTGCCGCCACGCTGATGGTCGGCAAGGTCCGGATGAGCCTGCCGATGCTGTGGATCTCGGGCGCGCTGGCGATCTTCGTCGCGGGCGGGCTGACCGGCGTCATGGTGGCCATCGCGCCCTTCGACTGGCAGGTGCACGACACCTACTTCATCGTTGCGCACCTGCACTACACGCTCTTCGGCGGCATGGTCTTTCCGGTGATCGGCGGGGTCTACTACTTCTACCCCTTCATCCGGAAGAAGAAGCTGAGCGACCGGATGGGGCGCTGGGCCTTCTGGCTGATCTTCGCGGGCTTCAACCTGACCTTCCTGCCGATGCACCTGACCGGGCTCAAGGGGATGCCGCGGCGCGTCTTCACCTATCCCGGCGACATCGGCTGGGACTGGCTGAACCTCGTGTCCTCGGTCGGGGCCTTCGTGATCGCCGCGGGCTTCGCGATCTTCGCCTGGGACCTCGTGCGGCCGAAGGGACGGCAGGCGGACCCGGCGCGCAATCCCTGGGGCGCGGGCACGCTGGAGTGGAGCCACGAGATCCCCGAAGAGTTCTGGGGCGTGCGGTCGATCCCGCACATCACCTCGCGCTACCCGCTGTGGGACCAGCCCGATCTGGTCGCCCGGATGGACGCGGGGCGGTTCTACCTGCCCGACGCCGAAGAGGGACGGCGCGAGACGATGATCACCAGCGTGATCGACGCGACGCCGATGCAGGTGCTGCGGGTGACGGGGCCCGCCTGGGTCACGATCTGGGCGGCGATCTTCACCGGCGGGGCGTTCATCTTCCCGACCTTCCACTGGTATCCGCCGGCGATCATCTGCGGCGGGCTGGCGATCGCCTGCGTGATCTACTGGCTCTGGACCTCGACCGCCGAGATCCCGGAGAAAGAGAAGAAGGACGCAGGGCTGGGCCTGAAGCTGCCGATCTACGTCTCGGGCCCCAAGGCCGCCGGATGGTGGGGCGTGTGGATCACCATGCTGGGCGACAGCACGGCCTTTGCCAGCCTTGTCTTCGGAGTGTTCTTCTACTGGACCGCGCGGCCCGATTTCCCGCCCGAGGGCACGGATCACGCGGCCTGGGCGCTGTCGCTTCTGGCGCTTGCGCTGCTTGTGGGGTCCTGGGCCGCGACCTTCGGGGCGCGCTACCTGAACGGGCGCTCGCACTGGCGCACTGTTATGACCAGCCTGGTCGCCGCGCCGCTGCTGGCCGCCGCCGGGTGCGCGGCGCTGATCTTCGCCGTCCGGGTGCCGGACCTGCAGCCCACCACGCATGTCTACCCCGCCGTGCTCTGGGCGCTGACGATCTGGACCGTGGTGCACGTGGGCGCGGGCATCATCATGCAGCTCTACTGCCTGGCCGCGCTGCTGGCGGGCAAGATCACCCCGCGCCATGATGCGCCGCTGTGGAACATCACGCTTTACTGGCACTTCATCTGTCTGACGGTGATCGTCACCGTCGCCGTGACCGCCGGCCTGCCGAGGCTTCTGTGATGACCAAGACCCAGCCTTCAGACGAACGCGAATTCGCCGAGGAACAGTCGAGCCTGTTCAAGATTACCCTCGGCCCGCTGGCCTGGGCGCTGCACTTCGTGGCGAGCTATGCCGCCGCGGCGGTCTGGTGCGCCAAGGGGCCGGGCGGGTCGATCCTGCCCCTGCGGCTGGGGATCGGGGCGATGACGGCCGTGGCGCTGGGCCTCATCCTCTGGGTCGGCTGGCGCGCGTGGCAGCAGTGGGATTTCACCGACGACTGGGATTACGAACACGCCCGCGCGCGCGGCGAGGACCGGCACGAGTTCCTGGGGCACGCGGCCTTTCTTCTGGCGATCGTCAGCTTCGTTGGCACCTGCTATACCGCGCTGCCCGCGCTTTATATCGGGACGTGCCGGTGACCGGGCCCGCCACTCAGCCCGTGACCCAGCCCGCCCGCGGGCCGCGTTCCGGCCGCCCGGGCGGTTTGGCCGCGGCACCGCCGCCGGGCCGCGTGATCCGTCCGCTGCCGCTGGCCGCGGGCGCGGCGGCGGTGCTGGGCGTCTGGGGGCTGCCGGTCGAGACGTGGCTGGGCGGGTTCCCCGGCCACATGGTGGTGCACATGACGCTTGTCGCCGTGGCCGCCCCGCTTCTGGTGCTGGGCGCGCCCGGCGTCTGGCGGCGCATGGCGATCCCCGCGCTTGCCGGCGCGGTCATCGAATTCGCGGTGGTCTGGGGTTGGCACCTGCCGGCGCTGCACGGGTTTGCCCGCACGCTGGCTGTTCCCTATGCGCTTGAGCAGGCGATGTTCCTTGCTGCGGGCCTTGCCGTCTGGGCCGGTGCGCTGGCCGCGCCGCAGCCGCTCGCGGGGGCCGGGGCGCTGCTGCTGACCTCGATGCACATGACGCTTCTGGGGGCGCTGATGATCCTCGCCCGCTCGGACCTTTACGCGGCCTTCTGCGGCACGCCCCCGGATCTGGCGGCGCAGCAGATGGGGGGCATGCTGATGCTGGCCATCGGAACGCCGGTCTACCTGATCGCCGGGCTCTGGCTGACAGGGCGCGCGCTGCAGGAGCGCAGCCCATGAAACGCGTTCTCCAGACCCTCGCCGTGCTGGCGGTCCTGGGCGGGCTCGGGGCCGCCGTGGTGGTAAGCTTCGGCCTTTACAACGTCTCGGCCCGGGTGGGGCACCTGCCGGGGGTCAGCTGGGTGCTGCACACCACCTTCCGCAACGCGGTGTCGCTGCGGGCGCCCAAGCACGCGGATGTGCCGCCCCTGTCGCCCGAGATGGCGGAGCTGGGCGCCCGCCATTTCGATGCCGCCTGCGCCGTCTGCCACGCGCCCCCGGGCCGGATCCGCACCGCCACGATGCGCGCCATGCTGCCCGAGCCGCCCCGCATCGCCGATGCCGTCGCCGGCTGGACCCCGGCCGAGCTGGCCTGGATCGTGCGCGAGGGCGTGAAGATGTCGGGCATGCCGCACTGGCCCTCGGTGCGCGATGACGAGGTGTGGCCGGTTGTCGCCTTCCTGATGCGGGTGGGCGAGATGACGGGCGAGGACTATGCCGCCCTGACCGCGCCGCCCCGCATGCCCGCCAGGGCGCCCGAGGGCGCCGCCTATTGCGCGGGCTGTCACGGTGTGGACGGGCGTTCGGGCAATCCGCATATTCCCCGGCTGGATATCCTGGGGGCGCCCTACCTTGCGTTGTCGCTGGAAACCTATCGCGGGGGCATGCGCGAAAGCGGCGTGATGCGTCACGCGGCGTCCGAGGTGCCCGAGACCGCGCTGCCCGACCTCGTCCGCTATTTCGCAGAACAGGGATCGACGGACGCGACCACCGGGGGTGCCGGGATGCCCGGGACCGAAGGGGCGGCCGACGGCGCCCCGCGGGCAAGCGTCCCCGAGGGGCGCACGTCCACCGGTGCGGTGCCCGACGGGACCGCTTCGCCGACGCCCGGCCCCGAAGCGCCCGGCACCAATGCGCCCGGAACCGATACGCCCGGCGCGGATCCCGGGCTGGTGGCCCGTGGCGAGGCGTTGGCGCTCGCGTCCTCGGGGGATCGCGACGTGCCGGCCTGCCGCGCCTGTCATGGCCCCTCTGCCGATCGAAAGAGCGCGGATTTCCCCGAGCTTTCGGGCCAGTACGCGCCGTATCTCGAGACCCAGCTGAAAATCTGGCGCGACGGCACGCGCGGCGGGGGCCCGCGCGCGAACCTGATGACCCGGGCGGCGGCCGAACTCGGCGACGATGACATCGCAGCGCTTGCCGCCTACTACGCCTCGCTGTCCCCGCAAAGCGCGCCTGCGGAGGAGTAGGCGGGGCCGTCCCCGGCTGCCCCGCAGGGGGCGCGGCCACACCGGCAAATGGCCCTTTTGCGCAAAAATCTTGCCAATCGCGGCACGTGCCCCTGTGCAGGCGGCGCTCGGGTTCTAGACTTCCCTGAAACCCGCGGCCGCGAGGGTCGGGGGAGATTCCATAGGGAGGCGGTTGCACCATGACCACCAAGACCATCCTCGCCGCGCTCGGGCTGTCCGCAGGGCTTGCCACCGCCGGCCATGCCGACATCACCGTGTCCTCGAAGATCGACACCGAAGGCGGGCTTCTGGGCAACATCATCGCGCTGGCGCTCGAAGACGCGGGCCTGCCGGTCGAGCGGCGCCTGCAACTGGGCGGCACCCAGGTCGTGCGCGAGGCGATCCTTGCCGACCAGATCGACATCTACCCCGAGTATACCGGCAACGCGGCGTTCTTCTTCAACGAAGCCGAGGCCGACACCTGGAAGAACGCGGACGAGGCCTATGCCCGCGCCAAGGAGCTGGACGGCGCCGAGAACGACATCGTCTGGCTGCAGCCCGCGCCTGCCAACAACACCTGGGCCATCGCGGTCACCAGCGACGTGGCCGAAGAGAACGACCTGGCGACGATGACCGAGTTCGGCAAGTGGATCGCCGATGGCGGCGACGTGACGCTGGCCGCCTCGACCGAATTCGTGTCCTCCCCCGCCGTGCTGCCCGCGATGCAGGAGACCTACGGCTTCGAGCTGGACGAGGACCAGACGGTGATCCTGTCGGGCGGCGATACCGCGGCGACGATCCAGGCCGCCGCGCGCGGCACCTCGGGCGTCAACGCGGCGATGGTCTACGGCACTGACGGCGGTGTCGGCGCTACCGGGCTTGTCGTGATGGAGGACGACCAGGGCGTGCAGCCGGTCTACGAACCCGCCCCGATCGTCCGGGCCGAGGTGCTGGAGGAATACCCCGAGATCGAGGACGTGCTGACGCCGATCTTCGAAGGCCTCGACATGCAGACGCTGCAACAGCTGAACGGCCGCATCCAGGTCGGCGGCGAACCGGCCGAGTCGGTGGCCCGCGACTACCTGACCGAGGCAGGGGTGCTGGACTGACCGGCGCGCCGGGATGACCGGTTCGTCGGACCTTCGGGGGCGTTCCCCGGATCTGCGGGCGCGGGCGGCGAGGCTTCCCCTGTCGCCCCCGGGAATTTTGTTCGCGGCGCTGGGCGTGCTGGCGCTGGCGCTGCCGTTCCTGTCGCTCGCCGCAAACCGCATCGTCGCGGGCGAAGGTGTGTCGGCCTTCGCCAGCGCAGGCGTGCCGACCGTCGCGGTGGCAATCGCCTGCATCGCGGCGGGCCTCGCACTGGGGCTTGTGCGCGGGGCGCCGTGGATGCGGTTGGGCGGCAGCCTTCTGGGGCTGGCGGGGCTGGTACTGCTGCTGTCGCAGGGGGCGACGACCCTGTTGGACGGCGCCGGAGATTTCGCCCGGGTCTCTCCCGCCGCGGGGTTCTGGTGCCTTGCGCTGGCTTTGATGCTGTTGATGGCGGACGCGCTGTCGACGATGGGGCTGGGCCCGTGGCGGCGCGGCGGACTTCTGGTGCTGCTTCTGGCGGCGCTGGCGGCGGTGCTGTGGTCGGGCCTGCTGGGCGATCTGTCCATCGCGCAGGAATATCGCGGCCGCATCGCCGCCTTCCGCACGGCCACGTGGCGGCATGTCGGGCTGGCCTTCGGGTCGCTGGCCGCCGCCGCGGCGATCGGTTTTCCCCTGGGCATCCTCTGCCACCGCCGCCCGGGGCTGCGCGGGTCGGTCCTGCCGGTGCTCAGCTTTCTGCAGACGATTCCGTCGCTGGCGATGTTCGGCCTGATGATCCCGCTTCTGGGCTGGGTCGGCAGCACCGTCCCGGGCGCGCGCGAGCTGGGCATCGCCGGGATCGGCTTTGCCCCCGCCTTCGTGGCGCTGGTGCTCTATTCGCTGCTGCCCGTCGTCGCCAATACCGTCGCGGGGCTGGCCGCCGCGCCGGCCTCGGCGCTCGAGGCTTCGCGCGGGATGGGGATGACCGCGATGCAGCGGCTGGTCCGGGTCGAGCTGCCGCTGGGCATGCCCGTGATCCTCGCCGGTCTGCGCATCGTGCTGGTCCAGAACGTGGGTCTTGCGGTGATCGCGGGCCTGATCGGCGGCGGCGGTTACGGCACCTTCGTGTTCCAGGGCCTGAACCAGACCGCGACCGATCTGATCCTTCTGGGCGCGCTGCCCACCGTGCTGATGGCGCTGGTCTCCGCCATCGTGATGGATATCCTGGTGGACCTCGCCCGCCCAACGCCGGAGCGTTCAAGATGATCGAAATCGACAGGATCACCAAGGTCTATGACGGTCACGCCGCCGTCGACGAGGTGTCGATGACGGTCGAGACCGGCACGATCACCGCCATCGTCGGCACCTCGGGGTCGGGCAAGACCACGCTTCTGCGGATGATCAACCGGCTGGTCGAGCCCTCGTCGGGCGAGGTGCGGATCAACGGCGAGCCCACGCATGCCGTCAAACCCCATCTGCTGCGGCGGCGGATCGGCTACGCGATCCAGGGGCACGGGCTGTTCCCGCACCATAGCGTGGCGCGCAACATCGGGGCGGTGCCGCAGCTGCAGGGGTGGGACAAGGCCAAGATCCGGGCCCGCGTCGACGAGCTGCTGACCCTTTTCGGGCTGGAGCCGGACGCCTATCGCGACCGCTTCCCGGGCGAATTGTCGGGCGGGCAGCAGCAGCGCGTGGGCGTGGCGCGGGCGCTGGCCTCGCGCCCCGACCTTCTGCTGATGGACGAACCCTTCGGCGCGCTCGATCCGATCATCCGCACCCGGGCGCAACAGGATCTGCGCGACATCCAGCGCAAGCTGGGCTCGACCATCATGCTGGTCACCCACGACATGGACGAGGCGGTCAGCCTTGGCGACAAGGTGGCGGTGATGGACCAGGGCCGGCTGGTGCAATACGGGCCGCCGGAAGAGATCATCGCCCGCCCCGCCACCGGGTTCGTGGCCGACATGGTGGGGGATGCGGAACGTCCGATGCGCCTGCTGTCGCTGATCCCCGTGTCCGATCTGATCGAGGAGGGCGCGGCCCCCGGTGAACCCGTCACCGCCGGCGCCACCCTGCGCGAGGCGCTGTCGGCCTGCCTCTGGACGGGGCGCGACGCGGTGCCCGTGACCCGCGACGGCGCGCCTGCGGGCCGCGTCACGCTGCAGGCGATCCGGGCGCGCGCGGAACGGCAGGCATGAGGATCGGTCTGGTCCTGCGCGCCGCGATGGTGGCGCTGCTGCTGGCGCTGGTCCTGCGGCCGGGGTGGTTCGAGCCTGTGTTCGCCCCGCTCGCCCCCGCGGGCGGGCCCGTGATCTATACCCGGTCGTCGCTTCTGTCGCTGTCGCTCAGCCACCTGTGGCTGGTGGCCGCGGCCTCAAGCCTTGCGACGCTGGTCGCGGTGACGCTTGCGATCCTCGTCACCCGGCCCGCGGGCGCGGCGTTCCGACCGCTGTCGCGCACGATCACCAATGTCGGCCAGACCTTCCCCCCTGTGGCGGTCCTTGCCCTGGCGGTGCCGGTGCTGGGCTTCGGCGCGGGGCCAACGCTGGTCGCGCTCTTTCTCTACGGCCTCCTGCCGATTTTCGAGAACGCGATGACCGGCCTGTCGACCCTGCCGCCGCACACGATGGAGGCGGCGCGCGGCATCGGTCTGAACAACCGGCAACGGCTGATGCGGGTCGAGCTGCCTCTGGCGCTGCCGGTGATCCTTGCGGGTATCCGCCTGTCGGTGGTGATCGCGCTTGGCACCGCGACCATCGGCTCGACCGTGGCGGCGCGCACGCTGGGCGAGGTGATCATCGCGGGGCTTCTGACCAACAACACCGCCTTCGTGCTACAGGGCGGGCTGATCGTGGGGCTTTTCGCCGTGCTGATCTACGACGCGCTGGTAATGCTTGAGCATCGTCTCGCCCGCCGCAGCGGACGCGCGCAGCGCGGTTGAGGCTTCGCCGCTGCCAGGCGGTCTGACCGTCCACGCAACGCTGCCGGTTCAGCCCGACGTTCGGGTCTTCCTCGACGGATTGCGGATGGGCCGATGCAGGCCACGGGCGCCCTGCATCGGCCCTTCATGGTCCCGGATCACCGTCGGCGGGCGGGGCGACGGGGCGGCCCAGCGGGTCGAGGATCCGGCCCCCGGCCGCCTGCGCGTCCTCCCTGTCGTGGGTGACGAGCAGGGTGGGCAGCCGTCGCCTGCGCACCTCGCCGAAGACGAGGTCGCGCATCGTGCGGCGCAGGTCGGCGTCGAGGCGCGAAAAGGGCTCGTCCAGCAGCAGCGCGCGCGGCGCGCTCAGCAGCGTGCGCATCAAGGCCACGCGCGATCTCTGCCCGCCCGAAAGCGTCGCCGGATCGCGGTCGGCATAGCCGGGCATCCCGGCCTCGGCCAGCGCGGCCTCGACAGCGGCGCGCCGTGCGCGGCGGCCGCGCAGGCCCGCGGGCAGCGCAAAGGCAAGGTTGCTACCCACAGACATGTGCGGAAACAGCAGGTCGTCCTGGAAAAGCAGCCCGATATGCCGCGCCTGTGGGCCCATCCCGGTCAGGTCCTGCCCGTCCAGCCGCACCTGCCCGTCGCTTTGAAAGGCGGGGGCGGGGGCGCCGATGATCTGGTTCAGAAGCGTCGACTTGCCCGAGCCCGAGGGCCCCATGACCGACAGCACCTCGCCCGGGGCGATCAGGGTGTCGAGCGCGACGAGCGTGGTTGCCCCCAGCCGGATGCGCAGCGCGTCGAGATGCAGGCCGGTGCACGGCCCGGCATGGGCGTCGTCCGAGACTGCCGCGGGGCGCGCGGTGCGGGGGGTGTCGGTGATGTCGTTCATGTCGCCCCCGATAGGCCGCGGCGGTTGCGGAAGACCAGCGCCGGCAGCGCCAGCGCGGCGAGAAAGCCCAGAAGCGGCACCGCCGTCTGGGCGATGGCATAGACCCCGATCAGCCGCCGGTCGCCGCCCGAGGACAGGGCCACCGCCTCGGTCGTCAGCGTGGTGACACGGCCGGTCCCGATCAGCACGGTGGGCAGGTACTGCCCCACCGACACGGCAAAGCCCACGGCGGCGGCGGTCAGGATCGGGCGCAGCAGCATCGGCAGGCGCAGCCGCCAGAACACCCGGTCGGGCCCGGCGCCGAGGGTTTCGGCCAGCAGGGCATGTCGCGGATCCCAGGCCCGCCACGGCTCGGCCAGCGACAGGAAGACGTAGGGCAGGACGAAAAGCACGTGCACCGCCACGACGCTGGCCATGATCCCCGCCGTGCCCGAGGCGATGGCCAGCATCTGCAGGCCCGTCAGGAACGTCGCCTGCGGCACGATGAGCGGCAGGTAAAGCAACCACATCTCGCGCGCTGACGGTTTCAGGCGATAGCGATGCTCGGCTTCGAGGCAGGCCAGCGCCAGCGCCAGCGCGATGGCCGTCGCCGCGCCCGCGATGATCACCGTGTCGCGCACGCGGTCGGCCACGGTGGGCCAATGGGTGGCCCAGGCGCGGGGGGTGAAGCCCTGCGGCAGCATGTCCGGAAAGCTCCAGAATCCCGCCATGGACCAGACGGCGAGCCCGGCCAGCCCACCCAGCACCGCCGCTGCGGCCAGCCCGGCGGCGACCAGCGCCAGCCCCCGCCACAGCACGTCGGCGCGGCCCCGGTGCCCGCGCGCGACCCAGCCGCGGCCCCACCGCATCGCCGCCAGCTCGGACCCGCGCCAGACCGCCAGCAGCCCAACCACCAGCCCCAGTTGCAAAAGCGCCCCGGCGGCGGCGGCGAACCGCAGCGACAGCTGCGGATCGTTCAGCCAGTCCAGCACCTGCACCGACAGCGTCGCGGGCGTTGTGGGCCCAAGGATCAGCGCCACGTCCACGACCGAGGCCGAAAACGCCAGCACGGCATAGACCGGCAGGCGGATCTGGCCGTAGACCTGCGGGAACACGGTCTTGAGCCAGCCTGTCACGCGGCCGTAGCCCTGCGTCTGCGCGATAAGCAGCGACCGGCGGGCGGGCATCTGCCCCAGTGCGGCCAGCGTCATCAGCAGCAGAAAGGGGATCTCCTTCGCCGCAAGTCCCGCGATCAGCGTCAGCCCCCAGGGGTCATGCGCGATCAGGATATCGGGCGGGCGCTCCCAGCCCGTGGCCCAGGGCGACAGCAGCCGCACGATCCAGCCGGAGGGCGATATCAGAAAGGCCAGCCCCAGCGCGGCGGCGGCATGGGGCACCGACAGGAGCGGGGAAAGCAGCCTCTGGATGGCGGCGAAGACGCGGGTGCCGTGCCAGGCGGCGCAGATCAGCATCGTGGTGCCCAGCGACAGGGCGGTGGCTGCAAGCGCGGTCGTGACGCTCAGCCGGGTGGCGGCGCCGATGCCGGGCCAGGCGAAAAGATCGCGCCAGGCGCCCAGGCCCGGGCGGGTGTGTCCCAGTGCGGGGAACCAGCCGAAGGCCGGGGCCAGCACGCCGGCCAGCCCCGCGGCCACCAGAAGTGCCAGCAGCCCCATGGTCAGCACCGGCATGATCCGAAGCGGCCCGGGCCGGTCTCTGCGTGCCGCCGTGCGCGGGCCCCCGGCAGGCGCGATGCCACGGAGGGCGCGCGCGGGGCCATCCGCGCCGGCAGCCCCGTGATGGTTCGCGTCATGGGGCGCGCCTAGGTCCGCGCCGTGGCGGGGCCCTGAGGGCCCGCGCGTGTGTCGGGGGCCGGAGGTCATGCCGCGCGGCCCGGGCCTATCGGGCCACGCCGTAGCGGCTTTCCCAGTCCTCTTCGATCCGCTCCATCCACGACGGGTGCGGCTCGGGCAGGGGGGTGCCCAGCTCTTCGGTCGACAGCGTGGCGACGCCCAGGGTGAGCTCTTCGAACCGGGCGCGGTCCGGGGCCTCGAGCTTGTCGAGGTCCAGCACGGTCCCGACGCCCAGGATGTCGGGGTCCTGCGCCCGGGCCTGCGCCTCGGGCGACATCAGGAAGTTGGCGACCACCATCGCCCCCTCTTTCGCATTGGCGTTGAAGGGGATGGCGAGGAAGCTGGCGTTGCCGATGGTGCCGCCCTCCAGCACGAAGCTGCGCACGGTTTCGGGCAATTCGTAGTTCGCGATCGCCGCCGATGCCTCGCCCGGGTTGAACGAGATCGCGATGTCGATCTCGTCATCCGCGACCAGCTGCCGCTGCGCCGGGCCGGTCTGCGGATAGGCCTGCCCCTGGCGCCACAAAAGCGGCGTCAGCTCTTCGAGATAGTCCCAGAGCGGCGCTGAAATGGCCGCGTAATCCGCCTCGTCCACCGGCGCGTAGAGCGGGTCGGTCTCGGTGGCGAGTTCAAGCAGCGCCTGCTTGAGAAAGGTGGAACCCAGGAAATCGGGCGGCTGCGGATAGGTAAAGCGGCCCGGATGCGCGCGCGCCCAGTCCAGCAGGCCCGGGATCGTCGCAGGCGGCGTGTCGATATCGGCACTGTCGTAGTAGAACACCACCTGCGCCATGCTCCACGGCGCCTCCAGCCCGTCCACCGGCACGGTGAAGTCGCTCGTCAGCGCGGTATTCTCGGCGGGGTCGGTCAGCTGCCAGTTGGGGATCGCCTCGGACCATGGGCCGAACAGCAGGTCGTTGCGCTTCATCGCGGCGAAGTTCTCGCCGTTGATCCAGATGAGGTCGATGGACCCGCCCGTGTCGCGTCCGGCGCTCTTTTCGTTCAGGACCGTCGTCACGGCCGAGGCCGCATCGGACAGCTTCACATGCTCAAGCGCGATGCCGAAGCGGTCCTGCACCTCGTCCGCCGTCCACTGGATGAAGGCGTTGACCTGCGGATTGCCGCCCCAAGCGTTCCAGTAGACGGTCTGCCCCTCGGCCGAGGCGACCACCTGGTCCCAGTCGGCGGGGTCGGGCGCGGTCTGGGCGACGGCTGCCTGCCCCAGAAGGCCGGCCAGCAGGCCCCCTGCGAGGGCTGCGGAAAAGGGGGGTGTCGGCTGTCGCATCTGGGCTCCTCCGGCTGCGCGGTGTCGAAGGTCTTCATGGGCGATGCGGGCGGAATTGAAAAGCCGCGCACCGCAGAACCGCGCTACGGCGGGCTCACGTATTCGTTGGGTGCCGGAGGGGGCGGGACGCCCGCGGCAGGGCTTGGCGCGGCTTGGCAAAGCCGTCCCGACGCGGCAGACAGGGGGCCATGTCCCAGAACTTCGATATCCCCGCGGGGTACCGCGAACTTGCCGCCCCCGACCTGATCGCGCTCGTCGCTGAGACGCCCGACCTGGCCGCGCGCCTGGGCGGCGCGGCGCAGGACTGGCGCTGCGACGAGATCAGCGATGGCAACATGAACGCGGTCTGGCGGCTTGCCGGGCCCGCGGGGGCCATCGTCGCGAAACAGGCGCTGCCCTATATCCGGGTGATCGGCGAGGGCTGGCCTTTCCCCGTGTCGCGGGCCGAGTACGAGCATCGCGCGCTGGTCGATCACGGCCGCGCCGCGCCCGGCGTGCCGCCGCGGGTCCATGCCTATCGCCCCGACCTGGCGCTGATCTTCATGGAGGCGCTGCAGCCCCATGTCGTCGCGCGCGCGGGTTTCGTGGCCGGGCGGCGGTTCCCGACCCTTGCGCGGGACCTCGGGCTCTACCTGGCGCGGTCGCTGGTGGGTACCTCGGACCTGGTGCTGACAACAGCCGCCAAGAATGCTCTGGTCGACCGCTACTCGGGCAATGCCGAGCTGTGCGCCACGACGCAGGACGTGGTCTTTACCGGCCCCTACCACGAGGCGCCGCTGAACCGGCTCACCCCCGGGCAGGAGGGGCTGGCGGCGCAGTTGCGCGGCGATTCGGCGTTGCGGCTGGCCGCCATGGAGATGAAGCACGCCTTCCGCAGCCAGGCCGAGGCGCTGATCCACGGCGATTTGCACACCGGCTCGCTGATGCTGAGCGCGGACGAAACGCGGGTGATCGACCCGGAATGGGCCTTTGTCGGGCCGATGGGCTTCGACATCGGGGCGGTTCTGGGCAACCTGTGGCTGGCAGCGTTCAGCCAGCCGGGGCACGCCACCGCCGCGGATGACCGGCAGGAGATGACGGCGTGGCTTCTGAACGTGGCCGAAGAGGCATGGGCCACCTTCGTGGAAGAGGCCACGCGGCTGGCGCATCCGCGTCCCGGTGGTCTGATCGAGACCGAGGTCGCGGGCGACGGCGTGGGTCAGGCGTTCGTCGCCGCGCGGCTGGCGGCGGTCTGGCGCGATACGCTGGGCTTTGCCGGGGCGAAGATGATCCGCCGCATCCTGGGCATCTCGCACGTCGCGGATTTCGAGGAGATCGCCGACATCCCCACCCGCGCCGCCTGCGAGGCGCGGGCGTTGCGCATGGCCCGCCATCTGCTTCTGAACCGCGCCGCGCTGAGGAGCCCCTCCGAGGTGTCCGACCTCGCCCGGGATATCGCGCAGGGTCGCCGGCAGGTCTGACGGCGCTCCGACGACGGGGCCGAAGACGCCGCCGGGAAACGGACCGGGGGCGGGCGCCCCGCCTTCCTGCCCCGACCGCGGGGCATAGGCGGACGCCCGGTGACCCCGCGCGCCTCCGTGCCCGCCGACGAACCGGCATGCCATTGGACGCCCGGGCGCCGCGATACGCCGCCGTCCTGGCCGGGTACTAGGCCCGCATCGTGCAAGCTTGCGCGGGACACGGCGCCGACCGGCCCCCTGCACGGCGGGGGGAGAGGGAAAGTGGTTATCCACCTGATCTTAACCCTATCCCTTTGGATAGGTCTCCCCTTCCGATGCACCCCTGCCGCGAGCGGTATTTTCGTGGCACAACCTCCGTGTCGCATCGAGTTCTTCGCTCCCCTCCGAGGTCACCTTCATGCTTTTGTCCCGATTTGCCCGACCCGTCCTGCTTTCCCTGGCCCTGATCTCTGGTCCGGCGCTGGCCCAGGATCTGCCCACGCCCGAGGGCGAGGCGCTGCTGACCGTCACCGGCGCGATCACCGTCACCAACGACGGCGACGCCGCGGTGTTCGACCGCGAGATGCTCGCCGCGCTCGACCCCGTCACCTTCGAGACGACGACGATCTGGACCGACGGGACGCAGAGCTTCACCGGCGTGCCGTTGGCGCAGCTGCTCGACCGGCTCGGGGCCGAAGGCTCTGCCGTGTCGGCCACCGCGGTCAACGACTACGCCATCGAGATCCCGGCCGAGGACTGGGAGGGCGATCCCGACGCCGAAGGGCCGATCGTGGCCTACCTGCACAACGACGCGCCGATGTCGCTGCGCGGCAAGGGGCCGCTGTGGATCGTCTATCCCTATGACAGCGACCCCGCGTTCCGGAGCGAGGTGATCTATTCCCGCAGCATCTGGCAACTGGATCGGATCGAGGTTCTGCCCTAGGCCTGGTTCTGCGCGGCCCGGGCCCCCGGGGCGCGCAGACCTACGGCGACAACCCCGAGAAACCCTGCGGAGGACACCTTTTGCGTCTGCCCCTACCGTACCTGCGCCTAGCGCTCGCGGTTGCCGCCATCGTCACGGTGGCGGCTCTTGTCGTCTGGACTTCCGTGGTAGCCCAGCGCGAGGTAGATGATCTGGGGGCCGTGAACTCGGACAACCTTCAATGGAGCCTCGCGCAGATCGATGTCGAGTTCCTGCGCTACCGTCTGGCGCTGGAACAGGCGCAGGAGGGGACAGGGGACGATCCCGCAGCGCTGGAGCAGGTGCGCCGCCGCTTTGATGTCTTCTACGGGCGCATCGACACGCTGCAGGGCGGGCAGGTGTATCGCCGCCTGCATGCCAGCACCGAATACCAGGCCGATCGGCGCGCGGTGAAGGCCTATCTCGATGCGACGGTTCCGCTGATCGACGGACCGGACGCCGAGCTGCGCGCCGCCCTGCCGGAGATGGCCGCCGAGGCGCAGACCCGGGCCGATGAGGTGCGCGCGCTGTCGCTGTCCGGGCTTACTGCCTATGCCGAGGTGTCGGATGCCCGCCGCGTCGAGGTGATGCAGACGCTGTCGCGCATGGCGATCCTGCTGCTGGTGCTTTTTGCCGGGCTCTTGCTGCTGGCGGTCTGGCTCTTGCGGCTGAACGGGCTCAGCACCCGCCGGGCCCGCGAGCTGGAACAGACGGGCATGCGGATGCGCACCATCGTCCAGACCTCGATCGACCCGATCATCGTGTCCAACGACGAGGGCACGATCCTCGACCTCAACCGCGCCGCGACCGAGGTCTTCGGCTATTCCGTCGACGAGGCGCAGGGCCAGACCGCGATGCAGCTGCTGTTCCCCGACGAGGATCCCGACGCGACCCGCGCCGAGGTGATGAGCTTTATCGAAGGGCGGCGGCGCCCGGAACCGGGCGAGCGGCAGTTCGAGCTGACGGGCCGCGACCGGTCGGGGCGCAGCTTTCCGGTCGAGGTCTCGATCGACCGGGCCATCGGGCCGGACGGGCCGATTTTCGTGTCCTTCCTGCGCGACATCTCGACCCGCAAGGCGGCCGAAGAGGCGCTGCGGGACGCGCGCGACCGGGCGCTGGCGGGCGAAAAGGCCAAGGCCGAATTCCTGGCGGTCATGAGCCACGAGATGCGCACCCCGCTGAACGGTCTGCTGGGCACGATCCAGATCCTGCGCGACACTGATCTTGACGACCGGCAGGCGGCGATGCTCGACATCACCCGCACCTCGGGCGAGCTGCTCCTGGGGCTGGTCAACGACGTGCTCGACCTGTCGAAATACGAGGCCGGGAAGCTGACGCGCGAGGATCGCGTCTTCGACCTGGGCGAACTTCTGGACGGTGTGGTCGAAGCCACGGCGAGCCTTGCCGCGGGCAACGGCAACACGCTGGGCTGGACGTGGACCGGGCCGGCGCAGGGCGCGGTGCGGGGCGATCCGCGGCGGCTGCGGCAGGTGCTGCTGAACCTCGTGGGCAATGCGCTCAAGTTCACCCATGGCGGCATGGTCGAGATCGAGGTCGAGAGGCTGGGCGATGGCCGCGTCGAACTGCGCGTGATCGACAGCGGGATCGGGATTTCCGAGTCCGACCTGACGCGCGTCTTCAACGATTTTGAAACGCTCGACTCCTCCTACGCGCGGCAGGCCGACGGGACGGGGCTGGGTCTCGGGATCGCGCGGCGGCTGGTCGAGGTCATGGGGGGCGAGATCGGCGCCGAAAGCGAACTGGGCGAAGGCAGCCTGTTCTGGGTGCGCCTGCCGCTCGACCCCGCGGCGCCCCTTCAGGCCCCGGCCCCCGCATCTGTCTCCGCATCTGCGCCGGCTTCCGCGCCCGGCTCGGTATCGGCTTCGACCGCCGCCCCCCTCTCGGACGCCGCCCCTGCGTCCGGATCAATCGCCTCCATGGGGAGGTCGGCCGGCCCGGGGGATACGGCGCCGCCGGTTGCGGTTCCCGGCGCGTCTTCCGGCGGCGCCGCGCCGCTGCGGATCCTCCTGGTCGAGGACAACGAGATCAATCGCTTCGTCGCCCGCGAGATGCTGCAGCGCGAGGGGCACAGCGTCACCGAGGCGGTGAATGGCAGCGCCGGCGTGGACCGCGCCGAAAGCGATGCCTTCGACGTGATCCTGATGGACATCTCGATGCCGGTGATGGACGGGCAGGAAGCCACGCGCCGGATCCGGGCGGGCAGCGGCCCCTGCGCGCGGGTGCCCATCATCGCGGTCACCGCGCATGCGCTGCCCGAGGAAATCGCCCGCTTCCGCGAGGCGGGGATGACCGACTGCATCGCCAAGCCCATCGACCGCAGCGCCCTTCAGGCCCTGCTCAGGCGGGTCGGGATCGGCGCGGGTGACGCGGGCGCGGTGCCATCCTCTGCCGGGACGCGGGACCTGCAACCGCTGGTGAGCCCTGCGCATCTCGACGAACTGCGCGCAGCGCTTGCCCCCGAAGAGGTGGCACAGCTGCGTGACCGGTTCGTGGCCGAGTGCGACGAACAGATCGCCCGACTGGGTCGGCTGCAGGGCCCGCAGGAGGTGGCGCAGCTCGCGCATAAATGCGCAGGCTCCTGCGCCACGTTCGGGCTGCTGCGCCTGCACGCCGCGCTGGGCCGGATCGAAAAGGCAGGCAAGGCGGGGCAGGTGGACGCGGCGGGGATCGCCGCGGCTGCCGACTTCTGGCGCGACAGCCGGACGGCTCTGCTTGCCACGCTCGACGCCCCGGCCTCGGCCGGGAATTGACCGGGATGGTTGCGGGGGGCGCCTGCGGCGTCCGCGGCCTGCGCGCCGCACCGGGACCCGTGCACCGCTCCGCGCCGGGCCGCCCCGGCCCCCGAAGGGCGCCCGAGCCACCCGCGCGCCAATGTTGGAGCGGTGGGTTACCCTTCGAAGGGCGCCAGGTCGCGGCCGTCGATCTGGCTTAGGACCGTGTAGATCAGCGCCGTTGCCGCGTCATAGGTGGCGGTCGAGGCCAGCGAGCGCGGCAGGAACACGACCTGGTCCTCGCGGCAGGCATGCAGCGTCTCGCACCACGACGGCAGCACCTGCGCCAGCGCGGCGCGGGCGTCCTCGGCCGTCTCGCCGCGGTCGGCGCGGTAGGTCACGAAGACAAGGTCGCCGTCGAACTCGGGCAGCCGCTCGGCCGAGAAGCTGCGGCGGGCATTGCCCTCGATCTCGTCGACGATCCGGGGAAAGGTGAATCCGGCGTCGCGCAGGACCTTGCCCAGTGTGCCGTAGGTGTTCCACACCAGCAGCTGGCCGTCCGACCCCTGGATTACCGACACCCGCATCGCCCCGGTATCGACCTGGTCCCGCAACAGCGCGATCTGCGCGTCGTAGCGCGCCTGCAGCGCGGCCAGCCGATCCTCGGCCCCCACGATGTCGGCAAGCTGGGCGTAGACGTCGAAATCATCGGCCGTCGCGATGTCGAAGACGTAGGTCGGCGCGATGGCGGCCAGCTGATCGGGATCGGCGGTCTGCCAGCTGGTCGTCACGATCAGGTCGGGCCGGGCGGCGGCGACCGCCTCGACATCCGCGGGGCTACCGCCGACGAAGGCGATGTCGGAGGTGTCGAAATCGACGCCCGTCGCAGTGTCGGAGGACCGGATATAGGGCGTGCCGTCGGGCGTGGTGCGCCCGTGCGAGCCCACCGGCATGACGCCCAGTTCCAGCAGCGCGACGGTGAGCGAGGTGTCGTGCAGCGAGACGATGCGCTGCGGGTCGGCGGGGATCGTCACCCGGCGCCCCAGATCGTCGGTCACCTCGCGCATGTCCTGCGCGGCGAGGGGAAGGGCCATGAGGCACAGGGACAGGACGGCGGTGATCAGTCGGGCGGGATGGGGCAAGGTCGGTCTCCTCGGGAAAGGGGCGGGGCGGTCGGGTCAGCGATCGGGGGCAGCAAAGGGGGCGGGGGCCGGCGGGGCATCGGCGGCGTCCGCGGTGTGTGTCGCAAGGGGCACGGAGGCCCCCGGCCCGGCGGTTTCTGGAAGGGCGGCGAGCTCCAGAACCTCGGCCCGCAGGATCGTGCGCGGATCGGGCAGGCCGCTTTCGGGCATCTTGGCGCAGGTGGTGGCGATGCGCACCTCGTCGGGATGCAGGCGCACCCGCGCAGTCGCCCCCGCCACGGTGACGGACCAGTGGTCCGCGTCGGTCTGCGCCACCTCGGCGGGCCCGCGGTGGCCCGCGCGATCCAGCGCGACGCGGCCCGCGACCTCGGCCGTCTGCGCCGGGCGGTCGAGATGGCAGGCTCCGCGGTAGCGCGACAGCAGCGGCTGGCCTCCGGCCTCGGCCGCCAGAAGGGCCGCGGCGTCGGCGGGGACGAGGCGGCCGTACTTGTGCATCGCGGGCAGCACCAGCACCCCGGCCGCCAGGCGGCAGCCGCCCAGGTGCGTGGCCTCCCAGACGTCGAAATCGCCGCGCGCCGCGGCCTCGGCCGCCAAGGCCTTGTAGACGGCAAAGCCCCACTTGGCGCAGCAGCGGTCGTGCTTGCCGTGGGTGCAACAGGCGACGACGGGGCGCGCCACGGGCCGGGCGCCGAACGCGGTCGGATCGCCGCCCCCGCGCAGGGCGTCGAGGCAGGCGGGCAGCGTCTCGGGCGGCAGGGCGAGGCACAGGTTCTCGGGGAAGACGAAGACCTGCAGGCGATCCGCCCGCGCCTCCTTGCGGTCGATCAGGTTGACGCGCCACCCGGCCTCGACCAGCTGGGTGATCGCGCGCTCGATCTCTCCCTCCATGCCGTCGGCGATGCGCATCGAGTGACGCCAGCGGCCCTTCGGCCACTGGATCAGGACGTTGCGCGCGGGATGCATGCCGGTGCCGGCGATGGGTTCACCGGCGGCGCGGCTGTCCTCGGCGCAGAAACGCCGGGCGGGACGCGGGGAGGGGCGGGGCGCGGGCGTGGTCATAGGCGTGTGGCCTCGGGCGTCGGGCGCAGGATCAGAAGGACGAAGACGGGGATCCCCACGACCGCGGTGACAAGGCCCGCGGGGATCTGCACCGGGTCGGCGACTGTACGCCCGGCAAGGTCGGCGGCGGCCACCAGCGCGGCTCCGGTCGCGGCGGAGAGGGAGAGGTGCAGGCCCACATCCGCCCGCGCCAGACGCTGCGCGAGGTGCGGAGCGATCAGGCCGACAAAGCCCAGCGGCCCGACGATCGCCACCGCCGCGGCGGCCAGCGCGACGGCGAGGGTGATCAGCGCGATCCGCGCGGGCCCGACGCGCACGCCCAGCCCGGCTGCCAGTTCAGGCCCCAGCCGCAGGGCCCGCAGCGGGCGGGCGGCGGCGGCCAGCGCGGGTGCCAGCAGCGCACAGGCCCCACCTAGGATCGCGACGTCGGTCCAGCCCACGGCGTGCACCGATCCGGCCAGCCAGCCCAGGGCGGCCATCGCCTGGTCGATCTGCCCGTAGGTCAGAAGGGCCGAGGTCGCCGCCGCGATGAAGGCCGCGACGCCGATCCCGGTCAGGATGAACCGCATCGTCGCGCCCTCGGCCCGGCGCATGGCGAGGGTCTGGATCAGCGCCGCGACCGCCAGCGCGCCGGCAAAGGCCAGGGCGGGGCGCAGCACATGCGGCAGGTCAGGGGCGACGACGATGGCGGTGACGACGGCCAGGCCCGCGCCCTGGCTGACCCCGATCAGCGACGGATCGGCCAGGGCATTGCGGGTGACGATCTGCAGCACCGCGCCCGAGGTCGCGAAGAGCCCGCCGGCGAAGAGCGCGGCCAGCGCCCGGGGCAGGCGGAACTGCCACACGACGGTTTCGCCCATGTCCGAGGGGGCGCGGCCCAGCACTGTCGCGGCGACCTCTCCCGCCGTCAGGGGATAGCTGCCGGCCATGAGGCTGGCCACGACGAGCGTCCCGATCCCGGCGCAGAGCAGGGCCAGCACCGCCAGTGCCCGCACCGGCAGGACAAAGGTCACGGGCCCGTCGAGGCGGCTGATCATCCCGTCCGCCATCACAGCCGCCGCTTGACCAGCCAGACGAAGATCGGCGCTCCCAGAAGCGCGGTGACCAACCCGGTCGATATCTCGACCGGCGCCAGCACAAGGCGGGCCGCCACGTCGACCACCAGCAGGTAGGCGGCGCCGGCGATGGCCGACCAGGGCAGCACCAGCCGGTAGTCCTGTCCGGCGAATAGTCGCACGCCATGCGGCACGACGAGGCCGACAAAGCCCAGCGGCCCCGCCATCGCCACGCTGGCCGCGGTCAGCGCGACCACCGCCGCCAACGCCAGCGCCTTCAGTCGCCCCACGTTGAGGCCAAGCCCGGCGGCGACCTCGTCGCCCATGGCCAGCGCGGTCATCTGCCGCGCGAGGCCGAGCGCCACGACCAGACCGCCCAGCAGCCACGGCAGCGCCCAGAGCGTGACGGCGCGGTCGGGCCCGGCGAGCGACCCGGTCATCCAGACGCGCAGCTGGTCGAAGGTTTCCTCGTCCAGCAGGCTGGCGATGGTGACGAGCGCGCCGAGGAAGGCGCTGACCGCCGCGCCCGACAGCACCAGCGTCAGCGGCGCGGGTCCGCCCGGGGCGGCCAGGGCGATGCCCCAGACCACCGCCGCGGCGGCAAGCGCCCCGGCTGCCGCGACCAACGGGATCAGCCCCGGCGCGGCCAGGTCGAGCACGCCGACCACCAGCACCACCGCGAAGGAGGCGCCGATCAGCAGGCCCAGAAGCCCCGGCTCGGCCAGCGGATTGCGGGTGACCCCCTGCATCAATGCGCCGGCGACCGACAGCGCGGCCCCGACCAGAACGGCGCTGACCGCCCGCGGTACCCGCAGGTCGATCACCACGAGGTGGTCGAAGATCTCCGGGTCGTAGGCGAGGATCGCGCGCGCCACCACGGGCAGGGGAATCGTCTTCGCCCCGACCGAGATGTGCCACAGGAACGCCAGAACCAGCAGCGCCAGCCCCGCCGCGGGCGCGACCGAGGCGGCCCGTCCGTGTCGCGGCAGCGCGGCCCCGGTCATTGCGCGGCCATGGCCTGCGGCACGTCGATGACGGGGGCGCAGATCGCGCGACCGCTGTCGGGATCCCTCAGGACGCGGGCGCGCAGGCCGAAGACATCCTGCAGGGTCTGCGGCGTGAACGTCGCGTCCACCGCGCCCTGCGCGACGATCCGGCCGTCCTTCATCATCACCAGCAGGTCGGCGAAGGCGGCGGCGAGGTTCAGTTCGTGCAGCACCACGACCAGCGTGCGCCCGTCGCGATGCGCGATCCGGCGCAAGAGCACCAGGAGGTCGACCTGCACCTTTAGGTCGAGAAACGTCGTGGGTTCGTCCAGCAGGATGATATCGGTCTCCTGCGCCAGAACCATGGCGATCCAGCAGCGCTGTCGCTGGCCACCCGACAGGCGCGACACCGGACTGTCGGCGAATTGTGCGACGTCGGCCGCCGCCATCGCCGCGTCTATGGCGCGGCGGTCGTCGCGCGACATCTGGCGCAGCAGGGTCTGGTGCGGAAAACGCCCCTGACCCACCAGTTCGCGCACCGTCAGCCCCTCGGGCGCGACGGGGCCCTGCGGCAGGATCGCCAGCCGCCGGGCGACGTTGCGCGACGGTGTGGCATGGATCGGCCGCCCGTCCAGCAGCACCGCGCCCGAACTGGCGGGCAGGATGCGCGCCATGGTCTTGAGCAGCGTGGACTTGCCGCAGCCGTTCGGTCCGACGAGGATGGTCAGCGCGCCGTCGGGAATGTCGAGCGACACGTCCTGCAGCACGGCCCGGGCAGTGCTGCCGCTGCCATAACCGGCCCCGACCGAGCGGACGCTCAGCCGGCAGGGGCGCGGTAGAGGGGCGGAGGCTGGGGCTGTGTGATCCGTCACGGGGGCATTCCAAAGGCGCGTTGCGCCGATCCCTAGCAACGCACCCGCGCAAGGGCAATAAACCCGAGTAGTTTTCTTGGAATTGCGGCGGAACGCCGCCGCGGCTTCGGCGGCGCCGTATCCTGCGCCGGGTCACGCAAAGCGGGAAAGCGGCCCGGGGGCGGGGTGGCCATGGCGTCAGGCCGGAAAGGCCCGGCAGACGCAGGGCCGGGCGTCGGCATTGCCGTGCCGGCCCGAAGCGGGCAGGGCGTGATGGTGCGCCTTACCCGCGCGGCTGCGCCGGAAGGCACGCAAGTTGCGGATCAGTTGGGGGGTCAGGCGGGGTGTGCCTCGGTCGCGCGGCGGCGCACGGTCTGGTTCACGTCGAGCAGGTGCAGCTCCATCAGCCGGGCGGCCTCGGCGCTGTCGCGTGCGGCGATGGCCTCGAAGAGGGCGCGGTGCTGCCCGCCAAAGCGCGCCATCACCTCGGGCGTGTGGGTCTCGCGACGGGCGTCGCTCCAGGTGGCAAGCTTGCGCACCGTGCGGATCGACCCGAAGATTTCAAGAAACAGCGGGTTCTTCGCGGCCACCGCGATGTTGTAGTGAAAGATGTCGTCCGCGGTCTCGTAGGCCGCCCGTTCGCATTGGTCGAGCGTCGCCAGCATCATCTGTTCCAGCCGGGCCAGGTCGTCGGCCCGCGCCCGCGACGCGGCATGGGCGGCCAGCGCGGGTTCGATCTCAAGCCGCACCTCCATGACGTCCTGCGGCGTCGCCTCGCGCGCGATGCGGCTGAGCGCGGTCGAGCCGCAGACCACCGGCGGCGCGGCAAAGGTGCCGTGCCCTTGGCGGCGGTAGATCGTGCCCTTGTCGGCCAGCGCGTCGAGCGCGTGCCGCAACCGCGCCCGGCTGACCCCGAAGCGCGCGGCCAGGTCCCGTTCGGGGGGCAGCCGCCCGTCGGCCGGGACCGCGTCAGAGACGAGGAGGTCCTGCAGCCTGCGCATCAGGTCGGCGTCGGGCGCGGTCACGGTCACATCGCCCGGTAGAGATCGAGGAACATGCGCATCGACGTCACCAAGAGGAAGAGGCCGAAGGACAGCCGCAGCGCCCGGCGCGGGATGCGGTGGGCGATGGCGACGCCCACGCGGGCGAAGGTGACCGTCAGCGGGATGATCACCGCCGCGGCGGCAAGGTTCACGTAGCCCAGCGACAGCGGCGGCAGGCCGTCGTGCCCGAGGCCGGTCAGAACGTAGGTGATCGCCCCGGGCAGCCCGATGATGAACCCGATCGCGGCCGAGGTGCCGACCGCGCGGCGGATGTCGTAGCCCAGGATGTTCAGGATCGGCACGCAGACCGTCCCGCCGCCGATCCCCATCATCGCCGAGATCGTGCCTGCCAGTACCCCGAAGACTGCCATGACGGGCCGTGATGAGGTGCGCGGGTTGTCGATCTGGCCGCCGCCGCGCAGGATCATGTCCAGCGCGACGATCAGCGCGACCACCGCGAAGACGGCGATCAGGGCGAGGCCCGACACGAGCCCCCCCAGCACGCCGCCGATCACCACCCCCACGAGGATCGAGGGGCCCCAGAGCTTGAGCAGGTCGAAATCGATCGCGCCCTTGCGGTAGTGCCCCAGCGACGAGCTGAGCGAGGTGAAGATGATCGTGGTCAGCGAGGTGCCGACCGAAAGCTGCATCACCTGCGCGGCGTCCATGCCCGTGAGCGACAGCGCGAAGTAGAGCGCGGGGACGATGACGATCCCGCCGCCCACGCCCAGCAGCCCCGCCAGCACGCCGCCGACGACGCCCGCCGCGACCGATGGCAGGGCGATGGTGGACAGCAGTTCGAGGATCTGACCTTCCATTTCAGCGCCCCTCCCCGGGCGTGGCCGGCGCGGCCTCTGTCGCCTGCGAGCGGGTGGCGATGCCGGCGGCGCGGCGGCGGGCGTCCTCACGCTCGATCGCTGCGTCGATGGGGCCGCGATCCGTGCTGCCGGGGAAATTACCGGTCGTCGCAAAGGCCTGCGCGACATGGGCATAGCGTTCGCGCGACACGTCGAGAAGCCTCTCGAGCTCGGCCAGCGGGTCGGCATGGTCGTCGGCGCGCAGATCGAGGATGGCATAAAGCTCGCCGCGGTGGATCTTCAGCCCGGCTGCCTGGCGCCCGCGCTTGTCGCCGCCCGCGACCTCGCCCGCGCGCATCGCGTGCAGCAGCCGGTCGGGCAGGGGCAGGTCGTGCGCGGCGGCATAGGCGTCGAAGGTGGCCTGCACCACCTCGGGGCCCGCCAGCATGTTGCCCGCGACCGAATGATGCGCGCCGATCAGGTGGCCGCACCAGTCGACGCAGTCCCCGCCGGTATGCGCCGCGAAGCCGCCCGTGGCGTCCAGCATGTGGCATTGCCGGATCGCATGGCCGCCGTCGCGGGCGACCATGTCGTCCAGGACCGCCTGCGCCGGGGCGCCGTCCTCGAGCCGGGCCAGCCCCTCGGTTCCCCAGAGCGGGTTGACGAAGGCCTGCGTGGCGACGGCGGAACGGCGGCCGACATGCGGCACGATGGCGCCGCAGGCGAAGAAGCGAGAGGCGACGGCGATGCCGATTTCACCGGTCTCGGGCCGGCGCGCGATGATCGAGTAGGTCAAGCTTACCGCCCCACCGCGTAGGCCTGCATCAGGCGCGGGGTGGCGGCGGCCGTCAGGGCGCCGTCGGGCGTGCGACGGGCCGCGGTCAGGCGCCCGACGGTCCAGTCGCCAGCCACCGTCACCTTGTGTCCGCGGGCCCGCAGGGCGTCGATGCACGCTTCGCCGATGGCGGGTTCGATCATCATCTCGGCCGGTTTGACCGCACGCGGGTAGAAGGAGCCCTGGAAATGCATGGTGTGGAACAATGGCGAATCCATGCCCTCTTGCATACCCATTCCGTGATGCACGTAGCGCAGGAACCAGATCAGCTGCCACTGGTCCTGCTGGTCCCCGCCCGGCGTGCCGAAGACGAGGCGCGTGCCGTCCTCGTGCACCGCCAGCGTCGGGGTCAGGGTGGTGCGCGGCCGGCGCCCGGGGGCGAGCGAGGTGGGCAGCCCCTCCTCCAGCCAGAACATCTGGGCGCGCGAATTCAGCGGAAAGCCCAGCCCCGGGATCACCGGGTTCGACTGCAGCCACCCGCCCGAGGGTGTGGCCGCGACGCAGTTGCCCCAGCGGTCGATGACGTCGAGATGCACCGTGTCGCCCTTGCGGTCGGTCAGGTGCGCCATCGTCGGTTCCTGCGCGCCGACGTCCGACACGCCGAAATCCCGCGCGGCACGGGCGATGTAGGCATCTGCCTGGTGCTCGAACCCCGGCACCCGGCCCGGGCGCTGCTCGGTCGAGGCGTCGGCTCCGATCAGCTTGGCCCGCTCGGCGTTGTAGGCGTCCGACAGCAGGTGCTCCATCGGGATCTCGGACTGGTCGGGATCGCCGTAATAGGCCTCGCGGTCGGCGTAGGACAGCTTCATCGCCTCGATCACGGTGTGCACGAACTCGTCGCCGAGCGGGTCCATCGCGCCCAGGTCGAAGTGCTTCAGGATGGCGAGGGATTGCAGCAGCACCGGGCCTTGCCCCCAGGGCCCGGTCTTCGACAGGGTCCAGCCGTGGTAGGTATATTGCGTGGGCGGCTCGATCGCGGCGCGCCAGGTCGCCATGTCCGACGGCGCCAGCACGGCGCGGTTGCGACGCTCGGAGACGTCGTGCACCTCGGCCGTCTCCAGGTAGTCGAAGATGGCCTTTGCGACGAAGCCTTCGGCCCATTCGCCGCGCGCGGCGTCGATCTGGGCGATCCGGTCGTCTCCCGCCGCCTCGCCGCTTTCGATCAGCCGCTGGTAGGTGTGGGCCAGGCCTGGGTTGCGGAACAGCGCATGTGCGTGCGGGGCGTTGCCGTCCGGTACCCAGACCTCGGCTGCCGATGGCCATTCGGCGGCGAAATACTCGGCCAGGCCGGCGATCTGGTCGGCGACACGGGGCAGCATCGGGTGGCCGTCGCGGGCGTAGTCGACGGCGGGGGTCATCACCTCGCGCAGGGTCATCGTGCCCTCGTCGCGCAGCATCAGCATCCAGCCGTCGAAGGCGCCGGGCACCACGGTCGACAGAAGGCCCGAGCCGGGGATCAGCTCGATCCCCTGCGCGCGATAGTGCTCGATCGTCGCTGCGGCGGGGGCGGGGCCCTGCGCCGCGACGACGCCGTCGCCGCTGGCAACGCTGTGGAAGACTGCCGGTAGGTCGCCGGCGGGCCCGTTGAGGTGGGGTTCGACCACCTGCAGCACGAGGCCCGTGGCCACGGCGGCATCGAAGGCGTTGCCGCCCTTTTCCAGGATCGACATCCCCACGGCCGAGGCGATCCAGTGGGTCGAGGTGACGACGCCGAAGGTGCCGCGGATATCGGGGCGGGTGGTGAACTTGGTCATGAAACGTCTCGCATCAGTGGTCGCGGGGATCGAGCGCGTCGCGCAGCCCGTCGCCCAGCAGGTTGAATCCCAGCACGACGAGGAAGATCGCGATGCCCGGCCACAGCGCCATCCAGGGCGCCTGGTTCAGGAAGTTCTTCGCCGTGTTCAGCATCGACCCCCAGGACGGGGCCGGGGGCTGCTGGCCGAGGCCCAGGAACGACAGCGACGCTTCGGCGATGATCGCGGTGGCGATCGTCAGCGTCGCCTGCACCAGGACTGGCGGCAGGATGTTGGGAAAGATGTAGCGGCCCAGGATCTTGCGCGTCGGCAGCCCGATGGCGCGGGCACTGTCCACGTAATCCTCGGCCGCGACCGACAGCACCTGTCCGCGGGTCAGCCGCACGAAGAGCGGGGTGGCCGAGATGCCGATGGCGATCATCGCGTTGGTCAGCGACGGCCCGAGAAAGGCCGCCAGCGCGATGGCGAGGATCAGGAAGGGCGCGGCCAGCATCGCCTCGGTGCAGCGCGAGATGATGGCGTCGGTCCAGCCGCCGAAATAGCCTGCCGCGATGCCCAGCGGCACGCCCGCGCAGACCGCGATCAGGACCGAGATCACGCCCGCCAGAAGCGACGCTTGCGCGCCCCAGACCAGCCGCGACAGCACGTCGCGCCCGATTTCGTCGGTGCCGAGGGGATGCGCGGCCGAAGGCGCCTGGCGCACCGCGCCCCAGTCAGTCGCCGTGGGGTCGGGGATAGGCAGGAGCGGCGCGGCCAGCGCCATGCCCATGAAGAACGCCACGATGATCCCGCCCAGAACGGCCGAACGGTGGCTGCGGAACTTCTTCCACACCCGGTTCTCGGGTCGGCGATCCAGCACGGGGTCCAGAACCGGATCATGCGCGCTTTCGGCGTCGATGGTGATGGGGGTTGCGGCCTGGGCCATGGCTTCAGCTCCTCAGACGCGGGTTGAGCAGGACGTAGGCGGCATCGGCCAGCAGGTTCATCACGATGAAGCCCACGGCGGTGACCAGCACGATGCCCTGCACGACGGCGTAGTCGCGGTTGAACACGGCATCGACGATCAGTTTGCCGAAGCCCGGCACGGTGAAGATCTGTTCGGTCAGCACCGCGCCCGCGATCAGTTCGCCGAAAAGCAGCGCCGACAGCGTGACGATGGGCGTCAGCGCGTTGCGGAAGGCGTGTTTCAGGATCACCCGCCGTTCCGACAGCCCCTTGGCCCGCGCGGTGCGCACGTAGTCCGAGGTCAGCACGCTCAGCATCGCCGAGCGGGTGTGCCGCATCAGCGTCGCCGCGAGCGCGGTGCCCAGCACGAAGGCCGGCATCACCATCACCTGGATCGACCGCAGGGGATCGTCGGCAAAGGGCACGTAGCCGCTGGCGGGCAGCAACTGCAGTTTCACGCTGAGCAGCAGGATCAGCATGATGCCCAGCCAGAAATTCGGGATCGACAGTCCCGACAGGGCGATGACGTTGGCCGCGTAATCGATGACGGTGCCCTTGCGGACCGCCGACAGGATTCCCGCGGGAATGCCGATGACCATCGCGAAGATCATCGCCATCGTCGCAAGCTGGATCGTCACGGGTAGCTTTTCACCGATCAGCTCGAGCACCGGCTGGTTGGTGCGCAGCGAAATGCCAAGATCGCCCGCCAGCGCGTTGCCGACCCATGTCAGGTACTGCAGCGGGATCGGATCGTTCAGCCGGTATTTCTCGCGCAGAAAGGCGATGGTCTCGGGGTCGCGTTCCTCGCCCGCCATGGCGAGGATCGGATCGCCGGGAAGGAATTTCTGCAGCGCGAAGACGAAGATCGAGATCAGGATGATCGTCGGGATCGCGATCAGCAGGCGGCGCAGGATGAACGACAGCATCTGGGCGGGTCCTCGGTGTTCGAAGCGCCCCCTCCCCGGAACTGGGGAGGGGGCAGGAGGGGGACGGGCCTCAGCCCTCGGTCTTGGTCACGCCTTCGAGGCGCATCATCCCGTCGGGATAGGCGACGAAGCCCTCGATCGCGTCGTCCAGCGCGGTCAGCCACGTCTGGTGATAGAGGTAGAGGATCGGCATGTCCTCGTTCAGGATCGCCTGCGCCTGGTCGTAAAGCGCCTTGCGCTCGGCGTCGTCCGACACGGTGCGGGCCTCGTTCAGAAGCCGGTCGACCTCGTCACTGGAATAGCCCGCGTCGTTCAGACCGCCGCCGGTGGTCACGAAGCCGTGGATGTTGCCATCGGGATCGATGCGGCCCGACCAGCCGACCTGGCTGGCGGTGAAATCGCCCGCGGACTGGTCCTGCAGCATGGTGGCGAATTCCTTCGAGGTGATCTGGACGTCGATCCCGGCCTCGGAGGCCATCGACTGCACCACCTGCATCAGCTGCATGTTCTCGGGCCGGTTCGGCACCTGCACCTCAAGGCTGATGCCGTCGGGATACCCGGCCTCTTCCAGCAGGGCGCGCGCCGCCTCGACATCACGCTCGGGCACGGGGATCTCGGCGTCGTACCAGGGAGAGCTGGGGGGGAAGGGCTGGTTGCCGGCCCGGAAGGCGCCGTTGAACACCACCTGGTTGATGATGTCGCGGCCCACGGCCAGTCCCAACGCCCGGCGCAGTCGCGCGTCGTTGCCCCACGGGTTGTCGCCGCGGTCGCCGTTGTCGATGTTGAAGGTGATCCCCTGGTAGCCCAGCGAAACGGCCTCTTCGACGGTGATCCCCCCGGCCGAACGGACCTGTTCAAGATCCGTGGCGCCCAGCCGGTCGATGATGTCCAGATCGCCCGACTGCAGGTTGGCCAGCCGCACCGTGGTGTCGGGGATCGGCAGGTAGGTCACGCTGTCGAGGTGGATCTCGTCGGCGTTCCAGTAGTCGGCGAAGGCGGACAGCGTGATACGGTCCTGCGCGACACGCTCTTCGAACTTGAAGGGCCCCGAGCAGACCGGGTTCAGGCCGAAATCGGTGCCGGCCTCGTCGGCGGCATCGGGCGAGATCATCATGCCCGCGCGGTCGGCCAGCTGCGCCAGCACGGTCACGTCGGGCTGGGTCAGGTTGAACCGGATCTCGTAGTCGCCCAGCACCTCGACGCTGTCGATCGACGACAGCTCGGACTTGCGGCGGCTTTCCTCCAGCGTCTGGCTGCGCTCGATGTTGCGGGCCACGGCCTCGGCGTTGAAGGCGGTGCCGTCGTGGAAGGTCACGCCTTCGCGCAGGGTCATTGTCAGCGCGGTGTTGTCGTCGTTGAAGCTCCACTCGGTCGCCAGCTGCGGCACGATCTCAAGCTCGGGCGTGATGTCGACCAGCTTGTCGCAGAGCGCGGTGTAGACGATGCGCCCGACGAAGGTGCGCGACTGGTCGGGGTCCAGAACGTCGGCGTCCGAGGCCAGTCCGATGCGCAGGTCCTGGGCCTGTGCGCCCAGCGCGGTGGCCCCCAGCAGGGCGGCGCCGAGGGTGAGGCGGAAAAGGGTCATGGGTGTTATCTCCTTTGTTGCGGTACGCCGCCCTTGGCGGGGCGGTTCTTGGCTGTGGGGTGGCCCGGGGGGCCGGTCTGCGGAATGGCCCGTCACCGGGTGGCGACATTCGGCTGGGCGCCGGGGAGCGGCGGGGCATCGGCGCGGGGTCGCGTGGTCCGCCCGGCCAGCGCCTGGGCGTAAAGCGCGAACCGCGCGCGGGCGCCGTCGGTCATCCCCGTGCCCGCGCCCTGCGCGGGCGGGACGGCGTCGCGGGCGATCTCTTCGAAGAAGTGGCAGGCGGCGCCGTGGCCCGGCGCCAGCCCGGTGTCGCGCAGCTGCGGCGTCTCAGCCCGGCAGCGGTCCTGCGCAAAGGGGCAGCGGGTGTGGAACCGGCAGCCCGATGGCGGGTCGATGGGGCTGGGCATCTCGCCCGCCAGCTCGACCTTCTGCTTGATGCGGCCGTGTTCGGCCACCGGGATCGCCGACAGAAGCGCGATGGTATAGGGGTGCCGGGGCCGGGCGAAGATCTCGTCGGTCGGGCCCTCTTCGACGATGCGGCCCAGGTACATCACCGCGACGCGGTCGCTCATGTAGCGGATGACGGCAAGGTCGTGGGCGATGACCACGAGGGTCAGCGACAGCCGGTCGCGCAGGTCGGCCAGCAGGTTGATCACCTGCGCCTGCACGCTGACGTCCAGAGCCGAGACGGGTTCGTCCCCGATCAGAAGCTTCGGTCCCGAGGCCAGCGCGCGGGCGATGCCGATGCGCTGGCGCTGACCGCCCGAGAATTCGTGCGGATACCGGTCGGTGTGTTCGGGCCGCAGGCCGACTTGCGTCAGAAGCTCGGCCACCCTTGCGCGCCTGTCGCGGGCCGACAGGGCGGGCGCGTGGGTTTCCAGCGGTTCGCCAACCAGCCGCCCCACTGTCAGCCGCGGGTTCAGCGAGCTGAAGGGATCCTGGAAGATGAACTGCATGTCGCGCCGCAACTCGGTCAGCGCGCGGCCCCTGGCCTGGTCGATCTGTCGCCCCTCGAAGGTCATCCGCCCCGAGGTGGGCGCGATCAGCCGCATCAGCATCCGTGCCAGCGTGGACTTGCCACAGCCCGATTCCCCCACGATGGCGAGGGTTTCGCCCGTGTTGACGGTCAGCGACACGTCGTCGACCGCGCGCAGCTTGCGTGGTTTCTCGAACAGCGACCCGCCGACATCGAAATGACGCACGAGGTTGGTGGCGGTCAGGATCGGCTCAGCCATCGCTTTGCTCCAGCATCGCGTCGAGGGGGGCGAAATGGCACAGCGCGGTGTGGCCCGCGCCGAAGCTCCGTTCAGGCGGCGGAGTGGTGCAGACGGGCTGCGCGAAGGGACAGCGCGACGAGAACCGGCATCCCTTGGGCATCGTCTCGATCGTCGGCACCGTCCCGGGCACCGTTGCCAGCCTGTGGCGGGGGCCGGTCAGGCTGGGCATCGAGGACATCAGCCCGATGGTGTAGGGATGCTGCGGGTCGTTGAAGATCGCCGCGGCGGGGCCGCTTTCGACGATGACGCCCGCGTACATCACGGCCACCTTGTCGGCGATTTCGGCCACCACACCCAGGTCGTGGGTGATCATGATGGTGCCCATGCCGGTTTCGGCCTGCAGATCGCGGATCAGGTCTAGGATCTGGCTCTGGATCGTCACGTCCAGCGCGGTGGTGGGTTCGTCGGCAATCAGGAGGGCCGGGTCGTTGGCCAGCGCCATTGCGATCATCACCCGCTGGCGCATGCCGCCCGACAGCTGGTGCGGATATTCGTTCATCCGCGCCTCGGGGGCAGGGATGCCGACACGGGCCAGCATCTGCGCCGCGCGGGCGCGCGCCTCGGACTTGCTGACGTCGTTATGGGCGCGCACGGCTTCGGCGATCTGCTCGCCCACCTTGAACGCCGGGTTGAGCGAGGTCATCGGCTCCTGAAAGATCATCGCGATGTCCGCGCCGCGGTGACGGCGCAGGGCGGACGGGTCGGACAGGTCGTAGACCTCGCCGCGGAACCGGATGTCGGCCTCGCGGATGCGGGCGACGCCCTTGGGCAGAAGCCCCAGTATGGCCAGCGAACTGACGCTCTTGCCGCAGCCGGATTCGCCGACGATGCACAGCGTTTCGCCGGCGTCGACCGAGTAGCGCACGCCGTCGAGCAGGTTCGTCTCCGACGCCCCGAACCCCAGGCTGAGCGCCCGGACGTCGAGAAGCGGCTGCGAGGAGGGGGAGGTGTTCTGAACCAATTGTCCAACCATTGCTTGATTGGTTGCGACCGTACCGGCAGCCCTTCCTGTGTCAATACGTCGCCGGGCAGAAAGGTCGCGCTGCAGGCGGCCGCCTAAAATTTGTGCAAAAAGCGCGGGATTTGCGGCTAGAGTAGTGCCCTGCGCTCGGCAGGGGCCGTCCCGGCTCTGTTGGCGCTGCATGCAGATCCCGGCGCAGACAGGGCAGGTGGCGACTGCGACGGGCTATTCCGGTGCGAAAGGTCGGCGCGGTTGACATGGACCGGCGGCCCGCCGGCCAGCTCAGGGTCTTCAGGCGGTCCAGTGGCATGCGTCTGAGCGGCCGTCCCGGGGCGATGGGCAGGCATGTCGGCGAGTGGCTTCCGGCAATAAGGTCGCACAGGGCAGAGCGCGTGCCTAGGGTCATCCACACCTCATCCCTGGTCCGAGGATCGACCGAGGCGTGCGGACCCATGGTAACCGCCACCGGGGCCCCCTGCCACTGCGACACGCGGGTGTGGTGGACACGCCCCGACAGGATGCCCACGATCGGCTGCCTTACGGACCGCCTGCCGGTGATGACACCGGCCGGCGCTTCGGTGCCCTGCCGGGCGATGGTGGTCCGGCCTCCGGACCGCCCTTCGTGCGGTGCCAGCCACGCCATCTCTTGGTCTGCTCAGGTCGGCATCTAGCCACGCCTGCGCAGGGCCGCGTTGTCGCTGGATCAGGTCCGGGTGCGGTAGCGTGCGGGGGGCTCATGCCAGCGCTCTAGCCGCATGGATCCACGATGTGAGACGTCAGACGCCAGAGTTCTGCAACACCGCCGTTGTCGGACCTCGACGACGAGGTGCGCGGGAAGGAAAGCCTGGACAACCGGGTCTCGAGGTCGATTTCACCGAGCTCCTGGGCGGCACCTCCTGCATCTGCGGGCGGGTCGCGGGTGTCCAGCCCTGCACGGTCGAGGCGCGCCGCAGGATCACCGCCCGGCTGGGCGAGACGTGTCGCATGGCCACGAGGTCCTAGGATCCCCGCGTGTTCGGCAGGAAGGGTCAGCGCTTCCGCTGACCCTTCCTGCCAGGGCGCGGAGGGGGCCGGTGACGCGAAGGGTCGCGATGAAGGGCGTTCGGGGGGGGCAGGCGCGATACCCCTGCTCAGCCGTGCCTCCGCGCCGCCAGCCAACGGCGCCAGAGGCTTGCACCGCCGCCGAAGACGTTGAGATCGCAGTTGCCCGAGACCCCGGGCACCTGCCCGGTGCCGGAGTATTGCCAGAACGTCCAGGACCGGTCGGCGAAGGCCTCGTCGGGATGCTTGGCCACGCTTCGCAACCAGTAGTCGGCCGGAAGGTGCCTGACGTCCCGGTCGCGCCAGAACTCGAGCGGCACGTAGACGATGGGGCGTTGCTGGTAATGTCGCGAGACGATCGACAGCCAGGTTTCCGCCACGCGCCGCACCTCTGCCTGCGGAGGGCGCGACACGCAGGTCGGCGAGAACGGGTTCCATTCCAGGTCGAGGACGGGGGGCAGGGCACCGGGGATGCGGGGCACGTTCTGGATGAACCAGCGCGCCTGAACCTCGGGGCTGTTGCAGAAATAGTAGAAGTGATACCCGCCCACCGGCACCCCCGCCGCGGCCGCGCCCGCGAAGTTTTCGGCAAAGAGCGGGTCGATGCGGTCGCCGCCCTCGGTCGCCTTGAGAAAGGCAAAGTTCACCCCCGAAGCCCCCGCCGCGCGCCAGTCGATGGTGCCCTGGAACTTCGAGGCGTCGATGCCGTGGACGGCGTAGGACGACGGCGCGGGCCCGCCGCTCCACTCCGTGACCGGGTCCCGGTCGCCGAAGCGGGGCGGCCGCACCGCCCCGGGCTGGGGCACGCGGCCCGGCAGAGTGACCGGGGCGGCTCTTTCGCGCGGGCCGCAGGCGGCAAGTGACGTCAGGCCAAAACAGGCGGCGCGGCGGGTCAGGTTCATCGAGCCTCGCAAGGTCGCGTTGAGGGGGAGGGGCAGGATCGGAGGGGGCGGGATCGCGGTGCAATCGGGCCCCCGCGATCATGACGGCCGCAGGATCTCTGGCAAGCACCATCTGGTCTCGGCCCTGCGCCGGCATTCACAAAAACGAAAGCAAGCCGTGGTGCCGCGGTGAAACGCGGCCCGGGCCGTCTTGGCGCCGGTTTCTTGGGGATACGGAAAGCTCAGGGTCTGGGCCGATGGCCGGGAGGACCACTTTGGAGGACCGTTGATCAGAAGTCGCGACTGAAAAGGAAGATGGCTGGGGTGGTAGGATTCGAACCTACGATACACGGTACCAAAAACCGATGCCTTACCACTTGGCTACACCCCAACGGTGGGCGGGGTTCTAGCCGCGGTGCGA
Organism: Mesobaculum littorinae; assembly: GCF_004011175.1. Lineage (GTDB taxonomy): Bacteria > Pseudomonadota > Alphaproteobacteria > Rhodobacterales > Rhodobacteraceae > Tranquillimonas > Tranquillimonas littorinae. Next base: position 44,242 of record NZ_RQXX01000008.1, on the reverse strand, counting down.
CCGGTGTGCAAGACCGAAGACGCGCTAAAATGTCCGTTTCCGCTACGAAAACCTCGGGCGCCCGCCCCACCCCCCAATGGGCCGGGGGCGGGGCGCGCAGGCGGCCTAGCTCGAGACCTGTTCGCGCAGGATCGACGCGGTCAGCGAGATCATCAGGTAGAGGCCCGCGAAGATCAGGAAGGCGAGGATCGTGTTCTCGAACGCGCGGGGATAGGTCGCCTCGTCCGGCGGCACCGGGTTGACGCCCAGCGACAGGTACCGCACCTGCCGGTTCGCCTCCAGCCGCGCGGTTTCAAGCTGTTGCAGGGCCTGCTGCATCATCAGCGTGCGAGTCTCGAGATCGACCTCGGCCATGCGCAGTTGTCCGGTGATCGCGGCCAGCGATGCCGCTTCGCCGTCGTTCGTGGTCAGCTGCGACCGCAGGTTGGCGATCAGCGTCTGCAGCCGGTCGATATCGCCGCGCACGCCGTCCACGCGGGCCTGGTTCGGCTGGCGGTTGTCCATCAGCTGCTGCAACTGCAAGCGTTTCTCGGCCAGCTGCGTCTCGAACGCGGTGACGCGTGACATCACGCCCGCCGATTCCGATGTCGGGTCGAGCACGCCCAGCTGCTCTTGCAGTTCCAGCACCCGGGCCTGCGCGGCGGACATGCGCTCTTCGGCCTCCTCGTAGCTTTCGCGGGCGCCGGCCATCTGGTCGTTGCGCAGCCGTTCGGTAAGGCCGTCGACCTGCTCTTCGGCGTAGTCGATCAGGTGGCGCGAGAAATCGGCGCTGACGGCGGGATCGGGGGCGATCACCTCCATCTTGATGATGCCTTCGGTCGGGTCGTAACCGATCTGCACGTTGTCCTGGTAGATGTCGTAGGCATCCTCGTTCGAGGCGCCTTCGGGCAGGCGCTGGACGGGGTCGATGGACGGATCGGAGAAGACCTCGCGAAAGCCCACGTCCTGGTCCAGCCGCAGCATCGCATCGCGCGAGGTCAGGTAGCTTTGCACGGTGATCGAATCCTGGCTGGTGGCCAGCCCGGTGCCGGAAAAGAGCCCGCCCAGTCCGCCGGCCGAGGCCGCGGTGTCGGCCTGCTGGATGACGAATTCCGACTTGGTGGAGTACATCGGCGTGGCGATGACAGCGTAGTAGTAGCCCGCCAGCGCGGTCGGCAGCATCACGAAGACGAAAAGCCGCGCGGCCAGCAGCAAAAGCTTGCGGCGGCGGCGTCGGGCGATGTCGCGCTGGATTTCGAAGATCTCGCGGTGCCGTGGCGGGCGCGGCATCGCTGCGGGGCGCTTCACCTCGGTCGAGGGGACGGTTTCGGTGGGAATCGTCTGCGGCAGCTGAACCCGGTCGCCGACCTCCTGCCCCGTGTCCGGGACCACGAGATCGAGCATGTTGGCGCGTTCGAAGGGGTCGATCCCCCGCAGCCGCAGCTGGCGAACGGCGTCGATGTCCGAGGTGGGGGACAGCCCGTGCTTGTTCGCCATCCGCCGGGCCATGCGCAGCTGGCGGCCGGTCAGACCCTCCTTGCGGATCCGGGCGATGGCTTCTTCGGCCGACATCTCGGCGGGATCGGCGATGCGGGCGTCCTGCGCCGCGGTCGGGTAGGGCGCCTTGCCGGGGCCGGCCCCGGGCGCCGCGCGCCCGTCGGCTTCCCCCTCGGCGCCCCCGGCATCGGCCAGAGCGGCGGCAGCGCGATCCTGAAGGTCTGGGCGGTGCCGGACGGCCTCGTCACCGGACGTGGGCCCGGGTGTGGGGCGACCGGCGGACGGGGTCGAGGAGGAGCTGCCCGGTGTCTCGTGGTGCGGCAGTATTGGCTGCGGACCCGCGGCGGCGGGATCGTGCGGCCAATGCGCGCCCCAGTCCCCCCCGGGGGAGGAGCCGGAGGACGTGCTGACCCCGGACGATGTTTCACGTGCCGTGTCCGGCCCGGGCAGGGGGCGCCGCGTCGCAGCGCCTTCAGACCCTGGCACCGGGCTTGCGGCTGGGATGGGGGCGGCGGTGGGCGCGGCGGCGCCACTGCCCGAAGGCGATGGTCGGGGGTGTCCGGCGTCCGGGCCCCCGGGGGCTTCGGTGACGGGCCGGGCGGCCGGGGAGGGGCGCGATGTCGTGACGGGCGCGGCTGCGTGCGGCTCGGCCGCCGTCCGGCGCGTGGCCCCCGGCGCTTCGCCGGACAAAAGCGGGCTCGACCGGCGGATGCGGAATTTCTTGACCTTAGGTTTCGTAGTCATAAAGCCGCTTCGCCTCTTCCAGCGTGTCGAACATGTAAAGCTGCCCGTCCTTCAGAACGGCGGCCGTCCGACAGAATTTCTCCAGCGTCTGCGCCTGGTGCGAGACCACGACCACCGTCGAGCGTTCGAGTCTTTCGCGCAGCAGATCCCCGGCCTTGCGGTTGAACTCGACATCCGTCGTCGCGGGCATGCCCTCGTCGATCAGGTAGATGTCGAACTCCAGCGCCAGCAGCAACGCAAAGCTCAGCCGCGACCGCATGCCGGCCGAATATGTGCCGACGGGCATGTCGAAATATTCGTCCAGGTGGCACAGCCACCGGCAGAAAGCTTCGACGTAATCGGGGTCGAGCCCGTAGAGCTTGGCGATGAAGCGAGAGTTCTCGGTCGCCGACAGCCGGTTGATGACACCGCCCATGAAACCCAGCGGAAACGAGATGCGGCAGGTGCGCCGGATCTCGCCCTCGTCGGGCTTTTCCAGACCTGCCATCATGTTGATGATCGTCGTCTTGCCCGCGCCGTTCGGGGCGAGAATCCCCATCGATTGACCCAGCTCGACCCGGAACGACGCCTTTTCCAGGATCACCTTGCGGCGCCGACCGGTCCAGAAGGACTTGCTGACGGTGTTGAACTCGATCATCGCGACACTCGGAATCGGCGGGCGGAGGCCCTGGTTCGTCCGGCGCGCAGACCGCTCCGGCGAGGACAGGGCCTAATCCCCCAATCGGGCCCCATTATGTCGCTGCCCGGGAACATCACAACGACCATTGCCGCATTGTCGCCGGAGGCCCGTCAAACTTGCCGTGAGCGGGCGGGGCCACGGCAGGGCGCCGAAAGGGGGATGTAGAAAGGGGCGCGGCCCGTGCCACGCCCCTTCGATGTTGTGTCCGTTCCCGGCCCGGTAGCGGCCCGGTGGCTGTGTGCGGTCAGCCGGGCTGTTTTTCCACCCGCGTCAGCTTGCCCGCCAGGAAGGACAGGATCGCCGCGGCGAAGCTGAAGAGCGCGCCCATCTTGGCCGCGTCCTGCACCGGCCCGGCCGGGAAGGCGACCGACGCGATGAACAGCGAGACGGTAAAGCCGATGGCGGCCACGCAGCCGATGACGAACAGGTCGATCGTCCGCATGCCTTGCGGCAGGCCCAGCCGCAGCGGTCCCGCGGCCAGCCAGCCGAAGAACAGGATGCCGAAGGGCTTGCCGATCAGCAGACCCGCCAGCACCAGCCACGTCGGCGCGCTGATCGAGCTGAACTCGACGCCCGCGTTCACGAGGCCGAAGAAGAACAGGATTACCTCGACGGGGTATTTCAGCATGTGCTCGATATGGTTCAGCAGGTCGGTCAGGTACTGCTCGGCCTCGCTGAAGATGCCGAAGGCGCGGTCGGCATGCGGGATCGTCGGCACGATGGGCAGCAGCCCCAGCGCAGGGTGGATGCCCGCCTGCTGGAACCCGTACCACGACACGGCACCGGCGACGAGATAGGGCCAGAAGCCCAGCCTGTCGCGCACCCAGGTCGAATTCGGGCGCAGCTGGTTGTGGCGGTCCATCTTGCGCGGCAGCCAGTTGGCCAGCACGAACACCGCCACGGCGGCCGCCAGCGACACCAGCAGCCATTGCGGCGCCAGTTCGCCCGAGGGGTAGAAGATCGCGAGGATGATCAGGCCCGCGGCATCGTCGGCGATGGCCAGAAGCAGCAGGAACCGCACCGCGGGGTGGCCCGCGCCGAAGACCATCCGCCCCACGAGGTAGGAAAACGCGATGTCGGTGGCGGTCGGGATGGCCCAGCCGCGGTTCACCGCGCTGAAGGTTTCGGAGCCCATGATGGCGGCGATGCCCAGGTAGATGGCGATCGGGCCCAGCATGCCGCCCAGCGTCGCCACCAGCGGCGTCGCGGCCTTCTTGCCGCGCAGCGACCCCTCTTCGAGGATGATCGCCTCCCACACCTCCTTGGCGGCGATGGCGAAGAAGAAGGCCATCAGCACGTCGTTGATCAGGTAGTGCAGGGTCAGCGTGCGGTGAATTTCACCTTCGACCTCGTGCGCGTGACCGATGAAGAAATCCTCGACCAGCTTGAACTCGACGAAATGGTGATAGGAGTTCGGGTCGATATTGGCCCAGACAAGAGCCAGAAGCGCCCCCGCGATCAGCAGCAGGGAGTAGCTGGAGATGAAGTTCCAGACCTTATACATATGACAGATGTCCTCGCCTTTTGCGAAGGGGATAGGATAATTGCCGCCCTCCGGCAACCGCTGCCGATGGACGTTCCACGTGGATCATGGGGCGATCACCGACCGATCATTGGCCGCCTGCGAACCCTTTCCGGCATCGCGCGTTGACCGCCCATGCACAAGAGGAACGAGACAGGCCATGCGCAAGCTTATCAAGTATTTCGCCATCTTCCGCATGGTCCGGGGCCTGTTCCGTCGCGGGCGCGGCCGCGGGGCCTGAGGGTGCCGCTGGTCGGGTCCCGGGGCTGCGATCGGGGCCGCGATCGGGGTGGCCGTCGCAATCGGCGGATCCAGCGATGACGGACGCCGCGAAGACGGGTGCCGCCGGGAGGTGGGCAGATGACGCGGACCGTGGGCAGGAGGGGGGCGACTCAACCGACCTGACGCGCAGCTTGGCAGGCTGCCGGATCTGTGCCGACCGGTTCGCCGCGACGGCCACGCACCATGCGCCGAACCCGGTGCTGTGGTTTCGCCCCGGTGCCCGTATCCTGATCGCCAGCCAGGCACCGGGCCTTCGTGTGCACGAGGCGAACACCCCGTTCTGGGACCAGTCGGGCAAGCGTCTGCGGCAGTGGCTGGGTGTCAGCGATGACGAGTTCTACGACCGCTCCCGCGTTGCGATCGTGCCGATGGCGTTCTGCTTCCCGGGCTATGACGCCAAGGGCGGCGACCTGCCGCCGCCGCCGATCTGTGCCACCACGTGGCGCCGACAGGTGCTGGGATCGCTGCCCGACATCCGGCTGACCGTCCTGATCGGCGGCTACGCCCAGAAGTGGCACCTGGGCACGCGCGAAGGCGTGACGGCCACGGTCGCCCGCTGGCGCGAGCATGCGCCCGGGGTCTTTCCCTTGCCGCATCCGTCGTGGCGCAATACCGCATGGCTGAAGCGCAACCCGTGGTTCGAAGACGAGCTTGTCCCCGTCCTGCGTACCCATGTCCGCGAGGCCCTTGGATGACCCTGACCGCACTCGACACCGCCCATGCCGCGATGGAGGCCAGCGACGACGACGCGCCGCGTCGGGCGTTCTACGACCGGCTGGCCACCGCCGAACTCGTGCTGCTGCTCGACAAGGAGCCTGTGGGCGATGAAATCTCGCCCGCGGTCTTCGACCTCGACACCGGGCCGACCGTGGTCGCCTTTGACAGCGAAGAGCGTCTGACCACCTTCACCGGCGCGCCGGCCCCCTATGCGGCCCTGCCGGGGCGGGTGCTTGCGCAGATGCTGGCCGGGCAGGGGGTGGCGCTGGGGCTGAACCTGTCGGTCGCGCCCTCGTCGACCCTGCTGCCGGCCGAGGCGATGGTGTGGCTGGCCGAACGGCTGGCCGGTGCGCCCGACGAGGCGCGCGACCGTCCGGCCGAGCTGCGGGCGCCGCGACTGCCACGACCGCTGATGGAGGCGCTGGATCATCGCCTGGCGCGCGCCTCGGGGCTGGTCGCGCGGGTCTACCTGGCACAGGCGGTCTGGGACGACGGCAGCGACAGCCCGCTGGTCGCGCTGGTGGGAGCGGCGCCGGGCGCCGAGACCGCGCTGGCGCAATCGGTGGCCGAGGCCGCCCGGTTCGCCGAGGACGAGGGCCTGCGGCTCGACATCGCCTTTTTCGAGGCTGGCGAGCCGATGACCGACCGGCTGGAGCGTGTCGCGTGGCGCGTCGACCTGCCCGAGCCGCAGCCCGAGAGGCCCGCCGCACCGCGCGCCCCCGGCAGCGACCCGGCGAAACCGCCGAAGCTGCGCTGATCGCGGGCAATCCGGCGCGCCGAACGCCGCTGGCGTCGCAGGTCGGTGGTTCGGTGAGGCAGGAGGGGCAGCGCCGCGGCGGTCAATAGCCCGCGGCGCGGTCCACGAGGTGCAGGAAGGGTTCGCCTGCTTCGCCGCGGCGCACGTTTTCGGCGATCACGCGCGATGCGCTTTGCGGCCGGGTGGTCGAGGCGACGTGCGGCGTGACGGTCACCCGCGGATGTGCCCAGAAGGGGTGATCGGCGGGAAGAGGTTCCTGCCGGAAAACGTCCAGGGTGGCCGCCCCGACCTGCCCGCTGTCCAGCGCGGCCAGAAGGGCCGTGTCGTCGATCAGTGGCCCGCGGCCGGGGTTCAGCACCACCGCCCCGTGCGGCAGCTGTGCCAGCCGTTCGGCGTTCAGGATGTTCCGCGTCCCGTCGGTCAACGGCAGCAGCAGCACCAGGATCTCGGACCGGGCCAGCAGCGGGGCCAGCCCCTCGGGCCCGTGGAACGTGTCGATGCCCGGAATGTTCTTGGGCGAACCGCTCCACCCAGCGACGTCGAAGTTGAGCGCGGCCAGCATCTCGGCCGCGGCGCGGCCCAGCCGTCCCAGCCCCAGGAACCCGACCCGGCGGTCGCGGGCCAGGGGCGGCACCGGCGGGTGGCTCCACCCGGTCTGGTTCAGGGTGAAGGTGTCGAGGTCCAGGTGATGGCGCAGCACGTGGCCCGCCACCCATTCCGACATCCCCTCGGTCATGCCGTTATCGACCATGCGCGCCAGCGGCTGGGTCAGGGTGGGATTGGTGACCAGCGTCTCGACCCCCGCCCAGAGGTTCAGTACGGCCTTGGCCCGGGTGAAGGGCGTGAAATCCGTGACCTCGCCGGAATGGGCGGAGTGGACGAGGTAGTCGACCTCGTTGGGCGCGTGGTCGCGCCCGAGGTCGGCGGAAACGCCAACCTCGGCCAGGGCGGCAGTCAGCGGTTCGCGGTACTGGGCGAATTGCGTCTCGCCCGCGGTGAACAGGATCTTGGGGGTCATCGGCCTCTCGGTCTGTGGACATGGGCGGACTGGGTCAGCCCGAAGGCGACCATCAGGACCAGCATCGCGGAGCCGCCGTAGCTGACCAGCGGCAGCGGCACGCCGACGACGGGGGCAAGGCCCATCACCATCGACATGTTGACCGCGAAGAACAAAAAGAACGTCGCGCCCACGCCCAGCGTCAGCAGCGACCCGAAGCGGTCCTTGTTGTTCATCGCGGAGATGATGCAGAACACGATGATCAGCGCGTAGAGCGTCAGCAGCGATATCGCGCCCACGAAACCGAACTCTTCGGCCAGCGTGGTAAAGATGAAGTCGGTGTGCTTCTCGGGCAGGAAGTTCAGCCGTGACTGCGTCCCTTGCATGAAGCCGCGCCCCGTCCAGCCGCCCGACCCCAGCGCGATCTTCGACTGCGTGATGTGGTAGCCTGCGTTCATCGGATCGCTTGCCGGGTCGAGAAAGGTGTCGATCCGGCGATACTGGTAGTCCTTCAGCAGCTGCCACGGCGTCCCGCGCGAGGTGAAGACCGCCGCGACCAGCCCGACGCCCGCCGCGATGACCACCGAGAAATACCACCACGACACGCCGGCTAGGAACATCACGATGCCGCCGCCCGCCACCAGCAGGATCGCGGTCCCGAGGTCGGGCTGGTGCAGCACTAGGTAGGTGGGGGCGATGATGATCATCAGCGGGATCAGCACCCAGAGCGGGCGCGACGTCTTCTTGATGTCGAGCCAGTCGTAGTAGGCGGCAAGGAACATCACCAGCGTGATCTTCATCAGCTCGGAGGGTTGCAGCCGCATGAACCCGAGGTCGATCCAGCGTTGCGCGCCCATCCCGGTGGTGCCTGCGACCTCGACCACGACCAGAAGCAGCAGCGACACCCCGTAGGCCAGCCCCGCCATGTTGCGCCAGAACCAGATCGGCACCATCGCGACTGTCAGCATGAGGACCATGCCCAGCACGAACCGCTTGATCTGCGGTTCGGCCCAGCGCGAGATGTCGCCGCCCGCGACCGAGTAGAGCATCAGGAACCCGACCGACGCCACGGCGGTCAGCAGAAGGATCAGCGCCCAGTTCAGGTAGAGAACCTTGGACAGGCCCGTCGGCACCCGCTTGACGTTGTATTCCAGGTAGCTCATGCGCGGCTGCTTTCCTCGCCCCCCTCCGCCCCCCTGAGCGGCAGGCTTTCCTGCATCACGCGGATCTCGTCCCGCTGGTAGGAGGGGTAGCTTTCCAGCGGCGGCAGGCCGCCATGCAGGGCGTAAAGCAGGATGTCGCGGGCGATGGGACCGGCGACGCTGGACCCGCCGCCGCCATGTTCGACCACGACCGACACCGCGTAGCGCGGGTTCTCGTAAGGGGCGAAGGCCACGAACAGCGCGTGGTCACGCCGCTCCCACGGCAGGTCGGCGTTCGAGGTGACGCCCCGCGCGCGTTCGGCCGCGGTGATGTTGCGCACCTGCGAGGTGCCGGACTTGCCCGCCATCAGCATCGTGTCGTCGGCGATCCGGGCGCCGTAGCCCGTGCCGCGCCGGGTGTTCGACACGGCGTACATCCCCTTGCGCACCATGCGCAGGTGATTTTCGTTCAGCCCCAGCGAGACGGCGCCGCGGACCTCGGTTTCGATCCCGCCCTCGGACTTGACCAGCCGGGGCTCGATCGCGGTGCCCGAGGCAAGGCGCGCGTTCATCACCGCCAGCTGCAGCGGCGAGGCCAGGACATAGCCCTGTCCGATGGCAGCGTTGAGCGAATCCCCCACGCGCCAGTCCTGCCCGTAGCGCTCGGTCTTCCACGCCTTGTCGGGCATGATGCCGGCGGTGACCGCCGACATCGGCAGGTCGAAATGCGATCCCAGCCCGAAGCGCCGCGCCATGGCGGCGATCCGGTCGATGCCCACGCGCTGCGCCAGGTCGAAATAGTAGACGTCGCAGGAATGCTGCAGGCTTTCTTCCAGGTTCACGTGACCATGGCCGCCCCGCTTCCAGCAGTGGAACCGGCGGTTGCCGACCTTGGTGTAGCCGCCGCACCAGATGGTTTCGTCGGGCGTGACCTCACCGGCCTCGAGCGCGGCGAGCGTCACCATCATCTTGAAGGTCGAGCCGGGCGGATAGGCGCCCTGCACCGCCTTGTTGGCCAGCGGGCGATAGATGTTGTCGGTCAGCAGGCTGTAATCGACGCTGGAGATGCCGCGCACGAACTTGTTGGGATCGAAGGCCGGGGCCGAGCCGATCGCCAGAAGATCGCCGTTGCGCACGTCCATCACCACGCCCGCCGCCGACATGCCCAGCGAAAGCCGCGCCTGGGTAAAGTTCTGCAATCCGCTGTCGATCGTCAGCTGCAGGTCGCTGCCGGGAATGCCCTCGTCGCGGCCAAGCTCGCGCATCACACGGCCCGCGGCGTTGACCTCGATCCGTTTCGATCCGGCCTTGCCGCGCAGGTCGCGTTCAAGCTTGTTCTCGACCCCGGTCTTGCCGATCTGGAACTTCGGGATCTGCAACAGTGGGTCGTCGTCGTCCATGCGGTCGAGGTCATAGTCGCTGACCGGGCCCACGTAACCCACGATATGGGCGAAATCGGCGCCCATGGGATAGTTGCGCGTCAGGCCCACATCGGGCGTGATGCCGGGCAGGGCGGGGGCGTTCACCGCCACCTCGGCCACGTCTTCCCACGCACGCTGGTCGGTCAGCGTCACCGGCACGAAGGGCGAGCGGCGCTCGACCTCGCGCAGTGCGCGCTCCAGCTCGTCCGGGTCGAGATCGACCAGCTGCTTCAGCCGCGCGATGGCGGCATCGACGTCGCCTGCATCCTCGCGCACGATGACGATGCGGTAGTTCTGCGCGTTCTCGGCCAGGGCCACGCCATTGCGGTCGTAGATCAGGCCACGGGCAGGGGCGATCAGCCGCATGTTGATGCGGTTCTCGTCGGCCAGAAGCCGATACTGGTCGGCCTGATCGACCTGCATCTGGTGCATGCGCCAGCCCAGGACACCCAGCATGCCCGTCTGCAGCCCGCCGAGGACGAGCGCGCGGCGCGAGATCCGGCGCGAGGAGGTTTCGGTGTCGCGAGGCGATTGTCTCATAGCTTGTGTCCCAATGCGTCGACGGCTCCGGGGGCTGCCTTCGTCACCCCCAGCGCATAGCGCGAAATGACCACGGCGGCCGGATAGCTCAGCACCGTCACGGCGAGGTGCGCAAGGCTCATCTGCAGCGCCGGTTGCGGCACGACGAAAAGCCCCAGCACAGCGATCTGCGCCAGAGTCATCGTCGCGAGCGTGGCCGCGACCATCAGCCATTCGACGACGAAGGGCAGATCGCGCGACAGGTTTTCACGAGCCCGCAGGAACTCCAGCCCGATCAGCACGATGGCGGCCCACAGACCCAGAGGCCGCATGAACAGGATGTCGCAGACCAGCATCACCGCCGCGATCATCGTCGCGGGCACGTAGTCGGGGCGGCGCAGCACCCAGGCGAAGGCGAAGATCACCGGCAGGTCCGGGCCCGGCACGCGGTTGGCCGAGACCTCGAACGGCAGCAGCCGAAGGAAGATGAAGCCCGCCGCCAGCGCGACGAAGCCCAGCCGGTAGACCAGCCGCCGGGTCGAGACCGGATCAACCATCTCCGGGTTCTCCCGCGTCGGCGATGGTCGCGCGACCGCTGTTGCCCGGCACCACGAGGTTGCCGGGATCGGTCAGGCGCTCGGTGTCCTGCGACCGCAGGACGCGCAGGTATTCCAGCCGGTCGTACTCGACCGCCAGCCGCACCCGCAGCCGCCCGTCGGTGCCCATCGCGACCTGTCCCACCAGAAGACCCGCGGGAAACACGCCGCCGTCGCCCGAGCTGACCACCCGGTCGCCCGGGCGCACCTGTTCCGGCGTTTCGAGGAAGTCGATGGGCGGCAGGGCCGAGTTGTCACCGGCCAGGATCGCGCGCTGGCCCGAGGGCTGAATCGTCACTGGGATACGGCTGTTGCTGTCGGTCAGCAGGATCACGCGCGACGACGTCTGCCCCACGCCCGAGATCCGGCCGGCCAGCCCCAGCCCGTCTGTCGTGGCCCACCCGTCGCGGATGCCGTCGCGGGCGCCGACGTTCAAAAGCACCGACTGCCGGAAGGGCGATCCGGAGTCGGCCAGCACCACGCCGGTGATGTAGGTCAGCGACGGATCCAGCCGGACCTTGTTGAGGTCGAGCAGCTTGGCGTTCTCCTGCTCCAGCTGCAGCGCCGCCTCTTTCCAGGCCTTCATCTGCTGCAGTTCGCGCCGCAGCTCCTGGTTCTGTTCATAGATCCGTGTGTAGGAGTGGAAATCCTCGATCATGCCGGCGACCTTGGTCACCGGCAGCAGCGCCCAGTCGAACGACGGCACGACGGTGTCGACGATCTGGGCGCGGGCGCGTTCGGCACGGGGGGAATCGATCCGCCAGAACAGGAACAGGCCCAACAGGCACAGTATCATCGTCCCCAGAACGATGCGCCGGACGGGGCGGGTGAATTGCTGCGTCTGGCCGCGGTCGCTTGCCATTCCGCCTTCCCTTCGGGCCACGCCCCGATCGGCAGGGCGGGCGGTTCCAGCGCGGGGGCACCGGGTGCACCCCCTGTCGGGTCAGCTGTCGTAGTCTATCACATGCCGGAGCTGTTTTTCATATTCCAGCGCCTTGCCGGTGCCCAAGGCCACACAATTCAGTGACTCGTCGGCGACCGAGATGGCAAGCCCCGTCTGTTCGCGCAGCGCGAGGTCCAGGTCCCCCAGAAGCGCGCCGCCGCCCGTCAGCATGACTCCGCGGTCGACGATGTCGGCGGCCAGGTCGGGCGGCGTCGCTTCCAGCGCGGTCATCACCGCCTCGCAGATCGCCTGCACGGGTTCGGCCAGCGCCTCGGCCACCTGGGCTTGGTTGATCTCGGTCTCTTTCGGGACGCCGTTCAGAAGGTCGCGGCCGCGGATCTGCATCGCGGCGCCCCGCCCATCGTCGGGCATCCGGCTGGTGCCGATGGTGGTCTTGATGCGCTCGGCCGTGGCTTCGCCGATCAGCAGGTTATGCTGGCGCCGCAGGTAGTTGACGATGGCCTCGTCCATGCGGTCGCCACCGACGCGGACCGAGCGGGCATAGACGATGTCGGCAAGGCTCAGCACCGCGACCTCGGTGGTGCCGCCGCCTATGTCGACGACCATGCTCCCCGTGGGGTCGGTGATCGGCATGCCCGCGCCAATCGCCGCGGCGATGGGTTCGGCGATCAGCCCGGCGCGGCGGGCGCCGGCCGAGATCACGGATTGACGGATCGCGCGCTTCTCGACCGGGGTCGCGCCGTGCGGCACGCAGACGATGATCTTGGGCTTCGAAAAGGTCGTGCGCTTGTGCACCTTCCTTATGAAGTACTTGATCATCTCCTCGGCGACGTCGAAATCGGCGATGACGCCTTCGCGCATCGGGCGGATCGCCTCGATGCTGCCGGGCGTGCGCCCCAGCATCAGCTTGGCATCCTCGCCCACCGCAAGGACCTCCTTGCGGCCGCCCTTCGAGTGGTAGGCCACCACCGAGGGTTCGTTCAGGACTATACCGCGGCCCTTGACGTAGACGAGCGTGTTCGCCGTCCCGAGGTCGATTGCCATGTCCGAAGAAAACAAGCCTGCGACGCTCGCCATATGACGGCCTTCCCGTGCTGTGGTCCGTTGCGCTCCGCGACTCCCCACTGGGCCGCGGACCGAAGGCTCTTATACGCAGGCATCCCCTCGCGGCAAGGGCCGGGACCCGTGGCGGGGCCCAATGGCCCGGCCGCGGCGGATCCCTGCCGCCCGAGGGACGCTTGCATAGTGTCGCCCATGTCCAAGTTCCGCCCGCCTATCCCGGGCGCGGTGCCCAGAAAAGCCTGAAAAGGCGTTGCGTGCAAATCCGCGCGTTTTTTCGCCGCCGGCATGGTCCGGGTGCCGCTTTCTGCAGCCGCCAAGGTCTGGCGTCCGCCCGGGGGCCGGACAGCGCGTGGGGCAGGCGGTCCGCGGCGGCGGAACCGGGATGAAAAAAAGGGGGCGGCCCGCCATGCGCGCCGCCCCCCGGTCATGGGCCGTTCGGTCCGGGGCGTAACCTAGACCACGTCCTTGTAGCTGATCTGCTTGCGGTCCGAGCCTGCGCCAGCGGTCTGCCGGCGCAGGTGCAGCCGGTTCAGCGCGGTCACGTAGGCGCGGGCCGAGGCGACGACGGTGTCCGTGTCGGCCGACTGGCCGGTCACGACGCGGCCGTCTTCCTCCAGCCGCACGGTTACCGTGGCCTGCGCATCGGTGCCTTCGGTCACGGCGCTGACCTGATAGAGCTGCAGCCGCGCCTCGTTCGGGAAGACCTCGCGCACCGCCTTGAATACGGCGTCGACGGGGCCGTCGCCCTCAGCGGTGACCTGCCGGTCCTCGCCGCCCACGCTCATCGTCAGGTCGGCCGATTGCGGCGCCTCGGTGCCGCAGATAACCCGCAGGTCGCGGATCTGCAGGTGGTCGTTGCCGGGGCCCTGGCTCTGGTCGCGCATCAGCGCCTCGAGGTCGTCCTCGTAGACCTCCTTCTTGCGGTCGGCGAGCGCCTTGAACCGCACGAAGACGTCCGACAGCTGGTTATCGGCGAGGTCGAAGCCCAGCTCCTTGAGCTTCGAGCGCAGGGCGGCACGGCCCGAGTGCTTGCCCAGGACCAGGTTGGTTTCCTTGAGCCCAACGTCGGCGGGGCGCATGATCTCGAAGGTATCGGCGCTTTTCAGCATGCCGTCCTGGTGGATGCCGGATTCGTGGGCAAAGGCGTTCTTGCCCACGATCGCCTTGTTGAACTGCACCGGAAAGCCCGAAACCGTCGCGACGCGGCGCGAGATGTTCATGATCTTGGTGCTGTCGACGCGGGTGGACCACGGCAGGATGTCGTTGCGCACCTTGAGCGCCATCACGATCTCTTCGAGCGCGGTGTTGCCGGCGCGTTCGCCCAGGCCGTTGATGGTGCATTCGACCTGCCGGGCGCCGCCTGCGACCGCGGCGAGGCTGTTGGCCGTCGCCATGCCCAGGTCGTTATGGCAGTGGGTGGCGAAGATGATGTCCTCGGCGCCCTCGACCTCGGCGATCAGGCGGCGGATCAGGTCGGCCGATTCGACCGGGGCGGTATAGCCCACCGTGTCGGGAATGTTGATCGTCGTGGCGCCGGCCTTGATCGCGATGCCGACGACGCGCTTGAGGTAGTCCCACTCGGTCCGCGTGGCGTCCATCGGCGACCACTGGATGTTGTCGCAGAGGTTGCGGGCGTGGCTGACCGTCTCGTGGATGCGCTCGGCCATCTGGTCCATGTCGAGGTTCGGGATGGCGCGGTGTTGCGGCGAGGTGCCGATGAAGGTGTGGATGCGCGGCGATTTCGCGTGACGCACGGCCTCCCAGCAGCGGTCGATGTCCTTGGGGTTGGCGCGGGCAAGACCGCAGATCGTGGCGTTGCCCGACTGTTCGGCAATAGCCTTCACCGCGGCGAAATCGCCCTCGGACGCGATCGGGAAGCCGGCCTCGATGATGTCGACGCCCATCTCGTCGAGCATCGCCGCGATCTCCAGCTTTTCGGCGTGGCTCATCGTGGCGCCGGGGGATTGTTCCCCGTCACGCAGCGTGGTGTCGAAGATCAGAACGCGGTCCTGGGAAATGTCGGTCGTCATTGGGGTATTCCTCTGTTTCTCCTTGGCCCGGCGCTGGTCCACCCCTGAGCGGCGCGCCGGAAAGGCACGCTCAGAGGCGCGTAAGGAGAAGCAGGCCGCGGGCACGCGCAGCGCCGGCCGGAAGGCCGGGGCGGGCGCGGGCGTTATGTCGGGTCGCGGTCATGCGGCGAAGTATAGGGCCGCGGTCGGGAATGAAAACCCCCCGTTGCCATGCGGAGGCGCGTTCCGCGCCGCGCCTGTCCTCCCCACCCTCCGGGGCGGAGGGTGGGGCCCGCCGCCCGGAGGGTCTGGTGCGGGGGGGTGGCGCGGGGGTTGCCCGCCCCCGTCCGCCGTGCCGGCGGACTCCCCCGGGAGTATTTCCGAAGAAGAGAATGCAGGGGATGGGCCCTGTCCGGTTGCGGGCTAGATGGCGCGACGTCCGAGGTGGCAGTGCGAGGGGGTGTGGGCATGGCGAGGCGTGCGGTGATTACCGGAGCGGCGGGGCTGATAGGATCGGCGCTGGTGGCGCATTTTCTGGAGCGGGGCTGGCAGGTGGCGGCTCTGGATCGCGACGCGCCCGGGTTGAAGCAGTTGGAGCGCGAGGGGGTGGAGCTCCGGGTGGTCGATGTGTCGGATGAGGCGCAGGTGCGCGCCTTCTGGGAAGGGGAGACGCGGGTCGATCTTCTGGTCAACAACGCCGGGATCGCGTCGCCCGAGGCTGGGCCGGTCGAGACGCTCGCGCTGGAGGACTGGCAGGCGTGGCTTGGCGCCGGGCTGACCGGCCCGATGCTGATGGTCAAGCACGGGGCGCGCGCCTTGCGCACTGCCGGGGGTGCGGTGGTCAACATCACCTCGACCCGGGCGGCGATGTCCGAGCCCGATTGCGAACCCTATGCCGCCGCGAAAGGCGGGCTCGAGGCGCTGACGCATGCTTTGGCGGTCAGTCTCGGGCCCGACGTGCGGGTCAACGCGGTTGCGCCGGGGTGGATCTCGGCGAACGGGGACCTGCGGCCTGTCGACCATCGGCAGCACCCGGTGGGCCGCGTCGGGCGGCCCGAGGACGTGGCCGGGGCTGTGGCCTGGCTTGCGGAGGCCGGCTTCGTCACCGGGCAGACGGTGGTCGTCGATGGCGGCATGACGCGGAAGATGATCTATGCCGACTGACCGCACCCTTGTCATCGGGGCGTCGGGCGGGATCGGCGGCGCATTGATGGCGGCGCTTCGGCAGCGTGGGTCCGATGCGACCGGCCTGTCCCGCCGCGACGACGGGCTGGAGATCACCGACGAGGCCAGCGTCGCCCGGTGTCTCGGTGCGCTGGAGGGGACGTTCGATGCGATCCTCCTTGCTACAGGCGCGCTCAGCCCCGGGGCCGGGCGCCCCGAGAAGTCGCTGGCCGAGATGGACGCAGAGCGCCTGGCACAAAGCTACGCGGTGAATGCCATCGGTCCGGCGCTGGTGCTGAAGCATGGCCTGCGCCTGTTGCCACGCGAGCGGCGCACGGTCGTGGCGGCGCTCTCGGCCCGGGTCGGATCGATCGGCGACAACCGTTTGGGTGGCTGGCACTCCTACAGGGCGTCGAAGGCCGCGCTGAACCAGATCGTGCATGGCGCGGCGATCGAGTTGCGGCGCACCCATCCGTATGCCATTTGCGTCGCGCTGCATCCCGGCACGGTGGCAACGGATTTCACCGCTGCCTACCCCGACCACGACAAGACCACACCCGACGATGCCGCCGCCCGCCTGCTGGACGTTCTGGACGGCCTTTCGGCGAAAGACACTGGCGGCTTTTACGACTACGCCGGCCGCCCGATCCCGTGGTAGCGGTTTCTTCTCTTCGAAAATACTCCCGCCGGAGGCGTCCTCCGACCGGTCACGCGCGGGGCGTATGACCTGTCGCGATGGCGGGGGGGGCTTGCAGAAGCTCCATGACCTCGGCCATTTCCGGTCCCCGCTGCCGGCCCGTCACTGCCATCCGCAGCGGCATGAAAAGCCCTTTGCCCTTGCGGCCCGTCGCTTCTTTTACGGCCTGCGTCCACGCGCCCCAGGTATCGGGCCCGTAGGGATGGGGGGGCAGCAGGGCGGCGGCGTCCGAGATGAAGCCCGCGTCCTCGTCCGAAACCACCGGCTGGGCGCGGCCGTTCAGAACGTCCCACCAGCCCGCGATCTCGGTCCGCGTGGCGATGTTCTCGCGCACCACCTCCCAGAACCGCGGGGCCAGCGCATCGGGCACGCCTAGGGCGGCGATCTCGTCCGCCATCTCGGCATAGGGCTTCTGCGCCAGGACCCGGGCTGTCAGCGGTTTCAGCGCTTCGGGGTCGAACTTCGTGGGCGCCGCGCCAAAGCGCGAGATGTCGAACCCCGCGATCAGGTCGTCGTGGCTGGACTGCAGCTCGACCGGATCGGCCGAGCCCAGCCGGGCCATCAGGCTGAGCAGCGCCATGGGCTCGATCCCCGCGGCGCGCAGGTCGCGCAGCGACAGGGTGCCCAGCCGCTTCGACAGCGCCTCGCCCTGCGGGCCGGTCAGCAGCGAATGGTGTGCGAAGGAGGGATGCCCGTGACCCAGTGCACCCATGATCTGGATCTGGGTGGCGGTGTTGGTCACGTGGTCCGAGCCGCGCACGACATGGGTCACCCCCATGTCGGTGTCGTCCACGACCGACGCGATGGTGTAGAGAACCTGACCGTCGGCGCGGATCAGCACCGGGTCCGACACGCTGGCCGCATCGATCGAGATCGGCCCCAGGATCCCGTCCTCCCACTCGATCCGCTCGTGATCCAGCTTGAAGCGCCAAACGCCGGCGCCGCGGTCTGCACGCAGGCGCGCCTTGTCTTCCTCCGACAGCGCCAGCGCGGCCCGGTCGTAGACCGGCGGGCGGCCCATGTTCAGCTGCTTCTTGCGCTTGAGGTCCAGCTCGGTCGGGGTCTCGAACGCCTCGTAGAACCGGCCCTTGTCGCGCAGCGCGTCGGCGGCGGCGGCGTAGCGGTCCAGCCGCTGGCTTTGCCGTTCGACGCGGTCCCAGGTCAGTCCCAGCCATTCCAGATCTTCCTGGATCGCGTCGGCATATTCCTGTTTCGACCGCTCCGGGTCGGTGTCGTCCAGCCGCAGGATGAACTCGCCTCCCGCCTTGCGCGCGATCAGCCAGTTGAAAAGCGCGGTGCGCAGGTTGCCGATATGGATATAGCCCGTGGGCGAGGGGGCAAAGCGGGTGACGGTCATGAGGGCTCTCCTTCGATCGCGGTCTCTTCCACAGAGCCGCGAAATTGTCCATATCCTGGGCATGACCGAGACAGGCCCCATCCACGACCTCACGGCGCCCGACGCGGGCGAGATCGCCGACATGGCGCGCGCCGCGATCGAGGCGCTGCCCGACGCGTTTCGCGCCGCAGCCGCCGCCGTTTCGCTGAGGGTCGAGGAGTTCGCCCCCGACACGATGCTGGACGAGATGCAGATCGAGGACCCGTTCGAGCTGACCGGTGTCTACGACGGGATCCCGGTGACCGAGAAATCGGTGATGGATCAGCCGATGGGCCCCGACACGATCTGGCTGTTCCGCAGGCCGATCCTGGACGAATGGGCGATGCGCGGCGACGTGGGGCTTGGCGACCTGGTGGCGCATGTCTTCGTGCACGAACTGGCGCATCACTTCGGCTGGTCGGATGCGCAGATCGCCGCGATCGACCGCTGGTGGGAATGACCTGACATCACGATCATGCGCCAATAGGCGTCCGACGACCGCCTCCACGCCCTTCGCCTTTCCGCCGCGGTGTCCCTCCGCGGCGGTACCGCCGGGAGTTGCATTCCGCCGTCGGGCGACCCACCCTGCATCCCAACAGCCAGTCGAATTTGAAAGCGAGGACCATGCGCGCGCATATCCTGACGATCACGCTCAACCCCACCGTCGACTTCGCCACCGCGGCGCCCAAGGTGTCGGCCGGGCCAAAGCTGCGCTGCACCGAGCCGCAGATCGACCCCGGCGGCGGCGGCATCAACGTGGCCCGCGCGATCCGCCAGCTGGGCGGACAGGCGGTGGCGCTGGTGGCCATCGGCGGTACCACCGGGGCGAACCTCCTGCAGCTTCTGTCGCTTGAAGGCGTGGCGACGGTGGCGTTTCAGGGCCCGGGCGAAACGCGGCAGTCGATCTCGGTTACCGACGAAAGCCTCAACGACCAGTTCCGCTTCGTGATGCCGGGGCCCGTCTGGCAGTCGGACGACGTGACCCGCGCGCTGGGCTCGATCGATCAGGCGACGGGGGACGGCACGCTGGTCGTGCTTTCGGGAAGCCAGCCTCCGGGGGTGGCCAAGGATTTCCCCTCGATCCTCGCCGGGCACGTGGCGGGGCGCAACGCGCGCCTGATCGTCGATACCTCAGGGCCCGCGCTGTTCCACCTGGTGGAAAAGCCGCACGAGGCGCTGCACGTCCTGCGGATGGACGGCGAGGAGGCCGAGGAGTTGGCCGGCCGCCCGCATCCGCAGGTCGAGGATACCGCCGCCTTCGCGCGTGAGCTGGTCGAGAAGGGCGTGGCGCGCATGGTCATCGTGGCGCGTGGCGCCGACGGGTCGGTGCTGGCCGATGCGACGGGTGCGTGGCACGCGGTCGGCGCGCCGGTCGAGGTGGTGTCGAAGGTCGGGGCGGGCGACAGCTTCGTCGGAGCCTTCACCCTCGCCCTCGCGCAGGAGCGCAGCCCCGAGGAGTGCCTGCGCTACGGCGTGGCCGCCGCGTCGGCCGCCGTCACCAGCGAGGCGACACGGCTGTGCGACCGTGACATCACCGAAGAGCTGTTCGCGGGCTGCACCATAACCCGCGTCTGAATGGCCGACCCTCCCGGCTGTGCGCCGTGGGGCGACCGCTTGGCCCATGTCCTGCCATGGGGCAGGGGGGCCGCACGTCGTCGGGCCGGGCCTGCCGCGCGCCCGGGATACCCGGACAGCGAGGCAGACCGCGGCGGACCAGCCCTCGGGCGAACGACGAGCGTGGGGGGGTGGCAGACAGGCAACCGTCGCGACTCGAAAGCCGCCCGGCGTACGAGGGGGGCAGCGGACAGGCGCCCCTTGCCCGGAGGTCGGGCCGGGTGCGGGCCGGTGGGCGGGCAGCCCGGGCCAGGTGTTTTGCTGATATAAGGACCCTTGCCGGACGGGCCGGGCGTCGGGGCGGTCAGTGTCCGTAGTAGTCGCGATACCACGCGACGAAATTGGCCACGCCCTGCGCGACCTGGGTCTTCGGGGCATAACCCGTCAGTGCCGACAGCAACGTGGTGTCGGCCCAGGTGGCCGGCACATCGCCCGGCTGCATGTCGAGATAGCGCCGCTTTGCGGGGCGACCCAGCGCGGACTCGATCGCCGCGACGAAGTCGAGCAGGCGTACCGGGGCGGCGTTGCCGATGTTCACAACCCGGAACGGCGCGACCGGCGACAGGCTGTCGTCGTCGCTGACGGGCGCGCCGATCCGCGGCGGCGTGTCGATCATGCAGCGGATGCCCTCGACCAGGTCGTCGATATAGGTGAAGTCCCGCATCATGTCGCCGTGGTTGTAGATGTCGATTTCGCGGTCTTCGAGGATCGCCGACACGAACTTGTAGGGCGCCATGTCGGGCCGGCTCCACGGCCCGTAGACGGTGAAGAAGCGGAACATCGTCACCGGCAGGCCGAAGAGGTGGGCGTAGGAATGCGCCATCGACTCGTTCGCCTTCTTGGTGGCGGCGTAGAACGACATCTGCGTGTCGGCCTTCATCGTCTCGGTGTAGGGCATCTGCGTGTTCGCGCCGTAGGCCGAGCTGGTCGAGGCCAGAAGCATGTGCGCCGGGGGATGGGCGCGCGCCGCCTCGAGCAGTTCGAAGGTGCCGATCAGGTTCGATTCTACGTAAGAGCGCGGGTTGTCGATGGAATACCGCACCCCGGCTTGCGCGGCGAGGTGGACGACGACGTCGAAGCGCCGCTCGGCGAACAGATCCATCAGGCGGTTCGGATCTTCGATCCGGCCTTCCTCGGCGGTGAACCTGGCGTGCCGGGTCAGCTGCGCGGTGCGGGAGCGCTTCAGCGCAGGGTCGTAGTAGTCCGAGAAACAGTCGAGGCCCGTCACCTCGTACCCGTCGTTCAGCAGCCGTTCGGCCACGTGCATGCCGATGAATCCGGCCGAGCCGGTTACGAGTGCCCGCCGCACGCCTGCCATAGGATCTGCTCCCGCCTAAGTCCGGTTGCGCGGGGGCCCCTGGCCACGATCCGGCGATTCTGCGTCCGCCCCTCGCGCTGCGGGGATCGGCGAGTTTCCGCACGGGCAGCAGTTTCGTCTTGCAGCCTACCACGTCAGCGCGAATACTCGGTCTGTACCGGTGTGTTTGGATTGCAACTCGGATACGTGTCAAGAGTAATGCTTCCTGACCCTTGTCAGTCGAACTGTCGGCGGCGATTGGAAGATGGGTCTGACTGGAGCCGCCGTTGAACCTTCTCTTTCGCATTCTGAACGCCCTGTCGCGACCGCAGCGCCGCGGGATCCTGCTTGGCGTCGACGTGGCCGTCGTGCCGCTGGCCTATGTCTTCACGCTTGCCGTGCAGCAGCGGCTTGAGACGATCCCGACATTCCTGGCCAACGCGGTCCTGATCCTGCCCCTGCTGATGGTGCTGACCGCCGGCATCTCGACCTTCCTCGGCATTCCCAACATCCGCCTGAATTCCTACGACATGCGCGGGATGGGGCGGGTGGCGCTGTTGTCGCTGCTGGTCGCGATGTGCAACGTGGCGCTACATCAGGTGGCGCAGGCACAGCTGAACGGCGGCACCTATGTCGTCTTCGGCATCGTCTACTTCGTCTTCTCGGGATTCTGCCGGATCTTCCTGCTGGAGCTGACGCTTGCGATCTACCGCCATCAGCAGCCGCGGCGACGGGTGCTGATCTACGGCGCCGGCACGACGGGCATGCAACTGGCGCGCGCGCTCGCCTCGCACGATTCGATCGAGCCGGTGGCCTTTGTCGACGACAGCCCCGCCCTGCAGGGGCTCACGGTGATCGGCCTGCCGGTGCTGCGCCCGGTCGACATTGCCGGGATCGTCCGCGACCGCAATATCCGGCGGGTCCTTTTGGCGATGCCGTCGCTGTCGCAACCCAAGCGGATGCAGATCGCCCGGCGTCTAGAAAAGAACAACGTCGAAGTGCAGGCGCTGCCCTCCTTCGCCCAGCTGATCGGGGAAGAGGCGCTGCTGGACAAGCTGGTGCCGATTCCGCCGGCCCAGCTTCTGGGGCGCAAGGCCGTGCAGGCGGATCAGCCCGCCGATGGTGCGGGGCTTGCGGGCCGGTCGGTTCTCGTGTCCGGCGGCGGCGGCTCGATCGGGCTGGAACTGTGCCGGCAGGTGCTGGGCTGCAAGCCCACCACGCTGGTGATCTTCGAGATCAGCGAATACGCCCTCTACGAGGCCGAGAAGGCGCTGCAGCCGCTGGCCGAGGAAGTGGGCGCGCAGATCGTGCCGATCCTCGGGTCGGTCACCGAACCGCGGCTTGTCCGGCGCGTGCTGCACGATCACGGGACCGACGTGATCCTGCACGCCGCCGCCTACAAGCACGTGCCGATGGTCGAGACCAATCCGCTGGTCGGCATGGCGAACAACGTGCTGGGAACGTGGACGCTGGCCCGCGAGGCGCGCAAGGCGGGCGTGGCGCGGTTCATCCTGATCTCGTCGGACAAGGCGGTGCGCCCGACCAACGTCATGGGCGCGTCGAAACGGCTGGCCGAGCTAGTGGTGCAGGACATGGCCAACCGGTCGCCCGACACGGTTTTTGCCATGGTGCGCTTCGGCAACGTGCTGGGCTCCTCCGGGTCGGTGATCCCGCTGTTCCAGGAGCAGATTGCCCGTGGCGGCCCCGTGACGCTGACCCATCACGAGGTCACGCGCTATTTCATGACCCTGGAAGAGGCGGTGAGCCTCGTTCTGACCGCGGGCTCCTTCGCCCGGGGCGGCGAGGTCTTCGTGCTGGACATGGGCAAGCCCAAGAAGATCATCGACCTCGCCCGGCAGGTCATTTCGGACCAGGGCTACAGCGTGCGGGACGAAACGCACCCCGAGGGCGACATCGAGATCCAGGTGACCGGCCTGCGCCCGGGCGAGAAGCTGCACGAAGAGCTTCTGATCGGCGAGGGGCACATCACCACGCCGCACGAAAAGATCTTCTGCGCGCACGAGGCCAGCCTGAGCGAGATCGAGGTCGCAGCCGCGATCCGGTCGCTGCGCGAGGCCGTGGCGACGGGCAACGACGATGCCGCCCTTGCCGTCGCCCGCCGCTGGGTCGAAGGCTACGGGGCCGGCGTGGTGCGCGGAGAGACGGCCGAAATCGTCTGATCGCCGGGGGCGTGTCCCTGCGCGGCAGGGGTCGGAACCTGCGGGGCGCGGGACCTGCGGGGCGCACGCCGGTTCGGTAGGGCGCCGAATGGCGGGGCCCCCGGAATGACGGGGCGCTTCGTCGCCGTGCCGCGCCGCGTGTGCAATCCGCCACAAGGCATGTTTTATCCCCGGTCCGGCCGGGCACGAATTGAAACACCGGCGGGGGCGTGGTTTTGTGTGCCAGCATCGACCGCCGGGGCGCCGCGATGTCGGCGCGGCAGTTTGCGAGGAATATCCGTGATTCGAACTCTCAGTGTCAGTGCCATCGCCCTGTCCGCCGTGCTGGGCGGAACCACCGCCAGCTTTCCGCAGGAACTGGGGCGGCCGACGCTCAACTTCTACGGCGTCTCGGGCGTCATCGACATGCCCTCCGCCGCCGTTCAGCCCGATGGGCAGCTCGCCTCGACACTGTCGTATTTCGGCGGGATCTCCCGCGGTTCGCTGAGCTTCCAGATCTTTCCGCGCGTCTCGGGGACCTTCCGCTATCAGGGCTTCCAGGACCTGAACTACGCGGGGTACGAGGATTACTACGACCGCAGCTTCGACATCTCGATGCTGATCCTGAAGGAGTCGCGCTACCTGCCGGCCGTGGCCGTCGGCCTGCAGGATTTCGTGGGCACCGGCGTGTCCTCGGGCGAATACATCGCGGCGTCGAAGACCGTGACCCCGCGCCTGCGCGCGACCGTCGGCCTGGGCTGGGGGCGCCTGGGGTCGGACGGGGACCTGGGGTCGCCCTTCGGCGACCGCGACCCGATCGAGGTGGACCAGGGCGGCACGCTCAACGCCGAGCAGTATTTCCGCGGTCCCGCTGCCCCCTTTGCGGGGATCGAGTACCAGGCCACCGACCGCATGACGCTGCTGGCCGAGTATTCCTCGGACGCTTACGAGCTTGAGGCGGGCGAGCGGGGCTCGGTCTCGGACGCGATCATCGACCGCGCGTCGCCGCTGAACTTCGGCGTCGATTACCGGCTCAACAAGAACGCCAGCCTTGGCGCCTATTACATGTACGGCTCGGAGATCGGGCTGAAGGTCAACTTCGTCGCCAATCCCTACGAGCCGCCGATGACGGGCTCCTACGCGCCGGGGCCGCTGCCGGTCCAGCCGCGCCCGGCGCGCGGCAGCGACCCTGCCGCCTATGCCACGGACTGGACGCAGACGCCGGGGGTCGCGGCCACGCTGACCCAGCGCCTGGCCGCCGATTTCGACGAACAGGGGCTGGATCTGGAATCGCTGGCCGTGGACGCGGGCACCGCGACCGTGCGGGTGCGCAACCCGCGCTTCGATGCCGAGGCGCAGGCCATCGGCCGCGCGGCCCGGGCGATGTCCCGGGTCCTGCCGGCCTCGGTCGAGACCTTCCGCATCACGCCCTCGGTCGACGGCATGCCGGTGTCGACCGTCACGCTGCGCCGCTCGGACCTTGAAACCTACGAGACCGCGCCCGACGGCGCCGACAAGCTTGCCGCCGTGGCGGGCATCGGCGAAGCCGTGCCGCAGCCCGCGGGGTCCGTGCGCAACGCCGAGGTCGTGCCGCGGTTCAAATGGAACCTCGGCCCCTACATCCGCAACAGCTATTTCGATCCGGATTCGCCCATTCGTGCCGATCTGGGCGCCCGGCTGAGCGCGTCCTACGAGGCCGCGCCGGGGCTGGTCTTTGCCGGCTCTATCTCGAAGCGGCTGATCGGGAACCTCGACGAGAACAAGCGGATCGACACCTCGGTGCTGCCGCCGGTGCGGTCGAACTTCCCGCTATACGACCGCGAGGGCGACCCGTCGCTCGATAGCCTGACGGCCACCTACTACTTCCGCCCGGCCACCAATTTCTATGGCCGGGTCACGGGCGGCTACCTCGAACGCATGTTCGGCGGCGTCTCGGGCGAAATCCTGTGGAAGCCGGTCGACAGCCAGCTCGCCCTCGGGGCCGAGCTGAACTATGCCAAGCAGCGCGACTACGACGTGCAGTTCGGATTCCAGGACTACGACGTCGTGACCGGCCACCTGTCGGCCTACTACGACATCGGCGGCGGATATCACGCTCAGGTTGATGTGGGGCGCTACCTGGCGGGCGACTATGGTGCGACCTTCGGCTTCGATCGCGAATTCGAGAACGGCTGGTCCGTCGGTGCCTTTGCGACCGTGACCGACGTGTCGGCCGAGGATTTCGGCGAAGGGTCGTTCGACAAGGGCATCCGCCTGCGGATCCCGACCTCGTGGTTCACGGGCGAACCGACGCGCCGGGCGGCCAGCACGGTGATCCGGCCGGTCACCCGCGACGGCGGGGCCCGCCTGTCGGTGCCGGGGCGGCTTTACGGCCGGGCGCGCACCTACCACGAATCCGAACTTGAAGGACAATGGGGGCGGGTGCTGCGATGACCGGAAAGACCATGCGTATGGCGGCGTTGCTCGCCACGGCACTGGGCGTTGCGGCCTGCGGCTCGGAGTCCGGGCAGAGCACGTTGCGCAATGTGACGACGGGCATCGTGTCCCAGCTGGGCAACCGCGCGCCATCTCGGGTCACCCTGTCCGATCAGGCGATCCGCGACCTGGGCGAGGTTGTCGTCCTGACCCGACGCAAGAACGACGATGCGGCGCTGATCATGCCCGTGGGCCGCAACGGGACGGTGACGACCTACGAGTCGGTGGATGGGACGCAGCTGCTGCTCGACCGCGACGTGCTGGTCGGGACCAAGGGGTTCGGCGAGGACATCACCTCGGCCCAGCCGCCCGACGTGCGCCGCACCCGGGGCACGGCGCTGCGCGATCACTACTACCTGAACGGGGACGAGGTGATCCGGCGCGCGCGCTTCACCTGCACCATCACCGACACGGGCGCCGACAGCATCGAGGTTGCGGGCCGCGACTACCCGTCGCGCAAGATCACCGAGGCCTGCAGCTCGGATCTGGCCAGCTTTGAAAACCTCTACTGGATCGAAGCCGACGGCACGATCCGGCAGTCGTTGCAGTGGGTCGGCCCGGAGGTCGGCTCCCTGGTCCTGGAACGGGTGCACGACTGACCCGGCGCCGCGCCGCGGGTGCGCTGCGCCGGGCTAGCGCCGGCGCAGTACCCCCGCCGCGGTCTGCCACATCAGGGCAAGGTCGAAGCACAGCGTCCGGTTCTCCTGATAGATCAGGTCCAGCCGCGCCTTCTGCGGCACGCAGCGGCGCAGGTAGACGCGATCCGTCTCGGCCGCGTCGCGACAGCGCGCCAGCAGCCGCTCTTCGTGCCGGTGATACCGCAGCGTCGCGAGGCCGGTGATCCCCGGCCGGGAGCGCAGGACCCGGGCGTAGAGGTCCGGCCGACGCTCGACATAGCTGCGCAGGGGCGGGCGCGGTCCCACGAAGCTCATGTCGCCCTTCAGAACGTTCCACAGCTGCGGAATCTCGTCGGCACGGGTCTTGCGCAGCAGGCGCCCGGCCGGGGTGATCCGGCTGGCCTTGTCCCCGCCCGAGACGCCTGAATCGGTGTCGACAACCGTCATCGTGCGCAGCTTCCACAGCCGGAACGGCCGATCCGGGGCCCGCATCCGTTCGGCCGCGTAGAAGATCGGCCGCCCCGAGGTGGCCCAGAGCACCGCGATCAGCGCCACCAGCACGGGGGCGAGCACGATCGAAAGGACCAGCGCCAGCGCGAGGTCGAGCATCCGCTTGGCCGGCGTCATGCGTCGCGTCCCGCGTCAGGCAGGGCGTCGCCCTCGGCCACGAGGTCTGTCGCATCGCCCGACCCCGCGCGGCCGGGCAGGCAGCTTTCAAGCCGCGTGGTATCGAGCCAGAGCTCGGACACCGCGTCGGCCGGGGCGGGGCGGGGCCCCCAGTCGGCCCCCAGCGCATCCAGCACCGCGTCCATGCCGGTGGGCCGCGCCGCCGCCACGTTCAGGATGCCGGGCAGGGCCGCGCCCGCCTGGTCGAGCTGCAGGAGGCCGGAGAGGACAGCGGCCAGCCCCCGGGGGCCGATATAGCTGCGGCGGGGATAGCTGCCATCCGCGAACCGGTCGAGCGTCACGCGCCCCTGCCGCGCGGCATAGAAGGGCTGCCCGGCAAAGGCGACATTGCCCAGCCGCAGGATCGTCAGCCGCGGGGCGCCGGGGGCGGCCGCGGCCCGGATCAGGGCGGCCTCGGCCCGGGCCTTGGCCGCGCCGTAGGGAACAAGGGGGGAGGGCGGCGTGTCTTCGTCCACGGGCCCCGAGGTTGCGCCGTAGATCGATGAGGACGACGCCCAGAAAAGCCGCCCCGCGCCCCAGCTGCGCGCGGCGGCAAGGGCCGCGAGGGCCAGGTCGGCGTTCCGCTCAAGCTGCGCGCCGGGCCCGGGGACGACGCCGGACAGGTCGATGACCGCGCTGGGGCTGTCGGCCATCCGCGGGGGCGGAGCGCCCTCCATGTCCCAGATCGCGTCGATGCCCGGGGCCGCGCGCCGCGCCAGGCAGACCGGCGCGGGCGCCGCCGCGGGCCAGCTATGCCGGACCAGCCGGGCCACGGTGCCGGTCGCGCCCAGCAGGACGGGTGTCGTCATAGAAAATTGTCCTGTTTTCCGCCGATCATGGGTCGGCGTTGTTTGCCTTCGCCTTCTGCCATAGTAACGTGCGCGCGGGCCATAGCCAGACGGCGGGCCGGGGATATAGATTGGGACGATTGCATGAGATTTGGCGGACTTCTCTCGGCGGCCGGCATCGCGTTGTTCACGGCCGGGTGCGGAGATCTGCCGCGCGGCGGCCCGACCGAATCCGATATCGTGGGCGAGGTGACAGAGCCCGGGTCCGGCATCGCCTTCTACCCGGTGACGCGCGCCCTGATCCCGGCGGTCGAGGCCTGGCCCGACCTGGGGGCAGAGCGCTACAGCGGCTGGCCCGCGGCGACGGCCGGATCGACGGGCCAGATCATCGCGACGGGCGACCGGCTGGAAGTGCGGATCTGGGACAGCGAGGATAATTCGCTTCTGGTGTCGCCGGCCACGTCGCAGGTGGAACTGGGACCGCTCGTCGTGTCGCCGGGCGGCTCGGTCTTCGTCCCCTATGTGGGCGACGTGCGGGTGGCCGGGCTAAGCCCCGAGCGGGCGCGGCTGTCGATCCAGAACCGCCTGTCTTCGATCGCGCCCTCGGCGCAGGTCCAGGCCGTGCTGGTCGCGGGCGAGCAAAGCTCGGTCGACCTGGTCAGCGGCGTCTCGCAGCCGGGCAGCTACCCGCTGCAGAATCGCAATTCGTCGGTTCTGAGCCTGATCAGCCGCGCCGGAGGGATCCCCCCGACGCTGCGCAACCCGCGGGTCAAGCTGCAGCGCGGCAGCACGCTTTACGCCATTTCGGCCGATACGCTTTTCGACAATCCGCAGGCCGACGCGGTCCTGACGGGGGGGGACAAGATCATCGTCGAAGAGGATGAGAGGTTCTTTCTGACCCTCGGCGCCTCGGGCACGCAGAAGACCATCGATTTCCCCCGCGACCATGTCACCGCGCTTGAGGCGATGTCGATGGCGGGCGGCCTTGTCGCATCGCGCGCCGACCCCGAGGGCATCCTGATCCTGCGGGAATACCCGCGCACGGCGCTGACCGCCGGATACCAGGGGCCGCGGGAAGAGCGGGTGATCTTCGCCATCGACCTGACCAACGCCGACGGCCTGTTCGCGGCGAAGAACCTTGAGATCATGCCCGGCGACGTGATCGTGGCGACGGAAAGCCCGGTGACCTCGCTGCGCGTCGCGCTGGGGCTCATTGGGACCGGGTTCGGTCTTGTGACCGCGGCGGGCAATGTAGGCAACTGAGCGGCCCCCCCCCGCGCGCCCCGGGCGTGGGGATGGACACGACAGGAAAAAAGGCCCCGCCGCATACGCGACGGGGCCTTTTTCGTGTCGGGGTCGCCGTAGGTCAGGCGGCGTCGGAATCGTCCAGCGGACCGCCCGCGCCGGCAAACCCGGCCATCTGATCCTCGGCCCAGGCGCGGATGTCGTAGCGCTTGATCGTCTCGCGCATCCGCTCCATCCGGCCGCGCCGCTCGTCTTCCGGCATGTCGAGCGCCTGAAGGATCGCGCGGTCCATCGAGCGGTACGAGAACGGGTTGGCGAGGATGGCCGACCCCATCTCGATCGCCGCGCCCGCGAATTCCGACAGCACCAGCACGCCGTCGCCGTCGATGCGGCAGGCGGCGAATTCCTTGGCGACCAGGTTCATCCCGTCGGCCAAGGGCGTGATCCAGGCCACGTCGGCGGCGCAGTAGTAGCTGACAAGCTCGTCGAAGGGGATGGCGCGCGAGACCAACGTGATCGGCGTCCATTCGAAGGTGCCGAAACGGCCGTTGATGCGGCCGGCGACCTGCTCGATCTCGTTCTGGATCTCTTCGTAGACCGTCATGTTGCGGTTGGCCGAGACCGAGACGTGCATCAGACGCATCTTGCCGTGCAGGTGTTCGTTCTCTTCCAGCAGACGCTCGAAGCTCATCAGCTGGTCTGCGCCGCCCTTGGTGTAGTCGGTTCGCCCGACCGACAGGATCATCTTGCGATCGCCCAGCTCATCGCGGATCTGCTGCGCGGCATCCTTGGTTTCCGGCTTCTGGGCGAGGCTTTCGATGTAGTCCACGTCGACCCCCACCGGCGAGGCGGTGATCTCGACCTTGCGGCCCTTGTAGCTGATCGACCTTGCGACGCGACGCTCGGACAAGGCTGTACCTTCGACGATGAAATCGGGGTTTACGGGTTCGCGGCGCGGCACCTCGATCTCGAACAGGCTGTCGGCCACGCCGACGAAGTTCGCGGCGTAGCGCGGGATGTGGAACCCCACGACGTCGCAGGAGAGCAGGCTCTCGACGATCTCCTTGCGCCAGGGCAGCACGTTGAACATGTCCGCGGCGGGGAAGGGCGTGTGGTGGAAGAAGCTGATCCGCACGTCGGGGCGCAGCTGGCGCAGGTAGCCGGGCACCAGCCACAGGTTGTAGTCGTGCACCCAGACCACCGCCCCCTTCGACGCCTCGGCGGCGGCGGCCTCGGCGAAGGCCCAGTTCACCTCGCGGAAGGTCGGCCAGTCCACGGGGTCGTAGTTATACTTTTCCTTGAAGGAATGCAGGATCGGCCAGAACGCCTCTTTCGAGGTGACGTGGTAGAAGCTCTTGACCTGTTGCTCGGTCAGCGGCAGCCGCGAAACCGAGTATTTCCCGTAGCTGTCCTCGATCTCGACCACCCGCTTGAAATCGGGATTCGAGGGGTCTTCGGCCAGTTTCCACGCGACCCAGGCGCCCTTCGGCACGCGGCCGAAAAAGCCCTTCAGCGTGGGGACGATGCCGTTGGGGCTCTTGTTCTCGCGGAACTCGATCTTTCCGTCGACCTCGACCTCTTCGTAGGGCTGGCGGTGATAGACAATGACCAGATCACTGGGCATGAGCGAACCTCCTTCAGGGCATCTCGTGCAGATTGAGCTCGCGGATCGCCTCGGCGATCCCGGCCGCGCCGATCGCCTCGGCGGCATGAACATGGGGCAGGGGCGACACCCGGTCTAGCAGCGCCTGTTCCGATCCGCCCACCGCGACGGCCGGCAGGCCGCATTCCAGCATCGACAGGTCGTTCAGCGTGTCGCCGGCGCACAGAACCCGGTCGGGCGAGATGCCCAGATGGGCGGTCAACCGCTTGATCGACGGGCCCTTGCTGACGCCCTTGGGCAGGACGTCGAAATACTTGTTGTCGGAAATCAGGTGGTCGAGCCCCAGATCGTCGACGATGCCGATGGCGGCCTTGTCGAAGGTGTCGGGCGAGAGGTCGTAGCTGACGCGATAGCGGAAATCGGTCGGCTGCAGCGTCAGCCCCGAGACCCCGTCCAGCGCCTTGCGCACCCGGTCGCCGCTGTCGGCCCATGCCTCGGAGATCTGCTGCTCCAGCGTCTCGATGGGCTCGATCCGGCCACCGGGGCCGACCTGCGCGATGGTGGTGCCGACATCGCCCACCACGTATTCCGGCCAGGGCACGCCGCTTTCGCAGAGCTCGGCGATGAACTTCGGATCGCGGCCGGTGACGAAGACCAGCCCAACCGTCTCGCGGTTCGCCTCGATCCAGTCATAAAGCGATTTGCGCGCCTCCTCGGTCCCGCCGAGAAAGGTTCCGTCGAGGTCGGTGGCGAGGACGAAGTGCCGCCCGCCCATGTCGGGCAATTCGGCAAAGCTGTCGGGACGCATCAGTAGACTCCTTGATTCGGAACGGATCGGCCATCCGCGAAGGGATGGTTGAGCGAGATTTCGAGCGCCTTGGGCTCGGATTCGATCGGGCGGGACCAGAGGTCGCGGAAGGTGTCCTGCAGGTCGGCCTTGCGGTGCAGCACGGCGTGCACCGCGTCGCAGATCGGCAGCACGACGCCGATGCGGCGCGCAAGGTCGATGACCGAGATCGCGTTGACCTCGCCCTCGACGACGACATCCTCGCCGCCGAAGCACTCCTCGCGCGACAGGCCGCGGCCCAGCTGCATGCCCAGAGACATGTTGCGCGACGTTTCGGAGGAACAGGTCAGCGTCAGGTCGCCGGCGCCGGAAAGGCCGGTCACCGTTTCGCGGCGACCGCCCAGCACCTCGGCCAGCGTCTTCATCTCGTCCATGCCGCGGGTGATCAGCGCGGCGCGGGTGTTTTCGGCAAAGCCCGCGCCCGACATCATCCCGCAGGCGATGGCGATGACGTTCTTGACCGCACCTCCGATCTCGACGCCGACGATGTCGTCCGAGATGTAGGGCCGGAAGCTTTCCGACGACAGCGAGATCGCGAAGCGCACCGCGGGGCTGTCAAGCGGGTCCAGCCGGTCGGCGTAGCGGAAGGGAAACGCCACGGTCGCCGCGGTGGGGTGCGCCAACACCGTTTCCCGGGCGAAGGTGGGGCCCGAGATGGCGCCGACGGGGTGGCCGGGCAGCTCCTCGGACGCGACTTCGTTCAAGAGAAGCCCGGTATGTGCCTCGATCCCCTTGGCGCAAAGTGCCACCGGAACGCCCTTGTTCAGATGGGGGCGCATCTGCGAGCAGACCTCGCGCAGGGTCTTCGACGGCGTCACCACCATCACGGCCTGCGCGCCCTGCAAGGCATGGGCCATGTCGGTCGTGGCCTCGATCCCCTCGGGAAGTTCGGTATCGCCCAGGTACTTGGTGTTGCGGCGGTTCTGCGCGATGTCCGCGACAGTGTCGGCGTCGCGCCCCCAGACGATCACGTTGCGCCCGGCGCGGCGGGCGACGCTGGCCAGCGCCGTCCCCCAGGAGCCCGAGCCGATCACCGCGATACGGTCGTAGGGGTGGCTGTGGGCAGAGGTCTGGTTGGCCGAGAGGCTCTGCATCGTCATGGAGTGGTGCGTCCTTCCTGTTCGTGTCCGCGGGCACGGGCAAGAAGGCCAGGTGCCGCGGTCTGTTCTGCCGCGCCGCACGACGAGGCCCCTGTCGGGCAGTGCCTGCATCTTGCAGATCCTGCCGGTTCGGGGGCCCCGCCATGTCGCCCTGTCCGGCCGGTCGGTCCGTGGGGCGGCTTTGCTCCTAGGGTAGGCGGACAGCCGGAAGCTTCAAGCAGCAAATCCCCCGCCCGGCGGGTGCCGCAGGGGGCGCCACTGCGCAAAAGGGCATGTCGCGCGAAGCGGGCGGGGTGCTGTCCCGGGGCAATCCTGCCGGAGGCGGCGGGCGATCCTTTCGCGGTGCCCTCGCAGGGCCGGCGAGGGATCGCCGGGCATCCCTGGCGGGGCTGGTCATCCGCAGGCGTGTCAGGCAAGCTGTCCGCGTTGTTTAAAGAGTGTTTTGACCAATGATTGGGTAGATCGCCGAGGGCGCCGCCGGGTCACCCGCTGCGCGTGGAACTACCCCGGCGGTTGCGACGTTGGCGCCCGGGCCCGATCGCGTGGTCCGCCCGTCGCGATATCGACCTAGACAATTTACGGAGCGAATTAGCATGACGAAATCGGCCATCAAGACCGCGATCTTCCCAGTGGCGGGATTGGGGACTCGATTCCTTCCAGCAACGAAGGCGACGCCGAAAGAGCTGCTGCCGGTCATCGATACCCCCCTGATCCAGTATGCCATCGACGAAGCCCGCGAAGCCGGGATCGAAAAGCTGATCTTCGTCAACCATCCCTCGAAATCCGCGATCGAGCGGCACATCCGCCACGATGCCGAACTGCACTCGACCCTGAACGAGCGGGGAAAGGGCGACATTGCCGAAGACCTGCACCGCGCCGCGATCCACGAGGGCGAGCAGGAAATCGTGTTCGTCATGCAGGAAGAACCGCTGGGTCTGGGCCACGCGGTGCTCTGCGCGCGGGACGAGGTTTTGCCGGGCGCGGTGGCCGTTATTCTGCCCGACGATCTGATGCTAGGCGAGCCCGGGTGCCTGACCCAGATGGCGCAGGCCTATGCCAAGACCAAGGCCGGGCACATGGTCGCCGC
The DNA here is from genome assembly GCF_004011175.1 of Mesobaculum littorinae. GTDB lineage: Bacteria > Pseudomonadota > Alphaproteobacteria > Rhodobacterales > Rhodobacteraceae > Tranquillimonas > Tranquillimonas littorinae. The sequence continues at coordinate 10,681 of NZ_RQXX01000008.1, read as the reverse complement.
CATGGATGTCGATCAGGAGCGCGTTTCGTCCTACGGCGTGCTCGACGCCACGCATACCGACGGTCCGCTGACCTTTGCCAAGGGCATGGTCGAAAAGCCCAAGCCCGAAGAGGCGCCTTCGACCAAGGCGGTGGTCGGGCGCTACGTGCTTGACGGCTCGATCTTCGACGACCTCGCGGTGCAGGAGCCCGGCGCAGGCGGCGAGATCCAGTTGACCGACGCCATTGCCGCTGGGATCGAGCGTGTGGGGCTTGTCGGGTTCTCCTTCAGCGGACGCCGCTTCGACTGCGGCTCGAAGCAGGGCATGCTTGCCGCGACGCTGACGCTGGCCTCGGAAGATCCCGACTACGCGGACGTGCTGGCCGAATTCTGTGGCAATCTCGGCGGAACCCGCTCCGCCGCCTGACGGGGCGGGGACAGGCCCCGGATGACATGACGGGCGGCACACCTCTCGCTTCACGCACTGCGCAACGCCCGCCGGCCCTGCCGGCGGGCGTTGCGCATGTTCGGGTGTCTCGTGATCCGCTGACAGGACCGCGGCCCGCCGGGGCGCCGAAGCTACGTAAGCGGTGCCCGAATCGACATGCGATCCCGTCCCGGGGATGTCGGCAGGCGACAGGCAGAGGGTGATGCCCGCGATGGCAGCGCGATCAACAGCGCGCCCGGAGCCGTGCGCAGCCCATGCTTCGCCAAGTTGACGACCTTTATCGACAGGTCTCCGTTTTTAAGGGCCAGCAGGCCAAAGCGCCGCAGCCCCGGTGGCCACCGGGCTAGTCCGCGGCGATCGCGGGGGCGGCCAAGGGTTTCACGACACGGGCGGAGGGAAAGCGGTAGCTCAGTGCCTCGGCAAGGTGTCCGGTCCCGACGCGGTCGGACCCTTCCAGATCGGCGATGGTGCGGGCGACGCGCAGCACCTTGTGATAGCCGCGGGCGGTCAGGCCGAACCGTTCGGCCGCGCGGGTCAAAAGGGCAAGGCCCGTGTCGTCGGGGGCCGCGACACGGCCAAGAAGGTCCCCCGTGGCGTCGGCATTGACGCGCACGCCCGGCAGACCGGCATAGCGGTCGGCCTGAATCCGGCGCGCGGCGCCGACACGGGCGGCCACGGTCGCCGAGGTTTCGGCCCCGTGCGAGTCGGGCGGCGGGGGGACGGGCGCGGGCGGGACGTCGATCCGCAGGTCGAACCTGTCGATCAGGGGCCCCGAGATCCGGCCCATGTAATCCTCGCCGCATTCGGGTGCGCGGGCGCAGGCGCGCTCGGGCTCGGCAAGATGGCCGCAGCGGCAGGGGTTGGCGGCGGCCACCAGCAGCACCCGGCAGGGATAGCGGACATGGGCATTGGCCCGGGCGACCATGACCTCGCCGCTTTCCAGCGGCTGCCGCAGCGCGTCCAGGACATCGCGTGCGAACTCGGGCAGTTCGTCGAGGAACAGCACCCCGTTATGGGCAAGGCTGACCTGACCGGGCGCGGCGCTGCGCCCGCCACCGATGATCGCGGGGGACGAGGCGGTGTGGTGGGGCTCCTGGAACGGGCGGGTCCGGGACAGCCCGCCACCCTTGATCATGCCCGAAAGCGACAGGATCATCGATGTCTCCAGAGCCTCCTCCGGCGACAGCGGCGGCAACAGGCCGGGCAGGCACTTGGCCAGCGTCGATTTGCCCGCGCCCGGCGGCCCCACCATCAACATGTGATGCCGCCCCGCCGCCGCGATCTCCAGCGCACGGCGGGCCCGTTCCTGCCCCTTGACCTCGCAGAGGTCGCGGACGACCGGCAGGTCGGCCACCTCGCCCGGCTCGGCGGGGGGCAGCCGGGACTGGCCGGTATAGTGACGGATCGCCTCGGACAGGTGGGTCGGGGCCAGGACCTCGGCGGCAGTGACCCACGCCGCTTCGGGGCCGCTTGCGGCGGGGCAGATCAGGGTGCGGGATTCGGCCGCCGCCGTCATCGCGGCGGGCAGGGCCCCCGCTGCCGCCACCAGCGTGCCGTCGAGCGACAGCTCGCCTAGCGACACGATCCCCTCGGCCACGTCGGGGGGCAGGATGCCGATGGCCGAAAGTAGGGCAAGCGCGATTGGCAGGTCGAAATGCGATCCCGCCTTGGGAATGTCGGCAGGCGACAGGTTCACGGTGATACGCTTCGACGGCAGCGCGATCGACAGGGCGCCCAGGGCCGAGCGCACCCTCTCTTTCGCCTCGCTGACGGCCTTGTCGGGCAGACCAACGACGGTAAAGGCCGGCAGGCCGGGCGAGATCGCGCACTGAACCTCGACCAGCCGCGCCTCGATCCCCTCGAAGGCCACGGTATAGGTTCGTGTCGCCATGATCGTCGCCCCCGCGCGGTGTCGGGGCCCGCCCCGCCTGAGAGGCAGTCTCGGCGCGGCAGGGTTAGCAAAGGGTTAACGTCGTGCTTCCGTGTCGACCATTTCCAGGAAGGCCGGCCAGGCGGCGGGGTCGGCCGCGGTCTTGTCGCGGCAAAACGCGTTGCAAAAGCCCCAGACGCGGGTGTCGAACCGCAGGAAATGGGTGACAGGGCGGCCGGAATAGGGGCAGCTGCTGTTCTCGGCGGTTCCGTCGATGACGGCCTCGGCGGGCAGCGGCGCGGGGCCGGGCCAGGGCGCCCGGGGCAGATCCAGCCGGTAGGCCGGTGGTTCGGGCCCTTCGGCCGCCAGTCCCATCCCGCGCCAGCGGCGCAGCGCGGGATGGGCGAGGTGGGCCGCGACATAGGCCGCCGCGGCCGGGCCGACGGGCAGGCCATAGGTCGCGATCCGGGTCGCGACCGGTGCATAGAAGATGTCGGCCAGCGACCAGGCACCGAAAAGCCACGGCCCCTCGGTGCCACGCGTCTCGGTGGCGAAGGCCCAGAGCGCCTCGATGCGCGCGACGTCGTCGCGGACGGCCTGCGTGGGGGCGAAGTCCCGGACCGCGTAGCCCAGCCGCATCGGGCAGTCGCGCCGCAGGGCCGAAAAGCCCGAATGCATCTCGGCCACCAGCCATCGCGCGCGGGCCCGGTCGGCCGGGTCGGCGGGCCAGAGCGGGATGTCGGGATGGCGCTCGGCCAGCGTCTCGGCGATGGCGAGGCTGTCGCCCACGACAAGGCCCTCGGGCGTGCGCATCGCGGGCACGGTGCGCGCCGGGGCGACGGGCGCGAGGTCCTGCGCGAAGCTGCCGGAATAAAGCCCCGCCACATGGGTCGTGACCGGAAGGCCGAAGCTGTCGAAGATCAACCAGCCGCGCAGCGACCAGCTGGAATAGAGACGGTCGGCGATGAAGAGGTCGTAGGTCACGGGCCAGACTCCGATGAGGGCTCTTCGTCTTTGCCACGAGGCCCGCGCGGTGCGCCAATGACATCGCGTGACGGGGCCTGCGCGGATCGTGATGAATTGCCCGTCAGGGGCGGATCCGCCGGGGCCGGATCGGCGAGGGCCGGGGTGGCGCGGAAGGTCAGGCGCAAGGGGGCATCCCGCTTTAATCCGCTTCGCCCGGTCGCGGCCTTGCACCGGGTCGGCCGCGGGAGGCCTCTCAGATCACCTGATCGGCGCACTCTTCTGACCACCGGTCGTCGCGGCGCAGACGCGTCAGCGACAGGTGGCGGACGGGCTGGGCAAAGGCCTCTTGCGGGGGGATGGCGCGGGCGCGGGCGATCTGGCTGAGGATCGGGCCGAAATGCGCCACGACGATCACGTCGCCGCCACGGTGCGCGGCCTCCGCGGCCAGCCGGTCGGCGGCGGCGTCGACCCGGGCGGCGAGCCTGTCCCAGCTTTCCCCGTCCGGAGGTGCGACGGGGCCGGGCGTCTCCCAGAACCGGCGGATGAGCGTCGGGTTCTCGGCCTCGACATCTGCATGGGTGCGCCCCTCCCACGCGCCGAAATGCATCTCGCGCAGGGCGGGGTCGTCGGGCAGGCGCGGCCGGCCGCGCGCCAGCGCCGCGGCGGTCTGGCGCGCGCGCAACAGGTCGGACGAGATCACCGGTGCGCCCGCCGGCAGCGCCGCGGCCAGCCGGTCCAACGCCGCGGTGTCCGAGAGGTCGGCGGGCAGGTCCGTCCATCCGCACATGCTGCGCGCGTGGGTCGGTCCGTGCCGCACCCACCACAGCCGGGCGCAGGTCACGACGGCAGCTCCGGTAGCGTCCCCTTGAGCGCGAAGGGAAGCCCCGCCATGACCCCCGCGACCAGCCCCGCGCGGGCGGCGATTTCACGGTTCAGGCGGGCCTGTTCGCGCTGGAACCGCCGGGCCAGCGCATTGTCGGGAACGATGCTGAAGCCGACTTCGTTCGAGACCACGATGACCCGGCCCGGGGCCGCGGCGAGGGCCGAAAACAGCTCTGCCTCGGCCAGGTCCAGGTCGCTTTCCGCGAAAAGGTGGTTGGCCAGCCACATGGTGAGACAGTCGAACAGCGCCACCTCGTCACCGGCCATCCCCCGCAGGGCCGGGCCGGGATCGCGCGGGGTTTCGACCGTGCGCCAGCCCGCGCCGCGCCGGGCCCGGTGGGCGGCGATCTTGGCCTGCATCTCGCGGTCGCCGGCCTCGGCACTGGCGATATAGAGGCGGTTCGGCGCCGCGGCCTCGGCCAGCGCCTCGGCATAGGCGGACTTGCCCGATCCCGCGCCGCCTAGGGCAAAACTGAGACTTGGCAACATTCTGCGGAAACTTTCCTTCGGCCAACGGCGTTGGCGCTTCGTATCAAGTTCGCAGAGGAGGCGTAAGCCTTGCGTCGCGGGCTAAGGTTGGGGAACAGGCGATGGCACTTGACGGATTTTCAGAATATTCACTTTCGCGGCGCGCCATGCAGGCCGAGCTTCTGGATGCCGACACCGAATTGCAGCTGGCCTACGCCTGGCGCGATCAACGGGACGAACGGGCGCTGCACCGGTTGGTGACCGCCTACATGCGCCTGGCGATTTCGATGGCGGCCAAGTTCCGCCGCTACGGCGCTCCGATGAATGATCTGGTTCAGGAGGCAGGGCTGGGGCTGATGAAGGCCGCGGACAAGTTCGACCCCGATCGCGGCGTGCGGTTTTCGACCTACGCGGTTTGGTGGATCAAGGCCTCGATCCAGGACTACGTGATGCGCAACTGGTCGATGGTGCGCACCGGCTCGACCTCCTCCCAGAAATCGCTGTTCTTCAACATGCGCCGCGTGCAGGCCCGGCTTGAGCGCGAGGCGCAGTCGCGGGGCGAAAGCCTCGACCGCCACCAGCTGCGCCACATGATCGCGCGCGAGGTCGGCGTGCCCCTGCACGACGTCGAGATGATGGAGGGTCGGCTTGCCGGATCGGACTATTCGCTCAACGCCACCCAGTCGGCTGAGGATGAGGGCCGCGAATGGATAGATGCGCTTGAGGATGGCGGCGACCAGGCCTCGGACACCGTGGCGCGCGACAAGGACATCGGCACGCTGCGCAACTGGCTGGTCTCCGCCATGTCCGAGCTGAACGACCGCGAACGCTTCATCGTGCGCGAACGCAAGCTGCGCGACGACCCGCGGACGCTGGAATCGCTCGGCAACGAGCTGGGTCTGTCCAAGGAACGGGTGCGCCAGCTGGAAGCCGCCGCTTTCGGAAAGATGCGCAAGAGCCTCGAGGGGCAATCGGGCGAGGTCATGGGCTTTTTCGCCTGACCTGTGCGCACCATGCCTGTGCCTTGCCGGGCCCTGCGGAAACCGCGGGGCCCGTGGCGTTTCAAGGGCTGGCCGCAGAGCTGCCCGTAAGGGGCCCGGCGCTGGTGGTCGCTGCGGGCGGGCTTGAGTTCGGGCCCTGCGGCCCGTAGATCCGGGGCAGCACGCGCGCGCCCCGTCGCGCGGTTGCAGGGAGACCCGTCGATGCTTGCCGACACGCGCATTCTTCTGATCATCGGGGGCGGGATTGCCGCCTACAAGTCCCTCGACCTGATCCGTCGCCTGCGCGAACGCGGGGCACAGGTGACGCCGGTGCTGACGCGCGCAGGCGCCCAGTTCGTCACTCCGCTGTCGGTTTCGGCTCTGGCCGGGCAGAAGGTCTATACCGACCTCTGGGACCTGACCGACGAAGCCGAGATGGGCCATATCCAGCTGTCGCGCGTGGCGGACCTGATCGTCGTGGCGCCCGCGACGGCGGACCTGATGGCGAAGATGGCCGGCGGTCATGCCGACGATCTTGCCTCGACCCTTTTGCTGGCGACCGACACGCGCGTGCTGGTGGCGCCCGCGATGAACGTGCGGATGTGGGACCATCCCGCGACGCGGCGCAACCGCGACACGCTGGCCGGCGACGGTATCCTGTCGGTGGGCCCCGACGAAGGGCACATGGCCTGCGGCGAATACGGGCCGGGACGGATGGCCGAGCCCTTGGCCATCGTCGACGCGGTGATGGCCGCGCTGGGCGACGCGTCCGGTGCGGCATCGCAAGGGGCGGTGGCCATGTCCGGCGTGCCGGACGCGGGCGGGAAGCTGTCCCAGCCGGCGGCGCGGGCCGACGGGCCGCTCGCCGGACGCCACGCCATCGTCACCTCGGGCCCCACGCACGAACCGCTCGATCCTGTGCGTTACATTGCCAACCGCTCTTCCGGCGCGCAGGGGGCGGCCGTGGCGGCGGCGCTGGTCGCGCTGGGCGCGCGGGTCAGTTTCGTCACCGGCCCCGCCGCGGTGCCCCCACCCGAGGGCGTCGAGGCGATCCGCGTCGAGACCGCGCGCCAGATGCAGGCCGCGGTGCAGGCGGCGCTGCCCGCCGACATCGCCGTTTTCGCGGCCGCCGTGGCCGACTGGCGCATGCGCGAGACGCCGCGCGGCAAGATAAAGAAGACCTCAGGGGGTGTCCCCGCGCTCGACATGGTGGAAAATCCCGACATCCTGTCCGAGATTGCCCACCTGCGCGACGGGCGTCCCGCTCTAGTCGTGGGCTTCGCGGCCGAGACCGAGGATGTCGTGGCGCAGGCCACGGCCAAGCGTGCGCGCAAGGGATGCGACTGGATCCTCGCCAATGACGTGTCCGAGGGCACGGGGATCATGGGTGGTGCCGACAACGCGGTGACGCTGATCACCGAGGCGGGGCCCGAGACGTGGGACAGGATGGCCAAGGACGAGGTCGGGCGCCGTCTGGCAGCCCGCATCGCCGAGGCGCTGAGCTAGCGCGGCCCCCGCGCGAACAGACCGCAAACCGGCCCCGAACAGACGACAAGGAGACATGCCAGTGCACGAGGGACAAGGCGCCGCGGTGGTCGAGGTGGTGCGCGAGGAGTGGGCCGACCCGACCGTCGCCCTGCCCGAACCGGCGACGGCCGACGCGGCCGGGGCGGATATCCGCGCCAACTTCCCCCAGGACCAGCGGGACGGTGTCGTGCTTGAACCGGGCGCGCGGGTGCTTGTCCCCACCGGGCTGCGCGTTGCCGTGGCCCGCGGCTACGAGATGCAGCTGCGCCCGCGCTCGGGCCTGGCGTTGCGCGACGGGGTGACGCTGCTGAACACGCCCGGCACCATAGACGCCGATTACCGCGGGCCTCTCGGGGTGATCCTGATCAACCTCGGGCAGGCGGCATTCCACGTCGTCCACGGCGAACGGATCGCGCAGGCCGTGATCGCGCCCGTCTCGCCCGCCCGCTGGCACGAGGTCGCGACGCTCGACACCACGGCCCGCGGAACGGGCGGCTTCGGCTCCACCGGGCGGGGCTAGACGATGGCGCCGGTGCTTGTGCTCGCCGCGGTGCTCTGGGGGGTGGGCGCCGTGCTGGGCACGCCGCGCCGCACCCGCTGGACGATGATCGGGCTGCTCTACCTCGCCGTGCTTTTCGCCCATGCCGTCCTGCCCGAGGGCCACCCGCTGCGGACGACGCTGGGCGGGTCGCTGGCCGAATGGCTGGTGCTGGGCGGGCTGGTCGCGCTGGTCTGGGTCTATCGCAGGGGGCTGGCCGTCCTGAAATCCCGCGTCGCGCGGGACGCCGGAGCGCCCGAAACCGAGGCCGCCGGCCCGGCCCGGTTCAGGGAGGGAGAGCTGCCGCGCTATGCCCGCCACATCGCCCTGCGCGAAATCGGCGGGTCGGGGCAGACCGCGCTCAAGCAGGCGCGGGTGCTGGTCGTCGGGGCCGGCGGGCTGGGGTCGCCCGCTCTGCTGCACCTCGCGGCGGCGGGGGTCGGCACGATCGGGGTGATCGACGATGACGTGGTCGAGGCCACGAACCTGCAACGCCAGGTCGCCCATGCCGACGACCGCATCGGCATGCCCAAGGTCTTCTCTGCCGAGCGGGCGATGCGGGCGCTGAACCCCTTTGCCGTGCTGCGCCCCTATCACCGCCGCCTGACGCCCGAGATCGCGGCCGGGCTTTTCGCTGAGTACGACCTGATCCTCGAAGGCACCGACGATATCGAGACCCGCTACCTGGTGAACCGCGTTGCCGCCGGGCTTGGGGTGCCGGTGATCGGTGCCGCGATCAGCCAGTGGGAGGGGCAAGTGTCGCTGTGGCATCCCGCCTCGGGCGGTCCCTGCTACCAATGCGTCTTTCCCGAACCTCCCGCGCCGGGGCTCGCCCCCACCTGTGCCGAGGCCGGCGTCGCCGGACCCCTTCCGGGGGTGGTGGGGTCGATCATGGCGCTTGAGGCCGTCAAGCAGATCACCGGCGCGGGCCAGGGGCTGCGCGGGCGGCTGATGATCTATGACGGGCTTTATGCCGAAACCCGGGTCATCACGGTGCACAGCCGTGCCGATTGCCCCGTCTGCGGAGGGCAGGGCGCAGGGTAGGGCGACGCGCAGGGCAACGGGCAGGGCAAAGGGGAGCCTTTGCCGATCCCTCCTGGAGGGGGCGGCCACTAGCGAGGTGCCGAACCTTGGAGCGGCCATCGCCTGCTGAGGACGGAAGCGGACCCTTGGACCGGTGGCTGGGCTGCGATTGCCCCCGACGCGCCTAGCGCAGCCGCGCGATGGTCTCGATCAGCCGGTGCCGCGCCGGGGGCAGGGGGCGGTCGCCCATCGCCGGGGCGATGCGGTTTTCCAGGAAATGCCCCGTGGTCGACAGCCCTGCCAGAAGCTCGCTCAGTGTCGCCGGGCCCTGGCCCAGCATGCACAGCGGCAGGGGCAGCAGCCGGTCGGCCCAGTCGCCCGCCGCATCGCGTGCGACCGCCCGCCCGGTCCGGGGCGAGACGAAGGCCAGATCGTCACGCGACCCGGTGATCGCGCAGGACGACAGGTCCAGCCCGAACCCCAGCTCTTCGAGCAGCGCCAGCTCCCAGTGCAGGTAGGCCAGCGGCCAGTCGGGTTCGGTTTCCAGCGCGTCGAACATCGACACCGACATCGCGTAAAGACGCGGGTGGGGTTCGCGCTCGGGCAGCAGAAAGGCCAGCAAAGCGGTTAGGGCATTCAGCCCGGCCAGCGCCAGCCGGTCGCCCCTCACGCCCGCGCTGCGCGACTGCTTGGGTTCGACGGTGAAGCTGCCCAGCTGATCCTCGAGCCGGCCGCGCCAGGTCAGGTCGAGCTGCGCGCCGGGTTGCAGCACCGCCGACAGCCGTCGGCCGGCGCCGCCGCGCACCACGCCCGCGTGCCGCCCGCGGGTGGCGGTGAAGACATCGATGATCGCCGCGCTTTCGCCATGGCGCCGCACGGTCAACAGCGTGCCTTCCTCGCGCCAGTCCATAGCCACTCCGTTGCCGCGGGCGGAGGCCGTCCGCACCATCCTGATCCTAGGGCCCCGGGGCTGGGCACGAAAGCCCGTCCTGCCGCGGGTGGCCCGCCCGCCCGCCCGGCCGCGCGCCCGCGGGGGGCCGCGTTGCGCGACGGGGCAGGCTGCGCTATCGCTGTGGCCCAGCCCCGACGCTTACCGAAGAGAGACCGAGCCCCCATGACGACGTTCCTGCGCCCCTTCGCCTGCCTTCTGGTCCTGATCGCGGGGCTCGCCGGCTGTGCCACGCCAGATCCCGATGCACCGCTGCCCGAGCTTGGCGATTTCCGGCTGGGCCACAACATCGTGGTCGCCCCCGACGTGCGCAAGGGCCCGTTTTCGCGCGACGCCAGCACCGAAGAGCTGACCGCCGCGCTGTCCGAGGCGATCGAGGAGCGGATCGGCGGCTATGATGGCGACGGGCTTTACCACCTGGGCATCGGCATCGGCGGCTACGTGCTGGCGCAACCCGGGGTCCCGGTCATCTACACGCCGAAATCCGTGCTGATCTTCGACGTCACGCTTTACGACAACGCCACGCAGGAGAAGCTGAACGAAGAGCCGTTCCGCGTGACCGCCTTCGAAGGGCTGCAGAACACCGCGCCGATCATCGGCTCGGGCATCGCGCGCGGCAAGGAGGAGCAGCTGGAAAACCTGGTCACGCAGGGTGCCAAGCAGGTGCATGACTGGCTGCTGGATCACCCCGAGTGGTTCGAGCCCAAGCCCGGGCAGGTGCGCACGCCCTACGACCGCGACGCCGAGGCCGCGAACCTTGCGGCCTACATGGCACAGCGCCGCTGAGCCGCGACCCGGCCGCCCGTCGATACGGGCGGCCCCAGACAGTTCTCTGGAATGAAGGCCTGCGGGTTAGCGGGCTGCATGGCGGTGCGCGGACTGGCGCGCCCCCGGGCGGGCGACCCGGGGGTGTGACGGGGCGGCGCGAACCCGCCTGACGGCTTGATCTGCCGTGCCGGGGCAGCTAAAGAGCGCGCGATGTTGAACCGGGGCAAGGCCCCCACTGGAAAACGAGGCGCTTGAGGGCCCATGGCGAAGGCAAAATTCGAAC
>NZ_RQXX01000007.1 GCF_004011175.1 Mesobaculum littorinae | reverse complement strand
TGAAACTCAATGAGTCCAGAGCCGAGATACCCGCCGATCACGAAGAGGCCGATGCCGGCTTCACCGACGTTCTTTTCCGGGAACGGCCTGTGAAGGCGACCTCAGCGCATGCGAAGAAGATCGCCACGCACCCTCCCTGCCCCTCCGATCCGGCCGCGCGCCACCGGCCTGATCGATCCGACATCCCGGTCCAAGCAAGGGTGCCCCGATTGCTGCGCCTTAATTGCTTCGGCGACTTCGTCCCCGTCCCCTTTGAAGCAGCGTCGCGTCCGGGCCGATGTTCAGCCCTGGCCGGCCCACGGCGCGGGCCCCTCGGGCAGGCTGCGGCCAAAGACGTTTTCCCGGTGCCAGCGCAGGTTCTCCGGATGCGGCACGTTCCGTGGGTCCTCGGGCCTGACCAGCTTGCCATCGGGCGCCAGCAGACGCCCCACGACGTCCCCGGGCACCTTGTTGTGAGAGACGAGGATCGTCTCGCAGTCGTCGGCGACGGAGATCAGGCCGCGATCGAACATCCAATGGAGCGTGCCGGAGAGGGCGAGACCGTTGCGCACCGAGTCGCTGCCCTGGCTTTCCACGGGGCGGATATGCGCCGCCTGCACCTCCGGCCGCCCGCCGCCATTGCGCAGCATCAGCCCCGACATGGCGCAGCGGTAGCCATACGCCTCCCGCACCTTCCGGCGGAACGCGACCTCGCGGTAGGGCCTCCGGGTAAGGCGCTCGAGCACCGGACGCTCGAAGACCTCGGCGCCCTCACCCAGCTCGGCCGGTTGCGGGTCGTAGCGCGTCGCCTCGATCTGCTCCAGCTCCTGCGGCAGCCCGAGATTGACGATGCGGGCGAAATCCGCCTCGGGCAGCCGCCGCACGGCACGCTGCACCGCACCGCCTTTCTTCGGCGTCCCGTCCGGCTCGGTCAGCGCCGCTTCCATGGGGCGTCCCTCCACCAGCCGCGGCACTTCCCGGTCAAAGGAAAGGAAGGTCCCGGGCTCGATCATGGCGAGGAACCGCCCCTCGGCACCGGGCTTCGGGATCACCCGCTCAATCTTAGCCACCGCGAAATAGCCCCGAGGGCCTGCCTTCACCGGCTCGTAGTAGACGACCCAGTCACCCACCGCGTCCTCGATGGCCTTCAGGTAGGAGCGCGGGAAGTCATAGACGTCGTCCGGCACGTCATCATAGATCGAGTCGGCCTTGTGGAGGAGGACAAGCTTCACCATGCGCCCAGGAAAGCGGTAACAGGCGGAGATGCAAGGGTTTCTTGTATGGCGAGCGCGCGCATCGCGCCTTGCGCTTATCCCGGCGCCGACGCGCGCCCCTGAAGTCCAGCAACGGCCTGGGGCAGTGCAAACAGCCGCCAGGCAGAGCCCCCTGCCCCCTCAGCTCAGCACAGGCTCAGTCCACATCCCAGAGGTCGGGATCGCGTGCCGCGCCGATGGCTGTCCAGAGAATGCGTAGTCGGGCGATGCGCGTGTCGCCCCATGTTCCGAAGCGCAGAGTATACCCCTCGGCCGTGACGTCGACGGCGGTCACGTCGCCGCGCTGGTTGCTGCCGGCATCGGTGTCCCACATGCTGACGGCCACATGCACCACCGGAGGATCCCGGAACGGAGTGTCGAAGCGGACATCCTGCAGAATCTCGCGGGGGCCGGCACCGGTCCACATCTCGCCGTCATGCTTGAAGTCCGAGAACAGCAGGACCTGCCCCTGCGCCACCCCGATCTGCTGCTGGTCGAACCGCCGCATGGCCGTCTCCTGCCCCTGAACGTCCTCCACGGCCCTGCGACCGTCATCATATAGAAAAAGGCCCCGGGCAGGTGCGCCGGGGCCTCTTTATCATGTGCGAGCGTTCCGGAACGCGCCCGTTGGGTCGCGCGGCCCGGTGCGCCGCTACAGGTTCGGCTGACGCGGGTTCAGCCCAACATGCGTGCCCATGGCCACCATGTCCGACAGCACCTTGGCGATGTCGTCCGCCGCCGAATGTTCGCCGGCGTCGCGGGCACGTGCATGGGCCTTTTCAGCCTCGACCATGTAGCCCTCGAGAACCTCCTGCGTCACGTCGCTGGTGTGCAGCGACTGCTCGGCCAGCACCGAAACGCTTTCGCCGTTGATCTCGGCGAAGCCGCCCGTCACCGCGTATTCGTCGACCCCGCCGTCGGGGCCGTCGATCCGCAGGATGCCGGGACGCAGCGTGGTGATGACCGGCACGTGGCCGGGCCCCGCCGTCAGATCGCCGTCGGCACCGGGAATGCGGACCTCGGTCACCTGACGCGACACGAGCCGCCGCTCGGGGCTGACCAGATCGAATTGCATCGTGTCGGCCATGGTCCCTCCTTACGCCGCTTCCGAGGCGAGCCGCTCGGCCTTGGCCTTCACGTCCTCGATGCCGCCAACCATGTAGAAGGCGCTTTCAGGCAGGTGATCGTATTCGCCGGCAACCACGGCCTTGAACGATGCGATCGTGTCTTCCAGCGGAACCTGGATGCCGGGCGTGCCGGTGAAGACCTGCGCCACGTCGAAGGGCTGGCTGAGGAAGCGCTGGATCTTCCGGGCGCGGGCCACGGTCAGCTTGTCCTCTTCCGACAGTTCATCCATGCCGAGAATGGCGATGATGTCCTGCAGCGACTTGTAGCGTTGCAGGATCCCCTGCACGTCACGCGCCACCTGATAGTGCTCTTCGCCCACGACCTGCGGATCGAGGATCCGGCTGGTCGAGTCGAGCGGGTCCACGGCCGGGTAGATGCCGAGTTCCGAGATCGCCCGGTTCAGCGTGGTCGTGGCGTCGAGGTGGGCGAAGGACGTGGCCGGCGCAGGGTCGGTCAGGTCGTCCGCGGGCACGTAGATCGCCTGCACGGAGGTGATCGAGCCGGCCTTGGTCGAGGTGATGCGTTCCTGCATCTGGCCCATGTCGGTGGCCAGCGTCGGCTGGTAGCCCACGGCCGAGGGGATACGGCCCAGAAGCGCCGACACCTCGGACCCCGCCTGCGTGAAGCGGAAGATGTTGTCGACGAAGAACAGAACGTCGGTCCCGGACTGGTCGCGGAACTGCTCGGCCAGGGTCAGGCCGGTCAGGGCGACGCGGGCACGGGCCCCCGGCGGTTCGTTCATCTGGCCGTAGACCAGCGCCACCTTCGATTCCGACAGGTTGTCGGGGCGGATGACGTTGCCTTCGATCATCTCGTGGTAAAGGTCGTTACCTTCACGCGTCCGCTCGCCCACGCCGGCGAACACGGAGAAGCCCGAGTGCACCTTGGCGATGTTGTTGATCAGTTCCTGGATCAGAACCGTCTTGCCCACCCCGGCGCCGCCGAAGAGGCCGATCTTGCCGCCCTTGGAATAGGGCGCCAGCAGGTCGATGACCTTGATGCCGGTGACGAGGATCTCGGAACTGGTCGACTGTTCCGAAAAGTCGGGCGCGGGCTGGTGGATGGCGCGGTGTTCGTCGGCCTCGATAGGGCCGCCTTCGTCCACGGGCTCGCCGATGACGTTCAGGATGCGGCCCAGCGTCGCGTTGCCCACAGGCACGGTGATCGGTTTGCCGAGGTCGGTCACGGACTGACCGCGCACCAGGCCTTCGGTCGAGTCCATCGCGATCGTGCGAACCGAGCTTTCGCCCAGGTGCTGCGCAACTTCGAGCACCAGCCGCTTGCCGTTGTTGTCGGTTTCGAGGGCGTTCAGGATCTGGGGCAGGTGGCCGTCGAAATGAACGTCCACCACGGCGCCGATGACCTGGGTCACTCGTCCTTCTGCGTTTGCCATGTTGTTGTCTCCGGTCCTAGAGCGCCTCGGCGCCCGAAATGATCTCGATCAGCTCGTTGGTGATGACGGCCTGGCGCGTGCGGTTGTATTCGATCGTCAACTTGTCGATCATCTCGCCCGCATTGCGTGTGGCGTTGTCCATCGCGCTCATCCGCGCGCCCATCTCGGACGCGCCGTTTTCCAGCAGGGCGGCGAAGATCTGGGTCGCCACGCTGCGCGGAAGAAGATCGGCGAGGATCTGTTCTTCCGACGGCTCGTAGTCGTACTGCGCCGAGGCCGCCTGCTCACCCTCGTCCACCGCGTCGAACTTGGCAGGAATGATCTGCTGTTCGGTCGGCTTCTGGCTGATGACGCTTTCGAAACGGCCGTAATAAATGGTGGCGATGTCGAATTCGCCCTCATCGAAACGGCCCAGGATGTCCTGCGCGATCTCCTGCGCGTTCGAGTAGCCGACGCGCTTGACCTCGGAAAGGTCGACGTGGCCCACGAACTTGTCGCCGTGGTCGCGACGCAGCATATCGCGGCCCTTCTTGCCGACGGTCAGGATCTTGACGGTCTTGCCCTCGCCCACCAGCTGCTGGACGCGGTAGCGGGCAAGCCGCGTGATCGAGGCGTTGAAGCCCCCGCACAGGCCGCGCTCGGCGGTCATGACGACGATCAGATGGGTCTGGTCGTCGCCGGTGCCCGCCAGCAGGCGCGGAGCGGTCGAACTTCCTTCGACCGACCCGGCAAGCTGCGCCATGACCGCGTTGAAACGGTCAGTGTAGGGCCGCGCATTCTCTGCGGCCTCTTGCGCGCGGCGCAACTTCGCCGCGGCGACCATCTGCATGGCCTTCGTGATCTTGCGCGTCGACTTGACGCTCGAGATCCGGTTCTTGAGGTCCTTGAGGCTCGGCATTCAGTTATCCCCGGGCTCAGGCGAAGTCTTTGGCGAAGTCGTCCAGAACCGCCTTGATCTTGTCTGCGGCGTCGCCCTTGATCTTGGGGTCTTCCGTGGTGATCCACTCCAGCAGGTTCTTCTCGGACCGCAGGTGCTGCAGCAGGCCGCGTTCGAACCGGCTGACATCCTTCACCGCGACCTTGTCGAGGTAGCCGTTGGTGCCGGCGAAGATGACGCAGACGATTTCCGCGTTGGTCAGCGGAGCATACTGCGGCTGCTTCATCAGCTCGGTCAGGCGCGCACCGCGGTTAAGCAGGCGCTGGGTCGAGGCGTCGAGGTCCGACCCGAACTGCGCGAAGGCCGCCATTTCGCGGTACTGCGCCAGTTCCAGCTTCACCGGGCCGGCGACCGACTTCATCGCGTTGGTCTGCGCGGCAGAGCCAACCCGCGACACCGACAGACCGGTGTTCACGGCCGGACGGACGCCCTGGTAGAACAGGTCGGTTTCCAGGAAGATCTGGCCGTCGGTGATCGAGATCACGTTGGTCGGGATGAACGCCGACACGTCGCCGCCCTGGGTTTCGATGATCGGCAGCGCCGTCAGCGAGCCCGAGCCGTTTTCCTCGTTCAGCTTGGCCGAACGTTCCAGCAGGCGGGAGTGCAGGTAGAACACGTCGCCCGGGTAGGCTTCGCGGCCCGGCGGACGGCGCAGCAGCAACGACATCTGGCGATACGCCACAGCCTGCTTGGACAGGTCATCGTAGATGATCAGCGCGTGGCGGCCGTTGTCGCGGAAATACTCGGCCATCGCGGTCGCGGTGTAGGGCGCGAGGTACTGCATCGGCGCGGGGTCCGACGCGGTCGCGGCGACGACGGTGGTGTATTCCAGCGCGCCCGACTCTTCGAGACGCTTGTAAAGCTGCGCCACGGTCGACCGCTTCTGGCCGATGGCGACGTAGATGCAGTACAGCTTGTCGCCCTCGTCGGTGGCGGCGTCGTTGTACGACTTCTGGTTCAGCACGGTGTCGAGCGCGACGGCGGTCTTGCCGGTCTGGCGGTCGCCGATGATCAGCTCGCGCTGGCCGCGGCCGATCGGGATCATCGCGTCGATGGCCTTGAGGCCGGTCGCCATGGGCTCGTGCACCGATTTCCGCGGCATGATGCCCGGCGCCTTGACGTCGGCCACCCGGCGTTCGGTCGCGTCGATCGCACCCTTGCCGTCGATCGCGTTGCCGAGACCGTCGACCACACGGCCCAGAAGGCCCTCGCCGACGCCGACGTCCACGATCGAGTTGGTGCGCTTGACGGTGTCGCCTTCGCGGATGTCACGGTCCGAGCCGAAGATCACGACGCCGACGTTGTCGGCTTCGAGGTTCAGCGCCATGCCCCGGGTGCCATCGGGGAATTCGACCATTTCGCCGGCCTGGCAGGAATCGAGGCCGTGGACGCGGGCGATCCCGTCACCGACGGACAGCACGCGGCCGACCTCGGAGACTTCGGCTTCCGCCCCGAAGTTCTTGATCTGCTCCTTGAGGATAGCAGAGATTTCGGCTGCCTGGATTCCCATTATCCGACCTCTTTCATAGCATTCTGGAGGGAAAGGAGCTTCGAGCGGACCGACGTGTCGATCATTCTCGAGCCCACCTTGACGATAAGACCGCCGATGAGCTTCTCATCGACGGTCGTGTTCAGCTTGATGTCGCGGCCGACCTGGGCCTTGAGCGTTTCGGCGAGGCGGGCGCGCTGATCGTCCGACAGCGCCTGTGCGGCGGTCACCTCGGCGGTGACGACGCCCTTTTCCTCGGCGATCATGGCGCGAAGTTCGGTCAGCAGCTGCGGCAGAACGAACAGCCGCCGCTTCGACGCCATCAACTTGAGCGTGTTGACCAAGATCCCGGTCAAACCCATTTTCACCGCGACGGCGCCGATGGCGGCCTCCTGCGCGGTACGGGTGTAGATCGGCGAGTGGATCAGATCGCGCAGGTCCGCGCTTTCCGACAGCGCCGCATCCAGCGCATCGACGTCGCGATCCACCGCATCGAGCGCGTTGTCTTCCTTGGCCAGTTCGAAGATGGCCGTGGCATAGCGTTGCGCAATGCCGGTTGAAATCGAAGCTGGTTCGGACACGTCCACCCTTTCGACATCGTTATATGCCCCGCACCGTCCCGTAGCCGGGGCAGCGGAGGCTCTGCTTGGATCATGCTGGTAAGCATGTCATCGAAATCGGCGTGGGTGTAGCAGAGGCCTCCCCTACCCGCAACAGCCAACACCCCGCCATGATGCGTCAATGCGTCGTGCAGGAACAATACGTGGCGTATCCGCCGCGCCCTGTCGCGCGACCGCCAAGATCCCCCACACCGACCGTCCGCGGCAACCTGCGAGACCGCGCACCGCCCTGCCCCGCGTTCGCGTCATGGGTGATTGCTGCGGTGGTCTTCCGGTCCGATTCTGGACCGACCCGGCGCGGCGTGGGCTCACGGCACTTGCGCCTCAGACCGGGCGCGCCTCGGGCTGGGCGATACCGTCGAGCGCGCGCAGCGGCCTGCTGACCGCCTCGGGCAGATTGGGACGCGTGGGCGCATGGACCTGCTTCACCGCCTCAACGATCAGCACGCCGCCGGCATAGTGGTTCGAAATCCGCCGCCCCGCGTTTTCCCAGATCGGCCCGGTCTTCAGCCAGAACCGCTGGTCCGAAGGCGGCTGGAACAGGGCCGCGGCATGGCGTTCCGCGCGGAAATCATGCCGCGCCAACTGCGCCTCGAGCTGGCTCAGGCTATAGGGACGGCCGAAGCCGAAGGGCGTGCGGTCGCGCCGCGCCCACAGGCCCGCGCGGTTCGGCACGATGAACAGCGCCCGCCCGCCGGGGCCCAGAACCCGCCAGCATTCGTCCAGCACCGCCGCCTGGTTTTCCGAGGTTTCCAGCCCGTGCAGCAGGATCAGGCGGTCCACCTGCCCCGTCTGCACCGGCCACAGCGTCTCTTCGCACAGGACGGACACGTTGGGCATTCCCGCGGGCCAGGGCATCACCCCCTGCTGGCCCGGCATCAGCGCCGTCACCCGCCGCGCCTCGGCGAGATACGGCCGCAACAGCGGCGCCGCGAAACCGAATCCCGCCACCGTCTGTTTATGGGCCTCGGGCCACAGCCGCTGCACCTGGCCCCGGATCGCCTTTTGCGCCGCACGGCCCAAAGCCGTGCGGTAGTAGAAGGTTCGAAGATCCAGCACGTCGAGATGCATTGCCGCGGCCCGGAAATGTCGCATGTCCTGATGCGAAGATAGGAACAAGGAGCCCGGAACGCCATGCCGCTTGAAATTCTCACAGTGCCGTGTCTCGCCGACAACTATGCCTTCCTGCTGCACGATCCCGCCTCGGGGGAAACCGCGCTGGTCGACGCGCCCGAGGCCGGGCCGATCCTGAAGGTGCTCGACGATCGGGGTTGGCGTCTGAACCACGTTCTGTTCACGCACCACCACGACGACCACGTGGCCGGCCTGCCCGAGCTGCAGACCCACCAGCCCGACCTGCGCACCATCGGCGCGGCGGCGGACGCCAACCGGTTGCCCCCGCTCGATCTTGCCGTGACCGAGGACGAGCCCTTCGAGATGATGAACCACGAGGTCCGCGTGCTGGACGTGCCGGGCCATACCGTCGGCCACATCGCCTATTGGATCCCGCAGGGCGAGGCCGTGTTCACCGCCGACACCCTGATGGCGCTGGGATGCGGGCGCCTGTTCGAGGGCTCGGCCGAGATGATGTGGCACAGCCTGTGCAAGATCGCCGCCCTGCCCGACCGGACCGTGGTCTACTCGGGTCACGAATACACCCAGGCCAACGCGCGGTTTGCCCAGACGATCGAGCCCGACAACGTTGCGCTGCAGAACCGGATCGCCGGGATCGAGGCGTCGCGTGCGGCGGGCAAGCCCACGGTCCCCTCGACGCTGGCCGAGGAGAAAGAGACCAATCCCTTCCTGCGCGCCCACTTAAACCCGGTAAAGGCCGCCCTATCTATGGAAGGAGACGACGACGCCGCCGTGTTCGCCGAGATCCGGCAGCGCAAGGATGCCTTCTAGCCCGCCCATTCCTGCGCCCCACCCGGGTCTTTCGTATCGTTCACGCAATTTGTGAGCGGCACGCGGCAGTTTTCTCTTGAAGCATGGCCCGGAACAACCAAGCTTTAACCTTGTGAGGCCACGGTCAGGACGGGCCCCGACCCATCCCGGCCCAAAGACAGGAAGGAGCACGCCGCGTGCCTTCATTTTCGAATACGCTCGAGCAAGCCATCCACGCCGCGCTGGCGCTGGCCAACGCCCGCCGGCATGAACTCGCAACCCTCGAACACCTGCTTCTGGCTCTCGTCGACGAACCTGACGCCGCGAAGGTCATGCAGGCCTGTTCGGTAGACCTGGAAGAGCTTCGCAGCGTTCTCGTCGATTTCATCGACGACGACCTGTCGACCCTGATCACCGAGGTCGAAGGCTCCGAAGCCGTCCCCACCGCCGCGTTCCAGCGGGTGATCCAGCGTGCCGCGATCCACGTCCAAAGCTCTGGCCGGACCGAGGTGACCGGCGCCAACGTGCTGGTCGCCATGTTCGCCGAACGCGAATCGAATGCCGCCTATTTCCTGCAGGAGCAGGACATGACGCGGTATGACGCAGTCAACTTCATCGCTCACGGGGTCGCCAAGAATCCCTCGTTCGGTGAAAGCCGGCCTGTCTCCGGAGCTCCGGAGCTCGAGGAAGAGATGGCGAGCGAGGATGGCGGAGACCAGAAGGAATCGGCGCTTGGCAAGTACTGCGTCGACCTGAACACGAAGGCCAAGAAGGGCGACGTCGATCCCCTGATCGGACGCGAGCACGAGGTCGAGCGCTGCGTGCAGGTGCTATGCCGTCGGCGCAAGAACAACCCCCTGCTGGTCGGCGACCCCGGTGTAGGCAAGACGGCCATCGCGGAAGGTCTGGCGCGCAAGATCGTGAAGGGCGAGGTGCCCGAGGTCCTGTCCGGCGCCACGATCTTCAGCCTCGACATGGGGGCCCTGCTTGCCGGGACCCGCTATCGCGGCGATTTCGAGGAACGGCTCAAGGCCGTGGTGACCGAGCTTGAGGAACACCCCGACGCGGTGCTCTTCATCGACGAGATCCACACCGTCATCGGCGCCGGCGCCACCTCGGGCGGCGCGATGGACGCCTCGAACCTGCTCAAACCCGCGCTGCAGGGCGGCAAGCTGCGCTGCATGGGCTCGACCACGTACAAGGAGTTCCGCCAGCACTTCGAAAAGGACCGGGCCCTGTCGCGCCGGTTCCAGAAGATCGACGTCGCCGAACCCTCTGTCGAGGATGCCGTGAAGATCCTGAAAGGGGTCAAGGAGTACTTCGAAAAGCACCACGACATCAAATACACCGCCGACGCCATCAAGTCGGCTGTCGAGCTGTCGTCGCGCTACATCAACGACCGCAAGCTGCCCGACAAGGCCATCGACGTCATCGACGAGGCCGGCGCGGCGCAGCACCTCGTGGCCGAATCGAAGCGACGCAAGACCATCGGCACCAAGGAGATCGAGGCCGTGGTCGCCAAGATCGCCCGGATCCCGCCGAAGAACGTCAGCAAGGACGATGCCGAGGTTCTGAAAGACCTCGAAGGCACGCTGAAGCGCGTGGTGTTCGGACAGGACGCGGCGATCACCGCCCTCTCCTCGGCCATCAAGCTGGCGCGGGCAGGCCTGCGCGAACCCGAAAAGCCCATCGGCAACTACCTCTTTGCCGGCCCCACCGGTGTCGGCAAGACCGAGGTGGCCAAGCAGCTGGCGGATTCGCTGGGGGTCGAGATGCTGCGTTTCGACATGTCGGAATACATGGAGAAGCACGCGGTCTCGCGCCTGATCGGCGCACCTCCGGGCTACGTGGGCTTCGACCAGGGTGGCATGCTCACCGACGGCGTGGACCAGCACCCGCACTGCGTGCTCCTGCTCGACGAGATCGAGAAGGCGCACCCGGATGTCTTCAACATCCTTCTGCAGGTGATGGATCACGGCAAGCTGACCGACCATAACGGCCGGGCGGTGGATTTCCGCAACGTGATCCTGATCATGACGTCGAACGCGGGCGCCGCGGAACAGGCCAAGGCGGCCATCGGCTTCGGCCGCGACCGCCGCGAGGGCGAGGATACCGCCGCGATCGAGCGGACGTTCACGCCCGAGTTCCGCAACCGTCTGGACGCGGTCATCAGCTTCGCGCCGCTGCCCAAGGAGGTCATCCTGCAGGTGGTCGAGAAATTCGTCCTCCAGCTTGAAGCACAGCTTCTGGACCGCAACGTCAGCATCGAGCTGTCGCCCGCGGCCGCGCAGTGGCTGGGCGACAAGGGCTACGACGACA
This sequence comes from Mesobaculum littorinae, assembly GCF_004011175.1. Classification (GTDB taxonomy): domain Bacteria; phylum Pseudomonadota; class Alphaproteobacteria; order Rhodobacterales; family Rhodobacteraceae; genus Tranquillimonas; species Tranquillimonas littorinae. The sequence goes on along the minus strand of NZ_RQXX01000007.1, from coordinate 142,697 downwards.
AGATGGGCGCCCGCCCGCTGGGTCGCGTGATCCAGGAGTACATCAAGAAGCCGCTGGCCGAGGAATTGCTCTTTGGCAAGCTGTCCAAGGGCGGCGTGGTGCATGTCGGCGTCAAGGACGGCGAAATCGATCTTCGGATCGATCCGCCCGAGACCCGGCGCCTCGGGTCCAAGAAGCCACCGCTTCTGACCGCCGAGTGATCCGCGCCGGCCTTGCGGCGGTTCTGACGCTCACCCTCGCGGCGCCCGCCGCCGCGAGGGACCCCGTTTTGAACATGCCCATCGCCTGCACGCCGGGCGACGACTGCTACATCCCCCGATACTTCGACGCTGACCCGTCCTCCGGGGCGGCTGATTACATGTGCGGCCCCCTGACGGACGACGCGCATTACGGAACGGATTTCGCCGTTCCTTCGCTGGCCGTCATGGAGGCCGGGGTGGACGTGCTGGCCGCGGCCCCCGGCACCGTCCTCGCCATTCGCGACGGCGAGGAGGACCGCATCAAGGGCGCCGAGGACCTTGCCGCGATCGAAGGGCGCGAATGCGGCAACGGCGTGGTCGTGGCCCATGGCGACGGGTGGGAAACCCAGTATTGCCACCTGAAGAAGGGCTCGATCACCGTCACCGAGGGGCGGCGTGTGGCCAAGGGCACGATGCTCGGGCAGATCGGACTTTCGGGAAAGACCAATTTTCCCCATGTCCACCTGTCGGTGCGCCATGACGGGCGCGACATCGATCCCTTCGCGCCGCGCTCGCAGGCCTCCTGCGGCGACGACGACGTGCGCCCCGAGGACATGCTGTGGCAGGAGCCCCCGGCCTATAGCCCCGGTGGCCTGATCGCGACGGGCTTTGCCGATGCGATCCCCGACTACCAGACCGTCAAGGCGGGCACTGCCGCCAACGACACCCTGCCCGCCGAAGCCGCCGCGCTCGTGATCTGGGGCTATGCCTACACCGGACGTGCGGGCGACGAGATGGTCTTCGACATCACCGGGCCCGATGGCCCCGTGCTTTCGGAAACCGTGTCGCTGGAGCAGTCCCAGCCCGCCTTCTTTCGCGCCGTCGGTCGGCGCAGCCCCGAAGGCGGCTGGCCCATGGGCAACTACGAGGGCGAGGTGCGGCTGATCCGGGACGGCAAGATCATCCAGTCCCGCCCCGCCACCACCCGCATCGAATAGACCCGCGGCCAGTCCGCCCGGCGGCCTGTCGGGCGGCCGTTAACCCTGGGCCAAGCCGCCGAACGAACGGCTTCGGACCGACGGCACCCGCGCCTCAGCGTTCGGTCAGCTTCAGCTCGATCCGGCGGTTCTGGGCGCGGGCCTCGGCGGTGCCGGCGGTGTTTACCGGGCGGTATTCCCCAAAACCCGTGGGGGCCAGGCGGTCGGCGGGGAATCCCAGATCCTCGGTCATGAAGCGCACGACCGACAGCGCCCGGGCCTGACTCAGCTCCCAGTTATCTTCGTAGGCCGCGGTGGGAAGCAGGGGCACATCATCGGTGTGGCCGTCGACGCGGATCACCCAGTCGATATCGTCGGGTATCTCGTCGGCCACGTCGAAGAGAAGCCGCGCGACCTCGGCAATCTGCGCCCGGCCCGCGTCGGACAGGTCGGCCGAGGCGCTGTCGAACAGCACCTCGGAGGAAAAGACGAAGCGGTCGCCGACAATCTGCACGCCCTCGCGGTCGTCAAGCACGTCGCGCAGCTGGCCGAAGAACTCGGACTGGTAGCGTTCGAGACGTTCGCGTTCGGCGGCCTCCATCTGGGCGCGCTCACGCTCGGCCGCGAGCGCGCGGGCCATCGCGGCGTTGACCTGCCCGCCCAGACGGTCGATCTGCACCTGCGCCTCTTCATCCCGTTCGTCGGCGAGGTCCAGAAGCGTCTGAAGCTTGCCCAGCTCGGACCGCAGCTGGGCCACCTGCTGGTTCAGTGCCTCGACCTTGCGCTGGCCTTCATCTGTCAGGCTCTCTTCGTCGGACAGGGCGGCCCGCGCCTGTGCCAAAAGCTCGGCCTGACGCTCGGCTTCGGTCAGGCGGGCCTCGGCCGCGGCTTCCGCCTCGCCCTGCGCGGCCAGCGCCGCGGCCAGCCGATCGCGCAGGTCGCCGGCCTGTGCCTCGGCTGCGTCACGCTGCGAGAGCAGGTCCGCGATGCGCGCATCGGTGTCTGCCGTGGCATCCTCGGCCAGGGCGCGGGCGGCCAACGCGGCCTGCAACGCGGTTTCGCTTTGCGCCAGATCATCCGCGGCCGCATCGCGCGCGGCCAGCGCCGCGGCCAGACGCTCCTGCAGATCGGCCTGATCCGCCCGCGCGGTGTCGAGCGCGTCGGTGCGGGCGGCAAGGCTGGCCTCGGTTTCGGTCTGCGCCAGCAGCGCGGCGGCCAGACGGTCGTTCAGTGCCGCGCGATCCTCTTCCGACGCCGCAAGCCGGGCATCCGCCTCTTCCGAAGACACCAGGGCCGCGGCGAGACGGGTGTTCAGGTCGGCCCGGTCGACCTCGGCCGCGTCCAACGCCGATTGCAACGCGTCGACCTGCTCGGCGTTGCTGTCGCGCGCAAGGACGGCGACGGCCAGCCGCCGGTTGAGGTCGGCACGATCCTCGTTCGCCGCGTCCAGCTGCTCGACGGCGCTGTCGCGGGCCAGGACGGCCGCGGCAAGCCGGGCATCCAGATCCTTTTCGGCGGCGCGGGCCGCGGCCAGCAAGGTCAGCGTCTCTTCCGCCTCCCTGCGCCGCTCTTCCAGAGCAAGGGACATCGCTGTCAGCTCGGCCTCGGACGAGGCGAGCCGGGCACGCAGCGCTTCGGCTGCCGCGGCTTCGGCGAGGCGCGCCTGCTCTTCGGCATCAAGCGTGTCCTGCCGATCCGCCAGACGGTCGCGGAGGGCCTCGGCGGCGGCCAGCTCCTCTAGACGGCGGGCCTCCTCCTGCGACAGCTCGTCCTCAAGCTCGGAGACGCGGGCGGTCAGCGCCTGCGTCTCGCCCGCGCGATCGTCAAGCCGCGCCAGCGCGTCCGTCAGCGAGGCCTCACTTTGCGCCACCTCGGCGCGCAGCTCGGCGGTCAGGCTTTCCAGCGCCTCGCGGCGGGCGGCGGCAAGGCGCGCCGCCTCGGCTTGCGCGTCAATCTCGTCCCGGGCCGTGGCCAGGGCGAGGTTCAGCGCCTCTTGTTCGGAGACAAGCGCGGTGCGCTCGGCCTGCGCGGTGTCGCGTTCGGCGATCAGGCTGGCGACGCGATCCTCGAAACTGGCGATCCGGTCATCCTGCCGGGCGCGTTCGGCGGTCAGCGCAGAGATCAGATCCGCCTGTTCGGCCGCACGATCCCGCGCCGCGGCAAGGTCGGCGGACAGGCTTTCATTCGAGCTTTCCAGCGTCTCGGCCCGGTCGCGTTCCAGCCCCAGAAGACGGGTCAGTCCCGCGACCTCGCCCGACAATTCGTCCAGCTGGCTTTCCTGCCCGGTGATGGTTTCGCGCAAGGTGAACTGCACCACCATGAAGATGGTCAGCACGAACATCATCACCAGCAACAGCGCCGTCATGGCATCGACGAAGCCGGGCCAGATCGGGGCCGAGGCCCGGGCGGAGGAACGTCGCGACAATGCCATAGCTCGGTGCGCCCCCTATCAGCCGCGGCTGCCGCCCACCCGGCCCAGATCGCCACCGGGACGACCGGCGGGCGCCTGGTTGCGCACCGCCCGCAGCAGCTGGCGCAGGTCCTGCCGCAACTCGCTGGTCGCCTCCTGCCGGCCGGCCGAGATCTCTTCGAGCAGGCGCAGAAGCTGCACGTCGATCGACCGCAGGCGCATCCGGCTTTCCGCGTCGATACCGCCCGAGGCCTGTTCGATCTGCGCCTCCAGCACCTCGGCCAGGCGCCCCTGCCCCTCGGCCACGCGGTCGAGCGACGCGGTCACGCTGCCCTCGGCCTCCATCCGGGCGGTCAGCCGCTCAACCGAGCCCGCCAGATCCGCCAGCCGCGCATCGACCTGCGCCCGGCTTTCGTCCGACGCGACATAGAGCGCCTGCAGCCGGTCCATCTGCTGGGCCACATGCTCCATCATCGAGGCGATCATGGCCTGATCCGAGGACATTTCGCCTTCGCCCGTGGAAAAGCCCAGCCGGGTGATCGACGACAGCCATTCCTCAAGCTCGCGGTAGAACCGGTTCTGCCCGTGGCCCGCGAAAAGCTCCAGCAGCCCCACGACCAGCGACCCGGCCAGCCCCAGAAGGGACGAGGCAAAGGCCACGCCCATGCCGCCCAGCTGCGCCTCGAGCCCGCTCATCAGGCGCGAAAACACCTCCATCCCATCCTCGCCCTCTTGCGGGGCAAGGTTGCGGATGGTGTCGACGATGGCCGGAACGGTGGTGGCAAGACCGTAGAAGGTGCCGAGAAGCCCGAGGAAGATCAGAAAGTTGGCGATGTAGCGGGTGATGTCCCGCTCTTCGTCGATGCGGGTGGCGACGGAATCCAGGATCGACCGCGACGAGGTGGGCGAGATCTGCATCGCCCGCCCGCGCGACCGCATCAAGGCGGCCAGCGGCGCCAGCAGCCGCGGCGCGGCGACGTTCTCGTGGCCCGGATTGCCTGCGGCGTGGCCTTCGATCCAGTTGACGGAGCCCACCAGCTGCATGACCTGCCAGAAACAGGCCATTACCCCCAGCACGAAAACCAGCCCGATGAAGCCGTTCAGCCAAGGGTTGGCAAGGAAGACGGGCGCCACGCGGGGAAACGCCACGTAAGCGCCCAACGCCACCAGAACCAGCACGATCAGCATCATGACGATCTGCCGCACCGGCTGGGAAAACTGCGCCGCGGCCTCGCGGTCCGGCTCGCTCATCATAGACGGGTCCTGACCTTGTCGTTGCGCCGCAGCATAAGCGCGACGCAGGGGAAATCAAACGGGCGAATCGGACGCGCCCCCTTTTTCTATGTCACGAACGCGGGCGGCGAGCCATTCAAGCGCCTCGTCCCCGATCCCCAGATCGGCAAGATGTTCGGCGGTGTTGTAAAGATATTCGGCATTGGGCCCGCGCCCGCCATGCGCGTGGGCGATGATGCGCGCCTGCTCGTCCAGCTCAAGCTCGCAATACTGCACATGCGCGGGGTCGATGACATAGGCCAGCGCCTCGACCTGCCTCCCGTCTACCAGATCGAGCGTCACGTGACGTTCGAGATAGGCCGAGGAGATGAGCTCGCGTTCACGCAACGCGGTCAGCGTCACCTCTTCGGCGCCCTCCTCGACCCGGAAGGCCAGGCCGGTGCAGGTGTCGCCCGCCGCCTCGGCCAAAGCCAGGACCAGGCCGGGCGTTTCAACACTGCCGCGGTGGTGGATCGAGCGCATGCAGAACGACCGGGCATAGCCCGGCAACGTGGCGACGATCCGCTCAGCCTCGGGAAAACCGGGGTTCCAGATCAGCGATCCGTAGCCGAAGACCCACATCGGGCGGTTCTGCATCTTGGCCGTTCTCCTTCGATCATGGCCCTTGCGGCCGCAGACTTGTAAACAACATCCCAGTTGGGGGGAAAGGGCCGGAATGCGACTGTTGAAAATCCTCGTCGGGCTTCTCGTCGTCTTCACAGTGGTGTGGAGCGGATACTGGTTCGTCGGACGGGCCGCGATCGCACGGCACGTGCCGGGCATCTTCGAAGAGATCCGGGCCGGCGGCCGCGTGGCCGAGGCGTCGGAGATCGCGACGTCGGGCTTTCCCAACCGGTTCGACACCACCATCACCGCCCCGCAGTTCGGCGATCCGCAGGCGGGGTGGCACTGGCAGGCGCCGTTCGTGCAGATCCTTGCCCTGTCCTATCGGCCGAACCACGTCATCCTCGCCCTGCCGCATACCCAGACGCTGACCCTGCCCGACGCGCAGCTCAATATCCTCAGCGACAGCATGAAGGGCAGCGTCGTCGTAGCCCCGAACACCGATCTGGCTCTGAACCGCGCCACCTTCGTCGCCCGCGACCTGTCGATCGAGGGGAATAACGGCGCCGGCGCGACGCTGGCCGAGGCGCGCGCCGCCCTGCGCCTGATGCCGGCCGCAACAGCGACCTACGAGATCGGGATCGAGGCCCTCGACCTTTCCCCGGGGTACGAACTGCATCGCATCCTCGACCCGGGCGACCGCCTGCCCGAAACGGTCGAGCGGCTGCACCTCGACGCGACGGCCGAATTTGCCGCGCCGCTGCGCGCTACCGGCGCGCCGCAGACACCGCGACGCATCTCGGTGTCGGACCTCAGCGGCCACTGGGGCGAGATCGAGATCGCGCTGCGCGGCGACCTCGACATCGATGCCGCGGGCGTGCCGACGGGGCGGCTGACGGTGACGGCGCGCAACTGGCGGATGCTGTTGGCGCTGGCGACGGATTCCGGACTTATCACCCCCGACATGGCCCGGGGGGCCGAGGGCGGCCTTGCGATGATGGCGGGCGTCGGCGGATCCGGCGCCGCGGCCGGGGGCGAGGCAGAGGGCGGCGCGACCATCGAGGCGCCACTCAACCTGCGCGACGGCGGCATCTACCTAGGTCCCCTGCCGCTGGGCCCCGCGCCGCGCCTGCGGGTCCGCTGAGGACGGGGGCGTGAGCGACCGGCCTCTCCTGCGCAACGGTACGGCCCGGCGGCTGTTTCTCGACCGGCACGGGCTGCTTGCGCCCCCCTCCGGGCCCGGGCGCGGGGCCGACCTGATGTCGGTCATCCGGGGCCTGGGCTTCGTGCAGCTCGACAGCGTCTCGACGGTCGAGCGTGCGCACCACATGATCCTCCACGCCCGCCGCACCGCCTACCGTCCGGCGCATCTGGCCCCGCTTCTGGACCGCGACAGGCTGCTCTTCGAACACTGGACGCATGACGCGGCGATCTTGCCAACAGACTGGCTGCCGCACTGGCGTCACCGCTTCGCGCGCGATGCGGCCCGGTTGCAGCGCCGCTGGAAGACATGGCGCGAACCGGGGTACGAGGCGCGCTTCACCCCCGTTCTCGACCGGATCGCCGCAGAGGGGCCGCTGCGGTCAGACGACTTCACGGGCGAACGCCCCGGGCGCAGCACCGGCTGGTGGGATTGGCACCCGTCCAAAACGGCGCTCGAATACCTCTGGCGCACCGGGCAGCTGGCCGTGGCGCGGCGCGACGGGTTCCGCAAGGTCTACGACCTTGCCTCGCGCATCTACCCCGACCATCCGCAGGTCTCCGAGACCGAGACGCTCGACTGGGCGGCGACCGCCGCGCTGGACCGGCTGGGCTTTGCCTCGCCCGGGGAACTCGCGGCGTTCTGGGATCTCGCCACGCCCGAGGAGATGAAGACATGGGCCGTTGCCGCGGCAAACAGCGGCATGGTCGAAGAGATCCTGGTCGAAGGCGCCGACGGGCGCCGCCATCCGCGGCTTGCCCGCCCCGGCACCGTCGCCGAGGCCCAAGCGCTGCCGCCCGCGCCCGGCCAGATCCGCGTGTTGTCACCCTTCGACCCGATGATCCGCGACCGTGCCCGGACCGAGCGGCTCTTCGGCTTCCACTACCGGATCGAGATCTTCGTGCCGGCCCACCGCCGCCGCTGGGGCTACTACGTCTTTCCCCTGCTCGAGGGCGAACGCCTGGTCGGCCGCATCGACATGTCCGCCGACCGCAAGGCCGGCGCCCTGCACGTCGCCGCCCTCTGGCCCGAACCCGGCGTGCGCATGGGCACGGGCCGGCGCGCCCGGCTCGACGCCGCGCTGGCCCGCACCGCCCGCTTCGCAGGCCTCGACACGGTCACATGGGCCCCCGACGCACTGCGCCCGGACTGACCGCACAAAACTCTCGCACGCCCATCATTTCTCCTTTTCGAAAATACTCCCGCCGGAGGCGCAGGTCTCCTGCCCGCGCAGGTCAGCGGCAGTAGGGCCCGCGGCCCGAGGCCGGCACGTCGAGATGCAGGTGATCCTGGTGATACCGGTCCGCCTCCGGTCCCAGAACGGTGCCGAAGGGCCCGCAGGCCCCCTGGTGCAGCCGGTGCCAGAGCGGCCCGGCCTGCGGATCGCGCCAGCCGCGCAGGATGTCGAGCGTCGTGCCGTCGCGCAGGACGACGGCGCTGATGTCGATGGCCCGGCCCCGGCCATGCTCGGACACCTTCGCCCCCGCCCGGTTGTTGCGCGTGCGGCAGATGTAATGTGCGGCGACGTGCAGCTGCGCCAGGCCGCCGCCCGCGCGGCCCACGGCTGGCTTGGCGGTCCGGGTCACCCATGTCCCGAGCGCCCGCGCCGCCCCGCAATCCAGCGTCGCGGGCTGGCTGAGCGTCACGCCCGCCACCGCTGTCACCTGCACAGGCTCGGCGATGCCGCACCCCCTTGTGCTGCTGCGGATGCGTGGCAGGCGTTGCCCCGTCAGCTGAGGGTCGCCGCAGATAGCGCCGCCGCGTCGCTGCCCCATCGCCGGCACCACGTCGGGCCGCCCCGGGGGGCGTGGCGAACTGAGCAACAGCGCCCCGCCCGCGCGGGTGACTTGCGGCCGGGATACCTGCATCCGCACTGCCGGCCCGCCGCCGGATGCCCCGGGACGCGCCTGCGGCCGCGGTGAGACGGCAAGGATTGGCTGGGTCTGGTCGGTCGTTGCCTTCTGCGACACGTCTCCGCCCCTGGCCGTGACCGGCTGGTTCGCCGAGGCGCCGGATACGGCGTCTGCCGCGCCTCGCTCCTCAGCCCCGGTCGCGGGCGTGCCCGGCGCCCCGTCGGTGGGGATCTGCCGGGCCCGATCGGCCCATGCGCCGGGTGCGGTCCCGCCAAGGGCCAGACCCAGGGCCAGACCCAGGGCCAGGACGATCGCCGTGCGTTTCATCCCGCCTTCTGCGCCCGGCTCAGGCCGCGCCCGAAATCCGGGGCATCGGTGTCCTGGCCCGCGTCGATGATCCCGCGGCGGATCGCCCGGGTGCGGGTGAAGTAGTCGAAAAGCTGGTCGCCGTCGCCGGTGCGGATCGCGCGTTGCAACGCGAACAGCTCTTCGGTGAAGCGGCCAAGTATCTCCAGCGTCGCATCCTTGTTGGTCAGGAACACGTCGCGCCACATGGTGGGGTCGCTGGCCGCGATGCGGGTAAAGTCGCGAAACCCGGCAGCCGAGAACTTGATGACCTCGCTATCGGTCACCCGCCGCAGGTCGTCGGCCACACCCACCATCGTGTAGGCGATCAAGTGCGGCGTGTGGCTGGTCACGGCGAGCACCAGGTCGTGATGCTCGGGGTCCATCTGCTCGACCTGCGCGCCGAGCGCCTCCCAGAAACCGCGCAGACGCTCGAGCGCGCCGGTCTCGGTGCCCTCCACCGGCACCAGCAGGCACCAGCGGTTGTCGAAAAGTTCGGCAAAGCCCGCGCGCGGGCCGGAATGCTCGGTCCCCGCCAGGGGATGCCCGGGGATGAAGTGCACGCCCGCCGGGATATGCGGGCCCACGGCCTCGACCACCGCCTTCTTGACCGACCCCACGTCGGTGACCGTCGCGCCGGGCTTCAGGTGCGGGCCGATCTCCTCGGCGACCGCGGCCATCGCGCCCACCGGCACGGCCAGCACGACCAGGTCAGCATCCGCCACGGCCTCGGCCGCGGTCGCAACGATGCGGTCGCACAACCCGATCTCTTGAGCTGTGGCGCGGGTCTCGGCCGACCGGGCCGTGCCCACGATGTCGCCTGCCACACCCGCGCGACGCATTGCGTGGGCCATTGATCCCGCGATCAGGCCAAGCCCGATCAGGGCGACGCGGTCGTAGATCACGCTCACGCCCGGTGTTCCCCGTAGGTATCGCGGAACCGCGCGACGGCGTGGACAACGCGGCGGCACGAGGCTTCGTCGCCCACCGTGATCCGCAGGCAGTTGGGCAGCTTGTAGCCCGCGACCTGCCGCACGATCAGCCCTTCGCCGCGCAGGAACCGGTCGCAGGCCTGCGCCTCGTCGGCATCGGTGAACCGCGCCAGAACGAAGTTCGCGCACGAGGTATCCGAAGGCACGCCCAGCTCTGCCAGCGCCTTGGCCAGCCAGGTGCGCATGCGCGCATTCTCGGCCCGGCAGCGGTCGGCCCAGTCGCGGTCGCGCACGGCGGCCTCGGCCGCGGCTAGCTGGGTTTCGGACAGGTTGAAGGGTCCGCGGATGCGGTTCAGCACGTCGATCACATGCGCGGGGCCGTAGCCCCAGCCGATCCGCAGACCGCCCAGCCCGTAAAGCTTGGAGAACGTCCGCGTCATGAAGACGTTGTCACGCTTGTCGACCAGCCCGGCGCCCCCGTCGAAACCATCCACGAATTCGGCATAGGCGCCGTCCAGCACCAGAAGCGTGTGCGGCGGCAGGTCGGCGGCCAGCCGCGCGATGTCGTTCGCACCGATCATCGTGCCCGTGGGGTTCGCCGGGTTGGCGATGAACACCAGCTTGGTGCGGAAACAGCAGGCATCGAGGATCGCGTCGACATCGACGGTCCGCTCACGCTCGGGCACCTCGACGGGGTGGGCCCCGGCGGCCAGGGTCGAGATGCGATACATCGAGAACCCGTGCTCGGTGTGGATCACCTCGTCCCCCGGGCCGGCATAGGCCTGGCAGAGAAAGTGGATGATCTCGTCCGAGCCCGCGCCGCAGATGACACGCTCGGCATCCAGGGAGTGCACCTCGGCGATCGCGTGGCGCAGGGCCGCGTGATCAGTGGGCGGATAGCGGTGCATCAGGTGAGCGGTGCGGCGCATCGCCTCCTTCGCGCTTTCGGGCGGGCCGAAGGGGTTTTCGTTCGACGACAGCTTCACCACGTCCGAGACGCCGTCGACATGGCTTGCCCCGCCCTGGTAGAGCGAGATGTCCAGGATGCCGGGTTGCGGATGGATGGCGTGGGTCATGAAGTTCCTCTTGGCTGACGTCTGCATAGCGCCGGCGCAGGGGTGTGGCCAGAGCCCGCAGGCCCCGGCCGGATCGTTTCGCTCCCCCGGGTCAGGCCGGCACCCACAACCGGAGGCTTACGCCGGGCACGGGACCGCGGGCCGGCGCGTCAACTGGCCAGCACGTTGCGGAACAGCCAGGGGTCTGAGGGGTCGATATCCTCCTCGAAATGCTCCCACCGGTCCTGCAACGGCGTCCAGTCGGTATAATGCGCCTCGACCGGTCCGAGGTAGGGACGCTGCACCTCAAGGCACCGGGCATGGTCCATCTCGTCGGTCTCGACGATGCCCGCCTGCGGATTTTCGAGCGCCCAGACCATGCCGGCCAGCACCGCGCTGGTCACCTGAAGCCCGGTTGCGTTCTGGTAGGGCGCCAGTTGCCGCGTCTCTTCGTTCGACAGGCGCGAGCCGTACCAGAGCGCGTTCCTCTCGTGCCCGTAAAGCAGCACGCCCAGTTCGTCGATGCCCTCGACGATCTCGGATTCGTCGAGGATCTCGTGCACGCTTTGCTGCCGGCCCGAGCCGAACATCTCGTGCAGCGACAGCACCGCGTCGTCGCAGGGGTGGTAGGCATAGTGGCAGGTCGGGCGGAACTCGGGCGCGGAGACGTCGCCCAGGGTGTAGTAATCCGAGATCGAGATCGCCTCGTTATGCGTGACGAGAAAGCCGAACTGCGGCCCCGGCGTCGGGCACCAGGTATGGACCCGGGTGATGGCGCCCGGCCGCGCCAGCCAGATGCCGGACTGGCAGCCGGTGTCGAAGCTGTGGCCATTTTCGGGGAACCACGTCTCGTGCGTGCCCCACCCCAGTTCGGCCGGCTGGAAGCCTTCGGCGATGAAGCCCTCGACCGACCAGGTGTTGACGAAGGTGCCACGCGGGCGGGGGCGGCGGCGGGCCTGGGTGTCGCGTTCGGCGATGTGGACGCCCTTGACGCCCAGGTCGCGCATCAGGGTCGCCCAGTCCGCGCGGTTGGCGGGTGCGGGGGTCACCCGGCCGGTGTCCCGCGCAAGCGTGGTCAGAGCCTCTTTCACGAACCACGACACCATGCCGGGGTTGGCCCCGCAGCAGGAGACCGCAGTGGTGCCGCCGGGGTTGGCCGCCTTTTCGTCACGCACCTTCTGGCGCAGGGCGTAGTTCGTGCGCTGCGCGTTGTCGGTCGTCTCGAAGTAGAACCCCGCCCAGGGTTCGACCACCGTGTCGATGTAGAGCACGCCGCGTTCGCGGCAGAACTTCATCAGGTCGAGCGACGAGGTGTCGACCGAGAGATTGACGCAGAAACCGCCCTGCCCCTCGGGGAACAGCCGCCCCAGAACCTCGCGGTAGTTCTGCGGCGTCAGGGCCTCTTGCACGTGGGTGATGTCCCGCTGGGCCAGAAAGGTGCTGGCGGCGGGGTCGGGTTCGACGACGCAGAGCTTCTCCGCGTCGAAGTCGAAATGCCGTTCGATCAGCGGCAGCGTGCCACGGCCGATCGAGCCGAAACCGATGATGACGATGGGGCCGTCGATCCGGCCGTAAACGGGATATTGCGTGCGCATCGCGGGTCCTCGAACAAGCTTTACCCGAGGAATAGCGAATGCACGGGAGGATGGGAACCGGAGCGGCGGCGCATCATGGGCGGCCTGGCGCGGGAGGTGGCGCCGCTTTCAGGCGGCGCGGCATGGGAGGCGTGTCACCGGCGGCGTGGCGCGGGCAGGGCCTTATGGATGTCGGGCGCGTGAGGGGTGCGAGACATGAACCCGTGGCCGCAGCTGGCCGGCGTCGGAGCCTCCGGCGGGAGTATTTTTGAAGAGAAGAAACACTAAGGGCGCTAGGGGATGGGCCCGGGCGGCGCGGGGCGGCGGTATCGCCGGTGCGGCGGCGGGCGTCGTGATGGGGGGCGGCCCTCCGCGTGCCGGCCCCGACGGGCGCGGCACGCGGTGCGGCCGGGATCAGCGGTCGACGCCGCCGAACACGACGTCGAGCGAGCCGATGATCGCGGCCACGTCGGCCAGCTGGTGACCCTTGGAGACGTGGTCCATGGCCTGCAGATGCAGGTAGTCCGGCGAGCGAAGCTTGATGCGGTAGGGGCGGTTGGTACCGTCCGACACCATGTAGACGCCGAATTCCCCCTTCGGCGCCTCGACGCAGGCGTAGACCTCGCCCTCAGGCACGTGAAAGCCCTCGGTGTAGAGCTTGAAGTGGTGGATCAACGCCTCCATCGAGGTCTTCATGTCGCCGCGCTTGGGCGGGCTGATCTTGCCGCGCGTCATCACCGGCCCGGGCTCGGCCCTGAGCTTGGTCAGGGCCTGCTGGATGATCTTGGTCGATTCGCGCATCTCGGCCATCCGGCAGAGGTAGCGGTCGAAGCAGTCGCCGTTGACGCCGACGGGCACCTGGAACTCGAACTCGTCATAGCATTCGTAGGGCTGCGCACGCCGAAGGTCCCATGCCAGGCCCGAGCCGCGCACCATCACGCCCGAGAAGCCCCATTCGAGGCATTCCTGCTGGCTGACCTTGCAGATGTCGACGTTGCGCTGCTTGAAGATCCGGTTGTCCGTCAGCAGGCTGTTGAGGTCGTTCAGCACCTTCGGGAAGTGATCGGCCCAGGCATCGATGTCGTCGATGAGCTTGGGCGTCAGGTCCTGATGCACGCCGCCGGGGCGGAAATAGGCCGCGTGCATGCGCCCGCCGCTGGCAGCCTCGTAAAAGCCCATGAGCTTTTCCCGCTCGGAAAAGCCCCAGAGCGGCGGGGTCAGCGCGCCCACGTCCATAGCCTGCGTGGTGACGTTCATCAGGTGGTTCAGCACCCGGGTGATTTCGGAGAAGAGCACCCGGATCAGCTGGGCCCGGCGCGGCACCGGGGTACCTGTCAGTTTCTCGATGGCGAGGCAGTAGGAATGCTCCATCGACATCGGCGAGACATAGTCCAGCCGGTCGAGATAGGGCAGGTTCTGCAGGTAGGTGCGGCTTTCCATCAACTTTTCGGTGCCGCGATGCAGAAGGCCGATATGCGGATCGCAGCGTTCGACGATTTCGCCGTCGAGCTCGAGCACAAGGCGCAGCACGCCGTGCGCCGCGGGGTGCTGCGGGCCGAAGTTCAGGTTGAAGTTCCGGATCTTCTGTTCGCCGGTCTGGGCGTCGTTGAATTGTCCGTCCATCTGAAAAGATCCTCGTTAGCTTCGCCGCCCACGGGAATTTTCCCATGCGTCGGGCAGCCGGCCCATCCTGCGGGCCACGAAATCGTATTGCGGCGCGAGCCAGTCCCGCGCCTTGTCGCGCTGTTCGTCGGTCATGTCCAGCCGCGTGCCGGCATGGACGCGACGGTCACTGCCCTGCACCCGGCCGATCCCGAGGAAATCGCACAGCGGATCCAGCCCGCCGGGCGCGACCGCGTCCTCGTAAAATAGCACGAGCCGCCGCTGGGGCGAGACCGCGGCATCGAGCCGGGTCAGCGCGGCAGCGTAATCGCCGCGCACCGCGATTTCCGTTTCCTCTCCGCCCAGGGTGCGGCGCAACACGTTGCGCGCCCTCTTGGGGTCGAGCGCGCCGCCCCCGCGCCGGGTGGCGATCATGCGCACGTGGCTCCAGAGCCGGGCGACCGGATCGCGCAGGAGGTAGACGAATCGCACGTCGGGCGCGATCGCCGCCATTTCGCGCAGGCGTCGTTCGGGCAACAGCGCATAGGCGGGCGTCACGTCGCCCACGACCCGCGCTTTCCCCACCCCGTCGGTCAGGTAGCCGGTATAGGCCTGCAGGTTTCCACGTTCGATCACCGGCAGCCAGGCTTCGCGGTCGGCGATGCGGCGGGCGATATCGGCCAACCGTGCCGCGGGGGCATCCTCCAGCCGACCGCGCAGGATGTCGGTATGCTTGCGGATCTGCGCCGCCTGCCCCTCCCGTTGATCATGCTCGAGGGCGTCGAAGTAGTGCAGCTCCTTGACGCTGCGAAAGTGGCATTCGGGATGGTCCGACAGCACCTCGTGCAGCCAGCTGGTGCCCGCCTTGGTGGCGCCCGTGCAGAACATCACGACGGGATCTGTCATGGCCCCTGACCGTCAGTCCGCGGACCGGCGGATGCCCGCCGTCATTTCGGCGGCTCCGTCGTGGTCTTTTCGTCGCCCGGCAGGATGTAGTCGGCGCCTTCCCACGGGCTCATGAAATCGAACTGGCGGTATTCCTGGACCAGGCGAACCGGCTCGTAGACCACGCGCTTCTGCTCTTCGTCATAGCGCACCTCGGTGTAGCCCGTGGTGGGGAAGTCCTTGCGCAGCGGATGCCCGCGGAATCCGTAATCGGTCAGGATGCGGCGCAGGTCGGGATGGCCCGAGAACAGGATGCCGAACATGTCGAACACCTCGCGTTCGAACCAGTTGGCCGAGGGGTGCACATCGATGATCGACGGCAGCATCTCTTCCTCGCGCACGCCGACCCGAAGACGGATGCGCTGGTTCTGGTGCATCGACAGGAAGTGGTAGACCACGTCGAACCGCGCGTCCCGCTCGGGGTGGTCTACCGCGGTGATGTCGACGAGGCTGGTAAAGCGGCAGGTCTGGTCGGTCTTCAGGAATTCGACCATCGACACCACCGATCCCGGCGCGATGTCGAGCGTGAGCTCGCCATAGGCGATGCTCCAGCTCAGCACACAATCGGTGCGGCGCGCCTCGATATGGGTGCCGAGTTCGTTCAGGACGTCGGACATCTGGCGCGCCTCCTAGCGGGTGATGGTGCCGGTGCGGCGGATCTTGCGCTGCAGCTGCAAGAGCCCGTAAAGCAGGGCCTCGGCGGTCGGCGGGCAGCCGGGGACATAGACGTCCACGGGCACGATGCGGTCGCAGCCACGTACCACCGAATAGCTGTAGTGGTAATAGCCGCCGCCATTGGCGCAGGACCCCATCGAGATCACGTAGCGCGGCTCGGGCATCTGGTCGTAGACCTTGCGCAGCGCCGGCGCCATCTTGTTGGTCAGCGTGCCGGCGACGATCATCAGGTCGGACTGCCGCGGGCTGGCGCGCGGCGCCATGCCGAAGCGTTCCAGGTCGTAGTGCGGCATCGAGGTCTGCATCATCTCGACCGCGCAGCACGCCAAGCCGAACGTCATCCAGTGCAGGCTGCCGGTCCGCGCCCAGTTGATGATGTCGTCGGTCGAGGTCAGCAGGAAACCCTTGTCCGTCAGCTCACGGTTCAGGCTCTGCGTGGCGACCTCCTTGTCCGGGCCGGCATCATAGGTTGCGGTGCTCACTCCCATTCGAGGGCCCCCTTCTTCCATTCGTAAGCGAAGCCGACGGTGAGAACGGTGAGGAACACCATCATCGACCAGAAGGCGAGATCGGTCATGACCGGGAACGTCACCGCCCACGGGAACAGGAACGCGATCTCGAGATCAAAGATAATGAAGAGGATCGACACAAGGTAGAACCGGACGTCGAATTTCATTCGCGCGTCGTCGAAGGCGTTGAACCCGCATTCGTAAGCCGACACCTTTTCGGGATCGGGGGCGCGCACGGCGACGATCGCCGCGGCGGCCAGAAGCACGAGGCCGAGAGCGACGGCAAGCGCGATGAAGATCAGGATCGGGGCGTAATTGGCGACCAGGTCTTGCACTGGGTGGCTCCTTTGGACCGGCGTTCCCTGCGGTTTAGTCCCGCCGCCGCCGGGGGTCAACAGAACCGCGCCGGCCACAGGGCCCTGCCGTGACGCAAGCAGGCGGCGCCCGGGGTCGGCCGCGCGCCGGCGGGGCGCAGCGGCCTGCCGGCAGGTCCTGTCAGTCCGGCACCGGGTAATAGGCCTGCGTGAAGATGCGCTGCACGTCCTCGGGCGGCAGTGCGGCGACGAAGCCCGGCCGCTCGGTCAGCCGGTCGTACCACGCGGCGGTTTCGGGAAAGGCGTCGAGCGGCAGGAAGTGGCGCGCCATGTAAACCGCCTGCCCGCAGGCGATATCGGCCGCGGAAAAGCCGCTGGTCAGAAGGTAGTCGCGGTTTTCCAGCGGTGTCGAAAGCCGCGCCTCGATCGCGCCGTAGCACTTGGCCAGTCGCGCCGCCTCGATCTTCATCAGCGTGGGCGAGCGCACGGTGTCGTCCAGCACCATGTGCTGCTGGATCAGGGCGCCGACATGGTGGCTGACGGTCTCGGCAAAGTGAAGCCAGATCAGGTAGTCGGGCCGGTCGATATCACCCGGCAGACGCCCCAACCCGCGTTCGGGGAAGCGTTCGCAGAGGAATTCGAGAATCGCCCCCGACTCCCAGATCGTCTCGCCATC
The DNA here is from genome assembly GCF_004011175.1 of Mesobaculum littorinae. GTDB lineage: Bacteria > Pseudomonadota > Alphaproteobacteria > Rhodobacterales > Rhodobacteraceae > Tranquillimonas > Tranquillimonas littorinae. The sequence goes on along the minus strand of NZ_RQXX01000007.1, from coordinate 125,614 downwards.
GATCTCGATCGTGGGCACGCGGCCCACGGGGTTGAGCGTCAGGTAGGCCGGGGATCGCAGCGTTGCGTCGAAGGGATAGACCGACAGGGTGTATGTCAGGTCAAGCTCGTTAAGCAGCCACAGGACACGCATCGACCGCGTGTCGTGGCAATGATGAAGGGTTATCATGACGCGCTAGAAAGCACGGCCCGGCCCCGGGGTAAAGCGCGGCCGATCATTCCGCCACGTCCCCGGCAAGGGCCTGCGCATGCGACACCTCGTCGGACACGATGCGCGCGACCGTGGCGCCATCCTCTCGCGAAAAGCTGAGCGGCAGGCGCATGTCGATCAGCCCCGCCAGCACGGCGTCGGTCCGCGGCAAATCGGGCGTGGCGCCCGCGGCCCCGCCCCAGTGACGGTAGGTCGAGGTATAGCCCTGCGCCCGCGCCGCACCGAACCAGCGCAGGTCCACCCCGCGCGCGGCGCAGCCCTCCAGCACCGCCCCGATGGCGCGGGCTGACCAGCCCTGCAGGCGGAACTGGATCGAAGAGCCGACGAACCCCTCGCGCGCAGGCCGGTCGATCAGCGTCAGGCCCGGCGTGCCGCGCAGGCCGGCTTCCACCACGCGATAAAGCGCCGTCCATTCGGCGCAGGCCGCGTCGAGTCCCGCCAGCTGCGGGCGCAGGATGGCGGCACGCAGGTCATCCATCCGCGCCGACATGTTGGGAACAGCAGTGCGGTGACGGTCAAAGACCTCGGTCCCCGGCGCGGCGCGGTGCCGGTCGTACAGCATGTAGCTGCCCGACATCAGCACGGCGCGGGCCGCCAGGTCGGGATCATCCGTCGTCAGCAGACCGCCCTCGCCCGAGTTCATGTGCTTGTAGGTCTGGGTCGAGAAGCATGCCGCGATCCCGTGCCGACCCGAGCGGACGCCGTCCCACCGCGCCCCCATGGTATGCGCGCAATCCTCGATCACCCGCAGGCCCGCGGCATCGGCCACCCGGCACAGGCGATCCATGTCGCATATATGACCGCGCATGTGGCTGAGCAGCAGCCACCGCGCCCCGGTCTCAGTCGCGCGCGCCGCCAGGTCGTCAAGGTCGATGGTCAGGTCCTCCGCCACCTCGACCAGTACCGGCCGCGCCCCCACCGCGGCGATGGCGCCGGGCACGGGCGCCAGGGTGAAGGCGTTGGTCAGCACCGGCTCGTCCGGGCGCACCCCCGCGGCGCGCAGCGCGATCGCCAGGGCCTGACCGCCCGAGGCCAGCGCCACGCAGTACCGTGCGCCCTGCCAGGCGGCGAATTCCTCTTCCAGCAGCGTGGCCTCGCCCGCCTCGCCGGGGGCCAGGGTGTAGCGATGCAACCGGCCGTGGCGCAGCACCTCCGTCGCCGCTGCGATCGCCGCCTCGGGCAGCGGCGACTGGCGGGTAAAGCTGCCCCGGAAGCGGTCGGAGGGGCGGTCCGAGGGGTGGTCGGAGGAGCGCCCGGTCATCCGATCAGCCTTTCGACCTCGGCCCCCAGGTCGTCGAAATGATGCAAGAGGCCGTCGGGCGCGAGCCGCGCGATATCCCCACCCTCAGGCCCGAAGGTGACGAGCAGCGATTTCGCCCCGGCGGCCCGCGCGGTGCGATGGTCGGTTTCGGTATCGCCCACCAGCACGGTCGCGCCCATGTCACCGCCCACCCGGTCGACGGCCTCTCGCAGCGCGGCAGGATCGGGCTTTTTCACCGTCAGGGTGTCGGCCCCGACCAGCGCGCCGAACCAGTCGCGCGCACCCAGGCCGGTCATCAGATCATGCGCCATCGCCTCGGGCTTGTTGGTGCAGATGCCGATCCTGTAGCCCCGCGCGGTCAGCGCCGCGACGGCCTCGGCCACCCCGGGAAAAAGCGTGCTGTGCACCAGCAGGTTGGCGCCGTAATGCTCAAGCAGGCGGGGATAGAGGGCGTCGATCTCGTCTGATTCTGGGCGGCCCAGCCGCGCGAAGCCGAGGCGCAGCATGGACCGTCCGCCGCGCAGGGCTGCGCCCCGGTCGGCCACGGGGTCCAGCAGTTCGCCATACCCCGCCTCGCGGAAGCAGGCATTCGCCGCCGCGGCCAGATCGGCCGAGGTATCGGCCAGCGTGCCGTCAAGGTCGAAGATCACGCAGCGCATGGGAGGCTCCGGCGGATATGCGGGGTGGAAGACCGTGTAGACAAGTTCGATCGCCCAAGCTCGCGGTACGATGAGCCCAAGGCGTAGACCGGCTTGGCAGAAAACGAAAGAGCCGCCCACAGATCGACGACCCGACGAATGACTTCCCCCTCATGGCGCAGAGCGGACCACCTCAGGCTAACCCGGAAGGCCCGAAAGGGGATGGGTGTGATAATTGTATACAGTCTTAATTACTATACCAAACATTCACTTATCAGTACTTCTTTGTTCGATACACGAACCCGAGGCTGGTTCCCTCCGCAGGTATCGCCTCATGCCGTCCCTGTTCGCCACAACGAGCGCGTGCATCAGCTCCGAAGGCGGCCCAGCAAGCCCAGCCGAGGGTGGAAGACACCCGGCCCGGAGAGGGCCTAACGGCGCATGTCGCACATCGCAGCCCTGTCCGGCATGGGCCGCGACCGTATTCCCGGCCCGGCTGCCCGGCCATTCTTAAAAGGCCTGGCAGCCGCCGTCATGCCGGGACAATACACGTTACTCTGCCTGGCAGAGACTGCGGGCCCGCCGTGAGGAACGGCGCCCCGCCCGGCCCTGCCCCTTCAGGTCCGTTGGGAGCGCACCCGCGCCCGCGTCACTCGGCGTAGACGACCAGCGTGGGCAGATCGGTCAGCGGCGCGTCGATCAGGCGGAGAGCGGCGAGCGACACCTCGCTGCCGCCCGACCCGCCGCGAGGGCGCAGCTCGACCGACGCGCTCTTGCCAGTGGACGGGTACTCGATCCGGCCTGACCGCGTCTCGGACACCAGCGGCGTCTTGACCCACAGGCCCGGATCGGTCGGGTCGCCCAGAGAGGCAACGGTTTCGCACAACCGCGTCTCGCCGCCCGTGGGTGCCATCGTCGCGGCGGCCTTCTCCTCTTCGGACACCGTGTCGAAATCGTCGGCGGTGCGTGCGGCCGTGGTGGGCGCCGGGGCCTGCGGCCGCACGGGATCGCCGGTGGTGGCGGGCACGCCGGTCTCCTGCGGGCCCGCCGCGGCGGGGACCGTCTGGCCGGGACCGCGACCGAACGGATTGGGAAGGTTCGAGCAGGCCGCCAGCGCGACCATGGCGGAAAGGGCGAGATACTGTTTCATGGCGTCACGATACCCTAGTCCGCCCGACGGGGGAACATGGGTCGCGTGCGACCCGGCGGCGAGGCGCTGTCGCCCCGGCCGATGGCTACCCGACGACCCTGCCACATGCGGAGCCCCGCTCGGCCCCCGACCTTGGGGCCTTGTCCCGCACCGCCGCGGCACCTACTCTCCAAGGCATGACCGCGCCCCTAATCGATCCGTTCCAGCGCCGCATCGACTACCTCCGGGTGTCGGTCACGGACCGCTGCGATTTCCGCTGCGTCTACTGCATGGCGGAAAACATGACCTTCCTGCCGAAGAAAGAGCTTCTGACGCTGGAAGAGCTCGACCGGATGTGTTCGTCCTTCGTCGGCCTCGGCGTGCGCAAGCTGCGGATCACCGGTGGCGAGCCCCTTGTGCGGCGCGATATCATGACCTTCTTCGACGGCATGAAACGCCATCTCGACAGTGGCGCGCTGGACGAGATGACGATCACCACCAACGGATCGCAGCTCGCCCGTTTCGCCGATGCGCTTTATGCCGCGGGCATTCGCCGGATCAATGTGTCGCTCGACACGCTGGACGAGGAGAAGTTCGCCCGCGTCACCCGCTGGGGCCGGCTTCCCCAGGTGCTGAAGGGGATCGACGCGGCGCAGGCCGCAGGCATCCACGTCAAGATCAACGCGGTCGCGCTGAAGGGCTTCAACGAGGACGAGCTCTTGCCGATGACCGAATGGTGCGCGGCGCGCGGCATGGATCTGACATGGATCGAGGTCATGCCGATGGGCGATATCGGCAACGAGGATCGGCTGGGGCAGTACTGGTCGCTGAAGGACGTGCGCAGCGCGCTGGCGCAGCACTACACCGTCACCGACCTGCCCGACCGCACCGGCGGGCCCGCCCGTTATGTCCGGCTGGAGGAAACCGGTCAGCGTATCGGCTTCATCACGCCACTCAGCCACAATTTCTGCGAAAGCTGCAACCGCGTTCGGCTGACCTGCACGGGCGAGCTTTACATGTGTCTGGGGCAGGAAGACATGGCCGACCTACGCGCCCCGCTGCGGGATTTCCCGGGCGACGACAGGGCACTGGACAACGCGATCCGCGCGGCCATCGCGCTGAAACCCAAGGGCCATGATTTCGACTATTCGCGGCAGCGGCTGGACGGCCAGATGCCCCGGCATATGAGCCATACGGGCGGCTGAAAACTCCCCGGGTTCCCCCCGGCCCGCCCCCTAGCCGGAAGAGAGCTTCAGAGCGGGCTCTTCTTCCGTGACCCGCCAGCCCGGCAGACGCAGGACGACGCTGGTCCCGAACTCTCCGGCCTCGACCCCCATGTCGCCGCCGTGCAGCTCGATGATCTTGCGCGTCAGGGGCAGGCCAAGCCCCAAGCCCCCCACGGAGCGGGTGTCGACATTCTCGCCCACGCGGAACGGCTGGTAGAGTTTCTCGATCGCGGCCTTGTCCTTCAACTGGCCATTATCGCTGAACCGCAGCTCGACATGGCCCAACTCATCCCGGTTGACCGTCACGGTCAGGCACGAGCCGCCGTGCAGACGCGCATTTTCGATCACGTTCGTCAGGGCGATGCGGATATGGTCGGGATCGAGGTCCACCCATGCCTCGAGATCCGACTGGATCAGGCAGACGTCCTTGTCGTTGGCATGGAACACCGGAAGCTCGGCCTCGATTATATCCTCCAGCAGCAGGGGCAGATCCATCTTCCGGGTGTTGATGGCCAGCTCGCCCGTCGAGGCATCGGCATAGTTGATCACGGAGTTGATCAACCCTGTCAGATTTTCGCAGGAGCGTCGGATGGCCCGGGTCATCCGGTGCTCCAGCCCGTCGGGAAGACGCGTTTCCAGCAGGCGCGCATTGCCGTACATCACCGCGACCGGGGTGCGCAGTTCATGGGCGATCAGGGCCATGAACTCGGCCTGCAAGTCGGAATCGGCCTCGTGCTGCGGCGTCTCGGCGGCGGCGGGGGAATCGAATAGGGCCGCTGCCGAGCGCGCGAGGTTCACGAGCGTCTCGATCTCGTGCGGGGCGGGCATCTCGCGCGGCTCCCAGTCCAGCACGCACAGGCTGCCGATGCGATGCCCCGAGGCAAGAATGATGGGTGCGCCCGCGTAAAACCGAATATGCGGCGCGTTGCGCACCAGGTACTGGTCGGCAAAGCGGGGATCCTCGTGCGTATCGAGCACGACCATCGGCGCATCGGTGGTAATTGTATGGGCGCAGAACGACCAGTTACGCGGCGTGGCCCGCTGATCCAGCCCGACCATGCCGGTAAAGACCTGCTCGTCCTCCTCGACAAGGCTGACGAGCCCGGCGCCGCCGCGCAGAAGGCTGCGCGCCGCCTCCGCCATCGCATCGAAAACGGCCCCTTCCTTTTCCTTCCGGGCCATGCAGGCACGCAGGGCGGCAAGGCGATCGGCTTCGTTGAATGGAATCGGATAGGTGCGCATGGGGGCAATCATACTCGGGTCACTACTAACTGACCGTTATACCTAATGGTTGAGCTGCCGTCAGGCGCAGCGAAGACGCCCCGATCCGGTGTCCGCCGGTTTTCGCGACCTGTTGCCCTGGCGCCGCGGCCCGGGGCCAACCGACGCGGCCACCGGGCCAGGCATGATGGCCCATACCGGCCAAGGGGGCACCGCAGCCCCCCTCACCCGTCGACGGGCAGCCGCCGCTCTACGATTTCGGCCCACCACGAACAGCCCGCGGGAATCGCGGCGTCGTTGAAATCGTATTCCGGGTGGTGAACCGCCGCCGTATCGCCGTTGCCCACCAGGATATAGGCCCCCGGCCGCGCGTTCAGCATGAACGAGAAATCCTCGCCCCCCATGACCAGGGGCGCCTCTTCGCAGCTGCCCGAAACGGCGCGCGCGACATCGGCCGCGAACGCGGTCTGCGCGTCCGAGTTCACCATCACGGGATAGTTCCGGGTATAGCTGACCCGGGCGGTGCAGCCCATCGCGGCGGCGGTGCCTTCGACGATCTCGGAAAAGCGCCGTTCGACCAGATCGTGCACGCCCTCGTCCAGCGTGCGCACCGTGCCCTTCAGGTGCACCCGGCTGGGGATCACGTTGAACGCCTTCGACGACGTCTCGAACGAGGTGACCGAGATCACCGCCTGCATCACCGGATCGACGTTGCGCGCGGCGATGGATTGCAGCGCGGTCACCACGTGCGCGCCGGCCAGCGTGGGATCGACCGTCTCGTGCGGCTTGGCGGCGTGACCGCCGCGGCCCTCGATCGTGACCTCGAAGAGGTCCGTCGCGGCAAAGAAGGACCCCGCGCGGATCGCGAAACTGCCAAGCGGCTGGCCCGGCCAGTTGTGCATGCCATAGACCTCTTCGATGCCGAAACGGTCCATCATCCCGTCCTCGACCATCTCGCGGCCGCCGCCGCCGCCCTCTTCCGCGGGCTGGAAGATGACCGCGACCGTGCCGTCGAAATTGCGCGTCTCGGCCAGATACTGCGCCGCGCCCAGAAGCATCGCGGTATGTCCGTCGTGCCCGCAGGCATGCATCGCGCCGGGCGTTTTCGAGGCATAGGCGAGGCCCGTTGCCTCTTCTATCGGCAGGGCGTCCATGTCGGCGCGCAGGCCGATGGTACGCCCCGAGTCGGTCCGGCGACCGCGGATCAGCCCGACGACGCCGGTGCGCCCGATCCCCTCGACCACCTCGTCACATCCGAAGTCGCGCAGCTTGGCTGCGACGATGGCGGCGGTGCGATGCGTTTCGAACAGGATCTCGGGGTTTTCATGCAGATCCCGGCGCCATTCGGTGATCGTGTCATGCAATTCGGCGAGGCGGTTCTTGACGGGCATGCGGCGCGCTCCTTCGGCGTGTCAGAGATGCGGTCCGAGGTCGATCTTCGAGCCGTCGGAGAAGCGCGACAACCGGAACCGGGACAGATCGTGGCCCGGCGCGCGGTCCATGGCAAGGTCAGCCGCGACGCGCCCCACCCCCGGCCCGATGCCGAAGCCGTGGCCTGAGAGGCCCGTGAGGATCACCAGGCCCGGCAGGCTGTCCGCCCGGTCGATCACCGGTACGGTATCGGGCATGGTGTCGATCATCCCCGCCCAGGCGGCCCGGACCCGGACCTCGCCCAGCTGCGGGAATGCCGCCCCGAAGAGCTTTGCCGCCTCCTGCGCCTTGCCCGCGTGCGGGGGCGGGTTCAGCACCCGCATCCGCTCGAACGGCGTCACCTCGTCGCCCGTCCAGTTCCGCCGCGTGCGCCACGCGTCGGGATAGCCCGCGGGTGCCGCGGGGCGGTAGGCCGACCCGAAGGGATCGCTGCGCAACTGCGGCACGAAGCTGCGGAATGCGCGAAAGGCGTCGGGTCCGATGTAGAAGTCATGGTAGTTCGACGGTGCAAGCGAATAGCCCCCGTCGGCCCGGCGGCGAAAGGCGATGCGGTCATCGGCGGCACAGCCGTCGAACACCTCGGGCAGTGCCTGGGTCGCGACGACGGTCGAGCGCACCGAGAGCTGCGGGATCGCGATGCCGTGCGCCCGCAGGAACAGCGAGGACCACGCGCCGCCCGCCAGCACCACGCGCGGGGCGCGGATCCGGCCCAGCTCGGTGACGACGCCGGCCACCCGGCCAGCCTCGATATCCAGCCGCCGCGCGGCACAGCCTTCGCGGATCACGACGCCTTCGCGCACCGCGGCGCGGGCCAGCGCGGGGACGGCGATCCATGGCTCGGCCCGCATGTCCGAGGCGGTCCAGAGCGCGCCGTGCCACGTCGTCGCCGCGCCGGGCAGCAGATCGGCGGTTTCCTTCTGCGTCAGCATCCGGCTGTCGAGCCCGTGTTCGTGCGCGAAGGGCATCCATTTCTCGTAGCGGTTCAGGTCGGCCCGGTTGCGGATCAGGTAGGCGGTGCCGGTCTGGCGCAGGCCCAGATCCTCGTTGGTTTCGGCCTGCATCGCCGTCCAGATGCGCTGCGCCTCCATCACGATGGGCAATTCTGCGGGATCGCGGCCCTGCTGGCGGATCCAGCCCCAGTTGCGCGACGACTGTTCGCCCGCCACCCGGCCCTTTTCCACCAGCACCACGCGCTGCCCCGCCTTGCGGCAGAACCAGGCCGTCATCACCCCCGCGACGCCGCCGCCGATGACGACGACGTCGGCCTCGGCGGGCAGGCTGCCGCGATGTTCCAGCGGGCGCGCCTCGGTCACGGGGCCGTCGGGCAGGTCTAGCGGCATAGGCTCTCCAGCAGATCGGTCATGAAGGCTTCGCCCGCCTCGAACTGGGGAATGGTGATGAATTCGTCGGCCTGGTGCGCCTGCGCGATGTCGCCCGGCCCGCACACGACCGAGGAATAGCCCGCCGTCTGGAAATGCCCCGCCTCGGTGCCGTAGCTGACCACGTGGCGGGCGTTGTCACCGGTGATCCGGCGCACGGTTTCCTCGGCCGCCCCGTCCGTTTCGGGGGCAAGCGCCGGCACGCCGAAGGTCGGGCGTACGTCGATCCGGGCCTCCGGGCGGACGGCCTGCATCGCCGCCTCGACCCGGGCGACCTCGGCCAGGAAGGCATCGCGCCAGGTTTCGACCGGGTCCGACGGCACGCAGCGCATCTCGATGAAGAACCGGCATTCCCGCGCGGTGATGTTGTGGGCGGTGCCGCCCGCGATCTTGCCCACGTGCAGCGTGGTGAAGGGCGGATCGAACAGGGCCGCCATCGCGTCGGGCGGTGCGGCGGCAAGCTCGGCGTTGCGGTCGTTGGCCCACTGGACCAGCCGCGCGGCCTCCATGATCGCGCTGACGCCCTGCGGCAGAAGCGAGGAGTGCACCTCGACCCCGTGGACTGTGACTTCGAAGCCGATGCCGCCCTTGTGGCCGGTCACGGGCCGCATCATCGACGGCTCGCCGATGATAGCGCAGGCGGCGCGCGGCAGGTCCGCCATCGCCGCGATCAGGGGCGGCGCGCCCTCGCAGCCGATCTCCTCGTCGTAGCTGAGCGCGATCTGGATCGGCCGCGCGAGGGACATGCCGCGCCCGCGCACCAGCGCGTCGATGGCCAGCGCATCGAAGCCCTTCATGTCCACCGCTCCGCGCCCGAACAGCTTGCCCTCGCCCTCGCGCAGGACGAAGGGGTCCGACGACCAGTCCTGCCCGTCGACCGGCACCACGTCGGTATGCCCCGACAGCACCACGCCGCCGGGCACCTCCGGCCCGACCGAAGCATAAAGCGCGGCCTTGCTGCGGTCTTCGTTCCAGTGCCGCTGCGAGGCGATGCCATGATCGGCCAGGTAGCCTTCGACCCAGTCGACGAGGTCGAGGTTCGAATCGCGGCTGACGGTCGGGAACGAGACGAGTTTTCCAAGGATCTCGCGTGGTTTCAGGCGGGTGGTCATGGCGCTTCCCTTCTCGGTTGAGGCGAGCGTGATACCGGCCGCGCGCAAGGTCAAGGCCGGGCGCCCATCCTTTGGGCAATCGCCCACGCCCTGACCAAAGGTCACCGTTTTGGCTGTTGCCGGATGCATTTTATTCGGTAACAGTTTTGGGACGGCGGCCAGCGAGATCGCCGATGAAAGGGCCGAAGAGCCCGACACACAGGGAGCTATCTATGCCGGACGGGGCCCAGCCGGTGCTGGACGTGCGCGATCTGAAGACGGTGTTCCGTACCAGATCGGGCGAGGTTCATGCCGTGAACTCGGTCAGTTTCGACCTGCGTCCGGGCGAGCTTCTGGGCGTTGTCGGCGAAAGCGGATCGGGCAAGTCGGTCACGATGATGTCGCTGATCGGGCTCGTCCCCATGCCCCCCGCCGAGATGCGTGGCGGCGAGGTGCTGTTTGGCGGGCAGGATCTGCTGCGCGCCGGCCCCGCCGCGATGCGCGCCATCCGGGGCAAGCGCATCGGCTTTGTCTTCCAGGACCCGATGACCTCGCTCAACCCCGTGTTCACGGTGGGCTACCAGCTGTGCGAGCCGCTGCGCCGCCACATGGGACTGTCGAAGGCCGCTGCACGCAAGCGCGCCGCCGAGCTGCTGGACCTCGTCGGTATCCCCGATGCAGCCCGGCGGCTGTCGGACTATCCCCACCAGTTCTCGGGCGGGATGCGGCAGCGGGTGATGATCGCGATGGCGCTGGCCTGCGACCCCGAGGTCCTGATCGCGGACGAACCGACCACCGCGCTCGACGTCACGATCCAGGCGCAGATCCTGGAGCTGGTGAAGGACCTGCGGCAGAAGCTGGGGATGGCGATCATCTGGATCACCCACGACCTGGGCGTGATCGCGGGGATCGCCGACAGGGTTCTGGTCATGTATGGCGGTCAGATCGTCGAACACGCGCCGGTGCGCGAGCTCTTCGCCAATCCCCAGCATCCCTACACCCGCGCCCTGCTCAAGACCGTTCCCAGCGTGCGGGGCGACCGCGCGCCGCGGCTGCGGGTGATCGAGGGGCAGCCGCCGATCCTGACCGCGGCCCCCGATGCCTGCCCCTTCCGGTTCCGCTGCGGCCACAGGTTCGATCGCTGCGATGCCGAGAACCCGCCGCGGTTTCCCACCGGCCCCGCGCATGACGCGGCCTGTTTCTGGGACCCCGCCACGGATGCCCCCCGCAATGCCTGATCGCGCAATGCCTGACCGCGTCCCGCCCCTGCCCCGCTCTGCCCCGGCCCTGCCGGGGGCCTGCGCCGTGCCGCAATGGCCCCGCCGCGAGGAGACCGCCGATGTCTGACGCCCGTGCCGCCAAGCTCGTTCAGGTGCGCGACCTCAAGATGCATTTTCCGATCCATGCCGGCGTGCTGCGCACCCGCGTGGGCGAGGTGAAGGCCGTCGATGGCGTCAGCTTCGACATCTACGAAGGCGAAACGCTGGGCCTCGTGGGGGAATCCGGCTGCGGCAAATCCACCTGCGGCCGCGCGGTGCTGCGGCTTTACGACCTGACCAGCGGATCGGTCCGCATCGACGGCACCGAGATCGGAGATGCCGGCCCTCAGCGCCTGCGCCGGATGCGTCGGGTGATGCAGATGGTATTCCAGGACCCGCAGGCCAGCCTGAACCCCCGGATGACGGTCGCGGGCATCATCGGCGAGCCGCTGGTCGAACACATGAAGATGTCGCGCAAGGACCGGCAGGAGAGGATCTATCAGCTGATGGATGCGGTGGGACTGAACCGGGCCTTCGCCAACCGCTACCCGCACGAATTCTCGGGCGGGCAGCGGCAGCGCATCGGGATCGCCCGGGCGCTGGCGCTGAACCCGAAGTTCATCATCTGCGACGAACCCATCGCCGCGCTCGACGTGTCGATCCAGGCGCAGGTGGTGAACCTGCTCGAGGATCTGCAGGAAGAGTTCGGGCTGACCTATCTCTTCATCAGCCACGACCTGTCGATGGTGCGCCACATCGCCGACCGCGTGGCGGTGATGTACCTGGGCAAGATCGCCGAGCTTGCGCCGCGCGACGCGATCTATGCCGAGCCGCTGCATCCCTACACGCAGGCGCTTCTGTCCGCCGTGCCCGAACCCGACCCGGTGCTGCACGACACCCAGCAGCGCACCGTCCTGAAGGGCGACGTGCCCTCGCCCGCCAAACCGCCCGAAGGCTGCAACTTCTGCACACGGTGCCCCCGGGTGATGGACGTCTGCCACCGGATCGACCCCGAGTATCGGGAGGTGGCCCCCGGCCGCTACGTCGCCTGCCACCTCTACAACGATGCACAGACCGCGGAGCAAACCGCGGCAGCGATGCCAGCTTGAATCCAGCAAGGAGACTGACATGAAACTGAGGACCGCACTGCTCGGCGCCGTGGCGCTGGGGCTTTCGGCCCTGGCGGGCTTTGCCCAGACCGAGGGCGACGCCGGCAATCCCGGCGGCGAGCGTGGCCGCGACGGCCAGCTCAACATCATCTACTGGCAGGCGCCATCGATTATGAACCCCTATCTCACGGGGGGGACCAAGGACTACGAGGCGGCGAGCCTCGTGCTTGAACCACTGGGCAGGTTCGACCCCGAGGGCAACCTGGTGCCTTACCTCGCCGAAGAGATCCCGACGGTCGAGAACGGCGGCGTCTCCGAGGATCTGACCAGCATCACCTGGAAGATCAAGGACGACGTCGAGTGGTCCGACGGCACGCCCGTCACCTCGGAAGACGTGCGCTTCACCTGGGAATACTGCACCGCCGAAGGCGGCGGCTGCGCGCAGGCGGCCAAGTTCGACGGGATCGAGGATGTCGAGATCGTCGATGAAAAGACCGCGACCGTGCATTTCGACACACCGAAACCCTACCCATACGCGGCCTTCATGGGCGGCCAGTCGCCCATCCTCCAGGCCGCGCAATTCGCCGACTGCCTGGGCCCCCGCGCGCCCGAATGCACCGAGGCGAACTTTAACCCCATCGGCACCGGCCCCTTCGTCGTCACCGACTTCCGTCCCAACGACGTGATCCAGCTGGAAGCCAACGACAACTTCCGCGACCCCGAAAAGCCTGCGTTCCAGACCGTCACGCTGAAGGGTGGCGGAGACGCGGCCGCCGCGGGTCGCGCGGTGATGGAGACGGGCGAATTCGACTATGCCTGGAACCTCCAGCTGGCGCCCGAGGTGCTGGACCAGATGGCCGCCGGCGGCCAGGGCGAACCGATCTCGGCCTTCGGCACGCTGGTCGAGCGGATCGAGATGAATCTCACCAACCCCGACCCGTCCCTGCCGCCCGAAACCCGCGCGACCCGGGCCGAACCGCACCCCTTCCTGTCGGAACAGCCCGTGCGACAGGCGCTGTCGATGGCCATCGACCGCCAGATCCTGACCGAGATCGGCTATGGCGTGGCGGGCCGCCCGACCTGCAACCTCGTGCCCGCGCCGGCGAACTATGCCGCCGACAACACCGACTGCCTGACGCAGGACATCGAAGGCGCCAAGGCGATGCTGGAGGAGGCCGGCTGGACCGACACCAACGGCAACGGCACCCGCGACAAGGATGGCGTCGAACTGACGATGCTGTTCCAGTCCTCGACCAACGCGGTGCGGCAGGACTTCCAGGCGCTGATCAAGGATTGGTGGCGCCAAATCGGTGTCGATGCCGAACTGCGCAACGTCGACAGCTCGGTCTTCTTCGGCGGTGACCCGGGCAGCCCGGACACCTTCCAGAAGTTCTATGCCGACGCCGAGATGTACGCCAACAACTTCGACGGCACCGACCCGCAGGCCTACCTGTCGATGTACCGCTGCGATAACGAGCCCCGGCCCGAAACGCAGTGGCAGGGCGAAAACATCAACCGCTTCTGCGACGAGGAATACGATGCGCTGCTGGATGAGCTCAGCCAGACCGCCGACCTCGAAGAACGCGGGCGCATCGCGAAAGAGCTCAACACCATCCTGACGGCCGACACCTACACCATCGTGCCGCTGGTCGATCGCGGCCGCGTCTCGGCCCGGGCGATGGATCTGGGTGGTGTCGAGCTTAACACCTGGGACAGCGAGTTGTGGAATGCGGCCGACTGGTACCGCATCGCCGAATGACCATTCCCGCCCCCCGCGTTCCATACGCGGGGGGCTTCCTTCCACGGCAGGACAGGCAGACGGCATGGCAGCGGCCCTGGTACAAAGACCCCATCGTCCCAAGCCCCCGGTGCACCGCGCCATCGCGACCCCGCTTTGCCGCCCCCGTTTCCCCAGACCCGGTGTGACCACATGCTGAACTATACCATCCGCCGGCTTCTGATCTCGATTCCGACGCTTCTCTTCATCTCCCTGGCGATCTTCCTGCTGCTCGAGCTGGCGCCAGGCGATCCGATGGCGCAGGTTCCCCTGACCGTGCCGCCCGAGGTCAAGCAGGCCATGCGCGAGGCCCTCGGCCTCGGCGAACCCGTCCATATCCGGTTCTGGAAGTGGATCGTGCAGTTCTTCTGGACCGAACCCCTGCACCTTTTCGACAGCTGGTTCGGCACCGCCTGGGCCGAAGGCCAGCAGCGCGTGATCTCGTGGCAGACCCGGTCCCCGGTGATGGAGATCGTGGCCCAGAGGATGCCGCAGACCCTGTGGGTGGTGGGCCTGTCCTACATTATCGGCACCCTGATCGCGCTGCCCATCGGCATCATCTCGGCCTATCGCCAGTATTCGATTTTCGACCAGATCGGCACCTTCGTGTCGATGGTGGGCTTCTCGGTCCCGACCTTTTTTACCGGGGTACTGCTGATCGTGATCTTCTCGGTCAAGCTGGGGTGGTTCCCGTCGATCTACGACACCACGCTGGTGGTGAACGACTGGTCCAGCTTCGTGCTGCAGCTGAAACAGATGGTGATGCCGGTCTTTGTGCTGGCGCTCTACAATGCCGCGCAGATCAGCCGCTTCATGCGTGCCTCGATGCTCGACAATCTCAACCAGGACTACGTGCGCACCGCCCGGGCCAAGGGCCTGACCGAACGCGTGGTGGTGCTGCTGCACGTGCTGCGCAACTCGATGATCCCGGTCGTCACGGTCATCGCGCTGGGGGTACCCACGGTCTTCGGCGGCGCCATCATCACCGAGCAGGTGTTCAAGGTGAACGGGCTCGGCCAGCTTCTGATCACCGCGATCCAGGCCAACGACCTGCCGATGGTGCAGTCTCTCACCTTCATCTTCGCCGTGCTGATCGTGCTCTTCAACCTGATCGCCGACGTGCTCTACGGCCTGCTCGACCCGAGGATCCGCTATGACTGACCGTCTCGCAGACGAACCCGCCCGCGGTCCCGACCACGGCCCCGATCGCGCCCATGCCGTCCCCGCCGGTGCCGTACCCGGCGGCATGGCGGTCGAGGGCGGCACCCCCGCCCCGCCCCGCAGCCAGTGGTGGGACGTGTGGGACCAGTTCAAGACCCACAAGGGCGCGATGGCCGGCGCGTTCGTCTTCCTCGTCATCCTTCTGGGCGTGATCCTCGGACCCTGGCTCTGGAGCATCGATCCCCAGGCGATCGACATCCGCGCCCGCAACTCGGGCCCCACGCTCGCCCATCCCTTCGGCACCGACCAGCTGGGCCGCGACACGCTGGCCCGGATGATCGCGGGCGGCCAGACCTCGATGGCGGTGGGCATCACCGCGATGCTGCTCAGCCTGGTCGTGGGCACCGCGGTGGGCGTGCTCGCCGGCTATTTCCGCAGGCTCGACGGGATCCTGATGCGGCTCACCGACCTTTTCCTCGCGCTGCCCCTGCTGCCGCTTTTGCTGGTGATCATCCTGCTCTTCCGCGACCGGCTGCGCGCCGTCTTCGGGCCCGAGACGGGTATCTTCCTGCTGATCGTCTTCGTCATCGGCATCACCAGCTGGATGCAGACGGCGCGGATCGTGCGCGGCGACGTGCTGGCCATCAAGGAACGCGAGTTCGTCCTTGCGGCGAAATCCATCGGTACGCCGGCGCACCGGATGATCTTCCGCCACATCCTGCCCAACGTGCTGTCGCCGATCATGGTCTCGGCCACGCTGGGCATCGCGACCGCGATCATCACCGAAAGCGCGCTCAGCTTCCTTGGCCTGGGCTTCCCTTCGGACTACCCCACCTGGGGGCGCCTTCTCTACGACGCGACCGACTACCTGCAGCAATACCCCGAGCGGGTGATCTGGCCCGGTATCGCGATCTCGCTCACCGTGCTCTCGGTCAACTACATCGGCGACGGACTGCGCGACGCGCTCGACCCCCGCATCCGCGGTCGGTAGGGGCCCCGCATCCGCGGTCGATCGGCCCCGCGCTCCGCGGTCGATCGGCCCCGCGCTCCGCGGTCTGTCGCGCTGTCAAGGATCGCCGCAAGGCGACGGGGCGCCAGCCCCGCCTGTCCTTGACAGCGCGACAGGCCGCACCACCCTCGGGCGGGCGTCTTGAGAAGCAGCCTGCTTCTCAAGCGCCTCCCCAGCAAACGGCACCATACGCCGAGGCCGGGAGAAGCCCCCGCCCCCGAAGCGTCGCTCACGAGATTTCGGACATGGAAATGCGCGGAAGCGCACCTTGTGACAGGTCGCTCCCGCGCAGACCGGGTCCGGCTATTTCGCCGGATCCTTGGGGGTGGCCTTCGGCGCGGCCTTGGCGGCCTTTTCCAGGTTCTCGACCGCCTCGTCGACCTGTCCGCGCACCTGCGTGAAGGCCTGTTCATTCGCCTCGCGCGTGGCTTCGGCCATACGGCGCATCAGCCGAAGCGCCTCTTCCACAGCGTCCGACATCGACCGCGTCTTCGCGGTCAGCGTGTCGGGCCCCGCGGTATCCTCGGCCCACTCGTACTGCTGGCGCGCGGCGAGGGTGAGTTTGCCGAAGATCTCCATCTGCTTGTCCAGCATGTCCTTGTAGGCCTCTGCCGCGGCCTTGTTGGCCTCGGACATCGCCTCGAAGTTGCGCTGGTTCGCCTTGATGATGGACTCCATGTCGAAAAGCTCCGCCTTGGGGGGCTGGAACATCGCGAACATGGACTGCGGGTTGAACATTCGTGCCATCTGCTCTGGGTCGAAACCCTGCATGTACTGGCTCATGTCCCACGGGTTCTTGGTCGTCATCGGCAACTCCTCCTCTGCGCCGTCACCCCCGCTTTTTCGGGGGCATGAGATCGGTGATCGTGCCTTCGAACATCTCTGCCGCGAAATTGACGGTCTCGCTCAGCGTCGGATGCGGGTGGATCGTGTGGCCAAGATCGACCGCGTCTGCCCCCATCTCGATCGCCAGGGCGACCTCGGCGATCAGCTCGCCCGCATTGGTCCCGACGATCGCGCCGCCGATCACCCGGTCATCCTCGGGGTCGAAAAGGATCTTGGTCATTCCGTCGGACCGCCCGTTCGACAGCGCCCGGCCCGACGCCGCCCAGGGGAAGACCCCCTTGCGATAGTCGATGCCCTGCGCCTTGGCTTGGGTTTCGGTCAGACCGACCCACGCGACCTCGGGGTCAGTATAGGCGACCGAGGGGATCACCAGCGCATCGAAGGCGCGCTTTTCGCCCGACGCGACCTCGGCCGCGACCTTGCCCTCGTGCACCGCCTTGTGGGCAAGCATCGGCTGGCCCACCACGTCACCGATGGCAAAGATGTGGTCCTGCCCGGTGCGCTGCTGGTGGTCGACGGCGATAAATCCGCGGTCGTCGACCTTCACGCCCGCCTTCTCGGCATCGATCAGCTTGCCGTTGGGGCTGCGGCCCACCGCGACCAGAAGCTTGTCGAAGGTGTCGGTGGTTTCCTTGCCGTCGGCATCCTCGAAGGTGACCTTCAGCCCGTCGTCCTGCGCCTCGACCTTCGTCACCTTGGTCTTGAGCAGGATGTTCTCGTAGCGCTTGGAGATGCGCTGCGACAGCGGTTTGACGATGTCCTTGTCGGCGCCGGGGATGATCTGGTCCATCAGCTCGACCACCGTCACCTTGGCGCCGAGCGCGTCGTAGACGCATGCCATTTCCAGCCCGATGATCCCGCCGCCCAGCACCAGCATGCGGCCGGGAATGTCGGACAATTCCAGCGCGCCGGTCGAATCGATCACGCGCGGATCGTCATGCGGTACGAAGGGCAGCTTTACCGACGACGAGCCCGCCGCGATGATGCACTGGTCGAAGGAGACAGTCTGCGTGCCCTCCGCGCCCGCGACCTCGATCATGTTGGGACCGGTGAACTTGCCCCAGCCCTGCACCACGGTGACCTTGCGCTGCTTGGCAAGGCCCTTGAGCCCGCCCGTGAGCTGGCCCACGACGCTGTCCTTCCAGTCACGCAGTTCGTCGAGGTCGATCTGCGGTTTCGCGAAGGTGATGCCGTGATCGCCCATCTCCTCGGCCTCGGTGATGACCTTGGCCGCGTGCAGAAGCGCCTTTGAGGGAATGCAGCCCACGTTCAGGCAGACACCGCCCAGCGTGGCGTATTTCTCGATCAGGACCACGGACTTGCCGAGATCCGCGGCGCGGAAGGCGGCGGTGTAGCCACCCGGGCCCGACCCCAGGACGACCACGTCGGCCTGGACGTCGCCCTTGCCCGACGCATCGCCCGCGGGCTTCACCGCCTCGGGCCGGTCGGCATGCGGGGCGCGCCCCCGGCCGCCGTATCCGCCGGGCTGCGAGCCACCCGCAGCCTTGGCATCCGACGATGCGGCACGCGCCGGATCGGCGGACCCTGTCGGGCCCTCTTCACCCTTGCCGGTGCCGGCATCGCCGCCGTCGCCGGCGCCGGCCTCATCGCCGGCGTCCTCGGCTTCCAACACCATGATCAGCGAGCCCTGGGCGACCTTGTCGCCCTCGGCCACCTTGATCTCGACCACCTTGCCGGCGGCGGGCGACGGCACTTCCATCGTCGCCTTGTCGGATTCCAGTTCGATCAGCGGATCCTCGGCGGCGACGGTGTCGCCGACCTTGACCAGGACGCCCACGACGGGGACGTCCGAGAAATCACCGATATCGGGGACCTTAACATCCATGCCGGTCTCCTTACAGCATCAGCCGGCGCACGTCGCCGAGCAGGTGTTTCAGGGTCGCGCAGAACCGGGCTGCCAGCGCACCGTCGATCGCACGGTGATCGTAGCTGAGCGACAGGGGCAGCATGTTGCGCGGCACGAACTGCTCGCCATCCCACACCGGCGCCATCTTGGACCGCGTCAGGCCCAGGATCGCCACCTCGGGCGCGTTGACGATGGGGGT
This sequence comes from Mesobaculum littorinae, assembly GCF_004011175.1. GTDB lineage: Bacteria > Pseudomonadota > Alphaproteobacteria > Rhodobacterales > Rhodobacteraceae > Tranquillimonas > Tranquillimonas littorinae. The sequence goes on along the minus strand of NZ_RQXX01000007.1, from coordinate 106,801 downwards.
GAAGGACGTGCCCCCGATCCCGCCCAGCGACGAGATGGTGAAGCTGGCGCCCTGCATGTCCGCGCCCTTGAGCTTGCCGTCGCGCGCGGCCGCGCTCAGGTCGCCCAGTTCCTTCGAGATCTGGATGATCCCCTTGCGGTCGGCATCCTTGATGACCGGAACCACGAGACCCTGCGGCGTGTCGGCGGCAAAGCCGATATGGTAGTAATCCTTGCGGATCAGCTTGTCGCCGTCGGGATGGAGCGAGGAGTTGACCTCCCAATGCTCCTTCAGCGCCGAAACGCAGGCCTTGATCGCGAAGGACAGAAGCGTGACGCGATAGCCGTCCTTCTTCGCCTCCGTGTCGAGCTCCTTGCGGTACTTGTCGAGCTCGGTGATGTCGGCCTCTTCGTTGTGGGTGACATGCGGGATGTTCAGCCACGACCGGTGCAGCGCGGGGCCCGAGATCTTCTTGATCCGGGACATCTCGACATCTTCCACGGGCCCGAACTTGGTAAAGTCCACGGCCGGGATCGGCGGGATGCCCGAGCCTTGCGCCGGGGCTGCGCCCTGACCCGCGGGCGCGCCGCCCTGCTGGGACTGGAAGTGCTTGGTCACATCCTCACGCAGGATGCGGCCCTTGCGGCCCGATCCGTTCACGCGCTGGATGTCGACGCCAAGGTTGCGGGCAAAGGCCCGGACCGAGGGCGAGGCATGCGCCTTGCCCGCGTTGCCGTCGGTGACCGAGGTCACGGGTTCCGATTTCGGCGCGTCCGACTTGGCCGCCTCTTTCTTCGGCGCCTCCGCGGTCTCTTCGGAGCGGGTATGCTCCTTGTCCTTGTCCTTGTCATCCGTCTTGGTCGCGTCCGCGTCGCTGGCGCCTTCGCCGGCGTCCTCTTCGAGGATCAGGATCAACGACCCCTGGCTGAGGTTGTCCCCCTCGGCGACCTTGATCTCCTTGACCTTGCCCGACGCGGAGGAGGGAACCTCCATCGTGGCCTTGTCGGATTCAAGCTCGATCAGAGGGTCTTCCTCCTTCACCGTGTCGCCCACGCTGACCAGGACCGACACCACGGGGATGTCGGTGAAATCGCCGATGTCGGGCACTTTGACTTCGATTGCCATCGTTTCTTGTCCTTTCTTCGGCGTCTTCAGACCAGCCGCGGGTTCGGCTTGTCGCCGTCGATTCCGTATTTCTCGATCGCCTGTTTCACCACGCTCTCGTCGACACCGCCCTGGCGGTACAACTCGACCACCGCGGCGGCCGCGATGTGATCGGCGTCGACCTCGAAGAAGTCGCGCAGGTTCTTGCGGCTGTCAGACCGGCCGAAGCCATCAGTGCCCAGCACCGTGAAGGGCTGCTTGACGAAGCCGCGGATCTGTTCGCCGAAGTTCTTCATGTAGTCGGTGGCGACGATGATCGGGCCCTTCGCGTCCTCAAGCGTCTTGGTGACATAGGGCACCTTCTGCTCGCCCAGCGGGTTCAGGCGGTTCCAGCGGACACAATCCTGCCCGTCACGCGCCAGTTCGTTGAAGGACGTGGCCGACCAGATGTCGGAGGTGATGCCGAAATCCTCTTGCAGCATTTCGGCCGCCTTCATCGCCTGCACCAGGATCGTGCCCGACCCCATGAGGTTCACGTGCTTCTTGCCCGGCTTGGCGGTCTTGGACAGGCGGTAGAGACCGCGCTTGATCCCCTCTTCCGCGCCCTCGGGCATGTCGGGATGCGAATAGTTCTCGTTCATCAGGGTGAGGTAGAAATACACGTCCTCCTTGTCGGCGAACATGCGCTGCAGGCCGTGCTGCACGATCACCGCGACCTCGTACTGGAAGGTCGGGTCGTAGCTGATGCAGTTCGGCACGGTCGAGGACAGGATGTGGCTGTGCCCGTCCTCGTGCTGAAGCCCCTCGCCATTCAGCGTGGTGCGCCCCGCGGTGCCCCCCAGAAGGAAGCCGCGCGCGCGGCTGTCGCCTGCCGCCCAGCACAGGTCGCCGACCCGCTGGAAGCCGAACATCGAATAGTAGATGTAGAACGGGATCATCGGGACCCCGTGGTTGGAATAGGCCGTCGCCGCGGCGATCCAGTCGGCCATCGCACCGGCTTCGTTGATGCCTTCCTGCAGGACCTGACCGTCCTTCTGTTCCTTGTAGAACAGCATCTGGTCGGCGTCGGCGGGCGTGTAGGTCTGGCCCAGCGGGTTGTAGATCCCGACCGAGCGGAACAGCCCTTCCATCCCGAAGGTGCGGCTTTCGTCCGGCACGATCGGCACGACCCGGTCGCCCACCTTCTTGTCCCGCAGAAGCTGGGTCAGGATGCGCACGAAGCCCATGGTGGTGGACACTTCGCGGTCGCCCGTACCCTTCAGCAGCGAATCGAACGCATCGAGCCCCGGCACCTCGAGCGCGGGCGCCCCGGTGTAGCGCTTGGGGAATTCGCCGCCCAGGGCCTCGCGCTTTTCAAGCAGGTAGGATTTCTGCGCGTTGTTCAGCTTGATATAGGGCGCCTTCGGCAGATCCTCGTCCGACACGGGAATGTCGAAGCGGTCGCGCATCGCGCGCAGCTGGTCCTCGGCGACCTTCTTGGCCTGGTGGGCGGTGTTCTGGCCCTCGCCGGCCTTGCCCATGCCATAGCCCTTGACCGTCTTGACCAGCAGGCAGGTCGGCTGATCCTCGGCCGCGGTCGCCCGCTTGAAGGCGGTGTAGACCTTCTGGGTATCGTGGCCGCCGCGACGCAGATCCCAGATCTGCTCGTCCGTCCAATCCTCGACCAGCGCCGCCGTCTCGGGGTACTTGCCGAAGAAATGTTCGCGGATATAGGCGCCGTCCTTCGATTTAAAGGTCTGGTAGTCGCCGTCGACGGTTTCCTCCATCAGCTGGCGCAGGCGGCCGCTGACGTCCTTTTCCAGAAGCTCGTCCCAGCCGCGGCCCCAGAGCACCTTGATGACGTCCCAGCCCGCGCCGCGGAACGACCCCTCAAGCTCCTGCACGATCTTGTGGTTGCCGCGCACCGGACCGTCCAGCCGCTGCAGGTTGCAGTTGACCACGAAGATCAGGTTGTCGAGCTTTTCGCGCGCGGCAAGACCGATGGCACCCAGGCTTTCGGGTTCGTCCATCTCGCCGTCGCCGAGGAAGCACCAGACCTTGCGGTCGGACTTCTCGATCAGGCCGCGGTTCTCCATGTATTTCATGAAGCGCGCCTGGTAGATCGCCATGAGCGGCCCGAGGCCCATCGAAACGGTCGGGAACTGCCAGTAATCCGGCATAAGCCAGGGGTGCGGGTAGGAGGACAGCCCCTCGCCCGCGACCTCTGAGCGGAAGTTCTCAAGCTGCTCTTCCGACAGCCGCCCCTCGAGGAAGGAGCGTGCGTAGATGCCGGGGATCACGTGGCCCTGGAAGAACACCAGATCGCCGCCGTGGGTTTCGCTGCGCGCCCGCCAGAAATGGTTGAGGCCCACGTCGTACATCGCCGCCGACGAGGCGTAAGAGGCGATGTGCCCGCCGTATTCGCTGGATTCCTTGTTCCGACGGACCACCATCGCCATCGCGTTCCAGCGATTGATGGCGCGGATCCGGCCCTCCATGTCGACGTCGCCCGGGATCTCCATCAGGTCGTCGGCGGGGATCGTGTTCTGATAGGGCGTGGTGGCCGAGAAGGGCAATTGCGCCCCCGCGGCCCGGGCCTGTTGCACCGCCTTGTCGAGCAGGTAGTGCGCCCGGTCGGGACCGTCGCGCGCGATCACGTCCTCGATCGCTTCTTGCCATTCCTGCGATTCGACCGGATCGATATCGGGTGTGCCGTCTTTCATGGAATCCTTCCTTTAGACGAAGAACTGGCCGCCATTGGCGGTGATCGTCGCACCGGTGATGAAACCCGCGTCATCCGACGCGAGGAACTTGACGCAGCGCGCCACCTCCTCGGGTTCGCCCAGACGCCCCACGGGGATCTGCGGCAGGATGCGGTCGTTCAGCACCTTTTCGTCGATCGCGCGCACCATCTCTGTCCCGATATAGCCCGGACAAATGGCGTTCACAGTGATGCCGGCGCGGGCCCCTTCCTGGGCCAGCGCCTTGGTGAAGCCCAGATCGCCGGCCTTGGCGGCGGAGTAGTTGGCCTGCCCCGCCTGTCCTTTCTGACCGTTGATCGAACTGATTGTGATGACCCGGCCGAACTTGCGCGACCGCATTCCCGGCCAGGCGCAGTGGGTCATGTTGAAGACGCCGGTGAGGTTCGTGCCAATGACCTCGTGCCATTGCTCGGGCGTCATCTTGTGAAACATGGCGTCTCGGGTGATGCCCGCGTTGTTGATCAGGACGTCGACCGGACCGATCTCGTCCTCGACCTGCACGATGCCGGCCTTGCAGGCCTCGTAGTCGGCGACCGACCACTTGAAGGCCTTGATGCCGGTTTCGTCTGTGAAGGCGCGCGCCTTGTCGTCGTTGCCGGCGTAGTTCGCCGCCACGGCGTATCCCGCCTCTTTCAGACCTGTCGCGATGGCCGCGCCGATGCCGCGCGTTCCCCCCGTCACAAGTGCAACCCGTGCCATATGTCCCCTCCCAAGGTTGTCGTCGGCCCGTCCGGCCGGTCTTCCGCCAGTTGCCCGCTGCGTTGACGCTTGTATCTGGGCAATCCCGTCATGCGGCTCCGGTTCCGTTTGCGCCAACGCAATAGGGACACGGCTTTGCGCCCCGTTGCAAGGGCTGCAAGACCCCGATTAGACAGGCTTTTCATGCCGCACTGCAGCGCGTATAAGCGGCCCGGACACATCCGGAAGGGTCGCCCCATGCGCAGCGCAACAATCACCCGCAAGACCGCCGAGACAGAGATCGAAGTTATGATCGAGCTCGATGGGCAAGGGAGCTATGACAATCGCACAGGGGTGGGTTTCTTCGATCACATGCTTGATCAACTTGCGCGGCATGCGCTGATCGACATGCACGTGAAAGCTCAGGGCGATCTGCATATCGACGACCACCACACGGTCGAGGATTGCGGAATCGCCCTCGGCCAGGCCCTGCGCGAGGCGCTTGGCGACAAGCGCGGCATCCGCCGCTACGGCGAATGCCACCTCCCGATGGATGACACGCTGGTGCGCGCGGCACTGGATCTGTCCGGCCGGCCCTGGCTGTCGTGGAACGTCGCGATGACGGCGCCGCAGATCGGCCGCTTCGACACCGAGCTGGTGCGCGAGTTCTTCCAGGGCCTCGCCACGCATGGCGGCATCACCCTGCACGTCGACCTGATCCGCGGGGTCAATTCGCACCACATCGCCGAAGCGGCGTTCAAGGCCGTGGCCCGCGCCCTGCGCATGGCGGTCGAGGCCGACCCGCGGGCGGGGGGCATCCTGCCGTCCACGAAGGGGGCGCTCTGACGGTGCTGACGGTTCTGATCGATTACGAAAGCGGCAACCTGCATTCGGCCGAAAAGGCGTTCCAGCGGATGGCGCGCGAAACCGGCGCGGGCGAGGTTCTGGTGTCGTCCCGCCCCGAGGACGTGGCCCGGGCCGACCGCATCGTCCTGCCCGGTGACGGGGCCTTTCCGGCCTGCCGCGCGGCATTGATGCACGACCGGGCGGGCCTGCACGAGGCGCTGCTCGACGCCGTCGAGGTCCGCGCCCGCCCATTTCTGGGCATCTGCGTCGGCATGCAGCTGATGGCGACGCTCGGGCGGGAATACGAGGATACGCCGGGCCTGGGATGGATTTCGGGCGAGGTCGTGCGGATCCAGCCCGGCAACGCCGCGATGAAGGTGCCGCACATGGGCTGGAACGATCTGGTGATCGACCGCCCCCACCCGGTGCTAGACGGCCTGTCGACGGGGGATCACGCCTATTTCGTGCACTCCTACCAGATGCGGGTGACAGACCCGGCCGAGTTGCTGGCACACTGCGACTATGGCGGCGACGTCACCGCCGTCGTCGGCACGGACAACAAGGTCGGGGCACAGTTCCACCCCGAAAAGAGCCAGAGCGCCGGGCTGCGCCTGATCGCGAACTTCCTGACCTGGACTCCCTGAACCGCTCATCCTGACCTGCCCCCCAGCCGCGCGGGCACAGGGCGATGAGACCAAGGGCCGGCTGGGGAAAGGCAGCCTGTGCCGCCCTTCCCCGTTACGGCCAGGACGCTTCTGCCCTCAGCTGACCGGCTTGCCGCCGGTGACGGCCAGGATCTCGCCCACGGTAAAGCTCGCGTCGTTCGAGGCGAGGTAGACGAAGGCGCCCGCGATCTCGGCCGGCTGGCCCGGACGGCCCATGGGCGTCTCCTCCCCGAAATGGGCGACCTTTTCCTGCGTCTGCCCACCCGCGGGCTGCAGCACGGTCCAGAACGGCCCCGGCGCCACGCCGTTGACCCGGATGCCGTGGTCGACCGCCACCTGTGCGAAGGCCACGGTAAAGCCACGGATCGCGAACTTGGTCGTTGCGTAATCCAGCAGGTGCGGGCTGGGATCGAAACCCTGTGTCGACGCGACGGTGATGATCGAGGCGCCCACCGGCATCACCTTCATGGCCTCCTGGCTCATCCAGAACATCGCGTAGACATTGGTCTTCATCGTCTGGTCGAACTGTTCCGAGCTGATCTCGGTGATGTCGGGCTGGGTCACCTGCTTGCCCGCGTTCAGCACCATGATGTCGAGCCCGCCCAGGGCCTCGGCCGCCTGGCGCACGATGCCGCGCGCGGTCTCTTCGTCGGTCAGGTCGCCGGGCAGCTTCACCAGCTTGCGCCCCTCGTTCTCGAAAAGGCCGGCGAGGTCGTTGGCGTCATCCTCTTCCTGCGGCAGGTAGTTGATCGCGACCTCGGCGCCCTCGCGGGCATAGGCGATGGCCACGGCGCGTCCGATGCCGCTATCTCCGCCGGTGATCAGGGCGCGGCGCCCCTTCAGCCGGTTCGACCCGCGATAGCTGTCCTCGCCATGATCGGGCTCGGGCTTCATCTTGGCGTCGAGGCCCGTGGCCTCCTGCGGCTGCTTTTCGAAAGGCGGGCGGGGGTAGAGATCGCGGGGATCGCGAAGGTCGGGGGCGTCGGCCATGATGGCTCCTTGCGGCTTGCTGTCAGCTGTCGCCGACAAACGCCGCGCCGGGCGGGGGCGGTTCCGCCCACCTGGGCAGAATGCGCCGAAGGGCCCCCTGCCCGTCACCTTTGATCGTCACCGTTGCCCGTCGTCTTTGCCCGCCACCTGAGCACTTCACCCCGGCAAAACCGGGGACCACGCTCGGCCAGACGCTCAGCTCCGGCCGGACAACCGCGCCAGCGCGTCCGCGTGAATCTGCGCATTGGCCGCGGCAACGACCCGGCCGCCCTGGTGCGCCGGGCCGCCCTGCCAGTCGGTGACGACGCCGCCGGCGGCCTCGATCACCGCCAGAGGTCCCTGGATGTCGTAGGATTGCAGGCCCGCCTCGATCACCAGATCGATCTGCCCGGCCGCCAGCAACGCATAAGCGTAGCAATCCATGCCGTAGCGCACCAGTCGCGCCGCCTCGGCCACGCGGGTGAACCCGGCACGCTCGTCGGTCGTGCCGACCTCGGGAAAGGTGGTGAAGACGATGGCCTGATCCAGCGGACGCGCGGGCCGGGTGCGCAGATCCGCGCGCCCCTGCGGCCCGTCGCACCAAGCCGCTCCGAACCCGCCGAAGAACCGTTCGCCGATATAGGGCTGGTCGATGACCCCCAACTCGGGCCCGCCATCGCGCCCGACGGCGATCAGCACGCCCCAGGTGGGCGTGCCGGACAGAAAGCCGCGGGTGCCGTCGACCGGGTCCAGAACCCATGTCCACCCTGAGCGCCCTTCGGTCGCGCCGAACTCTTCGCCGAAGATCGCATCATCCGGGCGGCGCGCGGCGAGGATCTCGCGCATCGCCGTCTCGGCCTCGCGGTCGGCGGCGGTCACGGGGTCGAACCCCTCGCCCGCCTTGTTGTCGGCGTCGAGATCCGCGCGACGGAAATGGCGCAACGTGGCGACGCGCGCGGCATCCGCCAAGGCGAGCGCGGTTTCTCTCAGCTCATGCTGCGTCGCGGCGTCGGGCAATCCGGGCATCACGCCCTCCGGGCAGCGACGCACCCCGCGCGGCACGCCGGACCGGACCGGACGGCACGCGCGGCGGCTGGACGAGTCGGCAGGTGCGGATCAGGCAACGTCGCTCAGCACCCGGGCCAGATCGAACAGACGGCGGCGCTGGTTCTCGGGAATCGCGTAATAGGACCGGACCAGTTCCAGCGCTTCCTTGTCGGCAAGAATATCGCCCGGCATGGTCGCGGGGGCCTCGTCCTTCTGCTCGGACAGGCCTTCGAAGAAGAAGGCGACCGGCACCTCCAGCGCATCGGCGATGTCCCACAGGCGCGAGGCGCTGATGCGGTTCATGCCGGTTTCGTATTTCTGGATCTGCTGGAACTTGATTCCAACCTTCTCGGCCAGCTGCTGCTGCGTCATGCCGACCATCCAGCGCCGGTGGCGCACTCGCTTGCCGACGTGGACGTCCACCGGGTGTTTCATAATCACTCTCTCCTTTGGCTCCGTGCCGAGCCGAAATGCAGGCGCGGATGCGGGCGCCGCCTTCCTCTGGTCCATATTCAATCAAAACGTCAACAAATTCAGCCAAGAAAAGTTAAGGCTCTGCGCAATGCCGAGTTTGCAGTACTCGACCTGTGCGGTTTTCCCGACCAAACGCTTCAATCACTACGCGCATAAAATCCGAACCCGTCCCTTATTCCACGCGGTCGCCCGACAGGCGAGCGTTTCCCGAAGCACCCTCGCGTCATCGGCAGTCGCCCGCCAATGCCGCCCCCGGGCATATGCCGGTCAGGAGACCGCACCGCAGTGCCGGGCCGGGATGCCGGGGTCGCCCGCGCCGTGATCACGCCAGCAGATAGTGCTGGCGGACAAGCTCTGCAAAGCGCTGCGGCACCTCGCCGCGGGCGAGGTCCGACATGTAAAGATTGATGCGTTGCTGACCCAGGTCCGGCAGGGCACCGCCATGGGCAATGACCTCGGTATGCGGCGGCTCGCTACCCGCGATCATGGCGTGAATGGCAAGATCGGCGCTGACGATCGCCTCGATCGCCCGGTCGGAATCCGATTCGACGGCCAGTTCCCACGCAATGTCGGCCGCGTCGAGCGCCCGCAGCGCGCCCGAGCGGAAGATGCAATGCGCCCCGAAGGCCACACGTACCGGACGCCCGCGCCACGCGGCCCCGCCCGGGGCACCGACCCAGACCAGGGGCCGGCGGATCAGCGTCTCGCCGCCCGGATCGCATCCATCCTCGGTGGTCAGGATGAAATCGCATTCGCCGCGGGCAAACATCGCCTTGAGGTTGCGGGTGAAGGACGACACCAGGTTGACGCGCATTCTCGGAAATTCCGACGCAAAGGCCTGAAGAACCCGCGGGATGGCCGGATAGACGATGTCGTGCGGCACGCCCAGCACCAGCTCGCCCTCGAAGGCGCTGTCGCTCATCCGGCCGATCACCTCGTCATTCAGCTCGATCATCCGCCGGGCATAGCCCAGAAGCTGATCGCCCGCCCCGGTCAGCGCCAGACTGCGCGCCGACCGGTTGAAGAGGCTCGCCCCCAAGGACTCCTCCAGCCGTTTCAGCTGCATCGAGACCGCCGACTGGGTGAGATTCAGAAAGCCCGAGGCCTTGGTCACCCCGCCGGTATCGGCAACAGCCACGAAGGACCGAAGGGCGGTCAGGTCGAGGTTGCGCGGCATATCAATCCTCGTGATGCATCACGTCATGAACAATCGTTTTTCATGATACAAAGTTTTCGGCATAACATCAATCAAGTTGATGCACCGCGCATTTTTCATCACATCCAGTTAAGGAGTCTGTTCCATGTCCGCCATCTCGTTCCTACGCCGTCTGCCCCTGACCGGCGGCTATGCCTCGTCTTCCCGGCGCCCGCGTCCGGGGCTGCGCTATGCGCTGGCCATCTTCCGCGAACGGCGGCATCTGGAGGATCTGGACGACGCGCTTTTGCGTGACATCGGCCTCACCCGCGAGGCGGCCCGGAGCGAGGCCGCGCGCCCCTTGTGGGACGTGCCCACGCGCTGGCGCAGGTAAAGGGGCGCGTCCTCTCAGCGACATCCGGTCACGCCGTGGTTATCCCCGCGCGAAGTGCTTGAAAACCACGCCCGGCTTTCCGATATTCCTACGGAACGCGGCCCTTGCCCCAGCGGCGGGATTTCTGCGTGAGCGTAACCTTTTTGGAGGCTATCCATGGCAGACTATCAGACGATCCGCGCCGGTGCCGGTGTTCGCACCGCGCAGATCGACGCGGGTCTTCGGGCCCATATGAACAAGGTCTACGGCACGATGTCCGTCGGCATGCTCATCACCGCGCTTTCGGCCTGGGCATTCGCCGGGCTGGCGGTGACTGGCGGGCTTGAGGGCGAGATCGCGCTTAGCCAGTTCGGCCAGGCAATCTACGCCTCGCCGCTGAAATGGCTGATCATGTTCGCCCCGCTCATCATGGTCTTCGCCTTCGGGGCGGTGATCAACAAGCTGACCGCCGCCGCCGCACAGCTGTACTTCTACGCCTTCGCGATGCTGATGGGCCTGTCACTGTCGTCGATCTTCCTCGTCTACACCGGCGTGTCGATCGCGCAGACCTTCCTCATCACCGCGATCTCCTTCGCGGGCCTGTCGCTGTGGGGCTACACCACGAAGAAGGACATCTCGGGCTGGGGCAGCTTCCTGATCATGGGCGTGATCGGCCTGATCGTCGCGTCGCTGGTGAACATCTTCCTCGCCAGCCCCGCGATCAACTTCGCGATCTCGGCTCTGGGCGTTCTGATCTTCGCAGGCCTCACCGCCTACGACACGCAGCGGATCAAGACGGACTACATCCAGCACGCGCAGGTCGCGGACAAGGAATGGCTGGGCAAGTCGGCGATCATGGGGGCGCTGAACCTCTATCTCGACTTCATCAACCTGTTCATGTTCCTGCTGCAGTTCCTCGGCAATCGCGAGTGATCTTCACGCATCGGACCTGACGGTCCCACCCCGCCAGCCCCTAAGGCTGGCGGTTTTTTTTGTGCCGTGGGGCAGCCCTTGGACAGCTGTGTCCAACCGGCTGCGCCCGGCCGCAACGATGCCCTGCTTCGGGACGCGAACCGTTATCGGAGAGGGTCTGGCGGGCGTGCCGATACGCCGTCCGCCATCGCGACCGGTCCCGCACGCCCCGTGGGAGGCGCAAGGATACCGCGGCCCTACGATCGGGGCACCGCTCGACCATCCAAGACAGCCCGCCGTCGGCGGTCCATCATCGGCACGTCGGGCCAAAACGGAAAAAGCCGCGCGGGCGACCGCGCGGCTTGTGCTCTGTCCGTCGGACCGGCAGGATCTTACTTGATCTTGCCTTCCTTGTATTCGACGTGCTTGCGCGCGACAGGATCATATTTCTTGATCGACATCTTTTCGGTCATCGTGCGCGCGTTTTTCTTGGTCACGTAGAAGTGGCCGGTATCCGCCGTCGAGTTGAGACGGATCTTGATCGTGGTCGGCTTCGCCATGGGTCTCTCCTCGTCCGGCACCCGGTCATGGGGCGCCCGGTCAGCAAAGGTACAAAACTCTGAAGCCCGCCTTTTACGCACGCCTGCCGCGGTGTCAACCGTCTAGCCACGTTCCCGCACGGCCCGCAGTGTCAGGTCGCCGGGCAGGCCCCGCCTCCGCTGGCAAGGGGCGGGGGTTGGCGTCTCCACCTCGCCCCCATCGTTCTAGATCGGCGTCCCCGCGGAATCCCAGGCACGGCCCCCTCCCGCCCCGAGACGGACGCGATGGCAAGGCGCAGCGCCCCCTAACCGGCCGGGCCGTGGCGCGGACCGGTCCGCAGCGGGCCAGAGATACTCCAGAGCGCAGCCCTTGACCGTCAGAGCCGCCGAAAGCCGGGGCCTTCGCGCACCACACCGCACGGAACCGACACGCGCGCCGGCGGCGTCGGCATCAGGATCGGAGTCGGTAGACTCCGCAAGGAGGTCAGCGCCGGGCGGCCGGGCGCATCGGTGGCGGTCGTTTCGACGGGACCAGGCGAGGCGGAACCTGCGGGTCATGCCCCGTCACGCACGACGCTCTCTGCGCTTACGAGCCGGGAGAAGCGGAACGGGCATGGGAAGAATCATATTTGCGCGGATGGCCTGTAAGCCGGATTCTGTCCCGAGCGCCCAAAGGCGCCCATGGATGACCATTCATCTGGTCCCGCCCTTGCGGACGGGATCCTGCTGCCAACCCGGATTCCTGGGCCGAAGCAAAGCCCTGGACCGCCCCGCAAGGGGGCCGCATCCGCGGAATCCCTATTCGGCATTGCTCCCGGTGGGGCTTGCCGTGCCGGCCCGGTTACCCGGCCCGCGGTGGGCTCTTACCCCACCGTTTCACCCTGACCTGCCCCGGGGGGCAGGCGGTCTGTTTTCTGTGGCGCTTTCCGTCGGGTTACCCCGCCCGGGCGTTACCCGGCACCGTCGCTTCGTGGAGTCCGGACTTTCCTCACCCCGAGGGGTGCGGCCATCCGGCCATCCGCGCCCGGCGGGCTTAGGCGGTGGGGGCGCCCCGGTCAACGGGAAAGGCACGGGCGACAGCTTCGGCCACCGCGACGTCCTGCGCGTCCAGTGCGCCGCGCGCCCAAGGACGGAAGCGGAGGCGGAACGCCGCAAGGCAGACGTCGGGCGCGACATCGGCAGGATATCCCACGGCGGTGCAGGCCGCGGCAAAGCGGGCCTCCGCCACGGGCGGCGCGGCCCCGGGGGCCGATACAGCCGCGACGTCCGGCCACACCGCCTGCCCTTGGCGCGCCAGTCGCCGCCAGTCAAACCGGGGACCGGGATCGACCTTGCGGCCCGGCGCCATGTCGGAATGCCCGATGACACGGGCGGGCGGGATGTGCCAGCGCGCACGGATCCCCGCGATCAGGTCGACCAGCGCGCGCATCTGCGGTTCGGGGAACGGCGAGCGCCCGTCATTGGCCAGCTCGATCCCGATCGAGCGCGAATTGACATCGCGCACCGGGCCCCAGGCTCCCGCGCCCGCATGCCAGGCCCGCAAGGCCTCGGGCACCATCTGGACCAGCATGCCCCGCGCGTCGATCAGGTAATGCGCCGACACCTCGGCCGCGGGCTGGCAGAGACGATGCAGCGCGGCCGTGGCAGACGCCATCGCGGTAAAGTGGATCACGATCAGGTCCGGCCGCGCCCCGCCGCGACGTTCGCCGCAGTTGGGCGAGGGATGCCAGATCGCGCTGGCACGCTCCGGGGGCGAATTACCGGCGGCGAACTGCGGCAGCGGCGGAAGCGTCTGCATGGCGGCTTGGGCCCGGGGAGCCGCCATAATGGCCCCGGCCCCCGCTGGCGCACCGGAAGCCCCGGGTATGCTCGGGGCGTCCGGGATCAGTTGCGGGCCGCCTGGCGATAGGGCGCCGGGTCCCAGCTGCAGGCAAAGCCATCGCCATCGGGATCGACGCCCAACCGGTCACGGTCTGGGCCGCCTTCGCGCAGGAACGCCGTCTGGGCAAGGTCGGGCGAGGCATAGGCGGCGCAGGCGCGGGCGTATTTCTCCTGGCTCTTGAAGCCGAAGCGCGAATAGACCTTCTGCCCGCGCTGGTTCGAGGTCGAAAGCGCGTATTGCACCACGTTCGGCCCGGTATCGCCCGGGCGCGTCGGAACGGCAGTGGGCTGGATCACGCGGTAGGCCTCGCGCTGCGCCTCAAGCCGGGCGCGGTCGGATTCGATCGATTCGCGGGCCGCAACGGCCTTGAAATCCTGCTCGTCGGAAATGCCCGGGTTATTCAGGTCGACCTCGGCGCCGATTCCGACACCAGCGCCCAGAGGCGGCAAGGCGCCCCCGGTCGACCCCCCGGTCGTCCCAGCTCCGGAACCTGTCCCCGTCCCTGCGGGCGGCGGCGTCACGGTGGCAGTGGCCGATCCCACGGGCAGGCCCGCGGCGCTTAGCTCCTCGGACGAGATGACCTGGGTGCGGCCCGACGTGGCGGCCCCGCCCGAAGCGCCGCCGCTCGCTCCCGCACCGGCGGGAAAGCCGGCCGCGGCAGGTGCCTGACCGGTGCGCAGTTCCGAATCGCGGGCGGCGCGGCTGCGTTCATAGCTTTGATAGTCAGAGAACCCGACCCCTGCCGCGCTGTCGGGGATCGACGGCGCGCAGGCCGTCAAAGCCAAAAGAGCGACAACTCCGCTGATGATCCGCATGTGCCCTTACCGCTCGCTTACCATTTCTTTACGAACGACGTGTTTACCACCAACGCGCGGGTTTGGAAACAAATCCGGCCGCACGTTCCAGTGCGTAGGCGGTGTTCAGCAGGTCGCCCTCTTCCCACGGCCGCCCGATCAGTTGCAGGCCCAGTGGCAGCCCCTTGCGATCCGTCCCCGCGGGCACCGAAATCCCCGGCAGCCCGGCCAGGTTCACCGTGACCGTGAACACGTCGTTGAGGTACATCTGCACCGGATCCGCCTCGGCCATCGCGCCCAGCGCGAAGGCGGCCGAGGGCGTGGTGGGCGTCAGGATCGCATCGACCCCGTCGGCGAACACCGTCTCGAAATCCCGCTTGATCAGCGTGCGCACCTTGCGGGCGCGGTTGTAATAGGCGTCGTAGAAGCCCGCCGACAGCACGTAGGTGCCGACCATCACCCGGCGCTTGACCTCGTCGCCGAAGCCCTCGGCACGGGTCTTTTCGTACATCTCGGTCACGCCGTCGCCCTGCCCCAGGCTGGCGCGGTGGCCGAAGCGGACCCCGTCATAGCGGGCGAGGTTCGACGACGCCTCGGCCGGCGCGATGACGTAGTAGGTGGGCAGCGCGTACTTGGTGTGCGGCAGGGTGATGTCGCGGATCTCGGCACCGGCGTCCTGCAGCATCTCGCGGCCACGGGTCCACAGCGTCTCGATCTCCTCGGGCATGCCGTCCATGCGATATTCGCGGGGAATGCCGATGACCTTGCCGCGGATGTCGCCCGTCAGCGCGGCCTCGAAATCGGGGACGGGAATGTCGGCCGAGGTCGAATCCATCGGGTCGTGCCCGGCCATCGCCTGCAACAGGATGGCCGCGTCGCGCACGTCCTTCGTCATCGGGCCCGCCTGGTCCAGCGACGAGGCGAAGGCCACGATGCCCCAGCGCGAACAGCGCCCGTAGGTGGGCTTCAGCCCCGTCGTGCCGGTCAGCGCGGCGGGCTGGCGGATCGACCCGCCGGTATCGGTGCCGGTGGCGGCAAGGCAGAGATCCGCCGCGACCGCCGCCGCCGACCCGCCCGAAGAGCCGCCGGGCGTCAGCTCGGCCGTCTCGCCCTCGCCGCGCCAGGGGTTCACGACCTTGCCGTAGACGCTGGTCTCGTTCGACGAGCCCATGGCGAATTCGTCCATGTTGAGCTTGCCCAGCATCACCGCGCCCGCATCGCGCAGCTTCTGCGTGACGGTCGATTCGTAGGCAGGGCGGAACCCGTCGAGGATGCGGCTGGCCGCCTGGCTGGGCACGCCTTCGGTGCAGAAGAGGTCCTTGATGCCCAGCGGCAGGCCGTTCAGCGCGGGCGCTCCGTCACCCCGGCGGGCATCGGCGGCGCGCGCACGCTCAAGCGCGATGTCGGGCGTCATGTGGGCATAGGCGTTCAAGGCGACAGCCTCTCCGGCGGCCTTCAGGCAAGCCTCGGTCAGTTCGACCGAGGTCACGTCGCCCTTCTGCAGCGCATCGCGGGCGGCGGCGAGGGTCAGGGTATTGGGCTGCGTCATCACTCGACCACCTTCGGCACGGCAAAAAAGCCCTCGCGGGCGTCGGGGGCGTTCGACAGGATCTTGTCGGGCATCCCGCCCGTCGTCACCACGTCGTCGCGGCGGCAAAGCCGCATCGGCGTAACGCCGGTCATCGGCTCGACGCCGTCGACATCGACCTCACCCAATTGCTCGACAAAGCCGAGGATGGCGTTGAACTCCTGCGCAAGCGCGGGCAGCTCCTCCTCAGGGACGGCGATGCGGGCGAGCTTGGCGACCTTGCGGGCGGTCTCGGTATCGATGGACATGGGCGGTTCGCTCCGTTGCAGGAAGACCGGCCCGGCTTTAGCGAAGCGCGGGCGCGGCTTCAAGGCGCCCCCCGAAGATGGCCGCCATGATCTTCCCCAGAATGCCGGAGATAGACCTCGATCATCCAACCCAGCATGACGGCGTTCAGGATGTGCCACATCGGGTGCGTCCCCAGCGGCCACGCCTCGCACAACGGCATGTCGAGCGACCGGAAGGTCAGCGACAGCGTCAGTAGCGCGGCGCCCAGCCCCAGCCCGCGCGCGGTCGCCGGGCTGCGGCGGCGCAGCGCCACGGCATAGGCCGCGATCAACAGCGGCACGGGCCAATAGACGGCCGAGATCGCGATCCCCGGGATCGCCCGCAGGACCGGCGTCAGCGCCGCGGCATAGGGCAGGAATGCCAGGGTGCCCAGCAGCGCGGCCCAGGGCGGCATGTTCCAGAAGCGGCGGTTCGCAGCGAAGATGTAGAGCAGGATGAAGCCCAGGATCGGAAGCACGTCGGCCAGCGAGGCCCAGGCCGTCGCGTGGGTGTGAAACAGGAAGGATCCAACGCCGATCACCCCCAGCACCGCGGCCATGCCCCGCGCCATCGGCACCCCGCGGCTGCGCCGCCACAGGATCAGCGCGGCGATCACGAAGGCCGCGTTGGTCACCGCGTTCACGGGCTCGGCCCAGTAGCCCGGGCCCAGCCGTTCGCAATAGCCGTCGATCTGCCGTGTCCAGTCCATGTTCCCGGCCCTTCTTCATCCGCACGGGGTCACCCCGCCCGCGCCCGTATCAGATGTCCGGCTTAGCCGACTTTCCAGTCCGGTCGCTGACCCAGATCGCATTTGCAGGGAAAAGCTGCCGTTTGCGCCCCATGCGGCGAAGGTCGGGTACGAGCCCTAAGCGACCGTCACGCTGAAGCCTGAAATACCGCTAGCACCTCAAGGTGCCGAGGTGCCGTCTTTCGCACGCGTGTCGGCACTCGGCGATCGCCCGAAGGTGCGCAGGAACGCCTGGGAAAACGCGCTTTGCGATTGGTAGCCGACGGCATGGGCAACGTCGGCGACGGTGGTTTCGCCCTGAAGCAACCGTCTGCGTGCGAGAGTCAGGCGCCAGGAGCGCAAATACGATAGCGGCGGCTGACCGATGCGACGACAGAATTCTGCCGAGAACGCGGCCCGTGACATTCCGGCGACAGCCGCAAGTTGGGCCACGGTCCAGGCGCGTGCGACGTCGGCGTGAAGGGCCTGCAGGGCTCTGCCGATCCGCGGATCGGACAGCGCACCGAACCATCCGCATTGTGCAGATCCGGCCTGCTCGGCATGGGCGCGAAATGTCTCGACCAGCAGAAGGTCTGCCAAGCGCGCGCCCACGATCGTGGACCCGATCGCCTCTCGCTCGATCTCTTGCGACATGAAGGACAGGACGATCGAGATGACATCGGCCCCTGCGGTGTGGCGCTGGACAAGGAGGAAGTCCGGCAACATGTCCAGCAGGAAATCGCCGCTCGGCCCTGAAAAGGTGACTGTTCCGCCGATCGAGACCACCTCATCCCCGCCGAGGCGGACAAAGTCCCGACGGGGATCCTCAAAGAGGTGCCGCCCGTCCTGTGGCACCAGCGTCGAGTCACTGGAAACGGCATAGTCCGTGGTGCCGATCAGGCAGATATCCCCGGCCTGCATTAGGTGCGGCGCGCGCCCTGCGGCCTGCATCCAGCACTTCCCTTGCAGCAAGGCCACGAATTTCAACCGGTCCAGTGCGGGGAAAGACAGCGCCCAGTCCCCGGAAGCCTCCAGACGGGTCTGCCGTGTCACGCGGGCGCCGAGCACTTCAAGAACGTCAGAGAGCGGATCGGGCCGAAACGTAGACGATTGCGACAAAATCATGGACCTACTGACATCGATAATCTTGCGAAGGTGCCATAGATCCGTGGCAAGCGAAATAGACCGAAGGGCCGCAACTCATGACACTCGAAGGCAAAGTGGTCGCCATCACCGGCGCAAGCAGCGGCATCGGGCATGCCACGGCGACACTGCTGGCGGCCCGGGGCGCTGCGGTGGTGCTGGGTGCTCGCCGCGAACAGATCCTTGAACAGCTGGTCGCCGAGATCACCGCCGAGGGTGGCAAGGCCGCCCACAAGGCGACGGACGTGCGCCGCCGTGCTGACCTCGAAGCCCTCGTGGAAGCCGCGGTCCAAAGGTTCGGCAGGCTCGATGCCATCGTCAACAATGCCGGGATTGGTCCGATCTCGCGCTTCGACGCGCTGCGGGTCGAGGAGTGGGACGCGATGATCGATGTGAACCTGCGCGGCACGCTCTACGGAATCGCGGCCGCCCTTCCGGTCTTCATCCGGCAGGACTGCGGGCATGTCATCAACGTCGTGTCCACGGCCGGGCTGAAGATCCTGCCGACGATGGGAGTCTATGCCGCGACCAAGAATGCAGTGCGAACGGCGACCGAGGCGCTGAGGCAGGAAGCGGGGCCGAACCTGCGGGTGACCGAGGTGTCTCCAGGCATGGTTTCGACAAACTTCACGCAGACCATAACGGACCCCTCGGTCAAGGAGATGATCGACGGTCGAATGGGTGATATCGGAATGGCCCCGGAGGCGATCGCTCGAGCCGTCCTCTATGCGCTCGAACAACCGGCAGATGTCGAGGTTGGGAGTATCGTGGTTCGGCCAACAGCACAGGGCTAACGGAGTTGGCGAACGGGTGGTTTGTCTGCAAAGCACACACGCCCGCGGGGCGGGTCGGACATGCATGGCAACTGAATCAAGGTTTCTTGGCTCGGCCTCTCGACGACATCCAGAAATCCAAGGGGTCGGGTCGCTTTTGCAGAGGGTTCGACAGCCCCTGCCCGTAGCCCCCGGCCCGCGTTCGACGCGGTCAGCGGCGCCGCGGGCGTGACAAGCCGTCCGCGTCCGCTAGTCTTTCGCCCCGAAAGCGATAGCGGAGCACGACATGAAAATCATCTGGCTCGGACATGCCAGCCTGCGGATCGAGATCGGGGATCAGGTTCTGCTGATCGACCCATGGCTGGACGGCAACCCCGCGTTCCCCGACGGCCTTCGCGGCGCCGCGCTCGCGGGCGTGACGGCGATCCTCGTCACCCACGCGCATGGTGACCACGCAAGCGAGGTGCCGCAGATCGCGCGCGAGACCGGCGCCCCCGTCTACGGCATCGTCGAGTTGATGAACTGGTGGGACAAGACCGAGGGGCTGGACACCACGGGCTTCAACCGCGGGGGGACGGTGGCGCTTGGCGACGTGCGGGTGACGATGGTCAACGCCACGCATTCCTCGGCGATCACGACCGAGGACG
Organism: Mesobaculum littorinae; assembly: GCF_004011175.1. GTDB lineage: Bacteria > Pseudomonadota > Alphaproteobacteria > Rhodobacterales > Rhodobacteraceae > Tranquillimonas > Tranquillimonas littorinae. Next base: position 87,518 of record NZ_RQXX01000007.1, on the reverse strand, counting down.
GGCCGCTCTACATGGGGGGCGAATCTGGGTTCATGATCCGCGGCGAGGGGCGGACGATCTACGTTTCGGGCGATACCGACATCATGGCCGACATGGCCTGGATGGGCGAATACCACCGCCCCGACATCGGCATCCTGTCCGCCGGCGGTCATTTCACGATGGACATGGAGATGGCGGCCTTCGTGGCGACGAAGTACTTCAACTTCACCACGGTCATTCCCTACCACTACAAGACCTTCCCCCTGCTCGCCCAATCCGCGAAACCGCTGATCGAGGCGTTGCCCGGCACCGACGTGCGCGAGCCCGAGGTGATGCAGGCCATCGACATCTGATCGGCCGAGAGGTCGCGCGGCAGGCCCTAGGGGAGGGCCGCGCGATCACTCCGCAGCCGACCGATCCGGTCGGTCGGCGCCAAAGGGCCGCCCCCCGGCGCACTCAGCGTCCTTTGGCGGCGTTCCGAGGCTGTCCGCGGGTGGATCTTTTGACGCTCGCAGCCGGGGCCATAGACGAGATGAACCGCGCGGCTACGAATCCCCGTCATCAGGATAAGCCGGGACAGAAGCGGCCGGCGTCGGGTCCGAGGTCGCGTGATCGCGAACCATGGACGCCCAGCCGCGCCCCGGCCTCCCCCTCCGGGCGGGTGACCGAGACAGGGCTTCGCCCGTCCGCTCCAGCCCCACCGGCGGGGGTCCGGGACGGCGCTCACTCCCCGTAGGGTATCCAGATGGTCTTGACCTCGGTCGCGGCGGTCAGGAACTCGCTCCCCTCGCCCGCCGGCGTCAGCCAGTCGCGCGCGCGTCCGTGGTTCACCCAAGTCCGCTTGAGGTTGCCGGCCGACTCGCGCTCGATCAGCGCCGACACGTCGGTCGAGGAGAAGCTCCAGACCGCGTCGATGTCGAAATGGCCCGCCATTTCTCCGGCGAGATCGCCGTGCGCGCCCGTGAGGATATTGACCACCCCCGCAGGCACGTCCGAGGTGTCGAGCACCTGATAGAAATCCGTCGCCGCCAGCGGATAGGCCTCGGAGGCGAGCGTCACCACCCGGTTGCCCATCGCGATGGCGGGCGCCACGACCGACACGAGGCCCAGAAGCGGCGCTTCGTCGGGCGCGATCTGGCCGATCACCCCCACGGGTTCGTTCATCGCCAAAGCCACGCCGCGGATCGGCACGCCCTTGGCGGCACCGTCGAACTTGTCGGCCCAGGCAGCCCAGGTGAAAAGCCGGTCGATCGCGGTCTCGACCTCGGCCTCGGTCTCTTTCGCCTTGGCGCCGGTCAGCGCGCCCAGACGTTCGACGAACTCGGCCCGCCGCGCCCAGAGGTTCTCGCCCACGTAGTAGAGGATCTGCGCGCGGGCATGCCCGGTGGTGCGCGCCCAGGCCTTCGCGCCGCGCGCGGCCTCGACCGCGTTGCGCAGGTCCTTGCGGTTGGCCTGCCCCACGTGGCCCAGCAGCGGCCCGCCCTTCGCGCCGAAGACGGGGCGCGAATAGCCCCCGTCGGGCCGCGCCTGCTTGCCGCCGATATACAGCTTCGCCGTCCGGTCCATCTCGGGCGCGTCGTAGCGCGCGGGTGCGGGCGTGGGCAGTACCGGCTTCAGCGGCGGTGCCTTGGCGCGGGCGCGGGTGTAGGCCTGGAGCCCCTCCCACCCCCCTTCGCGGCCGAAGCCCGATTCGCGAACGCCGCCGAACCCGGCCGCCGCGTCGAAGAGGTTGGTGGCGTTCACCCACACGACCCCCGCCGCGAGCTTGGGCGCGATGTCGAGGGCGAGGTTCACGTTCTCGGTCCAGACCGTCGCGGCCAGCCCGTAGCGCGTGTCGTTGGCCAGGCTCACCGCCTCGGCCGGCGTGCGGAAGGTGGTCGAGACGAGCACGGGACCGAAGATCTCTTCCTGCATCAGCCGGTCCGAGCTTGCGAGCCCGGTGATCAGCGTGGGCGGGTAGAACGATCCCCCCTCCGGCAGCGCAGCGGAACTGCGATGCACCTCGCCCGCGGTGCCCGAGACCAGCTGCGTGATCCGGTCCAGCTGCGCGGGGTCGACGATGGCGCCCACGTCGATCGCCTTGTCCAGCGGATTGCCGACGCGCAGCTTTTCCATCCGCGCGATCAGCTTGGCATGGAAGACCTCCGCGACGTTTTCCTGCACCAGCAGGCGCGACCCGGCGCAGCAGACCTGCCCGCCGTTGAACCAGATCGCATCGACCAGCCCCTCGACCGCGCTGTCCAGATCGGCATCATCGAAGACGACGTAAGGCGACTTCCCTCCGAGTTCGAGCGTCAGGGACTTGCCCGTCCCCGCCGTCGCCTCGCGGATCTTGCGCCCCACGTCGGTCGAACCGGTAAAGGCGATCTTGTCGACCTCGGCCGCGACCAGCGCGGCACCGGTGTCGCCATCGCCGGTGACGATGTTCACGACCCCCTTGGGCAGCCCGGCCTCGCGGCAGATCTCGGCGAAATAGAGCGCGGTCAGCGGCGTGTACTCGGCAGGCTTCAGCACGACGGTGTTGCCCATCGCCAGCGCCGGCGCGATCTTCCACGACAGCATCAGCAGCGGAAAGTTCCACGGCACGATCTGACCGCAGACGCCCAAGGGCGCCACGCCCGGCAGTTCGCTGTCCTGCAACTGCGCCATGCCCGCGTGATAGTAGAAATGCCGCGCCACCAGCGGCACGTCGATATCGCGGCTTTCGCGGATCGGCTTGCCGGTGTCGAGGCTTTCCAGCACGGCGAACATCCGCGCGTGTTTCTGCACCAGACGGGCCAGCGCATAGAGCATCCGCGCCCGCCCCTTGCCGCCCAGGTCGGCCCAGGGCCCTTGCGCCTTGCGCGCGGCCTTGACCGCGGCGGCGACATCCTCGGGCGTCCCTTGGGCGATCCGCGCCAGCGTCTCCCCCGTCGCGGGGTTGCGGGTATCGAACGCGGTCTTGCCGGGTTCGGTGAAGCTGCCGCCGATGAAGTGGCCGAAGCGACGCGCGCCGCCGTCCAGCCAATCCATCGCCTCGCCGGCGCTTTCCGGGGCGGGGCCGTACTCCATGGTCTCGAAGATCTGCGAAATGGTCATGCTGCGGTGTCTTTCGTGGATGGGCCCCGGCGGGCGGCGGCACGGGCCCGGCGCCCGCGCCGCGCGCAACCCGGATCAGGCCTGCGGATGGCGATGCGCGGCCGAATAGCGGCCGGTCACGTGATGTTCGAGCTGGCGTTCGATATCGCCCAGCAGCGACGAGGCGCCAAAGCGGAAGAGGTCGGGCGACAGCCACGCATCGCCCAGCTCGTCCTTGACCAGCGCAAGGTAGGTCAGCGCGTCCTTCGCCTTGGAAATCCCGCCCGCGGGCTTGTAGCCCACGCGGAAGCCGGTCGCCGCCTCGTAGTCGCGGATCGCCCGCATCATCACCAAGCTGACGGGAAGCGTGGCGTTCACCCCCTCCTTCCCGGTCGAGGTCTTGATGAAATCCGCGCCCGCCATCATGCAGACCCAGCTGGCCCGCGCCACGTTGCGCAGCGTGCCCAGCTCGCCCGTAGCGAGGATCGCCTTGACATGCGCCTGGCCGCAGGCCTCGCGGAAGGCGCGCATCTCGTCGTAAAGCGCCTGCCAGTCGCCGGTCAGGACGTGGCGGCGCGAGATCACGATGTCGATCTCGGATGCGCCTGCCGCGACGCTCTCGCCGATCTCGGCCAGGCGCAGGTGAAAGGGCGAAAGGCCCGCGGGAAACCCCGTCGACACCGCGGCCACCGGAATGCCGGATCCGTGGAGCGCGCGAACGGCCGGCGCCACCATGTCGTGGTAGACGCAGACGGCGCCGGTGGTCAGCCCCGGGACGCCGAGGGCGTCGAGGATATCCGCCCGCACCGGCTGCCGCGCCTTGGCGCAAAGCCGCCGAACCCGGCCCTCGGTATCGTCGCCCGAAAGCGTGGTCAGGTCGATCAGGCTGATCGCCTTCAGAAGCCACGCCGCCTGCCAGTCCTTCTTGACCGACCGGCGCCCCGGCAGCGTCGCCGCGCGACGCTCGATCGCCGAGGTGTTGGCCGCCTGTGCCCGGATCCGCGACAAATCCAGTGCCGTGCCCGCGTTGCGCGGCGCGCCCGCGTGCATCTCCGCCTGCGGCGTGACCTGCGGCAACTGCGCGCCCTCGGGGCGGGGCCCGCCCCGGTGTGCGGCGTCCTGATGCACGCCGTCCTGCGGGTGCGGCCGCAGGCCCGGGTCAGCGTCTGTGATCTCTTCGCTCACGGCGATGCCTCATTCGTCGTCCGATCGGAAGGCTCGCACGAGCGGGGCGCGAAACGCAAGATGTGCGCTGCGGCACGTGGCTGTTGCATGCCCCTTCGGGCACCTCCACTGTCGACGCCCTCTGCTGCGGACACCTCGCGCCGGGAACCTCGCTCTGGGCAGGCGGGCGCGGGTGCGCTATGGCCGGGCGGACCAGAAGCCCCGAGCCCGAGGAGCGCACCCATGACCGCCGCCGAAGCATCCCAGCCGCGCGCGTCCGACATCTCGTCCAAGGGCGCCCGCCGTCCCCTGATCGCGCCGTCGATCCTGGCCGCCGATTTCGCGGCTTTCGGGGCCGAGTGCCGCGCCGCCGAGGCGCAGGGCGCCGATTGGATCCATGTCGACGTGATGGACGGGCATTTCGTGCCCAACATCTCGTTCGGGCCGGCGCTGGTCGCGGCGATCCGGCCGCATGTGACGACGCTGATGGACGTGCACCTGATGATCGCCCCGGTCGACCCCTATATCGAGGCCTTCGCCGCGGCGGGCGCCGACCGGCTGTCGGTTCATGTCGAGGCCGGGGTTCATACCCACCGCACATTGCAGGCGATCTCGTCCGCCGGGCTGCGGGCAGGCGTCGCGCTGAACCCCGGCACCCCGGTCGAGGCGGTGCTGGAATTGCTGGACCTTGTCGACCTGGTCGTGGTGATGACGGTGAACCCGGGCTTCGGCGGTCAAAAGTTCCTCGACAGTCAACTGGCCAAGATCGCGCGGCTGCGCACCGCCATCGGCGACCGCCCGGTGATGATCGAAATCGACGGCGGCATCGACGAGACCACCGCGCCGCGGGCGATGGACGCGGGCGCCGACGTGCTGGTCGCGGGCTCGGCCGTGTTCGGCAAGGGGTCGGTCGACGCGCCCGAGGGCTATGGCCACGCGATCACCGCGATCCGCAACGCCGCCGCGGGCGCCTGGGCCTAGGCCGCGACGCGGACCCCCGGCAGGGTCGGCACCGACCTACGCGGCCCGGACCCGATCGCGCGCCCCGGGTCGTCCGGGCCTGACATCGGGCGGCGCGCGCGGGATCGGCGGGATACCCTGCCCCTGGGGCGGGCGGAAAATCATGTCCCAAGGCACCGGCCGGTCTTGCCAATCCCGCCCGCTTCGGTGTCCTTGGCGGCATGCATGATCAAGACCGCGCCCTGCTGACCCGCCTTTTCGACGCCGCCGTGGCGGCTGCCGACCCCCGCGAGGCCCTGAAGGGCCGCCTGCCCGACCCGCCGCGCGGACGCACCGTCGTCATCGGCGCCGGCAAGGGGGCGGCGCATCTGGCCCAGGCCTTCGAAGAGCTGTGGGACGCGCCCTGCGAGGGCGTCATCGTCACCCGCTATGGCTATGCCGCGCCCTGCCGGCGGCTGCGCGTGATCGAGGCGGCCCATCCCGTCCCCGATGCCGCGGGTCTGGCCGCGGCGCAGGAGCTCTTCGCAGCGATCGCGGATCTTGGCCCGGACGATCTGGTGATCGCGCTGGTGACGGGCGGCGGCTCGGCCCTCCTGCCCGCGCCCGTCGAGGGGTTGACGCTGGAGGACGAGATCGCGCTCAACCGCGCGCTTCTGGCTTCGGGCGCGCCGATCTCGGCGATGAACGCGATCCGCAAGCAGGTGAGCCGGATCAAGGGCGGGCGGCTGGCCGCCGCGACCGCCGCCCCGGTGGTGAGCTTCGTCGTCTCGGACGTGCCGGGGGACGATCCGGCTCAGGTCGCCTCGGGCCCCACGGTGCCCGACCCGGTTGGGCCCGCCGAGGCCCGCGCGCTGGTCCGGGCCCACGGCATCGCCCTGCCCCCGAGCGTCGCGCGGGCGCTTGAGCGCGCCGCCCCTGCGCCCGATCCGGCCGACCCGGTCTTTGCCCGCGACAGGGTCGAGGTGATCGCCTCGGCCCGGCTGTCACTGGAAGCCGCGGCACGGGTGGCCGAGGCCGAGGGGCTGGCCGCGCATATCCTGTCGGATGCGATCGAGGGCGAGGCGCGCGACGTGGGGCAGGTCCACGCCGCCATCGCGCGCGAGGTGGCCGGACGCGGCCGTCCCTTCGCCGCCCCTTGCGTCCTTCTTTCGGGGGGCGAGACCACCGTGACGCTGCGTGGCGAGGGCGGGCGCGGCGGGCGCAACACCGAGTTCCTGCTGAGCTTCGCTCTGGCGCTGCAGGGCACCGCCGGCATCGCCGCGCTGGCCGCCGATACCGACGGCATCGATGGGTCCGAGGACAACGCGGGCGCCTTCGCGGACGGCGACAGCCCGGTGCGGATGCGCGCGGGCGGGGTCGATCCGGCCGAGGCGCTGGCCCGCAACGACGCCTGGGGCGCCTTTGCAGCCGCCGGGGACCTGTTCGTGCCCGGCCCCACCGGGACCAACGTCAACGACTTTCGGGCGGTGCTTGTGCGGGGCGGCGCGGCTGGCAGATAGCGCGCCTTCGGCGCACCGCTTCTGGCCCTGCGGATCCCGTTCCGGGATCCTTCGGGCGGGTTTGCCTCCGGCGGGAGTAGTTTCGAAGAGAAGAAGGGCCCGGGGCGGACTGGACCCCGAGGGTGATGAGGAGCTGCGGGCGAAGCGTGGTTGCGGGCCGGGCGCACGAGGGTCGCCCGGCCCGGGTCTCAGGTAGCGACGAAGGGGTCGCTGGCCGCCGCGGCCATCGCCGCGCGGTATTCGGCCACCAGGCGTTCGACGAGGTCGGCGGCGGCCGGTTCGTCGGAGATGCCGCCGGTGCCGTGGCCCGCGGACCAGACCGTGCTCCAGGCCTTGGCCTCGGAGCCGACATCGACCTTGACATGGGGCGGCAGCGCATCGGGATCGAGCCCGGCGGCGAGGATCGAGGGGCGCAGGAAGTTCGCGGCCACCCCAGAGATAGCCGGGGTGTAGAGGATGTCGGACGCGGCGGTGTCGCGGATCATCCGCTTGTAGTCCGCCGGCACCATCGCTTCGCGCGTGGCGATGAAGCGGGTGCCGAGATAGGCCAGATCGGCGCCGGCGATGCGCGCCGCGGCGATCTGGGCGCCGGTGTTGATCGCCCCCCCCAGGATCAGCGTGCCGTCGAAGACTTGCCGGATCTCGGCCAGAAGCGCGAAGGGGTTGAGCGTGCCCGCGTGGCCGCCCGCCCCCGCCGCGACGGCGATGATCCCGTCGACCCCGGCCTCGGCCGCCTTTTCCGCGTGGCGCCGCGTGGTGACGTCGTGGAACACGAGACCGCCGTATCCGTGCACCGCCTCGACGACCTCTGACACCGCGCCGAGAGAGGTGATGACCAGCGGCACCTTCGCCGCCACGATGCGCGCGAGGTCCGGTTCGAGCCGCGGGTTCGAGCGGTGGACGATCAGGTTGACGCCGAAGGGGGCCGCGCCCGCAGTCCGTTCGCCAATCTCGGCCAGCCAGTCGCCGAAGCCCTCGCCGGTGCGCTGGTTCAGCGCGGGGAAACTGCCGACGATGCCCGCCCGGCAGCATTCGACCACCAGATCGGGGCCCGAGGTCAGGAACATCGGCGCGGCGATGGCAGGCAGTCGCAGCCCGGACAGGGCGGAGGGGACGGGCATGGCAGGGCTCCTTTGCAGGTCGGCGGTCAGTAGCGCGGCGGCTTGCGGCGCCAGCCATCAAGCCAACGGCGCAAGCCCGACCGGCGTTCGTCGGCATAGGCGTCGACCCTGTCCCACTGCGCCCGGCCGTCAGCGACCATTGGGTCGACCATGCGCCGGCGGAAGCGGCGCAGGAGGCCCCAGAGGAACAGCAGGAAAATCGCGAGGAAGGTCAGGAAGACGATGTTGAACCACGGGATCAGCGTCACGTCAGGGCCAGCCACGGGGCGCACGCCCACGGCGTTGGGGTAGATCGTCATGAACTCGTTCCTCCAGCCGTAGTGACGCACCGCCACCCAGCGCGGATCGCTGCCCGAGGAGACCATGTCGCCAGCCTCGGCCTGCAGGTTCGAACTGTCCAGCTTGAAATACGGCGGCCAGCCCCAGCCCGTATCCTCGTTGCGGTAGACGATGGGGCGGCCCGAGGGGCGGATCGCGTTGATGAAGCGCACGTCGCGGTTGGACCCGCCCGTGGTGCCCGTATCGGCATTGGCCCAGAAGATCGAGTTTTCCCCGAAATCGACGCGCCGCACCTCGGTGTCCACGATCCGCACGATATCGCGTTGCGGCAGGGTGTAGTGCAGGAAGGCGAAGACGATCAGCGCGAGCGCCACGACCACCGTCCATTTCAGCCATTTCAGCATGCGCGCAGGCTCCTCAGTAGAAATTCGTCAGGTAGATCACGGCGAGCACGACCAGAGGCGGCACGACGTAGACCAGAAGGATCAGCTTGCGTCTGACCGACCCGTCATAGGCGCGCAAGCCGTCTTCGACAAATGTCTCGCGCGGGCCGGGGCGACCGGCCTCCTCCCATGCCCGTTCCAGACGCTCGCGGCGGATCGAGCGGGAGTAGAGCGAGACCAGCCAGTAAAGCACCGACAGCGCCAAGAATCCCAGGACGGCGAGCCGGACGATCTGGAACAGCATGTCTCACCTCCTGACCGCGCCCCAGGGCCCGACACGGGCGATCAGGTCGCGGTCCTCTTCCTTGTCTTCCCGCCCACGCCGCGGCGCGGGCCGGCGCCCCCAGGGGCCGGCCCGGGTTTCGGGCGCGGGCTGCGGATCGGGGCGGCGCGTAGCGGGGCCTTCGGGCGTGTCCATCCCCGGTTCAGGGCCGAAGAGTGCGGCGCGGGCGCCTGCCTTGTCCACCTGATATTCGGCGGCAAGGAAGTCCGCCACGTAGCTGCGCCGTGGCTCGGACCACGTGGCGTAGCGGCGGTAGAACAGCTCCTTGTGGCAGATGAAAAGCTGCCGGACGTCCAGCGGCGCCAGTTCGGCCAGCGCCATGTTGACCAGGTCGCGGTCAGGCCCCGGCGCGGCGCGCAGCGTGTAGAAATAGGCCGGGTGGTCCGGGCCGATGCGGGGCATGGGGCCGCCGCCCTCGATCCCGCGCAGAAGATCCGCGAGCCCCAGGAACGCATCGGGCAGCGCCGGCCCCAGGCGTCGGGCGAGGCCGCGCAGGTCGCGCCGCGTGACCTGCCCCAGGTCCAGTTCCAGCGTCGCGGCCGCGTCGATCAGGATGAAATCCATCTTCTGGCGCAGGATCGCGGCGGCGTCGGCCCCCCTGGCGCGGGCGATGGGTTCGATCAGGTCGTTTTCGGCCAGCGTGCGGGCGATGGCCTCGGCCCTGTCGGTACCGAAGACCGCAAAGCCGATGCCCGGATCGGCCGCGAAGGGCGCGGGGTCGGCGGCGATGGCAAAGGGTGCGGGGCTGTGGTGGAACAGGTAGGCGCCGCCGAAATGCGCGGTCCAGAAGTTGCCCGCGTCATAGACCATGCGGTCGAGCGTCACCGGATTGCGCGTCACGTCTCCGGTGCGGCTGGCCAGGGCGATCATCTCGGCCACCAGCGCCTCGTCCGCCCAGGCCATGGGCTGGCTGCGGAACCGGTCGATCCGCTCCTGCAGGCGGCGGGCATCGGCGACATGGGCACGCGTGGTGTCGGCCTCGACCGTGATGCGGCGGATGTCAAGAAGCCGCGAGGGCCGCGAGACGTCGAAGACCGAATTCGACAGCTCGCCCGCCACGGCGTCCTGCGCCGTCAGGGCGAAAAGCGCACTTTCGTTTTCCTCGATGAACCCCTTCAGAACCGGGCGCGAGGTGGTGAAATCCATGTTGAGCAGCGGCGCGCGCTTCTGGCTGGTGCTGAGCAGGATGAACTGGCGGTTGCAGCCGTTGGGATTGAGGTAGAGTTCGTCTTCGAATTCGTCCCCGATCTCGGGCGAATAGCCCGACAGGTCGATGTGGAAATCGGTCAGCGCGGTGCGCCGCCCGGTCAGATGTTCGAGCGCGCGGTTGTAGCGGTCGACCAGCGCGGGGCTGGTCACCGGAACGAGGTTGCCGAACATCAGACCCTTGTCGATCAGCCTGCGCATGTCACCGTCCCCCTGCCCGCATCCGCGCGGCGCGCCGGGCCTCCATCCTCTGGCCAAGGCCCAGCGCCGCCAGCAGGAAGGGCGGCCCCCAGGCCAGGCCCGAGATCAGGCCCAGCCACGCCAGGTGCCGCAGCAGCGACACGTCCGGCCCGGCCAGGCCCGTTTGCGAAACGGCGCCCGACAGGGCGTAAAGGCCCGCGAAGAGAAGGCAGGCGCACAGGTAGACCAGGACAAGAGCCAGAAGCATCGCCCGCAGGAACGCCGCCATCGTCGCGGGCCGCGCCCGGGCACAGAGAGCCCAGGGAATCGCCACCCCGAGCGCGCCCAGCGCGAGAAGCGGCAGCCAGGTTTCGGGCCCCATGTCGCGTCTCAGCCGCGATGGCGTTCGGCATAGCGCCGTTTCGCGGCGTCCATGCGCTCCATCTCGCGCACCGCGGTGTCGATCGCGGCTTCGTCGGACTTGTCGGCGTAGCGGAATTCGCTGTCGGCATAGCGGTTGACCTCCTGCACGACCATTTCGGCGGTGATGGGCTGCGTCAGCTCGCCGATCATGCCCAGTTTCTCGTCATAGCCTTTGCGCAGGAACAGGTCGGGCTCGTCCATCCATGCGTCGGGCAGTTCGACATCCAGCGCGCGGACCTTCACCGCGTCGGTGATGTTCTTGATCGCGCGGCCGGTAAAGCGGGGATCAGCCTCCTGCACGGCCTTGAGGTAGGTGCCGATCTTGGCCAGCGTGTCCAGCGGCCCGACCCGGCCGGCCACCTCGTCCCAGACGGCGCGCAGGCCGGCTTCCTGTGGCGTGCCGTGCTGGGCATAGCTGCGCGCGACGGCCTGCTCGATCGCCTGCGCGGCATAGAGGTCATGCTCGCCCAGCGGGATCTGGTGGCGATTGCCCAGAAGCAGCGTCAGGATGTCGATATAGTCGGCGCGGGTCTGCGGCCCGTCGACGAGGAACCGCGCCCCGGCCCGCTGGCGCAGCGCGTCGTCGACGTTCTCGGGAAAGTTCGAGAACATGCCGAAGGTCGCGTTGCCCCGCACCACGGTGTTGGCGCCGGCAAAGGCCTCCATCAGCACCGCCGTCACCTCCTGCTGGCCGGCCGAGGATTGCCGGTCGCCGCGCTTGCCCGCGATCTGGTCGATGTCGTCGATGGTGCCGAAGCCGATGGCCCCGGGATCCAGCACGGCCTGGATGAAGGCCTTGGCGTTCTGCCCCGACTTGCCCTGGTAGCTGTCGATCTGGTCGATCGAGAAGTTGCGGTAGACAAAGGGATAGCCGGCGACCTCGCAGTAGTCCGAGATCAGGCCCGCCATCATCTGGATCAGCGTGGTCTTGCCCGTTCCCGGCGCACCGTCGCCCATGAAGGTGAAGATGAACCCGCCCAGTTCGGCAAAGGGGTTCATCCGGCGTTCGAAGTCGTAGGCCATCAGCATCTTGGCCAGCTTCATCGCCTGGTACTTGGCGATGTGGTTGCCCACGACCTCGGTCGGTTTCTTGAAGCTCATGGTCAGCGTGGTGCCGCGGCCGCGCGGCGCGGGCGCAAAGCCCGCGATCGTCAGCTCGTCCGCCTCGACCCGCCAGCTGGCCGAGGTGAAGGCCTCGAGCCGCGGCGCGGTGGAGGCGCGGGCGCGCACCTTGTCGGCCAGCGCCTCGGCATAGGCCAGCGCGGTCGCGACCAGTCGCCCCTCTTCGGTGGCGAATGCCTCAAGATCGCGGTCAAGCTCCCAAAGCGCGCCGTGCAGGGCGAGGGGCGCGTTATCGGTCAGGATTTCCTCGACCTCGCCGATCTCGACCGCGGCCTCGCCCGCGTGGGCCGACAGCAACGCGCCCGTCGCGGTGGCGAAGACCCCCAGCACGACCAGCGACTCGGCGGCCAGAAGGTCGGTGAACTCGGTCTTGCGGCCCGCCGCGAGCGTGCCGGCGAGGTTGTCGCGCTTCAGCGCATCCAGTCCGCTGCGCTCGGAATACTGCCCGCCCATCGCCAGCGCGATGGCCAGAGCGCGGCGCAGCGCCTGCAGGACCGTCGCCTGCACCGGCGAGGGCAGCGCATCGTCGCCCGCGCCCTCGATCCGGTCGATCAGGCGCACGCCGTCGGCGGCGCGGGTCTGGCGGGTCACCAGCCCAGGGGTGGTCGAGCGAAACCGCCGCCGGCTGCCGATCCCCGGCGACCGCTCGGGCCGGGCCGCGGCGGCGGCGGGGGCGTCCGAGGCCACCCGGGGCGCGTGGTCGAACCCCTCCATCAGCGACAGCGCCGCATCGTAATGCTTGCGGATCTCCGCCTCTCTCAGCTCCATCTGATCGTTCGGCAGGCTCACATCGCCGCTCCTTCTTGTCGTCTTGCGGCAGGCGCGCGGCCCGCCTTGTCTTTCATCCCCGGCCCGGCGGGGGGCCGGTGCACGCGGGGCCCGGCGGGGCCGTCAGCGATAGGTCAGCACCCGCCCGCCCGGCGACACCACGTACTTGGTGACCTTGCGAAAGCCCGGCGGATCCATCTCGGCCAGCACCTGGAAGGGGCGTTCGGGCAGGATCGCGGCGCGGGTCGTGCGCGTCGCGCCGGTGTCCGGCCCCTGCCCCGAAAACGGGTCGAGCGCGAAGACCTGCCGTTCGACCGTTCCGAACCAGCCCTTGCGTTCCTCGACCGCGCGTTCGCTTTCCAGCTCCTCCAGCGTCCACGACAGGCACCAGTCCTGCCCCTCGGGGGCGGCGGCGGTGCTCAGCACGTCGTGGATCGGCCCCGTCTGCCGGGTGTAGGCCGAGGAATAAAGCGGACCCAGGTGCAGCCGCCGCAGGCGCTTGGGGTGAAGCTGCTCGAAATCGGCGTCGAGTCCGCGCGCGATGGTCAACAGCTTCAGCCCCGCCACCGACTGCGCCTTGAGATGGTCCTGCACCTCGGGCCAGATATCTCCGACCGGCAGCGCCGCCTGCCCGGTATCCTCGACGTTCAGAAGGTAGACAACGGGCAGGTTGATCTGGCTGTCATAGGCCGCCCAATGCACCAGGTAGGACCGCCGCTGCCCGGTTTCGGACAGCCACAGCGCGTCGGGCTCGATCTGCGGCCAGAACAGGTCGCCGCCCGCGATCAGCTCGCGGTAGAGGCGCTGGGACAGGGCATACTGCGTCCGCCGCGGCACCTGAAGCTCGCCCAGGATCTCGCGCAGCATGGTTTCGATCAGGGCGTCGCGGTCGGGCGTGGTCTGAAGCTGGCGCGTCGCCTGCGCGGCATCATTGGCCAGCGACAGAAGCTCGGGATAGACCGGGAACCCACTTTCCTCGACATCGATGGTCAGCGCCTGGGGCCCGGTGCGCCCGGTCATCAGGTACTTCATCCCGAGCGCCGCGAAGGTCCGCTCCAGCCGGGAGAGGTAGCCCGAAAGCACGTCGATCTCCAACCGGTCGAACCCGCCGTCGCGCCGCATCTCGGCGGCGACACGCGGCAAATGCGCGAAGATCGCGTCGAACTTGGCAAAATAGCGGCGGGCGGCCTCGCCCTGTTTCAGGGCGACATGGTCGGCGGCAAGGTCGACGCCGGTCACGCCACCCCCCTCCGCCTCCGGAGGGCGGTCAGACGGCAATCGGACGGGGACCGGGCGGGGGCACACATGGCACAGGCCCCGCCCTCGCGAAGGGTCGGGTCAGGCTGCATTTGTCGCCTCACTGCCCGGCCGAGCCATAGAGGTTCTTGTCGTGACGCTCGACGATCTTCTGGAACCGGCGGGCAAAGCGTTCGTCGGCGCGGGCCTTCTGTTCCAGCACGTCGCGGGCGAACACCATCTGGCCTTCGTGGTTTTCCATCATCTCGGCCATGCGAGTGTTCGTCGCCGAGCCGATGGCCGCCATCGCGGTCTGCGCCTCCTGGTCGGTCTTGACCCCGATCTCGTTGATGCGGTGGGCCACGTCCTGCTGCTGCGCCGTCTTCAGCGATTTCGACAGAGCGTCGTAAAGCACGATCCGCTGGCGGGTATCCGTCTGCAGCTTGTTGATCAGCACCATCTGCGTCGCCGCCTGGTTCTGCAGGCTGTCGACCCAGGTCTTGCCCTTCTCGATATAGCGTTCCAGCGTCTGGCTTTTCGCGATGGCCACCTGTTCGGCCTGCACCTTGTCGTTGTACTCGGCGTTCAGCGCGGCCAGCTCGCTTTCCAGCCGGGTGCGGGCGGCGGCATCCTGCTCCACGGCGATGCGGTTCTCGATCTCGATGATCTTCGGATCCATCGCCTGGATCTCTGCGCGCAGGGTCTCAAGCTTCGCGACCGTCGCCTCGCGGTCGTCAAGGGTTTCGGTCAGGTTCGCCTCGACCCGCGATTTCTGCTCTTCCAGCTGCGCCAGCTGACCTTCGAGCAGCTTCACGATCACGTCGGATTTGGACAGCAGGTCCTGCAGCTTGTCGTCGATGCTGGCCTGCCGGATCCGTTCGGCTCGCATCGTGTCGGCCTTGGCGCCCGAGAAGATGCCGACGAAGCTCTCCCACCCGGTTTTCGAGCGCATATCCTCGAAATCGCGCGAAAACCCGGCGGTGACGTCGTCGAGCCCCATGATCAGTTCGGCGATGTTGGCGTTCATCTCCTCGGTATGGCTGTGGACGTCCTCCAGCGACGCCGTCTCGATGTCGACGGCGGCCCCCTGCCCCTGCGAGATCTTGCTGCGGTCAGTTTCCATTCGGGCGGTGACCGCGGTGATCTTGGCCTGACTTTCAGCCACCCGTGTCTGGGTCTCACGGATCTGCGCGTCTAGATCGGCCATTGTCGTTCCCTTTGCCAGCTGTCTGTTTCCCGCGACATATAAGGCGCGATGCGGGCGGCGTCATCACCGCCCGGCCCTGATCGGCAAGTCTCGGCTGCCGCGGGCCCTTCGATCCCATTTGCGCCAGCGCCACGGCCGCCCGGGTTTCCGCGGCGAGAGCCCCTGCAAAGGTGGGCCCGTCTTTTGGCTGTCCCGGCGGCATGACCGCGATCACCCGCGCGCCCGGCCGAGGCAGTCGGACGGGCGCTGCCGGCTCGGGTCGGCGGGGGAGGCATAGCCAGACCTCGCAGCTTCGAGGTCTCGTCAGCCAGTTCCCGCAACGCGGCCCGGGTCGATTTCCGCGGCGCAAGGTCGATCTGCGCCTGCTTGCGCATGGTCCGCGACAGACTGCGGTCCTCGACGACCCCGGCCACCAGCCGGGCCGACCGGGAACCGCGCTCGGCACGCACATTCTCAAGCGCACGGGGCGAGTCCCTCGATTCACTCATGCAGCCAGCCCAGCGCCTGACCCGTTTCGTCGCCGCCCCAGTCACAGATCAGCGCCGCGACCTGCGGCAGGTGCGCGGCACGGCGCCTGGCCGCAGCGCGCCTGTCCCGCATGCAGTGCCTCGGCCTGCGCGCGGGCCTGCTTCGGCATATCCGCCGTCTCGGTCCTGTCGTCGTCTCTCGTGCCTCGCCGGCCCAATGCACAGCCCCGCCGCCGGGATGCGCCCCTTGCGCCGCGGCGGGCCACCCGGCACCCTCGGGCGCGCAGCAGGACGCACCAGGGCGCTCCAACGGAAAAGGGACACCACGCGCATGACCGACAATGACACCGCGGGCGCGCCGGGGCCGCGCAACCTGATCACCGACGTGCCGGGGCTTCTGGTGGGCCATGCCGCCGACGCGCGGATCAAGACCGGCGTCACGGTGCTGACCGGGCGTGATCGCCTGGCCGCGGCCGTGCATGTCATGGGCGGCGCCCCGGGCACGCGCGAAACCGACCTCCTGCGCCCCGAGAATTCGGTCGAGCGGATCGATGCCATTGCGCTTTCGGGCGGCTCGGCGCTGGGTCTCGCGGCAGGCAGCGGGGTTGCCGACGCGCTGCGGGCCGAGGGGCGCGGCCACGTGGCGGCGGGATTCGCGATCCCGATCGTGCCGGGGGCGATCATCTTCGACCTGATGGCGGGCGGCGACACCGGCTGGCAGGAGAATCCCTATCCCGCCCTTGGTACGCAGGCCCTGGCCGCCGCGGACGAAGATTTCGCGCTGGGCACGGCCGGGGCAGGCACCGGGGCGCTCGCCGGTCGGCTGAAGGGCGGCGTCGGGTCGGCGTCGTGGCGGCTGCCCTGCGGCACCATGGTGGGGGCACTGGTGGTGGCCAACCCGGTGGGCAGCGTCTGCCACCCCCGGACCGGCCAGTTCTGGGCCGCCGGGGCCGAGATAGGGGCCGAGTTCGGCGACGCGGGCCTGCCCCCCGCACCCGGCCCCGACCTGCCGCAGACCAAGTTCGCCCCGGGCGCACCACCGCCCGACGGCGCCGCGACAACCATCGCCGTCGTCGCGACCGACGCGCAGCTGGGCAAACCCGCGCTGACACGGATGGCAATGGCCGCACAGGATGGCATGGCCCGCGCGATCCTGCCCAGCCATACGCCCTTCGACGGTGATCTGGTCTTCGCCGTCTCCACCGGCGCCCGCCCGGCTGCGGCCGACGATCGCGCGCTCTGGATCGGTCACTATGCGGCCCAGTGCCTCAGCCGGGCGATCGCCCGCGCCGTTCACGCCGCGACGCCGGCCGAGGGAGATCCCTTCCCCACATGGCAAGGCTGGCGCGCCGCGCATGCAGCCTCTTCCGCGGTCTAGCCCCCCTCGCCCCGCCTCGCGGACCAGCCCCGGCCAGCCCTGCAGGAGGCGCCCCCGCCGCGCTCGACCAACCCAGATCTCCCGGCCACCTCGCGCCCCCTCCACCACGGCAAACCCACCCAAGCCCAGACCCACCCTTCCCCGCGCCCTGTTTCTCTTCTTTCAAAAATACTCCCGCCGGAGGCTCCCCCGCCCGGAATCGCAGCTCCCCGCCAGCCCCGGCGCGCGCCCCCTGCCGATATCCCCCGGCCCCGTCTGCCCGGCTCCGCCCGGGCTGGCACGGAACCACCTCCCCCTCTCGCGCCTTCGACAGGTACCCGAACACCATGCGGACGGTGCGGGCCGGCCCGACCGCGGGCGGCCAGGCGCGACGCCCGCCAGGACAAGGATCTCGACCGCCATGCTCGACCAGACCACGGATCTCACCGGCCTGCTCTCCGACCCCTCGCTCTTCGTCACCCAGGCCTATTCAGGCGGCGACTGGACCGACGCCGAGGGCGGCCGCACCTTCGAGGTCACGAACCCCGCCCGCGGCGACGTGATCGCCAAGGTCGCCGACTTCGGCCGCCCCGAAGTCGCCGCCGCCATCGACAAGGCTCAGGTGGCGCAACGGGACTGGGCTGCACGCCCGGCCAAGGAGCGCGCCCAGATCCTGCGCAAATGGTTCGACCTGATGGTCGAGAATGCCGACGACCTCGCCACTATCCTCACCGCCGAACAGGGCAAGCCCCATGCCGAGGCGAAGGGCGAAATCCTCTACGGCGCGTCTTTCATCGAGTGGTTCGCCGAAGAGGCCAAGCGCATCTACGGCGAGACCATCCCGGGCCATGCCGCCGACAAGCGGATCAGCGTCATCCGCCAGCCCATCGGTGTCTGCGCCGCGATCACGCCGTGGAACTTCCCGAACGCGATGATCACCCGAAAGGTCGGGCCGGCCTTGGCGGCTGGCTGCGCCATCGTGGTCCGTCCGCCCAGCCAGACGCCGCTCTCGGCGCTTGCGCTGGGGGTGCTGGCCGACCGCGCGGGCCTGCCGAAGGGAGTTCTGTCGGTGGTACCCTCCTCCTCGGCCTCGGATATCGGCAAGGAGTTCTGCGAAAACCCCATCGTGCGCAAGCTGACCTTCACCGGCTCGACCGAGGTGGGGCGCATCCTGCTGTCGCAGGCCGCCGACCAGGTTATGAAATGCTCGATGGAGCTGGGCGGCAACGCGCCCTTCATCGTCTTCGACGACGCCGACCTCGACGCCGCGGTCGAAGGCGCGATCGCCTGCAAGTTCCGCAACAACGGGCAGACCTGCGTCTGCGCCAACCGCATCTACGTGCAGTCGGGCATCTACGACGCCTTCGCCGAGAAGCTCGCCCGGGCGCTCGCGGACAAGACCGTCGGCGACGGGCTGGACACCGGCACCGACTTCGGCCCCCTGATCGACGACAACGCGGTGAAGAAGGTGAAGGCCCATATCGCCGACGCGCAGAAGAAGGGCGGCAAGATCTACCTCGGCGGGTCCGAGCACGAGCTGGGCGGCACCTTCTTCCAGCCCACGATCATCACCGGCGCCACGCAAGAGATGGACTTTGCCGAGGAAGAGACCTTCGGCCCCATAGCCCCCCTCTTCAGATTCGAGACCGAGGACGAGGCGATCCGGCTGGCCAACGACACGATCTTCGGCCTCGCCTCCTATTTCTACGCCCGCGACGTCGGCCGCGTGACGCGGGTGCAGGAGGCGCTGGAATACGGCATCGTCGGCGTCAACACCGGCCTCATCTCGACCGAGGTCGCACCCTTCGGCGGGGTCAAGCAATCGGGACTGGGCCGCGAAGGGTCGCGCCACGGGATCGAGGAGTTCACCGAGATGAAATATATCTGCCTCTCGGTCTGACCCGTGGATGCCGCCCCGCCCGGCCTGCCGCCCACCCGCCTCTGGGGCGTAAAGGGGCGGCTTGAGCCTTGCATTGGCGGCCACCGCAACCGGGTCCTGCGCAGCACGGGCCCGGGGGAGCGGGTGATATTCAAGTCTACCCGCCGCGGCGCCGGGGCGCTCGCGTGGCTCGGCGCGGTTCACGACCGGGCCGAGGCCGCGGGATTTGCGGTCCCCCGGCTGATCCCCGCCCGCACCGGGCGGCTGATCGAATCGGGCTGGACCTGCGAGCCCGAGTTGCCCGGCCGACAGCTCACGCCCACCGAGGTTGAGGCCGTCCTTCCCGGGATCGCCCGGTTCCACGACCTCTGTCACGACATAATGCAACGCCCGGGCTTCGCCTCGGCACGGGCGCTCTGCGCATGCGACCGGGGTGGCGACGTGGACCTAACTCTCCTGCCCGAAAACCTGCGCAGGGCGTGCCGCGCTGCCTGGCGGGCCCTGCCGCCCGATCCCCTGACCGTGGTGCATGGTGACCTGTCGCACGGCAACCTGCTCTGGTGTCCGGACGGCCGCATCGGCCTGATCGACTGGGATGAGGCCCGCGTCGACGCCCCCGTCTTCGACCGCGCGGCCCTGGGTGCGGCCGGCGCCGCCGCCCGGCGGGCCGCCATGGCCTGGGAAATCGCCTGCTCCTGGGTCATCGAGCCCGCGCATGCCCGTCGCCTTGCCGCACGGTTTTCGGCAACGCCCGGGTCATAGCCGCATCGCGACAATCCCGGCGGCGATCAGGGTCGCCGCCGCCCAGCGCCAGCGGCCCACGGGTTCGCGCAACCACAGCGCGGCAATCAGGATCGAGAACAGGATGCTCGTCTCGCGCAGCGCCGCGACCAGCGCCAGCGGCGCCTGCGTAAAGGCCCAGACCGCGATCCAGTAGGAGGCAAGCGACAGCGCCCCGGCCGCGCAGCCGCTGCGCCACCCACCGCGCATCGCGGCAAGGACCGCAGGCCCGCGCCGGGACACGGCCCAGAGGCCCATCAGGACCGCGTCGCCGACGACCATCCACAGGATGTAGCCCGACGGCGTTCCCGCCACCCGCGCCCCGGTGCCGTCGACCAGCGTATAGCCCGCGGTAAAGCCCGCCGTGCCCAGCGCATAGGCCAGCCCGCGCCCGGCCATGCGCCGGGGTGCGCCCTTGAGCGCCATGGTCAGCACACCGGCCGAGATCAGCACCACCGCGCCGATCTGCACCGGCGCCACCGCCGCACCCAGGGCGATAACCGAGATCAGCATCACGACCAGCGGCGCCGTGCCGCGGGCCAGCGGGTAAACCTGACTTAGATCGGCATGATCATAGGCCCCGACAAGGAACACCTTGTAGCCCGTGTGCAGCACCATCCCCGCGACGATCCAGCCCAGCGCCGCCGGATCGGGCGGTACGACGAAGGGCAGAAGCGGCAGCGCGATCGCCGCCTGCACCAGCGCCAGCAGAAGCATGGTGGCTACGCGGTCTCCGCCCTGCTTGATGGCCGTGTTCCATGCGGCATGAAAAAGGGCGGCCAGAAGCACCGCGGCGAAGACATGCACGCTCATGTTGCGGATCCGGTTCGGAAAGGGAGAGGTGTTTGTGACATACCCTCTTGTGCCCGGACAGAAGGCACGGGCAAAACGAAACTCTCTGCAGTGCGACAGGAGGTTTTCTCACAATGAAACGTGGCGCCCTGCCCCTCAACGCGCTGCGCGCTCTGGAAAGCGCCGCGCGCCTGGGCGGGATGAGCCGCGCGGCAGACGAGCTGGGCGTGACCTATGGCGCGGTCAGCCGGCAGGTGCGGATGCTCGAGGCGCGGCTGGGGGTGACGCTGTTCGAGGGACCGCGCAACAGGCCCCGGCCCTCGGCCACGGCCCTGCGGCTTCTGCCCGCGCTGACCGCCGCCTTCGACGGGATCGAGGCCGCCGTCGCCCGGGCAGCGGTGCGGCCCGAAGGACCGGTCGTGCTCGACATCTCCTGCCTCGGGACGTTGACGATGCGCTGGCTGATCCCGCGGCTTTACGGCTTTCGCGCCGCGCATCCGGGGATCGAGCTGCGGCTGACCGAAAACGACGGCCCCGTGGCGTTCCGTGCCCAGGGCCCCGACGTGGCGATCCGCGTGGGTGGCACCCGCCCTGCCGACTGGCCGGGGGCGCGCATCGCGCACCTCTTCCCCGACCGCACCGGCCCGGTGCTGAGCCCCGCCCTGATGCCCGCGGGCGGCCTGAGATCACCCGCCGCGCTGGCGTCCCTGCCGTGGCTGCACACGCGGTCGCGCCCACGCGCATGGCACGACTGGATCGCCGCCAGTGGCGCGCCCCTAACCGCCGATCCCGCGTCACTGGCCGAGGCGACGGCGGGCTACGAACACTTCTACTTCCTGCTTGAGGCCGCGGTCACCGGGCTGGGCGTCGCCGCCGCGCCGGAAATCCTGGTGCGCGACGACATCGCCTCGGGCCGGTTGATCGCGCCCTTCGGGTTCTGCCCCACGGGGCGAAACTACGTGCTGCTGACCCCCGACCCGCCCGGCCCCGAGGCAGAGGCGTTCGGGGCCTGGCTGCTCGACCTCGTGACGCGGGAAGACATGGCGGAAAACACGGCGGAAGTCACGGCGCCCCCGACCTGAAAGACTGGCTACTCGGTTGCCTCGGTGCGCACGCCCTGCGGCCGCGGCACGGACGGGCCTTCATCGGGCGCGCTGTCCTCCGTGGCCCCTCTCGTGACCAACAGGTAGGTCACAAGAGCCACGAGTTTCAGCGCCACCAGCGCGAGAAGAAGCTTGAGAACCATGTCGCCTCGTTCACCAGTGTCATGCGGGCGGCAGGCAATCGCCCCGCTCCCTGCTCAAAACCTGAGCTACGACCCGGGTTCCCTGCCGGCGCCCCCGTGGTCCTCCCTGCCTCAGTTGCCGTGCTCAGGAACGAAGGTGACGCGCGACACGCCGTGCCTGGCCCAGCCCATACGACCCCGGGGGGCGCACATGCGAAAACGCCCCCGCGATGCATGGCCGCGGGGGCGTCGGATCTAGGTATCGGTGCCGCAGGGCGAAGAGCTAAGTCTCCCGCGCGCAACCAAGCGAGGCGATCAGGCGGGCTGACCCTCGACGGCCTTCTGCTCGACAGTATCGCCCTTGGCGATGTCGATCCGGCGGGGCTTCAGCGCCTCCGGCACCTCGCGCACCAAATCAATGTTCAGCATGCCGTTGACATGCGCGGCACCGGTCACGCGGACGTGGTCGGCCAGCGCGAAGCGACGCTCGAACGCGCGGGTGGCGATGCCACGATGAAGATACTTGCGACCTTCATCCTCGGCGCTTTTGCGGGCCGACACGATCAGCGAATGCTCACGCACCTCGACCGACAGATCTTCGTCCGTGAAGCCTGCGACGGCGATGGAAATCCGCCAGGAATCATCGGCGGTCTTTTCGATATTATAGGGCGGGTAGGTCTGGCTGCCGACATTGTCGGACAGGACGCGGTCCATCAGGTCGGCCATCTGGTCGAAACCGACGGTGGCACGGTAAAGGGGCGCAAGGTCAAACGTACGCATGGGGGTCATCCTCCGTAAAGCGATACCATATGTGGCCCTCCAACACAGGCAGGGCCGGTCTTCCTTTTGGTGTCGAACCCTATGCAGGCGTCCGACACCGGGAATATGGGTGGCGCTTTCGCGGCGTTCAAGATCCACGATGCACGGCAGTCTATCGATCCTCGCGGGATGCGGGCGGGGCCATGCAGCCCCCCGTCTTATCGTCCGTCAGGCCCCCGACGCACGCGCCCAGCGCACGCCCCCGGCCCCGCCGGCCTAGGGCCGGACGAACTTCGCCCCACCCGCGCGGGTCGCTGGCGCATCGCCCAGGCTGCCCTGGGTCGGTGCGGCGCGATAGAACACGCCGTCCGAGGCCGCCATCAGCTGCCGCAGATCCGCGAGCGGCGCGCCCAGGTCCGTGCCCAGCGACACCTTCTGCGCGTTCATCTCGGCCTTGGCGGACACCACCGAGACGATCCGCGCCTCACCGCCCTGCACCACGAAGATCGGCGCCCCCGAGGATCCGAAATCGACGTCGCAGGACAAGATCAACGTGCCGCCGCGCCGGGTCAGGACATGGCAGACCTCCTGCAGCGACGGCCGCTCGGCCCGGTCATGGGCGTAGGAGACGATCCCCACCTCGTCGCCCTGCCGCGGGCGGGCATCGGTACGGAAGGGGCGCACATGCGGGTTGCGGATCGGCTGGTCCAGCTCGATCAGGGCGAGGTCATGCGCGACCTCCGCCGTCTCGGCACCCGCGCCGGGCCGGTAGGCGGGATGCTCCATCGCCCGCCGCACGCCGCGATAGGCCTCGGCCCGGCCATCGCGCCACCCGGCGAGGAACTCCATTGCCTCGGGTGCGATCCGGGCGCCGGTGCGCTTGTCGAAAAGGCAGTGCGCCGCGGTCAGGACAAGCTGTTCGTCGATCAGCGCGCCGGTGCAGAACCCGCCCTGCCCCAGGTCCAGTCGCCCGACGCCGTCCCAGCCGCGCGCCTCGTCCGCCGTGGTCAGCGCCCGCAGGTCCGAGGTCTGCGCGATAGCGGGCAGCGGACCGAAAAACGCCGCCACCACCAGTATCAAGGCCGCCCCGAATTGCCGCATGCCGCTTCTCCCTCGTGTTCGTCACGGTCAGGGCTAGGCAGACGGTGGGGCAGGAATATGGCCCGGGCGGCGCCTTCGCGCGGCGCTTCCCTGACCTCTCGAAGGCCTACCGCGGCGGCACGGCAGGCGGCGTCAGATCAGCGGGCAGCTTGGCCGGCCGCGGCCCGCCCGTGGCCCAGTCCAGAAGCTCGACCGTATGGACGACGGGCACCGCGGTGCCCTGGGCGATCTGCACCATGCAGCCGATATTGCCCGCGGCCACGATCTGCGGCGACCGGGCCTCGATCGTCGCGACCTTGCGGTCGCGCAGCTTTTCCGACAGCTCGGGCTGCATCAGGTTGTAGGTCCCGGCGGACCCGCAACAGAGATGCGCGTCGGCGGGTTCGACCACCTCGAACCCGGCCCGGGTCAGAAGGGTCTTGGGCGCGGCGCGCACCTTCTGTCCGTGCTGCAGCGAACAGGCGGCATGGTAGGCCACGCGCAGTCCCGCCGAGGGATGCGGCGTGGCGGCCGGGGCATCCGTGCCGGCGATCCCGCCCTTGCCCGGCGTCTCGGCCGGATCGGCGCGGACGGCGCCCTCGGGCCCGTCATCGCGCGCGATCTCCGCCAGCACCTCGGTCACGTCGCGCGCCAGGGCAGAAACCCGTGCGGCGTCCCGGGCCAGGTCGGTGGTGCGCAGCATATGACCGTAATCCTTGACCGTCGTGCCGCAGCCCGAGGTGTTGACGACGATGGCATCAAGTCCGCCGTCCTCGGCCGCCTCCAGGAAGGCGCGGATGTTGCGGGCGGCGGCGGCATGGCTGTGGTCGGTCCGCCCCATGTGATGGGTCAGCGCGCCGCAGCATCCCTGGGCCCGCGGCACCACAACCTCGCATCCCAGCCGGGTCAGCAGGCGGATCGTCGCGGCGTTGATATCGGTGTCGAGCACCTGTTGCGCGCAGCCTGCCAACAGCCCCACCCGTCGGCGGCGCAGCCCTTGGGCGGGATACACCTCGGCCAGCGGTTCAGGCGCGGCCGTGCGATCCGGCGCCAGCCGCAGCATCGCCGCCAACCGCCGGTCCGGCATCAGCCCGGCCAGGGGGCGCCCGATCCGCGCCAGTCGCAGCGCCGCGCGAAAGCGCCGTGGATAGGGCAGCACGAACGCCAGCATCCGCCTGAGCGCGCGGTCCCGCCAGGGGCGTCGATAGGTCCGTTCGATATGGGCGCGCGCGTGGTCGACCAGGTGCATGTAATGCACGCCCGAGGGGCAGGTCGTCATGCAGGCGAGGCAGGAGAGGCAGCGGTCGACATGGGTGACCGTCTCTGTATCGGCCGGCCGGTCGTTCTCCAGCATTTCCTTGATCAGGTAGATGCGCCCGCGCGGGCTGTCCAGCTCGTCCCCGAGGATCTGGTAGGTAGGACAGGTGGCGGTGCAGAATCCGCAATGCACGCAGGAGCGCAGGATCTGGTTAGACCGCGCGGTGTCGGGATCGGCAAGCTGTTCGGGCGAGAAATCCGTGCGCATCAGGTCGTCCTGCCGAAAGTCGCCGGGCCCGCTACCGCCGGGCCATCGCTTTTTGCATCCGCGGTTGCCAGGTCCGGCGATCGCCAGCCTCCGGGCCGCGGGCCTTGCTCCGCGGTGTCCGGCTCCATCCGTCCTGTCGCGAACCGCCCCCGGGGATCGAAGCGCGCGCGCAGATCCCGGCTCAGCCGGGCGACAGCCGCCGGTTCGGGCGGGAAGGTGGCGAGGGCCGGATCCGCGCCGGGGGTGGCACGTTCCAACCGCGCATGCCCGCCCAGCCCCGCCAGCTCGGCGCGCAGATCGCGCCCGGGCTCGGTCAGCGCCCAGATCAGGCCGCCGCCCCAGTCCAGCAGGACCGGCCCGCCGATCCGCGCCACGGCCTCGGCCGCGCGCGACGGCCGCAGGGAAATCCGCCAGACATCGCCCGGCACCCCGTGGAACGGCCCGACATCCCGCACCGCGACCCACGGGTCGGGGGCGGCCTCTCCATCCAGTCGCCGCCGCACCGGGCCATGCGGCTCAAGCATCCGCGCCAGCCGCACCGCCCGATCCTCGACCGACGGGGCGAAACCTTCCAGCCGCAAGAGCGTCACCACCCCCTGCCCCAGGTCGCCATGCGCGGCCCCCGTCACCTCGAAGGGCGAACCCAGCGCCGCCGACATCGCCGCGACCGCGGCCACCGGATCCAGACCCGGGATCTCGAGCGTCGCGCGCGCCTCGGGCGCGGGCAGCACCTTGAGCGTCACCTCGGTAATCGCCCCCAGCGTGCCCCATGATCCGGTCATCAGCTTGGCCAGATCGTAGCCGGTCACGTTCTTCATCACCCGCCCGCCGGACTTCACCACCGCGCCCTCGCCCGTGACAAAGCGCAGCCCCAGCACCGCGTCGCGCACGGCCCCCGCCACCATCCGCCGCGGTCCGGTGGCGTTCGCCGCAACCATGCCGCCCAGAGTGGGGGTGCCGGACGTGCCCAGCAGGCCCCGGTGATCCATCGGCTCGAACGCCAGCCGCTGCCCTTCGCCTGCCAACAGCGCCTCGATCTCGGCCAGGGGCGTGCCCGCGCGCGCCGAAAGCGTCAGCGCCCCGGGCTCGTAAAGCGTCACGCCCGAAATCCCCGCGACCGACAGCCCCCGGCCCCGCGCGGGACGACCCACGGCCCGGGTGCCCCCGCCCTCCAGCAGCAGGGGCCCGCCGTCCAGGGCCACCATCCGCGCCAGGTCTGCCTCCGTCTCGGGCCTGCGCATTTCTTCTCTTCGGAAATACTCCCCGGGGGGGCCGCCCGTGGCGGGCGGGGGGGCGGCGCCCCCCCTCCTGTCCTCGCCACCCGCGCTCACGCCGCAGCCTCGCGCCGCGCGGCACTGGCGGCCAGCGGGAACACCTTGGCCGGGTTCAACAGCCAGCGCGGATCGAAGACGTCCTTGACCCGCATCTGCATCTCGAGATCCCCGGCCGAGAACTGGGCGGTCATCAGGTCGCGCTTCTCGACCCCCACGCCGTGTTCGCCGGTCAGGCAGCCCCCCACCTCCACGCACAGCCGCAGGATATCGGCGCCCAGCGCCTCGGCGGTCTCGAGCTGGCCTTCGGTATTGGCGTCGAACAGGATCAGCGGGTGCATGTTGCCGTCCCCGGCATGAAAGACGTTGGCCACGCGCAACCCGCGCGCCTGCGCCAGTTCGGACATCCGCCGCAGGGTCAGGGGCAGCTGCGACACCGGGATCGTGCCGTCGAGGCAGATATAGTCGCCCAGCTGGCCCATCGCGCCGAAGGCGGACTTGCGCCCCAGCCAGATCCGCGCGGCCTCGTCGGCATCCGCCGCCTCGCGCGTGGCGACAGGATCATGCGCGGCGGCGACTGCCAGGACGCGCCGCAGCGTCGCGGCGATCTCGTCCTCGGACCCCTCGACCTCGACGATCAGCAGCGCCTCGCAGTCCGGGTACCCCGCGCCCGAGAATGCCTCGCAGGCCTCGATGCAGGGGCGGTCCATGAACTCGATCGCGACCGGCAGAACGCCCGACCGGATGATATCGGCCACGCAGGCGCCCGCCGCCTCGGCACTGGCGAACCCCATCAGGACGGGGCGCGCGCCCTCGGGCTGGGGCAGGATGCGCAGCGTCGCCTCGGTCACCACGCCCAGTTGCCCCTCGGACCCGCAGATCAGCCCCAGAAGGTCCAGCCCCGCGGCATCGAGATGCCCGTCGCCGATCTCCATGACCTCACCCTCCATCGTCACCAGGGTGACGCCCAGAAGGTTGTTGGCGGTGACACCGTATTTCAGACAATGCGCACCGCCCGAGTTCATCGCGATGTTGCCGGCGATGGCACAGGCCAGCTGCGACGAAGGATCGGGCGCGTAGAAGAATCCCGCCTCCTCGACCGCTGCTGTGACCTGCAGATTGGTCCGCCCGGTCTGGACCCGGATCAGCCGGTCGGCGGTGTCGACCTCCAGCACCTCGGTCATCCGCGCCACGCCCAGAACGACGCAATCCGCGGTGGGCAGCGCGCCACCGGCCAGCGACGTGCCAGCTCCGCGCGGCACCACCGGCACGCCCGCCGCATGGCAGATCCGCAGCACCGCGGCAACCTCGCCGGTCGAGCCGGGCAGGACCACGGCCAGCGGCGTACAGGCATAGGCGGTGAGCGCGTCGCACTCGTAGGCCCTGAGCCCGACGGGATCGGAGATCAGCGCGTCCCGCGCCACGACCGCGGCCAGTTCGGCAAGCAGCGCGGGGCGGCGGGCAAGCGCGCCGGCATCGGGGGACGGCATGTCCATCGGGATCCTCCCTGTCGCGGCGTATCGGTGCGTGGCGGGACAGCCCGCCACCGGGCGGCGAGACCCGAGGCTAGAACGCCGCGCCAAGGCTGGCAAGTGGCGTCCCCGCGGCCTAGTCTGTGTGCCATGATGCTTCTGGACCGCTTTCTTCTCCTGACGCCGCTGGATTTCGCGGCCCTTGCCCTGCTGCTCGTCGCTTCGCGCGGCATCGGCTGGTGGATCGAGAACCCGGGCCTTGCCCGCCCCTCGGTTACGGTGCTGATGGCCGACTACCGCCGCGCCTGGCTGCGCGAGTTCGTGACCCGCCAACCGCGGATCTTCGATGCGACGATCCTGTCGACCCTGCGGCAGGGAACGACGTTCTTCGCATCGACCTGCGTCATCGCGATCGGCGGGGTGATGGCGCTGCTTGGCAATTCCGAGGCCCTGGGCGTGATCGCCGAGGATTTCACCGAAGCCAACGTGCCGATGGTGGTGTGGGAGATCAAGCTGCTGCTCGTCGCCCTGTTCCTCACCGACGGGTTCCTGAAATTCGTCTGGTCGAACAGGCTCTTCGGCTATTGCGCGGTGGTCATGGCCGCGGTGCCGAACGACACCGACGACCCCGTCGCCTATGCCCGCGCGGCCCAAGCGGGCGAGATCAACGTGCGCGCGGCCTGGAACTTCAACCGCGGCCTGCGTGCGATGTATTTCTCGCTGGGCTCCGCGGCGTGGCTCCTGGGCCCCTGGGCCCTGATCGCGGCCACCTGCTTTACCTGCTGGATCCTGTGGAGCCGGGAGTTCCGCTCGCGCCCGCGCGAGATCCTGCTGTCCGCCCCCTCGCCCATCGCCGAGGGCCCGCAAGTGGCTCGCAAGTAAAATGAGCGCCTGTCGGCGCACGCCTTCTGGCACCCGGTCTCCGGGCCGGAACCCGGGCGCATATTTCGCCTCCGGCGGGAGTATTTTTCGAAGAGAAGAAAGAAGCCCCGGGGAGAGACTTCTTCTCTTCCGAAATACTCCACGGGGGTGCGGGGGTGTGAAACCCCCGCTGTCGGGCCATCAGCCCGGAAGCTCCACGCCCGCCGCATCGAGCAGGCGGCCGAGCTCGGCAAAGCTGGTCGCGGCGGAGCTCGTTTCGTGCTTGCGCTGGGTGAGGAAGGCATCTGCCGGCCGGTAGAAACGGATGGCGGCGTCGGTTTCGGGATCGCTTCCCGGACGGTAGGCGCCGATGCGGATCAGCTCTTCCATGTCGGCATATTTCGAAAGCGTGCGGCGGGCCGCCTGAAGGATGGTGTATTCTGCCTGGGAATGGCAGTCGGGCAGCATCCGCGACAGGCTGGCCTGCAGGTTCACCGCCGGATAGCGGCCTTGTTCGGCGATGCGGCGGTCGAGCACGACGTGCCCGTCCATGATCCCGCGCACGGTGTCGGCCACCGGTTCGTTCATGTCCCCGCCCTCGACCAGAACGGTGAAGAGGCCGGTGATGTCCCCCGCGCCCTCGGGCCCCGGGCCGGCGCGCTCCAGCAGCTGCGGCAGCTCGGCGAAGACCGTGGGGGGATAGCCCTTCGTGGTCGGCGGCTCGCCCCCGGACAGACCGATTTCGCGCTGCGCCATGGCGAAGCGGGTGACGCTGTCGATCAGCAGCAGCACCTGCAGGCCCGCATCCCGGAAATGCTCGGCCACCGCGGTCGCCGTCCAGGCGGCCTGGCGGCGCATCAGCGGCGGCTCGTCGCCCGTCGCCACCACGAGGACCGACCGCGCCATGCCCTCGGGGCCCAGATCGCCCTCGATGAAATCCTGCACCTCGCGCCCGCGTTCGCCGACGAGACCGATCACGATCACGTCGGCATCGGCATTGCGCGCCAGCATCGCCATCAGCGACGTCTTGCCCACGCCCGAGCCTGCGAAGACGCCCATGCGCTGGCCCCGGCAGAGCGGGGTGAAGACGTCGAAGGCACGCACCCCGGTTTCAAGCCGCGCGCCCACGCGGCGGCGATCGAAGGCGGCGGGCGGCTGCGCGCGCACCGGCCGCGCGGCTGGGCCGTCGTGCAGCGGGCCCTTGCGGTCGAGCGGCCGGCCCAGCGCATCGACCACCCGGCCGATCCAGCCCTGATCGGGGCGCAGCATATCGCCGCCGGGCGCCAGGTCCACACGGTCGCCGACGGCAATGCCGTGCCACGTGCCGAAGGGCAGCACATGCGTGCCGCGCGCGTCGATGCCCACCACCTCGCCCAGCACCCCGTCGCCCCGGGCGCCGTGCACCCGGCAGCGCTGGCCGATGCCCAGCGCCCGTTCGAGCCCCGACACGGTGAGGGTGAGCCCCGTCACCGCCGCAACCTGACCGCTGACCCTGTCGGCACCGAGGTCACGCGCAAAGCTTGATAACTGGGAGAATGCGGTTTGCATGGAAAGTTCCATAGCAAAACAAATTTATCCATGCTATCCATCAAATCAAAAAGAACAACGAGGCAGGTAACAAGTTATGCAGATGGACTCGATGGCCTTTTTCCGCGTCGCGTCGGACCGGATGGAATGGCTGACCACGCGGCAGAAGGTGGTGGCGGAGAACGTCGCCAACGCGGATACGCCCGGCTACGCGGCGCGCGACGTGTCGTCGTTTCAGCAGATGCTGGAGGGGCAGCGCGGCCAGGGCACCACTCTGGCGCGCACCGACCCGATGCACCGCCCGGGCTCGACCGGTGCCGGGCCGGTGCGGGTGATCGAGGATCAGGCCCCCGCCCACAGCCCCGACGGCAACTCGATCTCGCTGGAAGAGCAGACCGTGAAGGCGGCCGAGATCAGCTCGGAATACCGGATGGCGGCGACGCTTTATCGCAAGGGCTACGAGTTGCTCACGCTGTCGGTCACCGGCCGCAGCTGATCGCGCAAGGACGGACACACATGGACTTTCTCAAATCCATCGCCTCGATCGCGGCCAGCGGGATGCGGGCGCAGGGCGAACGGCTCAAGGTCGTGTCGGAGAACGTGGCCAACGCCAATTCGATGAGCACGGAACCCGGGGGCGATCCCTACCGGCGCAAGACGATCTCGTTCGCAGAAGCCGTCGACCGTGCCTCGGGCAGCTCGATGGTCGCGGTGGCCGCGGTGTCGCGCGACATGTCCGAGTTCGAGCTGTCCTACGACCCGGCCCACCCGGCCGCAGACGAGCAGGGCTTCATCAAGATGACCAACGTCAACCCGCTCTTGGAGATGGCCAACATGCGCGAAGCCTCGCGCAGCTACGAGGCCAACATGAACATGTTCGAAGCGGGCCGTGACATGCGCAACCGCATGATCGACCTTCTGAAGTGAGCGTGACGCATGGCTGATCCCCTGATCTCCTCCTCCCTCGCGCGCGGGGCCTACCAGAGTTCGCGCAGCCTGCGCAGCGACCCCGCGGCCGAGATGCCGCAGCCCGAGGCCGACCGGGCGGCCTTCGCGCAGTCGCTGAAGACCGCGACGGCGGATGCGGTGCAGACCATGCACCAGGCCGACACCATCGCGCAGGCCGGGCTGCGGGGCGAAGTCGACACCCAGGCGGTGGTCGAGGCGACGATCGCGCTGGAATCCTCGGTCAAGATGGCCGTCGCCATGCGCGACAAGTTCGTGCAGGCCTATCAGGACGTCCTGAAGATGCCGATCTGACCGGATCGCGCCCCCTGGCGGGGGCTGTCCGGCCGGTAGCGGCGATAGGGTGAGACGATGAGCGAAGGCGACATCTACACGATCCTCAGCGACATGATCTGGACGGTGCTCCTTGCCTCGGGCCCGATCCTGATCCTTGCGCTGGGCGTGGGCCTGGTGATCGCGTTCTTCCAGGCGCTGACCCAGATCCAGGAGATGACGCTGACCTTCGTGCCGAAGATCGCGGCCATCTTCGTGGGGCTGGTCGCGTCCCTGCCCTTTGCCTACGGGACGCTGGAACGGCTGTCGTCTCATGTCTTCGACCTGATCGCGAGCGGCGCGCCGTGAGGGGGCTCGCCGCGCTCGTCCTGGCGCTGGCGCTGGCGCTGCCGCATGCCGCGCGCGCCAACTGGCAAGGGTTCTACGCGGCCCCCGCTGGGGGTGGCACCCCCCGCGCGGCGGCCTCCGGGCAACCGGCCGAGGCGATCTGCGTGCGCGAAATCCTGAAGGCCCAGCTGCGCCACGGCATTCCCGGCAACCTGCTTCTGGGGATCGGGCTGCAGGAGACGGGGACGACCCGGGGCGGCCAGCTGACCGTCTGGCCCTACGCGGTGAATGCCGCCGGAGAGGGCCGCATCTTCGACAGCCGCGCCGATGCGATGGGCTGGGTGAGCCAGCGCCAGGCCGAGGGCGTCGAGTCGATCGACGTGGGCTGCATGCAGATCAACCTGCGCTGGCACCCCGATGCCTTTGCAACGCTCGAGGACGGCTTCGATCCGGCGGTCAACGTCGATTACGCCGCGCGTTTCCTGCGGGGACTTTACGACAAGACCGGCGACTGGGTGCTGGCGGCGGGCTCCTACCATTCGTTCAGCCCCGAAAAGCGCGAAATCTACCTTTCGGCTCTGGCCCGTAACCAGCAGGTGGCGAACGATCGCATCGACGGGTTCCGTATGCTGGCCGGCGCCGGTCGCGGTCCGCAGGACAGTGCTTCGCGCCCAGCCGCGGATCACGGCGCCCGCGACACCGCGGACCGCCGCACGCCCAGCACCACCCCTGCCCGCACCGCTCCTGCCCGCACCGGGCCGATCTGGACCTCGGCCCTGTCGGGCGGGGCCCTGCCGAAGGCCGGCCCGTCGGGCGCCGGCCTGCCCGGCGGCGGGCGGCGCGGCATCTACTCGGGAGCCGAGCTTGAGCCGGTGCTGCCCCTCTTTACCCGTGTCCCCGCGGGGTCCGGCGGATGAGCCTGCAAACCGGCACACCGGGCCGGCTGTCGCGCGACAGCATGACGGCCATGGGCCTCGGCAACCGCGACGTGGCCTTCGCCATCGGCGTCACGCTGGTGCTGGCGATGCTGTTCCTGCCGCTGCCGCCGGTGCTGCTGGATTTCGGGCTGGCGATTTCGCTGTCGCTCAGCGTGCTGATCCTGATGGTGTCGCTCTGGATCGCGAAGCCCCTGCACTTCAACTCATTCCCCACGCTGCTGCTGGTCGTCACCATGCTGCGGCTGTCGCTGAACGTGGCCTCGACCCGGCTGATCCTGTCGCAGGGGCATACCGGCACCGGGGCCGCGGGCGGCGTGATCGAAGGCTTTTCCCAGTTCATCGTCGCCGGCAACTTCGTCATCGGCATGGTGATCTTCGCGATCCTCGTCGTCATCAACTTCATCGTCATCACCAAGGGCTCGACCCGCATTGCCGAGGTGTCGGCGCGGTTCTCGCTGGACGCGATGCCGGGCAAGCAGATGGCGGTCGATGCCGACCTCGGCGCGGGCCTCATCGACGAGGAGGAGGCGCGCCGCCGCCGCAAGGAGCTCGAGGACGAAAGCGGGTTCTTCGGCGCGATGGACGGCGCCTCGAAATTCGTGCGCGGCGACGCGGTGGCGGGCATCATCATCACGCTGATCAATGTCGTGGGCGGCATCCTGATCGGGGTCGTGCAGCGCGGCATGGGCGTGGGCGAGGCAGCGAGCGTCTTCACCACGCTCACCATCGGCGACGGGCTGGTCAGCCAGATCCCCGCGCTGATCGTGTCGCTGGCCGCGGGCCTGATCGTCACCAAGGGCGGCACCGAGGGCGCGGCCAACGAAGCGGTGCTGAGCCAGCTGGGCAAGTTTCCCAAGGCGCTCTGGATGGCGGCCGCGCTGCTTCTGGGCATCGGCCTGCTGCCCGGTTTCCCTCTGATGATCTTCCTGACCCTCGCCGCGATGATGGCGGGGCTGGGGCTCGTGATGAAGCGCAGCGCGGACGCGGCCGAGGCCGCCGAGAGGCGCCGCGCCGCGCAGGCCGAAGCCGGCCCCACCGCGGCCGAGGAGACGGTGCAGGACAAGCTGAAGCTCGACGACCTGCGGCTTGACATGGGCGACGCGCTGGTGCCGCTCATCACCAGCCGCGAGGCGGCGCTGCCGGGCAAGATCAAAAGCCTGCGCAACCTCTTTGCCACGGACTACGGCTTTGTCCTGCCCTCGGTGCGGATCAAGGACGACCTGACCCTGCCCGGCAACACCTACACGCTGGTCGTGCACGGGGTCGAGGCCGCGCGCGGCGAGATCAGGCCCACCGGCATGATGGTCATCAACCCCGCCGATGCCCCGCTCGACCTGCCGGGCGAGCGCACGAAGGAGCCGACCTTCGGGCTGGATGCGCTTTGGGTCGACACCCAGACCGCCGCCGAGGCCGAGCGCCGCGGCTATACCGTGGTCGACCCCGAAAGCGTGATCACCACCCACCTCACCGAGGTCATCAAGGAGCACATGCCCGAGCTCCTGACCTACGGCGCGACACGCGACCTGATGGACGGGCTCGACAAGAACTACCAGAAGCTGATTACCGACCTGTCGGCCGCCTCGCCCGCGATCCTGTTGCAGCAGGTGCTGCAGACCCTGCTGGCCGAGCGTGTGTCGATCCGCAACCTGCCCCTGATCGTCGAGGCCATCGCCGAGATCGGGCGGGCGACCACGAATGTCGCGCGGGTCACCGAACACGTGCGCAAGCGGCTGGCGACGCAGATCTGCCAGACCCTGACCGATGGCGGCGGCTTCGTCCCGGTCATCACGCTCAGCCCCGCGTGGGAGGCCGAGTTCACCGACGCGGTGCGGGTGAACGGCGACGACCGCAATTTCCTGATGTCGCCCAAGCGGGTGCAGGAATTCGTGCTGCAGGCCCGGCAGGAGATCCAGAAATTCGCCGCCCGCGACGAATGGCCGGCGCTGATGGTGGCGCCCGAGGTCCGCGCCTATGTCCGGTCGATGCTGGAGCGCGTCAGCCCGATGACGCAGGTGATCGCGCATACCGAAATCCACCGCAAGGCGGCGCTGCGCACGGTCGCGACGGTCGGAAGCTGATGCTGGGCGGGCTGCTGACCGCCGAGGTTCTGGGCTATACCCTTGTCTTCGCGCGGCTGGGCTCGGCGATGATCTTCCTGCCGGCCTTTGGCGAAACCGGCGTGCCGATGCGCCACCGGCTGTTCCTCGCCCTGCTCGTCAGCCTCGCCCTTTACCCCGCGACGGGGGTGGGGCCGGTCGACCTCGAACAGCCTTTGGCCCTGCTGGTCCTTCTGGGGATCGAGATCACCATCGGCCTCTGGATCGGCCTGACGGCCCGCATCCTGATGAGCGCACTGCAATTCGCGGGCTACCAGGTCGGGCTTGTCTCCGGCCTCGCCAATGCCTTCGCGCCCTCGATGGGGGCGTTCGAGGGCGCGACGCTGATCGCCACCGCGATGATGCTGGCCGCGACCGCGCTGATCTTTGCCACCGACCTGCATCACGTCATCATCCGCGCGCTGCTGATGTCCTACGAGGTCTTTCCCCCGGGCGGCCTCATGCCCGGCGACATGGCCCGTCAGACGGTCGCCGCGGCAAGCGCGAGCTTCTACATCGGGCTGTCGCTGGCGGCGCCCTTCTACCTCATGGGCCTCGTGCTGAACGTGGGCATGGGGCTGGCCAACCGGATGATGCCAACCCTGCCCGTCTTCTTCGTGGCGCAGCCGGTGCTGATCGCGGCGGGGTTCGCGGTGCTGTTGCTGGCCGCGCCGTCGATGCTGACCGGGTTCCTGGACCGCTTCGCCGACTGGCTGGGCCGGCTGGTGCTCTGACATGGCCGACGAGGACAAGAGCAACAAGACAGAGGAACCGACCGAGCAGCGCCTGCGCAAGGCGCGGCAGAAGGGCGACGTGCCCTCCTCGCGCGAGGTCGGCACGATGATGACGGTGTTCTCGCTCTTCGTGCTGACGGTCTTCGTGATCCCCTCGATTATCCCGGACCTATCGCGCGCCCTGTCCGGGCCCTTCGTGTCGGCCGGGCAAATCGAGATCGGCGCCGGGGCCGCGGGGCTGGCCGACGCGGGCCAGGTCATGGGCGGGCTCGGACGCAGCGTGGCGGTCGCGGTTGCGCCGCTTTTTCTGATCATGGTGATCGCCGCGCTTTTCGGCGTGCTGATCCAGGGCGAAACCGTTGTCGCCACCGAACGGATCCGGCCGAAATTCTCGAAGCTCAACCCGGCCAGCGGGCTGAAACGCCTGTTCTCGGCCGATGCGCTGGTCGAGTTCGCCAAGAGCGTGGGAAAGGTTCTGGTGATCGGCGCGATCACCGGGATCGTGGCGCAGCGCTACCTGGGCGGGGTCGTCACGGGCGAAGGCATGCTGCCTGAAAGCCTGCCGGACTATGCCCGCCGGGCGATCGCCGTGATCCTGATCGCGGCGACGATCTTCCTTGTTCCCATCGCGATCTTCGACATCATCTGGAAGCGGTCGCAATGGATCAAGAAACAGCGGATGACGCTGCAGGAGGTCCGCGACGAGCACAAGGAAAGCGAGGGCAACCCGCAGGTCCGCGCCCGCCGCGCCGACATCCGCCGCCGCATGGCCCGCCAGCGCATCGCCCAGGCGGTGCCCACGGCCAGCGTGATCCTGACCAACCCCACCCATTTCGCCGTGGCCCTGCGCTATACCCCCGGTGCCGATACCGCGCCCGTTTGCGTGGCCAAGGGCGCCGACCTGATGGCCCGGCAGATCCGCGAGATCGCGCGCGACAACGAGGTGCCGATCGTCGAGAACAAGCCCCTGGCACGGGCGCTGCACGACACGGTCGAGGTCGACGACCAGGTGCCGATGCAATACTGGCAGGCGGTGGCCGAGATCATCGGCTATGTCATGGATCTGCAACGCGATATCCGTAGATCCCCGCCCAAGGGTTCCGAGCTGAGGCTCGACGACGACTGACCCCCCGAACGGTGTCGACGTGCCCCGATGGCCTGCGCGCCACGCGGCGGCCGATCGGTCATCCCCCGCGCGCAAGCCGCGGGCGGCGCCTGTGTCGGCGCGGTCGGGGACTTTCGACTTGCAGTACGGCGTTTTGCAATATAATGCGTCTTTGTGCAATAATATGCGGCTTTATGCAATGGACCTGAACAACCCCGATGTGCGGCAGGATCTGATCCGGTCCCGGCTGGCCCAGA
The DNA here is from genome assembly GCF_004011175.1 of Mesobaculum littorinae. Classification (GTDB taxonomy): domain Bacteria; phylum Pseudomonadota; class Alphaproteobacteria; order Rhodobacterales; family Rhodobacteraceae; genus Tranquillimonas; species Tranquillimonas littorinae. The sequence continues at coordinate 50,900 of NZ_RQXX01000007.1, read as the reverse complement.
CCGGTCGCCTTGTCGCGGCCGAGCTTGCGGCCGAGTTCGACATCTCTCTCGACACCGTCCGCCGCGACCTGATCCGGCTTGAGGAGGACGGCGCAGCCCGTCGCGTCCGCGGCGGCGCGGTGCCGGCAGCCGTCCCCGCCGCGCCGCTGGCCGAGCGCGTGGGCAGCGCCGCCGCCGACCGCATCGCCGAGGCCGCCCTGCCCCTGATCGCCGGCGCCTCGACCCTGGCGCTGGATGGGGGGACGACCGTCCTTGCGCTGGCCCGGCGGCTACCGCCGCACCCGGGGCGACTGGTCGTCACGCCTTCGCCGCACGTCGCCGTTGCCTGCCAGTCCCGCGGGGTCGAGGTGATGCTGCTTGGCGGCCATCTCAGCCTGCGCGGCGGCATTGCCGTGGGCGAGCCCTGCGAGGCCGCGCTGCAGGCGCTGGCGGTCGAGGTCACGGTGCTGGGGGCCTGCGGTCTCGACCCCGATTTCGGCCTGTCGAGCGACGATCTGCTCGAAAGCCGGGTCAAGCAGGCGCTGTGTTTCTCGGCGCAGCGCACGCTGGTGCTGGCCGATGCTACCAAGCTGGGCCGCCGCGCCCGGCACCGCACCCTGCCGCTGCGGGCCCTTGCCGGGCTCGTCACCGATGCGACGGCCGAAGCCGCCGCGCCGCTTTCCTCCTCCGGACTGGACATCACCCATGCCTGACCTGCGATCCCCGCGCTTTGCCGTCTCGGCGATGTTCCTGCTTAACGGGGGGCTTTTCGGCATCTGGGCGTCGCGCATTCCCGCGATCGTCGACCGGCTGGAGCTGTCCGAGGACAGGCTGGGCCTCTTGCTGCTGTGCCTCGCGGGCGGTGCGATCCTCGCCTTCCCCTTTGCCGGGCAGGCCAGCGACCGGCTGGGCGCCGCCGCCACCTCGCGCATTGCGGCGGTGGCCTACCCGGTGCTTCTGGCCTGCGTCTGCGCGGCGCCCAGCTTTCCCCTTGCGGCGCTGGGGCTCTTGCTGTTCGGCGCGGCGCATGGCGGGCTCGACGTGGCGATGAACGCGTGGGGGGCCGAGGTCGAGCGGCAGGTGAAGCGCCACCTGATGCCCGTCTTCCACGCGATGTACAGCCTGGGCGCGGGCCTGGGGGCTGCATCGGGCTATGCCGCGGTGAACGCGGGGCTGGGGCCGCTGCCGCATGCGGTGATCCTGGGCACCCTGCTTGCGGCGGTGGCGCTGGCGATGGCCTCGCGCCCATGGGAGTCGGCGCGCACCGCGCCGGCGCCGGGTGGGGTGCTGTTCACCCTGCCCCGCGGGGCGCTGGCTCTGGTGGGCCTCGTCGCCGCCGCGGGGTCTGTGGGCGAAGGCGCGATGGCCGACTGGTCGGCGGTCTTCATCGACCGGGTGCTCGGCGCCAGCCGGGCCGAGGCCGCGCTGGGATACGCCGTGTTCTCGGTCGCGATGGTCGCGACGCGGCTGTCGGGCGCGGTGATGATCGCCCGGCTGGGCGCCGCCGGGGCGACGCGCGCCTCGGGCCTGGCCGCGGCGGGGGGCGTGGCGCTGGTGATCGCCAGCCCGGCCTTCGGTCCCGCCGGGCTGGGCGTGGCGTTGTCCGGGTTCCTGCTGGCGGGGGTGGGCTATGCCGTGGTGATGCCGCTGGCGTTTTCGCGCGCGGCCGCCGAGCCCGGCACCGGGGCGGGCCGCGCCATCGCGGGCGTCGCGACGCTGGGCTATGGCGGCATGCTGCTGGGCCCGCCGGTGATCGGCTTTGCCGCCGACATGACCTCGCTGCGGGCGGCCTTCGGCATCCTCGTGGCCCTGGCCTGCGTCATCGTCGCGATGAGCCGGGCGATGGCCCCCGCCGAGGGCTGAGGCCCGCGCGCCGGGTCGGGCGCCGTGATGGGCGCCTTGACGGGCGGGCCTGTCAGATTGAAGGGGCTCCCCCGTGGGCGGGCTTCGGCGAGACGGCAGGTGGCGGGGAGGGGCCGGACCGCAGGACGAGAGGCGCGCGGTTATTGCAGCCGCACGCCTTCGAGCTTCTGGTCACCGGGCAGTTTAGAGCGTTCGAGGATGATCTTCGAGATCGCGCGCACCCGCACCGGGTTCATCGCGGCCAGGATATCCGCCGCGTCGCGTTCGGCCATGGTGCCGAAGATCATCACGGTCGCCTCGATGTCGAGCTCGTTCATGATGCCGGCCGCCTCCTTGGGCTTCATCGCGCGGTAAAGCTGCACCAGCCGGTCGAGATCGGCGGTATGCGCGGCCTCGACCCGCGCCAAGAGGCCCTCGAGCTCGCCCTTCAGCGCGTCGAGCCGGGCGGTTTCGGTCGCCACGCTTTCGGCCGTCAGGTCAAGCTCGGTCTGCCGGCTGGTGATCCGCTCTTTCTGCTCGTCCAGCAGCACGCGCTCTGCCTCGATCGCGGCCAGCATCTCCTCCGGCGTCTCGCACTGGGCGGGCGCGGCTGTGGGGATCGGCTGCGCGGCGGCAGCGACAGGGTCGGGCGCCGGATCCGGGGCCGAGGCGACGGCGGCCTGCACGAAGCTGAGCGCCTGGGCGCCGCCGGTCACGTCGCCCCATTCGGCGACCGCGACCGCCCCCTTGGCGACACCGGCCAGCGCCAGCGCGCCGATGACCAGGCGCAGGCGGCTCATGTCTGGCCGCCGCGGGTGGCTTCGAAGAAGCTGCGCACCAGATCGGCCTTGCCGTTCACGCGGGTGACGCCGGGCGGCACGATGCGCCGCTCGGCCCTGTCGGCGGCAGGCGCGGGACTTGCGGGGGCCGCGCCCGCGCGGGCCTGGCGTTCGGCCATCTCCCGCGCGACCGAGCGGAGGTGATCGACCGAGCTTTCGGACTTATCCACCGCGGCCGAGAACTCGCCGACCATCGGCTGCAGGTCGCGCAGCGTCTGCATCAGCACCCGCACCCGCCGGTCGACCAGCCACGCATAGGCCAGCGTGCCCGCGAGGAGGGCGAGGATCAGTCCGTCAATCAGCATGTTCATCATCATGTCCCTCGTTCAGTTGGGCCAGTTCCTCGGTGATCTTGAGCGCGATGGCGCCGTTGCGGCGGCGCCCCATCTCGCCGCGGAACATCACCATTCCGTTGCAGCTGACCGTCGCCGCCTGGTCGGCCAGAATGCCGAGGTCGAGCGTCTGGCCCGGCGCCCAGTCCAGCACCTGCGTCAGCGGCACGTGCACCTCGTGCAGCACCGCGGCCAGCGTGACCTCGGTTTCCTGCAGCTTGTCGGTCAGCAGGGCGCGCCAGCTGGAATCACCGCCAAGCTGGCCGCCCAGAAAGCTTTGCGTGAAGAGGGGGCGCACGGATTCGAAGGCGTTGTAGGGCAGGACAAAGGACATCCGCCCGCCGCGATCCTCAAGCCGCACGTTCAGCGTGACGCGCACGCAGGGGGTCGACGGCGCGGCCAGCATCGTCGACTGCGGCAGGCTTTCCAGCCGGTCGATGCGGAAATCGACCTTGTTCAGCTGGGCAAAGCTTTCGGACAGCGCGGAAAGCGCGGTTTCGCACAGCCGGGTGCCGATCCGTTTCTCGATCGCGGTAAAGCTGCGCGGCGTCCATTCGCGCGCCCGGGCGGACCGGCCGCCCAGCAGGATTTCGAGGACCGAGAACAGCAGCTCGGGTTCGACGGCCAGAAGCACCGGCCCGTCCCAGCTGTCCGTCTCGGTCACGGCGAGGAAGCTGGGCGAGGCCAGACCCTCCAGCGCCTCACCGCAGGAGAGATAGGCGAAATCGTCCAGAGTCACCTCGGTCGCGGCGGCGCACAGGCTCTTGATCGCGGGGGCAAGCGTCAGCAGGTAGCGTTCGAACACCACCTCCATCATCGGCAGGCGCTCGTAGCTGAGCTTCGACAGCCGGATGATGTGCTCTTCGACGCTTTCGCCTTCGGCGTTCAGGGTGGTTTGCACGCTCATCCCCGCCTCACTGGATTATCAGGTCCGAGATCAGGATCTCGGACGGCGCCTCGCTGCCCGAGATCGCCCGGGCGCGGCGCAGAAGTTCGGATTTCAGATCGTAGAGCCCGGCCGAGCCCTGCAGGTCGCGCACGGTGAGCTGGCGCAGGTAGTCCTGGAACGCGTCACGCATATAGACCTGCCGCGCCGCCACATGACCGGCGCCGTCGACCGTTTCGTCGTAGACGAGGACGGCGTCGAGCTTCAGGAACCGGCTTGTGCGGCGGCCGGTGGCGGTGACGTCCGTGACGTTCACGATGATCTCGTCGAACGGCATCAGCGTCAGCGGCGCGGGTCCTGCGGCGGCACCATGGCCGTCGGTGTGACCTGCGGCATGGCTATCCCCAGGGGCGGCGTCTGCGTCCGTGGCCTGCCCTGCGGCCGCTTCGGCGGCGGGATTGCCGCCGCCCAGACCCAGCAGTCCCAGCGCGGCCTGCGGCCCGAGTGCCGCGGCCAGACCACCCGCCAGCGCGGCGAGGCTGAGCAGCACGACCAGTGCCAGCATCCCCGCACGACGCAGCCCGCCACCCCCCGCAGGGGCCGCCGTGGGGCCGGATGTCATGTCCTCGGAGGCGACGCTCATGGCTGCTCAAGAATTGTCATGGATCGATGCTGGCAATATCGCAACGTTGATTTTTCGTGGCAAGTACTAACCAAACTATTCTTGCCTTTCCATGAAGTGTGTCCCTAGGTTCATACAAAACGGTCCATAGAAACCGGGGCAGGCGTGAAATCACTGATCGATAACCTCATGGGCCTGGGGCGTGGCCGGCTGATCGCGCTCGGCGCGACCGGGGCGGGGCTGATGCTGGCGCTTCTGGTCGGGCTCAACACCGTGCTGGCGCCGACCTACGTGCCGCTTTATTCGCAGCTGAGCCCCTCCAGCGCGTCCGAGATCCTGTCCTCGCTGGAACAGGCGGGGATGACGGCGCAGCTTTCGGCGGACGGCAGCTCGATCTCGGTGGCGCAGGACGACCTGGCGCGCGCCCGGATGGCGCTGGCCGACCGTGGCCTGCCCAACGAAGGCGTCCCGGGGTGGGAGCTTTTCGACGACTCGACCGGCCTGGGGATGAACACCTTCTTGCAGCGGGTGAACCGCCTGCGCGCGCTCGAGGGCGAGCTGGCGCGGTCGATCCAGACGATCGAGGGTATCGACGCCGCGCGCGTCCACCTTGTCCTGCCCGAGCGCGAGGCGTTTTCGCGCAACCGGCCCGAACCCTCGGCCTCGGTCATCGTGCGGGGGAGCGCCAGCCACGACATCTCGATGCGGCAGGCGATGTCGATCCGCGCGCTCGTCGCTTCGGCGGTGGCCGATCTCAGCGGCAACCGGGTGACGGTCCTGTCGGCCAGCGGCGAAACGATCCTGGCCGAGGACGGCGTCGGCGCCGCCGAGGTCACGCTGCAATCGACCCGCGCGTCGATCGAAGAGCGGCTGGCGCGCAACATCAACCAGATCCTGACGGCGCGGGTCGGCGCGGGCAACGCGCGCGTTCAGGTCAGCGTCGATCTGAACACCGAACGCCAGCGCACGGTGTCGCGCAGCTTCGACCCCGACCAGCAGGTCGCCCGCTCGGTCGAGACCCGCGAGGAAGAGATCGAGGATCGCGATGCGGCGGCGGGCAGTGTCGACGTGGGCCAGAACCTGCCCGAGGCGCTGGCCGAGCCCGCAGGCGCGGGCGCCAGCAATTCGCGCAACCGCACCGACGAGATCGTCAACTACGAGATCGGCAGCACCGAACGCGAAAGCACCCGCGAACCCGGCGAGATCGAGCGTGTGTCGGTCGCGGTGCTGGTCAACGGCATCTACAACGTCGCGCAGGGCGGCGACGTCGCCTACGAGGAGCGCGCGCCCGAAGAGCTGGAGCGGCTCGCGGCGCTGGTCCGCTCGGCCATCGGGTTCGACGAGACGCGCGGCGACACGGTGTCGATCGATAGCCTGCGCTTCATCGACTACTCGATGGATGTGGGCGACCCGGTGGGTCGGTCGGTGTCGCAGATCCTGACCGACAACCTGATGACCATCCTGCGGTCGCTCTTTGCCCTGGCGGTGATCGCGCTGATCATGGCCTTCGGCTCGAAACCCCTGCGCGCGCTGGCCAGCAGCGCCGGAGGCGGGCATCTGGCGCTGGCCGGCGCCCCGGTCGAGGCGCTGGAAGGCGGCGCGCAACGCTCGCAGCTTGCCGCACCCGAACGGACGGGCGCCGGCGGCCCGGCCGCCCTCCCCTCGCCCGCGCCGCGGCAGACCGTGCTCGACCCGGAAACGCCGGGCGGCGAGACCGTTCGGCTGGCCTCGGTCGCGGGCGACGTGGCGGCCGGACGGATCGAGGAGATGGGCGAGCTTGCCGAACGCAATCCCGATGAAGCGCTGCGCGTGCTGCGCAGCTGGCTGGCGGAGGACTGATGACGCATCCCGTATTCCAACGCGATTTCGATCTGGAGCGCGCCGAGGAGGAAGCCCGGCGCGTCCACGACGCCCGCGCCCGCCACACGCCCGAAGAGCTGGAAGAGGCCGTGGCCCGCGCCTATCGGGCCGGCCACGCGGCGGGCAAGGAGGTCGGCCGGACCGAGGGACGCGACGAGACACGCCAGACGCTGCTGGCCCGGCACGCGGAGGCGATTTCGGCAATCCAGCCGCAGGTCGACGCGCTTCTGGCCGGAACGGCCGAACATCGCGCCGCGCTCGAGGCGCAGGTGCTCGATTTCACGGTCTCGGTCTGTGAAAAGGTGTTCCCCGAACTGATCGACCACCGCGCCCGTGACCGGGCGCTGCAGCAGATCGAACGCACGATCCGCTACGCCCTGGGCTCGCCCGTGCTGCGCATCACACTGGCCCCCGCCGCGCGCGACGCGCTGGGTCCGCAGATCGAGGCGATAGTGGCCGAGACGCTCATCGGCACGCTCGACCTCTCTGCCGACCCGGACCTGGCCGAGGGCGATGCGCGGATGACCTGGGACAACGGCTTCATGGAATACAGCTTTGCCGAGATCTGCGACCGCATCCTCGATGCCGTGCGCGACCGGCAGGAGAGTTTCGAGACGACACGCGCGGCGCGGAGACAAGAACATGCCTGACGACAAGACCCCCTCGCCCGCCGACGGCGCCCCCGGCACCACGGACAAGGCCGCGACGCCCGCCGCCCGGACCGGCGGCAGCGACACCAGCGTCTTTCCCGATCTCGACGCCCCCACCAGCCCCGCGACCGGAGCGGCCGGCGAAGAGCCCACGGTAATCGAAAGCCTGACCGCGGGCCACGCCGCGGGCCAGTCCGCGGCAGGGCGCAACATCAACGCGATGCTGAACGTGGGCCTCAACGTGCAGATCGTGCTGGGCCATGCCCGCATGCCGATTTCGCAGCTGCTGGAGCTATCGCGCGGGTCGGTCATCGAGCTGGACAAGAAGATCGGCGCGCCCGTCGACCTTGTGATCAACGACCGGCTGATCGCGCGCGGCGATCTCGTCAAGGTGGGCGAGGACCGTCTGGGCGTGACCCTGACCGAAATCGTGAAGGACTATGTCTCGGAGATCTGACGTCCCGGCACTGCTGCACATCCGCGCCCCCCGTCGGTTTGCCGGCGGGGCGTTTTGTGTTGCGCTGGGTCTGATCGCCGCGCCCGCGCTGGCGCAGGAGGCGGGCGGCGATTTCCTGGGCGCGCTGTCGGACGGGCTGTCGCAGCTGGCCGACGGAAGCGGCGGCGGTGGTGACGGCGGCCCGTCCCTCTCGGGCCGGATCCTGCAGCTTCTGGCGTTGATGACGATCCTGTCGATCGCGCCGGGGCTTCTGGTGGTGATGACCAGCTTCACGCGCTTCGTCATCGTCTTCTCGATGCTGCGCTCGGCGCTGGGGCTGAACCAGACGCCGCCCAACATGGTGCTGAACGCGATGGCGCTGTTCATGACCTTCTTCGTCATGCAGCCGGTATTCGAGGACGCCTGGACCAACGGCATGGCGCCGCTGATCGACAATGCCATCGCCGAAGACGACGCGCTGGTCGAGATCGCGGAGCCTTTCAAAACCTTCATGTTCGTCAATACCCGCCCGCGCGACTATGCCCTGTTCCAGGGCATCGCCCAACGCGCCGGCGGGGATGCAGAGGCCGAGCTCGTGGCGCCCGAGACGGCGGCCGAAGCCGGGTGGCGCGAACTGGTCCCCGCCTTCATGATCTCGGAGCTGCGCCGCGCCTTCACCATCGGGTTTCTGATCTACCTGCCCTTCGTGGCGATCGACCTGATCGTCGCCAGCGTGCTGATGAGCGCGGGCATGATGATGCTGCCGCCGGTCCTGATTTCGCTGCCGTTCAAGGTGATTTTCTTCGTGCTGATCGACGGCTGGTACATGCTGGCCGGCAGCCTGATGGAAAGCTACCTGCCGCTGGGCGGAGGCGGGTGATGGCCGAGCCCGCAATCGACGATCTGCTGGCGGCCGAACTGCGCCACCACCCGCTGGGGGCCGAGATCATGGCCCGCGCGCAGGCCAGCGGCGTCGCGCTGACCGACCTTGCGGCGATGGCCCGCCTGGTCGCGGCCCTGGGCAACCCGGCCGCCCCGGGACCGCAGGCTGGCGGCCGCGCCGCACCCGATCCGGCCGAGGCGGCGCCCTTGATCCTGACGCTCGCCACGCTGCTGCAGGACGTTGCCCGCCACACGGCCCGGAAACCGGCTGGCGCGCCCCCGGACGACACGTGCGCCGACATGGACTCCGGCATGAACTCCGGCACGGACTTTGGCAGGAACCTTGGCAGCGACGCCTTCGGCGCCGACGGCGCAGGCGCGGCCACCTCCGACGCCGTGGCCCCCACCGCGACCGCCCCCCACCCCGACACACCCGCCCCGGGCCGAACCGCCCCCGACGAAGGAGACGCCGCATGGCCCTATCCAGCCTGAGACGCCCCGAGCGCCAGAAGGAACGCCGCCTGTCCGGGGCCGAGAAGGCCGCGATCGTCTTTCTCTGCCTGGGCGAAAAGCGCGGCTCCGAACTGATGAAGCGGCTGGACGAGCGCGAGATCCAGCGCATCACCCGGGCGATGACCTCGCTTGGCGTGATCGAGGCCGGGAAGGTCGAGGCGGTGATGGGTGCGTTTTCGGACGCGGTGCGCAACGGGTCGGGCGTGGTGGGGTCGGCGGCGACGGCCGAGACGCTGCTGCGCGGCTTCCTGCCCGAGGACCAGGTGACCCAGCTTCTGGCCGACGCCCGCGGGCCGGCCAAGGAAACCAACATGTGGGCCGAGTTCAGCGCGCTGAACGAAACGGTGATCGCGAACTACCTGCGCGGGGAGCACGATCAGACCGCCGCCGCGATCCTGTCCAACGTCGCCCCCGACGTGGCGGCCCGGGTGCTGCCGCTTCTCGGACCGCAGCGGATGGAGGACATCATCGAGCGCATGATCTCGATGGAGGCGGTGCCGCAGGCGATGATGCGCCAGATCGAGGAAACGCTGAAGTCCGACATCATGGCCGATGCCTCGCAGCCGACCTCGGCCGAGTTGCAGCAGCGCATGGCCGACCTCTTCAACCGGCTCGACCGGGACTTGTTCGACACGCTCTCGACCTCGCTGGAAGAGCGGGTGCCCGAGCCCTTCAACGCGATCAAGCAGCGCATGTTCACCTTCGACGACCTGAGCAAGCTGGACCCCTCGGCGCTGGCGCAGATCATGCGGCAGGCCGATGGCGACACGCTGCCCCTGGCACTGCGCGGGGCCAAGAAGGAGCTGCGCGACCAGTTCCTGCAGGCCCTGCCGCAGCGCTCGCGCGACATGCTGGTCGAGGAGATGGGCATCATGGGCCCGGTCCGCGGCCGCGACGTGCGGCAGGCGCAGTCGGTGCTGGTCGACCTGGCCAAGGACCTGGCCGAGCAGGAGATCATCCGACTGCCCGACAGCGAAGACGACGAGCTGATCGAATGACCTCGGCGCCCGAGGGCGGCGGCGTTGCGGGGGCGCGACTGATCTCGGCCCTGTCGCCGCAGCATCCCGCCCGGCAGGGCTGGGTCACGGGGCGGGTGATCGAAAGCTTTCCCGGCGGCGTGATCCGACTGGCGACGCCGCAGGGATCGCTGCTGATCTCCGCGCCCGGCGCCACGGCGGATATCGGCGCGGTGGTACGCCTGCGGCTGGACGGGACACAGGCGAATTTCGCCCCCGCCACCGCGACCGACCCCGCCACGCGGGCCGCCGACCCGCACCCCCCTGCCCCGCCGCAGATCACCGCCGCGGCGCGGGGGGTGGGCGACGCGGCCCCGCCGCTGCCGCGACTGGCCCCCTCAGAGCTGCCGCCGCCGGTGCCGATCGCGCCCTACGGCGCGCCTGCACCCGCGCTCGCCGCGCTCTTTCCCGCAACGACTTCGCCCGCCTTCGCGCTGATCGCGGGGCTCTTTCCCGTGGCCGCCGCGCAATGCCACCTCCGCCGGCTGGCCGCTGGACGGGGCCCCCGCGCACGCACCGGCGTGGCGCCCGCGGGACGGGTGGCCGAGGCCGCGGCGCTGGCGCTGGCCCCCTCGGACCGGGGCGAGACGGCCGAACCGGGGTGGCTGCGCTGGGTGATGCCGTTCTTTTCGGACGGGCAGCTGCACAGCGCCCGCTGGGGCCGCCGCCGCGACACCCCGCCGCCCGAGGGCCACGGAGGGTTAGAGGTCTATGTCGAGGCCGAGTTTCCCGTCACCGGCCAGTTGCGGCTGAAGGCAGCCTGGACCTCGGCGGGGCTGGATATCGAGGTGACGAGCGCGCGACCGCTGCCCGACCTGCTGCTCCGCGATCTCGATGTCTCGGCCGCGCGGCTGACGGGAGAGCTGGGATACCCGGTGCGGCTGAGCCACCGGATGCAGGCGGCCCCGGATCAGCCGTAGGGCCGGCGCGGCAGGGCCGAGATGGCGGTGATGTCGATGGTCTGCGGCACGAAACCCGACCGCCCGCGCACCGCCTGCGACAGCATCTGCACCGCCGCGTTGGCCCCGACGGCCCGCTGGTCCAGCGCATCCGTGACGATGGCATACTTGCGTTCAAGCTTCTGCATCTCGGCCGGATCGGCGATCTGCTTCAGGTCGAACTTGCGCTTGAAGTACGCGACCTGAGAATCGATATCCATCTGCACGGCCTCGTCCGGTATTCCCAGCGCGCGGCGCATGAAGATCGACAGGTCCTTGTCCTTCAGCACGTCGTACCAGGTGTCGATATCCGACGCCTTGCTGCGGAAATCGAGGATCGTGGCGACACTGTCGTTCTGCTCGGCGGTCTGGTTGATGAAGATCCGCTCGACATACCGGTCGACCATCTTCTCCTGCCAGAAGCGCGACGAGGCGTTCCACGACCCCGAACCGTCGGATTCGTACCCCAGTTCGCGGTACATCTCGCGGAAACGCGAGTCGGTCAGCCGATTGATCAGCGCCCGAGGCTCGGCAATGTCGCTTTCAAGAAGCTCGCGCACCATCGCCTTGCCGAAGATCTGGTCCTCCAGATCGAAGGCGCGCATGACGAAGCCGTAGACCTCGGCATCCTCGACCAGGGCGGCGGGCGTCTTGATATCGGCGATGCGGGCGCGAAAGGCGTCGATCGCGCGGGCGTGCTGCGGACGCTTCTCGATCAGCTCCAGCTGCGTCTCGCGCGTGGCGTCGGTCAGGCGCATCGCGGTGCGCGTGTCGAGCCCGCCCAGCGGGATCACGGCGTCGTCTCGTGCGTGGGGTCGGTCGCAGGGTCGGTCATGACGTCTGTCGTTGCGTCAGGCGTGGGGTCGCCCATCGCGGCCCCTGCCCGGGCATAGCTCAGCACCTCCTGCTCGTGGTCGAGCACGGGACGCAGGGCGCGCATGGCCTTGTAGTAGTCGGACTGGCTGACGAAATTGGCGGCTTCGAAGATCCGCCCCATGCTGGGCTGGCCGAAGACGGTGACCAGCGCGGCCAGCTGGCGCTGGATCAGCGGCACGACGGTATCGCGCAGCTCGGACTGGATCAGGACGCTCTGGATCAGGAAATAGACCTTGCGGACGGGCGTCACCTCGCCATCCGCCTCAAGCAGATCGTGACCGCGCACGATATCGGCGCGGTTCTCGATCGTGATCACGTGGCGCCGGTCCGAATTGCGGATGACGCAGCCGTTGACCACCACCCGTTCGCCGGGCTTGAGCGTCAGCTTGAGGGCCATGCGCGCTCCTCAGACGGCGACGGGACCGGGTTCCTGCCCCGACAGACCGTCCACTATACTGCGGTTGACCGCCACCAGGGCCGCCACGCCCGAGGCGCCGCCGACGACCGAACTGGTCTGACGCTCGATCCACATCGCGACTGACACGAGCGACGAGCGCAGGTTCTCGGGCAGGCTGTTGCCGCCGGTCATCAGGTCGTACTTGAGCGCGCTCCACAGCGCCACGTTCTCGTGCAGCGCGTCGCGCAGGCCCGAGGACAGGATCTGAAGCTTTTGCACACCGCTTTCGGCCGCGTCGAATTCGGCGGCGAAGCGATCGAGCTTGCCGGTGACCTGCGACATCAGGCGGCGTTCGATCTGGCGGGGTGTTTCGGTGTCGCGCATGGTGCGCTTGTAGGCTGCAATACTCATGTAAATCACCTGGAATGCTGGGGCGCTGCGGCCGGGACCGCGGGCTTAGGAACCGGGCAGAGGCACGGGCCTCCGCCGCGTCCGCCCGGCCGGAACTTCGGCCGGGCGGTCGGGGGCCCGGTCTTAGCGGAACAGGCTCAGGATCGCCTGCGGCGCCTGGTTGGCGATCGACAGCGATTGCGTCGCCAGCTGCTGCTGGACCTGCAGCGACTGCAGGCGCGCGGCCTCTTCTTCCATGTCGGCGTCAACCATGCTGCCAACGCCGGCGTCGATGCGGTTGGTCAGTTCCGAAAGGAACCCCTTCTGCGTCTCGATCGACTTCTCGGCGATGCCCAGCGCCGTGGCCGAACCCAGCGCCGTCTGCAGCTGCGTTTCGGCGGCAACCAGAACGGCCTTCATCGCGTCCGCGTCCGCGGGCGCGGTGACATCCAGCGCGGACATCGCGGTGTGGATGGCGCCAAGGTCCTGCTGGTCAAAGGTGAAGGTCGTGGTGTCGAGCGTCGCACCGGTGCGGTTGATGCCAGTGACGACCGTCTCGGTGGCGGTGCCCTTGACCAGCGACCGGCCGTTGAAGGTGGCCTGGTCGATCGTGGTTTCCATCTGCGACGCGAGTTCGGTCAGTTCGCCCTGGATGTCGGCCAGCGCGGCCGAATCGCCAAGGCTGCCCTGGGCGAAGGCGACGCGCTCGACCATTTTCTCGGCGATGTCCGACACGGTTTCAGCGCCCAGACGGGCGGTGGCGACGGCGTTCTGGCGCAGGGTCAGGCTTTCGTCGATCGCCTTGTACATGTTGCTTTCGGCGTTCATCGTCTCGGAAATCGAGAAATACGCCGCGTTGTCCTTGCCGGACGTGATCTTGAGGCCCGTCGAAATCCGGCCTTGGGTCGACTCGAGGTTCGAGTTGATGTTGCGCAGGGTCGAGAGGGCTGCGGTCGCGGAATTGTTGGTGAGAATGGAAGACATTATACTGCTCCGGTCCTGTTCTGGTTTGGATGATCGTCTTTCTGACGAAAAGCGGCAGCTGCCGCGTTAACCTTGCTAAAGGTTAAAAGTGGTCGAAATCGGGCGAACTTAGTACGAATTATCTACCTTGTGGTGGCTGGGTCCGGACGCGGGTTGCGCCGGTTCACTGGCCATCCCCTTGGCGGTGTAAGTGCCCGATAGCGAATGACGTTTGCGGATGCGGGCGAACTCGGCCGCGATCTCGCCGGTGGCTTGGGCCAGGCGGGACAGCGCGCGTTCGCTGCGGGTGATGCGGGGGCGCAGATCGGCCAGCGCGGCGCGGACCTGTGGGTCCTCGGCCAGGGACGGGTCCAGCGCGGCGTCAAGCCGGGTGGCCGCGTCGGCCTTGGCCTCGGCCAGCGCGGCGGCGGCCTGCGGGTCGCGGGCGGCAAAGGCGGCCTCTTCCCGGTCGAGCAGCGCGGACATCTCTAGGATGGCGTCCAGCGCCGCAGCGGAAGGATGGGTGATCGTGTCGCTCATCCGTTGCCCCCTGCCAAGGCGGGCCCGGTGCCCCCGCGTTGGGTGCCCACACGTTCGGTCCCCGCGGGCCCGTAGGCGGCGATCTTCGACTGCACGCTCTGCGCGATGCCGGTACGGCCCTGCCCCGCGATCTCGTCCGCGACGGCGCGGGCAAGGAAGCTGCGCCATGTCTCGGCGGCCTGACCTCCGGCGAATTCGCCCAGATCGACGCTTTTCATCATCTCCTCGACCGCCTGGGTCAGGAACACCGACTCGAAATCCCGGGCGACGGCGTCAGCCCCGGCCGCTGGCCGGGCGGCGGTGGCCGGACGGGCCTGCGCGGTGGCGGTCAGAGTGGGCATATCCGCGGCGCCGGGCATCAGATGATCTCCAGATCGGCATGAAGCGCGCCCGCGGCCTTGATCGCCTGCAGGATCGAAATCGTCTCGGTCGCGCCGACGCCGATGGCGTTCAGCCCGTCGACCAGGCGTTGCAGGCTGACATCCCCCTCGATCACCGTGAACTTGGCCTCGCGCTCTTCGACGCGCACCTCTGTCTGGGGCACCACCACGGTTTCCCCGATCGAGATCGGTTCGGGTTGGCTGACCTCGATATCCTCGCGCACGATGACGGTCAGGCCACCCTGCGACACCGCCACCTGGTCGATCCGCACGTTCGAGCCGATGACGATGGTGCCCGAGCGGGCGTCGATCACCACCTTGGCCACGCTGTCGGGCGCGACGCGAAGCCCCTCGATCTCGGCGATCAGCTCGGGGATGTCGGCCTTGCCCGGGCGCTGCACCTCGATCGTGGTGGAATCGAGTGCCGCCGCCCCGCCGCCGATCGCGGCGTTGATCGCCTGTTCCACGCGGTGGGCGGTGGTGAAGTCGGGCGTGCGCAGCGCGACGCGGATCGAATCGAGGCTGGAGAGCGCAAAGTCGACCTCGCGCTCGACCGTGGCGCCGTTTTCGATGCGCGCGACGGTCGGCACGCCTTCGACGATACTGGCGTTGACGCCCTGCGCGGCATAGCCCGCGACCGCGATGGGCCCCTGCGCGACGGCGTAGATTTCGCCGTCGGCCCCCGACAACGGCGTGACGATCAGCGTCCCGCCCCGCAGAGAGGTCGCATCGCCCAGCGACGACACGACGACGTCGATCGTGCCGCCCAGCCGCGAAAACGGCGGCAGCATCGCGGTGACCATCACCGCGGCGGTATTCTCGGTCCTGATCTCTTCGTTGGCGAGGTTGCCGACACCCAGCCGTTCCAGCATCCCTTCGATCGAGGCCTGGGTGAAGGGGCTGTTGCGCAGCCGATCGCCGGTGCCGTTCAGGCCGACGACAAGGCCATACCCCACAAGCTGGTTTTCCCGCACGCCTTCGAACGTCGCGATGTCCTTGATCCGCACGTCCGCCGGCGCGGGCCCGCCCGCGGCGAGGCCGACGGTCAGCGCAGCGAGCGCAAGCAGAAGATGGAGCGGGCGGAACGGCATGGCGGGGCGCGGGATCCTGTTCGTGTCGATGCCTCCATTAAGCTTTGTCGATGGATAGGCATCAAGTAACTTCGATTAATTCTACCGATAGTGTTGCATCAATTCATGCTTCGCTCTGCCAAAGCGAATCAATCCATGTAGGATAGAAAGCTCATCCGCGAGAGCATGGCCGACACCTGGTAGGAGGCCTGCAGCCGCGTCTGAAGGTCCGTCAGGCGCGTCGCCGCCTCGAAGGGATCGACATTGCGCAGGGTGCCAATCTGCTGCTTGAGCAGGTCCGACCGTGTTTCCTGCGTCTCGATGGTCTCATCCAGCGTGGCCTGCTGGCTGCCCAGGCGCGTCTCGGCCGCGAGCAGGGCGGTGCTTCCCCGCGACAGCGCCCCGACCGCGGCGTCCATCCACCCGGCATAGGCCTCGGGGTCCTCGATGGCGGCAGGATCGGCGCCCGCGATCATCACGAGGCCCTTCAGAATGTCGCGCGCCGCAGGCGCGTCGGCCGAAAACCCGGAAGCGAGCCGCGTCGTCTCGTCGATCCGCGCGCCGGTTCCGCCGTCCTCCGCGCGCGCCCCCAGGTAGAGCGTGCCGCGGTAGCCCGGCCCGGCGCCGGTATCGTTGAAGAAGCCGTCGATCGCCTGCAGCGCGGCGTCGACATCGGCTTGCGTCCTGAGCGGCCCGTCGATCAGCGCCGCCAGCGTGTCGCGCGGGGTCTGGCCGGTGGCGGGATCGGCGGCGTCAAGCTCGCGCAGGGGGGCGGTGTCGGTTGCGGCGCCGGCAAAGAGCGTGGCGCCCGCGAAGCTTTGATTCAGCATCGGCACCAGCCGCGACAGGGCGGCATCGGCGGCGGATTTCAGGCTGCGCACCGTTTCCGTGGGCTGATCGCGGTTGGGCACGCTAAGCGCGAGCACCTCCTCGGCCACGCCGCGCGCCGATTTCAGAACGTCCGCCTCGTACCCCAACCGCCCGGCCAACGCCTTGTTGCCGGTGACGAAGCCCTCGGTCCGCTGCAACAGGGCCTGAAGCTCGATCGCCTCGGCCGACTTGTGGCCCAGCGCGCGATAGAGATCCGCCTTCTCGCCGGTCGAGACCTCTTGTGCCGCGCGCTCCATCTGCGCCCCGAGGTCCGAGATCTGGCGGCGATGCGTGAGGTTGGTGAACAGCGACGGCAGGCTGCCGGAAATGGCTGACATGATGCCCCTCAGGTTGCCGCGATCAGGGTGTCGAGCATGTTGGCCACCGCGCTCATCACCTTGGAATTGGCGGCGTAGCTCTGTTCAATCAGCATCAGCTGCTGCAATTCGTCGTCGAGGTTCACGCCCTCGGCCGCGGCGCGCGAGGTCTCGACCGCCTGCACCCCGACCGAGATCGCGTCGGCCTCGTCCAGCGCTGCGGTCCGCAGACCGGCATGGGCCGACACGACCGCCGCCGCGAAATCGCCCGGTGTCAGGTCCTGCCCCAGCCCGGCGGCGGGGTCGAAGCGCTGCGGCGTGCCAAGCGCGCGGGCAAAGGCGTCGATCTGATCGGTCGCGCCCACGGGCCCCGGGGCCGCGGCCCCGACCCCGTCGCGCAGCCGCCAGAGGGCGCCGCCTGCCCCGGGCCGCACCGCGTCGTTCACCGCGATGCGACCTGCCAGCCCCTCGGGATCCCCCAGGGGCAAGCCTGCATCGGTGAAAAGCCCCGGCGCGCCGCCGGTGCGCGAGGTGTCGGCAGCCTCGAACGCCTGCACAAGACCCGCGGCCAGGCCGTCAAGCTGGGCGCGCATCTGCGGCAGGTCGTCCTGCAGTATCCCCATCCGCCCGGCCAGCGACCCCTGGTCAAAGGCATTCGCGGTGGCAGAGCCCGGAGTCACGTCCCGCTCGCCCGCCATCAGAAGGCCGGTATCGGCGCGATAGGCCAGCGGCTGGGTCCGCGCGCCTTCGACCAGGGCCGTGCCGCCGGTCGTGGTGATGGTGTAATCGCCGGTGCGCGTGGTCGCCACGTTGATGCCGAGATAGCCCGAAAGCGTGTCGATCTGCTCCGCCATCTGGTCTTCGAGCGTGGCGCGCTTTGCCGTCTGATCGGGCTCGTGCGACAGGGCTACGTTCAGCCGCGAGATCGTGTCGAGCGTGTCGTTCACGGAGGCGACGTCGCGCCGGATCCCCTGGACCAGATCCTGCTTCATCTTGTCCAGGCCGTCACTGGCCCGCCTTAACGAGCCCACCAGCCCCTCGGCCGCCGACAGCACGCCCTGCTGCGCCGCGGGTTCGGACGGAGACAGCGACAGGGTGTCGAAGGCGGTTTGCAGGCTGGCCAGCCGTCCCGGGATCGCCGTGGCATCCCCCGGCTTGCCCAGCCCCGCGACATAGGGCTGCAACGTTTCGGCCCGCGCCGCCTGTGTCGCCAGCCGCGCGGTTTCGGTGCGGTGCATCTGCGACAGCGCGGCGTCGGCCTCGCGGCGGATGCCGGTAATCGTCACGCCAGCGCCGGTGCCCGACGACGCCATTTCTAGCCCGCGGCGCGCATAGCCCGCCCGCCCCGCGTTGGCGATGTTGTCGGACGTCAGTTCGGCCCAGCGCGCAGAGGTCTGCAACCCGCTGCGGCTGGAAAGGAAGGCAGAGGAAAGGCTCATGATCCCGGTCCCTCAGGCGCCTCAGCGCTTCAGGCGCATGGTTTCGTCCAGCATCTCGTCGACCGTGGTCACGATCTTGGCGTTCGAGGAATAGGCCCGCTGGGTCTGGATCAGGTCGGTCAGCTCCTCGGCGATCTCGACGTTCGACCCTTCGAGAGAATTCGCGGCGATGGTGCCCGCGGTGCCGGCCCCCGCCTCGGAGATCCGCAGGTTGCCCGCGCTGCGCGTCAGCTGGTAGGCGTTGCCGGGCGCGGTCAGCATGCCGTCGGGGTTGGTCACCTCGCCCACCGGGATCTGGTACAGCGCCTTGCGGTTGCCGTTGTCGAAGACCCCGTACAACACGCCCTCTTCGTCGATCTCGGTGCGGACCAACGTGCCCGTCTGCGCCCCGTCCGCCGTGATCTCGGGCGCGGTGTAGTCGCCCGAGAACTGGGTCATGCCGCCGAAGGTGTCGGGCGCGCCGATCGTGACCTCGAGCACCTGCGGCTGTTGTCCGTTATCGACGGTGATGGTGGCGATCCCGGTCTGCGGGTCGAAGTCAAAGGCCGCGGGCGCCGCGGCGAGGTTGGTGGCGTTGGCATAGGCCTGCGGCGCGCCCGCAAAGGCGCCGGCGTCGTGAAACCCGACATCGACGCTGCCCAGGGGCTGCCCGCCCTCGACATTCACGGTCAGCGTCCACTGGTTGGGATCGACGCCAGGCTGCCACGAGAATTCCAGCCGCTGCGCGGCGCCCAGCGGCGAATAGAACTCGCCCGTCGACACGAAGGCATCGCCGGGCTGGGCAAGGCCGGTGGCCTGCGACGGCAGGTTGCCCGCCATGTCCATTTCGCTGCTGGCCGACCCCGTCATCTGGCCCGAGTTCAGGTTCACGGTCTGCAGGTCGTCGAACTGGGTGCGGTCCACCTGGCCGATGGTGTTGTCCGACCCGTAGGGATAGCCCGCCAGGTAATACCCGGCCGAGTTCTTCAGGTCGCCATTCTCGTCGGGGCTGAAGGCGCCGGCACGGGTCAGCATGTAGTTCGCGGCAACCGGGTCGTTGGGATTCTTCGAGACGATGAAGAAACCGCCGCCCGAAATCGCCATGTCCGTGGACCGTGTCGTGGTCCGCAGGACCCCTTCGTTCGCAACCTCGGACCCCTGCACGGCGCGCACGCCGGACGAGGTTCCCTGCCCACCGGTGGTCTGGGTGACGAGATCGGCAAAGCCGCGCTTGTAGCCCACGGTGCTGGCGTTCGCGATGTTGTCGGAGATCTTGCCCACCCGGGTGGAGTTGGCGATCAGGCCGCTGACCCCGGTGTTCAAGGCGTTCGTGATGCTCATGATTACTGCCCCTCGTTCCTTGGGTTTGCGCCCATTAGTTCTTGGTTAATCTTAAAACAGGTCCATCGAGGCGAAAGATAGGCGCGACTCGCGCAATACCGCGATGATTGTCCGGTCACTGTGTCCTTGCCGCCTCAATCTCGCGCAGCCGGTCAAGCGTCCTGCCCGCCGCCTGCACCCGGTCCAGGGCCTCGGCACGTCGCAGCGGCAGCAACGCGTCCTCGGGTTCGGTCAGGTCCGCGGCGATGTCGCCGTATTGCGGCAGAAGCGCGAGGTCGGGAAAGGTCGCCGCCGCGCGGCGCGCCAGCTGGGTATCCCCCGACCGGTAGGCGGCGAGGAACAGCCGCACCGCGTCGGCCGAGGTCAGCGTCCCCTCCCCTGCCTGCCACAACGCGGCGAACCCGTCGCGCGCGCCGGCCCAGTCGCCCGCGGCGAAATCGGCCTCGGCCAGAAGCCGTCGATGCGCGGTGCTGCGCGCAGAGACAGGGCGCGCCCGCAGGTCCGCGGTTCGACCAGTGGCCCGGCCCAGCCGCACCTCGAGCGCCGCAAGCTGGTCGGACAGCGCGGGATCCGCGGTGTCGAGCCCGCGGTCGATCAACTCGGCCGCCGGGTCGGTCTGGCCCCCGTCCAACAAAGCCGCGATGCGTTTCAGCCGCAGCGCGTCCAGCCGCGCGGGCGGCACGTCCTCGATCTCGAGATCGCGTTTCAGCGACAGGCGGTCGGACAGCGCGGCGTATTCGTCGGCGGCAAGGCTGGTGGCCCCTAGGGCATGCATCCGGTCCGCCCAGCTTTCGGCCTCGGCGTCGAACCCGGGTTCGAATTCGTAGTAGCGGCCGATCTGGCGATGGCCGGTCATGAACTGCGACGCCCCGATCCGCCCCGAGGCCCCGTCACGGTAATAGTCGCGGATCAGGCTGCGGGCCTGCTGGCGGGCCAACGCCGCGGCCTCCTCGCCCGCGAAATCCTCGATCACCCGGCCCAGCGTCTGCAAGGCGGCGACGGGCGCATCGCGCGACCGGTCCAGTTCGGCCAGCGCCTGCAGCGCCCGCAACGACAGCGGCCCGCCGCGCCAGCCCGTCGCGATGGCGGTCAGCATTTCGCGCGCCTCGGCGTCGTCGATGGTGCCGGTGGCCTGCCCGATCCCGACCAGCGCCAGCCGCGCCCGCTGCGCGTAGGGCCCCTGCCGTTCGGCGGCATCGGCATAGCTGTCGAAGGCCAGCAGCAACTGGCCCGTCCGCTCGGCCGCGAGACCCAGGAGGAAGGGATGGGCGGGCCCGGCGCGCAAAATAGGGTAGGCATCGAAGCGGGCCGCGATATCGTGGGCCAGGGCCCAGTCCTCGACCTCGATCGCAAGCTCCAGAAGCAGCGGCAGCGCGTGTTCGACCAGCGGCGCCGGGTAGCTGTCGAGCAGGGCGAAGGCGGCGCCGAGGTCGGGCGCCGCGCGCGCCACGTCTCTGCGCCGGATGGCGTCCAGCACCGCCCAGAACGGCCGGTCGGGCCATTCCGCTACGGCCAGCGGATTGCCCGGCGCGGGCAGAGGCGCGGTGTCGGGGCCGAGGATCGTCACCGCCGCGTCCAGCGCGTGCCACCGCGCGGTCTGCCGCGGGCCAAGGTCGCCGGGCCCCGCGGCATCCAGGATCGACCGTGCCTCGGCCCGCAGGACATGGGCCACGAAGAATTCCGCCAGATCCATCCGCGCCTGCGCCAGGGCCGCCGTGCGGTCGCCCGGTCCGTCGGGCGCCGTGGCGAGCCGGTCAAGCAGGCCGGCGCGGTCCTCCAGAAACGTTTCGCGCGAATAGAGGCCCAGGACGAAGCCCTCGGGCGCCACGGCCGCGCCCGGCGTGGTCCCGGCTTCGCCTTGGGGCGTCGCAGGCACGCTCTCGGGCGCTATGGGCCCGCCCTCCCCCATCACGGCCCCGGCAAGCGGGCCGTCGCGCCCCCCCGAGGGGTCAGGGTCGGCCAGCACCGATGCGGGCGCAAGGATTGCACACGTCGATACAAGAACAAACCCGGCCGCAATGATGGAATAATGACGCACTCGCCCGTCTTCTTTATCGCTAATCTTGCATAACCGTAAATAGCGCGGCAGCCTGTGCACAAGAACACTTGCCCCGGCACGATGAATTCCTTGCAAAGCGGGCCCGGAAAGACACGCCGCACGGCTGCCCCCCAGGGGCGCGCGCCGGCCAGGACGGAAGAGAGGAGATCCCCGGATGGACACATCGTCCTATGTCCCGCTGTCCCTCGCGACCGCGATGCGGCGCGAACTGGACGTGTCGGCCAACAACATCGCCAACGCCAATACCACCGGCTTCAAATCCGAACGTATGCTGTTCGATTCCTATCTCGAAGCCTCGGGCGGCGGATCCGGCATGGACGACACGGCCTACGTGATCGACCGCGGCTCGTTCCTGGACGACCGGCCCGGCGCAATGGTGCAGACGGGCAACCCGCTGGACCTGGCGTTGCAGGGCGCGGGCTGGTTTTCCTACCGCGGCGCTGACGGCCGGCAGAGCTTTGGCCGCGACGGGTCGTTTTCGATCGATGCGCAGGGCAACCTTGTCACCCAGTCCGGCGCGCAGGTGCTGGACCCGGCCGGCGGCGCCATCGCGATCCCCCCGGACGCGGCGGGCGGCGTGCAGATTTCGCGCGACGGCACGATCACCGATGCGCAGGGCGGGGTCATGGGGCAGGTCGGCGTCTTCGACCTGCCCGACCTGCAGGCCTATACCCGGATCGGCGCGGGCCAGTTCATCGCCCCCGACGGCGGGGCCGCCCCCCTGCCCGCCCGCGACACCGAAATGGTGCAGGGCGCGCTGGAGCAAAGCAACGTCGAACCGGTGGTCGAGATGACGCGGATGATGGACATCCAGCGCGCCTACGAACGCGCCGTGAAATTGATGGATGGCGAGGACGACCTGCGCCGCGACATGCTGCGCCGGCTCGGCCGGATCACCTGACCCCTCCCCACCACCTGCCCCGGAAAAGGAGACACGCATGAAGGCCCTTGGAATCGCCGCGACCGGCATGCTGGCCCAGCAGACCAATGTCGACGTGATCTCGAACAACATCGCCAACGCCAACACGACGGGGTTCAAATCGTCGCGGGCGGCGTTTCAGGACCTGGTCTACCAGACGATGGAGCGGGAGGGCGCGCTGACCTCCGAGCAGGGCACGACCCGGCCCACGGGCGTCGATATCGGCCTTGGCGTGCAGCCCGCGGGCACCGTGCGGCTGAACACCCAAGGCGGGCTGATGGCCACCGAGAACCCCCTCGACCTGGCGATCGACGGGCGCGGCTACTTTGCGGTGATGATGCCCGACGGCGGGCAGGCCTATACCCGCGACGGGTCGTTCCAGCTGTCGCCCGAAGGGCAGATCGTGACGCTGCAGGGCTACGAGATGGACCCCGGGATCAACGTCCCCGAGGGCACCGTGAACATCGAGATCAGCGAGGAAGGCACCGTGTCGGCCTTTATCGAAAACGATCCCAACCCGGTCGAGCTGGGGCGCCTGACGATGTCGACCTTCGTCAACGAAGGCGGGCTGAAACCGGTGGGCAACAACCTGATGCTGGCCACCACCGCCTCGGGCGATGCGCAGGCGGCGAACCCGGGCGATCCGGGCGTGGGCATCGTGCGGCAGCGGCACCTCGAGGGGTCGAACGTCAACATCATCCAGCAGATCACCGACCTGATCTCGGCCCAGCGCGCCTACGAGATGAACTCGAAGGCGATCGAGACCGCGGACCAGATGCTGTCGACCGCGAACCAGATCAAGTAATGCGCCGTCTCGTCCTTCTGCTCTGCCTTCTGACCGCGCTTGGCCCGGCGCTCGGCGCCGCCGCCCGTGCCGAAAGCCTCGCCGTGCTGATCGAGGAGAAGGCGCGCGAAAGCTATGGCCCCGAGCTGCCCGACAGCGGCGAATTCGACATCGCCGTGCAGGGGGGCGAGGCCGGGGATGCGGTAATGCTGTCGGCCTACTGGATGGATACGGCCACGGGACAATTCGTCGCCAACGCCGTGCGTCCCGACGGGCAGGTCAACCGCGTGGCGGGGCTGGCGATGCTGACGATGCCGGTGCCGGTGCCGACGCGCCGCCTGATGCCCGACGCGATCCTGACCGAGGCCGATATCGAAACCATCCGGCTGCCGCACGGACGTGTCGGCGCCTTTGCCGTCACCGACGCGCAGGCGCTGGTGGGGCTGCAGGTGCGCCGCGTGCTGACCAAGGGCCGCCCGATCATGCAGCAATCCGTGATGCAGCCGCTGGTGATCGACCGCGGCGACCGGGTGTCGATCCGGTTTGCCGACGGAAAGCTGAAGCTGACCGCCCCCGGCCGCGCGCTGGCCGACGCGCATCGCGGCCAGCAGGTGAAAATCGTCAATCTCGTCTCGAACACCTCGATCGTTGGCATCGCTGTCGGCGAGGGCGAGGTGGAGGTCCGCAAATGAAACCCGCCCT
The DNA here is from genome assembly GCF_004011175.1 of Mesobaculum littorinae. Classification (GTDB taxonomy): domain Bacteria; phylum Pseudomonadota; class Alphaproteobacteria; order Rhodobacterales; family Rhodobacteraceae; genus Tranquillimonas; species Tranquillimonas littorinae. Next base: position 27,079 of record NZ_RQXX01000007.1, on the reverse strand, counting down.
TCCCCTTCTCGCGCTGCTGACCCTCGTGGCCTGCGGCAACCGCGACGTCTTCGATCGCGATCCGCAAACCTCGGACCTTGTCGTCGGGCCCGGCACGATCCCCGAGGTCGCGCGCGTGCAGGTTCCGATGCCGCCGCCCGAGGTGCCGCGCCTGCCCTACCGGGCCGAAAGCGCCTCGCTCTGGCAGCGCGGGTCGGACGGGTTCTTCAGCGACCAGCGCGCCGAAGAGGTGGGCGACATCCTGACCATCCTGATCGAGATCGACGACGAGGCGCAGCTGCGCAACGCCACCTCGCGCCAGCGGACGGGCGGCGGGCAGATCGGGTACCCGAAGCTTTTCGGCTACGGCACCCAGATCGACCGCATCCTGCCGGGCGTCGGCCCCGACGACCTGCCCTCGGGCGACCTTGTCGACATATCCTCCTCGACCTCCGCCAACGGCAGCGGGTCGATCGGACGGTCCGAGACCATCAACCTAAAGGTCGCGGCGCTGGTGGTGCAGAAACTGCCCAACGGCAACCTCGTTGTCGCCGGACGGCAGGAGGTGAAGGTGAACCAGGAGCTGCGCGAACTGCGCGTCGCGGGCCTGATCCGACCCGAGGATATCGGGCTCGACAACACCATCCCCTACGAGAAGATCGCCGAGGCCCGCATTGCCTACGGCGGGCGCGGAGAGTTGTCGCGCCAGCAGGTGCGCGGCTACGGCGAAGACGTCATGGACGTAATATTGCCCTATTAACCACCGATTGACGCCGTGAAGGGCAGGCACATCCGGGGCAAGCAAACCTCGGGTGCCGCCTGACATGAAGAAGATCCTGATCGCCGCGCTGGCCCTGCCTGCCACCTGTTTCGCCGCAGGATATGGCGCGGGGCACGTCCTCGGTCCCGAAGCGGGCACGGCATCGCATGCCGAACCGGCCGGCGACTCCTCGGTCGATTCCTCCGAGGCCTCGCCCGACGCCGCCCCGCAAACGGCCCCGCACGAGGGGCAGCAGGCCGCGGGGGCGCCGCCCTTTCCCGAACCGGCCGTGTCCGGGCCGGCAGACGCCGCGATGCACGCCCAGCCCGCCCCGCAGCACCCCGCGGCCCATGGCGACGCGGGACATGACACCACGCATGCCGAAACCGCCGAACTCCATGCCCGAGGCCCCGCGCCGCACGGCACAGCCCCCGACCCGGGGTCACATACGGCCAAGGTGACCGGCATGAACCCCGCCACCCAGGTGCCCGCCGAGGTGGTCAAGCTGGGGCGGATGACCGTCCCCGTCTACAAGAGCGCGACGGTCACCTACGTCGTCGCCGATTTCGGCATTGCTTTTGAAACCGCCGACCGGGCCGCGGAATACCGGGTCGTCGAAAACGCCACGCGGCTGCGCGACGCAATCCTGCGTTCGATGCACGACGCGGCCGCTCTGCCCGTGATGCAGGGCGCCTCGATCGACAGCGAGGTGCTGTCGAGCTCGATCCGAACCGACCTCGGCCGCGACTTCGCGGGCCTCGACGACGTGCTGTTCCTGTCGCTTTACAAGATGGACGTGCCGCGCAGCTAGCCGCCGGCGTGGATCGTCCAGAGCTGCGCCGACGGCACGACCTCGCCGTTGCGCAGGGTCAGCATCCCCTGCCCCTCGACGAACTCGACCGACTCGACGCCGGTGCGGGCCACCCCGGCATAAGAGATGCGCTCGCCCTCGGCGTCGCGCGCCTCGATCTCGACCGTGAAGGTGTCGTCGGGCACCGGCAGGCCGGCATTGTCCAGACCGTCCCACACCATGTCGAGCCGCGTCTCGCCCTCCGTCGGCAGGCCGGTGATGCGCCGGATCTCGGTGCCGTCCGCCGACCGGATGACCGCGTCGACCTCGTCCGCCGCACGGGCCAGCTCGTACTGATAGCGCCCCGCGCCGTCGCGCAGTTCGACCATCTGGGTGGGCAGCGTCACCTCGCGCCCGATCAGCTGCATGTCTGCCATGGCCGAGACGTTGCCGAGACGGGCGGCGATGTCTTCGAGGTTCGAGTTGGTCTGCACGGATTGCTCGACCTGGCTCAGCTGCGCCAGTTGGGTCACGAAGGTCGTGGAATCCATCGGCGCGAGGGGATCCTGGTTGGCGACCTGCGCCGTCAGCAGCTTGAGAAAGCTCTCGTAGTCGCCCGACAGCTTGCTCATCGCGGATTGCGCGGCGCCGCCGCCAGGGGTGCCCTGCGTCGCCGTGTTGGCGAAGGGCAGGCCCTGAGCGGTGCTGGGATCGATGGCCATATGGCGCCTCCTTTGCGGGATCAGGTAAGGATATCCAGCCGCCCGGGCCCGGGAAGGGGCCGGTGCGCGGCGGGGATCTGGGGGGCCAGCGGGGCCTCGGACAGCGCGTCCGGGGGCGTGGCGGGCGAAACTGCGCGGCCTTGGTCAGGCGCGCCGCGGCGTCCCTGTCCCATGCTTTCATAGCCGACCTCGCCTCCGCTCGGCGCCATGCCCGAGCTTTGCAGAAGCGTGGCGAGGCCATCGCGGTCCTGCCGCAGCGCTGCAAGCATCGCCGGATTCTCGGCCCGCAGGACGATGCGCAGCTTGCCGCCATCGCCCGGTGCAAGGTCGATTTCGACATCCCCCAGCTCGGCATGCCCCAGGTCCACCCGCAGGGTCTGCCCGGCAAGCGACGCACGCCGCAACTGCGTCTCGGACCCAGCGGCGCCTGCCTGCCCGGATGCGGGCTGGTCTGGCGCGGATTGGTTGGGGACCGCCTGATCAGAGGGCGGGCCGGCGGGGGGTGACGCCGCCCCCGGATGCGTCGGCACCGGCGGCATGGCCGTCGGCAGGGGCTGGGACTGGGCGACGGACGTGGCGCCCGGCCCCGGCCCGTGTGACTGGGCCTGGACGGCATCGCGAAGCGCCGCAACGATGGCCTCCCGCACCTTTGCTCGCGTCGCGGGGGAACGGTCCGGTTCCACCGCATCCTCCGTATCCGGCGCTTTGGCAGCGGGGGCCTGCGCAGCCGGGTCCCCGGGCCGCCCTTCGGTGCCTGCACCGCGCACGGCGCCCAGACGCGGCGCCGTCAGGGCGGGTGACACCCGGTCGGCCCCTGTGCCCGGGACGGTCAGGCCCAGCGTCGCGGGCCCCAGTGTCGCGGGCGCCGGTGTTGCGCTCGGGTCAGGCGTCGACTGCGGCGCAGCCACCCGAGGCTGCGGATTGGGGGCCAAGGCTGGCTGACTCTCCGCACGCGCAGCGACGGCGGGGGGCTCTGCTCCCTTGCCCGATGCGGCCCTGGCAGAGTCGCTCGGCAGGCGCGGAGCGGCTTCGGATGACGGGGCCGTGAGGGCCGATGCACCGCGGCCATCCGGATCATGGGCCACCGACCCGGGCGCTTGCTGCGCCTCGGTCGTGGCCGGTGCGGGCATCTGTCCAGCGGTACCGGCACCCTGCGTCGGACCCATCGCCTCTGCCCCCGCGTGGGGCGCCCCGGCCACCGCCTGCACGGCACCGGCCCGGCGCGGCGGCTGAGCGAGCATGCGGTCGAACAGGTCGCGAACGGGCCCGGGCGGCACCGCGAAGGGGGCCGCCGCGTGTCCCAGAAGCCCGGCCGCGACCTTCGCGACATCCCGCACCGCGTCGCCGGAGACGGCCATGGGTGCGGAGGTCCCGGCCGTGTCCAGAAGCCCGGCCAACCTCGCCTCCGAGGCCGCGAGATTGGTACGCATCACGCCGCCCAGGTCCACGCCGCTTTCATCGGATACCGCTTGCACCGTCTCGCGGAACTGGGCGAGCGCGAGGCCCGCCACACCGAGCACCTCGTCCTGCCCCGCCGTGGGCGGCAGGTCTGCAAGACCGGCCTGCACGGCATCTTCCAGATCAGCCAGCGCCGCCGACAGCCGATCCCGCATCGCCGGGTCGGACAGGGCGAGGCCGGCAGGTGCGGCCAAAGGCTGGGTCGCCGGCATGGCATCATGAGGAAGAAGCCCCGCGAAGACGGCTCCGGCGGCGGACTGGCGACCGGCAGCGGGGGCCGCTACGGTCGATCCGGCGCCGCCCGCCCCAGCATGGGACGGCACGACCGTGCTCAGGGTCGGCTGCATGGATAAATCCAAACTATTCTTGTCTTCGCTCGGCCCGACTATGCAGAGCCGATAGGGCGGGACCAAGCATTACTTGGCCCCGCCCGCCCATCAGGACATCCGATAGCCGCTTTTGTGAGACACCGCGCCCTGGCTGCCGAGCTTTGCGCCGACGCCGTCGGCGAGGCAGGCAAAGACCTCCTCGCTCGACCGGGGGCTGGTATCGGCCAGCGTCACGGCGGCCTCGATCCGGGACAGGTCGGAGACCGAGAACCCGGGATCGAGCGCCCTGAGAAAGGCGCGGGTCTCGGGCGAGGTCAGTGCCTCGGGCCCCGAGAACAGGCCGGTCTCACAGACCCCCGTGGCCTCGGCCCCGGACCAGTAGCGTCCCAGGCCGCGCGCCAGGCCGTCGTGAAACTCGGCCGGTCGCACGCCCAGCGCCGACAGCCGGGGCGTGTCGGACAGGCGCCCGAAGCCACAGGCCATAAGGTAGAGCGCGTCGGTTTCCCGCTCCAACGGAAAGACCCCGCGCCGCATTACGCAAAGCAGGATTTCGGCCAGGATCCGCCCCAGGTGCCGCGACCCGGCACGCGCGTGCGGATCTATTCCGGCAGGTTCGATCACCACGAGCGTGCCATAGGACACGTCGAGGTCCATCTCTTCCGCCAGAACATCGCCCAGGGACAGGGCCGGCATAAGCTCGGCCTCGTCCGACAGCACGACGGGCGCGCCGATCCCGGCGGTCGCGGTCAGAAACAGGGTTTCCGCGGGGACGAGCGCCTGCAATTGACGCCTTCGCACACGTACGTCAGGTCCGGCCGCGGGACGGAGTCCCCCCTGCCAGATCGTCTTCAACAACTCAATTCTACGCATCAGGTTTTTTTTATCCTGCTCGATGCATTGCCTCGAGAATGACACTATTGCGAGAATTGCCATGCGTGAAGCCGTTCGATTCGGCCCGGCGCAAGAAAATTTCCGGACTGACGCTTTGCCACACCAGTCGCGAGCGGTCCGGCAAGGCTGTCCGACACCCGGCCCACAGTCGCGGATAGCCCGGCGGCCGCCTCAGTCGGGGTTGGGCGCCGGGGCTGTCGGGCTGCCGCCGCCCTGCCCTGCCGGGGCCTGCGGCGTCTCGGGGTATTGGACGAGGATGCTGATCCGCCGGTTCTGCGGCGCCCCCGGATGCGCGGCATCCAGCGGGCGGGTGTCGGCGAGGCCGGAGATCCGGGCGATGCGGGCCGGCGTCACGCCGGTATCCAGAAGAATGCGCCGCGTCGCGTTGGCCCGGTCGGCGGAAAGCTCCCAGTTGCCGTACCCCGCGGCGGCGTTCGAAAAGGGCACGTTGTCGGTATGGCCCGAGATCACGATGGACTGCGGCAGGTCGGCAATGGCCGCGCCGATGATCTGGACTAGCTCGCGCGTCTCGCCATCGATCCGTGCACTGCCCGAGGCGAACATCGACCGGCTCTCGGCGTCCAGAACCTCGACCAGAAGCCCCTCGGGCGTCTGCCTGAGACGGACGTTGTCGGTCAGGTCGCGCAGCTCTTCGTGGTTACGGATCGCCATGCCGATGCGGTCGGCCGCGGTATCAAGCTGGACACGGGCGGCATCGGGCTGCCCCCCGTCCGCTGGCCCGGCCTCGGCCTGCTGCGGATCGACGGCCTCCGCGGTGGCGGCGGACGCCGCGCCGGCGCCAGGTTCGGCCGCGCCGTGCCCGGCCTGCTTCAGCGCCTCGTCGACCGGCGTCCCATCGGGAACCGTGGCATATTCCACGACGACATGGGGCGCCTCGTCCCGCAGGCGGCTGTCGAAGACGGCCAGCGGATTTTCCTGCCCGAAGCTCGGCAACTGCACCTCGCTCTGCGGGCCGTCCGTGCCCGACAGGGTGCCCTCAGCCCCCAGCACCATCCCGTCGAGAAGACCATGCCCCCGCCCCCCGGCGTCCGAAATGGCGGGGGTGAAGTAATCGGCGAGGCCGCGCAGCTTTTCCTCGTCCGAGGCCGCGAGGATCCACAACAGCAGGAAGAACGCCATCATCGCGGTCATGAAGTCGGCATACGCCACCTTCCATCCGCCGCCATGATGGCCATGATCGGCGTCGTCCTCGATGCGCTTGATGATGATTGGCGGCGCCGATCGGTCAGCCATGATGTCCCGGACAATAGGGCGAAGATCGGCGCCGCGGCGGCGGGCCCGTGGCCCGCCAGCGGCGCCCTACCCCGCGGTTTCGCTCTTGGCCGCGCGCGCCCCGGGGCTGCGGCGGTATTTGCCGAATCCAGCCTTCTTGGCGTAGGCGGCCTTGCTGTCGCTGTAGCTGGGCGCGACCAGCGGCATATCCTCGGGCAAGCCGAAACGCGCGCGATACTCGGCCTCGGTCAGGCCGTGTTCGGCGCTCAGGTGCCGCCGCAGCATCTTGAACCCCTTGCCGCAGCACAGGCAGTAGACGCGGTCGCGCGTCACGGCCTTTTCGGGCGGCAGGGCGGGTTCGACCGCGGCCTGCGCGGCGGGAAGGCCCATGTCCGCAAGCGGCGCGGCAGCCCCCCTAGCGGCCCCGGTCACCGTCCCGCGCAGGCGGGCGAACAACGTCACGATGTCTGTCTGCGACACGTCGGGCCGGGTCGCGTAGGCAGCGACGATCCGTCCGATCGAGTCATGGTCTGTCTGGCCGATATCCGCCATCAATCCGGTCCCCCAACCGTCGTTGATACTGCCGTGAACTTCGTGCGGCGCCCCCGGGGAGTCAATGCAAAGGCATACATAATATAACACTCCCTCCAAGTATTCGCCCTGAAGTCTAGGCAAATTGCATCGAATTAGGTGGCTCTGTCCTTCTGAGCCAAAGATTGTTCCTTCATCTGGCGGTAAATTGCGGCAACCATGGGGTATTCCGAGGGCAGCCCCCATTTTTTCCGGTATTCCTGCTGGGTCATGCCGAGCTTCTGCTCGATATGCCGTCCCAAACAGACCAGCCGCGCCCCGGTTTCCAGGCAAATCAGGTAGTTGGGGGTCACGCTTGCCTCGACCGGCACATGCGGGACGGGACGCGGCCCGTGACGCAGGCGCCGGGGGAGCACGCGAAACCTTCCGAAGATCCGGCCAAGGTGAAACGAAGCAGGCATGAAAGTCTCGTAATCACCCCATGCGGGGCTGGAAAGTGAGAGCGCGGCGACCGGCGAAGACCGGCCAGCGCGTCGGCGGCAACCTGCCCAGGGCTTAGAAGGGCGCGATGATCTTCCTGCGCTTGCGCGGCGGTTCGGTGGTGGTGGCGGCTGTGGCCGGCGCCGCCTCAAGCGTGCGCCCCGGCGTGACGAAGATACCGCCCGCGGTCACGGTCAGGTGTCCGGCATGGACCCTGCGCCGGAACCGCCCGGCCAGCTGCTCGGGGAAAAGCTCGGCCGGCATGTCCAGCGTCGCGGGATCGCCGGGCTGCCAGTCGGGCCCGAAGCTGCCACGCGGGATGACGAAACGCGTAAAATCGTCGCGAAACGCGACCTCCTGCACCAGAAGAGGCAGGTCCGTCGCGGCGCTGTCGTCGTCTTCCAGCACCAGCCGGATCCGTCCGCCCTGTGCAAACAGCCGCCCCGTCAGGAAATCGCATTCGGGCTGCATCCCCGGGTCGGCGCGGTAATAGCCCACCGGCACCCCCGCAGGCCCCCAGCCCAGGTCGGCGCGAGGCGCGGCATCGGGTTCGTGCACCTTGGGCCCATGGATCGCAAACTCGTCGATCAGCCGCCGCGCGCGGTCGGGGTCTAGCCCGGTCAGCGCATCGGGGTCCAGCCCCTCTTCCCGCGCGAACCGGTAGTTGATCGCGTAGTCCAGCGCCGCTTCGGTCAGGCGGTCGGCCTCGGCCACCAGTCCGAACAGCTTGCGTTCCTCGGAGAACAGGATGCGGCGCGTGGGATAGCCCTCGACCTCGGGCGAGACGGCGAAACTGCCCGGCGCGCGGCCGAAGACGGCGGCGATCTTCTCAAGTATCCGGGGCGTCTCGTCATGGTGGAACACCACCAGTTCGCACCCGCCCCCGGCGTCGAGGCAGATGGCGAGGTTCATCAGCTCGGGCCAGTCGGGGCGCACCGACGCCACGTCCCCGGCGTCCAGAAGATATGCGAGGTTATCTGTCGCGGTCATCGCACACTTCACGATCAAAAGGATTGTTCTACCATCAATTCTTGTTTTGAAGGATAAACTTGTCAATACTGCTTGCGGAAGGCGACGATACCGACAGAGCAAGCGGACCTTTCGACATCACGTCGCACGGCAAGAATACGGGCAGGAACAACCATGACCATGATCCTCGGGCTGGTGATCGTCTTCGGGCTGGTCTTCGGCGGCTTCATCCTGTCGGGCGGCAAGATGGACATCGTGCTTCATGCCCTGCCCTTCGAGGGCATGATGATCGGCGGCGCGGCGGTCGGGGCCTTTGTCATCGCGAACTCGTTCACCGTGGTGAAAAGCTCGCTCAAGGGCATCGGCAAGGTGATGAAGGGGCCGCGCTGGAAGGCGCAGGACTATACCGACCTTCTGAACCTGATGTTCGAGCTGTCGCGGCTTTACAAGTCCAAGGGCATCCTGGCGCTTGACGCGCATATCGAAAAGCCGCGCGATAGCCCGATCTTCCAGCGCTATCCCCGCATCCTCAAGGACCATTTCGCCACCGACCTCATCACCGACAGTTTTCGCATGTTGGCGATGCAGTTCGACGACAAGTACGCGACCGAGGACGTGATCAATCGCAAGATCAAGAAGCACCACCATGAATCCATGGCCTCGGCCACGGCGATCCAGACCATGGCCGACGGCCTGCCCGCGATCGGCATCGTCGCGGCCGTTCTGGGGGTGATCAAGACGATGTCGTCGATCGACCAGCCGCCCGAGGTGCTGGGCGGCATGATCGGCGGTGCGCTGGTGGGCACCTTCCTGGGCGTGTTCCTTGCCTATTGCATGGTGCAGCCGATCAGCGGACGCCTGAAGCAGATCGAGGATGAAGACAGCGCCTTCTACCTGATTATCCGCGACATCTTCGTGGCGATGGTCGCGAACCACCCGCCCTCGATCTGCGTCGAGATCGGGCGCGGCAGCATCCCCACGGCAAAGCAGCCCGACTTCTATTCAGTCGAGGCCGCGCAGAAAGAGCTTCCGGCGGCCTGAGCGATGCGTCTTGCGCCTCTCTTCCTCTGCCTCGCCTGCGCGCTTGGCCCGGGGCCTGCCGCGGCCTCGTCTCCGCCGCCCGCGCCCGAGGCGGGGGACGAAGAAGAGGCCGGCCCCACCCATGTCACGCCGCCCGCAACCCGCGATCCCTTCGTGCCCGAGATCCTGGCCCGGATGCGCGCCCGTCTGGTCGAACAGGCGGCAGAGACGCAGGCCCCGCCCCCTGCCCCGGAGACAGGCCATTGACCCCCGAGAACCGCCGCATCGCCGCGCTCGACGTGCTCGAACGCCTGCGCCGTCACGAGATGGAAGAGGAGGCGCGCGAACTCGGGCAGCTGCGCGGCCGGATCGCCCAGCACGAACAGACGCGCGACGGGCTGGAACGGGACCTGCGCGACGAAACCCGCGACAGCACGCTGGAATCGGCGCGCTACGTCGCAGATTACGTCCGCGCGGTGCGGGCGCAGATCGTCACCCACGCGCAGGCGATCGCCGCGCTGGAAGCCAAGGCCGAGGGGCTAGAGGACCGGGTGCGCGCCCGGTTCCGGGACATGCGCACCATCGGCACGCTGTCGGCACGCGCCCGCAGCCGACGCGCTGCCGAACATGCCCGACGCGAGGCCGAGGAGATGGCCGAGATCGGCCTGCAACGCTGGCAGCGCGACCCGCGCCGGACCACTTAGTCGCGCCCCGCCGCCCCGCACGCGCCCCCGGGATCAGAAGGCGGTGAAGGTCAGCGTGGTGACCGTGCGCTCGATCCCCTCGACGTCCAGCAGGCGGTCGTTGATATACTTGCCCACGTCCTCTTCGTCGGGGATGTAGAGCTTGAGCAACAGGTCGAAATCACCGCTGGTCGAATAGAGCTCGGAGTGGATTTCACGCAAGGCAATCCGGTCGGCCACCTCGTAGGTGGTGCCGGGGCGGCACCTGATCTGCACGAAGACGCAATGCATCCGGGATGTCCTTCTCTCCAATTGCCTGTCCGCCTGACTAACGTCCGCGGCGGCGCAGGTCCATATGCCCGCCCCGATCCGCTAGGCCTCGAAGCCGCCTATCCGCCACGCCGGTCGACCTGGTCCATGTCCAGCCCCGCCCGGTCCGCGACCGTCTTCAGCACGATGTCCGACCGCACCTGCGCCACCTGCGGATGCGGCAGCAACCGGTCATGGATAAAATGCGCAAAGCTCTCCAGATCGCGCGCGCGAACGTCGAGCACGTAGTCGGCATCGCCCGACACCGAAAACGCCGACTGCACCGAGGGCTGCCGCGCGATGAACTGGGCAAAGTCCGTATCCCGTTCACCGCCATGCGCCTGCAGGTTCACCCGCACGATCGCCCGAAGACCAAAGCCCAGCCGCCCGGCATCGAGCCGGGCGCCATAGCCTGCGATCACGCCGGCCTTTTCCAGCGCCGCGCGCCGCCGCGAACATTGCGAGGGAGACAGGTGCACCCGCTCGCTCAGCGCGGCATTGGTCAGCGCGCCGTCGGCCTGCAGGGCACGCAGGATCGCGATATCGAAGTCATCCAGGGTCATGGCCCGCACGATACCACGATCCCGCGCGCGAATCGCGCATGAATTCCACCCTATGCACACGTTTCACGCGCCGGAGCCGCGACAGCCCCCGCGATTGCACGCCTTTTGCGGGCGCCATGTGGAACACTGGTCGAAAGTTTTTGAGAGGAGGAGACCCATGGGACCTTTCCCGCACGACGCCCCCAAGGCCGAGATCACCGAGGCGAACCCCGCCGGTACGGATGGCTTCGAATTCGTCGAATACGCGCATCGCGACCCGGCGGTCCTGGACCGGGTTTTCCGGCAGATGGGCTTCACCCCCGTCGCCAAGCATCGCACGAAGAACATCACGCTCTACCGCCAGGGCGACATCAACTACCTCCTGAACGCCGAACCCGACGGCCACGCGGCCCGGTTCGTCTCCGACCACGGCCCCTGCGCCCCCGCGATGGCATGGCGCGTGGTCGACGCCCAGCACGCGTTGAAGCGCGCGGTCGAACTCGGGGCCGAGGAATACACCGGCCCGGGCAAATCGCTGGACGTGCCGGCGGTGATCGGCATCGGCGGCTCACTGCTCTACTTCGTCGACACCTACGGCGCCGAAGGGTCGGTCTATGACGAAAACTTCGATTGGCTGGGCGAACGCGATCCGCGACCCGAGGGCTTTGGCTTCTATTACCTCGATCACCTGACCCACAACGTGATCCGCGGCAACATGGACACGTGGTACCGGTTCTACGCCGACACCTTCAACTTCCGCGAAATCAAGTTCTTCGACATCAAGGGCAAGCAGACCGGCCTGACCAGCCGCGCGCTCACGTCGCCCGACGGCAAGATCCGCATCCCGATCAACGAAAGCGCGGACGAGAACAGCCAGATCGAGGAATACCTTCGTGAATACAACGGCGAAGGCATCCAGCACATCGCCATCGCGTCCGAGGACATCTATGCCGGGACCGACGCGATCTCGGACGCGGGCATGGAATTCATGCCGCCCCCGCCCGACACCTACTACGAGATGAGCCACAAGCGTGTCGACGGCCACGAAGAGCCGATCGAGCGGATGAAGCGGCACGGCATCCTGATCGACGGCGAAGGCGTGGTCGGCGGTGGCCAGACCCGGATCCTTCTGCAGATCTTCTCGAAGACCGTGATCGGACCGATCTTCTTCGAGTTCATCCAGCGCAAGGGCGACGACGGGTTCGGCGAGGGCAATTTCCGCGCGCTCTTCGAATCCATCGAAGAGGACCAGGTCCGCCGCGGCGTGCTCAAGGCCGAGCCCGCGGAATGACCGCCCGCGGGACCCCCTCGCGGGTCGCCTGGCCGGCTTTTCAATGAGCTGGCTAGACTACAGCACGGCGCCGCCCGACGGGACCTTCGTCTGCGCGGCCTCGGATCTGGGCGACACGCCGGGGGCCGCGCTGGCCCTGACGGTCGTGTCCGACCGCGGCCGCTTTCCCCTGATCCTCGTGCGCAGCCCTGCGGGGCTGCGCGCCTATGTCAACGCCTGCCCGCACCAGTACCTGCCGCTGGACCACCGCGGCCCGCAGATCGTGACCTCCGACGGCCTCCGCCTGCAATGCACCTCCCATGCCGCGATGTTCGACATCGAAACCGGCGCGGGCGTGGGCGGCCCCGGCCTTGGCTGCAGCCTCGACCCCGTGCCCATCCGCACCCAAGGCCAGGCCGTGGTGATCGGCCCCCCGACATGACCAGGGCGGCACGGCCCGGGCCTCCGCACAGCCCGGGCCCTTTCTTCTCTTCGAAAATACTCCCGCCGGAGGCACCGCCGGCGCGCTCACGCGCCGGCCACGCATCGGTGTCGCGCCCCGGGCGCGTCCCTTTTCGTCCCCTCAAGCGGTATCACAGGTTCAGATGCTCCAGCGCGATCCCGCGCTTCACGGCGCTCTCACGCACCGCCTCGCGCATGCGCGGGCTGCGGCTCAGCAGCCGCCGAAAGGACCTTTCGTCAAGCAGAAGGAGCGTCGAGGGGGCAAGCGCCGTCGCCTCGGTGCGCCGCGGGCGTCGCAGCAAAAGCGACATCTGCCCGAACATCTCGCCCCGGCCCAGTCGCCATGTCTGCCCCGCGGCCTTGAGCTCGACCGCGCCCGAGGCGACGAAATAGACCCCCGTCGCACGTTCGTCGCGCGCAATCACGATGTCCCCTGCATTGACGTAGCGGGTGACGAGCACCCGGCCCAGCCGTTTCAGCGCCGTCTCGTCCAGCTCCTGAAACAGCGGGAATTGCTTGATCACCTCCGACCGCTGCACCGCCACGTCCAGCTTCGGACGGCGCTCGGCCAGCGCGCGCCGTCCGGCCAGCTCCTGCATCAGGGCGGTGTGCAGTTCGGCCCCGATCAGCCCGTCCTCGCGCATCGCGTCGTATTCCCGCTCTTCCAGCCGCAGGGTGGTGCGGCGGATGAACCGGCGCTCCAGCTCCTCCGCATAGCCCGGGTACTGCAGCCGCAACCCCTCCAGCGCGCTGTCCAGCCCCTCGGCCCGGCGGCCCAGTAGCTCGGCCAGAAGCTCGGCAACCCGGCGGCCGTGGACGCGGCGGATGCGGCGGTCGGTAAACCCCTCGAGGTCCTGCAGGATCAGCCGCTGCGACAGCAGCCGCTCGAACCGGTCCGCGGTCATCCGCGCCAGCGGCCCCGAGAGCCCCAGCCGACGATGCAACGCCACCGCGACGCGGAACGGCAGGGTAAAGGCGATGCTGCCCCGCGCCGCCCGCTGGTAGCCATGCCGCCCGCCCGACCGCGTCGCCTCGATCAACCGGTCGGCATCGGCGAGCGCGCGCTCGGCCTGCCGGGTCGATATTACGCGTTCGCGGATCCGCGCAAGGATCAGGTCGCGTTCGGCCCCCGCCAGCGCCAGCAGGCCCAGCGTCACCCGGTCGCGGTCGAGGATCTCGGTCGCCTCCTCGGCCGCCGTGACAACCCTGTCCAGCCGCTTGCCAAAGCTCTTGGCCTCGGAGCGGACGATATCCCGGCTGAGGTCATAGTTGTCGGTCGCCCGGGCGACCTCTTCGCGCACCGTCTGCAGCGACACCGCGACCACCAGTTTCGAAAGCGCCTGGTCCAGCGGAGAGAGCCGCGCCAGGCCGAGGCGTTCGATGACCGACCGCAGCGTGGTCCCCTGCACGATCAGGGTGAAGAGGGTAAATCCGGTGGCCAGGATCCCGACCTGCCGCTTGATCTCGATCGGGACGCGCAGGCTTTCGGTCACCGCCAGCGCCAGCGCCAGCGTCACCGCACCGCGCAGCCCGCCCCACAGGATCGCCGCGCGATAGGGCGGCTCGATCACCGGCGACAGGCGCACCGCGCTCAGCAACGGCAGAAGACCGAAGAGGATCCCCCCCCGCGCGGCGACGGCGGTCAGGATGACGACACCGATCAGCATCAGGTCCGAGGGCCGCACCTCTTCCAGCAGGCGCGGGATCAGGAGAGCGGCGAGGATGAAGATCAGCGCCCCGGCCCAGTGCGCCAGAAGGTCCCAGACCTCGCGCAGGTTGGTCCAGCTCTTGGGGTTCAGCCGTCCGGGCCCGGCAAGGTTCAGCGTCAGCCCGGCGGCGACCACGGCGATGACGCCCGAGGCGCCGACCAGCTGTTCGGCGGCAACATAGGCAAGGTAGGGCAACGCGACCGACAGCGAGATCTGTGCCAGTTCGAACCGCCGGCACAGCATCATGGTCCCCAGCGCGATGTGCCCGAAGGCCCAGCCGGTCGCCGCCCCGCCCGCAACCAGCGCCGGAAAGCGGAAGATCGCGTCCTGAAGACCGGGGTCCGGCACGCCCAGGCTGACATAGCCGATGAAGAGCCCGAACAGCGCGATGGCCGCGGCATCGTTCAACAGGCTTTCGCCCTCGATGATCCGCGCCAGCCGCCGCGGAGCCGAGATCGAGCGGAAGATCCCCACCACGGCCGAGGGGTCCGTCGTCGACACGATCGCGCCGATCAGCAGGCAGGCCGCAAGCGGCAGGCCGCTGGTCCACCCCAGCGCGATCCCGATGGCGAGGGTGGAAAACAGCACCGCGATGACGGCAAGAACAAGGATCGGCACCCAGTCGTCCAGCATCCGCCGGATGTTGACCCCCAGCGTCGCCTGGAACAGCAGCGTCGGCAGGAAGACATAGAGGAACACGTTGGCACGTATCGGCAGGCCGAGGATCGCCTCGGCCACCGGGTTCAGCGCGTCGGTCAGGTCGGTCGCCAAAAAGAAACTGGCGCCGATCCCGATCAGGGTGCCAAGCACCGCGAGGATCACGCTGTAGGGCAGCCGCAGCCGCCCCGCCACGGGTTCGGCCACGCCGATCACGAAGAACAGCGAAGCGACCACGGTGACGATGAAGATGATGCTCATGCCGATTGGTTAGCGCATGAAGATGGCGGACGGAACGTCGTGACGCGCCCATTTTTGGCGGGATCACGCCCTTCTTATCCCGCGGGGCGGACGGCGCGGCGGAGAGCTGAGATTTCGTGCATCCCCGGCACCGTGCGGCGGGTCCCGAAGCCCATCCCGAAGCTCCTGCGCGGCCCGCCCTACCGACCCCGCATGTCGCCCGCGGACCTGCGTGCAGACCTGCGTGCCGTCCTGCGCGATGGCCGAACCGGGCGCTTCGCCCATGGGCCGTCTCATACCGCGAAAGGCACGGCTGCCGCATGGCCGATCGCCGTGCCGCCCCCGGGGGCGGGGCGGAGGTCGGGCCCCGCGACGGGCTGCGCCGATTTGCCCCTGCCCGAGGCCCGCTTGGGCGGCGGGGCGTATCGCGGCGCCTAGTAGGCGGCAGTGACGATGATTTCGACCTTCAACTCGGGCCGGGCCAGCTTGGCCTCGCCGCAGGCGCGGGCCGGCGCGTGCCCCTCGGGCACCCAGGCATCCCAGACCGCGTTCATCTCGGCGAAATCGGCCATGTCGGCGACCCAGATGATGGCCTGCAGGATCTGTTCGCGCGACGATCCCGCCTGCGCCAGCAGCGCATCGACGCGGGCAAGACAATCCCGCGTCTGCTCGGTGATGCTATCGCCTGCGCCGACCTGCCCGCAGAGGTAGACCGTGCCGTTGTGCTTGACGATCTTGCTCATCCGCTGGCCGGTCTCGATGCGTTCGATCATGGGGTCTTCTCCGTTTGGGCCCGGGTCCCGGGGTCTGGTCTGGAATGGCGCGGGGCGCGCCGGGGTCAGAGCGTGCCGCAGCGTTCAAGCGCGGCGGCGATCCCCGCGATCTCGTCCGGCTCCAGCCGGCGTTGCGGCGGCAACGGATCGCCGCAGTCGAAGCCCTGCAGCCGCAGGCCCGCCTTGATCGCGGCGGCGAGGTTGTAGCGCGCGAAGGCCTCGTTCAGCGACCAGAGGTCGCGCTGCAGCGCCATCGCACCGGCCCAGTCGCCGGCCCGGCACAGGTCGTAAAGCCGCACGCTTTGCTCGGGCGCCACGCAGGACGGCCCGGCCATCCAGCCAAGCCCCCCGATCAGCATCACCGCCGCGGTGATGTGCGATGACGCCGCGAAGACCCCCAACCGCCCCTCGCATCGGTTCAGCACGCTCAGAAGCTGCCCCGTATTGGTCGACGCGTCCTTCAGGTACCGGATGTTTCCGTGATGCGAGAGCCGCTCGACCACCGGCAGGCTCAGGTCGGCGCGCTGGAAGTTGGGGTTGGTATAAAGCGTCACCGGCGCGTCGGCCGCGTCGGCGATGGCGGTGAAATAGGCCTCGACGCCTGCGTCGTTCAGCGGGAAATAGGCCTCGAGTATTGCGAGGATGCCGTCGGCGCCGATCTCGCGCCAGCGGCGGGTCTGGGCCACGGCATCGGCGGTGGTGGTGGCGGCGACGCCCGCGATCACCGGAACCCGGCCGGCGGCGGCCTCGACCACCGTCTGAACCACCGCCTCGCGCTTGGCGAGGTCGAGATAGGCGAATTCGCCGGTCGACCCCAGCGGCGCCAGCCCGTGCACGCCCTTGCCGATCAGGTGCTCGGTCAGGCGGGCCAGCGCGTCGCGGTCGATCTCGCCTGCCGCGTCGACGGGCGAGGCAAGATAGGGGATCACCCCGTGCAGAGTGTCGGCTGACGTCATGGGTATCTCCCTTGGTCCGGTCAGAGCACCAGTTCGCGTGTCAGGTCCGACAGATCCCCCAGCTCTTCGAGCGAGGCAAGCTTTTCGACCAGCGCGTCGGCCCGCGCCGCATCGACGATGCCGTCGACGTTCTGGCGGAACTTGCCGGCCACCTCGGCATCCGAAAGCGGCGCATCGGGGTTGCCGCGGTTCACCGCGACGCGTTTTTCGATCACCCGCCCGTCGGTCAGGGTGACGACGAGATGGCCGGGGAAGTATTTCGGAAACCCGGTCGTGCCCTTCTCGGCATCCTCGTAGGTGACGCGACGGGCCAGCGCCAGAAGATCGTCGCGCGCGATCGAGGTCGCGTCAAAGGATCCTTGGGTGACCTGCCCGTCGATCAGCCCCGTGGCGACGAGGAAGGGCAGGCTGAACTTGGCGCCATAGGCGCTGGTCGGCACGTACTTGGATTCGATCGGCTTGCAGACGAAGCCTGCCGCGACCTCGTCGATGATCGCGTGGATGCCCTGCACGTCCTCCGCCGCGATGCCGTCGGCCCGCAGCCCGATGGCGCAGTCGATGGCGCCATGGGCGAAGTGGCAGCAGGGATAGGGCTTGATCGACACGCGCTCGGTCTCCCACCGGGTGCCCAGATCGGCCGACAGCTGCGCGGCATCGGCCAGGTCGGGCAGGCCGTGCGTCGACAGAAGGCCGTTGGCGCCTTCGAAGACGGTCTGCGGCCCGGTGGCGCCCGCACGGGCGAGATACGCGATCTCCATCGCGTTCCGCGCGGCCCAGCCGACGTGGTAGCCCTTGGAGGACGACGAGTTGGTCAGGAACTCGGTGACCCCCGAGGCCTGGCTGCCCGCCAGCCCGAAGGCATGGGTCATCTGCTCGGCCGTCAGGCCCAGCAGCTTGCCCGCCGCCGCAGTGGCGCCGAAGACGCCCGCGATGGCGGTAGAATGGAAGCCGCGGTTGTGAAAGCTGTTGCCCGAGGCGATGCCGACGCGCGCCGCGACCTCCCACCCCGCGACAAAGGCCGCCTGCACGTCGCGGCCGCTGGCCGCCGTCTCTTCGCCCAGGGCCAGCACCAGCGGCGTCAGGATCGCGCTGCCATGCACGATCGAGGCGGTGTGCGTGTCGTCGAAATCCAGCACGTGGCAGGCCACGCCGTTGACCAGCGCGGCATAGGGCGCCGACAGCCGCACCGGGCTGCCGATCACCGGGTGATCCCCCAGCGCCGCAGGCATCGCCGCGATCCCGTCCAGCGCGGTCTGGAAGTTGGGGTGGCGGCTGCCGGACAGCCCCACCCCCAGCGTGTCGGTCATCAACTGCCGCGCCCGCGCCCGGGTCGAGGCGGGGATCGCCTCAGACGCCAGGTCGCAGACAAAGGCGGCCAGCTCTTGCGAATGGGTCATGTGCTTTCCGCCTTTCGTGTCGTTCAGATCCGGCCGCCCGCGCGAACCGCGGCGACGGCCTGATCGGCCAGATCGGGCGCCTGCCCCACGTAGGTCGTGGGGTCGAGCAGCGCATCGAGCTCGGCCTCGGTCACCGCCTCGCGGATCTTGTCGTTGGCCAGAAGCGCCTCGCGGAAGTCGATGCCGCCCTCGATGCCATGCATCGCGGCCTCGTAGACCTCTTCATGCGCGGTCTGCTTGCCCATCTTGTCCGACAGCGCGAACATAACACGTTCGGCCAGCGCGTAGCCGCGCAGCAGGTTGAGGTTGGCCAGCATGCTGTCCTCCTTCACCTCGAGGTCGGAGAACACGAATTTCAGGTTCTCCAGCACCACCGACATCATCAGGCAGATCTCGGGCAGGACCTTCCATTCCATCTTCCACACGGCACCGTCGCGCTCGTGCTCGTGCTTGGTGATGTCGGACAGCATGTTGATGTTCGACTTCAGCGTGTTGCTGACGGTGACCGAGTTCTCGGTCACGGCCGGGTTGCGCTTGTGCGGCATGGTCGAGGACCCGACCTGCCCCTTGCCGAAGGGTTCGGCGATCTCGTCGAACTCGTTATGTGCGAGCAGCAGCAGCTGATTGCCGATCTTGTTCAGCGTCGCGTTGATCCCGCCCATGACCGAGCCGAATTCGTAGAACCGGTCGCGCGCCGCCTGCCACGAGATGTTGGGCGTGCCGAGGCCGAGACGGTCGTTGATCGCGCGCTCCATCTCGTTGGCCTTGGGACCGAAGGACGCCTTGGTCCCCACCGCGCCGACGATCGAGCCGACGAAGACGCGGGCCTCCATCTCGTCCAGACGTTCCAGATGGCGGTCGATCTCGGACAGCCAGATCGCGGTCTTGAAGCCGAAGGTCACGGGGATTGCCTGCAGCGACAGGGTGCGGCCCATCATCGGCGTGTTGCGGTGCGTTTCGCTCAGCTGCATCAGGTCGGCGGCGATCGTCTTCAGATCGCGGCGGATGATCCGGGTCGCCTCGCGCAGTTGCAGCACCAGCCCGGTGTCCATGATGTCCTGCGTTGTGACGCCGAAATGGACGAACTCGCCCGCCCCGCCCTCGCACGCATGTTCAAGCGCGCGCACCGTCGGCACCAGCGGGTGCTTGGTGATCTTGAGGTGATGCAGCACCAGCTCCTTGTCGATGGCGTCGTAGCTGGACTTGGCGGCGATCTCCTGCGCGGCCTCGGCGGGGATCATGCCCAGATCGCCCTGCACCAGCGCCAGCGCGGCTTCGACGTCCAGCCAGGCCTGCATGCGGGCCCGGTCGTTGAAGACGTCGCGCATCTCTTCGGTCGACCATGCGTTCATCAGCAGTTCGGAATCGAAAACGCTCGTTCCCATCGTAATTCTCCTAAGGTTCATTCTGGTCGGCGGGCCCCGCGCGGGGGCGCCACCGCTGGAAAAGGCGATCAGGCCCGGTCGAAGGACGCTTCGAGGTCGGCGATCAGGTCGCAGGCGTGTTCAAGCCCGGCGTGAAAGCGGATCATCTGCCCGGCGCCGCGGTCGGGGCGCGGAAAGCGTCGGCCGCTGTCCGGCGCGGCGGGCATGGCAAGGCTTTCGAACCCGCCCCAGGAGCTTCCGACCGAGAACAGCCGCAGCCGGTCGACAAAGGCCTCGGCGTCGAACCCCTCGCGGAAACCGACGGTCAGAAGACCGTTGCAGCCGCAGGCGTCACGCGCCCAGATGCGGGACCCTGGGTGGCCCGGCAGGCCGGGATGCAGCACCTCCGCCACCTCGGGCCGGGTCTGGAACCACGCGACCAGCCGGTCGGCATTCTCGCCGTGCCGCTCCATCCGCAGGCCCAGCGTACGCAGGCCGCGCAGGCAGGCATAGGCATCGTCGGGGCCAAGCGTCTGGCCGGTCATCGCCGTGTGGCGCCGCAGCGCATCGACCGCCGGGCCGCGCGCCGCGACCGCGCCCATCATCGTGTCGGCATGGCCGCCGATATACTTCGTCCCCGCCACGATCGACAGATCGCACCCCAGCGCCAGCGGGCGGTAAAGCCAGCTTGATCCATAGGTGTTGTCGGTCGCGACGATCAGCCCGCGGTCATGCGCATCGCGGCAAAGCGCGGGCAGGTCCATCACCTCGTAGCTTTGCGAGGCGGGGCTTTCGGCCAGCACCATGCGGGTGTTGGGGCGCACGTAGTCCGACAGGTCGATGGTGTCCCACGGGAAGTAGTCGACCTCGACCCCGTTGCGCGCCAACACCGTGTCGCAATAGCTGCGCGTCGCGGGAAAGATCGTGTCGACCACCAGCAGGTGATCGCCCGCACCCAGGTAGGGCGTCAGCGCGCCCGCGACCGCGGCGACACCGGTGGGAAACAGGAAACAGGCCTCGGCCTCTTCCAGATCGGCCAGAGCGGCGGCCAGCTGGTGCGCGGTGGTGGTGCCGCGCCGCCCATAGGACAGCACGGCATCGTCGGTGGCCCGCGCCGCCTTGGTCGCGCGGTAGGACTCCACCGTGTCGTGCAGGATGGTCGAGGCGCGCATGATCGGCGGGTTCGCCGGCCCGGGCGTCGCGGTCCGGCCGTAGTGCATCAGTTTGGTTTCGCGCTTCATCATCCGTTGTCCTTCGTGGCGGCGGCGGCCTTTGCGGCGCGGGCGCGGTCGCGCAGGCCCATGGCCGCGGGCACGATCCACAGAAGCGCCGAGGCGACCATCATCCCCGCGCTGATCGGGTGATTGACCGCGTCGAAGAAGATCAGCCAGTCGCCGTTCGAGATCCGCAGCGAGTTGTTGAGAGAGGATTCCAGCTGCGGCCCCAGCACCAGCCCCAGGATCGCGGGCCCCAGCGGGATGCTGGCCAGCCGCATCACGTAGGCGACGACGCCCGCAGCGATGGCCACCCACATGTTGAACAGGTTGGCGCCGTCCGAATAGGCGCCCATCAGGCACAGCATCGCGATGACGCCGACCATCGCCTCCTTGCGGATCGCGAATATCGACCGCGACACGGTGCGCAGCACCACCCAGGCGACCGGCCAGAGCAGCAGGTTGGCGAACAGGAAGGACACGATGATCATCCACGCCACGTTGCCGTGCTGGGTGAACAGAAGCGGCCCCGGCACCATGCCGTGCAGCGCCAGCGCCCCGATGAACAGCGCCGAGGTCGAGTTGCCGGGGATCCCCAGCGACAGCAGCGGCACCATCGAGCTGGCGGTCACCGCGTTGTTCGCGGCTTCCGGCGCGGCGACGCCCTCGGGCGCACCATCGCCCCAGGTCTCTTCGCCGGGCTGGCCTTCGAACTTGCGACGGAAGCGGCGCGCGGCCTGGTCGTAGGCGAGGAAGATCGCCATCAGCATTCCCGCGCCGGGAAGCATGCCGATCACGTTGCCGATTGCGGCGCTGGTGCCCCAGACCGGCGTGAGACGGCGCATCAGCCCCTTGGGCAGGCGCAGCGACCCGATCTTTGGCAGCGACTCCGGCCCCGCATCGGGATCGCGGGTCTTCATCACGTCGGCCTTGAGGTCGAGCATCGCGGCGATGCCGAAGAGCCCGACCAGCAGCGGCACGAAGGGGATGCCCTCGATCAGGTTGATGTTGCCGAAGGTAAAGCGCGCGGCACCGGTCATCGGGCTGAAGCCGATGGTGGCGACCAGAAGGCCGATCAGCGCCGCGATCACACCCTTGACGATGTTGCCCCGCAAGAGCCCGACGACCGACGACAGCCCCAGGATCGCCAGCGCGAAGTTCTCCACATAGCCGAATTCGAGCGCGACCCGGGCCAGCGACGGCGCGAAGAGCAAAAGCACGATCGAGCTGAGGATGCCGCCCACCACCGACGAGGTGATGGCGATCGACAGCGCCCGCCCGGCCAGACCCTTGCGCGCCATGGCGTGCCCGTCCTCGGCCGTCAGCAGCGACGACGCGGTGCCCGGCACCTTGAGCACGATGGCCGGGATCGCGCCGCCCGTGGCGGCGGCGCAGTAGACGCCGACCATCAGCGCCAGCGCGGTTTCGGCAGGCATGGAGAAGGAGAAGGGGATGAAGACGGCAAAGGCGATGTTGTCGTTGATGCCGGGGATCGACCCCACGACCATGCCGGCCATGACACCGACCAGCAGCATCAGCGCGACCATGGGATCGGCCAGCGTCTGGAAGCCCAGAAGAATCATGTCCATGTCAGGTCCTCACAGGATCCAGGGCGCGAGCGTCTCGGGCAGACGCACGCCGAGGCCCAGCACGAAGGCCGCATATCCGACGGCCGTGATCAACACGGCGTAGATGGCGGCCACCAGCGGCGGACGGACGCCGCAGATATAGAGAAAGGCGCCCTGCATCAGCAGCGTCGGCAGGACGAACCCCAAGCCCGCCGACAGCGCGACGATCCACGCCACGATCAGCAGCGCCGACAGGCCCGCGACGCGCGCGGGCAGCGAGAAGGAGACGCTTTTGGGCTGCGAGATCACGACGCGCAGAACCAGCACCGCGCCGAAGACCATCAGCAGCACCGACAGCGCCAGCGGATAGCTGCGCGACATCGCGTCGAAGCCACTGGCCATGGCCGTCGCCGCCGCACCTATGACGACAAGCGTCAGGCCAACCCATGTGTCGCTGTGCCGCCAGAAACCGGCGGATCCGTGGGGCCGTGTCATTGCACGTGTTACCTTTCAGGCAAAACGGCCCCCCGCCGGTGCGGGGGGCCCGATGGCCCGGCCTTACTGGCCCAGGCCGGCTTCTTCGATGATTGCCGAAGTCTGCTCGGCGTAGTTGTCGACGACGAAGGAGAACCCGTCAGAATCGCGGAAGGTCGGCGTGTAGCCCGCCGCTTCCATCTTCTCGACATAGGCCGGGGTTTCCGAGACCTGCTGCATGAGGTCCGACAGGTCGGCCACGACCTCGTCCGGGGTGCCCTTGGGCACGGCCCAGCCGCGGAAGGTCGCCCAGATCGGGATGTCGATGCCGGCTTCCTCGAAGGTCGGCACGTCGGGGTAGTCCTCGCTGCGCTCTTCCGACGCGATGGCGAGGATGCGGATGTCGCCCGACCCCATCTGCGACGCGGCTTCGCCCAGCGGCCACAGCGCCGCGTCGGCATGGCCGCCGGCGATGGCCTGCACCTGCGCGCCGAAACCCTTGGTGGGGATGTAGCTGAACTCGAGCCCCGTGGCGCGTTCGATCGCCAGGCCCGACATGTGGTGCGAGGTGGCGATGCCCGCGACGACGACGTTCATCGTCTCGTCCTCGGCGGCGGCCAGGAACTCCTCGGCCGTCTCGAAGGGCGACGACGCAGGCACGGCGATCACCTCGGGGTCGAGGTTGTAAAGCGCGACCGGCCGGAAATCGGAGACGGCGTAGCCGGCGCCCTTCATCTGCGGGTTGGTCACGACCGAGCTGGTCATCGCCAGAACGGTATAGCCGTCGGGATCGGCCCGCGCCACGGTCGTCTGACCGACGACGCCGCCGCCGCCCGCGCGGTTGACCACGTTGATCTCGGCCCCTTCCAGGATGGTGTTCGCGGTCTCGGCGATGATGCGCGAGGTGACGTCGACCGACCCGCCGGGATCGAAGGGCACGACCAGGTCGATATCGCCCTCGGGGTAGGATTGCGCGACCGCTGTGCCGGCCATGAGGACCGCCGTCAGCGAAACCGCGGCGAGGTTGAGATGTTTCATGCTGTTCTCCCCTGTGTTGGGTCTTGATCTCCCCACCCCGGACCGTTGGCCCGGATCGGGAAACAGGACGTCCGGAGCCTTAGACCAACCGGACGTATTTGTAGAATTAATAATTTGGTGATTTACATAAGCCAGACCGATAGGTGATTTGCGATGCGCCCTGATTTGCAGCTGTCTCAGCTGAAAACCCTGATTGCAATCGATCAGCACGGCAGCTTCACCGCCGCGGCCGAGGCGCTGGGACGGTCGCAATCGGCGATCACCCAGCAGATGCAAAGCCTCGAGGATGCGGTCGGCCGGCCGATCTTCATCACCGTCGGGCGCAGCCGCAGGCTGACCGAGGCCGGGCGCGCGCTGTTGCGCCACGCGCGCGAGATCGTGTCGATGTGCAACCATGCGGTGCTGTCTGCCGAACGCAGCCACGCCTCGGAAACGGTGCGGCTGGGCGCCCCGCTTGAAATCGCGAACGCGATCCTGCCGGGTATCCTGCAGGAGTTCGCCCGGCGGTATCCCACCAACCGGATCATCCTGCAGATCGACCGCAGCCGCGCGCTGATGGAGGCGCTCGAGGATGGGCGGCTCGACATCGCGATCAGCACCTGGCGGCTGGGGAGCCGCGAGGGGCGCCTGATCAAGCTGCTGCGCGCCTACTGGATCGCCGCGAAAAGCTGGGAACTGCCGAAGGGCGAGGCGCTACCGCTGGTCCTGACCGACGATCCCAGCATGTTCCGCCGGATCGGGCTGAACGCGCTCGACCTGGCCGGCATGCCCTATTACGAGCGGCTGACGACGGCGAGCCCCACGGGCGTGCGCTTTGCCGTCGAGGCAGGGCTTGGCCTGACGCCGCGCACGCTGAGCGCGTTCCGGTCGGACGTCCGCATCCTGGGCCCCGACCTCGGCCTGCCATCCCTGCCCCGCGTGTCCTACTACCTGCATGAATCGCTGGTCCGCGCCGGCACCCATGTCGACGCGCTGCACGACATCATCCTGGATCACGAGATGCTGAACCGTCCCGAACGCCCGTCCTGACCGCGGCGGGAAGGCCGCGCAGGCGCGACGCCCTTGCCGTCAGGGCATGGCGCGCGACGAATCAGGTTTCGGACACCGCCGCGTCGGCGCCGGGAACCCGACCGAACCCGTACATTCCCTTCGCCCACTGGTAGCCGATCAGAAGCCCCTTCATGCGCGGCAGAACCGGCAGGGCGACCGCGATCGCGATGGCCGACAGCAGCAGCGCCAGCAGAAGCGGGTCGTCGCGCAGGTAGCCGAAGGCAAAATGCAGGGCGAAGCCCATGATGTGCCCGACGACCAGGATCGTCAGGTAGGCGGGGCCGTCATCGGCGCGGTGATGATAGAGTTCCTCGCCACAATTCGGGCAGGTGTCGTTCACCTTGAGATAGCGCGCGTAGAGGTGGCCTTCGCCGCAGGCGGGGCAGCGGTGGCGCAGCCCTCGCAGCACGGCGGTCTTGGTCTCGCGCTCGTCGACGGCGATGGTCATCTCATCTCTCCCCGATCGGGTCATGACAGGATGGATATACCCATGGCCCACGCATTGTTGAAGATGCGCGCGCGCCACGGTGCTGTGGCATAATCGCCCAACCCGCCCCGGCCGCAGGCCCGGCGCCCGCCGGCGCTGCGGTCTTGCGAAGAGGACCGATGCGGTCGCGGGCCATGCAGGCGGAGATGTCGCAGCCCGACCCCTACCACCCGAGGCCGCTCGACAAGGTTCAGGGCGCCGAAGCCACACTTCCGCCGCCACTTGGCCGATAGCTAGCAAATTAACCAAAAGTTCGTTGGTGAGATGCATGGCTCTGTGCAAGATCGTCTGACTGCACGCTAGAATAGCATTCCACCGAATCCCTGCTCGCCCAAGTTGCGCCGCAATTTGACCACCGGAGAAACGACGTTGCCCCAAGATCACGGTAAATCGCGAGCGGAACTCGACGCCGGAGACATCAACGTGTTCACGAACCTCCCTAACCAAGCACGCCCCGCCGATGCCAGGGCAGTCTCCCGGGCCGCACGGCAGCTGCGGGTCTGGATCTTGGGGCTTCTGGCGCTGATGTTCTGGATCGGGACGGCGCCCGCGTCGTCCGCCGCGGTCACCGACTGCCCCACTGTCGGGTCAGGCGAGCAAATCGCGCTGAATTTCACGGATGACAATTGCTTCAACTTAGACAACGACCCAACTCCGCCCAACACTGATTACTCAGAAGACTTTCTTCTCATCGAGGACCAAGGCAACCAGAGTGGCCTCACCAATTTCGACTTGTATGAGGATTCCACCGACCCTCGTATCTTGTCGATATCAGTGGATTCGGTTGCCATCGGCGCCGGTGGCAACATTTACACAACGGACTGCTCGTCCGGCTGCGAAATCACCGGATCGCATGGCGGCGCGTCGATCCAAAGCTTCACCTACACCTACTCCAGCAGTACCGACTCAGGCAGCATAGGCTCCTCCGCGCCTTCGGCCCCGGAAATCGAGATCACGAATTCCGATAGCGGAAGGTCGGTGGCCGATGGCAGCACAGACACCCTCACCTCGACCGCCGCGGCGGGGACGCCTGAGACCGTCACCTACACCATCAGGAACACTGGCGACGCACCGCTGACACTGACAACGCCCACCGTCGGGGGCAACGTCACGAACCAAAGCAACGTCACCGTCAACAACCTGACGCTCGGCGCGACCAACATCGCGCCGTCGAGCTCCACCACCCTGGTGGTGAACTACACCCCCACGCTGGCGGGCAGCTACGGCTTCGATCTGTCGCTGGCCAATAATGACGCCGACGAGAACCCCTATAACATCGCCGTCTCCGGCACCGCCACAGGCGCGCCCGAGATCGCCGTCTCCTCCTCCGAGGGCGGCACCGTCACCGATGGCGGCACCGACGCGCAAGGGAGCGAAGCCGCGGGCGTCCAGAAGACCGTCACCTACACCGTGACCAACTCNAACTCCGGCACAGACGACCTGACCCTCGCCACCGCGACATCCTCCAGTGCCTCCAACGTCACCGTCGACGCGATCTCCGCGCCCGGCGCCACCACGGTTGCGCCCGGCGGCAGCACCACCTTCACCGTGCAGTACACGCCCACGCTCGCGGGCGCCTTCTCCTTCGCCCTGAGCTTCACCAACGACGACGCCGACGAGACCCCCTACGACATCGCCGTCTCGGGCACCGCCACCGGCGCGCCGGAGATCGCGGTGTCGTCCTCCGAGGGTGACGAGGTGGAGGATGGCGGCACCGACGCGCA
>NZ_RQXX01000006.1 GCF_004011175.1 Mesobaculum littorinae | reverse complement strand
AGGGGGTGCGTGCCTCGGCACGCACCCTTTTGCCCTGCAAATGGCGATGCGCCTGCTTGCATGCGCCGTCGCACTGGGGCAGAAGACACCACCGCGCCGCAGGACGCGCGCACCAGTGCGCGCCGCGGGTTGCGGGGCCGATTCAAAAAAAGGTCCGACGTGGGGGTGGCATGAGGCCGTCTCCACCTCTCGACTTTCCGACAGCCTACGAAAGGCCGAGACAATGGCAGTGGCCAGTCAGAACATCCGTATTCGCCTGAAGGCGTTCGATTACCGCGTGCTCGACGCCAGCACGCAGGAGATCGTGAATACCGCCAAGCGCACCGGCGCTCAGGTGCGCGGGCCCATCCCGCTTCCGAACAAGATCGAGAAGTTCACGGTCCTTCGCGGTCCCCACATCGACAAGAAATCCCGCGACCAGTTCGAGATCCGCACCCACAAGCGGCTGCTCGACATCGTGGATCCGACCCCGCAGACGGTGGACGCGCTGATGAAGCTCGACCTCGCCGCCGGCGTCGACGTCGAAATCAAGGTCTGAGGAGGGCACACTTATGCTGCGTTCCGGAGTGATCGCCAAGAAAGTCGGGATGACCCGGCTGTTTCTCGAAGACGGCAAGCAGGTGCCCGTGACCGTGCTGCAGCTGGACAAGCTGCAGGTTGTGGCTCAGCGCACCAGCGACCGCGACGGCTACAATGCCGTTCAGCTGGGTGCCGGTACGGCCAAGGCCAAGCGGACCTCGGCCCCGATGCGCGGCGTCTTCGCCGCCGCCAAGGTCGAGCCCAAGCGCAAGATCGCGGAGTTCCGCGTCGCCCCCGAGAACCTGATCGGGGTGGGCGAGGAAATCACCGCCAACCACTACTTCGAAGGCCAGTTCGTGGATGTCTCGGGCACCTCGATCGGTAAGGGCTTTGCCGGTGCCATGAAGCGGCACAACTTCGGCGGCCTGCGCGCCACGCACGGCGTGTCAATCAGCCACCGCTCGCACGGCTCGACCGGCCAGTGTCAGGACCCCGGCAAGGTGTTCAAGGGCAAGAAGATGGCCGGCCACATGGGCGCTGCCCGCGTGACCACGCAGAACCTGCAGGTCGTCCGTACCGATGCGACGCGTGGCCTGATCATGGTCAAGGGTGCCGTCCCTGGCTCCAAGGGTGGCTGGGTCACGATCAAGGATGCGGTGAAGAAGCCGATCCCGGAAAACGTGATCTACCCCGCCGCGCTGAAGTCGGCCGCTGAAGAGGCCGAGAAGGCCGCCCAGGCCGCCGCCGAGGAAGCCGCAGCCGCCGAGGCCGCGGAAGCCGAGCGTCTGGCCGCCGAGCAGGCCGCCCAGGAAGAAGCCGCGCTGAAAGAGGCCGAAGCCGACATCGCGTCGGACAACGCCGAAGGCGAAGGCACCGAGAAGAAGGATGGCGAGGAATGAAACTCGACGTGATCAAGCTGGACGGCGGATCGGCCGGCTCGGTCGATCTCGGAGACGAGATCTTCGGGCTCGAGCCGCGCGCCGACATCCTGCACCGTGTCGTGCGCTGGCAGCGTGCGCGCACGCAGCAGGGCACCCACAAGGTCAAGACGCGGGGCGAAACCTCGTACTCGACCAAGAAGATCTATCGCCAGAAAGGCACCGGCGGCGCCCGTCACGGTGACCGCAACGCGCCGATCTTCCGCAAGGGTGGTATCTACAAGGGCCCCACGCCCCGCAGCCACGCCCACGAGCTTCCCAAGAAGTTCCGCAAGCTGGGTCTGAAGCACGCGCTGTCGGCAAAGGCCGCCTCGGGCAACCTCGTCGTTCTTGACGAGGCCGTCGCGGGCGAAGCCAAGACCGGCGCGCTGGCCAAGCAGGTCGCGGCGCTGGGGTGGAAGCGGGCCCTCATCATCGACGGTGCCCAGGTGAACGAGAACTTCGCCCGGGCCGCCGCCAACATCGACGGACTGGACGTCCTGCCCTCGATGGGGGCGAACGTCTACGACATCCTGCGTCGTGACACGCTCGTGCTCACGAAGGCGGCTGTCGAAGCCCTTGAGGAGCGCCTGAAATGACCGCGAAGCCCGAACATTACGACGTGATCCGCAAGCCCGTGATCACCGAGAAGGCGACGATGGCGTCGGAAGCCGGCGCCGTGGTCTTCGAGGTCGCGATCGACAGCTCGAAGCCGCAGATCAAGCAGGCGGTAGAAGAGCTGTTCGGCGTGAAGGTGAAGGCGGTCAACACCACCATCACCAAGGGCAAGACCAAACGGTTCCGTGGCATGAGCGGCCGCCGCTCGGACGTCAAGAAAGCCTACGTGACGCTCGAAGAGGGCAACACGATTGACGTGACTACGGGTCTGTAATACGCAGCCCCATCGCACCGGCCCCGGAGCACCCCTCCGGGGCCGGCCGCATTGTCGGAGGACCCCTCCGCACGGACGACGGGCGCGTTTTCGGACGCGCCTTTCCCTAACTGGCCCGGCAACGGGCCGCGAAGCAGACGGAAGACAGAAAGCATGGCACTCAAGTCGTACAATCCGACGACGCCGGGCCAGCGCGGGCTGGTGCTGATCGACCGTTCGGAGCTTTGGAAAGGGCGCCCGGTCAAATCCCTCACCGAGGGTCTGACCAAGAACGGCGGCCGGAACAACACCGGACGGATCACGATGCGCCGCCGCGGCGGTGGCGCGAAGCGTCTTTACCGCGTGGTCGATTTTCGGCGCACCAAGCGCGATATCGAGGCCGTCGTGGCCCGGATCGAATATGACCCCAACCGCACTGCGTTCATCGCGCTGATCCAGTACACTGACGGCGAGCAGGCCTACATCCTCGCGCCGCAGCGTTTGGCCATCGGCGACAAGATCATCGCCGGCGCCAAGGTCGACGTGAAACCCGGCAACGCGATGCCCTTCTCGGGCATGCCGATCGGGACGATCGTTCACAACATCGAACTGAAGCCCGGCAAGGGCGGCCAGATCGCCCGTGCGGCGGGCACCTACGCCCAGTTCGTCGGCCGTGACGGCGGCTATGCCCAGATCCGCCTGTCCTCGGGCGAACTACGCATGGTGCGTCAGGAATGCATGGCGACCATCGGTGCCGTGTCGAACCCCGACAACAGCAACCAGAACCTCGGCAAGGCCGGGCGCAACCGCCACTACGGCAAGCGTCCTTCGGTCCGCGGCGTGGTGATGAACCCGATCGACCACCCGCACGGCGGTGGTGAGGGGCGCACCTCGGGCGGCCGTCACCCGGTCACCCCCTGGGGCAAGCCCACGAAGGGTGCGCGCACCCGTGACAAGAACAAGGCGTCGTCGAAGCTGATCATCCGCTCGCGTCACGCCAAGAAGAAAGGGCGCTAATAGATGTCGCGTTCTGTCTGGAAGGGCCCCTTCGTCGACTCTTATGTCCTGAAGAAGGCCGAAAAAACCCGTGAGTCGGGCCGCAACGAGGTCATCAAGATCTGGTCGCGCCGTTCGACGATCCTGCCCCAGTTCGTGGGCCTCACCTTCGGCGTCTATAATGGCCACAAGCATATCCCGGTGAACGTCTCCGAGGACATGATCGGCCAGAAGTTCGGGGAATACGCCCCGACGCGGACCTACTACGGTCACGCCGCCGACAAGAAAGCGAAGCGGAAGTAAGTCATGGGCAAGGAAAAGAACCCCCGCCGCGTGGCCGAAAACGAAGCGATGGCCAAGATCCGTATGCTTCGCACGAGCCCGCAGAAGCTGAACCTCGTCGCTGCGCTGATCCGCGGCAAGAAGGTCGAGAAAGCGCTGTCCGATCTGATGTTCTCGAAGCGTCGGATCTCGGATGACGTGCGCAAGTGCCTTCAGTCCGCGATCGCCAACGCCGAGAACAACCATAACTTGGATGTCGATGAGCTGGTGGTCGCCGAGGCCTATGTCGGCAAGAACCTCGTCATGAAGCGCGGCAAGCCCCGTGCCCGTGGTCGGTTCGGCCGGATCAACAAGCCGTTCTCGGAACTCACCATCAAGGTCCGCCAGGTCGAGGAGCAAGCGTAATGGGTCAGAAGGTCAACCCGATCGGCATGCGGCTCCAGGTCAACCGCACCTGGGACAGCCGCTGGTATGCCGATACCAAGGATTACGGTGATCTTCTGCTGGAAGACATCAAGATCCGCGAATTCATCAAGACCGAGTGCAAGCAGGCCGGCGTCTCGAAGGTCATCATCGAGCGTCCGCACCGCAAGTGCCGCGTCACCATCCACACCGCCCGTCCGGGTGTCATCATCGGCAAGAAAGGCGCGGACATCGAAGTCCTGCGTCGCAAGCTTGCCAAGATGACGTCGAGCGAGCTGCACCTCAACATCGTCGAGGTCCGCAAGCCCGAACTCGATGGTCAGCTGGTTGCCGAGTCGATCGCGCAGCAGCTTGAGCGTCGCGTCAGCTTCCGCCGCGCGATGAAGCGGTCGGTGCAGAACGCCATGCGCATGGGCGCCCTGGGCATCCGTGTGAACGTCGCGGGCCGCCTCGGCGGCGCCGAGATCGCGCGGACCGAGTGGTATCGTGAAGGTCGTGTGCCGCTGCACACCCTGCGCGCCGATATCGATTACGCCACGGCCGAAGCCATGACCCCCTACGGGATCATCGGTGTGAAGGTCTGGATCTTCAAAGGTGAGATCCTCGAGCACGATCCGTCCGCTCGGGACCGTCGCCAGGCGGAGCTCCAGGAAGGTCCCGCTCCGCGCGGCGGCCGGCGGTAAGGAGTAGATCAGATGCTGCAACCAAAGCGCACGAAATTCCGCAAGCAGTTCAAGGGCCGCATCAGCGGCGAGGCGAAGGGCGGGTCTGACCTGAACTTCGGCACCTTCGGACTGAAGGCGGTCGAGCCTGAGCGCATCACAGCGCGCCAGATCGAAGCCGCCCGCCGGGCCATGACGCGTCACATGAAGCGTCAGGGCCGGGTCTGGATCCGGATCTTCCCCGACGTCCCCGTGACGGCCAAGCCGATCGAGGTGCGGATGGGTAAAGGTAAGGGCTCCGTCGACCGCTGGACCGCCAAGGTCAAGCCGGGCCGCGTGATGTTCGAAATCGACGGCGTGTCGGAAGCCGTCGCGATCGAGGCTCTTCGCCTCGCCGCGATGAAGCTGCCGATCAAGACCCGCACCGTCGCCCGCGAAGACTGGTAAGCACCGGGCCGCGACAAGCGGCCGATGCCAAGGTCAAGACCGATAAGGCCCCCGCCGGACATGGCGGGGGCCTCTCTCATTTCCGCCCCCTGATCCCACCGGAGATCCGCAATGGCCGATATCTCGTCCCTTTTCGTCACCCGCCTCTACCGGGCGCAGCTGAACGCCCTTGCGCCCCAGGCGGTCGACTACGACGAACTGGCCGCGTCCTGCCTGTCGATCGCCGAGGATGACGAGGCCGGGCAGGACTGGTGCGAGGAAAACGGCTATCCGGGCTATACCAGCTACGCGTCGCTGACCGACCTTGGCTGGCGTTTCCCGATTTTTGCCGCCGTCGAAAAGGCGCTCGATGCCCACGTCGCCGCCTTCGCCGACGAGGTCGAGTTTGACCTGGGCGAGGGGAAGCTGGTGCTTGAGGATTTGTGGATCAACATTCTTCCCGAGGGGGGGACGCACTCCTCGCACCTGCACCCGCACTCGGTGATCTCGGGTACCACCTACGTGTCGATGCCCACGGGCACGTCGGCCATCAAGTTCGAAGACCCGCGCTTTGCGATGATGATGGCCGCGCCGCCCCGCCGGAAGGGCGGGCGCGAAGACCTGCGCAGCTTCGTCTACGTCACGCCCGAAGTGGGCGACGTTATGTTGTGGGAAAGCTGGCTCCGCCACGAAGTGCCGATGAACACGGCCGAGGATGAGCGAATCAGTGTCAGCTTCAATTACAAGTGGGTGTGAGCTCCGGGGCCGAGCCGGGCCACTTGATTGGCCGGATTTCCCCTTTTTGAAGGGGTAGGGCGCCGGGGACCCTTGCCATGGGGCGCGAAGCCATGTAGGGGCGGGCCTCACTCACGGACTCCACCGGATATAGGGTGACCCTGCACGCACATGCAGGCGGGGGCCCTCCAGTGATGTTGAAAGGAAAGCCGATGGCACTTGATGCCAATGAACTTCGGAACAAGACGCCCGACGAGCTGCGCGATCAGCTCGTGTCCCTGAAGAAGGAGGCGTTCAACCTCCGCTTCCAGCAGGCCACCAGCCAGCTTGAGAACACCGCGCGCATGCGCACCGTCCGCCGCGATGTCGCGCGGGTTAAGACGATCCTGAACGAAAAGGCCGCTGGCGCGGCCGCGGAGGCCTGAGACCATGCCCAAGCGTATCCTTGCAGGCGTCGTCACCGGCGACGCGAACGCCCAGACCGTCACCGTTTCGGTCGAGCGCCGCTTCACGCACCCGGTTCTGAAAAAGACGATCCGGAAATCGAAGAAATACCGCGCCCACGACGCGGAGAACCAGTTCAAGATCGGCGATAAGGTCCGCATTCGCGAATGCGCTCCGATGTCGAAGACCAAGCGCTGGGAAGTCATGACGCCCGCGATGATCGAGGAAGATCGTCGGTGGCGTGAAGAGCACGCGAAGGCGCAGCAGGTTTCTGACGCGAAGCGCCACGAAGAGAAAGAGGCCCAGCACTAGCCTGGACCTCGGGCAGGGCGCCATGGGGCGCCCGGCCTGCATACGAAACCCCGGGGTCAATGTCCGCATGGCGGCTCCGGAAGTCGGGAGTAACCTTCTATGATCCAGATGCAGACCAATCTGGATGTCGCTGACAACTCCGGCGCGCGCCGGGTTCAGTGCATCAAGGTCCTTGGCGGGTCGAAGCGGAAATACGCCTCAGTCGGCGACATCATCGTGGTGTCGGTGAAAGAGGCCATTCCGCGCGGCCGCGTTAAGAAGGGCGACGTTCGCAAGGCCGTCGTCGTGCGCACCGCCAAGGAAGTGCGCCGCGAGGACGGCACCGCGATCCGTTTCGATCGCAATGCGGCCGTCATCCTCAACAACAACAACGAACCCGTGGGCACGCGTATCTTCGGCCCCGTGGTGCGCGAACTGCGCGCCAAGAACTTCATGAAGATCATCTCGCTGGCTCCGGAGGTGCTCTGATGGCTGCGAAACTCAAAAAAGGCGATAAGGTGATCGTGCTTGCCGGCAAAGACAAGGGCAAGCAGGGCGAGATCCAGCAAGTGCTTCCGGCGCGCGGCAAGGCCGTCGTCGAGGGCATCAACATCGCCATCCGCCACCAGCGCCAGACCCAGACCAACCAGGGCGGGCGCCAGCCCAAGGCGATGCCTGTGGACTTGTCCAACCTCGCGATCGTCGACGGCAACGGCAAACCCAGCCGCGTCGGTTTCCGCTTCGAGGATGGCAAGAAGGTCCGCTTCGCCAAGACCACGGGAGATGTGATCTGATGCTCGACGCTGCGACCTATACCCCCCGTCTGAGGACGGTCTACCAGGACGACATCCGTGGCAAGCTGAAGGAAGAATTCGGCTACGCCAACGACATGATGATCCCGCGCCTGGACAAGATCGTGCTGAACATCGGCTGCGGCTCGGAAGCCGTGCGCGACAGCAAAAAGGCCCGTTCGGCGCAGGAAGACCTGACCGCCATCGCCGGCCAGAAGGCTCTCGTGACCAAGGCCAAGAAGTCGATCGCCGGGTTCCGCGTTCGTGAAGACATGCCGCTGGGCGCCAAGGTGACCCTGCGCGGCGAGCGGATGTACGAATTCCTCGACCGTCTCATCACCGTGGCGATGCCCCGTATCCGCGACTTCCGCGGCGTTTCGGGCAAAAGCTTCGACGGCCGTGGCAACTATGCCTGCGGCCTGAAAGAGCACATCGTTTTCCCCGAAATCAACTTCGACAAGGTCGACGAGGTGTGGGGCATGGATATCATCATCTGCACCACCGCGAAGACCGACGCGGAGGCCAAGGCGCTGTTGAAGCACTTCAACATGCCGTTCAACAGCTGAGGGACGATCAAATGGCTAAGAAATCCATGATCGAACGCGAGAAGAAGCGCCAAAAGCTGGTGGAGCAGTATGCCGCCAAGCGTGCCGCGCTGAAGGAAATCGCGAACGACGAATCGAAATCGATGGAAGAGCGGTTCAAGGCGCGGCTGAAGCTTGCCAAGCTGCCCCGCAACAGCTCGGCCACGCGTCTTCACAACCGCTGCCAGCTGACCGGGCGTCCGCATGCTTACTACCGTAAGCTGAAGATGAGCCGGATCGCGATGCGCGATCTTGGCTACATGGGCCAGGTGCCCGGCCTCGTGAAATCGAGCTGGTAATAGGAGGGTTATGAAATGAACGATCCTCTCGGCGATATGCTGACCCGTATCCGCAACGCGCAACTTCGCGGCAAGTCCACTGTGACCACGCCCGCGTCGAAGCTGCGGGCCTGGGTTCTCGACGTGCTGGCCGACGAAGGCTACATCCGTGGCTACGACAAGTCGGCGGACGCCAACGGCCATCCGACCATCGTGATCAGCCTCAAGTACTACGAGGGCAATCCGGTCATCCGTGAACTCAAGCGCGTCTCGACCCCCGGTCGCCGCGTCTATGCCGGTTCGCGCGACCTGCCGTCGGTCCGCCAGGGCCTCGGCGTGTCCATCGTCTCGACGCCCCGTGGCGTGATGTCGGATGCCGCTGCGCGTTCGGCGAACGTCGGCGGCGAAGTACTCTGCACGGTCTTCTAAGGAGAGCGACATGTCTCGTATTGGGAAAAGACCGGTCGAGCTGCCGTCGGGGGTCGATGCCTCCGTCTCCGGGCAGACCGTCACGGTCAAGGGTCCGAAAGGCACCCGCACGTTCACGGCGACCGATGATGTCACCATCAAGGTCGAGGACAACGCCATCACCGTTACCCCGCGCGGCGGCAACAAGCGCGCGCGGCAGCAGTGGGGCATGTCCCGCACCATGCTGAACAATCTGGTGACGGGCGTCAGCACCGGCTTCAAGAAAGAGCTCGAGATCCAGGGTGTCGGTTACCGCGCCCAGATGCAGGGCCAGGTTCTGAAGCTCAATCTCGGCTACAGCCACGACGTCGACTTCGAGGTGCCCGAGGGCATCACGGTGACGGCGCCGAAGCCGACCGAGATTGTTGTGGAAGGTATCGACCAGCAGGTGGTTGGCCAGGTTGCGGCCAACATCCGCGAATGGCGTGCGCCCGAGCCCTACAAGGGCAAGGGCATCCGCTATAAGGGCGAGTTTATCTTCCGCAAGGAAGGCAAGAAGAAGTAAGGACGCGAAAAAATGGCTAACAGCAAACGGGATCTGTTCCTGAAGCGCCGCCTGCGCGTCCGGAACAAACTTCGCAAGATGAACGCCGGCCGTGTGCGGCTGTCGGTTCATCGCAGCAACAAGAACATCAGCGTTCAGCTGATCGACGATGTTCAGGGGGCGACGCTCGCCTCTGCCTCGACGCTCGAGAAGGATCTGGGCTTCGTCGGCAAGAACAACGTCGATGCCGCTGCCAAGGTGGGGTCGGCGATCGCCGAGCGCGCCAAGAAGGCGGGTGTCGAAGAGTGCTATTTCGATCGTGGTGGGTTCCTCTACCACGGAACCGTCAAGGCGCTCGCCGATGCCGCCCGCGAGGGCGGGCTGAAATTCTGAGGAGAGACGATAATGGCAGAACGTGATAACCGCCGGAACCGTCGCGACCGCGACGAAACTCCGGAATTCGCCGATCGTCTCGTGGCGATCAACCGCGTCTCCAAGACCGTGAAGGGTGGTAAACGCTTCGGCTTTGCCGCGCTCGTAGTCGTGGGCGACCAGAAGGGCCGCGTCGGCTTCGGCAAGGGCAAGGCCAAAGAGGTCCCCGAGGCGATCCGCAAGGCGACCGAGGCAGCCAAGCGCGGCATGATCCGCGTGCCGCTGCGTGACGGCCGCACCCTGCACCACGACGTCTACGGTCGCCACGGCGCCGGCAAGGTCGTGATGCGGACGGCCCCCACCGGGACCGGCATCATCGCCGGCGGCCCGATGCGGGCTGTGTTCGAGATGCTTGGCGTTCATGACGTGGTGGCCAAGAGCCTCGGCTCGCAGAACCCCTACAACATGATCCGCGCCACGCTCGAAGGCCTGACGCAGGAAGCCAGCCCCCGGTCGGTCGCGCAGCGTCGCGGCAAGAAGGTGGCCGACATCCTGCCCAAGCGTGACGAGGCGCCCGAGGCGTCCGTCCAGGTCGCAGAGGAGGCGTAAACCATGGCCAAGACCATCGTCGTCAAGCAGATCGGCTCGCCGATCCGCCGCCCCGCCATCCAGCGTGCCACGCTGGTCGGCCTGGGCCTGAACAAGATGCACCGCACCCGCGAGCTTGAGGATACCCCCTCGGTCCGCGGAATGGTGAACTCGATCCCGCACCTCGTGCAGATCGTGGAAGAGCGCGGCTAAGCCCCGCTCGACAGCAGATTGCAAAACGCCCCGGTCCATCGGCCGGGGCGTTTTCGTTTCAGAACTCCGCTCTGTGCCTATCGGCGTGTAAAGGGCGAGCGGGGGGGAGGGCGCCGATGGCGCCCCACCGACCCTAGTAAGACAGGGTGATCTTGCCGAAGTGCTTGCCGCTTTCTTCATGGCGGAAAGCGTCGGCGATCTCGTCCAGCCCGAAGCTGCGGTCGAGCACTGGGCGCAGGCCCGTGGTCTCCATCCCGCGCACCATGTCGATCTGATGCACGCGGCTGCCGACGATCAGGCCCTGCAGCCTTTGCTGCTTGCGCATCAGGTTGACGGTCGGGATCTCTCCGCCGATGCCCGTCAGCACACCGATCAGATGCAGGTGGCCGCCGATGGCCGCCGCGCGGATCGAGTTCGGCAGGGTCGCCGGGCCACCAACCTCGACCACGTGGTCGACGCCGCGGCCGCCGGTCATGTCCCAGATCGTCCGGCCCCAGTCGGGGTCGTCCTTGTAGTTCACGACGCCCGCGGCACCCATGTCGGTCAGGCGCGCAAGCTTCTCGTCCGAAGACGAGGTGGCGAAGACCCGCGCGCCCATCGCCCGTGCGATCTGCAGTGCGTAGATCGACACGCCGCCGGTGCCCAGCACCAGCACGTCGTCGCCGGCCTTCAGCCCGCCATCGGCCACCAGCGCGCGCCACGCGGTCAGGCCCGCGGTGGTGATGGTGGCTGCTTCTTCGTGGCTCCAGCCCTTTGGCGCCCTGGTGAACCAGGTCG
The DNA here is from genome assembly GCF_004011175.1 of Mesobaculum littorinae. GTDB lineage: Bacteria > Pseudomonadota > Alphaproteobacteria > Rhodobacterales > Rhodobacteraceae > Tranquillimonas > Tranquillimonas littorinae. Next base: position 165,551 of record NZ_RQXX01000006.1, on the reverse strand, counting down.
CGGGTCGCACGATCAGGTCGCGGGCATAGCCATTGACCCCGTCACCAGGCGTTGTCTTGAAGTCGGCAACGCGTGCTGGCCCGTCGATCCACCCGGGAAAGAAGTGCGACACAACGCGGTCGCCCGGCGCGAACTCGGTCACACCCTCGCCGATCGCCTCGACCTCGCCCGCGCCGTCGGCCATAGGGATGCGCCCGTCCTCGGTCTCCATCGTGCCGGAGACCACGCCATAGTCGTGGAAGTTCAGCGACGAGGCGCGGACCCGCACCCTGACCTCGCCCGGCCCGGGTTCACCGGGGTCCTCCATCTCGACCAGCTTCAGACGGTCGAGCCCGCCCGGTTTTTCAACCCTGATCGCACGCATGTCCTGTCCTTTCGCTATTCGTGCCGCCCGGCGGGGCGGCGATCATTCGTCTTCAAAGGCTATGGTGGCTGCGCGCGCAATCAAGACACGGCCGGGATGACGTGCCGACATCGCCACCGGCGGGGCAGGGTGCGGGGGCCCGCGGAGGGGGTGGCGGCCGGCCCCCTTGAACCGGGGGGCGAGGCCGTCTATACGCCCCGGGTGGTCCCGCTCGGCGGGCCGCGACTCGTTGACATATTTAGGCCGTGTCCGTCCCGTCATCGCTCGTGGGATGCGTCCGGCAAGGAGAGAGCGACATGAAACTTCACGAACTTCGCGACAACGAAGGTGCCACGAAAAAGCGGATGCGCGTCGGCCGCGGCCCGGGCTCGGGCAAGGGCAAGACCGCTGGCCGTGGTATCAAGGGTCAGAAATCCCGTTCGGGCGTCGCGATTAAGGGCTACGAGGGCGGCCAGATGCCGCTCTACCAGCGTCTGCCCAAGCGTGGCTTCAACAAGCCCAACCGCAAAAGCTATGCCATCGTGAACCTGGGCCTGATCCAGAAGTTCATCGATGCCGGCAAGCTGGGCGAAGAGATCACCGAAAACGAACTGGTCGATTCGGGCCTCGTGCGTCGTCGCAAGGACGGTATCCGGGTTCTGGCCAAGGGCGAACTGACGACCAAGGTCACGCTCACCGTGTCCGGCGCCTCGAAGCAGGCGATCGACGCGGTCGAAAAGGCCGGCGGCAGCCTGACCGTCCAGGCGGCTCAAGCGGCCGAATAATCGGTTGTGAGCGGTGATCGCGCCGCTTACACCTGACCCTGTTTTCCAAGGCGCCGCGCGATCCGGGAGACCGATCGGCGCGGCGCTTTCATGAAAGAGACCCCGCATGGCTTCAGCAGCAGAGCAGATGGCCGCGAACATGAGCTGGGGCGCCTTCGGCAAGGCGACCGAGCTTCGCGCCCGCATCCTCTTTACCCTCGGGCTTCTCGTCGTCTACCGGCTGGGCACCTACATCCCGGTTCCCGGCATCGACGGCGGCGCCCTGCGCGACTTCATGGAGCAGGCGGCCACCGGGCTCGGCGGCATCCTGTCGATGTTCACCGGCGGCGCGCTGGGGCGGATGGGGATCTTCGCGCTTGGCATCATGCCCTACATCTCGGCCTCGATCATCGTGCAGCTGCTGACCGCGATGGTCCCGCAGCTTGAGCAGCTGAAGAAAGAGGGCGAGCAGGGCCGCAAGAAGATCAACCAGTACACCCGCTACGGGACGGTCTTCCTGGCCACCTTCCAGGCCTACGGGCTGGCCGTCAGCCTGGAAGCGGGCGGCCTGGCGCATGATCCGGGCTGGTTCTTCCGCGCGGCTTGCGTGATCACGCTGGTGGGCGGCACCATGTTCCTGATGTGGCTGGGCGAGCAGATCACCAACCGCGGCATCGGCAACGGCATTTCGCTGATCATCTTCGTCGGCATCATCGCCGAGGTTCCGGCCGCGTTGGCGCAGTTCCTCGCCTCCGGTCGTGCCGGGTCGATCAGCCCCGCGATCATCATCGGGGTCCTGCTGATGATCGTGGCCGTGATCGCCTTCGTGGTGTTCATGGAGCGATCCCTGCGCAAGATCCACATCCAGTATCCGCGCCGGCAGGTCGGCATGAAGGTCTATGACGGCGGATCGTCGCACCTGCCGATCAAGGTGAACCCGGCGGGCGTGATCCCGGCGATCTTCGCCTCGTCGCTGCTGCTGCTGCCGACGACCATCGCCACGTTCTCGGGCAACGACACCGGGCCGGTGATGTCGACGGTGCTGGCCTATTTCGGGCCGGGTCAGCCGCTTTACCTGCTGTTCTTCGGGGCGATGATCGTCTTCTTCACCTACTTCTACACCGCGAACGTGGCGTTCAAGACGGATGATGTCGCCGACAACCTGAAGAACCAGAACGGGTTCATTCCCGGCGTACGTCCGGGCAAGAGGACCGAGGAGTACCTCGACTACGTGGTCGCCCGGGTTCTGGTGCTGGGGGCGGCCTACCTGACGGCGGTCTGTCTTCTGCCCGAAATCCTGCGTTCGCAGTTGTCGATCCCGTTCTACTTCGGCGGCACATCGGTGCTGATCGTGGTGTCGGTGACGATGGACACGATCCAGCAGGTTCAGTCCCACATGCTGGCACACCAGTACGAGGGGCTCATCGAGAAATCGCAGCTGCGCGGCAAACGGCGCGGCAAGAGGGGGACAGCGAGACGATGAATATCATACTGCTCGGCCCGCCGGGTGCCGGTAAAGGCACACAGGCCCGCCGACTGGTGGACGAACGGGGAATGGTGCAGCTGTCGACCGGTGACATGCTGCGCGAGGCACGGACCTCGGGCACCGAGATGGGGCGCAAGGTCGCCGACGTGATGGACCGCGGCGAGCTTGTCACGGACGAGATCGTCATCGGCCTGATCGAGGAGAAGCTGGACCACGAGGAGGGCACTGGCTTCATCTTCGACGGTTTTCCGCGGACCCTGCCGCAAGCCGATGCGCTGGCCGAGCTGCTGACCCGCAAGGGCCAGGAACTGGACGCGGTGATCGAGATCCGTGTCGATGACGCGGCGCTGGTCGAACGCATCTCGGGCCGGGCCACCTGCGGAAATTGCGGAGAGGTCTATCACGACGTGACCAAGCCCGTCCCGGCGGATGGCAAATGTGCTGTCTGCGGATCGGACGACATCCGTCGCCGCGCCGACGACAATGCCGAAAGCCTCAAGCAGCGGCTTCTCGAGTATTACAAGAAGACCTCGCCGCTTCTGGGCTATTACTATGCCAAGGGCGAGCTGCGCGGCGTCGACGGCATGGCCGAGATCGACAGCGTCTCGCAGGAGATCGGCGCGATCCTTTCCTGACGGCGCAGGGCTATGTGTGACGGGCCGTCCCGCCGGGGTGGTCCGTCCCCACATCGCAAGGGATGGATTCACCAATGGCCCTTGACGTTACGCCGGATCCCCCCTAGTTGACGGCTTCTCTTTTGAGAATCGCAGCCGGCGAGGCGGGGCAACCCACCGCATCGGCCCCAGAATTCAGCAGCAGCCCGTGGCCTGTCGCCTCGGGCTTCCGTTGTGAAAAAAGGTTCCGGCACTACGGAACCGCAACGAAAGGACATGTAACGTGGCACGTATCGCCGGCGTGAACATCCCGACCGCCAAACGGGTTCCCATCGCGCTTACCTACATCACCGGCATTGGCCGGAATTCGGCTTCCCAGATCTGCGAAGCGGTCGGCATCGACCCGACCCGCCGCGTCAACGAACTGTCTGACGCGGAAGTGCTGCAGATCCGTGAACATATCGACGCCAACTTCCTCGTCGAAGGGGACCTGCGTCGTGAAAACCAGATGAACATCAAGCGTCTGATGGATCTGGGTTGCTACCGCGGCCTGCGTCATCGCCGCAACCTCCCCGTGCGCGGCCAGCGCACGCACACGAACGCGCGGACCCGCAAAGGCCCCGCGAAGCCGATCGCCGGCAAGAAGAAGTAAGGGAGGACACGGAATATGGCACGCGACCGTCGCGCTCCGAAGAAAAAGGTTTCCAAGAACATCGCCGCTGGCGTTGCTCATGTGAACTCCTCGTTCAACAACACCAAGATCCTGATCTCCGACGTGCAGGGCAACGCGATCTCGTGGTCGTCCGCCGGCACCATGGGGTTCAAGGGCTCGCGGAAATCGACCCCCTACGCCGCTCAGATGGCCGCCGAAGACGCGGGCAAGAAGGCGCAGGAACATGGTGTCCGCACGCTCGAAGTCGAGGTTCAGGGCCCCGGGTCCGGTCGGGAAAGCGCCCTGCGCGCCCTGGCCGCCGTCGGGTTCAACATCACCTCGATCCGCGACGTCACGCCGATCGCGCATAACGGCTGCCGTCCGCCGAAGCGCCGCCGGGTCTGACCGAACGACTTTTCAAGACCGGATCGCGGGGGCTTCCCGCGGTCCGGCACTGTCATTTTGAACCTCGGGTGGCCGCCGCCTTGGACATGGGTAACGGCCTGGGATTGAGGAGACACGCATGATCCACAAGAACTGGCAGGAACTGATCAAGCCCACGCAGCTGGTCGTCAAGCCCGGCAATGACCGGAACCGCCAGGCCACCGTCATCGCGGAACCGCTCGAGCGTGGCTTCGGCCTGACGCTGGGCAACGCGCTGCGCCGCGTTCTGATGTCGTCCCTGCAGGGCGCTGCCATCACCTCCGTTCAGATCGACAATGTTCTGCACGAGTTTTCGTCCATCTCGGGCGTCCGGGAAGACGTCACCGACGTGGTCCTGAACCTCAAGGGCGTTGCCCTGAAGATGGAGGTCGAGGGGCCCAAGCGTCTGTCGATCCAGGCACGCGGCCCGCAGATCGTCACCGCCGGCGACATCTCGGAATCGGCCGGGATCGAGGTCCTGAACAAGGATCACGTGATCTGCCACCTCGACGAGGGCTCGGACCTGTTCATGGAGCTTACCGTGAACACCGGCAAAGGCTACGTCGCGGCCGACAAGAACCGCCCCGAGGACGCGCCCATCGGCCTGATCCCGATCGACGCGATCTATTCGCCGGTCCGCAAGGTCAGCTACGACGTTCAGCCCACCCGTGAAGGGCAGGTGCTGGACTATGACAAGCTGACGCTGAAGCTGGACACCGACGGGTCGGTTTCGCCGGACGATGCCGTGGCCTACGCCGCGCGCATCCTGCAGGACCAGTTGTCGATCTTCGTCAATTTCGACGAGCCGGAATCGGCACGCTCGGAAGGCGACGACGAGGGGCTCGAGTTCAACCCGCTGCTGCTGAAGAAGGTCGACGAGCTCGAACTTTCCGTGCGCTCGGCGAACTGCCTGAAGAACGACAACATCGTCTATATCGGCGACCTGATCCAGAAGACCGAAGCCGAGATGCTGCGCACCCCGAACTTCGGTCGCAAGTCGCTGAACGAGATCAAGGAAGTGCTTTCGGGCATGGGGCTGCATCTCGGCATGGACGTCGAGGAATGGCCGCCCGAGAACATCGAGGACCTGGCCAAGAAGTTCGAAGACCAGTTCTGATACCCCGGGTCACGCCGTCTGAGATACTGGTGCGGCGTGACCCACACCCACCGACCCGGGCATCCCGCCCCAAGGAGAGCCGTCGCCACGCACGACGGCCAGACAAAGCAAAACCGCCCGTAGAGGGCAACCAAGGAGAAGACACATGCGTCACGCCCGCGGATACCGCCGCCTGAACCGCACCCACGAGCACCGCAAGGCGCTTTGGGCGAACATGGCCGGCAGCCTCATCGAACACGAGCAGATCAAGACGACGCTGCCCAAGGCGAAGGAACTTCGCCGGATCGTCGAAAAGCTCATCACCCTCGGCAAGCGCGGCGATCTGCACGCCCGTCGCCAGGCCGCGTCGCAGCTGAAGCAGGACGCCTATGTCGCCAAGCTGTTCGACATCCTGGGCCCCCGCTATGCCGACCGTCAGGGCGGCTACGTCCGGATCCTGAAGGCCGGATTCCGCTATGGTGACATGGCGCCGATGGCGATCATCGAATTCGTCGACCGCGACGTCGACGCCAAGGGCAAGGCCGACCGCGAACGCGTCGCCGCCGAGGAAGCCGCGGAGTAATTTCCGCGCCCTCGGTCGCCTGGCCCATTCGGAAACCCCGCCCCACCAGGGCGGGGTTTCGTCGTTTCAGGGGGGCACTCGCCGGTCATTGGGCAATCCTGGCGGTGATGGCTGCGCGCGGTCGGTGTCCCGGCCTTCCCTCGTCGGCCTTCCCGGCCTATGTCCCTGCCATGGCCGATCTCTTCGACACGCCGCCGGATCCCGGCGCTCCTTCTGCCGCGCCCGCGCCCAAGTCGGCGCCACGTCCGCTGGCCGACCGTCTGCGCCCGACCCGCATCGCCGAGGTCATCGGACAGCCCAAGGTCATTGGGCCCGACGCGCCGCTGACCACGATGCTGAAGTCGAATTCCCTGTCGTCCTTGGTGTTCTGGGGCCCTCCGGGGGTCGGCAAGACGACGATCGCGCGGCTGCTGGCCGACGAGACGGACCTCGCCTTCGTCCAGATCTCGGCGATCTTCACCGGCGTGCCCGAGCTGCGCAAGGTGTTCGAAGCCGCCAAGCTGCGGCGCCGGAACGGGCAGGGGACGCTGCTGTTCGTCGACGAGATCCACCGGTTCAACAAGGCGCAGCAGGACAGTTTCCTGCCGCACATGGAGGATGGCACGATCCTCCTGGTCGGCGCCACGACGGAAAATCCGTCATTCGAGTTGAATGCCGCGCTTCTCAGCCGGGCGCAGGTCCTCGTGCTCGACCGGTTGAGCCTGGCGGATCTGGAACGCTTGGCGCAGCGGGCCGAGGCCGAGCTGGAAACCAAGCTGCCGCTCGACGGCGCGGCGCGCGAGGCGCTTCTGGAAATGGCCGATGGTGACGGCCGCGCGCTTCTGAACCTGGTCGAGCAGGTGGCCGCCTGGACGCCGGAGCGCAAGCTGGATCCCCAGGGCCTGCAGCAACGCCTGAGCCGCCGAGCCGCGCAATACGACAAGTCGGGCGAGGCGCATTACAACCTGATCTCGGCGCTGCACAAATCGGTGCGCGGCTCGGACCCGGACGCCAGCCTTTACTGGTTTGCGCGGATGCTGGAGGGGGGCGAGGACCCGCGCTATCTGGCGCGCCGCATCACCCGCATGGCGGTCGAGGATATCGGGTTGGCCGATCCGCAGGCCCAGACCGTCTGCGTGCAGGGCTGGGAAACCTACGAACGGCTGGGTAGCCCCGAGGGCGAACTGGCGCTGGCGCAGGCGGTGATCTACCTCGCGCTCGCGCCGAAATCCAACGCGGGCTATGCCGCCTACAAGGCCGCGCGGCGTGCGGCCAAGCAGACAGGGTCCGAGCCACCACCGAAGATCATCCGCAACGCCCCCACCAAGCTGATGAAAGAGGAAGGCTACGGCCAGGGTTACGCCTACGACCACGATGCCGAGGATGCGTTTTCGGGCCAGAACTACTTTCCCGACGGGATGAAACGCGGGGTCTACTACCAGCCCGTCGAACGCGGCTTCGAACGGGATCTGAAGAAGCGTCTGGACTGGTTCGTGGGCCTGCGCGCGCGGCGGCAGGCCTCGGGCGAGGATGGTTGACAAGCCCCCCGCCGCGCCCGAGGAAGTGGCCATGTTCGCAACGGTTCTTCAGGTCGCCCTGGGCGGCGCGCTCGGGGCTTCGGCCCGGTATCTTGCCGGGGTGGGCGTGATGCGCCTGGCCGGTCCCGGCTTTCCCTTCGCGACGCTTGGCGTCAATATCCTGGGCTCGTTCCTGATGGGGGTCTTCGTGGTCTTTGCTGCCGAACGCCAGGCGACGCATCTGTCGCCCCTTCTGATGACAGGGATGCTGGGCGGGTTCACCACCTTCTCGACCTTCTCCCTGGACGCCGTGACGTTGCTGGAACGCGGGCAGACGGGGTCGGCTGCGCTTTATGTCGTGGCCTCGGTCCTGGTGTCTCTCGTGGCGCTCTTCGCGGGGCTGATGCTGGCACGGGGGATCTGGGCATGAGCCGGGTGCAGACCGTCATCGTGGGCCCGGGCGAAGGGGATCAGCGGCTGGACCGGTGGTTCAAGCGTCGGTTCCCGCAGGTGCCGCAGGGCCGGGTCGAGAAGATGTGCCGCAAGGGCGAGATCCGCGTCGATGGCGGCAGGGTCAAGGGCGCGACCCGCGTGGAAGAGGGGCAGGAGGTGCGCATTCCGCCGCTGCCCGACGATGCAGGCGCCCCCACGCCCACCCGGTCCAAGGTATCCGACGCGGATGCCGAGATGATCCGCCGCGCGGTGATCTACCGCGACGATCACATCATCGCGCTCAACAAGCCCCCCGGCCTGCCGGTGCAGGGGGGCAGCGGCCAGACCCGCCATGTCGACGGGCTGGCCGAGGCGCTGTGCTTCGACCTGGACGAGAAACCCCGGCTGGTGCACCGGCTGGACAAGGATACCTCGGGCATCCTGCTTCTGGCGCGCACGCGGCAGGTTGCCGGCGCCCTGACCGAAGCGTTCCGTGCCCGCGAGACGCGCAAGATCTACTGGGCCGCCATTGCCGGCGTGCCGCTGCCGCGCATGGGCACGATCCGGTTCGGGCTGGTCAAGGCGCCAGGCCACGGGGCCAAGGGCGAGGCCGAGAAGATGCACTGCGTCCACCCCGGCGAGATCGACGCGACCCCGGGCGCCAAGCGGGCGACGACGGATTATGCCGTGCTGACCGCGCTCGGCACCCGGGCGGCCTGGGCGGCGCTCGTGCCCGTGACGGGCCGCACGCACCAGCTGCGGGCCCATATGGCAGAGCTGGGGCACCCGATCATCGGCGACGGCAAGTACGGCGGATCGGGGCAGGAGAACCTGGGCGACGGTTGGGGCGCGCAGCTGGGCGGCGAGATCAGCCGCAAGCTGCACCTGCATGCCCGGTCGATCCGCCTGCGCCATCCGGTGACGCGCCAGCCGCTGATCCTGACCGCCGCACTGCCCGAGCACATGGCCCGGACGTGGGAGACGCTGGAATGGCGGGCCGACGACGTGCCCGCCGATCCCTTCGAGGAGGAGGCGTGAGCGCCGACGCCGCATCCCCGGCCGATCCGGTCCTCGTGATCTTCGACGTCGACGGCACCCTGGTCGACAGCCAGGCGCATATCGTGCAGGCGATGGCGGCGGCCTTCTTGGCCGAAGGGCTGACCCCGCCCAGCCGGGCGCAGACTCTGTCGATCGTCGGGCTGTCGCTGCCGCAGGCCGTCGGCCTTCTGGCGGCGGGGCTGGACGCCGCGCAACTGGACAGCCTGGTCGAGGGATACAAGGACGCCTATGCCGGCCTGCGCGCCACGGTAGGCAGCGTCGACAGCTCGCCGCTTTATCCCGGGGCACGCGCCACGCTCGACCATCTGGCGGCGCAGGATCACGTCCTGCTGGGCGTCGCCACGGGCAAATCCCGGCGCGGGCTTGCCCAAGTAATCGAGGCGCATGGGCTTGAGGGCTATTTCCTGACCCTGCAATGCGCCGACGACCACCCATCGAAACCGCATCCCGCGATGATCGCGGCCGCGCTGGCCGAAACCGGCGTGGCCGCGGCGCGGGCGGCGATGGTGGGCGACACCTCCTACGACATGGAGATGGCGCGCGCGGCAGGCGTGATGCCCTTGGGCGTCGCCTGGGGCTACCACCCCGAGGTGCAGCTGCGCGCGGCTGGCGCGGCGCAGGTCCTGCCGGATTTCCCCGCCCTGCGCGCCCATATCGACATCTGTTTCAGGAGGCCCGCATGAGCGAATGGGCGGTCAAACGGTTCTGGACCGACGTGACGGTGGTGGAAGAGGTCGGGCTGTTCGGTGTGCGGCTGGACGGGCGCGCGGTGCGCACCCCCGCCAAGGCCCCCCTGAACGTCCCGACCGCCGCCTTCGCCGACGAGATCGCCGCGGAGTGGCGCGCGCAGGAGGGGGTGATCCGTCCCGATACCATGCCCGCGACGCGCGCGGCAAACGCAGCCATCGACAAGATCGCGCCGCAGCGGGCCGAGGTCGCGCAGATGCTCGCGGCCTATGGCGAAACCGACCTTCTGTGCCACCGTGCCGACGCGCCCGAGGCGTTGACCCGGGTGCAGGCCGAGGCGTGGGATCCGCTGCTGGACTGGGCGCACGAAACCTATGGCGCCCGGCTTATGCCGACGGCGGGGATCGTGCCGGTTGCGCAGTCGCCCGAGGCGCTCGCACGGCTGACCGCACCGGTCTTGGCGCTGTCGCCCTTTGCCCTGGCGCCGTTTCACGACCTGGTCGCGCTGACCGGCTCTCTGGTCATGGGGCTGGCGGCCGGTCGGCACGCCGCCGCGCCCGAGGACCTCTGGACGGCCTCCCGGCTCGACGAATCATGGCAGGCAGACCAGTGGGGCCACGACGAAGAGGCTGCGGCCACCGCGGAAATCAAGCGCGAGGCCTTTCTGAACGCCGCGAAGTTCTTCGATCTGGTCGGCGAAAGCGTCTGAATCCCGCACACGTCATGGTGTAGCAATTGCCCAATAAACGGGCAATAACCCGGGGAAACCCGCCGCGAGTTTCATCGCACGTGACTAACCTTGCCTTGACCTCTCGCTCTGATTGCGCCCACACTTGCGGCTGCTTGGGGAGCGCATATCCCTGATCTACGAGAATGAGGTCCAGGGAGGGCCGAGCCGTTTCCGAACGAAACGGAAAACTCAAAAAGAGGTAGATATGAATAAAACCGCTTTTCTCGGTGCACTGACGGTAACCGGCCTTGCCGCCGGCGCCGCAGCCGCCGCCACGCTCGACGACGTCCGTGACCGCGGCACTTTGAACTGCGGCGTGTCGACGGGCCTCACCGGGTTCTCGGCCCCCGATGCCAACGGCAACTGGGAAGGTTTCGACGTTGCCGTCTGCCGCGCCGTCGCTGCCGCCGTGCTCGAAGATCCCGAAGCCGTCGAGTTCGTCCCCACCACCGGCCAGACCCGCTTTACCGCACTGGCGTCGGGCGAAATCGACCTGCTGGCCCGGAACACCACCTGGACCTTCAGCCGCGACAACGACCTCAAGTTCGAATTCGTCGGCGTGAACTACTACGACGGTCAGGGCTTCATGGTCCCGAAAGAGCTGGGCGTGACCTCGGCCAAGGATCTTGGCGGCGCGACGGTCTGCATCCAGACCGGCACGACGACCGAGCTGAACCTCGCCGACTTCTTCCGTACCAACAACATGGAGTACGAGCCGGTCCCGATCGAAACCAACGCCGAGGCGCAGCAGCAGTACCTGGCTGACGCCTGCGACGTTTACACGACCGACGCCAGCGGCCTGGCCGCGACCCGCGCCAGCTTTGAAAACCCGGGCGATCACGTGATCCTGCCCGAGATCATCTCGAAAGAGCCGCTGGGCCCGCTGGTCCGCCACGGCGACAACGAATGGGGCGACATCGCGCGCTGGACGCTGAACGCGCTGATCGCTGCCGAAGAATACGGCGTGACCTCGGCCAACATCGAAGAGCTGAGCCAAGGCACCCAGAACCCCGAGGTGAACCGCCTGCTGGGCACCGAGGGCAACCTGGGCGAGATGATCGGCCTCGACGCCGAATGGGCCAAGCGCGCCATCATGGCGGGCGGCAACTACGGTGAGCTTTTCGAGCGGTACCTGGGCGAGTCGACCCCCGTCGGCCTGGCCCGCGGCCTGAACGCGCAGTGGACCGACGGCGGCCTGCTCTACGCACCGCCGTTCCGGTAAGACGACCATCGAAGGGGCGCGGCGCCGAAAGGCCCGCGCCCCTTTGCTACCTGCAGTACCCAACGATAACGAAGCCCGGCGCGTTCCCCGAAAGGAGGCGCGACAACGGGCCTTAGGGGAGCGCTTTCTATGGCAAGCACGGTCGACGCCTCGTCGCGACAGGGCTTCAAGCTCAGCCAGCTTATCTACGACACCCGATACCGATCCCTGACCATCCAGGCCATTGCCATGGCCCTGCTGGTCCTGTTCCTGTCGTGGCTCGTCTCGAACACCGTTCAGAACCTTTCGGACCTGGGCAAGGATTTCGATTTCGGGTTCCTCGGCCAGCGCGCCGGATACGACATCAACCAGACGCTGATCCCCTATACCTCGGGCTCCAGCCACGCGCGGGCCGCCATCGTCGGCATCCTCAACACGCTGCTCGTCGCTTTCCTGGGCTGTATCCTGGCCACCATCGTGGGTGTCATCGCCGGGGTCCTGCGGCTGTCGAAGAACTGGCTGGTCGCCCGGCTGATGACCGTCTACGTCGAAGGCTTCCGCAACGTTCCGCTGCTTTTGTGGATCATCGCGATCTTCGCGATGATGACCGAAGCCACCCCCCAGCCCCGCGACTTCCGCGAGGGGGGCACCGCCTCGATGTGGCTGTGGGACAGCGTCGCCGTCTCGAACCGCGGCGTCTATATTCCCGCGCCGGTCTGGGGCCCGGGGTCGACCGCCCTGATCATTGTCTTCGTGCTGTCGATCGCGGCCATCATCGGCTTTCGCCGCTACGCCTTCCGCCGGCAGGAAGCGACGGGCGTGCTGCTGCCGATCCTGCCCGTGTCGCTGGCTCTGTTCTTCCTGCCATCGATCCTGGCCTATTTCGTGCTGGGCGGGCCGGTGTCGCTGGCCTACCCCGAACTGGGCGGCTTCAACTTCCAGGGCGGCCTGCACATGCGCAATTCGCTGATCGCGCTGTGGCTGGCCCTGTCCCTCTATACGGGGGCCTTCATCGCCGAGATCGTGCGTGGCGGCATCCTGTCGGTGGCCAAGGGCCAGTCCGAGGCCGCCTTTGCCCTGGGCCTGCGGCCGTCGCGGACGATGAACCTGGTCATCCTGCCGCAGGCGATGCGGGTCATCATCCCGCCACTGATCTCGCAATATCTCAATCTGACCAAGAACTCCTCGCTCGCCATTGCGGTGGGGTACATGGACGCCCGATCGACCCTGGGCGGCATCACCATCAACCAGACCGGGCGCGAGCTGGAGGGCATGCTGCTGCTGGGACTGTTCTACCTTGTCCTGTCGCTGATCATTTCTGGGGCGATGAACGTCTTCAACGCCCGCATGAAGCTGAAGGAGCGCTGAGATGAGCGATACACACGCCCAGACCGCGCGCTTCGTCCGCGAGTCGATGCTGCCCGAGCGCGAACCGCCGCTGGCCGAGGTCGGCGCGGTGAAGTGGGTGCGCGAGAACCTGTTCTCGGGCTGGCTCAACATCCTGCTGACGGTGGTGTCCGCCGTGGTGATCGGGTGGATCCTCCTGCACATCGTGCCGTGGTTCTGGAACTCGGTCTGGAAGGCGGGGTCGCTGTCGCAGTGCCGCGAAATCCGGGACGAGGCCTTCGGCCCCGGGGCCTCATCAGCCTGTTTCGCGGTCATCACCGACCGCTGGCACCAACTGGTCTTCGGCTTCTACCCGCAGACCCTTTACTGGCGGCCGGTCACTGCACTGATCGTGTTCCTGATCGCCGCGTCGCCCGTGCTGTTTCCCCGGCTGCCGCGCCAGGCGCTGTGGTTCAGCGCGATTTCGCCCTTCATCATGTTCTGGCTGCTCTGGGGCGGGTCGGTCTGGGCGCCGCTGTCGGTGCTTCTGGGCATTGTTCTGGCCTACGTGGCCTTCCGCATCGCGTCGCGCTTCGTCTCACCCGTACTTGCCATGCTGGCGGGTGTGGCGGTGGCGGTGCTGTGCTGGGGGCTTCTGGCCGGGCCGCTGACCACGGACATGTCGCGGATCCTGCCGATCCGCCTGCGGGCCGTAGGCTCGGACGACTTCGGCGGCTTCATGCTGTCCTTCATCATCGGCGTCTCTGCGATCATCCTGTCGCTGCCGCTGGGCATCCTGCTGGCGCTGGGGCGGCAGTCGGACCTGTTCTTCATCAACAAGGTCTCGGTCGCCTTCATCGAGCTGATCCGTGGCGTGCCGCTGATCGTGTGGCTCTTCACCGCATCGCTGCTTTTGAACTACTTCCTGCCGCCGGGGACGAACTTTGACCTGATGCTGCGCGTCATCATCATGGTCACCCTTTTCTCGGCCGCCTACATCGCCGAAGTGGTGCGCGGCGGGCTCGCCGCGCTGCCCAAGGGGCAGTACGAGGGCGCCGACAGCCTGGGCCTCGATTACTGGCAGTCGATGCGGCTCATCATCCTGCCGCAGGCGCTGAAGATCTCGATCCCCGGGATCGTGAATACCTTCATCGGGCTCTTCAAGGACACCACGCTGGTGGTCTTCATCGGGCTGCTCGACCCGATCGGCCTGTCGAACGCGATCCGCGCCTCGACCGACTGGAACGGCGTCTACTTCGAACTCTTCGTGTTCATCGGGCTGATGTTCTTCATCTGCTGCTTCAGCATGTCCCGTTATTCGATCGCCCTCGAAAAGAAGCTCCAGCGTGAGCACCGGTAAGGAGACCCCCATGAGCGACGTCGCCCACGAGATGCAGACGAGCCGCGCCATCGACCGGAGCCAGATGCAGGTTTCCGACGAGGTGGCGATCCAGATCACCGACATGAACAAGTGGTTCGGCCAGTTCCACGTGCTGCGCGATATCGACCTGACGGTCTATCGCGGCGAACGCATCGTGATCTGCGGCCCCTCGGGGTCGGGCAAGTCGACGCTGATCCGATGCATCAACCACCTCGAAGAGCACCAGGCCGGTCGGATCGTCGTCGACGGCATCGAGCTGTCGAACGATCTCAAGAACATCGACAAGATCCGGTCCGAGGTCGGCATGTGCTTCCAGCACTTCAACCTCTTCCCGCACCTGACGATTCTGGAGAACTGCACGCTGGCCCCGATCTGGGTGCGCAAGGTGCCGAAGCGCGAGGCCGAGGAGACGGCCATGCACTACCTGACCAAGGTCAAGATTCCCGATCAGGCCAACAAGTATCCCGGCCAGCTGTCAGGCGGGCAGCAGCAACGCGTGGCCATCGCCCGGTCACTGTGCATGCGGCCGCGGATCATGCTGTTCGACGAGCCGACCTCGGCGCTGGACCCAGAGATGATCAAGGAGGTGCTCGACACCATGATCGAGCTGGCCGAAGAGGGGATGACCATGCTCTGCGTGACCCACGAGATGGGCTTTGCCCGGCAGGTGGCGAACCGCGTGATCTTCATGGACCAGGGCCAGATCGTCGAGCAGAACGAACCCGAGGAATTCTTCGGCAACCCGCAGTCGGAGCGCACGAAGCTGTTCCTGAGCCAGATACTGGGGCACTGATCCCGCGGGTGGTGCGGGTTTCGGCCGGGGATGCCTCCGGCGGGAGTATTTTGACAAGAGAAGAAGGGGGGCGCGTCGGACGGGCCCCCTTTCGCATTCGGCAGGTCGGATCAGGGGAGGTCGCGGGGGACGGCGAAGTCGACGGTTTCGGCGCCCGCGAAGGCGGCGTCTTCCCAGCTGTCGATATCGAAATCCGCGACAAGGACCGCCGTCGTCGGAAAGCGGGTAAAGGCCTCGTGCGTCGGTCGGTGACGCAGGATCTGCGTGGCGAAAGCGCCGATCCCGGGGTTGTGGCCCACCATCAGAAGCCGGGTGCCGCGGGCCAGCCTGAGGACGCTGAGCATCCTGTCGGGGCCGGCGTGATAAAGCGAGGATTTGAACGCGGTCTGCGGCACCGTCGGCCATGCGCTGCACAGCCCCTCCCAGGTTTCGACCGCGCGACGGGCGGTCGAGACCGCGGCGCAGTCTGGCACGTGCCCGCGTTCTGCCATCCAGGCGCCCATGCGCGGTGCGGCCTCGCGTCCGCGGCCGTTCAGGCTGCGATCATGGTCGTCGACGGTGGGGTTGTCCCAACTGGACTTCGCGTGCCGGACAAGGATCAGGCGTAGGGCCATGCGGGGCTCACTCGGGTCTGCTGGAAAGAAGGGGGGGAGGGGGGATCAGCGGCGCGGGCGGATCATGCTGCCGGCGCCGTGGTCGGTGTAGAGTTCGAGCAAACAGGCATTGGGCACCCGTCCGTCGAGGATCACCACCGCGCGCACGCCGTTCTCGATCGCCTCGAGCGCGGTTTCGGTCTTGGGGATCATGCCGCCGGCGATCACGCCGGCCTCGGTCATTTCGCGGATCTGGGCGGGGGTGATTTCGCTGACCACATCGCCGTTGGAGTCTTTCACGCCCGCAACGTCGGTCAGAAGCAGCAGGCGATCAGCGTCGAGCGACGCGGCGATGGCGCCCGCCGCCGTGTCGCCATTGACGTTGAAGGTCTCGCCCGCGCGGCCGGCGCCGATGGGGGCAATCACGGGAATGATCTCGGCCGCGTGCAGCGAGCGCAGGAAGTCGGGGTTGAAGTCCACCGGCGTGCCGACGAAGCCCAGGTCTGGCTCGCGCGCTTCGCACACCATGAGGTTGGCGTCCTTGCCGGACAGGCCGACCGCGCGTCCGCCAGCGGCGTTGATGGCCTGCACGATACGTTTGTTGACAAGGCCGGACAGCACCATCTCGACCACCTCGACCGTGGCGGCATCGCTGACGCGTTTGCCGCGGACGAAGGTCGAGGGGATCGCCAGCCGCGACAGCATGTCGTTGATCATCGGGCCGCCGCCGTGGACGATCACCGGATTGACGCCCACCTGCTGCATCAGGACCACGTCGCGGGCAAAGCTCTCCATGCCCTCGTCGCTGCCCATGGCGTGACCGCCCAGCTTGATGACAACGGTCGCGCCATCGTATTTCTGCAGGTTCGGCAGAGCGGCGTTCAGGGTGCGGGCCGCGGCGATCCAGTCGCGCTGGCTGAAGGTCTGTTTCTTCATCGGCGTCGGGTCCTGTGGCAAATCGCGGCTTCCTTTAGGCGGAACCGCGCGGGCACTCAAGGCCGCGCGCGTTACTCTGCGGAAAGATCGGCGATGATGCCGCGCAGCGTGTCGATGCCCAGACCGGTCTCGGACGAGGTCAGGACGATCTCGGGGTAGGCAGCGGGGTGGGCCGAAAGCTTGCCGCGCACCTGTTGCAGCATCTTCTCGCGTTCGGACGCCTTTACCTTGTCGGCCTTGGTCAGCACGGCCTGGAACGTCACGGCCGAGCGGTCGAGCAGGGCGAGGATCTCTTCGTCGACCGCCTTCACGCCGTGGCGCGCATCGATCAGCACGAAGGCGCGCCGCAGGCTTTGCCGGCCGGAGAGGTAGGATTTGAGCAGCCGCTGCCACGCGCCGACGACGGCGACGGGCGCGTTGGCGAAACCATATCCCGGCAAGTCGACCAGGTAGGGCCCATCGGGAATCTCGAAAAAGTTGATTTCTTGTGTGCGGCCCGGCGTGTTGGAGGCCCGCGCCAGGGCGCGGCGCCCGGTCAGCGCGTTGATCAGGGTCGACTTGCCAACGTTCGAGCGCCCGGCGAAGCAGACCTCGGGCCGGTCGGCGGCGGGCAGGCCGTCCATTGCGACCACGCCCTTTAGGAACTGGGTTTCGCGCGCGAACATCTTGCGCCCGGTTTCCAGCGCCTCGGGGGCGGGTTCGGCCAAGGGGAAGGGCAGGTTCATTGGTGCGCGGTCCGCGTCACACGAGGAACCGGGGCGCAGGCCACTGTCGGCCTGCGCCCCGCCGCCGCGGCGCCGAAGCGGGCGCGCCGCGCGATCATTCCTTTTCGGCCTTCTTCTTGCGGCTGAAGCTGCGCCGGATGTTGCCGAAGACGTCGGGTTTGTAGCCCTGGCTGCGCATGATCAGGTACTGCTGCGAGAAGGTGATCGTGTTGTTCGCGATCCAGTACAGCACCAGCCCGCTGGCAAACCGGCCCAGCATGAACATGAACACCCACGGCATCCACGCGAAGACCATCGCCTGCGTCGGGTCCTGCGGGGCGGGGTTCAGCTTTTGCTGCAGCCACATCGACACGCCCAGGAGAATAGGCAGCACGCCCAGCGACAGGATGGCCAGGAATGATTCCGGGCTGGGGGCGGCGTAGGGCAGAAGACCGAAGAGGTTCAGAACCGAGGTCGGGTCGGGCGCAGAAAGGTCGCGGATCCAGCCGATCCACGGCGCGTGCCGCAGTTCGATCGTGACAAAGATCACCTTGTAGAGCGAGAAGAAGATCGGGATCTGCAGCAGAAGGGGTAGGCAGCCCGAGGCGGGGTTCACCTTTTCCTTCTTGTAGAGCGCCATCATTTCCTGCTGGAGCTTCATCCGGTCGTCGCCGGAGCGCTCCTTGATCTTCTCCATCTCGGGCTGAAGTTCTTTCATCTTCGCCATCGAGACGTAGGACTTGTAGGCGAGCGGGAAGAGGATCGCCTTGATCATCAGCGTGAGCGTGATGATCGACCAGCCCATGTTGCCCAGGAAACCGTTCAGCCAGTGCAGGATCGCGAAGATCGGCTTGGTGAGGAAGAAGAACATGCCCCAGTCGATCGAGTCCACGAAGCCCGCGATGCCGGTGTCGTTCTGGTAGTGGCGAATGGTCTCCCATTCCTTGGCGCCTGCGAACATCAGCGTCGTCGTCGCGGCGGTTTCGCCCGCGGCCACGTCCATCGTCGGCAACCGGGCTTCGGTCTGGTAGACGTCGCGCGCCGCCACGTATTGCACGACCGAGGTGAAGGACTGGCCCGGTTCAGGGATCAGCGTGGTCATCCAGTACTTGTCGGTAAAGCCAACCCAGCCGTTTTCAGCGACCGAGGTCACGTCGGCGCTGGGACCCCAGCGGTCGTCGGCCTCCAGCTCGGGCATGTCGTCGTAATCGACTTCCTGCAGTTCGCCGTCGGACATCCGCACGACGCCTTCGTGCAGGATGAAGAACCCGGTGGTCTGCGGCTCGCCCTCGCGCACGACGACGCCGTAGGGGGCCAGCCGGATCGTCTCACCCGAGGTGTTGTCGACCTCTTGGGTGACGCGGAACATGTAGTCTTCGTCGATCGAGATCTGGCGGCGGAAGACCAGGCCGTCGGCATTCTCCCAGGTCAGGGTGACGGGGCTCGCGGGCGTCAGGACCGGGTCGCTGTCGGCATTCTCCTGCACGACCTGCCATTCGGTATCCGCACCCGGCACGTCGGCGAAGTCGAGAGAGCCACCGGGCGCCCAGCCGAACATCGCGTAATAGGGATCGTCCCCGCCGGCCGGGGACAGCAGGCGCACCGGGGGCGAATCCGGGTCCAGCGTCTCGCGGTAGGTCTTGAGTTCGAGCGTGTCGATACGGCCGCCCACGAGCGAGATAGAGCCTTCGAGGCTGGGCGTATCGATGGCGATGCGGGGGGCATCCGCCACGGGCGTCGCGCCGCCCGCCGTGCCCGAGGTTTCCGCCGCGCTGCCATCTGGCGCACGGACCGCCTCGGACGTTTCGGCCGACTGGATCTCGGGCTCCGAGGGGTCCTGCGCCTGCTGTTCGGGCGGAAAGAGCAAGAACCAGCCAAGAATGACGAGGAAGCTCAGTGCCGTCGCAAGAATGAGATTCTTGTTCTGATCGTCCATGTGGGGGAGGGCCTGATGACTTTTTCGGGTCAGCCCGGTTCAATAGGTCGGATTGGGAAAGGTCAAGCAGGAAACGCCTAGGCAGGCTTGCCTCCGCCGGTGCCGTCCCGCCGGCTGCGCAGCGGTGGAGGCGACTCTCGTTGGGGAAACAGGACGGGGGCCATGCCGCCGGGGCGGGGCAGGGCTGCCCGGTGGCGGGCTATCCATTCGGGCAGGGCCTCGGCCGGCATCGGCCGGGCGATGGCGAAGCCCTGCACGTGGGCGCAGCCCAGCTGCGACAGCATGGCGTGTTCTCCGGCAGTCTCCACCCCCTCGGCAATGGTTTCGAGCGACAGCTGTTCCGCCATGGTCAGGATCGCGGCGACCATGTTCTGCTGGTCGCGGGCGGTATCCATCGATTTGACGAAGCTGCGGTCGATCTTGATCCCGGAGATGGGAAAGCGCCGGATCGTGGTGATGGCGGCATGACCGGTGCCGAAATCGTCAAGCTCGATATGGCAGCCGAGCGCGTTCAGCGATTGCAGGTTGCGCGTCACCGTATCCTCGGGCCCCGCGGCGAGCACGGTTTCGAGGATCTCGATCGACAGGCGATCGGGCGACAGGCCATGCCGCTCCAGCTCGATCTGGACGCGGTCGGCCAGATGCGGATCGGCCAGTTCGCGTTCGCCGAAATTGACCGAGATGCGCGGCACGTTCAGACCCGCCTGATCCCAGTCCAGCAGGCAGCCAAGCGACTGCACCAGCATGGTTTCGGACAGCCGCCGCGACAGGCCCTGCGCCTCGATGACGGGAAGGAACTCGCCCGGCGGCAGCACGCCAAGACGGGGATGGACCCAGCGCCCCAGGGCCTCTGCCCCCGTCAGGTCGCCGGTGTCGGTCGAGATCTGCGGCTGGAAGAAGGGGCGGATTTCGCCGTTCTCCAGCGCGCGCAGAACCGATGCCGTGTCGAACCGCGGCTCGATCCGGCGTCCGTCGGCCGGAAGGTCGAAGGCGCGCAGTCGCCCCGGGCCCTGTCGCGACGCGATGTCCAGCGCGTGCGTGGCGGCCCCGATCAGCGATTCGGGCGCTGGCCTGGACAGTCGACCCGCAGGGGCAAAGCCTACCGAGACGGTCAGGGTCAGCGTCTCGTCCGCCTCGCGGAAGGGGCGGGCGCAGATGCGCTGCAGGTCCAGCGCGAACTGGACGCTGGTTTCTAGGTCCAGCATCTGCGCGGGGGCGACCACGATCCGGGGCGGGCGCATGCAGACGACTTCCTCGGAGGAGAGGAAGGTGCCCCTGAGCCTTTGCAGGATGTCCTGCACCAGCCGCCCGGCACGCTCTTCCCCCAGCCGCTTCGTCAAGGTGGCGTAATCGTCGATGCCGCAGACGAACACAGTCAGCCCGGACGCGGAGGCGGGATCAGACAGGCGGCGGGCCAGCGCGGCTTCGAACTGGGTGCGTTCGTCCCTGTCCGCATTGGCGCCCCGTTCCGCGGGCAGGCCCAGCCGCAGGGCCGCGATGGAGATCAGGCAGCAAAGCCCGGCCGTCAGCCCAAGCGCCGTTTCGCCGCCCGTATGGAAGGCGGTCAGCAGCAGGGCCGGCATCAGGGCAAACATGATCGGCATGGCACGGGACCAGGTACGTGTCCCGCGTCGGTCTTTGCCAGTCGGCCTCTGCATGTGCAGTCTTCTCCATCCTGGACCTTCCCGCATGGAAAGCAGTCTAGGCGGACATAGCGCGGGAAGTGTTAATCAGGCTCGTGTTTTCCCGTATAGTTCGCGGCAAATTCGGATAGGTTGCCGCGGCTGAGCCCGGTAAAATCGAACAGGCCCGGGTCGAGCAGGTGCGACGGGCGGGCGTTCATCAGTGCCGAGAAGATCTTTTGCCGTCGCCCCGGCGCATTCGTCTCCCACTGGTCCAGAAGGCCCTTGATCTGCTGGCGTTGCAGGCCGTCCTGGCTGCCGCAGAGATCGCAGGGGATGATCGGATAGTCGAGCGCGCGGACGAACCGGTCGCAGTCGGCCTCGGCCACGTGGGCGAGAGGGCGATAGACGAACAGGTCGCCTTCGTCATTTACCAGTTTCGGTGGCATCGTCGCGAGCTTGCCACCGTGAAAGAGGTTCAGGAAGAAGGTTTCCAGGATATCGTCGCGGTGATGGCCCAGCACGACGGCAGAACACCCTTCCTCGCGCGCGATGCGATAGAGGTTGCCGCGCCGCAGCCGCGAGCAGAGCGCGCAATAGGTCCGGCCCTGCGGCACCTTGTCCATCACGATGGAATAGGTGTCCTGGTACTCGATCCTGTGCGGCACGCCCATCTTCTGCAGGAACTCGGGCAGGACGGTCGCGGGAAATCCCGGCTGTCCCTGATCGAGGTTGCAGGCCAGGATGTCGACCGGCAGCACGCCACGCCACTGCAGCTCGGTCAGCGCGGCGAGCAGGGTATAGCTGTCCTTGCCGCCCGACAGGCACACGAGCCACCGGGCGCCGCGTTCGATCATGCCGTAGCGGTCGATCGCCTCGCGGGTTTCGCGGATGATCCGCTTGCGCAGCTTGCGAAATTCGGTGGTGCGGGGCGCGCCAGCGAAAAGCGGATGGATATCGTCGGCGTCGTCGAGCACGGGCGCGGGTCTCCTGAAACTATAGGTTCGGCTTACGCGCGGGCGCGGCGCAGCGTCAACGGCGCCGTTCGGGCACCGGGTCGACGCCCGACCCGCCCAGGGGGTGGCAGCGGAGGATTCGCCGCAGGGCCAGCCAGCTGCCACGCAGCGCGCCGTGACGCTCCAGCGCCTCCAGCGCATAGGCCGAACATGTCGGGTGATACCGGCAGTTGTAGCCGACCCACGGGCTGAACACGATGCGGTAGGCGCGGACCGGAAGGGCCGCGATCCGGGCCGCGAAGGTCACTTGTGCACCCGGTCCAGCGCGGTTTCGAGATCGGCGAGAAGCTGGGGAAAGGGGCGGGTGGCCGTCGTGTCGCGCCGCCCGATCAGCACGTAGTCCCACCCCGGGTGGCCGTGACACGGCAGCAGGGCGCGGGCGATTTCGCGCAGCCGGCGCTTGGCACGGTTGCGGGCGACGGCGTTGCCGACCTTTTTCGAGCAGGTGTAACCGACGCGTAACCCGGCAGCGGGCTCGGCGTCGCCGCGGCGACGGGCCTGCAGGACGAAACCCGGCGTCGCCTGTCGACGCGCCCGCGAGGCCTTGAGGAAATCGGCCCGTTTTCGCAGCGTTTCCACTGTCGCGGTGGCCGTTCCATCAGGCGCGCATGACGAAACCGCCCCGACCGGCTCCGCGGCCCCGGAGCGTGTCGGGGATGCGGGGGCGAGGGGCGGCGTCATCGCATGCCTCCCTGTAACGGGGATCAGGCGCTGAGCGACTTCCGGCCGCGGGCGCGGCGCGCGTTCAGGATCTTGCGGCCGGCCTTGGTGGCCATGCGCGCGCGAAACCCGTGCCGCCGCTTGCGGACGAGGTTCGAAGGCTGGAAAGTACGTTTCATTCTCTTGTCTCCGTCAGCAGCCCGACCCGCAGGACGCGGTTCAAGGGCCCGTCACGTTCGAAGCCCGCTCTCTAGGGGGGCGATGGCGCGCTGTCAACCGTCCCCGGGCCTTAACGGCCAAGCAAAGGTTCGACATTCGCGGTCCGGCGCATAGATGCAGGGCAGGGCGCGCATCGCGGCGCCCCCGACCCCCGCGCAGGGGAAGCAGGAGAGGCAACCGGATGCAAGACGGCCCGAGGACCGGCCCCGGCACGACACCCGGCAGGGAGCCGGACACGCGGCCGGACGCGGGGACCGCAGGTCCGGGGCGCGGATGGCTTCGCAGGCTGCCGATCCTCGTGATCGCCGTCGTCGCGGTGCTGGGCGCCGTGCTTCTGCGCGACTGGCTGAGCTTTGAGACACTGGCGCAGAACCGCACGCGGCTTCTGGAGTTTCGCGACGCGAACTACCTTGCCTGCGTGCTGGTCTTCATGGCCGCCTACATCGCGGTGGTGGCGTTTTCTCTGCCCGGGGGCACCATCGCCACGCTGACCGGCGGCTTCCTGTTCTCGACCTTTCCCGG
The DNA here is from genome assembly GCF_004011175.1 of Mesobaculum littorinae. GTDB lineage: Bacteria > Pseudomonadota > Alphaproteobacteria > Rhodobacterales > Rhodobacteraceae > Tranquillimonas > Tranquillimonas littorinae. The sequence continues at coordinate 142,277 of NZ_RQXX01000006.1, read as the reverse complement.
AGTTGTCTTCAACGTCACCGCCGCGACCATCGGCGCCACGGCGATCTTTCTGGCGGCGCGCTGGGGCCTGGGCGACAGGCTTGCGCGGCGGATGGAGGCCGGCGACGGGCTGATCCGGCGGATCAAGGCGGGCATCGACGAATCGCAGTGGGAGATGCTGTTCCTGATCCGTCTGGTGCCGGCCGTCCCCTTCTTCGTCGCCAACCTCGTGCCGGCTTTCGTGGCCGTTCCGCTGTGGCGTTTCGTGGTGACCACCTTCTTGGGCATCATCCCTGGCACGCTGGTCTTCACCTCGGTCGGGGCAGGGCTGGGCGCCGTCTTTGCCAGCGGCGGGCGTCCCGACCTGGGGATCATTTTCGAGCCGCGCGTGTTGCTTCCAATTCTGGGGCTCTGTGTGCTGGCGGCCCTGCCGATCCTGCTCAAGGCCCTGCGCGGGCGGAAAGGACTCTGATGGATCTGATCGAAACGGATGTCTGCGTGATCGGGGCCGGATCCGGCGGATTGTCGGTGGCCGCGGGCACCGCGCAGATGGGCGCAAAGACCGTGCTGATCGAGGGCGGCGAGATGGGGGGCGATTGCCTCAACTACGGCTGCGTGCCCTCGAAGGCGCTGATCGCCGCGGCCGAGCACGCCCATGCCCTGCGCAGCGGCGGGCCCTATGGCGTGGCCCCGGTCGAGCCGCAGATCGACTACGCCGCGGCGATGGATCACGTGCAGGCTGCGATCCGCACCATTGCCCCCGTCGACAGCCAGGAAAGGTTCGAAGGGCTGGGCGTCCGCGTGATCCGCGACTGGGCGCGCTTTACCTCGCCCGAAGAGGTCGAGGCCGGGGGCGCCCGCATCCGCGCCCGCCGCTTCGTGATCGCCACCGGGTCATCCCCGATGGTGCCGCCGATCGACGGGTTGGGCGACGTGCCATACCTGACGAACGAGACGCTCTTTGAGAACCGCGAAAGGCCGCGGCACCTGATCGTCATCGGCGGCGGCCCGATTGGCTGCGAGATGGCGCAGGCGCACCGGCGCCTCGGGTGCGAGGTTACGGTGATCGAGGGCGGCGCGGCCCTGGGCAAGGAGGATGCCGAGGCCGCGCAGGTCGTGCTGGCCCGGATGCGGGCAGAAGGGGTCAAGGTGTTTTCGGACGCGCAGGCCGAGAAGGTAGAGGGGCGGGCGGGAGACATCGCCGTCACCGCCGGCGGCCAGACACATCAAGGCAGCCACCTGCTGGTGGCGGTGGGGCGGCGCATCAATCTGGACCGGCTGAACCTCGATGCCGCGAACGTGGCGCATGACAGGGGTATCACCGTCGACGACCGCTTGCGGTCCACGACCAACAGCCGGGTCTACGCGGTGGGTGACGCGGCCGGCGGCATGCAGTTCACCCACCTCGCAGGGTATCACGGGGGCCAGGTTGTGCGGTCGATCATGTTCGGCCTCCGCGCCACCGCCGAGACGCGGCATATCCCCCGGGTGACCTACACAGCGCCCGAGCTTGCCCAGATCGGCCCGACCGAGGCCGAGGCGCGCCAGGTCCACGGCGATAAGCTGGAGGTCGTCCGCGCGGCCTTCGACGAGAACGACCGCGCCATCGCCGCCGGAGAGACCGAAGGCTTCGTGAAGGTGATGGTCGTGGACGGCTATCCCATCGGCGTGACGATGGTGGGCGCGCAGGCCGGTGAGCTGATCGGGCTCTGGTCTCTGGCGATTTCCCAAAAGCTGAAGCTTCAGGCGATTTCCGGAACCGTTCTCCCCTATCCGACGCTGAACGAGGTATCTAAAAAGGCCGCGGGGGCGTATTTCTCCAAGCGCCTCTTCGATAACCCTTGGGTGAAGCGGGCCGGCGGTCTGGTGCAGAGGGTGCTGCCCTGACCAGCAGCGCCCGACATGGTCGGCATATGTATTTCAGGTCCCTCTCCGGGCGTTTCCTGCTTCTGACCACGGCCTTCGTGCTTCTGGCCGAGGTTCTGGTTCTCGTGCCGTCGCTGGCGCGGTTCCGGGTCGATTACCTCGAATCCCGGTTGGAGCGGGCGCAGATCGCGTCGCTTTCGCTGTTGGCCAACGACATGATCGACGAGACGCTCGAGGCCGAGCTGCTGCGCAATGCCGAGGTTTTTAACGTCGTGCTGCTGCGCGATCAGGTGCGCCAGCTGGTGCTGTCCTCGCCCATCCCCACGCCGATCGAGGCGACCTACGACCTGCGGTCGATCGGGCCGGTGCAGCTGATGCGTGACGCGATCGTCGATCTGGTCACGCCGGGGGACGGCGTGATCCGGGTGATCGGTGACCCCGTGCGCGAGGCGGGGCTTCTGATCGAGGTCACGATGGATACCGGGCCGCTCAAGACCGCGATGCTGGACTACGGCCTGCGCATCCTGGTGCTGTCGGCCGTGGTGTCTATCCTGACCGCGATCCTGCTCTTCCTGGCAGTGCGACACTTCATGCTGCGGCCGATTCGCGGCGTGGTCGAGGCGATGACCAGCTATGCCGCCGCGCCCGAGGATGCGCGGCGGATCATCCAGCCCTCGGCCAAGGTGCTCGAACTGAACGAGGCCGAGACGGCGCTGCAATCGCTGCAGACCCAGCTGACCGGCGCCCTGCGCCAGAAAGAGCGGCTGGCCCAGCTGGGCGGCGCGGTCGCCAAGGTCAGCCACGACCTGCGCAACATCCTGACCTCGGCCCAGCTATTCGCCGACAGGCTGGAAAGCTCGGCCGACCCCTCGGTGGCGCGGATGGCGCCCAAGCTCATTGCCTCGATCAGCCGGGCGGTGAACCTGTGCGAAACCACGCTGGCCTTCGGCCGCGCGGAAGAGCCGCCCCCGGCGCTGGACCGCGTGGCGCTGTCGCGCGTGGTAGGCGACGTGGTCGACGGAGAGCGGCTGGCCGCGGGCGAGCACGACCTCAGCTTCTCCGAGGATGTCCCCGCGGGGCTGGTGGTGCGCGCCGATGGCGAGCAGCTCTACCGCGTCCTGTCGAACCTCGTACGCAACGCGCGGCAGGCGATCATGGCGACGGGCGAGCCGGGCGAGATCTCGATCCACGGCGAAGAGGACGAAAACGCGTGGTGCGTCACCGTTTCGGACACCGGACCGGGCCTGCCGCCACGCGCCCGTGAACATCTATTCACTCCGTTCCAGGGCGGAGCGACCAAGGGCGGGGCGGGCCTGGGCCTGACGATCGCGGCGGAACTGGTGCGCGGACACGGTGGAAGGCTGGACCTTGAGCGGACAGGCCCCGAGGGCACGGTGTTCCGCGTCGTCCTGCCCAAGACGGTGCTGAGCGTGGATGCCGCCGCGGAATGACAAAAACCGCCTTGCATCCCCGCGCCACACTAGGTACATCGCCCTCACCCCACGCGCTGGTAGCTCAGTTGGATAGAGTACTTGACTACGAATCAAGGGGTCGGGGGTTCGAATCCTCCCCAGCGCGCCACTTCACCCTTATTAGGTTTTAGGCAAAACCGACTTTCAGGTCAGGTGCCTTACCCCGCAGGCCGGATCTACTGATGCTAAATGGTCTTTCCCAGGTGAGCTCTCGATCGTAAGGCCAGGACATCCCTGCCTTTGTCTGATCCCGGACATCTCGTTTGGCCAAGCCCTCCCTGCCATGCCCGGAAATACCTTTCCTTAGCTGTCGCTGACTGAGCCGTATGCCGCGTTCGAGCCGGGATCGTCCGTGCTGTTCCGACCCGCAGAGAGGGCCATGCGTACCGGAAGAACGACCCGCGAGTCCGCGCCCGCCGGTTCGAAAAGGTGCTGGCCGAGCTGCGCGGCTCATCAAAGCAGCTGTTCGCTGCGCTTGCGAATCCTTGCGATAGTCGAAGGTCCGCACCGCGGGACTTTGCTTCCGTTTGCTTTCCCGAACCGAAGGTCTGCTTCACTCGAATTCAAACGCAATCCAATCAACGATCCGCGTGATGCGCGTCTGGCCCAGATGCTCCTTTGACCATGAGATATAGATCCCATTACCAGAGGGATTGGGATCGACCCAAAACTCCACCAGCTTCTTTGACCGAAGATCACTCTCCACCATGTAGGTCGGCGCGATTGCAACGCCGTGACCACCGATAGCAGCATCGAGAGCCAAGGCAGATCGGTCGAAATTGAGCAGCTTGTGTGTGTCTCCAAATCCAGTTTTCAGGGGGCAGAGCAGCCTGTTGATCATGCTTGCGCTTTGGGGACGGGGCCAGATGGGCCTCGACCGCGGTTCTGCCTCGCAGTGCCGAATGCGGGCTCTTGGTGTTGTAGAAGGTTATCCATTTGCCGATGCCTGCGCGAGCCGCGGACCCGGTTTCGAAGGCGTGCAGGCCGACAGCGGCATCACCGTCGGTCCCCGGGACTGTTTCGAGCCGTATTGCGACAGTGGCGCGCTGGTGCCGCTCCTCGAAAAGTATCTGCCGCCCTTCGCAGGGTTCCCGCTCTATCTCCCGCAGCGCCGGCATATGGCGCCGAAGCTCATGGCCCTTATCGACCACCTGCGTCAGTGTCGGCGCTGATCTTACGGAATAGCCGGCTGTGCTGTGAACTTTTGGGTGCGCCTAGGCGTCCGCAGCGCCGCCGTCTTCCAGCTTGAGCCGCAGGGCGGTGATTACCTTTCGGGTCACCTCGATATCCTCGGGCTGAAGGCCTTCGGCAAGATCGTTCACCCAGGGCGTCTGCAGCTGCATGGCGTCGTCGTAAGCTGTCATCCCCTTGTCGGTGAGAACGACGAGCTGCGCGCGCCGGTGATGGGGATTGGGCTGAAACTCGACCAGTCCGTCCCGTGCGAGGTCGTTGACGATGCGCTGAACATTCTGACGGTTCGCGCCCATGTCGCGGGCGATCCAGGCAACCGGTTGCGGGCGCTGCGCTGCGATCATCGTCCCGAGGACCTGCCAGCGGGCGCTGGTCAGTCCGAGGCCCGCAACGAGCCTGTCACCCGCCGTGAGGATGCGACTGTTGAGTTGCAACAGATCGAAGATCGTATCGCTCAAGGCGGCTCCGGACGGGGTCCGTTTCGAGTTTGTCATTTGGAAACATTCACCCTGATTGACAACATGATGTCAAAGTCGTATCTGTCATGTTCATAATGACATCGTAACACCATATTGAAACGGCAGCCATGGTCAAGATCATACATCCCGTCGCGGGCGGGATCGCCCTCCTCACCATCGCAATCTTCTGGCTGGCGACCGCGCTCGGCGAGCTGTTCGGGTCGGTCAGCACGATCGTGGCCATCAAGAGCGCGATACCGTGGGGCTTTCTGCTGCTCATTCCGGCGCTCGCGGCGACCGGCGGGACGGGGTTCAACCTAGCGAAAGGACGACGGCCCAAGCTGATCACCACGAAGATCAAGCGTACCGCTGCCTGTGCCGCCAACGGCCTTCTGGTTCTCGTCCCTTCCGCGGTGTTTCTCGCCTTCAAGGCGCGCGCCGGTGAGCTCGATGCCGTTTTCTACGCGATCCAGGCACTCGAACTCATCGCCGGCGCCGCCAACATCACGCTGCTTGGCCTGAACATGCGGGACGGCTTGAAGATGACCGGCCGTTTCCGGCGGCGCGCAAATGCCCGTCCTGCCACAAACAAACGAGCTTGAAATGATAAAATTCGCAGAGATGGACGAGACAGTCACGCTCGCTTCGCAACTGGAGGATGAGGGTGGCCCCGTGGTCCTGATCAACACCTTCACCGTTCCGCCAGAAGACGCCGACGCGCTTCTCGAGGCCTGGGCAAAAGACGCTGCCCTCATGAAACGGCAGCCGGGCTTCATCTCGACCCAGCTTCACCGGGGCATCGCGGGAAGCGGGACGTTCTTGAACTACGCCGTCTGGCAGTCGACCGCCCACTTCCGCGCGGCCTTCAGCAAAGCCGAGTTTCAGACGCAGCTTGAAGATTATCCGGACACCACGACCGCGAGCCCGCATCTTTTCCGCAAGGTCGACGTGCCCGGCATCTGCGTGTCCTGACCACGGCGTAGCCGCTCCAAAGCGGCAATGGGTAGCAAGTGTTATCGGGTATGACGTCTCGGCGAGCACGATGTTTTCCGTGCCATAGCCTCGACGCACGGACGGTTGCCTCTCGGCTATGGGTGGAACCGGTCTTTCTTCAGATAGTGTTTTCCTGACCGCTTTGGACGAGGGCGCGGTCGTTATGGCAGAACGTGACAAGGCTACCCCGGATCGCAGGAAGCCGTCGCACCAAAGGAACCAAGATCATGAGTTTGGATGTCTGGTTGGTCTACGTCGCAACCGTTCTCGCATTGATGAGCACCCCTGGGCCAAGCCAATTGCTGATGCTGGCCAATAGTGGCGCCCACAGGTTCGCCCGATCGTTGTCGACAGCAGCGGGCGATCTGTCAGCAAACATCCTTCAGATGCTTGCTGCAGGCTTTGGACTGGCAGCAATCATCGCCGCTTCGGGCACTGCACTCGCTGCGATCAAGTGGGCCGGCGTTGCCTACCTCATCTGGCTGGGCGTTCGCATGATCAGAAAAGCGGGGCCGGAACAGGCAGGGCCGGCTCATGCTCGTTCGAACCCATCCTTGCGCAAGCTATACATGCAGGGATTTTTGACATCGGCAGCCAACCCAAAGGCTGTCGTTTTCTTCGCCGCGCTCTTTCCTCAATTCATAACTGCACACCAGGCCTTCTGGCCGCAGTTCCTGATCCTCTCCGTAACTTACGTTGTCATGGATGGGCTGTTCTTATCAGCCTACGGCGCGAGTGCGAGTTGGATCGCAAACCGCTTCAGAGGCTCAGCAAAAATCTGGATCGAACGCGCTGGTGGCAGCTTCATGATCGTCGCCGCGATCCTTTTGGGCGTCAAATCGGTTTCGCAACAATAGTCTGCATCTTTGCCCGATCGGAAATTTGGGAGGGTCAGGACTCGTTCCCTCTCAAAGCCAGACGATTACTGTCGCAGCGAGTGCTATCGCTGAGAAGAAGGTCTTTGGGCATCGGTCATAACGGGTCGCCACCCGTCTCCAGTCCTTGAGCCTGCCGAACATGATCCGGGTCCGGTTGCGCCGTTTATACCTGCGCTTGTCGTACCGGACGGGCGTCTTCCGCTTCTTTCGGCCCGGAATGCAGCAGAATATCTTCTTGTCTTGCAAGGCTTCGCTGAACAGGTCGGCATCAAAGCCACGATCTCCAAGCAGCTGCTTTACAAAGGGTAACCCGCTGACCAGCCCACGCGCTCCGATGTAATCGCTGACGGGGCCGGCGGTCAGGAACAGGTCGCTGGCGCGGCTGTCGCCATTGTCGCTCGGACCAATGGCGCGACATGGCTCATCTGTCCCAAGTGGCGGGCAGTTTCATGGTCCGTTTTCGGGCGAAACTATCCACTGGAGAGTTTCTTCACCCCTCAAACCCCTTGGTTCGGCCAATCAGGCGTCCACGCCCCCCCTTTGACGCCCAGGCTGGACGCCGTGCGGTGGGCCTTCGGATCGTTCGGCCGGGGCTCGAACCAATGGCGCCTTCGGCCTCACCGTCGTTCATCACAGTGCTTTCCTCGCCGTGCTCGGCCGCCAGTCCTGCCATGATCCGGGCGAAGACGCCTTTATCGCTCCATCGTTTCCAACGGTTGTAGAGTGTCTTGTGGGGGCCATGCCCCCCCTGGGGCGTTGCGCCACCGCAACCCGTTGCGATTGATGAGGATAATGCCGCTCAGAACACGTCGGTCGTCAATCCGGGGCTTGCCATGCGACTTCGGAAAGCAAGGTTCCAGACGTGCCAGCTGTGCGTCGCTCGACCAGAGAAGATCAGACATGTTCACCGCTCGTGTTCGAACGGTGAAATAGGCTCGCCCGACCAAATCTATGGGTCCTGACCCTGGTTCAGCACGTAGCAAAGCGCCGATACGCCCGCCTCGCGTTCGCCCAAATTGCCGATGATCTGTTCGCCCGGAATCCCGTGCGCTTCATTGTCCGTCCTCGAGTTGGGATGGACTCTGATCGACGATGGAGGAAAAGCGAGTGGCAGGTCATGATTAATGCTCCAAGCTGTACAAGGCCCAGAGATCGTCCCATAAACCGCCACGCCATTTAGGCCGGACCAAAATGGATGAGTGCAGAGGTGGACGCCCATGGCTGAAGAGGCCACAAAAAAGCTACGCGGCCGGCCGCGAAATAACGACAAGGCTTCTTTGGATGTAATCCAGAGGATCGCGTCACGGGGTGTCATTCGGCGCAGCTCTGACACTCCGCTTTGGGTGCAGCTCAAGAACGCCCTTGCGGACGAGATCGGCCGTCACGCACTCAAGCCGGAAATGCGTCTGCCGGCCGAACAGACTATCGCCGAGCTACTTGAGGTTTCGCGCCCGGTTGTACGTGCCGCTCTCGATGCGCTGTCCGACCAGGGACTGGTCGCCAAGGTGCCCCGGAGGGGCATCTTTGTGACCCAGCCCAGGTCCGAAACGAGCTTTCTCACCTCCAACGTGTCTGTCCACTCGGATCTTCAAGCGCGCGGGCACCTGGTGGAGGCACAGGCCTTCCTTTTCGAGCGCTGTGCCCCGGACGAGGACGAGCAGCGTATTTTTTCCCTGCCTCCTGACGGGACGGTCATACGGATCGGGCGCATCTATCGTTCGGATAGCCAGCCGATTACGCACACGGTGATCTCGCTGCCGGGGCACAAGGTTCCGCGGATGGAGGCAGTCGATATTCAGGGGCGCTCGATCTTTGAGATTCTGAACACCCATTACGGCCTGACGGCGCAGCGGGCCGAACGGTGGTTCACCGCGGCGCTCGCTCCAGAAGATGTGGCTGGACGCCTCGAGGTGCCTCCCGGACATCCCCTGATTTCAATCGAGTCGGTCGCCTACGACGCCTTCGACGCCCCCCTCGAATACTACCGGGCCTACTACAACTCAGACGTTGCGCGCATTCATGTCTCGACGGGCGCCTTCTCCAACTAATTGAAAAATATATCTTTCTGAACAGTCATCCAGGAATGATCTATTTCTGATCATAACTAGATTGACAGGTTTGCGGACGATGAGCCACACTCGGTGCCGGGAGGGGGATCCGTTCCCCATGAGGATCGAGAACGAACGCGGAGCCGCCGGAAAGGGCGGGGGCCGCGCCCGGAGGGGCTATGTCTTACGCCAACCTGTTTGACCTGACCGGTCAGCTTGCCGCCGTGACCGGAGGGGCCAGCGGGATCGGTCTCGAAAGCGCCCGTGCGCTGGCGGCCCACGGCGCCAGCCTCGAATTGATGGACACGGACGGCGAAGCGCTGGACCGGGCCTCTGAAATCCTGCGCGCGGAGGGGGCCGAGGTCCGCACTTCGGTTCTGGACGTAACCGACCCGGACGCTGTGCGCGCCGCCTCGGACGCGATCTGCGGGCGCTCCGGCGTGCCTCATGTGCTGCTGTCGTCGGCCGGAATCGCGCGGCTCCATGCGGCGGCGGAGGTCCCGGATGCCGAATGGCGCAGGGTGATCGACGTCAATCTCAACGGCACCTTCTGGTGCTGCCGCAGTTTCGGCGCCCGCATGGTCGCCGAGGGGCGGGGATCCATTGTCAACATGGGCTCGATGTCGGGCTCCATCGTGAACACGCCGCAATACGCGTCCAGCTACATGGCCTCCAAGGGGGCGGTCCACCAGATCACCCGGGCCCTGGCCGTGGAATGGGCCAGGACAGGAGTGCGCGTGAATGCCCTCGCGCCCGGATATATCGGCACCGAAATGACGCTCGAAATGCGCGCGCAGCCCGAGCTTTTCGACAAGTGGCTCGAAATGACGCCGATGGGCCGTTGCGGCGAGCCTGCCGAGGTCGCCGCGACCGTAGTCTTCCTGGCCTCCCGCGCCTCCAGTTACATGACCGGTTCCATCCTCGCGGTGGACGGTGGCTACACTTGCCTTTGAGGGAATTAGAATGACAACGCAGATGGTTGCGCAAGACGATACCGAGCTACGCCGCCAGATCATTGAATCCTGCATCGAGATGAATCGTTCGGGAATCAATCAGGGTACTTCGGGGAATATCTCGGTCCGTTCGGGGGAGGGTATTCTGGTGACCCCCACCTCCATGCCCTACGACACGCTGGTGCCCGAGGATATCGTGTGGATCGGTTTCTCGGGAGAGGTGATCGGCAAGCGGCGCCCGTCGTCGGAATGGCGCTTCCATCTTGATATCCTGCGCGAGCGCCGCGACGTCGAGGCGGTGGTCCATGCGCATCCGAATGCGGCCACGAGCCTCTCCATCATGGAGAAGGGTATTCCCGCGATCCACTACATGATCGCGGTCTGCGGCGGGCCGGACATCCGCTGCGCCCCTTATGCGACCTTCGGCACTCAGGATCTGTCGCGCAATGCGGTCGCCGCGCTCGAAGGGCGTACGGCATGCCTCTTGGCGCATCACGGGATGATCGCCTGCGGCACCTCGCTCGAGCAGGCGATGTGGCGTGCCGTCGAGGTCGAGACCCTGTCCCGTCAGTATCTCGACTGCCTGCCGATGGGCGAGCCGCCCGTGCTGAGCGACGCCGAGATCCAGAACGTCATCGATCGGATAGCCGGGTACGGCCACTCTGGTTGATTTCGGCCGGCGCGGGATCGTGCCGGATCGCAATCTTGAGGAAAATTCGTGGGAGGAGACCACATGACTATCAAGACTTTCCTGAACACCACCATTGCCGCTACGGTCCTTCTGACTGCCGCTCCGATCATGGCGCAGGATGCCGAGCTTCCGGCGGCAGACGTTCCGTCGCTTGATGGCAAGACGATCGGCGTCACCGTCATCGGCACCGACCATCACTGGGATCTCATGGCCTATCGCGGCCAGATCGACGAACTTGAAAGCCTTGGCGCCGAGGTGATCGCGCTCGACGCCGGCCGTAGCGACCAGACGCAGGTAAGCCAGATCCAGACTCTGATCGCGCAGCGTCCCGACGCGATCATCCAGCAGCTCGGCAATATCGACGTGCTGGACCCTTGGCTCAAGCGCATCGAACAGGCCGGCATTCCGCTTTTCACGGTGGATACGGCCACGCCCTATGCCGTGAACCAGTCCACCTCGGACAATTACTCTATCGGCGCCCAGCTCGCCCTGCAGATCGTCAAGGATATGAACGGCGAGGGTAAGATCGCGGTCTTCAATGGCTTCTACTCGGTGCCCGTGTGCAAGGTGCGCTACGACCAGCTCAAGTACGTACTGGAATCCTACCCCGAAATCGAAATCATCGAGCCCGAGCTGCGCGATGTCATCCCGAATACCGTGCAGTCTGCATACTCGGACACGTCGGACATGCTGACCCAGTACGGCGAGGACAGCGGACTGAAAGCGGTCTGGGGCTGCTGGGACGTGCCGATGATCGGCGCCACGCAGGCGATCGCGGATTCTGGCCGGACGGACGTGAAGACCTACGGCGTGGACGGAAGCCCGGAATACGTCGAGATGGTCGCCGATCCCGACAGCCCTGCGGGCGCTGTCGCCGCGCAGCAGCCCTATGCCATCGGCCAACAGGCCGCGCGCAACGTGGCGATGTATCTCGGCGATGAGGAGATTCCCCCGTTCAGCTTCCTGCCCGCGGTTCTGATCACGAAGGACAACGCCGACGAGACCGCGGCGCCCTTCCTGCCGGGCGCGGCCGGAGAGACCTCCGGCGGCGAGACGGAAGGTGGAAGCAGCTCGAACTGAGGCTGCTTCTGCGATCCCGACCGGGCCGTCCTTCGCGGCCCGGTCACTTCCATCCTTTCGCCAATGAAGGAGACGGCATGACCGCCCCCGCTATCGAGATGCGCGACATCGACAAGCATTTTGGTCCCGTCCACGCGCTGGACAAGGCCGACCTCGTGGTCGCTCCCGGCACGGTGCACGGGCTCGTGGGCCAGAATGGCGCCGGAAAATCGACCATCATCAAGGTGCTGGCCGGGATCTACAGGCGCACGGGCGGAACCGTCCGCGTTTTCGGCGAGCAGATCGAGCAGATCACGCCCGCCGTGATCGAGGCCAAAGGCGTCCATTTCATCCATCAGGACAGGCTCCTGGTGCCGAGCGCCACCGTCGCCGAGTCAGTGTTCCTCCGCAACGAGCCCCGGGTCGGACCGTTTCTTGAACACAGGACCATGCGCCGCCGCGCCCAAGAACTTCTCAAGACCCATTTCAACCTCGATCTGGACCCCGGCACGCTGGTCCAGGATCTGTCGACCGCGCAGCAGAAGATCGTACAGATCACGCGTGCACTGGCCAACGACGCAAGGGTGCTCGTGCTGGACGAGCCGACCGCCGCGCTCGTCAAGAAGGAGGTCGACAACCTCTTCGAGGTGCTCCGCCGGCTGCGGGACGACGGCCTCGCGATCATTTTCATCTCGCACTACATGAGCGAGATCAGCGAGATCTGCGACACGGTCACGGTCTTGCGCAACGGAACCGACGTTGGCGTGGTCGACCCGCGCGAGGTCGGAATTCAGCGCATCGTCGACATGATGACGAACCGCGACACCTCCGAGATGTACCCGCCCCGGGACGTGACCCACGGTGAGGTCGTTCTCGAGATGCGCGACGCCACCGCCGAACCTCATTTCCGCAACGTCTCACTGACGCTGCGCGAAGGCGAGATACTCGGTCTCACCGGCCTTCTCGGATCCGGCGACAAGGAGGTGATGAACGCGCTCTTCGGGCAGATTCCCCTCGATAGCGGTGAGATCCTGCTGCGCGGCAAGCCCCTTAGGATGCGCTCCCCGGTGGACGCGGTGGGGCAGGGCTTTGCCAAGATCCCCGAGGATCGCCGGGCGCACGGCGTGGCGACCGCCCTGTCGGTGCGCGAAAACATCTCGCTGGCCTCGCTGCTTTCCATGTCGAAGCGCGGACTCGTGTCGCGCAAGGACGAGGCACGGGTGGTCGACGACCTGATTGCCGATCTCGGCATCAAGACCCCCGGGCGCGATCAGCTGGTCAAGAACCTGTCGGGCGGCAACCAGCAAAAGGTGGTCGTCGCCAAGTGGCTCTCCTGCGAGAGCGAGGTCTATCTGATGGACGAGCCCACCGTCGCCGTGGATGTGGGCGCCAAGATCGAGATCTTCACCCTGATGAACCGCCTCGCGGCCGAGGGGAAGTCGATGATCTTCCTCTCCTCCGACCTCGAGGAGATCGTCGAGATGTGCGACCGCACCCTCGTCATCTACCGCGGCGAGCTGATCGGCGAATATGCCAAGGGCGACATCGACGCCGACCGCCTGCTCGCCGCCGCCTCAGGCGCGGCGTCCGATGAAACACCCAAGGAACGGAGCACCGCATGACCGCCATCGCAGACGGCCCGCCCCGTGCGGGCGCCCATAGGGGGCGCAATATTTCCAAGCTCGTCATCCGGCTGGGCGCCTTCGTGGGGTTCGCGCTGATCGTGATCTACTTCGCCTTCACCGCGCGCGGGTTCACGACGCCCTACAACCTGACTAACATCGTGGAGCAGTCCACCATCCTCGGCATCCTGGCCTACGGCATGACCCTTGTCTTCGCCGGTACAGGCACGGACGTGCAGCGCGGCGGCATCGACCTGTCGATCGCCGCGAATGCCGGCCTCTGCGCCGCGGTCTATGCCGTGCTGATGCGGGCGGGCTACGGCGGATACGTCGCCGTGCCGGCGGCGCTCGTGACCGGTATGGCCGTGGGCGCGCTCAACGGCTTCGCGGTCGTCGCCCTGCGCATCATGCCGCTCCTTGCCACGCTCGCGGTGATGAACATCGCCGAGGGGCTGGAACTGACCCTGACCGAAAATACGGTGGTCGCCGTCAACTCGCCGCTGATCGACACGCTGGCATTCGGGCGGTTCCTGGGTATCTCGACGCTCTCCTGGGTCTTCGTCATCGTCTCGTTGGCCCTGATCTGGATCGCGCATTACAGCCGGACTGGCCTCAGACTTTATGCCGTGGGCGGACACGCCGAGGCGGCGCGCGCCGCTGGCGTCCGCAACGGGTCCTACGTCTACGGGGCCTATATCGGTGCTGGCCTGCTGGCGGGGCTGACCTCGATCCTGATCGTAGCGCGGCTGTCGTCCTCGACGCCCGGCACGGGACAGATGCTGCTGCCCGTCCTCGCCGCGGCGCTTCTGGGAACGGTCTTCTCGCGCCGGCTCATCCCCACGATCGGGGGAACGCTTCTGGCGGCCCTCTTCATCGGGACGCTCGCCAACGGCTTCCAGCTTCTCGGCATCTCCTCCTACTGGGTAAGCGGTGTGCAGGGCGCGCTGATCCTCGTCGTCGTCGCCGCGACCTCCTTCGCAAAGAACTCGTGAGGCTTCCATGACCGACACCACACCCCCCACGCCGTCGCGGAACCTCAGTTTCGAGGCCCTCTCGAACTACGCGGTGATCGCCGCCTTCGTCCTGATCGTCGTGTTCTTCGCCATCTTCGCCGACGGGTTCCTCAGCGGCGAGAACCTGATGAACCTTGTGCTGAACAAGGTTGTCATCCTCGCCATCGTCGCCCTCGGCATGACGCTCGTGATCGCCGCCGGCGGGATCGATCTTTCTGTCGGGGTCTCCGTCGACCTCAGCTCGATGATCTTCATCATGATGATCGCCGCCGGAATGTCGGGCGTCTTCGCGGTGGCCGGCGGCCTTGCCGCCGCAATCTGCGTCGGCATCGTGAACGCGATCCTGATCAACCGGCTCAAGATCAATCCCTTCCTGGCGACGCTCGGCGTGCTGTTCATCGGCGAGACGGTCCAGCGTGTCTCGACCCAAGGGGGCGTGCCGATCTACCTGACCCGCGGCGAGTATTCCGCGCCCTTCGACGCCATCGTGCGCACCGGCCTCTTCGGCGTGCCGACCCCGGTCATCGTGCTGATCGTCGCCGCGCTGGCGGTCTACATCGCGCTGCACCGGTCGGTGTTCGGCCGCTATGTCTCGGCGCTCGGGGCCGCCCCCGACGTCGTGCGCTATTCCGGCATCCGCGTGCCGCTGCACATGTCGATGGTCTTCATCGCCTGTGCGGCGATTTCGGGGGTCGCGGGCATCCTGCTCAGTTCGACGGTGCGCTCCTACGTCCCGTTCTCGGGCGACGCGTTCCTGCTCGACGCCATCGGCGCGACCTTCATCGGCACCGCCATCAGCGCCGAGCGCCGCCCCTCCGTCTTCGGAACGCTTCTGGGCGTGCTGCTGCTGGCGGTCATGCGCAACGGCCTCCTGCTGATCGGATGGAACTTCTTTTGGCAACAGGTGGGGATCGGCGTGCTCGTCTTCCTCGTCCTCGGCGTGTCCTTCGGACTGCGCCGCCGCAACGACTGATGAAAGGGCAGATCATGCCGACATTCGACGTATCTTCCGTGGGCTTCGCGGTCCTCGACATCCTCGGCCGCCCCGTCACGGGCATCCCCGAAGGCGGTCGGGCCGACTTCATTGACGAAATCCGCATGACCGTCGCGGGCACCGCCGGGGCCACGGGGATGGATTGCGCCATCCTCGGCCTGAAGACGCGGATGGTCACGACCGTCGGGACCGACGAGCTGGGGGATTTCCTCGTCTCGAAGATGCAGGGCTACGGGATGGACACCGCCATGGTCGGGCGGGATGGCACGGTCCAGACCTCCGCTACCATCCTGCCGGTCCGCCCCAACGGCGAGCGGCCGGCGCTGCACGTGCCGGGCACGGCTGCGACCTTCGATATCGCGCCCGCGGATTACGAGGCGGCGCTCGACGCCGGCATCGTTCATATCGGCGGCACGGGGCTGCTGAAATCCTTCGACGGCGCACCGACGCTGGCCTTCATCAAGGCTGCCAAGGATGCGGGGCGCATCACCACCTTCGACCTCATCCAGGCAACGCCCGAGACCACCGCACTGGTCGAGCCGCTGCTGCCCTACATCGATTACTTCATCCCCTCCATCGAGGAAGCGCAGGAGATGTCCGGCCTGGCCGAGGCCGCGGACATCGCGCAGTGGTTCCAGGCGAAGGGCGTGAAGAACACGATCCTCACCATGGGCGGCGAGGGGGTCTACGTGCTTCCCGCCGAGGGCGACGCCTTTACCTTGCCCGCCCACGACATCGACGTCGTCGATACGACGGGATGCGGCGACAGTTTCTCGGCGGGCATCATCGTGGGTCTCGTCAAGGGCTGGCCACTGAAGGACTGCGCCCGGTTCGCCTCGGCCGTGGCCGCGCGGGTCGCGATGGGGCTCGGCTCAGACGGCAAGCTGACGTCCTTCGACGAGACGGTCGAGACCATGAACACCCTGCCGCTGAAAGGATGAATCCGATGGGTATGCTCGATGGACAGATCGCCCTCGTCACAGGGGGAAGCCGTGGGATCGGCGCGGCGCTCGTGCGCGGGCTGGCCGAGGCCGGCGCCGACATCGTGATCGCCGACCTGCCGATGCAGGACGACGAGGCGTCCGACATGAAGGCCGAGGTTGAGGGGATGGGACGGTCCTGCCGTCTGGTCCACATGGACGTGACCGACGAGGCGAGCGTGAAGGAGGCCGTCGCCGAGGCGGGGCGCATCGACATCCTCGTAAACAACGCGGGCATCCTCAAGCCAATGCCGCTCGAGGAACTGGACGGTCCGACCTGGGACGCGCATTTCGACGTGAACGCCCGCGGCGTCCTGTTCGTGACCAACGCGGTGCTGCCGCAGATGCGCGAGCGCAAGTCGGGGCGGGTCATCAACATCGCCTCGCTGGCAGCGCGGCAGGGCATCGCGACCGAGGGGCATTACGCCGCCACCAAGGCCGCAGTCGTGACCCTGACGCGGGTCTATGCGCAGGAGGCCGGTGCAGACGGCATCACCGTCAACGCGATTTGTCCGGGCATCATCCTGACCGAGATGGCGAAGAACAAGCTCGTCGGCGCCGATCGCGAGCACTGGACGCAAGCGACCTCGCTCAAGCGCCTGGGCGACCCCTCGGACGTGGCGGGTGCGGCGGTCTTCTTCGCGTCGCCATTGGCCGAGTACGTGAGCGGGCAGGCACTGAATGTCTGCGGCGGCCTGTACTTTCACTGAGATGGCCATGAGCGACGTCGCGATCATAGGTGCCGGGCCGGGCGGTCTTGCGGCCGCGCGCTGGTTGAAGGCCCGCGGTTTCGTGCCGACCCTCTACGACAGCCACGACGATGTCGGCGGCCAGTGGAACACGTCCAATCCGCTTTCGGGCGTCTGGCCGCAGATGCGCACGAATACCTTCATCGCGACCACGCAATTCTCGGACCTGGACTATGCGGATGGCACGGCGGTGTTCCCCCGGAACCGGGAAGTCCTGGAGTATCTGCGCGCCTACGCCCGGAAATTCGGGCTGCTCGAAGGCGCGCAATTCGGCACGGCCCTGACCGCGCTGGCACGGGAGGGGGAGGGCTATCGACTGAGCTTCGACGGGCCCGGGGGGCCGTTTTCGCGCAGCGTGTCCAAGGTCGTCGTGGCAACGGGACGCTACAACAGGCCGACGATCCCGGACGTGCCGGGACTCGACGGCTTCACCGGCCGGCTCGGCGTGGCGCATGCACATCGCTACAAGGACCCCGAGGTCTACCGCGGGGCGCGGGTGGTCGTCGCGGGCGGGTCGATCTCGGCGCTCGAAATCGCGTCGGACCTGAGCATGCTGGGTGCGAGATCGGTCCATCTCGCGCAGCGGCGGCAACGCTATGTCATGCCCAAGATGATCCGCGGCGTGCCGTTCGAGTATTACGGGTTCACCTATGGCGCGGCTGCCGCGCCCGCGACGGACAAGGAGCGTGCCCGCGCCGGCATGCTGGAGTTCGCCCTGTCGCATGGGGGCGATCCGGCGCGCTACGGTGCCCCGGCGCCGCATCCCGACGTGCTGCAGGCGGGGTTCACCGGGTCTCAACATTACCTGAATCTCGTGGCCGAGGATCGGCTGACCCCGGTCCCCTGGTTCGACAGGGTCGACGGGCAGACGATCACCTTCGGCGACGGACGGCAGGTCGAGGCCGACGCCATCCTGTTCGGAACCGGCTTCGACCTGAACCTGCCGTTCCTGTCGCAAGACATCGCGGATACGCTGGAAATCGACCGCAAGGGCCTGACCCTGTCCGAGTTCACCCTTCATCCGGATCTGCCGGGACTCGGATTCATGGGGCTCTGGTCCCAGAACGGCGGCTACCTGTCGGTGCTGGAGTTGCAGGCCCGCTTCCTCGCCTACAGCTGGGCCGGGCTTCTCGATCGCACCGAGGGCGATCTTCGCCATGGGCTCGAAGCCTGCCGGACCGAAATGCACCATGCGGGCTACCAGGAGCAGCACGAGATGGCGTTGCGCTTCGCCCGTCTCGGCGGGTTCGATCCGCAGGGGCAGGTGGACGAAGCGATGATGGACAAGGTGCGCCGCAGCGCGACCACGCCGCTGATCTACCGGCTGGCCGGACCGGATGCGCTGCCCGATGCCGGCGCGCGGGTCGAGGCCATTCTCGACCGCTACGGCCCGGACGCATGACACCCGTCAACTGGAGGAAAGAATGACCGATACAGACAAATTCTACATCGATGGCGCCTGGGTCGCGCCCCACGGCACCGAAACCCATGCGCTGATCAACCCGGCGGACGAAAGCGTCATCGGGCAGATCCCGATGGCGAATGGACAGGACGTGGATGCCGCCGTGGCCGCGGCCCGCGGAGCCTTCGACGAATGGCAGCTCACCGCCCGAGAAGAACGGCTCGGGCTGTTGCGGAAACTGCTCGACCTTTACAATGCGCGCTACGACGACATCGCCGAGTTGATGACGAAGGAGATGGGCACGACGCTCGGTTTCTCGAAGGCCGCTCAGGCCTGGGTCGGGCGTGCCCACCTCGAAGCCGCCATTGATGCGCTCGAGCGCATGCAGTTCGAGGAGATCCGGGGAAATACGCTCATCTCGCTCGAACCGGTGGGGGTCTGCGCGCTCATCACGCCCTGGAATTGGCCGATGAACCAGCTTGTGGTGAAGGCCGCACCGGCATTGGCGGTAGGCTGCACGATGGTGGCCAAGCCGTCCGAGTTCTCGCCCCTGTCCTCGATCCTCTTCGCCGAACTCGTGCACGAAGCCGGGTTCCCCAAGGGGGTCTACAATCACCTCACAGGTTACGGCGAGACGGCGGGCGAGGCGCTTTCGGCCCACCCTGACGTGGACATGGTCTCGATCACCGGCTCGACCCGCGCGGGTATCGCCGTGGCCCGCACGGCGGCCGAAACGGTCAAGCGCGTGGCACAGGAACTCGGGGGCAAGTCGCCCAACATCATCCTCCGCGACGCCGATCTCGAACGGGCGGTGAAAAACGGTGTCGATGCCTGCTACGTCAATTGCGGGCAGGCCTGCCGGGCACCGGCGCGCATGCTCGTCCCGGCCGAGCGCATGGAGGACGCCAAGCGCTTCGCGCGCGAGGCCGCCGAGGCCCATTCGGTCGGCGACCCGACGACGGACGTGGCTCTCGGCCCGGTGGTCAACAAGGGCCAGTTCGATCGCATCCAGGCGCTGATCCAGTCGGGAATCGACGAAGGCGCGACGCTCGTCACCGGTGGGACCGGTCTGCCGGAGGGTCTGGAGAAGGGATTCTATGTCAGGCCCACGGTCTTTGCCGACGTGACACCCGGCATGACGATCGAGCGCGAGGAGATCTTCGGGCCCGTCATCGCCCTGATCCCTTACGAGACAGAGGATGACGCGATCCGCATCGCGAACGACACGATCTACGGCCTCTCGGGCTATATCCAGAGCGCCGACATCGAGAAGGCGCGCCATGTCGCCCGCCGCCTGCGCGTCGGCTCGATCTGGATCAACGGGGCCGACTGGGACGCGCGGGCGCCTTTCGGCGGTTACAAGCAGTCGGGCAACGGACGTGAGCACGGCGAATGGGGCCTGCACGACTATCTCGAGGTCAAGTCCACCGCCGGCTGGACCTGACCGCGATCGTGCGCCGAGGCGCGGAGTGACGTCCGGCGCCTCGGCACGTCTCGGAAGGATGTCAGGCCGCCGTCACCGAGCTCCGTCCGAAAGGCACTGCGGGTTGGTGCCCTGTCGCGCCGATGACGCCGAAGCGGCCGCAGGGCCCGACAATCGACGGCGCAGTTGGCGCTGGCACGCCCCGTCGAAAACGAGCCTGTCCCGACGGACGAACGCTTTTGCGCGTGTATCCGCCGGGCAGTGTTTTAGAACGACCTGAGTACGCCCGAAGCCGGGAAACGACGGGTGACGGGCTGTGATCAGGCCCGTTCCAGGCAGATCGCGACGCCCATGCCGCCGCCGATGCACAGCGAGGCCAGCCCCTTGCCGGACCCCGAGCGCGCCATCTCGTGCAAAAGCGTCGTCACGATGCGGTTGCCGCTGGCCGCCAGCGGGTGGCCGAGCGCGATCGCTCCGCCGTTCACGTTGATCGCCGACGGGTCCCAACCCATCTCGCGGTTCACGGCGAGGGACTGCGCCGCGAAAGCCTCGTTGATCTCCATGCGGTCGAGGTCCTTCGCGGTCCAGCCCGCTTTCTCCAATGCCTTGCGCGACGCCTCGACCGGGCCCAGGCCCATGTCCATCGGCTCGAGCGCGGCCGCCGCGTAGCTGGCGATGCGGGCCATCGGCGTAAGGCCCAGTTCGCGAAGCTTGCTTTCCGATACCACCAGTACCGCCGAGGCACCGTCGTTTAGGCCGGAGGCGTTGCCGGGCGTGATCGTCCCCGCGCGGTCGAACGCGGGCGTCATGCCAGCAAGGCGCTCCATCGTGGTCTCGCGCGGCTGCTCGTCGCGCTCAACCGTCCGGTCGCCCTTGCGGTCCTGTATGGTGATCGGCGTGATCTCGGTCTCGAAGATACCGGCCGATTGCGCGGCCAGGGCCTTTTCCTGGGAGGCGAGCGCGAAGGCGTCCTGCTCTTCTCGGGTGATCTGGTAGCGGCGTGCGAGGGATTCCACGGTCGTCCCCATGTGCACGTCGTTGAAAACGTCCCACAGGCCGTCGACGATCATCATGTCCTTCGCAGTCATGTCGCCCATCTTGCGGCCGGTACGTACCCCCGGCAGTAGGTGCGGGGCCTCGGTCATGCTGTCCTGCCCGGTGGCGAGGATGACGTGGGCGTCCCCTGCGCGGATCGCCTGCGCGGCGAGATGGATGGATTTCTGGCCCGCGCCGCAGACCTTGTTGATGGTCATGGCAGGGACATGGTCGGGAATGCCTGCGTGGATCGCGGCCTGGCGCGCCGGGTTCTGGCCCGCGCCGCCCTGCAGGACCTGCCCCGCGATCACCTCGTCGATGATGCCCGGATCGATCCCGGCATCCTCGATCACGGCCCGCATCACCTGTGCGCCAAGCCGGGCCGCGGCGATCCCGGTATAGGCCCCGCAGAGGCGGCCGATGGGTGCGCGGCGCGCGGCGACTATGTATGCGGCTTCGGTCATGGCAAGTCTCCTCCGGTCCGATGGACCGAACGGTACAAGCCTGCGTGCCCTGCGTCCAGCCCCGCCTCAATCCCCCCGTCAATCCCGGCGGCAGGCCCTGAGCACGAGGGCTGCGAACTTGGCGGCCAGAGCCTCGATGTCGCCCTCCCGGCCGGGGCCGACCCAGAGGAACGAGTAGAAGTACATCCCCAGGATCCCCTTCAATTCGTCCGCGTCTATTGATCGAAGCTGTGCTGCGTCCCGCGCCTCGTTCATCATCCTCTCCCACAGGCGGAAGTAGTCGCCGTGGAGCCTCAGGATGCCGCGTCGGCGGTCTGGGGACAGTGCGTGGACCTCGCGGAAGCACACCGTCATCTGGTCGTGATCCTGCACTATGGCCCGCATGAGCGAGAGCGAAAGCGCGGTGATCCGCGCTTCGGCCCCCGTTTCGCGCGCGAGGATCGCCTCGGCATCGGCGAGGAGTTCGTGGAGGTAGAGGGTCATGATGTCGAGGAGGAGATCCTCCTTCGATCGGATATGGTGGTAGAACGCGCCCTTGCCGTAGCCCGACTCGGCGCATAGTTCGGCCGTGCCGACGCCGCTGTAGCCCTTTCGGGCGAACAGGACCGCGGCGGTTTTCATGATGGCGCGTTTGCCGTCGCTGATCTCGGTGGCAGGCACCGGCATCGAGATATCCTCGTCAGTGATGATGCGCCGGACCTATCACCGGATGACCGGTCGGACCAGTGGCTCCGGCACCAACATCGCGGCGCCACACTGGCGGCGCCGGGGCGTCCGCTCAAAGGATGAGCGGAAGGATCGTGACGCCCGCGCCGAAGATGACGGTCGTGAACAGCATCATCACCGCGGTGTAGCCAAGACCGACCAGGACGACGAGCGGGTAGTGGACCTTGATCCCGCGCTCGAGGCAGTTCTTGCTGATCTTGCGGGCCGAGATGCCGCCGACGATAAGCCCGAGCCCCCAACTGAGCGCCCTGAAGATGACCGCGGGGGCTTTAATCATCACAATGGCCTGCGTCGCACATCTCGGAATGCGGGCAGTGCGGTCGATCCCGCGCTCGACGGGGGGAGATGACGCGAGGACGTAGCCGAAGAGCAGGATCACGGTCATCTGCATCGCGAAGGAAAGCAGGTTCCAGAATCCACCGTACCACATTCCGACCACTTCGAGGGGGCCGGTCGGCGTCATGAGAATGGCGATGAGGGCCGTCAGGCCCGTCAGGATTATGGCGAAGACGAATGGATTTGGTATGAATGCGCGGGTGAATGACGAGCACGCGACGCCCGATCAATAGAGCATACCTTTCCTCCCAGAAGGCCTTGGCCCGGTTTTTTTGACCATTCGGTCAAGGCCATTCTGAAGGCGACTTTCTTCCGGGGCAATATATACCGAACGGTATACAAAGGTCTGCGAGCGTTGGGGCGCTCCCGGCTCTTTGTGACGGGAGACAAAACCGGACTTTTGGTTTGTTCGTCCAGATACGTCATATCGCCCTGTTAAATAGCTATATTCCATTGCGGTGGTCGCAGTCTCTTGCGCTTCCCTCAAGCATGATCCGGCTGTGATGCAGCGAAGACCCTTGCGGAAATCGTGGTATACCGATTAGTACAGATCTACCGGGCCGCCGCTTGGCGATCGGGGGAGGAGGGGATGTATGGACAGATCGGTACTCTGGCGACCGAAGGAATCGGCGTTTCGGGAAAGTGCGCTCGCGCGGTTCGCGCGGCACTGCGGGTTCGATCCTGCCGACTACGAGGAACTCCATGCGTGGAGCATCGCCGATCCCGGCGCCTTCTGGTCCCGTCTGTGGGAGTTCGCCGGGGTGAAGGGAGAGAGGGGGGCCGTCGCCCTCGAACGCGATCCGGCCGCTGAGATGACCGGCGCGCGATTTTTCCCGCAAGCGCGGCTCAACATCGCAGAGACTTTGCTGGCGGGGGCGCATCCCGATCGCGCCGTGGTGGCGCTGGACGAGACGGGCGCCCGCGACGAGCTGTCGGCCGACGCGCTGAGGGCCGAAGTTGCCCGCGTCGCGCGCGGCCTGCGCGCGGCAGGTGTAGTGCCGGGCGACCGCGTGGGTGTCGTTCTGCCCAACCGCATCGGCTGCCTGGTCACGCATCTCGCGAGCCTCGCCGTCGGTGCGGTCTGGACCTCGTGTTCCCCCGATTTCGGACCGACGGGGATCCTGGACCGGATCGGCCAGGTGAATCCCAAAGTCATGTTCGTGCAACCCCGCGTGCGCTATGGTGGCAAGGAGATCGACCTGACCGAAGGTCTCGCCGACGTCGTCGGCCGGATCGAGGGGCTGGAAAGCCTCGTCGTGATCGGAGAGGGCGACTTGCAGGTGCCCGTGCCCGTCATCGGATGGCAGGATTTCGGCTCACACGGTCCGCTGGTCTTCGAGCCTCTCGCCTTCGACGACCCGTGCTACATTCTCTACACCTCGGGCACGACCGGCGCGCCGAAGGCGATCGTCCATCGCACCGGGGGCGTCCTGCTTCAGCAACTCAAGGAACACATGCTTCACGGCGACCTCAGGCCCGGTGACGGTTTCCTGTGGTACACGAACACGGCCTGGATGATGTATCACTGGGCGGTCGCCGGTATGGGATGCGGCGCGACCACCGTGCTCTACGACGGGGCCCCCATCCTGAAAGCCGCGGACGGCCTCGATTGCAGCCCCTTGTGGAAGGCGGTCGAGACCGAAAGGCTCACGCATCTCGGCATATCGCCCAAGTACCTGTCCTCCGTGATGGAGCAGGGCTACCGCCCCGGCGAGGCGTACGACCTGTCGAGCCTGCGGTGGCTGATGTCCGCCGGCAGCCCGGTCTCTCCGCAGCAATACGACTGGATGTACGACGCGGTGAGCGGCGACATGGGCTTTGCCTCGATTTCCGGGGGCACCGAGATCATGGGGTGCTTCCTGCTCGGCTCTCCGCTTCACCCGGTACGCCGCGGGCAGTTGACCGTGAAGGGGCTCGGCATGGCGGTGAACGTCTTCGACGAGCGTGGCGCGCCCGTTCTGGGCCGACCCGGAGAACTTGTCTGCACCGAACCCTTCCCCTCGATGCCCCGGACCTTCTGGGGGCCGGGCGGAGATGCGCGCTACCGCAAGAGTTATTTCTCGGAGCGCGCCGAGATCTGGACGCACGGCGACCACGCGACGCTGAACCCGGACGGGACGGCTGTGATCCACGGGCGTTCGGACTGCACACTGAACCCCGGCGGCGTCCGTATCGGGACCGCCGACATTTACAACGTCTGCGCGCAGTTTCCCCAGCTGGAAGACTTCATCGTCTTCGGGCGGCCGGTCGAAGGGGACGAAGAGATCGTGCTTTGCATCAAGATGGCCGATGACGCGCGCGCCGACGCCGATCTGGCCAGAACCATCCGCGGCAGGCTCAGGACTGAGTGTTCGCCGCGTCATGTTCCCGGCGCGATCTACTGCGTGCGCGACATCCCCATGACGGTGAACGGAAAACGCGTCGAGGGGGCCGCCCGGTCCGTGGTTTCCGGCAAGGCAGTGGCCAACCGCGGGTCGCTGGCGAATGCGGACTGCCTGGATGAATATGCTGACCTGTCGGAAAGGACCGCCTTATGAGACCCCACGCCGCCATCGTCGGGGCCGGTTCGCTCGCCCCGCAGCGCCGCACCGAGGGTGCATCGACCCTCGGGATGCTTGCCCGCGCCGCCAAGGCCGCACTCGACGACGCCCGGATGGAGAAGGCCGAGATCGACGGCCTTCTCGTCGGTCCGCAGGTCGGCGAAACGCCGCAGCACGTCCCCGCGACGGTGTCCGAATACCTCGGCCTCCAGCCCGTGATGTCCAACGTCGTCGATCTCGGCGGCGCCTCCGGTCCCGGTATGGTCTGGCGCGCCGCCGCCGCCATCCAGGCGGGAATGTGCGAGACGGTGCTCTGCGTGATCGGCAACCACCGCAACCCCGAGCCGCCGCGCAGCCCCAACCGCAACCCGATCCGCGAGTTCGACGTGCCTTTCGGTGCCTCGGGCGCCAACGTCTCCTATGCGTTGCTTAAGCAGGCCCACATGGCGCGCTACGGGACAACGGACGAGGATTTCGCGCTGATCGCGCACTGGGCCCGGGCCAATGCCCAGAACTGCCCCGAGGCGATCTTTCACGGCAGCCCCGCCAGCGTGGACGACGTCCTGGCCTCGCCCATGATCGCAAGCCCGCTGCATCTCTTCGAGATCGTCATGCCGGTCGCGGGGGCGGAGGCCGGCATCGTCACGTCGGCGGAACGGGCCAGGGGGCGTCAAGCAGCCTGGCTCCTTGGAGCTGGCGAGAAGATCACGCACCGGGCGGTCAGCCAGGCCCCTGACCTGACGTCGGGACCGCTGAAGCCGTCGATGGACCGGGCCTTTGCGCAATCGGGCCTCGGCGTGGAACGGATGTCGCTGTTGTCTCTCTACGATTGCTACACGATCATGGTGGCCACGACGCTGGAAGACGCGGGTCTGTGCACGCCGGGAGGCTTCGGAGAGTTCATGCGGGCGCATGATTTCGGGCCGGCTGGCGACATGCCGCTCAACACCCACGGCGGGCAGCTGGGCTATGGTCAGCCCGACCTCGCGGGCGGCATGACCCATGTGACCGAGGCAGTCCGGCAGCTGCGCGGAGCCGCCACGGGACGACAGATCGCGGACCCCGAATTCGCTCTCGTCACGGGCAACGGGGCCACCATGTCCGAAGCAGTAGCCCTTGTCCTGGGAACCGACGCATGACCGATCTCTCGACGTTGAAGGTGCCCGGGCCCACCGTGATCCCGCTTACCGAGCCGTTTTGGGAGGCGGCCGCCGAGGGGCGCCTTGTCATCCAGCGTTGCGGCGCCTGTGGCGAGGCGGTGTTCTATCCGCGCGAAATCTGCCCGCATTGCTGGGCCGACGCCCTTTCGTGGGAGGAGGCGAGCGGGACGGGCTGGTTGAAGACATTCAGCACCATCTGGAAGCCCGGCCATCCGGGCTGGATACCGGCGGTGCCCTACACGGTGGGCCTTGTCGAGCTGGCCGAGGGGCCGACCATGCTCAGCCATATTCTCGGCGAGACGCCCGAGGTCGGCATGAAGCTGACATTGGCCCCTACCAACATAGGCGGACGGGTTCTGCCCTGTTTCCGCCCCGAACACGGAGTGGAGTAGAGGACCATGAATAACAAGAACGGATGGACCGGAACCGTCAACGGGATGCCGCACGAGGGCCAGTCAGCAGAGCGCAGCCGCACCACACAGCTGGAGGACATTCACGCCTTCACCGCCATGACCGGCGACCGGAACCCGGTCCACTACGACGAGGAGCTGGCCAAGAAGACGTCTTTCGGCAAGCTGATCGTGCAGGGCGGCGTGACGACGGGGATCCTCAACGCCTGCGTGGCCGAGGATCTGCCCGGGCCGGGTACGGTGTTCCTCAACACCAATCTCGACTTCAAGAAGGCGGTGGGGGTCGGCGAGACGATCACCGGCCGGGTCGAGGTGGTCACGGTGCGCGAGGACAAGCCGCTGTGTACCCTCAAGGTCAGTGTCGTCGATGCCGAGGGCGCGGTCTGCGTCGAGGGCGAGGCCACGACCTACACAATGCCGCTCGAAGGGCTTTGAGGTGACGGAAGCTGCGACGATGCCGCCGGCCATCGGCCGTTGGCGGATGCTGGCGGTTATCTGCCTCGGTGTCGTCGGGGTCCTCGCGACCTGGTTTTCGGCAACCGCCATCGTGCCCGAACTTATCCGCGTCTGGCAGCTCACGCCGGGGCAGGCGGCATGGCTGACGAACGCCGTTCAGCTGGGTTTCGTCATAGGCGCGGTGGGGGCTTCCCTGGTCAACCTGCCCGACATCGCGCCGATGCACCGCCTCATGACGGCAGCCGCACTGCTTGCGGCCTTGTCCAATGCGGCGCTTCTGGTGGTCGGCCCCGAAGGCGCGGTGATCGCCCGTTTCGTGACGGGTGTCGCGCTGGCCGGCGTCTATCCGCCCGCACTCAAGCTGATGGCGACATGGTTCGTGAAGGGTAGGGGGCTCGCGCTGGGCTTCCTCATCGGCGCGCTGACCTTCGGGTCGTCCATGCCCCATCTCGTGCGGGCGATGGCCGAGGGGATCGACTGGCACGTGGTCGTGTGGGCGACGTCCGCGACGGCGCTCGGCGGAGCGGTCGTGTTCGGTCTTCTGGTGCGCGAGGGACCGAACCCTTTCGGCCGCGCCACCTTCAACCCGCGCCAGTCCCTGGCCGTCTTCACCGACCGCCCCCTACTGCTCGCCAATATTGGATATTTCGGTCACATGTGGGAGCTCTACGCCATGTGGGCCTGGATTCTCGCCTTCGCCGCCGCGGCCGAGGCAGGTATGCACCCGTTCCCTTTCGGCTCGCCCTCGATGCTGAGTTTCGTGGTGGTCGCCTCGGGGGTGATCGGATGCCTCGCCGGCGGCTGGCTCTCTGACCGGATCGGTCGTTGTCTGACCTGCGCCGGCATGATGATAATCTCGGGGACCTGCGCAGCACTCATGGGGGTTTTCTTCGACGGCCCCCCTCTCATGCTGGGGCTGTTCGCACTCCTGTGGGGCATCACCGTGATCGGCGACAGCGCCCAGTTCTCGGCGGCGGTGACGGAACTGGCCGACAGCGCATTCGTCGGGACGGCTCTCGCCTTGCAGATGGGTATCGGCTTCGGCCTGACGGTCATTTCGATCTGGGCCCTGCCGCTTTTTGCGGACTGGATCGGAGGATGGCAGTGGGCCTTCCTCTTCCTGTTGCCGGGACCTGTCGTTGGGACCTGGGCCATGCTGGTCCTGCGCGCCCGCCCCGAGGCGGTGTCTCTTGCGCACGGAGCTCGGTAGCGGAACACCAATGGTGTGTAGGTCTCCGGCGAAGCGGATGCCTACACCCGAACTGTAGGACGCTTTAGGCATGCAGTCCGCATGCGATCCTGGAAACTTCCATCATACTTCAGGCAAGCGTCGAAAAGACGGAACGCGCGTATGACTGACGCCGCCGCTGTTCGTCTTCTCTACAGTCAGAGAGGGGGCTTTCCAGGCAACCGCCGCGCCTTGCCTGAACGGTCTGTGTGCGGGTCAAAGCCGGCAGTCATGACGTCCGTCGTACGCACGACGCCTGGGCCTCACCGATAAGATGGATACTCTTGGTCACGACACGAACGGAGTTGAGACCGGCAGCTTGCTGGAGGCCTTCATCTCTTTCAGCGAGAGGTTCGAGCGGATGCTCGTCACCCCCGGCAGGCAGCGCAGGGTGTTATCGACGAATGCGCTGTAGTCGTCGAGGTCGCGGGCCACGACGATCAACAGGAAATCGTCGGCCCCGGTGGTGTTGTGGCAGGAGAGGATGTTGGGGGTCGTCTCGACGATCCGCTGGAACTCCGACGTGGCATCCCGGTCGTGCTCGGAACAGCGAAGCTGCACGAAGGCCATGACCCCCAGCCCAAGCTTGCGGCGGTTCAGATTGGCCTGGTAGCCCTCGACGATCCCGCTCTCCTCAAGCCGTTTCAGGCGCCGCCAGCATGGCGTTTCGCTCATGCCGAGCCGTTGCGCGAGCTTCGCATTCGTCATGCGCCCGTCCTCCTGCAGCAAGGTTAGAATTTGGACGTTCACGGCATCGATTTCGGACACAGGTAGAAAACCCTCAAAAATATATCTGCATAGGAAGAGTTTGCCCGAAATTGGGCGGAATGAAACAAGTTTGGCAAGTGTGTTTCCCGCCGGGACGGTATGATCCCCTCTAGTCACAACCGCATCTGAAAGGTTTCGCCATGAAAGCCGTCCTGTTCGAGAACTTTCGGGAAGAGCCCAAGCTGGTGACGCTGGAGGACCCGAGCCCGGCACCGCATGGTGTCGTCCTGAGGATCGCAGCGACCGGCGTCTGCCGCAGCGATTGGCATGGCTGGATGGGGCACGACAGCGACATCTCCCTCCCCCATGTTCCAGGGCACGAATTGGCTGGCGTGATCGAGGCCGTGGGCAAGGACGTGGCCAATTGGAAGGTGGGCGACAAGGTCACCGTGCCGTTCATCTGCGGTTGCGGGCGGTGTTCCGAGTGCCGCGAGGGGCACCAGCAGGTCTGCCTGCATCAGGAACAGCCGGGCTTCACCCACTGGGGGTCCTTCGCCGAATACGTCGCCATCCATCAGGCCGATCTCAATCTCGTGGCGTTACCCGAAAGCATGGACTTCGCCACCGCGGCCAGCCTCGGATGCCGCTTCGCGACGTCGTTCCGCGCGGTCATCGATCAAGGCAAGGTCAGCGCCGGCCAGTGGGTGGCGGTTCACGGCTGTGGCGGCGTCGGACTCTCCGCGGTCATGATCGCCGCGGCGGCCGGAGCGAACGTGATCGGCGTGGATCTTGACCCGGCGAAGCTGGCCTTGGCCCGGGAGATCGGCGCAGCGGCCGTGATCGACGGCCGGGAGGCCGACGTGCCCGAGGCGATCCACGAGATTACCCGGGGCGGTGCGCATGTCTCCCTTGATGCGCTCGGTCATTCCGTGACCATGACCAATTCGATCCTCTGCCTTCGCCCACGAGGCAAGCACGTTCAGGTGGGCCTGATGCTCGGCGATCACGCCGCACCTGCCGTGCCGATGCCTAGGATCGTCGCACAGGAGATCGGGCTACTGGGCTCGCACGGGATGCAGGCGCACCGCTATGGCGCGATGCTGGGCATGGTCGCCAACGGCCGGCTCGATCCGGCGCGTCTCGTGGGAGACCGGATCAGTCTTGCAGACGCTCCCAGCGCCCTGATGACAATGGACAAGTTCCAGTCCGTCGGGGCCACGGTCATCACCCGGTTCTGAAACAAGACGAAAATACAGCCGCATTCTCACCTCGCGTCCCTGCCGGCTTTGGGCCGACGGCCAGATGTCTGGCAAGGGCTCGGCGACTAATCCGCTCTCAATGCCCGCTATCGGTCGGGCGCAGGTAAATCTATGTGTCGCCTGACACCCCTTGTGGGGTTTCAGGCAAATCCGCATCTTAGGTCAGGTGCCTGACCATAAAGAAGAGACTTCCAGAATGCGGGTGGCGTTGTGCGGTCGAGCTGGCGATCGTCAGGTCACGACATTCCCGCCTCTGCCTGGTCCCGGCAGTCCTGTCTGGCCAAGAGCCCCCCTGCCATCCCAGGAAATACCTTTCCCCAGATGCCGCTGCCCTGGCAGCGTGCCGAGTTCAAGCCGGCATCGTCTTTGCTGTTCCGACTCGCGGCCCGGAACGGCGCAGGCTCTGTGCAATCTTTCTGCGACGACATCGCTTCTTCGATCGATCCCCTGACCCGCGGCGAGGGGATCGCGATAGAGCAAGTGGCGCCGCTGGCCGGGTGCGATGCGGCTGCGTTGGAATGGGTGTCAGTCCGCCACCTCGGAAAAGGGCATTTCCTACTGCGGGACGAATTCGCCTCCCCCCAGGCCTCGGCCCGTCCGAGCAGCCCCTCACCGACCGCATCCTCCGGATCAGAACCCGGCGATTTGCGCCTTGCAGCGTGACTCACGGCTCAAAAGCGAGCGGTGAATATGGCTGTTCTCAATGCCGGGACTGAACAGCGGGGCAGTCCCTGAGGATCGTGGCAGATCACACGACTTTCGGCCCGGTGGCCATGTGTGGCGATGCTCTCAATCCGACCAAGCTTTGCCATCTGGGGGGCAGTGCGCCGCTGCGGGCGTCGGACCCGCGGTGCCAGAGCCGGGCTGCCGTTTCGTGCGCCTTGCGCGGCGGGTGCCGCAGACATCCCATCGGCAGCGCGGCATAGCGGGTTGAGCGGCGCCTCGACCGACGCGCGCAGCCTGAAGGTCGCGAAGGACCTGTGGCACCGGCCACCGATCGAACGTTTGGCGAGGCCTGGCTTCGCCCGGGGAAAGAGGCGCCTGCCTTTCGCAAGGGGCGCCTGCTTTGCGGATTGGGTGCGCGGGGGTACGGCTGCGTTTCAGCCGCGATCCCCGGTGTTGGATCAGAGGCCCAGGGCCGCGCGGGCGTCGGCCACGGGCACGGACCCGGCGGCGAGGCCGTCGCGCAGGATGCGGGTGGCCAGCGCGGTGAACCACGCGTTGCCGGGGGTCGGCACCCCGTGCAACCGGCCCAGAAGCTCGATCTCGCCATTCAGGAACTCGGTCTCGATCGATCCGGTCGCGCGGGCGAGGCTTTGGGTCGAGGAGCTGCCGACACGCGTGACGCCCGGGATCTCGCCGATCTGCATCCGGTCCTTGCGCCGGGGGTCGGAGAGGCCCACGTCCTGCCACGCGATCCCCGCGGCCTGCATCGCGGACTGACCCTCGGCCTTCAGGGCCGCCCGAATGTCGTCGGTGTCGTCCGGCCCCAGGGCGGCCTCGACGATGTTGCCGAGGTTCATCAGAAGCTTGCCGTACTTGCTGGCCATCACGTCGTCGGCGGTGAAGGCGGCAAAGCCCGCGTCGTTCAGCGCGGCGACAAGCGCCGCATCGGCGGCGTCGTGCCCGCCCGTGTAGAGGCCGATGTCGAACATGCCGGGGCAGGGGGTGCCGAAGACGGCAACTTCACCGGGGATGATGAAATCGCAGGGCATCATCACCGTGACGCCATGAACATTGGCAAAGCGGCGCAGCACGCGGCGTTCGTTCTCGACGCCGTTCTGAAAGCAGAAGATCGGTTGCTCAGTGACACCCGCGCGGCGCAGCGCGGCCAGCGCCGGTTCGCAGTCCTGCCCTTTCATCGTCAGGCAGATCGCGTCGTCCGGGCGGTAGTCGATGTCGTCGGGGCCTTCGACCACCTCGAATTGCGTGTCACGCGCGCCGGCGACGGTGCGGACCTTGAGCCCGCCATCGCGGATCGCGGCCAGTTGCGCCCCGCGCGAGATGCCGATGACCTCGTGCCCCGCATCGGCCAGAAGACCTGCGATCGTGCCACCGACAGCGCCGGTGCCGTAGATGATGATGCGCATGCCTTGCGTCCTTTCAGAAATCGACCCGAACCCCGGGCAGCCGAAGTTCAGCCAGCAGATCGCGCAGCTCCTGCCGGGCGGCGATGTTGCTGAGGTTTAGGTTGCCCACGCCGATATCCTTGAGGTCGAGCAGGGTCAGCCCGCGGGGAAACAGCTCGCGGAAGATCACGCGCTCGGAAAAGCCCGGCGCGACGCGGAAGCCGATCCGCTTGGCCAGGTTTTCCAGCGCTTCGCCCATCTTCTTCTTGTTGTGCATCTGCTGCGCGCCCAGCCGGTTGCGCACGACGATCCAGTCGATGGGCTTGAGCCCGGCCTGGGCGCGCAGCTGCCGCGCGTTCCACACCATCTCGGAATAGACCGAGGGGCCGAGGATGCGGTTGGTTTCGGAATCCGTGCGCGCCAGCAGGTCGAAATCGACGAAGCTGTCGTTCAGCGGCGTGATCAGCGTATCGGCAAGGCTGTGCGCCACCTGGCTGAGCCTCGTGTGCGAGCCGGGGCAGTCGATCAGGATGAAATCCGACCCCACTTCCAGCTCGGCCACGGCGGCGGACAGGCGGCGGTCATGCAGGTTTTCGCCCGCGGCCAGGTCGGACTGATGGATCTCGGGCAGATCGGCATAGGTGGGGCAGGGCAGGTCCAGCCCCGCATGGTCCAGATAGGCCAGGCGGTTCTCGACATAGCGGCCAAAGCTCTTCTGCCGCAGGTCCAGATCCAGCGCACCTACCTTGTGCCCCATGCGCACGAGCGCAGTCGCGACATGCATCGAGGTCGTGGATTTCCCCGACCCGCCCTTTTCGTTCCCGACGACGATGATATGCGCCACTCGTTCCGTCCCACCTGTCTTGCGCGGATTTTGGCGCACCATATGGGCGGCCCGCGGCGGATGGAAGTCCGCGCCGCGGGCCCGGAGGGAATGCGTTGCGCGAATGCCTGAGCCGGGGGCGCCCCCACGGGGCCCGCGCGCGGACCGATCAGAGCGGGAAGAAGATCGAGATCGCGAAGATAGAGACCGCGCCCACGAAGATGTTCATCGGCACCCCGATCTTGAGGAAGTCGGCAAAGCGGTAATCCCCCGCGCCGTAGACCAGCGTGTTGGTCTGATACCCGATCGGCGTGGCAAAGCTGGCCGAAGCCGCCATCATCAGCGCCACGACAAAGCTGCGCGGGTCCAGCCCCAGCTGGTTGGCCAGCGGAATGACCAGCGGCGTCAGCACCACCGCCACGGCGTTGTTCGTCACAACCTCGGTCAGCACCGAGGCGAGCGCGTAGACCGCGATCAGCGTGACGTAGGGGGGCAAGCCTTGCAGGAAGGGCACCAGCCAGCCCACCAGCATCTCGACCGCGCCGGTGCTTTCAAGCCCGGCGCCGATGATCAGCATGGCGAAGATCAGCACCAGGATCGAGGCGTCGATCGAGCTCCAGGCCTCGTCGTTGTCGATGCAGCGCAGCACCAGGATGGCGGCCACGGCGATGAGGGCCAGGATGCCGATTGGCATGATGTTGACCGCGGCAAGCCCCACGACGCCCATCAGGGCGATCACCGCGATGGGCGCCTGCGCCCGGCGGTAGGCGCGGCCGCCGGGACGGGCCACCGACAAAAGATCGCCCGATTGCGCCAGCGCGTCAAAGCCTTCGGGCGTGCCCTGAAGCAGCAGCTTGTCGGCGGGCCGCAGGCGGGCGCTGACCAGGTCCGGCCCGGCGATGTGGTGGCGTCGATGGGCGCCCAGCACGCGCATGCCGTGGCGCCGCCCGATGGCCAGATCCGCGATACGGGGGCGGGCATGGGTGGACAGCGGGGTCAGGATCGCCTCGGCGGTGGTCACCTTGGCCTCGGGGTCGATCTCGGCGCCGCTCTTCAGGCCGACGGCGATGCCGTCACGTTCGGTCAGGGTCAGAAGCTCGGAGGTGCTGGCCAGCACGATCACCACGTCGCCGCGCTTCAGCTCGTGGTCGGCAAGGTCGCGTCGCGCCACCTGACCGGCGCGCCGGATGCCGGTGACGCGCACGCCCTCGGGGGTGAAGGCCGCCGCCTCGCCCAGCTTGCGCCCGATCAGGTCCGACCCCTCAAGGATGCGCACCTCGGACAGAAAGTCGCTTTCGGTCGAGGATTGGGCCGCGTCGCTCGACTGCCGGTGCGGCAGCAGGAAGCGGCCGAGGAACAGCATCATCGCCCCCCCCGCGACCGCCACGCAGATGCCCACGGGCGCGATTTCGAAGATCGAGAAGCGTTCGAGCCCCGCCTCGGTCGCGATGCCGTCGATCAGGAGGTTGGTCGAGGTCCCGATCAGGGTGCAGGTGCCGCCCAGGATCGCGGCATAGCTCAGCGGGATCAGAAGGCGCGTGGGGGCGAGGCCCAGGGTTTGCGCCAGCTTCACCACCACCGGGATCAGCACCAGCACGACCGGGGTGTTGTTGACGAAAGCCGAGGCAAAGATCGTCGCGCCCAGGAAAATCGCGATTGCCAGCACGGGGCGATTCTTGGCCCGGCCGATGACCAGTCCAGCCAGCTTGTCCAGAAGGCCGGTCCGCACCAGCGCGCCCGACAGCACGAACATCGCCGCGATGGTGATCGGGGCCGAGTTCGAGAAGACCGCCATCACCTCGTCCTGCGGTACGAGGCCCAGCACGATGAAAAGGGCCGCGGCCGCCGTGGCCGTCACCTCCGGGGGATAGCGTTCCAGCAAGAAGGCCACGAAAAGCAGGGCCAGCAGGGCCAGGGCGATCTGCGGCTGGTAGGCGGTAAGGACGTCCATCGCGATACAGGTCCGGTGTTGCGTGACATCAGGGGCTGCGGTCGGCGCAACAGCGACCGCCCCCGGGGCAAGTGCCGGGGGCGGGAATGGTTCCCCGTCCGTCCCGGTCGTCGGCCCGGCGTCGCCCGCGGGCGCGTCGGGGGCAGGCAGCGATCCGCCAGCCGAGGGGGCGTGCCCCGTGGCGGACCTTGATCTTTCGGCCGCATCCTGTGCCGCGCCCCGTCACGCGGGCGGTGCGTCGGCCCCAATCCCTCGGGTCATGACGGCTGGTCCGGGATCGCGGGATCAGCATCGCGGGGCCGTCAGGGCCGGGCATCGGGTTGGCGGAAGCAGCGGGCAGGGGCTGCGGGATCAGCCGGGCAGCGTCAGCGTGATCGCGCCGCGTTCGGTCGCCACGATTGTATGTTCGTACTGCACCGCCGGTGCGGGCGGATCGCCGAACAGCGTCCAGCCGTCGGCGCCGCTTTCGGCCCAGTCGCTGCCGCGCGACAGGAAGGGTTCGACCGTCAGCACCATCCCCTTGTCGATGCGCCGCCGATCACGGGGCGCGGGCCATGTCGCGATCTCCTCGGGGTATTCGTGCAGCGACCTGCCGATCCCGTGGCTGGCAAGGTTTCGGATCAGGGTATACCCGCGCGGCGCGGCAAAGCGGCCGATGGCCATGCCGATATCCGCAAGCGGCGCGTTGGCCCGAACCTGCGCGATGCCGATCTGCATGGCCCGCTGCCCGTCACGGCACAGCCTTTCCGTGTCGGCTGTCACGGGCGGCACGGCAAAGCTGGCGCCGGTATCGGCGAAATAACCGTCCTTCGAGGCCGAAACGTCGATGTTGACCAGATCGCCCGCCGCGATCACCCGGTCGCCGGGAATGCCATGGGCGACCTCCTCGTTCACGCTGATGCAGGTGGCGCCGGGAAAGTCGTAGACCGATCGCGGCGCCGAGATCGCGCCCTCGCGGTCCAGCGCAGCGCGCCCGATCTCGTCGAGGTCGCGCGTGGTCATGCCGGGCTCCAGCGCCGTCGACATCCGGCGCAGCGTGTTGGCCACGATCCGGCCGATCAGGCGCAGCGCATCGAGGTCTTCCTGTCGGTTGATCGTCATGTCGCGTGTCTTTCCTGGCTGCGTGTCCCCGACGACGCCCGCGGGCCCTTGGCGGGTCCGGCCGCCACGGGGCCCGTACGGGGAAGGGGGCACGAAAAACGCCGCCTCGGGATCGAGGCGGCGTTTCGAAGTCTCGCATCGGGAGGGGCGTCTTAGAAGCCCAGCCCTTCGTATTTCTTCTTGAACTTCGACACGCGGCCGCCCGAGTCCATCAGGCGGGTCGAGCCGCCGGTCCAGGCCGGGTGCACGCTGGGGTCGATGTCGAGCGACAGCTGGTCGCCCTCGGCGCCCCAGGTCGATTTCATCTTCACCACGTCGCCGTTGGTCAGTTTGACGTCGATGGCGTGGTAGTCGGGATGGGTGTCCTGTTTCATCGCGTCTCTCCTCAGGCGGTGCCGCCGGGGCGGTCGGTCTTGGGTTTGTAGTTCGTGACCTCGGCGATACGGGCCGATTTGCCGCGACGGGCGCGCAGGTAGTAGAGCTTCGCCCGGCGAACACGGCCGCGGCGCACCACGGTGATCGAATCGATGTTCGTCGAATGCAGCGGGAAAACGCGCTCGACGCCTTCGCCGAAGGAAATCTTGCGGACGGTGAAGCTGCCGGCGATGCCGTCGCCGTTCTTGCGGCTGATGCAGACACCTTCGTAGTTCTGCACGCGGGTGCGCGTGCCTTCCGTCACCTTGTAACCGACACGGATTGTGTCGCCGGCCTTGAAGTCGGGGATCTCTTTGGCGAGCTCGGCCATTTGCTCGGCTTCGAGTTGCGCGATCAGGTCCATCCGATCACTCCTTTCATTGCTCACGGTTTTGCCCGCGAAGTTGGCGCGTCCTCAGAGCTCTCGGTCTCCGTCCGGGTCCATGTCGCGCACCGCGCAATATGCCCGCCAGAGGTCAGGACGACGTTCCTTGGTCAGCCTTTCGGCCATGGCCCTCCGCCAGTCGGCGATTTTCGCGTGATGGCCCGAAAGGAGAATCCCGGGTATCTCGCGGCCTTCCCAGACGGCGGGCTTCGTGTAGTGCGGGTGCTCCAGCAAGCCTTCGGAAAAGGACTCCTCCTCCGTCGACGCCTGATTCCCGAGCACGCGCGGTATAAGGCGGACCGTCGCGTCGATCAAGGCCTGTGCGGCGATCTCGCCACCCGTCAGGACGAAGTCGCCCAGCGACACCTCTTCGATGCCATAGGCCTCGATCACCCGCTCGTCGACGCCCTCGAACCGGCCGCAGAGCAGGGTCATGCCGTCGGTCCGGCTGAACCTTTCGGCCATGCGCTGGTCAAAGCGGCGTCCGCGCGGCGACAGGTAGACCAGCGGCCAGCGCGCGCGGTCGGCGGGCGTGTCGCGCATCGCCTCGTCCAGTGCGCGGCCCACGACGTCGGGGCGCAGAACCATACCCGCCCCGCCGCCCGCGGGGGTGTCGTCGACATTGCGGTGCCGGCCTTCGCCAAAGCGGCGCAGGTCCGTGGTTTCAAGCTGCCAGACACCATCCTTCAGCGCCTTGCCGGTCAGGGATTCGCCCAGAACGCCGGGAAAGGCCTCGGGGAAGAGGGTGACCACCCGCGCGGCCCACGCCCCGTGCAGCACCGGCGCAGCACCCAGTTCGCGCGGACGCAGGGAGGCGCGCAGCGACAGGCGGCCATGGGATCGGGACGGAAGGGACATGCAGGGGACTACCGGTCTGGGGGGGCAGGGCGGGCGCGGAAGGAACCGCGCCCTCCTAAACCGGATGTGTTGCGCTTCGCAACGGCGTAGGGCCGCCGGGCAGGACGCGGTCAGGGGCGCTGGATGAGCGTATGCTGGCCGTTCCGGGCCGTGGCGTCAGCACCGGCTCGCGGGGCGCAAGTCCGGCCGCCGCCCCAAGGCGCGTCGGCGACCGGGCTTGCGGTGGTCAGGCGATGGCGATGATGCCCAGCAGCACCAGCAGGAACAGCACCAGCACGATGCCGATCAGCACCTTGGCACCGGTCATGGCCATACCGGAGATCCGACCAAAGCCCAGAAGCGCGGCGACGGCCGCCACGACCAGAAGGATGAGAATGAGTTCAAGCATTTGTCGGCCCTTTCGCGGGGGTTGAGGTGACTTGGGACCTCAACAGCCGCGGCGAGTGCCGGTTCCGTACCGGGGGCGCGCTACGGTCGCGACGCGGGCTGGCGGCCTGTCGGTTGCGGACAGGCGGGGGATGGGCGTCTTGGCGGGCGGTGGGCTAGTCGAAGAGCCCCTCGGGCGGATCGGCGACGATTCGACCGAGAGTCAGATCGATGGTCGGCACCGCGGCGCGCGTGAAAGGCAAAAGCACGGGCTGCGACTGTCCCGGTCCGGAGATCTCAAGCAGATCCGCCGCACCGTGGTTCAGCACGGCGCGGACATGTCCCAGATGCTGGCCGCCGGTATCCACGACCTCGAGCCCGATCAGGTCGGCATGGTAGAATTCGTCGTCCGGAAGGGCGGGCAGACGGTCGCGCGGAGCAAAGAGCGTGACGCCACGCAGCGCGTCCGCCTGTTCCTTGGTATCGACGCCCTCGATCCGGGCGGCAAAGCCCGCCTTGACTGCGCGCCCAAGCGTGACCGCAAAGGTCCGGGTGCCGGCCTCGTCGGTCAGTGGGGCATAATCGGCGATGGCGGGGGGATCGGCGCAGAAGCTTTTCAGCCGTACCTCGCCCTTGACGCCGAAGGCGCCGGCGATGGCACCCACCGCGATGCGGTCGCTCATGGGGCACGCGCTCCTGCTCGGGCCGTCCGTGGGGACGGGGTGGTTGCCCCGCCGGACGTCGTGCCCGGCGGGACAGGAGGGATCATTCCTCGGACGCGGTCTCTTCGGCCGGGGCATTGGCGGCTTCGGCAGCCGCGGCAGCCTTGTCGGCCTTCTGCTGGGCGCGATCCTGGGCTTTCTTGCCGGGCTCGGCCTTCTTGGGGTTGTTGCGCGCGGGCTTCTCGCGCAGGCCCGCGTTCTCGAGGAAGCGCGACACGCGGTCGGTGGGCTGGGCGCCCTGGTCCAGCCAGTGCTGAACGCGGTCGGTGTCCATGATCACGCGACGCTCGTCATCCTTGGCGAGCAGCGGGTTGTAGGTGCCCAGCTTCTCGAGGAAGCGGCCGTCGCGCGGCATCCGGCTGTCGGTGGCGACGATCGAGTAGTGGGGGCGCTTTTTCGAGCCGCCGCGGGCGAGTCGGATCTTCATGGCCATGTCGGTGTATCTCCTTTGATATGGCGGGGCTTGAGGGCGGGTGCCCTCAGGATTGGTGGGCCTCGTGGTGGCGGATGACCTCCGCGATCACGAAGTTGAGGAATTTCTTGGCGAATTCGGGGTCGAGATCGGCCTGCTGGGCCAGATCCTCGAGCCGGGCGATCTGTGTCGCCTCGCGCGCGGGGTCCGAGGCCGGCAGATCGTGTTCGGCCTTGAGCCGGCCCACGGCCTGCGTGTGCTTGAACCGCTCGCCCAGGGTGTAGACGAGGATCGCGTCCAGCCGGTCGATGGACTGGCGATGCTCGGCCAGAAGCGCCGCGGCGCGGGTGGTGGCGTCCTGCGTCGTCACGCGCGTACCTCCCGCAGGGGGCAGCCAACCGGCCGCGCGGCCGGGCGACATCCATCTGCCGACATCTGCGCGTGATCGCCGACGCGGAGGCCGGGGCGCGGGGCGCCGAGGGTAAGGGGCGTCACGGTCATTTCTTCTTTCCGAAGCCCGACAGGCCCGGGGGCAGGGCGGCGCCCCCGCCAAAGGGATTGCCGCCGCCGAAGGGGTTTCCCCCGCCGCCAGGCATGCCGCCCTTGGCCATCTGCGCCTGCGCGGCCTCGATTTCGGCCTTGCTGGGCATGCCGGCACCGCCGCCGCCCTTGCCGAACATCCCCATCGCCTGGGACAGCATCCCCTTGCCGCCCTTCTTGCCAAGCTTCTTCATCATGTCGCCCATCTGGCGATGCATCTTCAGAAGCTTGTTCAGTTCGGCGACCTCGAGCCCGGCGCCTGCGGCGATGCGCTTCTTGCGGCTGGCCTGCAGAAGCTGCGGGTTGGCCCGCTCTTTCTTCGTCATCGACTGGATCAGCGCGATCTGGCGGCGGATGATGCTGTCGTCGAAGCCCGCCTCCTCGACCTGCTTGGCCATCTTGCCCATGCCGGGCATCATGCCCATCAGACCTTCCATGCCGCCCATCTTGAGCATCTGCTCAAGCTGCATGCGCAGGTCGTTCATGTTGAACTGACCCTTCTGGAAGCGCTTCATCATGCGCTCGGCCTGCTCGGCCTCCAGCGTCTGCTGTGCCTTCTCGACCAGACTGACGATGTCGCCCATGCCAAGGATGCGGCCGGCGATTCGTTCGGGGTGGAATTCCTCGATCGCGTCCATCTTTTCGCCGAGGCCGACGAAGCGGATGGGCTTGCCGGTAATCGCGCGCATCGACAGGGCCGCGCCGCCGCGGCCGTCGCCGTCCATCCGCGTCAGGACCACGCCCGATACGCCGATCTGCCCGTCGAACTCCGTGGCGACGTTGACGGCATCCTGGCCGGTCAGGCCATCGACCACCAGCAGCGTTTCGCGCGGCGAGACGGCATCGCGCACCGCGGCGGCCTGTGCGATCAGCTCCTGATCGATGTGCAATCGGCCCGCGGTGTCCAGCATGTAGACGTCATACCCGCCCAGACCCGCCTGGGTTCGGGCGCGCTTGGCGATGGTGACGGGGTCCTCACCCTTGACGATGGGCAGGGTGTCGACGCCGATCTGGGTTCCCAGGATCTGCAGCTGCTCCATCGCGGCGGGGCGGTTGATGTCGAGCGAGGCCATCAGCACGCGCTTGCCGTCGCGGTCTTTCAGTCGCTTGGCGAGCTTTGCCGTCGTCGTCGTCTTGCCCGAGCCCTGCAGGCCGACCATGAGGATCGGCGCGGGCGCGTTGTCGATGCGCAGCCGGCCGGGATCCGTATCGCCCGACAGAACGTGGACCAGCTCGTCATGAACGATCTTGACGACCTGCTGCCCGGGGGTGACGGATTTCGTCACCGACTGACCGGTGGCCTTGCCCTGAACCGCCTTGACGAAATCGCGCGCCACGGGCAGCGACACGTCGGCCTCGAGCAGGGCGACGCGGACCTCGCGCAGGGCGGTCTTGACGTCATCCTCGGACAGCGCGCCCTGCTTGGTCAGCCGGTCGAAGACGCCGGAGAGGCGGTCTGACAGGGTCTCGAACATCGCATCGCTCCTTCGCGCCGTTGCTGTCTGGAGCGCAAGATGGGCGCGCCCCGGCCAAACGCCAAACGCTCCCACGGGCGCAACGCGCTGGTGGGAGGCGATCCCCGGGACCGTCCCGGGGACCGGAAGCTTTGGCAGACTTCCGGAATCCCGGATCTGCTAAAAGGTCCGGCCGCGGGAGTCAAGCTGACAAGGGGATCGGTGCTGCGATGGCCCGGTCGCGGGGCCATTGCCGCGGACGGGCCGGCGCGGTTGCCGGCATCGGCTTGCGCCGGGCCTCTCCTTCGGGCGCGCCCTGAAACAGGTCCGGCCGCCCCGACGGAGAGGGGGCGGCCGGCAGCGGGGCCCTTTCGGGGCTGTCCCGCCGGACGGACCGGGGGTCGGGAAGTGCACTGGGAGACGGCATGCCCCCCGACCCGCGCGGTCCGGTATCACAGGCGGCCCGCTGCGGGCCGCCCGTGGTATCAGTCCTCGATCGACTTCCGCAGGCGAACCAGATCGGCGACGGTATAGTCGTCGGCGTCGACGTTCAGGCTACGGGCCAGCTGGGTCTTGTAGGCCGAGGTGCTGTTCGAGGTAGCGCCGGTCAGGATCGCGTGGACTTCGTTGAAGTCGTTGTCTTCCCGGGCAACCCGCAGGCGGGCCAGCTGGTTCACATCCAGCGTGCCGGGTTCGACGCCGGCCGAGGCGGCCAGGGCCGCGGCACCCGCGGAGGTGTTCGAAGGCTGGCCACCCTGGTGGCTGAGGATGAATTCAACCTCTTTGCGGTCGTTGTCCGACTTGGCCGATTTCAGGCGGGCCAGTTCGTGCGAGGTGAATTCGCTGGCCGAGACGCCGAGCGAGGCCGCCAGTTGCTGATCCGCGGCCGATTGGGCCGAAGCAAAGGCGGGAACCGCGGCGATGGCGACGGCGGCGAGGAGGGTCTTGGTGGTCATGGTACTGTCCTTTTCAAACTCTTTGAGGGGCCGGCGGATCGTCCGATCCGTCTTGAGGCTCCGAGGCGTCGAACCCCTCGGGCTCGGCGTGTGACAGTCAGGTAAAACTGTGCGTCGGAATGGTGTAGTGCCAAAATTATCATCCCGGTTGTGCGCTTGCGCACCTTAAAATGCGATTTCGGCTCTTGAATATGAACTGAACCGTTCAGTAGGTGCTTTACGCAGGGTCGCTCAGGTTCATTTCCGGCGGCTGAGAGTGCGCGCAGAAGATGCGGGCACACGTTCTTGCGCCCATGCGTGAAATCGCGTTCTAATTCCGGGGATTGGAACGAATTGCCTCGGACGCACATGGATATCGGGAACTGGGACGAAATCCGCACCGCCTATCACGTCGCCCGGCTGGGAACGGTCAGCGGCGCCGCCGATGCGCTGGGCGTGCACCATGCCACCGTGATCCGCCACGTCGATGCATTGGAGGGGCGGCTTGGGGCGAAGCTGTTCCAGCGGCATGCCCGCGGCTACACCCCGACCGAGGCGGGCGCCGACCTTTTGCAGGTGGGCGTCGCCACGGACGACCAGTTCTCGCAGCTCGTCAACCGGATCCGCGGACGGGGCGAGACCGTCACCGGCGAAATCGTCGTGACGTCGCTGAGCGCGATCTCAGGCCGCATGACGCCGGCGCTGGCCGAATTTGCCGAGGCGCACGAGGGCGTGGTGATCAGGTTCCTGACCGACGAACGCGTGTTCCGCCTGGAATACGGCGAAGCGCATGTGGCCATCCGTGCCGGCGCCGCGCCTTCCGAGCCCGACAACGTGGTGCAGGAACTGACACGGCTGGCGGTGGGGCTTTACGCGCATCGAAGTTACATTGAACGTCACGGCATGCCCGAGGGCGAAAGCGACCTGGGGCGGCACCGTTTCGTGTCGCATGACGATCCGGTCTCGCGGGCGCCGTTCTTCCGCTGGCTGCGCGGCGCCGTGCCGGATGACCGAATCGTGTTCCGCGCAACCGACGACGTGGTGATGCGCGACGCGGTCAGGTCGGGCGTGGGAATCGGCTTCATGCCCGCCTTCCTGGCCGAGGCGACGCCGGACATCGTTCCGATCATCCCGCCGCGCATCGACTGGTGCTCGACGATCTGGCTGGTCACCCATGTCGACTTGCACCGCACCCCCAAGGTCCAGGCCGTGACCGCGCATCTGAAGGCCGCGGCGCAGACATGGAACGATGATGGCTGCTACGGGGCAGGCGAGGCGCCTATACCGCGCGAGTGACACACGAGCGCCACAGCGGCAGACGGGCGCTACCGTTAGGGAACTGGCCCGCGAAGTCGCCGTTTAGGATGGGATGCATGCTGGTATAGGCGATATACCGCTGACTATGTTGCCACCGTGCTACGCATGGGGCCATGACAGGGTAAAAAAGGATGTCTTTTGGCATGACCGCTTTACCTCGGTCTCATGATGCGGATTGTTGCCACGCAGCATTTGCCGTAAAAATGTAAGTGATGTTCCAACCCTGGTGAGGACCCCCACATGAAGTTTCCCTCTCTCACTTCCGCCGCTCTTGCCGGCTTTGTTGCCATGACCGGCACCGCTTCCGTCGCTCAGGCTCAGGATTCCTGCCTGATCGTCCTGCCGTTCGACTTCAACAGCGCCGCGGTTTCGCCGACGAACCAACAGATCCTCGAAGTCATCCGTCAGAACTACGCCAACTCGACGGTGAACCTGGCCGGCCACTCCGACGCCGTCGGTTCGGCCAGCTACAACCTGGCTCTGTCGGAGCGTCGTGTTGATACCGTGCGTGACTACATCACGCAGGGCACCGGCATCTCGGTCGTCGAAACCGAAGCCTTTGGTGAATCCGACCTCGAAGTCGCCGTTCCCGGCGCGAGCCAGGCGAACCGCCGCGTCGAAGTGTTCTTCCAGAACTGCGACCCCAACGATTTCGCCGCGACGGGCGCCACCGGCCCCGCCGGTTCGGCCGGTTTCGGCCGCCTGAACAACGCCGCGACCCTGGGCGCCCTGGCCGGTGCTGCCGTGATCGTCGGCGTGCTTGCGGGTGACGACGACGACGAATCGACCACCACCACCACGACCACCACCACCGGTGGCGGCGGTGCGGACGACGCCCTGGACTGATCCGGACTGGCGCGCGGTGCGAATTTGCATCGCGCGCCGATCTGCCGGAACCCGTCCGGTTCGGCCGCGTTCATGATGCGAAGCACATGATACGGAGGCCGACATGAACGGCATCATCTACCTTGTTGGTTTGGTTGTAATTGTTCTGGCTATTATCAATCTCGTGGGCTGATCCACGAAATTGGAATAAGTTTATCGAAACGGCGGTCCTTTGGGGCCGCCGTTTTCGTTTGTGCCGATGGGCTGAACTGGCCGCCGGAGCAAGGAGGGGCTAGTCCGGTTGGGCGGGGGGTGTTTCGGCCTCGGCCAATTCACGCACGAGGAACCGCTCGAAGGCGTCGAGGTTCACGGGCTCGAACTGCCCGAACCCCTGCATCCAGACCGACGCGGATTTGAGCCCGTCAGGTTCAAGCTTGCACCAGTTGATCCGCCCATGCTTTTCCCGCGAGATCAGCCCGGCGGCGGCGAGGATCGCGAGGTGCTTCGAAATCGCCGCCAACGACATGTCGAAGGGCTGGGCCACGTCACTCACGGCCATGTCGTCCTCG
Source organism: Mesobaculum littorinae (assembly GCF_004011175.1). Lineage (GTDB taxonomy): Bacteria > Pseudomonadota > Alphaproteobacteria > Rhodobacterales > Rhodobacteraceae > Tranquillimonas > Tranquillimonas littorinae. Next base: position 97,443 of record NZ_RQXX01000006.1, on the reverse strand, counting down.
AGCAGCATGCCGAGGATTTCGCGCCGCGTCGGGTCGGCGAGGGCGGCGAAGACCATGTCGAGCGAGGTAACCATGATCGGCAGATGGCAGCGCCCCCGGCCATCGTCAACCTAGCGGTTGAGTTTGCCCGGGTACCATCGCCGGCCAACCCGCTGAGGGCGATACCGCTGACGCAGAAAAGATGGTGTGAAATCAAGGCCCTAACCCCGTTCCGCCTTTGCTTGACTTGGCGAGCCCCGCTGCCTAGGGTCCGCCCGACATTCCCAGAGGGGTAGGCGGCCATGGCCGAGGATGCGGACCGGGCGCGTATGGATGCGCTTGAGGCGCGGCTCGCCAAGGCCCAAGCGCAACAGGCGCCCCCCGAGCGGAGCGAAAGCGGCCATGCGCAGGGCGAAATTGCCTGGCGGATGGTCACCGAACTTGTGGCCGGTCTGCTGATCGGCTTCGGCATCGGATACGGGCTGGATACCCTTTTCGGGACCATGCCCATTTTTCTGGTGCTTTTTATAATGCTGGGCTTTGCCGCGGGCATCAAGGTGATGATGCGCAGCGCGGCCGAGCTGACGGCCAGAAGCGCGGCACCTCAGGGTGCCGAAGGGGACGAGAGGGACTGACACGTGGCGGACAACATGGGCTCTTCTACCGATAGCGGCAACGGCGCGGGCAAGTTCGCGCTGATCGCGGCGCTGGTCGTTCTGGTGCTCGCCGTGCTCTTCACCGGGCCCGAGACCCCCACGCTGTCGATCCACCCGATGGACCAGTTCGCGGTCACCCCGCTTTTCGGTGATGGCGACATCGCCTGGTATACCCCCACGAACGTGACGCTGTGGATGCTGGTCGCGGTCGTCGGTGTCATCCTTCTGCTGGTCGTGGGCTCGCGTGGGCGCGCCGTCGTTCCCAGCCGGGCCCAGTCGGTGGCCGAGCTCGCCTACGGGTTCGTGCACAAGATGCTCGAGGACGTCGCCGGCAAGGAAGGCCTGAAGTTCTTCCCCTATGTCATGACGCTCTTCATGTTCATCGTGGTCGCCAACATGGTCGGCCTTATCCCGGCGGCCTTCACCACGACGAGCCACATCGCCGTCACCGCGGTGCTGGCGCTGGCGGTGTTCCTGACCGTGACCATCGTGGGCTTCGTCAAGAACGGCGCCAAGTTCCTCGAACTCTTCTGGGTCTCCTCGGCGCCGCTGGTGCTGCGCCCGGTGCTTGCCTTCATCGAGGTCATCTCGTACTTCGTGCGCCCCGTCAGCCACTCCATTCGTCTGGCCGGCAACCTGATGGCGGGCCACGCGGTAATGAAGGTCTTTGCCGGCTTCGCCGCAGCCCTTGGCGTCGCCTCGTTCCTGCCGATCCTCGCCATCGTTGCGATGTACGCGCTGGAACTGCTCGTGGCCTTCATCCAGGCCTATGTCTTCACGATCCTGACCTGCGTCTACCTCAAGGACGCTCTGCATCCCTCGCACTAAGCGCAGGCAGATCACCCTCAATCACAGCCAATTCCAAACTCAAGGAGAGACGGACATGGAAGGCGATATCGCGAACGTTGGTCAATTCATCGGTGCTGGCCTGGCCGGCCTCGGCTGCGGCATCTCGGCGCTCGGTGTGGGCAACGTCGCAGGCAACTTCCTCTCGGGTGCCCTGCGCAACCCTTCGGCGGCCGCCGCCCAAACCGCGACGATGTTCATCGGCATCGCTTTCGCCGAGGCGCTCGGGATCTTCTCGTTCCTCGTCGCGATCCTGCTGATGTTCGCCGTCTGATCCGCAATCGGACCTATCTGCCGGAGCGCGGAGTGATCCGCGGTCCGGCGATCCGGTAACGGCGTCAGGGGGACGACGATGGAAGAAGAAACGCATGAGGTCGTGGGCCATGGCGCCGATGCCGCCGTCACGCACGGCGGCGAAGTCGTAGGCCACGGCGCCGATGCGGCGCACGGGTCGGCGGGGATTCCTCAGCTCGACTTCTCGACCTTCCCGAACCAGATTTTCTGGCTGCTGATCGCGTTGATCGCGATCTACTACGTTCTGTCGCGCGTGGCCCTGCCGCGTATCGCGGCGGTCCTGGCCGAACGTCAGGGCACGATCACCAATGATCTGGCCGCGGCGGAAGAGCTGAAGCTGAAGGCGCAGGAGGCCGAAACCTCCTACAACAAGGCGCTTGCCGACGCCCGCAGCGAAGCCCAGCGCATCGCGGCGGAAGCCAAGGCCGAGATCCAGAGCGAACTGGACGCAGCCATCGCCGAAGCCGACCAAGAAATCGCGGCGAAATCCGCGGAGTCCGAGACGCGCATCGGTGAAATCCGGGCCAGCGCCATGACGAATGTCGAAACGGTTGCGAAAGAGACCGCCGAGGCCATCGTAACGGCATTCGGCGGCACGCCCGACCAGGCCGCCGTCGACCAGGCGGTGGACGCCCGGCTGAAAGGAGGCGCGGCATGAAGCGCAGTCTGATCGCATCTACCGCGGGGCTCGCCCTGTCGGCGGCGCCCGCCATGGCGGCGACGGGGCCGTTTTTCACGATGCTCAACACGAACTTCGTGATGCTGATCGGCTTCATCGTCTTCATCGCGGTGCTGATGTATTTCCGCGTCCCGTCGATGCTGATGGCGATGCTGGACCGTCGGGCCGCGGGCATCCGCTCGGACCTCGACGAGGCGCGGGCGCTTCGCGAAGAGGCGCAGACGCTGCTGGCCTCGTACGAGCGCAAGCAGACCGAGATGAAGGAGCAGGCCGACCGCATCGTGGCGCATGCGCGCGACGAAGCCCGGGCATCGGCCGAGGCGGCGAAAGCCGACCTGAAGGACTCGATCGCCCGGCGTCTTCAGGCCGCGGACGAACAGATCGCCTCGGCCGAGGCGGCGGCGGTGCGCAGCGTGCGCGACCGTGCCGTTCAGGTGGCGGTGGCTGCCGCGGGCGAGGTTCTGGCCAAGCAGATGGACCAGAAGCGCGGGTCGGACATGATCGACCAGTCGATCGGAACGGTCGAGACGCGCCTGCACTGATCGCGCCCGTGTTGGCATGAGACGACGAAAAGGCCCGTCCCGATATCCGGGGCGGGCCTTTTTTTTCGGCCCGGTGACGGGCGAAGCGCCGGGCAATCCCGTTTAGTGAGAGATCATCCAGGGCCGCGTTCCGGCCAGGGATTTCGAGCCGTCGGGCCGGTGGATCGTGCGGCTGGGTTTCTTCCGCCCCCCGCCGCAGCACCCGCAATTGGGTCCATGGCTCGACAGCCGCTTCGGGCTGTCTGCGCTGCGTTCGTTGGTGGCATGCGCGTTGCGGCGCGCGCCGTCCATGTTGGCGATGCGCGGCGCGGTCAGGATTTGCCGCGGCGCCTGTGTGGCGCAGACCGGACAGATGCAGGGCTCGGCAAAGGCCGACATCGGGGCGAAAGCCTCGAACGGGCCGCAGTCTGGGCAGGCGTAGTCGTAGATTGGCATTCGGGCTGTCCTCGGGGCGTCGTCTTAGGGAAGGGGAGGGGCCGCGCCCTCGGGCAGCGGCCCCCGCGTCTGAGCGTCAGGTGTCAGAGGTCGGCCGCCAGCGGGATATCGACCGAGCCGTCGACCAGCCGGGTCGGACCCTCGGGCGAGGGCATGAGGTTTGCGCCACCTTCGAAGATGTCGGTGGGCAGCCACAGCGTGGCACAGGCATTGGGGATGTCCACGACGCCCGAAATATGCCCCTGCACCGGCGCGGTGCCGAGGATCGCGTAGCCCTGTGCGCCGGAATAGCCGAACTTCTTGAGATACTCGATCGCGTTCAGGCAGGCCTGCCGATAGGCGATGTGGACATCGAGATAGTGCTGCTTGCCGCCCTCATCGACGCTGATGCCTTCGAAGATCAGGAAGTCGTCGTATTTCGGCACGATGGGCGACGGGCGGAAGATCGGGTTCTTGATGGCGTATTTCTCCATCCCGCCCTTGATCAGGCTGACCCGGATGTGCAGCCACCCCGCCATTTCGATCGCGCCGCAGAAGGTGATTTCGCCGTCGCCCTGGCTGAAGTGCAGGTCGCCCATCGAAAGGCCCGCGCCGTCGACATAGACGGGGAAGTAGATCTTGGACCCGCGGCTGAGATCCTTGATGTCGCAGTTGCCGCCATGTTCTCGCGGCGGGACGGTGCGCGCGGCCTCGGCGGCGGCGGCATCGCGCGCGTCGCCCGTCATCTTGCCCATGTGCGCCGACTGCGTGTTGGGCAGGGTGGCCAATTCGGGCACGCGGTGCGGGTCGGTGTCGACCAGCGCCTTTTCGCGGGTGTTCCAGGTGTCCAGCATCTTGCGGTCGGGCAGGCAGCCGATCAGGCCGGGATGAATCAGACCCGCATATTTCACCCCCGGCACGTGGCGGGACTTGGTGAACATCCCGTCGAAATCCCAGATCGACTTTTGCGCCTGGGGGAAGTGATCGGTCAGGAAGCCGCCGCCGTTCTTCTTGGAAAAGAAGCCGTTGAAGCCCCAGTTCATCTCTTCCTTGGCGCCGATGTCGAGGATGTCGACCACCAGCAGGTCGCCCGGCTCGGCGCCCTTTACGCCGATGGGGCCGGAGAGATAGTGCACCTGCTCGAGCTCGACGTCGCGCACGTCGGCGGCATCGTCGTCGTTGGCGATCTGGCCGCCGGTCCAGTCGTAGGTCTCGACCTTGAAGTCGTCGCCCGGCTCGACCCAGCACGCCATCGGGATGTCGCAGTGCCAGCGGTTATGCACCGCTTCGTTGGTGTGGGGGCTTTCGCTCAGGTTCACCGAGATCAGCGTATCGGCCATCATGGCCTCCTTTCTTCTTGGTCAGACGGAGAGGAATTTCGAGACATGCGCCTCATCGATGCCAGCGCGGGGGCTGTCGTGGACCAGCGCGCCCTTCTCGAGCACCAGCACCCGGTCGGCGACGTCCAGCGCAAAACTCAGGACCTGCTCGGACACCACGATGGTCAGCCCGCGCTGGTCGCGGATGCGACGCAGGGTGCGCGCCATCTCGCGGATGATCGACGGCTGGATGCCCTCGGTCGGTTCGTCCAGCAGCAGCACCTTGGGGTCCGAGGCCAACGCCCGGGCGATGGCCAGCTGTTGTTGTTGTCCGCCCGACAGGTTGCCGCCGCGGCGGTGCTTCATCTCGACCAGCACCGGGAAAAGCTCGTAGATGTCGGCGGGCACGCTGCGCTTGCCGGTGACGGACAGCCCGGTCTCGACGTTCTCTTCGACCGTCATCGCCGAAAAGATCTGGCGCCCCTGCGGCACGTAGGCGAGGCCCCCGGCGACGCGGGCGTGCGATTTAAGCCCCGACACCTGCCGCCCGTCGACGGTGATGGTGCCGCCGGTCGCGGGCACGATCCCCATGAGCGACTTCATCAGCGTGGTTTTTCCCATGCCGTTTCGGCCCATGATGGCGACGATCTCGCCCTTGGGCACGGCAAGGTTCAGCCCGTGCACCACCTCGGATTCGCCGTAGCCCGACGACAGGTTCTGGATGCTCAGCATGGCGTGTTCCTCAGTGGCCCAGATAGACTTCGACGACCTTGGGGTCGGCCTGCACATGGGCCATCGACCCCTCGGACAGGCGCTTGCCCTGGTGCATCACGGTGACGCGGGTCGCGATATCGGCGACGAATCCCATGTCGTGTTCGATCACGATGACCGACCGGTCCTGGATGATCCGGTTCAAAAGCTCGGCGGTCTTGCGTCGCTCGGCGACGGACATGCCGGCCACTGGTTCGTCCAGCATCATCAGCTCGGGGTCCTGGATCAGCAGCATGCCGATCTCCAGCCACTGCTTCTGGCCGTGGCTCAGGATCGCGGCGCGGGACTGCAGCATCTCGGACAGAAAGATCGTCTCGGCGATCTCCTCGATCCGGGCGGTGACCCCGGCGTCGCGCTTGAAGGCCAGCGCGCCGAAGACCGAATGCCCGCGGGGATAGGAGATTTCGAGGTTCTCGAAGACGGTCAGATCCTCGTAGACCGAGGGCGTCTGGAATTTTCGCCCGACGCCGGAATGCACGATCTTGTCCTCGCGCATCCGGGTCAGCTCCTGCCCCTTGAACCCGATCGAGCCCGAGGTGGCGCGGGTGCGCCCGCAGATCAGGTCCAGCACGGTGGTCTTGCCCGCGCCGTTGGGGCCGATGATGACCCGGCATTCGTTCGGCTCGACGTAGAAGCTGAGGTTGTCGACCGCCTTGAACCCGTCGAAGGACACGGTGAGATCCTCGACCATCAGGATGAAGTTGGGATTGTTCTGGGCCATCGCCTGTCACTCCGCGGGTTGGGGATTGTCGGCCCGGGCGCGGCGGCCCCGGCCGGGCCAGGCAAGGCGCGGCTTGACGTAGTCGTCGAAAAGCCCGGCCAGGCCGTTGGGAAAGGCCATGACGACCGCGATGAAGAGCGCGCCCAGACCGAAGAGCCAGAGTTCGGGGAAGCTTTCGGAAAAGGTGGTCTTGGCCCAGTTCACCAGAAGCGCGCCGTAGACCGCGCCCAGAAGCGAATGCCGCCCGCCCACGGCGCAGAAGATCACCATTTCGATCGAGGGCACGATGCCCACGATGGTGGGCGACATGAAACCGACCTGCAGGGTGAACATCGCCCCGCCGATCGACGCCATCATCGCGCCGACGCAGAAGACGAAGATCTTGAAGCTGGCGACGTCGTAGCCCGAGAACCGCACCCGGTCCTCGGCGTCGCGCATCGCCACCAGCACGCGCCCGAACTTGGACTTGCGGATCGCCATCGCGACGAAAAGGCAGACGAAGATCAGGACCGCGTTGACGAAGTAGAGCGCGACCTTGGCGCTGTCGGGGCGGATGTCCCAGCCCAGCAGGGTGCGCAGGTCGGTGATGCCGTTGACGCCGCCGGTATAGCCCTGCTGGCCGATGATCAGGATCGTGGCGATGGCCGCGATGGCCTGGGTGATGATGGCGAAGTAGACGCCGCCCACCCGGCGGCGGAACATCGCGAAGCCGATGACGAAGGCAAAGAGGGCAGGCACCGCGAGGATGGCGAGAAGGGTGAAACCGAAGTTGTGGAACGGCTCCCACCAGAGCGGCAGGGCGGTGATCTGGTTCCAGTCCATGAAGTCCGGGATGCCCGGGGTGGACTGGATCGCCGTCGCCTCGGGCGTCGAGGCCTCGAGCTTGAGGAACATCGCCATGCAATAGCCCCCCAGCCCGAAGAACACGCCTTGTCCAAGGCTCAGGATCCCGCCCGCGCCCCAGCACAGCACCAACCCGATCGCCACGAAGGCGTAGGTGAGGTACTTGCCGAAGAGGTTCAGGCGGAAATCGTCCAGCATCAGCGGGAAGACGACGAAGAGGATCAGTGCGAGGATGGCGAGGCCCGCGGCCTCGTCACGCCTGAAAAGGGAAGAGCGGGTCATGTCCGGGGCCCTCACTTGCGAAGCTTCATGGCGAAAAGACCCTGCGGACGCAGCATCAGGATGCCGACCACGGCCAGCAGCGTGATGACCTTGGCCATTGAGCCCGAGAGAAAGAATTCGAGGATCGACTGCGCCTGGCTGATCGAGAAGGCCGAGGCGATGGTACCCAGAAGACTGGCCGCGCCGCCGAAGACCACGACGAGGAAGGTGTCGACGATATAGGCCTGCCCCGAGGTCGGCCCGGTCGAGCCGATCATGGTGAAGGCCGCGCCGGCGATGCCCGCCACGCCGCAGCCGATGCCGAAGGTCAGCCGGTCGGTGCGTTCCGTGTCGATGCCCACGGCGCCCGCCATGGTGCGGTTCTGCGTCACCGCGCGCACCTGCCGGCCCCAGCCCGAGCGGAACATCATGATGTAGACCGCGGCCGAGATCGCCAGCGCCAGAACCATCACGAAAAGCCCGTTGATCGGCACCTCGATCAGGTCGGTGACGGGAAGCGATCCCATCATCCAGTCGGGGATGGTCACGCCGACCTCGCGCGCACCGAAGACCGAGCGATAGGTCTGCTGCAGGATCAGGCTAAGCCCCCATGTCGCCAGCAGCGTGTCGAGCGGGCGCTTGTAGAGGTGCCGGATGATCGCCCACTCCATCGCCATGCCCAGAAGGCCCGAGGCGCAGAAGGCGAGGATCATGGCGACGAAGAAATACGCCCCGAAGAGCCCCGGCGCGTAGGCGGCGAAGAGGTTGGACACCAGGTAGGTGACATAGGCCCCGAGGATCATGAATTCGCCGTGGGCCATGTTGATCACGCCCATCTGGCCGAAGATGATCGCCAGACCCAGCGCCATCAGCACGAAGACCGAAAACAGGATCAGCCCGGCAAAGCCCTGCATCGCGAAGATCGCGCCGAGCTCCGACATCGAATACCCCGAGAACATCGGCAGCACTCCCCATTGGGTTGGAAGAAAGACGGTGGGGCGGCCCTTCGCGGGCCGCCCCCGGCCGCGGGCTTACTGATAGCCTTCGGGGAAGGGGTTGGGCTCGACCAGGTCGTCGGTCTCGAACACAACCTCGTACTGGCCGTCGGCCTTGGCATGGCCGACGCGGGTCTTGGACCAGAGGTGATGGTTCTTGTGGATCTTCACGTAGCCCTCGGGCGCCGAGGTCAGTTCGATCCCCGGGCTTGCCTCGCGCACCTTGTCGACGTCGAAGGAGCCGGCCGCCTCGACCGCGGCCTTCCACAGCCACGGGCCCAGATAGGCCGCCTGGGTGACGTCGCCGATCACCATGTCGTCGCCATAGGCGTCCTTGAAGGCGGCGACGAATTCCTGGTTGTTCTCGTTCTCGATCGACTGGAAATACTTCATGCAGGCATAGGCGCCTTCGATGTTCTCGCCACCGATGCCGCGGATCTCGTCCTCGGTGACCGAGATGGTCAGCAGCAGCGGGCTTTCCTCGGTCATGTCGATGCCGGCGGCCTTGAGCTGCTTGTAGAAGGCCACGTTGGATCCGCCGACGACGATGGCGTAGATCACGTCGGGCTTCTTCAGCCGGATCTTGTTGATGACCGAGTTGAACTGGGTATGGCCCAGCGGGTAGTACTCTTCCCCCACCACGCTGCCGCCAAGCTTGTCCTCGATATGCTTGCGCGCGATTTTGTTCGAGGTGCGCGGCCAGATGTAGTCCGACCCCAGCAGGTAGAAGGACTTGGCGCCCTTTTCGCGCGCCACCCAGTCGAGCCCGGCGATGATCTGCTGCGTCGCCTCCTGTCCGGTATAGATGACGTTGGGGCTTTCCTCGAGGCCTTCGTAGAAGGTCGGGTAGTAGAGGAACCCGTTGTTCTGCTCGAACACCGGCAGCACCGCCTTGCGGCTGGCCGAGGTCCAGCAGCCCATGACGCTGGCGACCTTGTCGTTGACCAGAAGCTTGCGCGCCTTCTCGGCAAAGGTCGGCCAGTCCGACGCGCCGTCCTCCTGGATCGTCTCGATCTTGCGCCCCAGGACGCCGCCCTGGGCGTTGATCTGCTCGATCGCCAGCTTCTCGGCCTGGACCGAGCCGGTTTCCGAGATCGCCATCGTGCCGGTGATCGAATGCAGGATGCCCACCTGGACGGTGTCATCGGTCACGGCCAGCCCGGTGGTGTTCACCTGGTCGGTCGGAAAATCCTGCGCGCGCAGGCCCTTGGGCAAGAACAGCGACGCCGACATCGCGACGCCCCCGGCCAGGATCGCCCGGCGCGAAATTGTGGGGTGGGGAACCTTTTTGTCGTCAGCCATGTTATCCTCGTCTGCTGCGGGAAGGGGTCGATGTCAGGCTGACCTGCGATGCTGCAGCGCGGAATACGTCGAATGACGTATTCGCATGCGCAGAATTTCCCCGTATCCAAGGGCCATGGACCCGCAGTTTCGCCCGCTCGATCCCCCGTGCGCCCAAGTGTGCGCAGCCCTGCGCACCGCCCGTGTGCAAGAGGCGGCGGCATGAACGCCCTGCTGCAGGCGACGCCGGCGAAGCGGGAATACAACCGCCTCGTCGCGGACGAGACGATGGAGGATTTCGCGCTGCGGTTCACCGCGCACCGCGCCCGCCGCTGGTCGGCGGCATGGGTTGCGAACGCGGCGCTCGGCTCGATCTCGTTCCTCGCGCTCGAGGCGATCGGCGCGGCGCTGACGCTCAGCTTCGGGGTGGAGACCGCGGTCACGGCGATCCTCGCGGTCTGCGCGATCCTGTTCCTGACGGGCCTGCCCATCGCCTACTACGCGGCGCGCTACGGCGTGGATATCGACCTTCTGACGCGGGGGGCGGGCTTCGGCTACCTGGGCTCGACCCTCACGTCGCTGATCTACGCGACCTTCACCTTCATCTTCTTCGCGCTCGAGGCGGCGATCCTTTCGCTTGCGCTGCAATTCTGTTTCGGCGTCCCGCTCTGGGCGGGCTACATCGCTTCGGCGGTGGTGGTGATCCCCCTCGTGGCGCATGGCTTTGCCCGGATATCGAAGCTGCAGGCGTGGACGCAGGCGCCTTGGATCGCGCTGAACCTCGTGCCCTTCGTGCTGATGGCGGTGCTGGGGCCGGTCGAGACCGGCTGGACCGAGTTTCGCGGCTTCGACGGCAACAGGTCGCTGACGATCCTGTCCTTCGGCGCCGCATCGGCGGTGGCGTTCTCGATGGTTGCGCAGATCGGCGAGCAGGTCGATTTCCTGCGCTTCCTTCCGCGGCCCGAAACCCGGCGCGCGCGGCTGGGCTGGTGGGCGGCGGTGCTGGCGGCGGGGCCGGGATGGGCGGTCCTCGGCGCGCTCAAGATGCTGGCGGGGTCCTTCCTGACGGTGCTGGCGCTGGCCGCGGGGACGGGGGTGGGCGACCTGACCGACCCGGCGCATCTTTACTTCGTGGCCTTCGAGGCGACGGTGGGCCATCCGGGGCTGGCTCTTGCGCTGACGGGGATCTTCGTGGTGCTCTGCCAGCTCAAGATCAACGTGACCAACGCCTATGCGGGCTCGATCGCCTGGTCGAACTTCTTCTCGCGGCTGACCCATGCGCATCCCGGACGGGTGGTCTGGCTGGTCTTCAACGTCGCCATCGCCTTCCTGCTGATGCAGTTCGGCGTCTTCGGCGCGATCGAGGCGACGCTCAGCCTGTATTCGAACGTGGCTTTGGCCTGGATCGGCGCGCTGGTCGCCGATCTGGTCATCAATAAGTCGCTTGGCCTCAGCCCCCCGGGGATCGAGTTCCGGCGCGCCCATCTTTACGACCTTAACCCCGTGGGGCTGGGCGCGATGGGGGGCGCCGTCGTCGCCGGGCTGACCGCCAACAGCGGGGTGCTGGGACAGACGGCGCAGGCGCTGGCGCCCTTCGTGTCGCTGGGGGCGGCGATGCTGCTGGCGCCGCTCATTGCCTGGGCCACGGGGGGGCGGTTCTACATCGCCCGTCCCCCCGAGCCCTTCGCGGCGGGCACCCATATCTGCGACACCTGCGGCTACGGGTTCGAGGCGCCGGACATGGCGCGCTGTCCCTTCATCGACGGGCAGATCTGTTCGCTGTGCTGCTCTCTCGAAGGGGGCTGCGGCGACAGGTGCAAGCCGCACGGCCGCGCGACGACGACGATCCGCCGGCTGGTCGAGATGGCGGCGCCGGCCGCGCTGGCGCGGTTCCTGACCTCGCGCGGCGGGATCTTCGCCGCGACCTTCGGCGGGCTGGTCGCGGTGGCCGCGCTGGTGCTGACCTCGCTCTACCGGATGCGCGGGGCCGAGACCTACGGCGCGATCCTCGCCACGATCTTCTGCGTCGTGGTGGTGGTGACGGGCGTGGTCACATGGATGGTGATCCTGATCGGCGAAAGCCGGAAGAACGCCCTGGCCGAAGCGGATCGCCAGACCTCGCGCCTGCTGCAGGAAATCCGCGCCCACAAGCGCACGGATGCGGCCCTGCAGGAGGCCAAGGACAAGGCCGAATCCGCCAACCTGGCCAAGACGCGCTATCTTGCCGGGCTCAGCCACGAAATCCGGACGCCGCTGAACGCGATCTTCGGGTTTTCCCAGATCATCGAGGCCGATCCCGGCATCCCGGCACGGCGGCGCGAGGCTGTAAGCACGATCCGCCGGTCGTCCGAGCACCTGGCGGGGCTGATCGAGGGGCTGCTCGACATCTCGAAGATCGAGGTCGGGCAGATCGAGATCGCGCGCGACCGGATCAACCTGCCGGGGTTCCTGAACCAAGTCGGCGCGCTCTTTCGCGAACAGGCCCGGGCCAAGGGGCTGCGTCTGACCATCACCACCAGCGGCACGCTGCCGGTCTGGGTGATGTCGGATGAAAAGCGGCTGCGCCAGATCTTCATCAACCTGATGACGAACGCGGTGCGCTATACCGCGCGGGGCGCCGTGTCGCTGGCCTTCAGCTACCGCAACGAGGTCGCGACGATCACCATCACGGATACGGGGCAGGGCATCGCCCCGGAACAGATGGAGCGGATCTGGCGCCCCTTCGAACGGGCCGGGAACACGCATCCCGGAGGCTCGGGCCTGGGTCTGACGATCACCAAGCTGCTCGTCGATATCCTGGGGGGCGAGATCGTGGCGGAAAGCACGCCGGGGCAGGGCAGCACCTTTCGCGTGCGGCTGATGCTGCCTTCGGTGCCCGACCATGCCGCGCGGCCGGGGCGGCAGGCCGATCTCGAGGGCGATGTCCGCGCGACCGGCTATGCCGGGCGGCGGCGCACGCTGATGATCGTCGATGACGATCCGCATCACCTGTCGCTCTTCGACAGCTTCTTCCGCCCTCTGGGCTTCAACGTAGTCAGCGCCGCGGATGCCACGGTCGCGCGGGCCTTGCTGGACGACCTGGCGCCCGACCTCTTCGTGCTGGACATCGACATGCCGGGCGAGGACGGCTGGTCCCTTGCCCGCTACCTGCGACTTCACGGGCACGGTACGACGCCAATCCTTGTCTGCACCGGACATGCGAGAGAGGCGACAGGTACCCTGGGCGACGTGTCGGTGCACGATGCGTTCCTGGTGAAGCCCTATACCCTGACGGACATGCTTGAAACCATCGCGGCGCTGCTGCGGGTCGACCTGCTTTACGAAGGCGAGCCGACCCCAGATGCCGTGCCTCGGGCCGGCACGGGCGCCCTGACTTGTCCCGCCCCGGGCGCGCCGGCCGCTGCGGCGATCCCCCCGGGCCCTGTCGCGACAGGCGCGCCGCCCTTCACCCCGGCCGAGCTGGAGTCGCTTCTGTCCAGCGCCCGCATCGGTCACGCCCGCGGCCTGTCGCAACAGCTCGACCGGATCGAGACGGGGCTGGCCGGCGCAGGCCCGGTGCCGTCCGAGGTGGCCGAGCTGCGTGGCCTGCTCAACGCCTATGACCTTCCCGCGATCGAGGAGGCCCTTGTCAGATGGATGCACGCATGACCGCGCCCGACGCCCGCATCGCCTCGGTCGCGCTGATCGTCGACGACGATCCCGGATCGGTCGGGATGGTGACCTCCGCGCTTGAGGACAGCGGCACCACCGTGCTGGTGGCCCGCGACGGGCTGCGCGCACTGGAATTGCTGGGCCGGATCGATCCCGACGTGATCCTGCTGGATGCGGTGATGCCCGGGCTGGACGGGTTCGAGACCTGTCGCCGGATGAAATCCGCGCCGGTGATGACCGAGGCGCCGATCATCTTCATGACCGGTCTCAGCGGGTCCGATGACCTGCGCCGCGGGCTGGCCGCGGGCGGCGTGGATTACGTGACCAAGCCGGTCAGGGTCGACGAGCTGATCGCCCGGGTCACGACGCATATCCTGAACGCCCGGCAGGTGCGCGACCTGCGCGCGGCCTTCGATACGCAGGACCGTTCGGTTTTGGCCGCCGCGCCCGACGGCACGCTGGCATGGGCCTCGCCCAAGGCCTTGGAACGGCTGGAGCGGGTGCGGGCGCTTGGCGCGGACGGGCGGCTGGCGGGGGCGGCGCTGTTGCGCTGGATCGCCGGCCTGCGGGAAATGGCGGTCTCGTCCGCCCCGATCTTCGAGCTCGGGGATGCAGCGATGCGCTATACCGGCCGGACGGGCGAGGGCCATTTGCTGGTTCGGATCGACGCCGCCGATGCCCGCGCGCCGATCGATCGGCTGACCGAGCGTTTCGCCCTGACCACGCGCGAGGCCGAGGTGCTGGTCTGGCTGGCGCAGGGCAAGGCCAACCGCGACATTGCCGAGATCCTGACGCTGAGCGCGCGGACGGTGAACAAGCACCTGGAACAGGTGTTCCAGAAGCTTGGCGTCGACAACCGCACGGCTGCGGCGCTGATGGCCGATCGGATTCTCTCCGCCCGGGCTTGAAGGGCGGGGCCGGTGGAATGGCCCGCGGACCGGTGCGGACGGGCTTTTGCAAGAGAACCGCGGCGGGCAACGGGTCACCCGCGGCCTTGGCATGGCAGCGGCGGCCTGCAAGCGGCGCGCCTCGGTCCAGCCGGCGGAACGAAAAAGGCCGGGCGCTGTGCCCGGCCTTGTCCTCGTGTCGCCCGGGTGACCCCGGCTCACCTGATCGGAAAGGATCAGTTGGTGGTGGGCTGGATCACGATGTCGACGCGGCGGTTTTGCGCGCGGCCATCGGGCGTCAGGTTCGACGCGATGGGCGCATCCTCGCCACGGCCGATTGCGCTGACCCGGTAGGACGACACGCCGTTCGCCCGCAGGATCGAGGCGACGGATTGCGCGCGGCGCTCCGACAGGTCCTGGTTATAGGCGGCCGAACCGGTGTTGTCGGTGTGGCCCACGACCTGAACCGTCGAATTCGGGTAGCGGTTGAGGTTCGAGGCGAGAACCCGCAGGTCGGATTGCAGACCGCCCGCGACAGCGGCGCTGTCGGTGGCGAACAGGATGTCCTGCGGCATGCGCACGATCAGCTGCGAGCCGGTGTTGACGACGTCGATGGCCCCGTTCGAGAAGCCGCCGCGCAGTTCCTTGGCCTGCTGGTCCAGCTGGTTGCCGATGGCGGCACCGGCGGCCGCGCCCAGAGCGGCGCCGATCGCCGCGTTCTTGCGCTTCGAGCTGCCGCCATCCGTCGCCGCGCCCAGGATGCCGCCGACGACGGCGCCACCAAGGGCGCCCTGCGCCGTGCGCTCGCGCTCGCCGCCCACGGTGTATTGCGACGTATCGCAACCGGCCAGAGTCAGGCCGCCGGCCAGTGCCAGGATAAGTGTCCCTTTAGATGCGATCATTGTGTCCTCGTCTTCCATAACTGTCGCACATCTCCGCCGCGGTTATTAAGCGATCTTGCGGTCAGGTGCGAAGGGAAACGCGGGATCGGCGAAAACGCGCCATCACATTCGCGAAACCGGAGCGTCATAGCCCGGTTTCGGCGGACTCCTGCGCCAGCAGCACCCGCTTGACTGGCAGACCCCAGTGATAGCCACCCAAGCCCCCGGACTTGCGCAGCGCGCGGTGGCAGGGGATCAGCCAGCTGACCGGGTTACGGCCCACCGCCGTGCCCACGGCGCGCACCGCGCGCGGGCTGCCGATGGCGCGGGCGATTTCGCCGTAGGTCGTCACCCGCCCCGAGGGGATCCGCATCAGCGCCTCCCACACCTTGATCTGGAACGGCGCACCGGCGACATGCAGCCGCAGCGGCGCGTCCTGCCGTTGGGTACCCGTACCGGCGTCCGATGCCTCCTCGCCATCCGGTTGCCGAAACGCCGTGCCGCGCGGCCCCAGAACGCGCGCGGCCACGGGGGCCACGGCGCCGGGGTCGGCTATGAAAGTCGCGCCGGGCCAGCGGGCGGCGAGGTCGGCAAAGGCGGCCTCCTCCCCCGTTTCGTCGGTGAAGGCCAACCCGCAGATGCCACGCTCGGTCGTCATCACCAGCATGCCGCCGAAGGGGCTGTCGAAGCGGCCCCAGTGGATCGTGCGGCCGGTGCCGCGGCGGGCATAGTCGCCGGGGCTCATCGCCTCCCACGTGACGAAAAGGTCGTGCAGACGCGACGATCCCGACAGCCCCACCGCCGCCGCGGTGTCGAGCGTGGTGAACCGGTCGGTCAGCAGGCGCCGCGCGTGCCCCAGTGCCAGATACTGCTGGTAGCGCTTGGGCGAGACGCCGGCGAAGCGGGTGAAGACCCGCTGGAAATGCGCGGGCGACAGGTGCATCTCGGCCGCGATCTGATCGAGCGACAGGCGCCCGCCGTCGGCCGCGTCCAGCCGGTCTATGGCGCGCCGCATCAGCTGCCAGTGATAGCCCGCCTCCTGCGCGGCAGAGGTGGCTGGGGCCGGTATCTCCGGTTCCGGGGCAGAGGCGGGGGCCTCATCACGGGCAGGCGGGACCTGCTGGCGCTCGGGCAGGGGCTCGGCCCCGGTGTCGGGCCGTGTCCGCGGGGATGGCAGGGCGTCGGTCATCGCTGGGCTCCGGTGGCGGTGTCGTTTCAGGCTAGCGGTCCGCACCGCCCCGCGCGACCCGGATCTTGCGCGAATGGGGCGCGGCCCCGCCCGCGGGCGGGGCGCCGATGGCTTGCCCGCGCCGCGCGAAGGCGTCATACCTCGCGGCCATGGCGCGACAGCTTCCCTATCAGACGGTCAAGGAGATCTTCACCCGGTTCGAGGCGTCCGAGCCCGAACCCAAGGGCGAGCTGCATCACCTCAATGCCTTCACCCTTCTGGTCGCCGTCGCGCTGTCGGCGCAGGCGACCGACGCGGGCGTGAACAAGGCCACCGGGCCGCTGTTTCCCGTGGCCGACACGCCGCAGAAGATGCTCGACCTCGGCGAAGAGGGTCTGACCGGGTATATCAAGTCGATCGGGCTTTACCGCAACAAGGCCAGGAACGTGATCCGCATGTCGCGCATCCTGGTCGAGGAACATGGCGGCGAGGTGCCGTCGTCGCGCGCTGCCCTCGAGGCGCTGCCCGGGGTGGGGCGCAAGACGGCGAATGTCGTGCTTAACATGTGGTGGGGGCACCCGGCACAGGCCGTTGACACGCATATCCTTCGGGTCGGCAACCGCACCGGCATCGCGCCGGGCAAGGACCCCGTCGCCGTCGAGCGCGCGATCGAGGATCACGTGCCGGCCGAATTCCAGCGCCACGCCCATCACTGGCTGATCCTGCACGGGCGATACATCTGCGTGGCGCGTAAACCGAAATGCAAGGCCTGTCTCATATCAGACCTCTGCGCATACGAGGACAAGACCACATGAGCTATGACGTCATCGGCATCGGCAACGCCATCGTCGACGTGATTGCCCCCGCCGACGACAATTTCCTCGATCACATGGGGATCGAGAAGGGGATCATGCAGCTCGTCGAACGCGAGCGGGCCGAGATGCTCTATGCCGCGATGGATGTGCGCACCCAGACCGCGGGCGGGTCGGTCGCCAACACCATGGCGGGGCTGGGGCGCCTGGGCCTGTCCACGGCCTTTATCGGCAAGGTGCGCGACGATGCGCTGGGCCGGTCCTATGCCACGGACATGGAGCAGGCGGGTACGGCCTTTCCGAACCCGCCGGTCGCGGATGCGCAGGCACCGACCTCGCGCTGCATGATCTTCGTGTCGCCCGACGGCGAGCGGTCGATGAATACCTACCTGGGCGCGGGCGCGGACCTGAACAGCGGCGACGTGCCCGACGCGATCTTTGCCGGTGGCGGGATCCTTTTCCTGGAAGGATACCTGTTCGACAAGGATGACGGAAAGACCGCCTTTGCCGAGGCCGCGCGCGCCATGCGCGCCGCGGGCGGGCTGGCTGGCATCACGCTCAGCGATCCGTTCTGCGCCGACCGGCACCGCGCCGATTTCCAGCGCCTCATCGCCGACGAGATGGATTTCGTCATCGGCAATGCCGCCGAGTGGAAGACGCTTTACGAGACCGAAGATCTGAACGAGGCGGTCGACCGCGCGGCCCAGGTCTGCGGCACCGTGGTCTGCACCCGCTCGGGCGATCCGGTGTGGCTGCGCCGCGGGGACGAGAGGGCCGAGATCCCGGTCGAGACGGTGGTGCCCGTCGATGCCACCGGCGCGGGCGACCAGTTCGCGGCCGGGTTTCTTTTCGGCTACGCGCGCGACCTGCCGCTCGACACCTGCGGGCGTATGGGCGTGGCGGCAGCGGCCGAGGTCATCGGCCATATCGGCCCGCGCCCCGAACGCGACATGGCGGCGGTGTTCCGCGAGCTGGGCCTGATCTGACCCGCACGCCGGGGCACTGACGTCAGGAAAGGGGGCCGCGGCCCCCTTTTTCATGGCACCTGCCGATGGCGCGTGGGGTCATGACGCACTGGCCCGGGTGGCCGGTGTCGACGCGCGGTCAGTCGCCCAGCTTCGCGTGCACCTCGTCCAGGTCGATTTCGCCCTTTGGCATCTTGTTGCCCGGGTTTTCGAAGTCGTAGCGGAACAGGCGAAAGTCCTTCTTGAAGACCTCGTACATCAGGTGCATCGACAGGTCGTCGAAATAGTCCTCGACCGGGTGCGCGCGCTTCGGCCCGTGGCCCTCGCTTTCGTTGAACCGCGGGATCGCGTCGAGGTCGACGCGGTGCGGCGTCTCGACGGCGTCCAGCACGGATTGCATCCCGGCGTTGAAATCCTCGGTCCAGATGATCCGGTCGTAGTGCCCGCCGTTGACGATGAAGGTCGAGACATGGCCCGACATCGCCGACCAATGGATATCGGGGTCCATCGGCTTGCGGAACCGGATGGTGTCCCGCACGAACAGCAGGAACCGGCGGAACGAGGTGATCTGGTCGAATTCCTGCTTGCCGTCCTCGCCGCCGACCTCGATCCCGTATTTCTGGATCAAGAGCGGGACGAGGTTGCCGCGGTAGCGCCGCCCGTTGCGCTGGATGCCGCAGATCTTGTCGAAGAACGACGACAGCACCCGGGTGTAGGGATTGCGCACGCAGGTGAAGGCGTAGGAGCGATGTGCCGCGACATTGGCGGTGATCGCGGCCTGGCTGCTGTCGATCCCCCACTTGTGCAGGCCCGAGGTCGCATCGTGGATGTCGCCGTCGAAGAATGCGCCGTGGTCAGAGTAATACATGATCTGGCCGATGGTCGAGCAGGCGCATTTCGGGACGACCCGATACACCATGCTTTCACTTTCGGTCATCCAGGTGCCGGGAAAGCCCATGGTCCTGCCTGTCTCCTCCTCGTGCCGGGGTGTGGCGCCCGTGCGATTGCCGGTGTGATGAAAAGACCAAACAAGGACTGTCAACACAATGGGTCTTCGCGCTAAGGGAGGGGATCGGCTGAAGACAGATCGAGACTATTGCAAAAGGGCCCATGGCGAAAATTGCCTTTATCCTTCTGTGCCACAAGGACCCCGAGGCGATCATCCTGCAGGCGCGGCGGCTGACGGCCGCGGGCGACTGCATCGCGATCCACTTCGACGCGCGGGCCCGGAGGGCGGACTATGCGCGCATCCGCGCCGCGCTGGCCGACAATCCCAGCGTCACCTTTGCCCGCCGCAGGATCAGGTGCGGCTGGGGCGGGTGGAGCCTGGTCGACGCGACGCTTCAGGCGGTCGAGGCCGCGGTCACGGCCTTTCCGCGGGCCACGCATTTCTACATGCTGTCGGGCGACTGCATGGCGATCAAGTCGGCGGAATACGCGCATGCCTTCCTCGATGCCGAGGACGTGGATTACATCGAGAGCTTCGATTTCTTCGACAGCGACTGGATCAAGACCGGGATCAAGGAAGAGCGGCTGATCTACCGCCACTACTTCAACGAGCGCACGCAGAAACGGCTGTTCTACGCTGCGCTTGACTGGCAGCGGCGGCTGGGGCTGCGGCGCGAGATTCCGGGCGACCTGCAGATGATGATCGGCAGCCAGTGGTGGTGCCTGCGTCGTCGCACCGTGGAGTGGGTGCTGGATTTCACCCGGGCCCGGCGCGACGTGATGCGGTTCTTCGCCAGCACGTGGATCCCGGACGAGACGTTCTTTCAGACCCTCGTGCGGCACCTGGTGCCGGGGCGGGAGATCCGGTCGCGCACGCTGACCTTTCTGATCTTTTCCGACTACGGGATGCCCACGAGCTTCTACAACGATCACTACGACCTGCTGCTGGCGCAGGATTTCCTGTTCGCGCGAAAGATCAGCCCCGAGGCGACCGAACTGAAGCAGCGTCTGGGCGATCTCTATGCCTCGACCGGGACGAGGTTCACGATCTCGAACGAAGGGCGGCGGCTGTTCTCGTTCCTCGTCGACCGGGGCCGCAAAGGGCGCCGCTACGCGCCGCGGTTCTGGGAGACGGAATCGACCCTCGGGCGCGAGCGCGAGCTGATGATCGTGGCCTGCAAGAAGTGGCACGTGGCCAAGCGTCTGACCGAGGCGATCCGCGACCGGACCGGTCTGCCCGCGCTGGACTACGTCTTCGACGAAGAGCACGCGGCGCTTCCCGACCTCGGCGGGATCGAGACGACGATGGCCAAGCGGGGCCGGCACAGGCGGGCGCTGTTGCGGCTCTTGTTCGACCATTTCGACAGCGACCGGCTGGTGATCTGTCTCGATCCCGGGCATCTCGACCTGATGCGCGACTTCACCTCGGACCGGTCGGTGAGCCGGATCCTGGAGATCGACTGCGAGATGCCCGATGCCTATCTCGCCGGTCATGCCCGCCGCGTGGGCCTGGCCGGGGACAGCACCCCGCCCGAGGCGATGGAGGCGCTGCTGCCGACGATCCGGCGCGATGTCGTGAACGAGAGCGACGCGTTGCACGATGCGGGGTTCGACCACCTCTACCTGATGCGCGAGGCGGCGCCGCCCGAGGCGAATGCCGCTGCGCTGGCTGGGTTCCTGTCGATCCCGCAGGACGAGGCGGCGCAGCTCGCGGCCCTCGACTATCTCTTTGCGGATTGAGACAAGGGGCGCGACAGGAGTTTTGAAGGGGAGGGGCCGATGGCCTACGACTACGACGACCAGAACATCTTTGCCAAGATCCTGCGCGGCGAGATCCCGAACGACACGGTGCTCGAGACCGAGCACAGTCTGGCGTTTCGCGACATCAACCCGCAGGCGCCGCAGCACATCCTGGTGATCCCCAAGGGCGCCTATGTCTGCCACGATCACTTCGCGATGGAGGCGACGGCCGATGAGATCGTGGATTTCGTCCGGGTCTCGGGCCAGATCTGCGCCGACCTGGGCGTGACACCGGGTGCGGAGGGGCCGGGCTACCGGGTGATGGCCAATGCCGGGGAGCACGGCCATCAGGAGGTTCCGCACTACCACCTGCACATCTTCGCCGGCCGCCCGCTGGGGCCGATGCTGGAACAACCCTGAGCCGAAAGGCGGCGTCTTGCGACGCCACGCCTGCCCTCCCCACCGGGGTCTTGCGCCCCCGGCGGGGCCCGTGGCGGGGAAGGCGGGGCCTTCCCCGTGCCTCCGGCGGGAGTATTTCTCAAGAGAAGAAATGGCAGGGATCCGCGTCGATGCGGATCATTGCGCGTGCGGCCCCGGGGGGGCGGAATCCGCTGTGTGGTCCCCGCGGGGGGCGTGGCCCCGGGCGTCGTCAGGCGGCGGGGCGGCTGCGGGTGAGGTCGAGGAAGACCTCTTCGAGGTGCGGCTCTTCGGTGCCCACGTCGCGGATGCGGATGCCCGCCTCGCGCACCGCTTCTAGGATCTCGCCCGGGGCCGTCGCCGAGGGGCTGTAGGCAAACGCCAAGGCGCCACCGGCGCGGCGGTCGAGTTCGACCCCCGCAGGCAGGGGCAGGGTTTCGGGCGCGGGGCCCTCGGGCTGGATCACCAGCGTCTTGCGGTCGAGGCGGGACAGCAGGTTGCGGGTCTCGTCGCGCACCACGACCTCGCCGTGGTTGATGATGGCGATCTCGTCGCACATCTCCTCTGCCTCCTGCAGGTAGTGCGTGGTCAGGATGATCGTCATCCCGCGTTCCCGGTTCAGCCGGCGCACGTTCTGCCACAGCATCTGGCGCAGTTCGATGTCGACACCCGCGGTGGGTTCGTCGAGCACCAGGACATGCGGGTTGTGCACCAGCGCCTTGCCCAGAAGCAGCCGCCGGCGCATGCCGCCCGAGAGCGACCGCGCATAGGCGCCGGCCTTGTCCTCGAGCCCGATCATCCGCAACACCTCGTCGGTGGTGCGCTGCCCTTTCGGCACGCCGTAGAGACCCGCCTGCACCTCGAGCGCGGCGCGCGGGGTAAAGAAGGGGTCCATGTTCAGCTCTTGCGGCATCACCCCGATCGAGGCGCGCGACTGGCGCGGGTTCACGTCCTGGTCGAAGCCCCAGATCTTGACCTTCCCCGAGGTCTTGAGCACGAGCCCCGCGAGGATGTTGATGAGCGTCGACTTGCCCGCGCCGTTCGGCCCCAGGAGCCCGAAGATCGAGCCTTGGGGAATCGTCAGGTCGATGCCTTTCAGGGCCTCCTTCGGGGCTTCGCCGCGTTCGCCCGCGTAGGTCTTGCGCAGGCCCTCGATCTCGATCGCGTTACCGGTCACGCTTGCTCTTTCCTTTTCGCCGCGGCGGCATCGGTGCCGGGCCTTGTCCGCGATACCATGATCGCTATCATGCCGCGCGACTTAGGGCCTTAGGCCTCTGGCGACAACCTGAAGGGAGCCCGCGATGTCCGAAAAGCCGACCGATATTTCCCCCGAACGCCCCGCCCGCGCAACCGCCGCGCCCGAGACCGAGGTCGTGACCGCGATCCGGATCGCCTGCGACGGAGGCTCGACCGGGCTGGGGCACCCCCGTGTCTGGCTGCAGATCCCCGAGGATCGCGGCTGGGTCGAATGCGGCTACTGCGACAAGCGTTACGTGCTGAAAGGCCACCCGGTGGCGCGCGAGCTGGGGCTGACGGACGCGGGATGATCCGGGCGCTGGCGGTTCTGCTGATGCTGGCCCTGGCCGCCCCCGCGGGCGCGGCCGAGCGCGGGTTGCTCTGGAACCGCACCGGCCTGCCCGCGGTCTTTCCGCTGCAGGTCAAGACGCCGCCGGGCGCGGCCTGGCGCGTCACCCTGCTGGACGCGGAGACGGGGCGCGCGGGCTTGGCCGCGGCCTTCGATGGCGGCGCGTTCTTCCGTGTTCTGGTGCCGCCCGGCCGCTATGATCTGCTGTTCGAAGCGGGGCAGAGCTTCGACTCGGACGGATTCGGAGCGGAAGGGCCGTCCGACAGCTTCGTGCTGGAGCGGCGGCTGAGCTTCGAGATCTCGCCCGGAGGGCGCAAGACCGGCCACATCGTCGACCTGACCGAGAGAGGCGAGGCGCGGGTCACCGCGCAAAGCATCTGCCAGGGCGCGCTGCTGATCCCGCGCGAGGGGATACGCCCGCAGCGGAAGGATGCGCCGCTGACCGAGCGCTATCCGTCCTACGAGCTGGAGATCTACGACCGCTATTGCTGAAGGCGCCAGGGCAGGGCGCGGGCGCGCGGCCCGGGTGCCGCCGCGGGCCGGTTGAAGCGGCCTCGTCATCGGCTGTGGCATTGTGTAGAGACGGGGCGCATTCCCACTTATCCCGGCACGCGGCGAGGAACCTCCATGACGTTCGGCAAGGGCCATCATCTGCATCTGGTCGACGGGTCGGCCTTCATCTTCCGCGCCTACCACGCGCTGCCACCGCTGACGCGGAAATCCGACGGGCTGCCGGTGGGCGCCGTGTCGGGCTTCGTCAACATGATCTGGAAGATGATCGAGGATAATCGTGGCCCCGACGCCCCCACCCACGCCGCGGTGGTCTTCGACAAGGGCAGCCATACCTTCCGCAACGACCTCTACGATCTCTACAAGGCCAATCGCGACGAGATGCCCGAGGATCTGCGCCCGCAGATCCCGCTGACGCGCGAGGCGACGAAGGCCTTCAACATCGCCTGTCTGGAACAGGAAGGGTTCGAGGCCGACGACATCATCGCCAGCCTGTCATGCAAGGCGCGCGACGCGGGCGGTCGGGTGACGATCATCAGCTCGGACAAGGATCTGATGCAGCTGGTGGGCGACGGGGTCGAGATGTTCGACGCGATGAAGAACCGCCGCATCGATGCCGAGGGCGTGCGCGAGAAGTTCGGTGTCGGCCCCGACCGCGTGGTCGACGTGCAGGCGCTTGCGGGCGATTCGGTCGACAACGTGCCGGGCGCGCCGGGCATCGGCATCAAGACCGCGGCGCTGTTGATCAACGAATACGGATCGCTCGACGAGCTGCTGGAACGCGCCGAGGAGATCAAGCAGCCCAAGCGCCGGCAGACCCTGATCGAGCATGCCGAGCAGATCCGCCTGTCGCGCCAGCTCGTCAGCCTCGATTGCAACATGGACCTGGACTATGACCTCGATAGCCTCGAGGTGAAGGAGCCCGAGGCCGAGGTGGTGCTGGACTTCCTCAACCGGATGGAGTTCCGCAGCATCACCAAGCGGCTGGCCGAGCACCTGGGCGCCGAACCGCCCGCGATGCCCGAGCCCAAGGCCGAGGCCACGCCGGCCCCCGAGATGCCCGAGATCGACCCCGACGCCTATGAGTGGGTGAAAGACGAAGAGGCCCTGCAACGCTGGATCGGTGCGATCCGGGCGAAGGGCGCGGTCGCGATCGACACCGAGACGACCTCGCTGAACGAGATGCGGGCCAAGCTGGTCGGCATCTCGCTCTGCGTCGAGCCGGGACAAGCCTGCTACATCCCGCTGACCCACCGCTCCGAGGGGCAGGACGGGGACCTGTTCGGCTCGGATGCGCTGGCCGAGGGGCAGATGCCCATGGCGCGCGCCCTGGAACTTCTGAAACCCGTGCTCGAGGATCCGGCGGTCCTGAAGATCGGTCAGAACATGAAGTACGACCTCAAGATCCTCGCCGCCGAGGGGATCGTGCTGGCGCCCTTCGACGACACGATGCTGATCTCCTACGCGATGCATGCGGGTCTGCATACGCACGGGATGGACACGCTGGCCGACCGCTACCTCGGGCACACCTGCATCCCGATCAAGGAGATCCTGGGGACCGGCAAAAGCCAGATCACTTTCGACCGCGCGCCCATCGACAAGGCGGTGCGCTACGCGGCCGAGGATGCGGACGTGACGATGCGGCTGTGGCGGACGCTGCGCCCGCAGTTGCACACCGCGCGGACGACGACGGTCTACGAAACGCTGGAACGCCCGCTGGTGCCGGTTCTGGCGGCGATGGAGCGGCGCGGCGTGAAGGTGGACCGCAACACGCTGTCGCGCATGTCCTCGGCCTTTGCGCAGAAGATGGCCGCGCTCGAGGCCGATATCCACGCGCTGGCGGGCGAGCCCTTCAACGTGGGCAGTCCCAAGCAGCTGGGTGAGATCCTGTTCGACCGCATGGGCCTGCCCGGCGGCAAGAAGGGCAAGGCGGGGGCATGGTCGACGCCTGCCGACGTGCTCGAGGATCTGGCGACGACGCACGACCTGCCCGCGCGGGTTCTGGACTGGCGCCAGCTGTCGAAGCTGAAATCGACCTACACGGACGCGCTGCAGGAACACATCCACTCCGACACGGGCCGGGTGCACACAAGCTATTCCATCGCGGGCGCCAACACCGGGCGGCTCGCCTCGACCGACCCGAACCTGCAGAACATCCCCGTGCGGTCGGAAGAGGGGCGCCGCATCCGCGAGGCCTTCGTGGCCGAGCCGGGGCACGTGCTGGTGTCGCTCGACTACAGCCAGATCGAGCTGCGCATCCTGGCCCACGTGGCGGGGATCGAGGCGTTGAAGCAGGCGTTCCGCGAGGGCCAGGACATCCACGCGATGACGGCGTCCGAAATGTTCGGCGTTCCGCTTGAGGGCATGGACCCGATGGTGCGGCGGCAGGCCAAGGCGATCAACTTCGGGGTGATCTACGGCATCTCGGGCTTCGGCCTGGCGCGCAACCTGCGTATCCCGCGGGACGAGGCGCAGGGCTTCATCACCCGGTATTTCGAGCGGTTCCCCGGCATCAAGGACTACATGGACGACACCACCGGTTTCGCCAAGGAACACGGCTACGTCCAGACGTTGTTCGGCCGCCGGATCAACACGCCCGAGATCGGCGCCAAGGGGCCGCAGGCGGGATTTGCCAAGCGTGCCGCGATCAACGCCCCGATCCAGGGCACCGCGGCCGATGTGATCCGCCGGGCGATGATCCGGATGCCCGACGCCATCGAAGGGCTGCCTGCGAAGATGCTGCTGCAGGTGCACGACGAACTGCTCTTCGAGGTCGAGGAGGGATCGGTCGACGCGCTGACCGCCGCCGCGAAAGAGGTGATGGAAGCCGCGTCGCTGCCCGCCGTCGACCTCTCCGTCCCGCTGGTGGTCGAGGCCGGGGCGGGCCAGAACTGGGCCGCCGCGCACTAGGTGGATGAATGACATTGCTCGAAGACTGGATAGCCTACGTCGAAGACCCAACGCTGTTCGATAAATTTCATTTCGAGGGTCTGATGCTTGAACTCGAAACGCCGGACGCTCTTCACAACGCTTTCGATCGGTTGCCGGGAGGACCCCGTTTTGCCGATCGCGTGGCGGAGTTGCGCGCATCGGCCGATTTCAACGGCACCTACCTGCTGCCGCAGACCAAGGAGATTGCCGACGAGGACTACCGCCTCGCGCGGGCCTATCGCGATCATGTCGCGGATTACCTGCGCGGCAAAGGCGACCCTGAGGCAGCTGCGAACGGCAGGGGCGAAGTCAAGGAAATAGCGCATGACGAATATCGAAGACGCAGGAAACAGAAAGAGCTGGGTCTTTCGAACGTCACCTGGGACATCGACGGGGATTTCGTCGCGCCGTTGCTGGCCTTGCCGAGATGGTCCCGCGGCCTCTACGAAGCGACCCTCGCGATGACGACGATACCCGAGGTCACGCGGTTTCTCCTGGCACCGATCGTTCCTTACGAGCTCGACGACCGGCCTGCCGCCGAACTCTGGCTGCGCGGGCACCGGATCGACTTCACCAAAGATCACGATATCCTGCTGATCGTGGGGGGCGGGGGCTGATGGCCAAGGCGACGCAGCTCGGCGACATCGGCTCCGGCCATGAATGCCATTTCCCGCCCACGCCGGCGACCGGCGCGTCGCCGGACGTCTTCGTCAACGGCATCGCGGTGGTGCGGCAGGACGACAGCTATGCCCCGCATGCCTGTCCGACCCGCCCCGCACCATCGCACCCGCGCAGCCTGTCCGGCGGGGCGGCCATGGTCTTCGTCGACGACAAGCGCGGCGGCCGGGTGGGTCGTGCAATCAGCTAAAGGCGACCCCCAAGGCGATGGCGCAGGGCACCCGCGCCACGCCGGTCTCTCCAGTCCGACCTCGACGCCGGGGGGCCGGAGCTCAGGTGCGACTATGCCCGCCGCCCCGTGGCTGCGGCGCTCAGTGTGTGCCGTGGCAGCGCCCGTGGTCGCCCAGGGCTTCGAGAATGCCGCAGGGGCCGGTGCCGTCCGGGTCGCAGGCCCGCGTGATGCGCGAAAGCTCGGCTTCGAGCCTTTGCAGCCGGCTGATCCGCGACCGGACATCGGCCAGGTGCGTGCTGGCGATGGCGTGGGTCGCGTCGCATTGCGCCCCGGTTTCGTTCAGCGACAGAAGCGTGCGGATCGCGTCGAGCGGCAGGCCCAGGTCGCGCGCATGGCGAATGAACTCCAGCCGCTCCAGCCCGGCTAGGCCGAACCGGCGCTGGTTGCCGGACGTCCGGCCCTGCGCCTCGATCAGGCCGATCTGCTCGTAGTAGCGGATCGTCGGCACCTTCACGCCCGTGCGGCGGGACAGATCTCCGATCGACAGCATGGCGATATTTCCCCTTGAACCTCTAGTCGCTGGAGATCCTACATTGCCGCCAAGCGATGAGAAAGGCCCGGGGTCCGGGCCCGCCGAACCGGAGACGCACCGCATGCCGCATGATCATTCCCACCCGCACGGCCATTCCCACGGCCATCACCACGGGCATCATCATCACCACGGGATCGACCCGGGGGCGGGGGATCGCCGGGTTGCGGCCGCGGTGGGGGTGAACCTGCTTCTGACGGTGGCGCAGATCGTCGGCGGCGTCCTCTCGGGCTCGGTCGCGCTGATCGCCGACGCGATCCACAACCTGTCCGACGCGATATCGCTGGTCATCGCCTTTGCCGCGCGCAGGATCGCGCGGCGCCCCGCCGACGGGGGCATGACCTTCGGCTATGCGCGGGCCGAGGTCGTGGCCGCGCTGGTCAACTACACCACGCTGATCGTGATCGGGCTGTACCTGATCTACGAGGCGGCGATGCGGCTGGTCGACCCGCCCGAGGTGCAGGGCTGGACCGTGGTGGCCCTGGCCGCGGTCGCGCTGGTGATCGACCTCGTCACGGTGCTGCTGACCCTTCGCATGGCGAAAACCAGCATGAACATCCGTGCGGCCTTTCTGCACAACCTCGCCGACGCGGCAAGCTCGGTCGCGGTGATCGTCGCGGGCAGCCTGATCCTGCTCTACGACTGGCGGCTGGTCGATCCGCTGGTGACGCTGGGGATCGCCGGTTACATCCTGTGGCACGCGGGCGCCGAGGTGGGGCCGGTGATCCGCCTGCTGATGCTGGGCGCGCCGCCCGACATCGACCGCGAGACGGTGCGCGACGAGATGGCGCAGGTTCCCGGCGTCCTCGGCGTGCACCACGTCCACCTGTGGCAGATCGACGAGGCGCGCGCCTCGGTCGAGGCGCATGTCGTCGTGGCGCCCGAAACCCAGGCGCAGTTCCCGCAGCTGTCACGCGCGATCAAGTCGCGCCTGGCTGACCGCTTCGGCATCACACATTCGACGCTGGAGATGGAGGTGCCGGGCTCGGGCTGCGCCACGCCCGCGCATGCCGCCGAAACAGCCTGAGGGCGCCCGGGGGGCGACGGTTCGTAGGTAGCACCCGGCGTGGTCAAGACAGGACGCAAAACGAAGCGTGGCGTCACGGGCGCAAGCCCGTCAGCCGCGCCCAAACCGGCGACCCCACGCCCGGCGGCGACACGGCCCGGCGGCCTCCGCCTCAGGGCAACTCGGCCGCCGGGATCACCGGGAAGAAAACGCCCCCTGATCGCAGG
The DNA here is from genome assembly GCF_004011175.1 of Mesobaculum littorinae. Classification (GTDB taxonomy): domain Bacteria; phylum Pseudomonadota; class Alphaproteobacteria; order Rhodobacterales; family Rhodobacteraceae; genus Tranquillimonas; species Tranquillimonas littorinae. Next base: position 68,675 of record NZ_RQXX01000006.1, on the reverse strand, counting down.
CCGAACCAGTCGACCCCCTCGTGCGGCGCCGTCTCGCCGATCTCGACCAACCGGTAGAAGCTCTTGCGGTCGATCAGCGCTTCGAGGCCGCGCCGCACCTCGACGTAAGGAGCGGGCTCGCCCGTCTCGGCGTCGCGGACCACGCGGATCGGGTGATCGGGGCCGGCGGTCACCACGTCGCCCACATGGGTGGTGAAGGTGATCGACTGCGCGCCCGCCTCCGCATGCGCTTCGAAATCCACCGCGACGAAGGGGGCATCTTCGACCGTGATGCCGACCTTCTCGACGGGCGTGACCAGGAAATAGGCGTCGCCCTCCTTCTTCAGGATCGACGAGAACAGCCGCACCAGCGGCATCCGGCCGATGGGAGAGCCCTGGTAGAACCACGTCCCGTCCCGCGCGATGTGCATGTCGAGATCGCCGCAGAACGGCGGATCCCACTTGTCGACCGGCGGCAAGCCGCCAGATGACGCGGCACGCGCGCCCTCGGCCAGGCTGTCCGCCGTCGGTTTCACGATGTTTTGTGCCATTCGCCGCTTTAGTCCTCCCCTGTGGCCGCGATAGGTGTACCTTCGTTGGGAATGTAGCGAGCCGCGGAGATCTGTCATGGCCGAAACCGGAACCGGGCCCGCGACGGCCTCCGACATCGACGCCGGCGCCATGGTCGCCGAGATCGAGGCGCTGGGCGAGAAGCTGACGCTGGCGCGCGACAGCATCGCCCGGCGGTTCATCGGCCAGACCGGTGTCGTGGACCTTGTCCTGTCGTCGCTGCTGTGCGGCGGGCATGCCCTGCTGATCGGCCTGCCGGGCCTGGGCAAGACGCGGCTGGTCGACACGCTTTCGACCGTCATGGGGCTGGACGGCGCGCGGATCCAGTTCACGCCTGACCTGATGCCTGCGGATATCCTGGGCTCGGAGGTGCTGGAGACGGCGGCGGACGGCAACCGCGCCTTCCGCTTCATCCAGGGCCCGATCTTCTGCCAGCTTCTGATGGCGGACGAGATCAACCGCGCCAGCCCGCGCACACAGTCGGCGCTGCTGCAGGCGATGCAGGAGAAATCCGTGACCGTCGCCGGGCAGCCGCACGCCCTGGGCCAGCCGTTCCACGTGCTGGCCACCCAGAACCCGATCGAGCAGGAGGGCACCTATCCGCTGCCCGAGGCGCAGCTTGACCGGTTCCTTGTGCAGATCGACGTGCCCTATCCCGACCGCGAGACCGAGCGTGACATCCTGATGGCCACCACCGGCGTCGCGGAAGAGGCCGTGACCCCGGTCTTCACCGCCGCGGAGTTGCTGGCGGCCCAGACCCTGCTGCGGCGGATGCCGGTGGGCGACAGCGTGGTCGAGATGATCCTCGATCTCGTCCGCGCTTGCCGTCCCGACGATCCCACCGCGCCCGAGCCGGTGCGCGCCCACGTGGGCTGGGGCCCCGGGCCGCGCGCGGCGCAGGCGCTGATGATGACGGTGCGGGCGCGGGCGCTGATCGACGGGCGTCTGGCCCCGGGGCCGGACGACGTGGCGGCGCTGGCCGTGCCGGTCCTGACGCACCGCATGGCGCTGACCTTCGCGGCGCGGGCCCGGGGCGAAAGCCTCGCCTCGGTGATCGCCGCCGTGACCGAGGGCGTGACCCGCGCGAAAGCCGCCGCGTGAGCGACCCCGCCCGTCTCAGGGCCGGGGCGGAAACGCTTGCCGGGCCGCTGCCGCCGCTGCTCGCGGATGCCCAGCACCTTGCGCAGACGGTGCTGATCGGCAACCACGGCCGCCGCCGCGCGGGGGCGGGTGACGAATTCTGGCAGTATCGCGCGGCGGTGCCCGGCGATCCGGCGCGCAGCATCGACTGGCGCCGCTCGGGCCGGTCGGACGCGCATTTCGTGCGCGAACGCGAATGGCAGGCGGCGCAATCCGTCCTGCTCTGGGTCGATGCCGGCCGGTCGATGACCTTTTCCAGCGATGCCGCCCTGGCGCGTAAATCCGACCGCGGGCGGCTTCTGGCGATGGCCGCCGCGATCCTGCTGATCCGTGGCGGGGAGCGCGTGGGCCTGTCCGCCCCGGGCCTGCCGCCGCGGTCGGGCGATCTGCAGCTTCTGCGTCTGGCCGATGCGCTGTCGGATGGGGGCGAGGGTGCGGATTACGGTGCGCCCGAGGCGCGCGGCATGCTGCCGCGCAGCCGGGCGCTGTTCGTGTCGGACTACCTGGGCGATCTCGGCGCGACCGAGGCGGCGCTGCTCAAGGCTGCGGACCGGGGCGTCAAGGGCGTCGTGCTGCAGGTGCTCGACCCGCAGGAAGAGGCGTTTCCCTTCGATGGTCGCACCGTGTTCGAATCGATGGGCGGCAGCCTGCGGCACGAAACGCTGAAGGCGGGCGACCTGCGCGACCGCTACCTGCAGCGGCTGGCCGAGCGAAAGGCGCGGCTGGCCGATCTGTGCCGCACGACGGGCTGGCGGTTCCACTGCCACCACACCGGCGAAAGCGCCACCGCCGCGCTGCTGTGGCTTTACCGCGCGCTCGAGGCGCCCTCCTGATGATGCAGATCTTCGGCATAGGGTTCACCGCGCCCTGGCTCTTGCTGGCCCTCGCCGCGCTGCCGCTTCTGTGGCTTTTGCTGCGCGCGGTGCCGCCCGCGCCGGTGCGGCGCCGGTTCCCGGGCGTGGCCCTGCTGCTGGGGCTCGCCGATGCGGAACAGCAAAGCGACAAGACCCCGTGGTGGCTGCTGCTTTTGCGGATGCTGGCGTTGGCGGCTGTGATCATCGGCTTCGCGGGGCCCGTGCTGAACCCGGTGGACGAGGGCGAGGGGACGGGCCCGCTGCTGGTGCTCTTCGACGGCAGCTGGGCCGATGCGCGCGACTGGGATGGCCGCGTCGCCCGGGCCGAGGCCGCGCTGGACGAAGCCGCCGTTTCCGGGCGGCTGGCCGCCGTGGTGTCCCTGACTGACCTGCCGCCCGGGCCGCCGGTCTTCCGCGCCGCCGATGCCGCCGCGCGCGACCTGCCGGGGCTCGCCCCCCGCGCCTGGACCGCAACGGCCCCGGCGGTGACCGACTGGGCCGACACGCTGGACGGCGATTTCGAGACGCTGTGGCTGTCGGATGGCGTCGCGCAGGAGTGGCGCGCGCCGGTTCTGGCAGACCTGCAGGACAGAGGCCCCGTCACCGTGTTCGAAAGCCCGCGCCCGGTCTACCTTCTGCATCCCGCGACCTTTACCGACGGGGCGGTTCGCATGGATGTCCTGCGCGCGCGGACGGACGGCCCGGCCGAGGTCGCGGTCACGGCCCACGGGCTTGACCCGAACGGGGTCGAGCGCGAGCTGGGCCGGGGCATCGCGCGCTTTGCCGACGGCGCCGGCACCGCCCCGGTCGCGCTGGAGTTGCCGCCGGAGCTGCGCAACCGCGTGACCCGGTTCGAGGTCGCGGGCGTGCGGTCGGCCGGCGCGGTCAGCCTGACCGACGACAGCCTCAAGCGGCGCGAGATCGCGCTTCTGGGCAGTGGCGGCAACCGCGAGGGGCTGCGGCTTCTGGCGCCGACGCATTACCTGGAACAGGCGCTTTCACCCAGCGCTGACCTGATCGACGGCCCGATCGAAGAGGTTCTGCTGGCCAATCCCGACGTCATTATCATGGCCGACATCGCCACCGTGACCGCGGCCGAAGAGACAGCTCTGCTCGACTGGATCGACGGCGGTGGGGTGCTTCTGCGCTTTGCCGGTCCGCGCCTCGCCGCGAGCGAGGTCAGCCGCGCCGAAGAGGACCCGCTTTTGCCCGTGCGCCTGCGGTCCGGCGGGCGCAGCGTCGGCGGCGCGATGAGCTGGGGAGAACCCAAGGCGCTTCGGACCTTCGCCGAAGGCTCGCCCTTTGCCGGGCTTGCCGTTCCGGACGACGTGCGCGTGTCGGCGCAGGTGATGGCCCAGCCCGATCCCGGCCTGGCCGACCGTACCATCGCCTCGCTCACCGACGGCACACCGCTCGTCACGCGCAAGCGGATGGGGCAGGGGCAGGTCGTGCTGTTCCATGTCACCGCGACCGCCGAGTGGTCGACACTGCCGATCTCGGGCCTCTTCGTCGAGATGCTGGAACGGCTTGCCATTTCTTCGGCCACGGAACGGCCCGAGCCGGGGGATCTCGAGGGCACGACATGGGTGCCCGACGCGGTGCTGGATGCGCGCGGACGGGTTGTCGATCCGGGGAACCTGCCGGGCCTTCCGGGCGAGGTGCTGGCCAGCGCGCGCCCCGGGCCCGACACCCCGCCGGGGCTTTATGCCGGCGACGACCGGTGGGTCGCGCTGAATGTCGGCGACGGGCAGACCACGCTCGTCCCCACCGCCTGGCCCGACGACGTGACGGTCGAGGGGCTGGAGCTGGGGGACGAGACGCCGCTGCAGGGCCCGATGCTGACCGCCGCGCTGATCCTGCTGGCGCTCGACCTCCTGGCCTCGCTCTGGATCGGCGGACGTCTGGGCGGGCTGCGCCGCAGGGCCGGCGGGGCGGCGGTGATCGCGGTCGCGCTGCTTCTGGCGCTGCCGGGCCCCGGCGCCCGCGCGCAAGGCACGACCGACCCGGCGGGCGGGGCCGGTGCCGCGACCGGTGGCCCCGCGGGCGCCGGGGCCGACACCTCCCCGACCACTGCCCCCGATGCCGCGGCGGATGCCCGCGCGGTCGAGGCGACGTCCGAGGTGGTTCTGGCGCATGTGCTGACCGGTGACGCGCAGGTCGACGCCGTCGCACAGGCGGGGCTGCGTGGCCTGTCGCGCGTGTTGTACGAACGAACCTCGATCGAGCCCGCCGCGCCCATGGGCGTCGATGTCGAAACGGACGAGCTGGCCTTCTATCCCTTTCTCTACTGGCCGGTGACGGCGGATCAGCCGATCCCGTCGGATGCGGCCTATGCGCGGCTCAACACCTACCTGCGGACCGGGGGGATGATCCTGTTCGACACGCGCGACGCCGATGTGGCGGGGTTCGGCAGCGGTACGCCGGCGGGCGACCGGTTGCAGGAGCTGGCCGCGCCGCTGGACATCCCGCCGCTTGAGCCGATCCCGCAGGACCATGTACTGACGCGGGCCTTCTACCTGCTTCAGGACTTTCCCGGCCGCTATGCCGGCCGCGACATCTGGGTCGAGGCCGCGCCGGCCGATGCGCGGCAGGTCGAGGGGATGCCGTTCCGAAACCTCAACGACAACGTGACGCCGGTCGTGATCGGCGGCAACGACTGGGCCGCCGCCTGGGCGCGCGACGAGGGCGGGACATGGATGTTCCCCGTCGGCCGCGGCTTTGCCGGCGAGCGCCAGCGCGAGATCGCGTATCGGTTCGGCGTCAACCTGATGATGCATGTCTTCACCGGCAACTACAAATCCGACCAGGTTCATGTGCCGGCGCTGCTCGACCGGCTGGGCCAGTGAGCCGGGCGCCTCACGTCCCCACCCGGTGCAGGGGGGCTGCCTGCCCCCCGCCTGCCTTGCGGCAGGCCCCCCGGGGAGTATTTCGAAAGAGAAGAAGCAGGGGTAGCGCGCGATGATGCAGGTGATCTACGATCCGCTTCTGCCGTGGGCCGCGATCTGGGCGTCGGCGGCGGGCGTCGTGCTGATCGTGGCCCTGGCGCTGTGGCGGCGTCTTCCGGGATGGTGGCTGCGCGGGCTTGCCGGGGCGGCCCTGCTGGCGGCTCTGGCCAACCCGTCGTTGCAGGACGAGGCGCAGACGCCCCTGTCCGACATCGTCGTCCTGGTGGTCGATGAAAGCGCCAGCCAGACGCTGTCGGACAGGGCCGTGCAGACGGCCCGCGCCATCGACGAGATGGAGCGCGCGATCGCGGGACTGGAGAATACCGAGCTGCGCGTCGTCTCGCTGGGCGATGCGCCCGGGGACGAGGGCACGCTGCTGATGACCGCCCTGTCGGAGGCCGTCGCCGAAGAGCCGCGCGGACGGCTGGCGGGCGCGGTTCTTCTGACCGACGGGCGGCTGCACGATGTGGACCGCGCGCCCGATCTGCCCGCGCCGCTGCATGTGCTGCTGACGGGGCACGAGGATGACTGGGACCGCCGGCTGGTGGTCGAGAACGCCCCTGCCTTCGCCATCCTCGACGAGGAGGTGACGCTGACCCTGCGGATCGAGGACCAGGGTCAGGCACCTGCGGGCGACGGGCTGGTCGAGCTTGACGTCGCCGTCGACGGCGGCGCGGTGCGGCAGGTGCGCGTCCCCGTGGGCGAGGACCTGACGTTGCCCCTGACGCTGACGCATGGCGGCACCAACGTGATCCAGTTCACCACACCCGCCGCCGAGGGCGAACTGACCGACCGCAACAACACGGCTGTCGTGCAGATCAACGGGGTGCGCGACCGTCTCAGCGTGCTTCTGGTGTCGGGCGAGCCGCACCCGGGCGAACGGACATGGCGCAACCTGCTGAAGTCGGATTCAAGCGTCGACCTCGTGCATTTCACCATCCTGCGGCCGCCGGAAAAGCAGGACGGTGTGCCGGTCAGTGAACTGAGCCTGATCGCCTTTCCGACGCGCGAGCTGTTTTTGGACAAGATCGACGAATTCGACCTGATCATCTTTGATCGTTACAAGCGGCGCGGCATCCTGCCCGCGATCTATTTCGACAATATTCGCCGCTATGTCGAAGACGGCGGTGCGGTGCTGATCGCGGCCGGGCCGGACTTTGCCTCGGCGGATTCGATCTATCGCACCCCGCTGGGCCAGATCCTTCCCGCTGCGCCCACGGGCCGGGTGATCGAACGCGGCTACCTGCCCGAACTGGCGCCGCTAGGCGAACGCCACCCGGTGACGGCGGGCCTGCCGGATCTGGCCCCTCCGGGGGCGGAGGGTGCGCCGGGCTGGGGGCGGTGGTTCCGGCAGATCGACCTTGATCCGCGGGCGGGGCAGGTGGTGATGCAGGGCGTCGGCGACCGCCCGCTTCTGGTGCTCGACCGGGTCGGCGAGGGGCGCGTGGCGCTTCTGGGGTCGGACCAGGCGTGGCTGTGGTCGCGCGGGTTCGAGGGCGGCGGGCCACAGCTGGAACTGCTGCGCCGCCTGGCCCACTGGATGATGAAAGAGCCCGAGCTGGACGAAGAGGCGCTGACTGCCACGGCAGAGGGGCAGCGGATGACAGTCACCCGGCGCACCCTGGCCGACGAGGTGGGCGAGCTGGAGATCACCGGCCCCGACGGCAACGTCACCACCGCGCCCCTGCAAGAGGTTGCGCCGGGCCGGTTCCAAGCCGAGGTGACGGGCCCCGAGATCGGGCTTTATCGTCTGTCCGAGGGCGATCAGAGCGCGGTCATCGCGCTGGGCCCGGCCGCGCCGCGGGAATTCGAGGAGACCGTCGCCTCGGGCGCCGCGCTTGAACCTGTCGTGGCGCGCGGGCGCGGCGGGATAGTGCGGCTTGAGGACGGGGTCCCGTCGGTGCGGCAGGTGCGCGAGGGGCGCCCGGCGGCGGGGCGTGGCTGGATCGGGGTGACGCCGCGGCACGCCTATGTCACCTCGGACGTCACGGTCACGCCGCTTGTGCCGGCTTGGCTGTTCTTGGTGCTGGCGGCCGGCCTCAGCCTGGGTGCCTGGATGCGCGAAGGGCGGCGCTAGGGCGCCGGGTCAGGCGTCGGGGGTGTCCAGCGCCTCGCGCACGCTGGCGCGCAGGGCGTCGATGTCGCGCTGCAGGGCGGCCGACCGGTCGTGGTCCAGCGTGTCGGTCCACGAACTGAACCGGGCGAGCAGCGGCACGAAGCGGTTCAGATCCTCGGCGGACCATCCCTGCAGGTATTCGCCCAGCAGGATGTAGCGAAAGCTGCGCACCGCCTCGACCACCGCGCGGCCCTTGGACGACACTTCGATGATCGAGCGCCGCGCGTCGATCTGGCTGACGGCCCGCCGGGCATGGCCCGATCGGATCAGGTCGGCCGTCAGGCGGCTGGCCCGGGACGGGTCGACGCCCAGGCGCTGCGCGACGGTCGAGACCATCACCTCATCCTCGTCATCATCCCCGGGGGCGGTCAGCGCCATCAGGACATCGAGCTGCGGTAGCTCCATCTGGATGCCGAGGGCCGAAAGCGCCCGCTGCGACATCTCGCGTTTCATCACCCGGCGCCGCCAGTACAGCAGGATGGTATCGATCTCCCACACTGCCTCGGCGGTGTCGGCATCGATCCCGGCCCGGGCAAGATGGGCCAGGGCCCGGTTTCTGGTGTCGCTCATTATTGTCCCCGGATGTCTGGATGAGGGTGGTTGGCCCAGGATGGTTGAGACTCGCGGATGCGTGACATTGACATATACATGTTATGCGCACATGTATTGAGGCGACGTCCCGTCTTCAATCGCCGTTATCGTTTCCTGTCCCGCGCGCCTCGGCGCCTCGGGCAGTTTCAGGGTTTCTTGCTGCAATGTCTTCTGTCGCCGATCACGCATCCTCGCCCTATCCTGCCGCGCCCGGCGGCCCACCCGTGTTGTCGTCCGCCGCGACCGAGGCGGGGGCACAGCCGGTCCGGCTGATCCTCGCCGCCGTCGCGACCGTGCTTCTGTGCGCGTCGCTGGGCCAGACGGTCGTGTCGGCCGCGCTGCCGGTGATCGTAACCGATCTGGGCGGCCTGGAACACATGACGTGGCTGATCACGGCGTATCTTCTGGCCTCGACCGTCAGCGCGCCGATTTATGGCAAGCTGGGCGACCTTTTCGGACGAAAGGTCGTAATACAGGCGGGGCTCGTGGTCTTTACCCTCGGGTCGCTTCTCTGCGCGGGGGCGCAGAACATGGGCATGATCGTCGCGGGGCGGGCGGTTCAGGGCCTGGGCGCGGGCGGTCTGATCGTGGTGTCGATGGCCGTGGTGGGGGACATCCTGCCGCCGCGCGACCGCGGCAAGGTGCAGGGCATGCTGGGCGCGGTCTTCGGCCTGTCGACGGTGATCGGGCCGCTGATCGGCGGGCTTCTGGTGCAGACGCTGGGCTGGCATTCGATCTTCTTCGTCAACGTGCCGGTCGCTGTCGTGGCCTTCGTCACGCTTGGGGTCGCGTTGAAGTCCCGCGCCCGGGTTCGACGGCAGATCGATTATGCCGGCGCGGTTCTGATGACCATGTTCCTGTCGGCGACCGTGCTCGTCGCCAATATCGGCGGCTCGACGATGCCCTGGCTGTCGCCCACGGTGCTGGGTCTCGGTGCGGCGGCCCTTGCGGCACTTGCGGGGTTCGTCTGGCGCGAGGCGCATGCGACCGAGCCGGTGATGCCGCTCGCGCTGTTCCGCAACAACAACTTCGTGGTGGTGAACCTCGTGGGCTTCATGGTGGGCGTCGCGATGTTCGGGGCGATCACCTTCGTGCCGCTCTTCATGCAGACGGTGAAGGGGCTCAGCCCCACGGCCTCGGGCATCATGTTGCTGCCGATGATGGTGGGGCTGATCGGGACCTCGGCGCTTGCGGGCCGGGCGATCAGCCGGACGGGCCGCTACAAGCTGTTCCCGATCCTGTCGACGGGGGTGCTGGCCGCCGGCATGGCGCTGATGTCGACGATCGCCGCCGAAACGCCGATCTGGCGGATCGCGATCTATCTTTTCGTGGCAGGTATCGGCATCGGGCCGGTGATGTCCACCGGCGTGACGGCGATCCAGAACGCCGTGCCGGTGTCGATGCTGGGCGTGGGCACGGCCAGCGCCAACATGTTCCGGATGATCGGCGGGTCGATCGGCACCGCGGCCTTCGGCGCCATCTTCGCGATGCGCCTGGCGGACCTGCTGGACGGGCAGCTGCCGGACGAGCTGGCGCAGGGCGGTCTGGGCTCGCTCAGCCCCGCAGTGGTCAACAGCCTGCCCGAGGCCGCGCGCCTGGCCATCACCCACGGGTTTGCCGAGGCGCTGCACCCGATCTTCCAGACGGCCTCGGCGCTGGCGCTGCTGGCCTGCCTGATCTCGCTGGCGCTGCGCGAGCTTCCCCTGAGCACGAGCCTGCCGTCGCGACGGGAGGATACCGGCCAACCCGCTTGACTTTGTCAAGCATCGGCGATGTTATGTATACAGAGCAGGGGGCGAGCCCGGGGGGCGAAGACACCCCCGGCCCGGGTCGAAGGGCCCGCCCTATCGCCCCGCGACCCCGAGGGAGGAGGACATCGTGCGATTGACCGACGCCGAAAAGGCCATGCGTGACGGCGAGGGCGGCCCTGCCGTCGCCCGCGCCATGGACCTGCTGATCCGCTATGGCGAGGCGCTGGACGCCCCGTATCTGATCGAGACACGCAACGTGGCGGGCGCCTTCAACGCCTCGACCCCCAGTGTGCGCGAGATGGCGAAGGACGGGTTCGACCGGGTCTATTCCGAGCTGAACCTCGACAGCGACGATACGGTCGAGATCCCGCATGTCGTCGTGCCCACCTGCCAACTGATCACCGGCATCGACAACGAGAACTGGCAGCTGCAGGGCGTCGACCCCGACATGGCCGAGCTTCAGAAGAAGTCCGAAGCCTACCAGGGGGCCCGCGGTATCAACCAGATGTGTACATGCACGCCCTATCAGGTCGGCAACGTGCCCGTCCGCGGCGAGCACTGCGCCTGGATGGAAAGCTCGGCGGTGATCTACTGCAATTCGGTCATCGGGGCGCGCACCAATGTCGAGGGCAAGGAAAGCACCGGCGCCGCGGCGCTGACGGGCCGCATCCCCTATTTCGGCTATCACCTGCCCGAAAACCGCTATGCCGACCGTCGCATCAATGTCGAGATCGAGGTCGAGGACATGATGGACTGGGGCCTTCTGGGCTATTTCACCGGCTTCGCGGTGGAAGAGAACAAGCCCTGCCTGACAGGGCTCGGATCTTCGGCCCGGCTGGAAAAGCTCAAACATTTCGGTGCGGCCGCGGCGTCGTCCGGCGGGGTCGAGCTTTACCACATCCCCGGCCTCACGCCCGAGGCCGCGACGGTCGAAGAGGCGTTCGGCCCCGGCCGTGCCGAAGAGACCTTCACCTATGGCGCCAAGGAGCGGGCCGAGACCTATGCCCGCCTGCAATCGGCCACTGACCGCAAGGTCGATTTCATCATGCTGGGCTGCCCGCACAACTCGCTCGACCAGATGGCGCTGATCGCCGAGCTGCTCGAGGGCAAGCGCGTGCACCCCGACACCGCGCTCTGGGTCCACACGCCGCACGCGATCCGCCAGATGGCCCGCCGGTCGGGCTATGTCGAGGTCATCGAACGCGCGGGCGGGGTGGTCATGTCGGACACCTGCCCGTCGATTTCGCGTCGGATGCCCAAGGGGGTGCGGGTGATCGCCACCGACAGCGCCAAGCAGGCCCATTACCTGCCCGCGATCACCAAGGTGCAGGGCTGGTTCGGGTCGGTCCGCGACTGCGTCAATGCCGCGGTCGACGGCGAATGGAAGGGGGCCGCGTGATGGACAAGGCACTGGACAGGATCACCCTCAGCGGCCGCCGTGTCGTGGGCGGGAAGGCCTCCGGCGAGGCGCTGGTCACCACCGAAACGATCTCGGGCTGGGGCGGCATCAACGAACGCGAAGGCTCGATCATCGAGCTGCGCCATGAACTGCGCGGGCAAAGCTTCGCGGGCAAGGTGCTGGTGTTTCCGGGGGCCAAGGGGTCTTCGGGTTGGTCGGCCTATTTCCACATGTGCCGGATGAATGGCGTAGCCCCCGCGGCGATGATCTTCACCCGGCTGACGACCAAGGTGGCGCTGGGCTGCGTGGTGACACGGGTGCCGGCGATGACCGATTGCGACGCCGATCCGTTCGAGACGATCGAAACCGGCGACTGGGTCGAGGTCGACGCCGACGCGGGCACGATCACGGTGACGAAGAAGGCCGACCGCGCCTGACGCGGCCATCCCGGGCGGGGTCGCGGCAGGGAGGTGCCGCAGCCCGGCCCGACGCAAAGGGGGGAGGATCCCACATGTTCACGACCCGACCGCTAGACGGTCCCTTCGGCGTGGCGATCACCGGCGGCCTCGACGTCCGCGCGCCGCTTTCTCCGGAGGCGGTCGAGGAGATCGACCGCCTGATGGACGAACACGCGCTTGTCCTGATCCGGGATCAGCCGATGACGACCGAGGAACAGCTGGCCTTTACCCGCCAGTTCGGCCCCCTCGACATCGGGTTCAAGAAGGTGGTGATGAAGCAGGCCCGCAACGCCGAGGCCGAGGTCGGCGATATCTCGAACCTAGGCCGGGACGGAAAGCCGGCGGCGCGCACCGACAAGCGGATCCTCAACAACATCGCCAACCAGTTGTGGCACTCGGACAGCTCGTTCCAGAAGCCCGCAGCCAAGTATTCCATGCTGCATTCGGTGCGGACCCCCTCATGGGGCGGAGAGACCGAGTTCGCCGACCTGCGCGCGGCCTACGACGCACTCGACCCGCGTATCAGGGACCTGGTCAACGACCGGATGGCCGAGCACTTCGCGCTGCATTCGCGCTTCCTGCTGGGCGACGACAGTTACGACGCCGACCAGATCGCCGCGATCGATCCCGCGATGTGGCCGGTGGTCCGCACCAATCCGCGCACGGGGCGTCGGCATCTCTTCATCGGCGTCCACGCCCGCCGGATCGAGGGGATGACCGTGCCAGAAGGCCGGATGATCCTGCTGGATCTGCTCGAACATGCGACAGCCCCGCGTTTCGTCTACCGCCACACGTGGAAGGAGGGCGACACGCTCATCTGGGACAACCGTCAGACCCTGCACCGCGGTCGCCATTTCGACCTCGACGAACCGCGCGAACTGCGCCGCACCACCACGCTCGACGACCGCGCCCCCGAGCTCGCCCTTGCAGGCTGACTGTCGTCAGAAACGCGACTCTTCTTCCTTCTTCTCTTCCAAAATACTCCCGGGGGGTGCGGGGGGTGGAACCCCCTGCCTGGGGCGACGCGCCCGCGCGTCGCAACGGGGGTCCTAGTCCCCCACGATCTCCCGCATCGCGGCAAGAAACGTCGCCACCTCGGCTTCGGTGTTGTAATGGCACATCGACACCCGCGTGCAGGTCTCCAGCCCCAGCGGCGTCAGGATATTGCCCGAGTAGTGGTCCGCCTTGCGCGCATGCACCCGGATGCCGCGGTCCCGCAGGGCCGAGACCACGTCCACGGCCCCCATCCCCTCGACGGTGATCGACACCAGCCCCTCGCGCGCCGGGTTCTCGACACCGCCAAGAATGCCCACCCCCGGCAGGTCGGCCAGCCCGGCCTGGTTGCCGGTGCCGTGGATCATCGCGCGGCAAAGGTCGGCCTCGTGGTCGTGGATCGCCGTCGCGGCGGCCTCGATCCGGGCACGGCGGGGGCCGGTTTCGCCCAGCCGCTCGCCCAGCCAGTCGAGATAGCGCACGACTTCCGAAAACGTCGCATAGGCGCCGGTGTCACGGGTGCCCAGCTCCCACTGGCCGGCGGGCGCGCCGGTCAGCGCGTTGTGGGGCAGGGCTGTCAGCCGGTCAGACAGCCAAGCCAGCCCGTAGCCATGGCGCGAAAACGCCTTGTAGGGCGAGATCACGTAGCCGTCGATGCCATAGGCCGCGACGTCGACATGCCCGTGCGCGGCATGCTGGATCCCGTCGACGATGATCAGGCACTCGGGCGCGACCTTGCGGATCGCCGCGGCCACCGCTCTCACGTCCACGCCCATGCCCGTCACGGGCGAGGTGTGCAGGATCGTGGCGACGCGGGTTTCGGGCGTCGCATGGGCGGCATACTCCTCGGCCGTGACGGTGCCCGTGGCATCGTCGTGCGGCACGGTGATATAGGGCACGCCCGCGACCTCGGCCCAGCGGCGGCAGGCCGAGGCCGAGGCCGGATGTTCCAGCGTGGATCCCAGGACATGCCCGCCGGGCCCCGCGCCGAGGATCGCGACCGAGATCAGGCGAAACAGCAACTCGGTCCCGCTTTCGCCGACGATGATCTGCCCGCTTTCGGGGGCGTTGAAGAAGGTCGCCGCATCGGCCCGGCCCTCGGCGATCATCTCCATCAGCGCGGCCGAGGCCGGGTTGTCGCGGCCCTGGTTGTCGGGAATTGCGGCAAGTTCGGCGCTGCGGTCGACCACGCTTTGCAACGTCAGGGCCCCGCCGGCGTTCTCGAAGAAGATCCGCTCGCCGGTAAAGGGGCAGCGGTCGACATGGGCGAACCGCGCGCGCACGTCGTCGATCAGGGTTGGGTCGGATCCCAGCATGTCCATGTCTCGCAAATGAAGCGTTTCTGCCCCCAGCAATAGGATGACGCCGGAGGTATGGCCAGCCCGGCACCGCGCCGCCCCGGGTCCCGGGCCGGACCGTGTCGGTGGTCAGGTTCGCTCTGCCGACCGCACGGCTCTACGGTCGGCAGTGCCGTGGCCGGGCGCGGGCGGGGCGTTCGACAAGGTCCGGATAGGCGCGCGTTGCCGCGTCCCACCAGTCCGGCCCGGCCAGGCCCTGGATCGCGGTGCGGGTCCGGCCCTGTCCCAGGTGCGCGACGGCGACCCGGCGATGGTCGAAATCAGGAAAGCTCAGCACCGCTGGCTGATGCGCCTCGCTCAGGCAGGTTTCGATGAACCCCGTCGCGACCCGCTCGCCGAAGCGCAGGCCTTCGTAAGCGTCACTGGCCCAGCCGACGCCGGCAAAGCGCATCCCGTCGGCAAGGTTGGCGGCAAGGGTGTCGAGATCGTCGATCAACGTCGTCGGGCCATCGCCATCCGCACCCCCGTCCGCCCCCCCGCGCGCCGGACCGTCCGGCAGGGACAGGTCCCGCAGCTGCAGCGCCCGATCACCGCGCTGCAGGCGCAACAGCGCCTTCAGCAGCGTCACCCCGGCCCCCGCCGCGGCGGCGTAGGCCAGCGCGTGGGCGGGGTGCGGCGGGGCACCCGCGGGCCAGGCCACGGGCAGCATCATGCAGGTGATCGCCCGCGGCAGGGCGGGGCGCGGCGCCGCCGGGTTCGGGACCAGCGCGCGGGCGACCGCGCTGTCGCGCCGCTGGCGCCGGGTCAGCGCATCGCTCCAGCAGACAAGCGCAGGCGCGCGAAGGGCGATGTGATCCGCCAGCCGGACCTGCGCCGCCGCCGCAGGCCCCAGCAGGTGGCTTTGCCCGTTGATCGCGGTGTGCAGCCGCGCTGCCGTCGCCTCGGGCCGGGCGCGAAGGCCCAGCAGGCCCGGCGAGCGCAGCACGGCCAGCCGCGCCTCTTCGCAGACATCGGCGATCAGCGCGACCAGCGCGGCAGGCTCGGCCAGCGCGTCGTCCAGCCGCGTGGCGCCGCTGGGGTCCGGCAGTCCGGGGTCGAAGCCCGCGCCTGCACGAAGCAGCGTCAGTGCCGCGGCCGATATCGGCGTCTCGGCCGGCCGGGTCTGCACCAGCCCGGCCAGATCGCGGGGGGTCTGTGGCAGCCGCACGCGGCGCGGCTCGTGGCGGGCGACATGCGCCGCCCCGCCCTGCGCGTCCAGCCACTCGAACCAGTCGCAAAGGTATTCCCGCCCCGAGGCAGGGGCGGCGACGGTCATGTCGAAGCTACAGCCCGCCAGTGCCGCACGGCCCGTGCCGTCGCCCTCGGTCCCGAGGTGCAGAAGCGGCGACAGGGCGGGGCGGGGCCGGGCGCCTGCACTGCCCTGGAACAGCCGTCCGGGCAGCAGCCGCCCCGCATCGTCGCGTCGGGCGGCGCGCCGTGCCGCGGCGCGGCGGCTTAGCGGTCCGTCGGTCGCCGCGCCGCCGAACCAGTCGAACCGCGCCATTTCACGCAAAAGGTCCGACAGCACGAAGGGCGTGTGCCCGTCGGGGTCGACCCGGTGCCCCGGATCGCCCATCGCGGCGAAGGGCACATCGCGCACCAGCGCCATGGCGTAAAGCTCGGCCATCTCGGCCTCGGCCTCGGCGCCTGCGGGGGCGGGGGGCGGCGGCAGGGCGGGGGCCAGCGGCACCCCGCCGTCCTTGGTCAGCCGGCTGTCGACGCCGGGCCAAAGCCGGTGCGGCGAGCGGACCTGTCCGTCACGGTCAAGGACATGGTACATCCACGGCCCGGCCGATGTGCCGTCGCACCTGTCGTCCACGCGGGTGGCGACGGGCGCATCGGTGCAGGCGGCGCCGACCCGCCGTTCGGGACGGGTGTCGAGGGCGGCACCCGATCCGTTCAACCTCTCACGCATCGCACGGATCATCTCGGGGTCGACCCGCCCCATGGAATCATGCGGCAGCCCCTTTGCAGCCTTGAAGGCAGGATCCTCGGCCGCGGTGGCCTGGCGATCGGTGAGGGTCGGCAAGGGCGAGAGCGCATCGCCGACCAGTGTGTCGCGTCGCGTGGGGCCAAACCGCGGCGAATCGGAATTCATCCTGTCTCCTCAGAGATTTCCAATCCGTATACGATCACGTTTGCCGTGATCTCAGCGTGAAAATGGACCCTGTTTACGGCGCCCCGGGGCGGATGTGTGGCTGGTATAGGCAAGGAAACTGTGGAACGGTCGCGTCAAACGAAAGCAACGGAACCGCCAATGCCGATTACCGCGAGTATCTACCACCGGACGCACTATCGCTACGACCGGCCCGTGACGCTGGGCCCGCAGGTGATCCGGCTGCGTCCGGCGCCGCAATCGCGCACCCGCGTCATCTCGCATTCGCTGAAGGTCAGCCCGGGCGGGCACTTCGTCAACCACCAGCAGGACCCCTACGGCAACTGGCTGGCGCGCTTCGTCTTCCCCGAGCCTGTGCGCGAGTTGAAGATCGAGGTCGACCTCGTCGCCGACATGTCGGTCTACAACCCCTTCGATTTCTTCGTCGAGGAGACGGCGCAGGAGTGGCCCTTCGACTATCCCGCCGACCTGGCGCCGGATTTGTCGATCTATCGCACGCCCGAGCCGGCGGGACCGCGGTTGCGCGCCTTTCTCGATACGATCCCGCGCGACACGCAGGGCACCGTCGATTTCCTTGTCGGTCTGAATGCCCGGCTGTCGCAGGAGATCGGCTATGTTATCCGGATGGAGCCCGGCGTGCAGACGCCCGAGCAGACGTTCGAACGCGGCACCGCCTCGTGCCGCGACAGTTCGTGGCTGCTGGTCCAGATCCTGCGCAACCTGGGCTTCGCCGCGCGCTTCACCTCGGGCTACCTGATCCAGCTGAAACCCGACCTCGAGGCGCTGGACGGGCCCTCGGGGACGGATGTCGATTTCACCGACCTGCACGCCTGGGTCGAGGTCTACCTGCCCGGCGCGGGGTGGGTCGGCTTCGATCCGACCAGCGGGCTTCTGACCGGGGAAAGCCACATCCCCCTCGCCGCGACCCCGCACTACGCCAACGCCGCCCCGATTTCGGGCGTGGCGAGCTTTGCCGAGGTCGATTTCGACTTCGACATGCAGGTGCGGCGCATGGCCGAGCATCCGCGCATCACGAAGCCCTTTTCGGACGAAAGCTGGGACGCGCTGAACGCGCTGGGCCGCAAGGTCGACGCGGCGCTCGAGGCGGGCGACGTGCGGCTGACCATGGGGGGCGAGCCCACCTTCGTGTCGATCGACGATTTCGAGGCGGCCGAGTGGAACACCGCCGCCGTTGGGCCCACCAAGCGCGAGCTGGCCGATACCCTGATCCGTCGCCTGCGCGACCGTTTCGCCCCGGGCGGGTTCCTGCACTACGGTCAGGGCAAGTGGTACCCGGGCGAGACGCTGCCGCGCTGGACCTTCTCGCTTTACTGGCGGCGAGACGGAAAGCCGGTGTGGGCCGATGCCGGACTGGTGGCCGAGGAAGGCGCCGACACCGGCGCGGGCCCGGCGCAGTCCGACGCCTTCATGCGCGGCATGGCCGAGCGGTTGGGCGTGCCCCCCGAGAACGTGCTGCCCGCCTACGAGGATCCGGCGCAGTGGGTTCTGAAAGAGGGCAATCTGCCCGACAACGTCACGCCCGAGAACCCCAAGCTGCGCGATCCCGAGGAGCGGCACCGCATCGCCCGCGTCTTTGGCCGCGGGCTGACAGATCCCTCGGGCCACGTGCTGCCGATCAAGCTGGACCAGCGGGTGCAGCAGGCGCAGGCGGCGGCCCGGCCCGGGTGGCTGAGCGAAAGGTGGAGCCTGCGGCGCGACCACCTGTTCCTGATCCCCGGCGACAGCCCCGTGGGCTATCGCCTGCCTCTGGAATCGCTGCCGCACCTGCCCGAGGCCGAGTACCCCTATACCTACGTGACCGACCCCAGCGCCCCCCGTGGCCCGCTGCCCGACCTCGCGCCGCGGCGCGTTCCGGGCCATGGCGCGCCGGAGGCCCCGGCCGGTGCCGCGCCCGGATCGGCGCAGCACGCCGCGCGCTTCACCGCTTCCGGGCCGGTGCAGGAGGTCGTCGCCCAGCAGATCGGCAGCGGCGCCGACCCGGTGCGCACCGCGATTTCGGTCGAGCCGCGCGACGGGCGGCTGTGCGTCTTCATGCCCCCGGTGGAATCGGCCGACGCCTATCTCGAGCTTCTGGCCGTGGCCGAGGCGACGGCGAAGGACCTTGGTCTGCCCGTGCATATCGAGGGCTACGCGCCGCCCGACGATCCCCGGCTGAATGTCATCCGGGTGGCGCCCGACCCCGGGGTGATCGAGGTCAACATCCATCCCGCACACGACTGGGAGGAGTGCGTCGCCACGACCGAGGCGATCTATGAAGAGGCCCGCCAGACCCGGCTGGGCGCCGACAAGTTCATGATCGACGGGCGGCATACGGGCACCGGCGGCGGCAACCACGTCGTCGTCGGCGGGGCGACCCCGGACGACAGTCCCTTCCTGCGGCGGCCCGACCTGCTGAAATCGCTGATCCTGCAGTGGAACCGGCATCCGTCGTTGTCCTACCTCTTTGCCGGGCTCTTCATCGGGCCCACATCCCAGGCGCCGCGGATCGACGAGGCGCGACACGACAGCCTCTACGAGCTCGAGATCGCGCTGGCGCAGATCCCCGCGCCGGGGCAGGGCGACGCGCCTGCGCCGTGGCTGACCGACCGGCTTCTGCGCAACATCCTGATCGACGTCACCGGCAACACCCACCGCGCCGAGATCTGCATCGACAAGCTTTATTCGCCCGACGGCCCCACCGGTCGGCTGGGTCTTGTCGAGTTTCGCGGTTTCGAGATGCCGCCCGACCCGCGGATGAGCCTGGCGCAACAGCTTTTGCTGCGTGCCCTGATCGCGCGGTTCTGGAACGCGCCGCTGCAGGGGCGTCCCAGCCGATGGGGGACCGCGCTGCACGACCGCTTCATGCTGCCCGAACATATCTGGACAGATTTCCTCGAGGTGCTGGCCGACCTGCGCGACCACGGTTTCGACCTGCGGCCCGAGTGGTTCGCGGCGCAGGCCGAGTTCCGCTTTCCCTTCTGCGGCGAGATCGAGGTCGAGGGCGCGACGCTCGAGCTGCGTCAGGCGCTGGAGCCATGGCACGTGCTGGGCGAAACCGGCGCCATCGGCGGCACGGTGCGTTACACCGACAGCTCGGTCGAGCGGGTTCAGGTCAAGCTCAAAGCCGCCGACCCCGACCGCTATGCCGTCACCTGCAACCGCCGAACCGTGCCGCTGACGTCCGTTCCGGGCGGGGCGCGGGTGGCGGGGGTGCGCTACAAGGCGTGGCAGCCGCCGCTGGCGCTGCATCCCACGCTGCCTGTCGACGCGCCGCTGACCTTCGATGTCTTCGACACCTGGACCGGGCGGGCGCTGGGCGGCTGTGTCTACCACGTGGCCCATCCCGGCGGGCGGAACTACGACACCTTCCCGGTCAATGGAAACGAGGCCGAGGCGCGGCGCCTCGCGCGGTTCCAGGCGCACGGGCATACGCCGGGGTCCTACCGGCCGGTGCCCGAGATGCCCCACCCCGAGTTTCCCGCAACGCTGGACCTGCGACGCCCGCCGCAACCGCTCTGATCAGCAGCCCCCCTTTCCATGGCCCATGTGAGGGTCGGAAAAAGGGGGGCGGCACCACGAGGTTAACCCCGGGTTCACCCTGTTGCGCTAGTCAGGCGCGACCCGGAGGTACAGCCATGACACCCGAACAGATGCAGCTGGTGAAGGCCAGTTTCTCCACGATCTACCGCCGCAAACGGCAGGCGGGCACGCTTCTTTATTCCCGGCTTTTCGCGATGGCGCCGCAGGTGCGCCCGATGTTCGGCGAAGACATCGCGCCGCAGGTCGAAATGCTGGTGACGATGGTCACGGCGATCCTGCGCGCCGCGGATGACGAGGAAAAGCTGCGCGGGCTGCTGCGGCCCCTTGCGTTGCGTCACGCGGCCTATGGCGCGGTGCCGGCGCATTACAATGCGGTCGGGATCGCGTTCCTGGGCACGCTGGATGACATCCTGGGCGATCGCCTGACGCCCGAGATGCGCGCGGCATGGGGCGCGGCCTATGCCGAGGTCGCCCAGAGAATGATCGCCCTGTCATCCGAGGCGGCGCCTGCCAATCTCTGAGCGGCGCGGTCGCGCCTGACTGTCAGGGGCGCGGATGGTCGGGGGGCGTGGACTGCCCCGGTGTGCGGATAGACTCGGAGCGCCCGCGGATGGCCCGGAGCCGGATGCGAGAGATTTCGAAAAGCATGGGGGTACCGGGCGCCCGGGCCCACGCAAAGGGTGGCCCCCCAAACAGGGCCGACACGGCCCGTTGACCGGGGCGTGCCGGGGTTGTTCGGGGGGAGGTGGGTCAGACGTAGCGCGACACCAGGTTTTCCAGGATTTCCTGCCGCCCCGACCGGGGTTCGGGTCGGGTGTCGTCCGCCAGTACCGCGGCGTGGATCTCGTCCAGCGCCTGCGTCGACAGCATGGTCCGGGCCGCCTCGGCGTCCCACCCGGCATAGCGGTCGGCGCGAAGCTCTTCGAGCACGCCGTCCTCATACATCCGCGCCGCCGCCTTGAAACCGCGGGCGCAGATGTCCATCGCGCCGACATGCGCCGCGACCAGGTCGACCGGGTCCAGCGATTGCCGCCGAAGCTTGGCGTCGAAATTGGTGCCGCCGCGGGTGAAGCCCCCCGCGCGCAGAACCTCGTAATAGGCCAGCGCGACCTCGCGCGGGTTGTCGGGGAACTGGTCGGTGTCCCAGCCCGATTGGTAGTCGTTGCGGTTCATGTCGATCGACCCCAGAAGCCCGAGCGACCCGGCAAGCGCAAGCTCGTGTTCGAAGCTGTGCCCGGCCAGGATCGCGTGGCCCTGTTCGAGGTTCAGCTTCACCTCGTTCTCCAACCCGAACCGCTGGAGGAAGCCATAGACCGTGGCGACGTCGTAGTCGTACTGGTGCTTGGTCGGCTCCTGCGGCTTGGGTTCAAGCAGGATCTGGCCTTCGAAGCCGATCTTGTGCTTGTAGTCCACGACCTTCGACAGGAACGCGCCCATCTGCTCGGCCTCGCGGCCCAGATCGGTGTTGAGCAGCGTCTCGTACCCCTCGCGCCCGCCCCAGAGCACGTAGTTCTCGCCGCCCAGGCGGTGGGTGGCGTCCATGCAGGACTTCACCGTTGCCGCCGACCAGGCAAAGACCTCGGGGTCGGGGTTGCTGGCCGCGCCCGCCATGAAGCGACGGTGCGAAAAGAGGTTCGCCGTGCCCCAGAGCAGCCGCGGCCCGCCGGCCTCCATCTTCTGGCCGATGTAGTCGACGACCTCGAAAAGGTTCCGCTCGCAGTCGGCAAAGCTCTCGCCCTCGGGGCGGATATCGACGTCATGGAAGCAGAAGAACGGCTGGCCCAGGATCGCGAAAAGGTCAAAGGCGGCGTCGGCCTTGAGTTTCGCCGCCCCCATGTCGTCCTTGAACCACGGGCGCTGGAAGGTCTGACCGCCGAAAGGGTCGCCGCCGGGCCAGGCAAAGCTGTGCCACCAGGCGACCGAGAACCGCAGGTGATCCTCCATGCGCCGGCCCATCACGGTCTCGTCGGGGTCGTAGTGGCGATAGGCCAGCTCGCGGCCCGTCTCGGGCCCCTCGAAACGGACGGGGGCAATGCCCTCGAAATAGCTTGTCATCTCAGAAGTCCTTCACTGCCTGATAGGCGTCCTTGTGGCGGGCATGACCCGCGTCGAATGCGTCGCGCAACTCGGCCACGGGCTCGATGCTGCGCGCGATCTCGGCCGGGGCGGCCACCTCGGCCCCGCGACCCTCGGCCGCCATGAGGCCCAGCCGCGCGGCCCCCAGCGCCGCGCCGAATTCGCCCGCCGCCGGCAGGTGCAGCGGCGTGTCGAGCGCGGTGGCGATGCAGGCCAGCCAGTAGTCCGACCGCGTGCCACCGCCCAGCGCCAGCGCGCCGGTAATCGTCGTGCCCGTCGCGGCCAGCGCGTCGCGGCAGTCGCGGAAGGCAAAGGCCACGCCTTCCAGCACCGCGCGGGTGGCCGCGGCCCGATCGGTCGCGTGGTCGAGCCCCACGAAGGCGCCGCGTACGGAGGCGTCGTTCAGCGGCGTGCGCTCGCCGCCCAGGTAGGGCAGGAACAGCGTGCGGCCCGGGGCCTGCAGATCCCCCAGCTCGCCCGTCAGGGTGGCGGGATCGGTGCCGGTGAAGCGGCCGAACCAGTTCAGCGTGTCGGTGGCGGCAAGGATCACGCCCATCTGGTGCCAGGTGCCGGGCAGGGCGTGGCAGAAGGTATGCACCGCGCTCGCAGGGTCGGGCCGATAGCCGTCATTCGCGGCAAAGAGCACGCCCGAGGTGCCGAGCGAAAGAAAGGCGGTGCCATCCTCGACCACGCCCGCGCCGATGGCCGAGGCCGCGTTGTCGCCGCCACCGCCCGCGACGACCGGCGTGCCGTCGATGCCCCAGCGCTGCGCCAGTTCGGGGCGCAGGCTGCCCGAGGCTTCGGACCCTTCGACCAGCCGGGGCATGTGATCCCGGGACAGGCCCGTGGCCGCCAGCAGCGCATCCGACCAGTCGCGTTTCCCGGTGTCGAGCCACGCGGTGCCCGCGGCGTCCGACATCTCGGCCACGTGGTCGCCGGTCAGCCAAAGCCGCAGGTAGTCCTTGGGCAGCAGCACCTTGGCCACGCGGTCGAAGATCTCGGGCTCGTGCTTGCGCACCCAGGCCAGTTTCGGGGCGGTGAAGCCCGGAAAGACGATGTTGCCGGTGATCTCGCGGAACTGCGGATCGGCGTCGAGATCGGCCGCCTCGGCATGGCTGCGGGTGTCGTTCCACAGGATGCAGGGGCGCAGCACCTGGTCGCCCCCGTCCAGAAGCGTGGCGCCGTGCATGTGGCCCGACAGGCCGATGCCGCGGACGCCTGACAGGTCATGCGCCGCCCGCAGCGCCTCCATCGCCGTTTCGGCCGCGGTGATCCAGTCCTCGGGCGCCTGCTCCGACCAGCCTTCGTGGGGGCGGGTGACGGTCAGCGGCGCCGTGGTCTCGCCCAGCACCCGCTGGTCCGCGTCGATCAGCAACGCCTTGAGGCCCGAGGTGCCTAGGTCCAGTCCGATATACATAAGAAGTCCTGTCGCTTGCGCCCGCCGCCTCCTGCGGTCCGGGCCATCGCCCCCTGCCTAGCCTTCGCCGGGGCAGGGGGCAAATGCCCGGGTCCCGGGCAATCGCCTCAGGCCGCGCGGGCGGGTTTCTTACCGAGGATGATCATCCCGAGGATGTCGTCGTCGGTGACATCGCCCACCAGTTCCGTCCCCACCAGTTCGCCGTTCTTCATCACGCTGACGCGGTCGCACAGGTCCATCACGTCGTGGATGTCGTGGCTGATGAGGAAGATCCCGATGCCGTCCTTGCGCAGCTCCTGGATCAGTTCGGCGACCATCTTGGTCTCCTGCGGTCCGAGCGCCGCGGTGGGTTCGTCCATGATCAGGATGCGGGCATTGAAATAGACCGCCCGCGCGATGGCGACCGACTGCCGCTGCCCGCCCGAGAGGGCCGAGACGGGGTCGGCGAACTTGCGGAAGTTGGGGTTGAGGCGCCCCATGATCTTGCGGGTCTCGGCCTCCATGGCGGCGTCGTTGACGAAGCCGAGCGGCGTCGTGATCTCGCGCCCCAGGAACAGGTTCGACGACGCATCGAGGTTATCGGCCAGCGCGAGCGTCTGGTAGATCGTCTCGATGTTGTATTTCCGCGCGTCGCGGGGGTTGGCGATCGTTGCCCGTTCTCCGTCGACGTAGATGTCGCCGGAATCGGCCTGGTAGGCGCCCGACAGAACCTTGATCAGCGTCGACTTGCCCGCGCCGTTGTGGCCCAGCAGGCCCACGACCTCGCCCGGGTAGAGATCGACGCTGACATGGTCGACGGCATGGATGCCGCCGAAGCTCACGCAGATGTCGCGCATCTCGACAAGCGGGGTGCCGCTGCGGTCGATATTGTCAGCCATCACTTCGCCCCCAGGCGTTTGCGGTAGATGATGTCGATCAGGACGGCGAAGACCAGCACCGCGCCCACGACGATGTTCTGCAACGGCGCATCGACGCCGACCATGGCCATCCCCGATTGCAGCGATTGCATGATCAGCGCACCCAGGATCGCGCCGTAGATGGTGCCGATCCCGCCCGACAGGGCGGTGCCGCCGATGACGGCCGCGGCGATGACGCGCAATTCGTCCAGCGTGCCGATGTCGTTGGAATGGAACGACAGCCGGGCCGAGGCGACCATGCCCGCCAGCGCGCAGAGCACGCCCATGATGGCGAAGACCTTGACCGTCAGCAGCCGGGTGTTGATCCCCGAAAGCTCGGCCGCGTCGGGGTTGCCGCCGGTCGCGAAGATGTAGCGCCCCAGCCGGGTGCGGCGGGCGATCAGCGTCATCACCACGGCGACCGCGATCAGCACGAGGACCGAGATCGGCATGCCGTAGCCGGCGGTATAGCCTTCGGGCATGGTCAGGCCCTGCGCTTCGAAGGCGCGCTCCAGCCGGCGCGACGGCACCTGGTAGGCGTTGAGGATGGCGACGAAGGCCAGGATCATGCCCGTGAACACCACGCCCATCAGGACCTCGGCCCAGACGGGTTTCACGGGGAAGTCGTGTGCGATCTTGGCACGGCGGGCCTGCCACAGCGCGAAGAGCGTCGCCAGCACGGCGATGATGCCGACGATCCAGCTCCAGGTTTCGCCCAGCGTGCCGCCGATCCCCCCGAGCTTGAGAAAGGTCGAATCGAGCGGGCCGATGGTCTGGCCATTGGTCAGGTACCAGGCCACGTTGCGCCAGACGAGCAGCCCGCCCAGCGTGACGATGAAGGCCGGGATCGACAGGTACCCCACCAGCCAGCCGTGGAAGGCGCCGATCAGCAGCCCCGCGGCGATGCCAACGACGATCGTGATCGGGGCCGTCAGCGGGTGGTTCAGGCCCAGCCCCAGCCATTCCGGCGTGACCAACGTCTGGGTCATCGCCATGACCGCGGAACAGGTCGCCAGAAGCGAGCCCACCGACAGGTCGATGTGGCGGGTGACGATGACGAAGACCATCCCTGTGGCCATGATGGCGACGGAGACGGTCTGGATCGTCAGGTTGAAGATGTTGCGCGGTGTCAGGAATTGTCCGCCCGTCACCACGTTGAAGGCAATGCACACCAGCACGAAGGCCCCGACCATCCCCAGAAGGCGGGCGTCGAGTTCAAGCTGCGAGAACAGGCCACGTTTCGTCGGGGTCGCGCCCGGACGCGCGTCCGAGCCGGTCCCGCCCGCGGACGGGCTGGGGGAAGAGGAGGTGTCGGTCATGTCGCCCTATTTCAGGTCAGGATCAGGCCACGCCGCCCGCCCGGAACCCCGGGGCAGGCGGCGCGACACGCGCGGGGATCAGTTGCAGGCGGCGGGGCCGTCGGTCACGCCCTGGCACAGCGCGTCCTTTTCGATCCAGCCCGCCTCGACGACGACGTCGAGGTTGTCCTGCGTCACCGGGATCGGCTCGAGGAACTCGGCCCACAGGGTGGTGCCCGACGGCGAGGTCCATTCCTCGGCGCCTTCGAGGTCGCTCATCTCGGTGCCCTCGGCCATTGACAGGGCGATCTCGGCGGCGCGCTTGCCCAGGTCGCGGCTGTCCTTCCAGACGCTGACGGTCTGGGTGCCCTTGGCGATGCGGTTCAGCGCGGCGAAATCGGCATCCTGCCCCGAGACGGGGATGCCATCCATGCCCTGCGCCGTCAGCGCGGCCACCGCGCCGCCCGCCGTGCCGTCGTTCGAGGCGACGACCGCGTCGACCTCGTTCCCGGCCTGGGTCAGGATCTGCTCCATGTTGCGCTGGGCGTTGGCGGGCAGCCACTGGTCGGTATAGGCCTCGCCCACGATGGTGATGTCGCCCGCGTCGATCGCCTCTTGCAGAACCTCTTGCTGGCCGCCGCGCAGGAAGTCGGCGTTGGGATCGGTGGGCGAGCCCTTGATCATCACGTAGTTGCCGGTGGGCTGCGCCTCCATGACGGCGCGGGCCTGCATGCGGCCGACCTCGACGTTGTCGAAGGTCAGGTAGAAGGCGCGGTCATCTTCGATCAGGCGGTCGTAGCCCACGACGGGGATGCCTTCGTCGGCGGCGGCCTGCACGGCGGGGATCACGGCCTGGCTGTCCTGCGCGAGGATGATCAGCGCGTCGGCGCCCTGGGCGATCAGCGATTCGATGTCAGACAGCTGCTTCGACGAGGACGACTGCGCGTCGGTCGAGATGTACTCGGCGCCGGCTTCCTCGAGCGCCGACTGGATCGCGGCCTCGTCGGTCTTCCAGCGTTCTTCCTGAAAGTTCGACCAGCTGACGCCGACCGTCAGGCTGTCCTGGGCGACGGCGGCCGACACGAGCCCCGTGGACAGCGCAGCGGCTGCCAGAAGTGTAAGACGCATGGTTTCCTCCCAAATGCGCGCTGCCGCCGTTTCTACTGACGGCAGTCTATTGCAACACTGCTCCACCATGGCGGGACTTAATTCAGCTGTCAAAATAAAAAATGCTTTGCCTAAGCCGTTCCGGTCCGTAATCTGCGCCGAGACCGCAGGATGTGCCGAAATATTGCGCGCTGTCGGTCTGGCCGGGGTTATTTGATATGGTTGGCGAAGTTATTGATGTCGTGTCGGAACCGGTGGACACGGCGCGGCTGACAGGCTGCGGCCCGCTGACGCCGATGCGCCCGGCCACGGACGCGGTGCCCCTGCGCCAGCAGGTTTTCGACGCTGTGCGCGCCCACGGGCGGGTGTCGCGGGCCGAGGCGGCGCGGCTCTTGGGTGTCAGTCCCGCCTCGGTCACCGCGGCGACGACCGAACTGATCGCCGCCGGCGTCGTCGAGGAAATCGAGGCCCCCCGCGATGGCGACACCGGTCGGGGGCGGCCGCCGGTGGCGCTGGCTGTGCGGCCCGACGCGGGCTATGTCGCGGGGGTGAAGATGGCGAATGCCTTCCACACCGCGGTGATCCTGGATTTTGCGGGCGGGCTGGTGGCCGAGGCCTCGATCCCTGCGCCCGACCACCGCATCGCGCCGGACGCCCTGCTGGACGAAGCCGCGCGGCTGCTCGACGTCGCGCTCGACCGCGCGGGGCTGGACCGGTCCGTGCTGCTGGGGGTGGGACTGGGCCTGCCGGGGTTCATCGACAGCGCGCATGGGCTGGTGCACTGGTCGCCGATCATGACGGTCGAGGGCTTCGCCCTGCGTGACGCCGCCGCCCGGCACCTGGGGTTGCCGGTGCATCTCGACAACGACGCCAACCTCGTCACCCTGGCCGAGTTGTGGTTCGGCGATGGACGCGGGGTGTCGAACTTCGCCGTCGTCACCATCGAGCACGGCATCGGCATGGGGCTCGTGCTGAACAACCGTCTGTTCCGGGGGTCGCGCGGGATCGGCACCGAGCTGGGCCATACCAAGGTGCAGCTGGACGGGGCGCTGTGCCGCTGCGGCCAGCGCGGCTGTCTCGAAGCCTATGTCGCCGACTATGCGTTGGTGCGCGAAGCCTCGACCGCGCTGGACTGGAGCCCGCTGGACGGGATCGCCCCGGCGGTGCTGCTGGAGCAGCTCTATGCCGAGGCCAAGGCGGGGAACAAGGCGGCCCGGTCGATCTTTCGTCGGGCAGGGCGTTACCTTGCCGTGGGGATCGCAAACGTGATCAACCTTTTCGACCCCGACGTGGTGATCCTGAGCGGCGAGCGCATGCGCTATGACTATCTTTATGCCGACGAGGTAATGGCCGAACTGGAGAGTGCCGCGATCCGCGCCGACCGGCCCGTGCCGCGGGTCGAGATCCACGCTTGGGGCGATCTGATCTGGGCCCGCGGCGCCGCCGCGCTGGCCTTGGCCGAGGCGACGCCGGACCGGCTGACCGCGACGCTCGAGGCGGCAACATGACACGCGGGTCGGGACGCAAGATGCGCCTCTGGCGCCGCCTCGTGGTGCGCTGGAGGGGGTCTCGCGGGCGCACGCCGCTTGACCGGGCGCAGGGCCGGTTCCCTTGCCGCGCAGCCCCCAGTCACGCCTCCGACACCTGTCGAGGGGGGACCAGGATGGCGGCCCGGTGCGGTCCGGTAGATGTCCCACGGCGTGCCCGGCCGGGGCGCGCGGCCCTGATCGCCACCGTGGTCTTTGCCGCGCTGGTCCACGGCACGGGCGGCGCGACCGGCGGGCCCGGGACGGATGCGCTCGGGTCCCCCGGGGCGCGCGCCGGGACGGCCCCCGAAACCCCGGCCGAACCGCCCCCCACGGGCGATGACGGGCCGCTCTTTCTCGACCGGTCCGCCGCGCTGCCCGGTCCGCATGTCTACGCCGGCGGGTGGGAGCATTTCGTGGGTGGCGGTGTCGCGGCCTTCGACTGCAACGGCGACGGCTTTCCCGACCTCGCCGCCGCCGGGGGCAGCAACCCGGCGCGGCTGTTCGTCAATGCGACCGCCAGCCCCGGCGCCCCGCTCGCGTTCCGCGCGGGCGAGTTTCCGCGGATCGACGGGGTCACCGGGCTCTACCCGCTCGACATCGACGGCGACGCGATCCTAGACCTCGCGGTCCTGCGCGTCGGCGCGAACCTCTTGTTGCAGGGGCAGGGCGACTGCCGCTTTCGCGATGCGGGTTCGACGTGGGGCTTTGACGGGTCGGATCGCTGGACCACCGCCTTTGCCGCCACTTTCGAGCCCGGGCGTGATATGCCGACGCTGGCCTTCGGCAACTACGTCGACCGCGACGACCCCGAGGGTCCGTTCGGCACCTGCGACGTCAATCATCTCTATCGCGGCGCGGGCGGGCGCTATGCCGCGCCGCACGATCTGTCGCCCGGGTTCTGCGCGCTGTCTATGCTGTTCACCGACTGGCGGCGCCAGGGTCGGGCGGCGCTGCGCGTGTCGAACGACCGGCACTACTACGTCCGCGGCGGGGCCGAGCAGTTGTGGCAGATGGCGCCGCTGCGCCTGGCAGGGCCCGAAGATGGCTGGCCGCAGGTGTCGCTTTGGGGCATGGGGATCGCCTCGCGCGACCTCGACGGCGACGGCTGGGCCGAGGTGATGACGACGTCGATGGGCGACCAGCTTCTGCAACTGGCCGAGCCCGGCGGCGGCTACCGCAACGCGCCCTACGAGATCGGGACCTACGCGCAGCGTCCCTGGTTCGGTGACGACGGGCGCCCCTCGACCGGGTGGCATGCCGAGTTCGGGGACATCGACAATGACGGGCGCGACGACCTGTTCATCGCCAAGGGCAACGTGGACCAGATGCCGTCGAACGCGGCAAAGGACCCCAACAACCTGCTGATGCAGCGCCCCGACGGGCGTTTTGCCGAGGCGGCGGATCGCGCGGGCATTGCCACCACCGACCGCAGTCGCGGCGCGGCGCTGGCGGATCTGAACCGCGACGGGCGGCTCGACCTTGTCGTGGTCAACCGCCGGGCACCGATGGAGCTTTGGGAGAACGCGACCCGGGCCGGGCACTGGCTGTCGGTCGCGGTGACGGCGCCGCCGCCCAATACCGGCGGCCTCGGCAGCTTTGTCGAACTGGAAACGTCGGACGGGCGGCGCCAGACGCGCGAACTGACCGTCGGTGGCGGCCATGCCGGGGGCGCGGCGCTGCCGCTGCATTTCGGGCTGGGAGAGGCGCGGACCGCCCGCCTGCGTGCCGTGCGCCCCGGACCCCGCCCCGGCGCGTGGGACATTGGTCCCTGGGTCGAGGTGCAGGCCGACGCGCCGGTGATGCTCGACCTCGGCAAGGGAATGGTCCGCCCGGCGCCCTGACGGCCGGCGGCCCGGGCCGCGCCGGATCGCCCCGACGGCCCGCAGGATCACCTGTCGCACCCGCGCGCCCGGAAACCATCGGCGCTCCTACCTGTCCACGGGCAGGCCCGAGGGCACGCTGTCGGGGATCCCCAGCCGCCCCGACAGGGCCACCGGATCCTCGAGCGCGGCAAGGAACGCCACGAGATCGGCGATCTCCGCGTCGCTCAAGCCCACCGGCGGCGTGCGAACCGCGCCTAGGACCGCGGCGCGCGCCGTGGCGTCGGCCAGCGGGGCGAAGTCGTCGCCCGGGATCCCCGCGGGAAGGGTCACGTCGGGGGCATATTCCGCATCCCCGGCTTTGGGATCGGCGTGGTGGCGCAGAAAGGCCGAGAGGTCGGCGAAGGCCCCATCATGCCCCCACGGCCCGGTTCGCGTCACGTTGCGCAGGGGCGGGGTGCGAAAGGCATAGAGATCCCGCGGATCGCCGGTCACCCGGAAACGCCCTTCGTCGCGGCTGTGCGATTCGAAGCTCAGCGCCTTGCCGGGGCCTATCTGCGGCACGCCCATGGGGTGGAACTGATGGTCCGTCTGGAACGGCCCCGCATGGCAGCTGGCGCAGCGGGCGGGCCCGTAAAACAGCTCCATTCCGCGGGACGCGGGCCCGGCGAGCATAGCCTCGCCCCGCAGATGCGCGTCGAAGGGACTGTCGTCCGAGCGCCATTCATGCGCCACGAAGGCCGCGATGGCGTTCGAGATGTCGGTGAACCCGATCTCCCGCCCCTCGGCGATGTCCGGGTAGGCGCGGGCAAAGCGGTCGGCATAGTCGGGGATCGCGGACACGCGGCGCGACAGCCTGTCCCATGCGCCGCCGGGGCCCGTCACGATGCCCTGCCGCACCGCCTGCGAGACGTCGTTTTCCGAGTAATGCCCGGCCATCTCGTCAGCGCTCAGCACCGGGAACATAGTCTGCGCCGAGAGGACCCCGGAGAACCCCAGAAGCATCTCGTCCTCCATCGGGGTGCGCAGGCCCGAGGGGCGGCTGGCGTCGGTTTCCACCCGCCCGTCGTGGAACAGCACGGTGAACTCGTGGGCGCCGAGGTTGAAGAGCGCGGGCGCATTGCGGGGGATCCGGTCCTCGGGCGGGTTCGCGGGGTCGATGCGCCGGTCGGGACCGAGGCCCACGCCGCCTTCGCCCACCCCCAGCGCCAGCCCGTCCGAGGTTGCGAAACGGGGATGGTGGCAGGTCGCGCAGGAAATGTTGCGGTTGCCCGACAGGATCGGGTCGTAGAACAGAAGTTGCCCCAGCGCGATCTCCTCGGCTCCGTGCGTCGCGAAATCGGCATCGCTGACAGGGCGCGGCAGGTCCGGCCCATCGCCCGCCATCCCTGCAGAGGCAATGACCGCGGCGCCGGTCGCCAGCGCGGCGGACAGCCTGCGGGCGGCGCGCCCGAGGCGGGCGGGCGCGGGGGCGGACAGCGCCGAATCGCCACGCCGCTGGCGGGGCGCCGCCACGTTGGCCGCCGCGTTCTCCAAAGGGGCACCGCCGGTCACAGCGAGCCGTCCTGCCGGGGATACCGGACGAAGGCAAAGCGCCGGGAATCCGGCGCCCAGCAGGGCACGTTCAGCGTGCCCTGGCCGCCGTGCAGGTGCAGCAGCGTCTCGGGCTCGCCGCCGGAGGCGGGCATCAGCCGCAGCTCGACCTCGACCCCGCCGGGGTGACCGGTCGTCCCCGGCGGATAGGAGAGGTAGAGCACGTGACGCCCGTCGGGCGAGGGGTGGGGGAACCAGTTCACGCGGTCGTCGTCTGTCATCTGCTCGGGCGTGCCGCCCGTGGTGGGGATGCGCCACAGCTGCATGCGCCCGTCCTTTTGCCCGTTGAACCAGATATGGGCGCCGGTGGGGGCGTAGTCGGGGCCGTCGCAGGTTTCAAACCCCTCGGTCAGGCGCAGCTCGGTCCCGCCAGCGGTCGAGATGGTGTAGATATCCATCTGCCTGTCGCGCGCCCCGACATAGGCGATCCGCCCACCGTCGGGGGAAAACGCATGAAACCACGAGGGCACGTTCCCGGTCACCCGCCTGGGCGTGCCGCCCTCGAACGCGGCGAGGTAGATGCAGGCGGCCTCGGTCTCGGTCTTGTCGCAAAAGGCGAAGCGATCGCCGCCCGGGCATATCCCGTGATCGTTGTTCAGCCGCGCCATGCCGCCGGTGTCGACGGGCCGAAGCTCGGGCTGCTCCAGCGGCACGCGGTAGAGCTGCCCCTCGGCGTTGACCAGAAGCTCCCGGTCGTTGGGGAACCAGTTCGGGGCCTCGATATGGCGGTCGCTTTGCAGGACCGACGTCACCTGACCGGTTTCGAGCGAGTAGATGGCGAGGTCGCTTTTCATGCCGGGGACCTTTGCACAAGTCTGTGGATAAGTTTGTGGGAGAAGTCGCGAAAAACTGTGGGCGGGCTGGGGACATCGCAGGACGGTGGCCAATGCTCCTGCATCGGGGCAGGGCCGACGCGCCGCAGATGTGCCCGCGCCCGCACGGGCGTGGCGCCCGTCCGGGCGGCGTCATTGCGGTGAAGCGGTGCGGGTGCGCACGGACGCTCGCGGTGGCGCAGGGCGCTGCACCCGCACAGCGCGACGTTTCGAATGATAACCCTGTTTTGCTCGGCAATTCTGCCGTGACGGGTGGCTTTGGAAAGACGGTCGCGATTGCGCGCTCTGGCCCGGCGTCCGGGCGGCCCGTCTTGGAAGGACGGGCGTCCGCGGGCGCGCCGGTCGGCGGTTGTCGGCGCCTGCAGAGGTCGCAGGGACGTGAGGGACGGGCGACAAGCCCCGGGGGACACTGGGCAAAACACCCCTGTCCCGGGGGTGTGGATAACTTCTGTGGACGGGGCGCAGGGGCGGCGCGTCGGGGCGGTGTCGGTCACGAAAGATCGGTCCTGGTGGCACACGCAGAGAAGTGTGCCCGCCGCGCGCCCCTGAATGCAATGCCCGGCTTTTCCCTGCCGCTCCGCGCACCCGACCCGCCCCCTGCGCGGGCGGATTGCGCTGGCGCAGGGCGGATGGGGGGAGACCCGGCCCGCGTGGCCGGGGCGAAGATCAGACAGCCAGCGAATGCCCCGAGGGGTTCATCGCGTAGGCGTCGAGCGCGCGCGCCGCGATCCGCACGAGCGGACGCATCCCCGGCTCCAGCCACACCCGCCCGGGGGCATGGCTGACGATCTCGGGACACAGCTCGGGCAGGGTGGCAAGGATCGCCGCGGCCCGCGCCTGCGGCAGCCCGGTGCGCTGCGCCAGCGTGGCCGCATCGGCGGAGAAGTCGCACATCAAGGCCTCGATCGCGGCGCCGCGCAGCCGATCCTCGTCCGACAGGGCGTGGCCCTTCTGGATCGGCAGCATGTGGGCCGCCAGCACCTTCTGATAGGCCCCGGTCGAGGTCGCGTTCTGCGCATAGCCCTGCGGATAGCGCGAGATCGAGGAGGCGCCGAGACCGATCAGCGTGTCGACCCGGTCGTCGGTATAGCCCTGGAAGTTGCGGCGCAGCCCGCCGGTGCGGCGCGCGATCTCCAGCCCGTCGTCGGGCCGCGCGAAATGGTCGATGCCGATCTCGGCATAGCCGTCCCAGACGAAAAGCTGTCGTGCAACCTCGTAGAGCTTCAGCCGCGATTCGGGGCCGGGCAGGGCGTCGGTCGGGATCAGCGACTGTCGCCGCGCCATCCATGGCACGTGGGCATAGCCAAAGAGCGCCACCCGGTCTGGCGACAGCGACAGAAGCTTCTGCACGCTGGCGGCAATGCGCTCGGGCGTCTGGTGCGGCAGGCCGTAGAGGATGTCGGCGTTCAGGCTGGTGATGCCGCGGGCCCGGAGACCGTCGACGGCGCTCTTCGTCACCTCCCAGCTTTGGCGGCGACCGATGCAATCCTGAATCTCGGGATCGAAATCCTGCACGCCGATCGAGGCGCGGGTCATGCCCGCCTCGGCCAGGGCGTCCAGCCGCGCGTCGTCCAGTTCGTTAGGGTCGACCTCGACCGAGATCTCGCTGCCCGGCGCGCGAGGGGTGATCGCCTCGATGTCGCGCGTCAGGCGCAGGAACTGTTCGGGCGACAGCAGCGTCGGCGTGCCTCCGCCGAAATGCAGCCGCGACAGCCGGACCCCGGGGGCGAGGTTGCGGCGCAGAAGCTGAAGCTCGGCGCGAAGGCTGTCCAGATACCCCTCGATCGGGCTGCCGGTGGCCGTGCCCTGCGTGCGGCAGGCGCAGAACCAGCACAACCTTCGGCAGAAAGGTATGTGGACATAGACCGACACCTCTCCGTTTTCGGGGATCGCGCGCATCCAGCCCGCGACCGTGTCGGCGGTGACCCCGGCGCCGAAATGCGGCGCCGTCGGGTAGCTTGTGTAACGCGGGACACGGGTGTCAAATAGCCCCAGCCGCCTGAGTTGCGATTGCTCTGTCATGCAATTAGCTATTGGGGAAACATGACACTACAGCATTGATTTGGATCAAAGCATGCCGGCGCTTCTTCCTGAAATCGACCTTGACGCACGCGATTGCCAGAGCTGCCCGATCCGCCATCGCGCCGTGTGCGCCCGGTGCGAGGCGGACGAGCTCGAGCATCTCGAGCAGATCAAGTACTACCGCACCTACGAGGCCGGGCAGCCCGTTGTCTGGGCCGGGGACAAGCTGGACTTTGTCGCGTCGGTTGTATCGGGGGTCGCGACGCTCAGCCAGACGATGGAGGACGGCCGCACCCAGATGGTTGGGCTTTTGCTGCCGTCCGATTTCCTGGGTCGGCCGGGGCGCAGCACGGCGTCCTACGACGTGACCGCGGTGTCGAACGTCACCCTGTGCTGCTTCCGGCGCAAACCGTTCGAGGAGATGATCCGGAGCACGCCGCACGTGGCGCAGCGGCTTCTGGAGATGACGCTCGACGAACTGGACGCGGCGCGGGAATGGATGCTGGTCCTCGGCCGCAAGACGGCGCGCGAAAAGATCGCGAGCCTTCTGGCCATCATCGCCCGGCGCGAGGCGCTGCTGAACCTCGATCCCGGCCGGTCGGTCACGCGGATGGAGCTGCCCCTGACCCGCGAATCGATGGCCGACTACCTCGGCCTGACGATCGAGACGGTCAGCCGGCAGATTTCGGCCCTGCGTCGCGACGGCGTGATCGTGCTGGAGGGCAAGCGCACCGTGCAGATCCCCGACTTCGACCGCCTGCTGAACGAAACCGGCGACGATATGGATGGCGGCGTCCTGATCTGATCAGCGCCCCCGCGCGCCCGGGTCCGGGGGGCGAAGACGTCCCGCGGCGTCAGGGCTTGGCCGGGCCCGCGTCGTCACCGGCGGGGACGACCGTGCCGATGATCGGCCCCATGGGAAACCCGCCGTCGATTCGCCCAAGTCCCGGCGCGTGCAGGCGCGACACGTTGCCGTCGAAGTAAAGCGCATCGGGCACGTCCAGCCGGTCGCGGAAAAGCCGGGCGAAATGGTGGAAATTTACCGCGCGGTCCGAGATCGCCATCACGACCTCGCGCCCGTCCGCGCGCACGCCGATCCCGTTGCGGACATAGCGGCTGTCGCTGTCGGGCAGGAACCGGGGGTGCAGCGCGCCGTCGATCACCAGCATCGGGCCGGACTGCGTGGCATAGTCGCAGGCGGGCGGCGTCTCGGCGAAGCTGCGGCTTTCGATCACACGGGCACGGTCGCCCGCAAGGCAGAACACCCCATTCGGCAGCAGCCCGAAATTGCCGGGCCCTTCCGAGGTGACGATGCGCATCTCCTCGACCCCGTCCTCGATATAAAGGCCTACCGGCGCGCGGTCGGGGTGATACATGCCGGCGTTCATCGCCACGCCCAGCGCGGCGCCCTGCGCGGCCAGCGCGGCATCGAGGTTGCGGAAACTGCCGAAGGGCTTGCCCTCTCCGTCGCGGAGCCACAGCCGCAGCTCTTCGCGATCAAGGTCGACGACGCAGTAGGTGAAGGGCGCGCCGTCGAAGTCGATCTTTTCGCAGGCCGCGGCGCGGCCCGGGTCGGGCGTGGCCGTCCAGCCCAGCGCGGCCAGGGCCAGCGCGAAGATCCGCGTCACGTATCGTCGAGGTCGCGGCGAACCTCGTCCCGTGCAAACAGCTCGCGGGTTTCGTCCATGCGGTCGAAGGTGTCGTCGATCACGAACCGCAGCTCGGGCGAGAACTTGAGCGTCAGCTCCTTTGAAAGCGCGCGGCGCAGCTCGGACCGGTTGCGCCGCAGCGCATCCAGCGCGGCCTGCGGTTCGTTGCCGCCCAGAGGCAGGACATAGGCCGTCGCCACGCGCAGGTCGGGCGAGGTGCGGACCTCGCCCACCGTGATCGACATGCGGTTGAGGTCGGGGTCGTGAACCTCGCCCCTCAACAGCACGTCCGACAACGTGCGGCGGATCAGTTCGGCGACCCGCAGCTGCCGCTGCGAGGGGCCGGATCGGTCAGAATGTCGTGCTTTGGCCATACCGGTGATCTAAGCCCGCGCGGCGCTCTGCGCAACGGGCTTTGCTGTGCTTTGACAGGCTTTGGCGGGCGCCGCGGCGTTGCGACGCGCCGATCCTGCAGCCGGCCCTGCAGTCGGTCGGGAACCCGGACGGGGCGCGCAGGCGACGCGAGCGGGCTGCGGGGGCCTTTGCCACTCCCCCGCGCGGCGGGTAGAGGAGGGGGCAACGCGCAGCAAGGAGTGACGGAGCATGAGCGATCTGCCGGGTGTCGTGGTGACGGGGGTGTCGGGCCGGATGGGCCAGATGCTGGTGCGCATGGTCGCCGAAAGCGAACGGGTCCATCTGACCGGCGCGATCGAGCGTCCGGATCACCCTTGGGTCGGTCGCGACGTGGGCGAGGCGATGGGCGGCGCGGGGCTTGGCGTCACGGTGGAAAGCGATCCGCTGGAAAGCTTCGCCCGCGCCCGGGCGGTGATCGACTTCACCGCGCCCGCGGCCACAGTGGAATACGCAGGCTATGCCGCGCAGGCACGGCTGGCGCATATCATCGGCACCACCGGCCTTTCGGACACGGACCTGGCGGCGATCTCGGCCGCGGCCCGGCATGCGGCGATCATGCGGGCGGGGAACATGAGCCTTGGGCTGAACATGCTACTGGGCGTGGTCCGGCAGGTCGCGGCCTCGCTCGACGACAGCTACGACATCGAGATCGTCGAGGCGCACCACCGCCACAAGGTCGATGCGCCGTCGGGCACCGCGCTGATGCTGGGCGAAGCCGCGGCCGAGGGGCGTGGCATCAGCCTGTCGGCGATGTCTGACCGCGGACGCGACGGGCTGACCGGCGCGCGCGAGCCTGGGCACATCGGCTTTGCCGCGGTGCGCGGCGGCGACATCATCGGCTCGCACCAGGTGATCTTTGCGGGCGACGGCGAACGTATCACGCTGAGCCACGATGCCTCGGACCGGTCGCTCTTTGCCCGCGGGGCGCTGCGCGCCGCGCTCTGGGCGATGGATCAGAAGCCCGGCGAATACGACATGAGCGACGTCCTGGGGCTTTGACCGACCCCCTCGTCAGCGTCGCGGGCCCCCGTTCGGGCAGGCCCGCGCGCGGGGCGGCGGCGCAGTGCCGGGTACGCGGAGCGTAGCTTGACTGCGGTCCTGCAACGGTGGACGATGCGGCCTGATCTCTCCGATCCCCACGCCCCAAGGAGACGACGATGACCCGCCGATCCCGCTCTCTCGCTCCGCTTCTCTGCGGCCTCGTCTGCGGCCTGACGCTTCTGTCCGCCTGCGGCGACGTGTCGGCCGATGCGCGGCTGCGGGCGCGCGACGGGCAGGTCGACGTGTCGCCGCGGCTTGGCGTGGCGCTGGGGCAGGGGCTTTCCTTGGGATACAGACCATGAGCGATGCGACGACCGCCCGTATCCGGGCGATGATGCTGGCCGCGCTGACGGCGATGGTTGCGGGCTGCGGTGCGCCCGGCGCGCCCGAGCCCGTGGGCGACCCGGTGCCGCGCAGCGGCGTTTCGGTCAGCGGCACCGCCTCGGTCGGAATCGCCGGCAGCTTCTGACGGAGGGGGCCTCGGTCCCGCCTCGGCCTGCTGCCCCCCGGCTGCCCCCCGGCTGCCGCGGTCCTCACCCCGATCCTGACGCGGTCGCGGCATGCCGGCTGCGAAAGCTGAACCGCGTTCCCCCGGGATCCCTGCCGCATCTCCCGCGGTGGCCCGCCATTGTCCCGCGCGAGGGCTCGGGGTATGACGCTGCCCGCAGCAGGGGGCGTACCGATGGATCATTTTCTTTACCGCAACGGCCAGCTTCACGCCGAGGACGTGTCGATCGACGAGATCGCGCGCGCCGTGGGCACGCCGTTCTACTGCTACTCGGCCGCGACGCTGACCCGCCACTTCCACCTCTTCGAAGAGGCGCTGGCTGGGATGGACCACCTGATCTGCTACTCGGTCAAGGCGAACTCGAACCAGGCGGTGCTGACGCTGCTGGGGCGGCTGGGCGCCGGCATGGACGTGGTGTCGGGCGGCGAATACGCGCGCGCCCGGGCCGCGGGCGTGCCGGGCGAGCGCATCGTGTTCTCGGGCGTCGGCAAGACCCGGGACGAGATGCGCGCCGCTCTGGCCGGGGGCATCCGCCAGTTCAACGTGGAAAGCTTGCCCGAGATGCGCGCACTCAGCGAGGTCGCCGTCGAGATGGGCACACGTGCGCCCGTGGCCGTGCGCATCAACCCCGACGTCGACGCGCGCACGCACGAGAAGATCTCGACCGGGCGCAAGGAGGACAAGTTCGGCATCCCCATCGCCCGCGCGCCCGAGGTCTATGCTGAGGCGGCGCAGCTTCCGGGGCTCGAGGTCGTGGGCGTCGACGTGCATATCGGCTCGCAGCTGACCGATCTCGAACCCTACCGCGCGGCCTACACGCTGGTTGCGGATCTGGTCGAAACGCTGCGCGCACAGGGTCACGCGATCCGTCGGCTGGACCTGGGCGGCGGTCTGGGCATTCCCTACGAACGCTCGAACGCCGCGCCGCCCCTGCCGCTGGACTACGGGCAAGTGGTGCGCGACACCGTGGGCCACCTGGGCTGCGAGATCGAGATCGAGCCCGGCCGGCTGGTCGCCGGGAATGCCGGCCTGCTGGTGGCGTCGGTGATCTGGGTGAAAGAGGGCGAAGGTCGCCGGTTCCTGATCCTCGACGCGGCGATGAACGACCTGATCCGACCCGCGATGTACGGCGCCTGGCACGACCTGGTGCCGGTGGTCGAGCCCGCGCCGGGGGTCGAGATGACGCCGCACGACGTGGTGGGCCCGGTCTGCGAGAGCAGCGACACCTTCGCCCGCGCGCGACCGATGCCGCCGGTGGGCGAAGGCGATCTCGTGGGCTTCCGTTCGGCCGGGGCCTACGGCGCGGTGATGTCGTCGGAGTACAATACCCGCCCCCTGATCCCCGAGGTCATGGTGTCTGGCGATCACTTCGCCGTCATCCGCAGGCGGCCGGACTTTGACGAGATCATAAACCGCGATACGGTTCCCGAGTGGCTCTAACGCGGACTCCGCCGCATCGGGCCGACCCGGGCCGGGGGTCATGACCGAAACCGACAGTCTTCCGGATGCCGCACGGCGGCGTCTCGCCAGACCCCTGGCGCTGACCCGCGCTGGCCTCTTGGCCGAGCGTGCGGCGCGCGCGTTCTGGCCGCTCTGGACCCTTTTGCTGGTGGTGCTCGCCCTCCTGATGACCGGTGCGCAGGATCACGCCCCGCTCGAAGCGGTCTGGGCCGTGGGCGTCGTGGCGGTGCTGGGCGGTGTCGCGCTTGCAGGCTTTGGCCTGTGGCGGTTCCGCTGGCCCACACGGGCCGAGGCGCTGGACCGGCTGGACCGCAGCCTTCCCGGGCGCCCGATCTCGGCCATCGGCGACAGTCAGGCGGTGGGCGCGGGCGATGCCGCCTCGCAGGCGGTGTGGCAGGCCCATCTTCTGCGCATGACCGACCGGCTGGACGCGGCGCGCGCGCAACGGCCCGACCTGCAGCTGGCGGACCGCGATCCCTTCGCACTGCGCTACGTGGCGCTTCTGGCCTTTGTCATGGCGCTGCTGTTCGGGTCGGTCTGGCGGGTGGCGAGCGTCGGCGGCATGGCCCCCGGCGGCGGTGGCGCGGCGGTGGCGGCGGGCCCCGCATGGGAAGGCTGGATCGAGCCGCCCGCCCATACCGGCAAGCCCTCGATCTACCTGCCTGACGTGGCCGCCGGTCGGCTGACCGCGCCCGAGGGCAGCCGCGTCACCCTGCGGCTTTACGGCGATCCGGGCGCGCTGACCGTCGACGAAACCGTGTCGGGCCGCACCGGCGACATCGGCAGCGCCGCGGACCCGCAGCAAAGCTTCGACATCGCGCAGGCCGGACGGCTTGAGATCGACGGCCCCGGCGGACGTGGCTGGGATCTGGCACTGCTGCCCGACGCGGCGCCGGAGGTCGAGATCACCGCCGAGCCCGAGCGCGCCGCCGACGGCGAAGTGCGCGTGCCCTTCCGCGCGCGCGACGATTTCGGCGTGGTCTCGGGCCGCGCCATCGTCGAGCTTGACCTCGACGCGATCGACCGCCGCTATGGGCTGGCCGTCGCGCCCGAGGACCAGGAGCCGATCATCGTCGACCTGCCGATGCCGATCTCGGGCAGCCGGTCCGAGTTCGAGGAGGTGGTGATCGAGAATTTTTCGCAGCACCCCTGGGCGAACCTGCCGGTCGTCGCCACCTTCGAGGTCTCGGACGCCACCGGCCAGACCGGCCGCACCGATCCGCTGGAGGGCGATCTGCCCGGCCTCCGCTTCTTCCAGCCGCTGGCCGCCGCCGTGGCCGAGCAGCGCCGCGACCTGCTGTGGAACCGCGCCAACGCGCCGCGGGTCGCGCAGGTGCTGCGCGCAGCCTCGTACCGGCCCGAGGATGTGTTCGCCTCGCGTGCGATCTACCTCCGGCTCAGGACCGCGATCCGCCGGCTCGAGGCCGGGATCGACGAGGGCGATCTGTCGGACGAACAGCGGGACGAGATTGCCGCGGCGCTGTGGGACATCGCCAACGAGATCGAGTACGGCGAGCTGTCGGATGCGCTGGAGCGTCTGCGCCGCGCGCAGGAGCGTCTGTCCGAGGCGATGCGCAACGGCGCCAGCGAGGAAGAGATCGCCGAGCTGATGGAGGAGCTGCGCGAGGCGACGCAGGACTACATTCGCCAGCTGGCCGAACAGTCCGAGGGCGCCGAGGACCAGCAGCAGGCGCAGGGCGAAACGCAAAAGATCACCGGCGACCAGCTGCAGCAGATGATGGACCGCATCCAGGAGCTGATGGAGCAGGGCCGGATGGCCGAGGCGCAGGCCCTGCTCGACCAGCTTGCGCAGATGATGGAGAACATGCGCGTCACCCGCGGCGAGGGCGGGGAGGGCCAGCAGGGTCAGGGCGGTCAGGCAATGGAGGGGTTGCAGGACATGCTGCGCGATCAGCAGGGCCTGTCCGACGACACCTTCGGCGATCTGCAGGAGCAATATGGCCAGCCCTCCCAACCCTTCGACGGCCAGCCGCGGCGTCGGTCGGGGCGGCAGCCGGGTCAGCCGGGCGAGGGGCAGCAGGGCGGCGAAAACGGCGGCGAAGACGGCGGCCCCGGCTCCGAAGATCCCGGTCAGTCCCTTGCCCAGCGGCAGCAGGAGCTGCGCCGCGAACTCGACCGGCAGCAGCAGTCCCTGCCCGGCGGAGACAGCCCCGAGGGCGACGCGGCGCGGCGGTCGCTGGACGAGGCGGGCGAGGCCATGGACCGGGCCGAAGAGGCGCTGCGCGACCGTGATTACGCCGGGGCGCTGGACGAGCAGAGCCAGGCGATGGAGCGTCTGCGCGAAGGCATGCGCAACTTGGGCGAGGCGCTGGCCCGCGACCAGCAGCAGCAACAGCCCGGCCAGGAGGGAGGCTCCGACGGCGAGAGCTCTGCCGAAGGCAAGCGCCGCGATCCGCTGGGCCGCACGCCGGGCGGATCGGGCAGCGAATCCGAGGGCGAGTTCCAGCAGGGCGGAGATGTCTACCGCCGGGCCGAGGAGCTGCTGGAAGAGCTGCGTCGCCGCTCCGGCGACCAGTCGCGGCCGGACGAGGAACTCGACTACCTACGCCGCCTGCTGGACCGGTTCTGACCCCGCGCCTTCGCGGGGCCATCGCCCCCATGACCACCGAGGCTACGCGCCCTGCGGGCGTCGGTGGGGGCACCGGTGTGCGTCGCCGGGTGCGCCGGTGCGGGCCCCGCCGTCTACTCGGCCAGTGCCGTCAGGAAGGTGCCCGCACGGACGAGCACGCCCTCGACGGCGGTGCGGATGCCGTTGGCCCATGTCACGTAAAGGCTGATCGGCTCGGACCATCCGGGAAAGCGGTCGGCCAGCAGCGGCGCGTAGGTGTAGACCAGCAGCAGCGCTGCCACGATCAGCACGATCAGCGAAAACCCCATCCGGAACCCGCGGCGCGAGCGGGTTTCGCGACCGGCGACGTCGGTCTCGGGGTCGGCCTGTGGCCGGCGTTCGCCCGAGGGCGTGAGGGTCGAGTTGATCTCTTCGATATCCGGCAGCAGGTCGCGGCGCGATCCCGTCTCGGTCGCCTCTTCCGGCGCCTCGGGATCTGTGCTGTGCCGGTCGGGAGCCTCGGCCGGCAGCAGGGGCCGGGGCGCGCCGTCGTCGAGCGCGGAGCCATCCGCGGCCCCCGCGCCGGGGCGCGGTGTGGTCGGACGCGCGGGAACCGGCCGGGAGGGAGCGGGCGGGTCCGACGGGTCCGTTTCGGCGGTCGGCGCCGAGGCAGAGGGCCCGGCGTGGGACCCGGGCGCGTCAGAGGGCGTCGGATCCGCGGGAGCGAAGTCGCCGGCAGGCCCGGCGGCCTGCACGTCGGGGCCTTCGGGCGCCTGGGGCGGCCAGTCATGCGCGGGCGCCGCGTGATCCCCGGCGTCCGGCGATGCCGCTGACGTGGACGCAGACGAAACGGAGGCTGCGGGGACAGACGAGGAAGGAACGGGGGCCGAAGGAACGGGGGCGGCGGGGCCAAAGCCCGGCGCCTCGTCGGCCGGGTCGAACGGATCGGGATCCGCCGGACGGGGCGCTTCGTCGTCTTGGCGCGGTGTGTCGGGGGTCTGATTCGCGTTCAGCCGGTCCGCCTTGGCCCGGGCGCGGCCAAGTGCGCTTTCGGCGGCCTCGCTGCCGCCGCCATCGCGCAGGGGCAGGTCGTTCAATCCCAGATCGCCCTGCGTTTCCAGCGATCCGGCCTCGCGCCGCCGCGCCGCGGCTTCGCGCTGCGCCTCTTCGCGCAGGATCGACAGGGCCATCTCGTCCCGCTTGCGGCGCGTGGCGGACGGGCCGCCGGTCGGACCCTCTGCCGACATGTCGGACGCCGGTCCCGCCATCGCCCCGGACCCCGTCTCCGGCAAGGTGTCGCCCCACTCCGCAGGCGGGGCCCCGGTTTCCGAGGCAGGCGCGGGCCGAGACTTGGAGGCTTCGGCCCCGGCGCTGACATCGGCAGAGGCGGCGGGACGCGCCGGGCCGTCCTTGGGCTGGAACCACGTGTGCCCGCAGTCCGAGCATTGAACGTCGCGCCCGTCCTCGGGGATCAGCGCGGCGTCAACTTCGTACTGCGCATTACAATTCGGGCAGATCAGCCTCATCGCGGTCCCGTCATCTTGTTCCACCCCGCGCCGCTCTTCCCTGGCCTAGGAGGCGGACGCCGGCCTCGCTCTTCCGTCGATCCTGCAGTGGTAGCAAGCTATGGGGGAATATCAAAGCATTCGCGGGGGGTGACGATTGAACCCGCACCCGACCTGAGGCAAAAGGGTCGCGCGCCCGCGGCCCCGCCGGGCGCGTTTGCAGGTGCGTGACGAAGGCCGCGTGACGGGGGCGCGGGGCGGCAGGGGGTAATCGCGTGTGATCGAGCTTCGGGGTGTCGGATATTCCTACAGCGGCGACGCGCTTCTGTCCGACATCTCCTTGACGCTGGCGCCCGGGTCCTTTCATTTCCTGACCGGGCCCTCGGGGGCGGGCAAGACCACGCTGCTGAAACTCTGCTACCTCGAGCTCAAGTCCACCTCGGGTCAGGTCACGCTGTTCGGGCGCCCCGCGCAGGAGATCGGCCGCGACGGCATCGCCCGGATCCGCCGCCGCATCGGCGTCGTGCACCAGGATTGCCGGTTCCTCGACCACCTGCCGGTGCTCGACAACATCGCC
This sequence comes from Mesobaculum littorinae, assembly GCF_004011175.1. GTDB lineage: Bacteria > Pseudomonadota > Alphaproteobacteria > Rhodobacterales > Rhodobacteraceae > Tranquillimonas > Tranquillimonas littorinae. The sequence continues at coordinate 24,571 of NZ_RQXX01000006.1, read as the reverse complement.
CTGCCGCTGACGGTTGCGGGCCACCCGCCCGAAGCGCACCGCGAGGAACTGGGCGAGCTCTTGGCTTGGGTCGGTCTCGAGGCGCGGGCCCGCGCACTTCCGCCCGAGCTTTCGGGCGGCGAACGGCAGCGGGCGGCGCTGGCGCGGGCCATCGTGATGTCGCCCGACGTGATCCTGGCCGACGAGCCCACGGGCAACCTGGACTGGGAGATGTCGCTGCGGCTGCTGACCCTGCTGACCGAGCTGAACCGCCTGGGCAAGTCGGTGCTGATCGCGACGCACGACCTGAACCTGATCCGGCAGGCCAAGACGCAGGTGGCCGCCCGGGTGCTGCGAATCCGCAACCGCCACCTGGTTGCCGCGGGGGCCGACCTGTGACCCGCCTGACGCGTCGTGCGCAGCGCCTCTGGCGGCTGGTCTGGGCGCTGATCAAGGGCGATCCGCGGGCCGACCGGGTGGTGCCGCCCACCGGCTTTACCGCCTGGCTGACGCTTTTCACGGCGGGGGCGATGGCGTTCCTTGCGGTCTTCGCACTGGCGCTGTCGCTGGCGACGGGGCGGCTGGCCGACCGCTGGGCGTCGGAGCTGGCGCAAAGCGCGACGATCCGCATCTCGGCGCCGGCCGAACAGATGGAGCGGCAGACCGAGGCGGCGCTGCGCATCCTGTCGCAGACGCCGGGCGTCGCCGAAGCGCGGGCGCTCAGCCCCGACGAGCAGCGCGCGCTGCTGGAACCGTGGTTCGGCGCCGACCTGCCGGTCGACAGCCTGCCTATCCCGCAACTGATCGAGGTGATCGAGGCGCGGCGCGGCTTCGCTGCCGAGGGCCTGCGCCTGCGGTTGCGGGCCGAGGTTCCGGGCGCGGTCTTCGACGATCACACCCGCTGGCGCCGTCCGCTGGTGCGCGCGGCGGGGCGGCTGCGGTCGCTGGGCTGGGTGTCGATCGCGCTGATCACGCTGACCACGGCGGCGATGATCACGCTGGCGGCCAACGCGGCGCTGGCTGCCAATGCGCAGGTGATCGGCGTGCTGCGTCTGGTCGGCGCGCGCGACACCTACATCGCCCGCGCCTTCGTGCGCCGCTTCACGATCCGTGCGCTGACCGGGGCGGTCGCGGGAACGCTTGCCGGGATGGCGGCGATCTGGGCCTTGCCCTCGGCCGAAGAGGCCAGCGGATTCCTGACCGGGCTGGGCTTTGCCGGGGCGGGGTGGCTGGCGCCGCTGCCGATCCCTCTTCTTGCCGGCGGTGTGGCCTTCTGGGCCACGCGCGGTGCGGCGTTCCGGGCATTGAAGGACGTGACGTGATGGCAAAGGCCCTGCAATGGATCCGTTCGCTGGTTTTCGTGGTGCAGATGTACCTGGCGATGGCGGTGCTGGCGGTGATCTACATCATCCCCGCCATCATCACCCGGGATGCCGCCTATGCCGCGGTGCGCACCTATTGCCGTTACGTGCGGTGGAGCGCGCGCTGGATGGTCGGGCTGCGCACCGAGGTGCGCGGAGAGATCCCGCGGGGCGAGGTGCTGATCGGGTCCAAGCACCAGTCGTTCCTCGATATCATCATGATCGTCTCCGTCGTGCCAAAGCCCAAGTTCATCATGAAGTCGTCGCTGCGCCGGGCGCCGATCCTGGGCTGGTTCGCGATGCGCATCGGCTGCGTGCCGGTCGACCGTGGCAAGCGCGGCGCCGCCGTGCGCCGGATGATCGCGGATGTCGAGCGGGGGCGCGCGGCGCCGGGGCAGCTGATCATCTACCCGCAGGGCACCCGTCTCGCCCCCGGGGTGATCAAGCCTTACAAGGTCGGGACCTACGTGCTTTATCGGGAAACCGGGCAGTCCTGCGTGCCCGCTGCCACCAACGTGGGGCTGTTCTGGCCGCGGGCGGGTTTGATGCGCAAGCCGGGGCTGGGCGTGGTCGAGTTCCTGCCGCCGATCCGTCCCGGCCTCGACCAGGGCGCCTTCATGTCGCGCCTGCATGACGAGGTTGAAACCGCCTCGGACAGGTTGCTGGCCGAAGCGGGCTTCGGCGTCGCGCGCGGTTAGACCGCGGCCGCACATCCGGTTGGGCCCCGTGCGGAGACGGGATGCCGAATGATGTCGCGATCACGGGCCGGGCGCGCGTCGTGCAGGGCGCAGGGTGGGGCGACCGTGGTCCGATCCGAAGGTGGCCCGATCCGAAGGGGCCACGGAGCCGCCGCTCAGGCGGCGAGGCCCTTGGCCCCCATCCCGAGGAACTTCTGACGGCGATCCTTGATCAGCGCGTCGGGCTTCTTGCGGCCGAGCTCTTTCAGCATCGTGTCGATCGCCTCGCCCACGGCGGTGATCGCGGCCTTGGCGTCGCGCTGGGCGCCGCCCACGGGTTCGGGCACGATCTTGTCGATCACGCCCAGCTTCAGAAGGTCCTGCGCGGTCAGGCGCAGCGCCTCGGCGGCTTCGCGCATCTTGTCGGCGTCGCGCCACAGGATCGAGGCGCAGCCTTCGGGCGAGATGACCGAATAGATCGAATGCTCCAGCATCGCCACGCGGTTGGCCGAGGCAAAGGCCACGGCGCCGCCCGATCCGCCCTCGCCGATGACGACCGTGACCAGCGGCACCCGCAGGCGCAGGCAGGTCTGGGTCGACCGTGCGATGGCCTCGGACTGGCCGCGCTCTTCCGCGCCCTTGCCGGGATAGGCGCCGGGCGTGTCGACCAGCGTGATCACCGGCAGGCCGAAGCGGTCGGCCATTTCCATCAGGCGAATCGCCTTGCGATAGCCTTCGGGACGGGCCATGCCGAAATTATGCTCGATCCGGCTCGTGGTGTCGTGCCCCTTCTCGTGGCCGATCACCATCACCGGGCGGTCGTTCAGCCGGGCGAGACCGCCCATGACGGCGGCGTCGTCGGCAAAGTTGCGATCGCCCGCCAGCGGCGTCCAGTCGGTGAAGAGCTGGGCGATGTAATCCTTGCAATGCGGCCGGTCGGGATGCCGCGCGACCTGGCATTTCTGCCAGGGGGTGAGGCTGGCATAGATGCCCTTGAGCATGTCCGAGCTTTTCTTGTCGAGCGCGGCAGCCTCTTTCTGCACGTCCATGGCCTCGGACTTCTGCGCCATCGCGCGCAGTTCCTCGGCCTTGCCCTCGATCTCGGCAAGTTGCTTTTCGAATTCGAGGTAGTGGGTCATCGGGTCGGTCCTTCGGCCATGGCCAGCGTTGCGTGGTTATGCCGCCGCTTGCATCGGGATGCAACGGACCTCGCCCAAACCCGCGCGCAACGTCTGCGCTTTTCCTGCGGTGGCCCTTCCGCAGAGGGCAGGTTCGGGGGCAGCGGCGCGCGGCAGCTCCGACGTCTGCCGCCCGGGCGCCGCGGGGCAGGCGACGCGCCGCCGCCGCGCGCTATGTTGCGGCGAGGTATGGAACCAAGCGAAGGCAGGGCTGGCATGAGCGACAGGGACACCCCGAGGATCCGTAGCGCCGGTCCCGGCGACGCCGGGGCCCTGGCCCGGGTGCAGGCGTCGGCTGGCCTGCCGGGCGAGCCCGAGGCCGAGCTGGCCGCGGGTTGGGCGCAGATGCTGCGACGGCCGGCATTCTACGGCAACCTGTGCGTTTCGGTCTGCGAACTGGGTGACCATGTCGTGGGCTTTGGCGCCGGGGCGACCCAGCGGGCGCCCTGGCTGCGATCCCTCGGCTACCAGGGCGAGGTGACGACGCTCTGGATCGCGCCGTCCGACAGGGGCAGGGGGCTGGGCCGGCAGGTTCTGGGGGCCGTGCTGTCCGGGCTTGCCGCGCGTGGCCATCGAGGTGCGTCCATATGGCTTGCGCGCACGAACGACGAGGGGCGGCGCTTCGCCCTGGCCGCAGGCGCCGCACCGGTCATACGGGCGGGCGACGGTCCAAAGGGTGCGGGGGGCGATGGGCCGCGTGCCCATGTCCTGGGCTGGACCGCCATCGGCACGCCCGACCGGCTGGGCTGGTCCGACCCGCGGCGGCCCGCGCAGGTCCTGCCCTCGGAAACAGGCCCCGCCGCATCCGAGCCCGGACAGGCACCCGGGCATGCCGTGGTCGGCATGACGATGGGGCACCAGATCGAAACCGCGATGACGGACGCGCAGGGCACCGCAGGTCGCGCCTTGTAGCGACGACCCGCCCGTGCCTTTCGGGTCCACCCACCGGCCATGCCCTTGGGCCCGCCCGCCGGCCACAAGGTTTTGACAAACCGGTGCGAGTGCGACAGACCAAACGACGCGCCTCATGTGTTGACCGGATACGAAGAATGACCGCACGACAGGGCTTCGACGCCACAAGGCTCGACGATGCCGCCCGCGCCGGGTGGCTCTACTACGTCGCCGGCAACACGCAGGACGAAATCGCCCGCAAGCTGGGCGTGTCGCGGCAATCGGCGCAGCGTCTGGTGTCGTTGGCGGTGACCGAGCGGCTGATCAAGGTGCGGCTCGACCATCCGATCGGGCAGTGCATGGAGCTGTCCCGCGCGATGCGCGACCGGTTCGGCCTGCGCCTGTGCGAGATCGTGCCAAGCGATCCCGCGGCGCCGGATCTTCTGACCGGGGTCGCAATCGCCGCCGCGGCCGAGCTGGAGCGTCTGCTGAAATCACCCGAGCCGCGGATCGTCGCGCTTGGAACCGGGCGGGCGCTGTCGGCCTGCGTGGCACAGCTGCCGGCGATGACCTGTCCGCAGCACCGCATCGTTTCGCGCCTCGGCAACATGATGTCCGACGGCTCGGCCTCGCCCTACAACGCCGTGGTGCGGATGTCGGAACGCATCGGCGCGCGGCAATATCCGTTTCCGCTGCCGGTGCTGGCCCGCGACCCCGAAGAGCTGCGCATCCTGCAGGCGCTGGAGCCCGTGCGGGCGACCTTCGATCTGTGCGCAAAGGCGGATCTGACCGTGGTGGGCATCGGCCAGATGGACCAGTCCGCGCCGCTGGTGGTCGACGGATTCGTGTCGCGCGACAAGATGCAGGCGCTGATGGATGCCGGCGCAGTGGGCGAGATCACCAGCTGGCCCTACGATGCCGAGGGGCGGCTGGTGCCGGGCCCGTTCCACGACCGGGTGCTGAGCGCGCCGCTGCATCCCGCGCCCGACACGGGCGGCATGGTTCTGGGCGTCGCGGTGGGCGAGCCCAAGGTGCCCGCCATGCTGGCCGCCCTGCGCGGACGCCTGATCAACGGGCTCGTCACCAACGAGGCCACCGCCGAGCGGGTGCTGAGCCTCGGCTGACCCGCCGCCTGACGGCACGACCCCGGACACCCTCCGATCCTGCCCGCTCGCCCCAAGCGAGACCGGCGCCGCGGCTGCGGTCGCCGGCTGTCTGCGCGATTTTCGACCCGTCGTTAACCCCTGCGATCAAAGGATGGGCGAAAACGGGATTGACTTACGACCAGAGCATGTTGAATATTTGCTCACCGTAAGGACAATTGCCCATAAAGGGCATTGGGAGGATTCTATGACACGCACCATGCGCGCCCTTCTGGGCGCATCGGCCCTGTGCAGCGCGGCCGTCGCGGCCCATGCTCAGGACACCACCCTGACCATCGCTACCGTGAACAACGGCGACATGATCCGGATGCAGGGTCTGACCGATGACTTCACCGAACAGCATCCCGACATCGCGCTCGAGTGGGTGACGCTGGAAGAGAACGTGCTGCGCAGCCGCGTGACGCAGGACATCGCAACGCAGGGCGGCCAGTTCGACGTGCTGACCATCGGCAATTACGAGGTGCCGATCTGGGCCAACCAGGACTGGCTGCTGCCGCTTGAAGGCATGCCCGAGGACTACAACGCCGACGACATCCTTCCGGCGATCGCGGGTGGCCTGTCGGTCGACGACACGCTCTACGCGGCGCCGTTCTACGGTGAATCGGCGATGGTGATGTACCGCACCGACCTGGCCGACGAGGCCGGGGTCGAGATCCCCGATCAGCCCACATGGGACGACATCCGTACCGCCGCCGAGGCGATGACCGATCAGGACGCCGGCATCTACGGCATCTGCCTGCGCGGCAAGGCCGGCTGGGGCGAGAACATGGCGTTCCTGACGGCGATGGCCAACAGCTACGGCGCGCGCTGGTTCGACACGGAGTGGCAGGCCCAGTTCGACAGCCCCGAATGGACCGAGGCGGTCAACGACTACCTGACCATGATGAACGAATACGGCCCTCCGGGCGCGTCCTCGAACGGGTTCAACGAGAACCTGTCGCTGTTCCAGCAGGGCAAGTGCGGCATGTGGATCGACGCCACGGTCGCCGCGTCCTTCGTGACCGACCCCGAGGATTCGACCGTCGCCGACAGCGTGGGTTTCGCCCAGTTCCCCAACAAGGACGGCGTCGACAACCACGGCAACTGGCTGTGGTCGTGGAACCTGGCCATCCCGTCCTCGACCGACGCGCCCGAGGCCGCGAAGGCCTTTGTCGCCTGGGCGACCAGCCAGGCCTACACCGACATGGTCGCCGAGGAGGAAGGCTGGGCCGCCGCACCTCCGGGTACCCGCACCTCGCTTTACGAGAACGAGGAATACCAGAAGGCCGCGCCCTTCGCCGAGATGACGCTGAACTCGATCAACGCGGTCGACACGAATGCGCCGTCGGTTCAGGAGATCCCCTATACCGGCGCCCAGTTCGTCGCGATCCCCGAGTTCCAGGGCATCGGGACCGCCGTGGGTCAGCAGTTCTCGGCCGCGCTTGCGGGCCAGGTTTCGGCCGAACAGGCACTGCAGAACGCCCAGACCTCGACCCAGCGCGAAATCGACCGCGCCGGCTACGGCGAGTGATCCGGGGCTGAGGTCCTTGCGCGGCGTCCGCCTTTGGGCGCCGCGTCCTCTCCCCCGGGGTCGGCGGCCCCGTGTTCCGCCGACCCTTCCCCGGGGGGCGTTCCGAAGGCGATTATCCTCTTGATCCGCCGCGTCCGCGCGGCGCGACCCCGGCTGCCGCCGTTCTGCTGCCACGCGGTCGCTCTGCGGCCAGTGGTCCGGCACCCGCCTTCTCCATGGCCCCACCGCCACAACCGACCTGCCGCGCGATGCGGCGCGTCATCCCACCGCTGCCGAGGTTGATCCGATGGCCACCCAACATTCCCGCGCCGCCGCCCGCGTCATGATCTCACCGGCCGTCATCCTGCTGCTAGGCTGGATGCTGATCCCGCTGGGCATGACGCTCTACTTCTCGTTCCTGCGCTACAACCTGTTGATGCCCGGCACGGAGAGCTTCACCGGCTGGGACAACTACTATTACTTCCTGACCGACCCGGCGTTCAGCTCGGCCATCGTCAACACGCTGATCCTCGTCGGCGGGGTGCTGGCGATCACCACGATCGGCGGCGTCCTCTTCGCCCTGCTGCTCGACCAGCCGATGTTCGGGCAGGGGATCGTGCGGATCCTCGTGATCTCGCCCTTCTTCGTGATGCCCACCGTGTCGGCGCTGGTCTGGAAGAACATGTTCATGAACCCCGTTTCGGGGCTGCTGGCGTCGCTCTGGCGGTTCTTCGGGGCGCAGCCGGTGGACTGGCTGTCGGAATATCCGCTGTTTTCCATCGTCGTCATCGTGGCCTGGCAATGGCTGCCCTTTGCCACGCTGATCCTGCTGACCGCGTTCCAGTCGCTGGACCAGGACCAGCTTGAGGCGGCCGAGATGGACGGGGCCGGCGCGCTGTCGCGCTTTTTCCACATCATGCTGCCGCACCTGGCACGCGCGATCACGGTCGTGGTGCTGATCCAGACGATCTTCCTTCTGTCGATCTTTGCCGAAATCCTGGTGACCACCAATGGCGGTCCGGGCACGGCCTCGACCAACCTGACATACCTGGTCTACGCCGAAAGCCTTCTGCGCTTCGACGTCGGAACGGGCTCCGCCGGCGGCATCGTGGCCGTCATCCTCGCCAACATCGTCGCGATCTTCCTGATGCGGATGATCGGCAAGAACCTCGACGCCTGAGGAGGGACGCCCATGGCCCGCGCCGTTTCCACCCGCCGCAAATGGATCACCACCGTCGTCGCCTGGGCGCTGGCGCTGCTGATCTTCTTCCCGATCCTCTGGATTATCCTCACCAGCTTCAAGACCGAGGCCGAGGCGATTTCGACGCCGCCGTCCTTCCTGTTCTTCGACTGGACGACCGAAAACTACGGCACCGTGCAGGAGCGGTCGAACTACTTCCGCCACTTCTGGAACTCGGTCGTGATCTCGATCGGCTCGACGGTGATCGGGTTGATCATCGCCATCCCCGCCGCCTGGGCCATGGCCTTCGTGCCGGGCAAGCAGACCAAGAACGTGCTGATGTGGATGCTCAGCACCAAGATGCTGCCGCCGGTGGGGGTTCTGGTGCCGATCTACCTGATCTTCCGCGACGTGGGGCTTCTCGACAGCCGGCTGGGCCTGATCATCGTGCTGACGCTGATCAACCTGCCGATCATCGTCTGGATGCTCTACACCTACTTCCGCGAAATCCCGGTCGACATCCTTGAAGCCGCGCGGATGGACGGGGCCGCCCTGCGCAACGAGATCCTCTATATCCTGACGCCGATGGCCGTGCCGGGCATCGCCTCGACCCTGCTTCTGAACGTCATCCTGGCGTGGAACGAGGCGTTCTGGACGCTGAACCTCACCGCCGCGAACTCGGCCCCTCTCACCGCCTTCATCGCCAGCTATTCCAGCCCCGAGGGGCTGTTCTACGCCAAGCTCTCTGCCGCCTCGACCATGGCCATCGCGCCGATCCTGATCCTCGGCTGGTTCAGCCAGAAGCAGCTCGTCCGCGGCCTCACCTTCGGCGCCGTCAAGTAAGGACCACAGACACATGGGACGCATCACGCTAGACAAGGTCACCAAACGCTTCGGCGAGGTCGAGGTCATTCCGCCGCTGGACCTGACCATCGAGGATGGCGAATTCGTCGTCTTCGTCGGCCCCTCGGGCTGCGGCAAGTCCACGCTTTTGCGGCTGATCGCGGGGCTTGAGGATGTCTCGGGCGGCGAGATCCGCATCGACGGCCGCGACGCCACCGAGGTGCCGCCGGCCAAGAGGGGGCTGGCCATGGTGTTTCAGTCCTACGCGCTTTACCCGCACATGTCGGTGCGCAAGAACATCGCCTTTCCGCTGCGCATGGCCAACATGGACAAGGCCGAACAAGACCGGCGGATCGAGAGTGCGGCCAAGGTTCTGAACCTGACCGACTACCTCGAACGGCGGCCCGGGCAGCTGTCGGGCGGTCAGCGCCAGCGGGTGGCCATCGGCCGCGCCATCGTGCGCGAACCGGCGGCCTTTCTCTTCGACGAGCCGCTGTCGAACCTCGACGCGGCGCTGCGCGTGGGCATGCGGCTTGAAATCTCGGAACTGCACGAGCGGCTGAAGACAACAATGATCTACGTCACCCACGACCAGGTCGAGGCGATGACCATGGCCGACAAGATCGTCGTGCTGCGGGCGGGGAACATCGAACAGGTGGGCTCGCCCCTCGACCTTTACCGCAGCCCGCGCAACCTGTTCGTCGCGGGTTTCATCGGCTCGCCCACCATGAACCTGCTCGAGGGGCGGGCGGCGCAGGCGCACGGGGCCCATACCATCGGCATCCGTCCCGAACACCTCGACCTGTCGCGCGAAAGCGGTGAGTGGTCGGGTGTGGTGGGGGTGTCCGAACATCTCGGGTCCGACACCTTCCTGCATGTCCACGACACCGGGCTGGCCGACATCGTCACCGTCCGGGCCAGCGGCGAGGTCGAGCTGCGGCACGGCGACAGGGTGTTCCTGACGCCGCAGGCCGACAAGCTGCACCGCTTCGGCGAAAACGGGCTGCGGCTGGCATGACGCGGCTCGAGGGGAAAACCGCGCTGATCACCGGCGCCGCGCGCGGCATCGGCCGCGCCTTTGCCGAGGCTTATGCGCGCGAAGGCGCCCGCGTGGCGCTGGCCGACATCGACGTCGCGCGGGCCGAGGCCGCAGCGGCCGAGATCGGGCAGGGCGCCATGGCCGTGGCGATGGACGTGACCGATGCCGCCTCGATCGAAAGCGCGGTGGCCGAGGTCGAGCAGCACATGGGCTGCCCAGACATCCTGGTCAACAATGCCGCGATCTTCACCGCCGCGCCGCTGGTCGAGATCGAGCGCGAGGATTACGATCGTGTCTTCGCGATCAACGTCTCGGGCACGCTCTTTACCATGCAGGCGGTGGCGCGGCGGATGATCGAGACCGGCACCCGCGGCAAGATCATCAACATGGCCAGCCAGGCGGGCCGGCGGGGCGAGCCGCTGGTCGCGGTCTACTGCGCCTCCAAGGCCGCGGTGATCAGCCTGACGCAGTCGGCGGGGCTGAACCTGATCGAACACGGCATCAACGTGAACGCCATCGCCCCCGGCGTGGTCGACGGCGAACACTGGGACGGCGTCGATGCCTTCTTCGCGAAATACGAAGGCCTCGCGCCCGGTGAAAAGAAGATCCAGGTGGGCCGCGCCGTGCCGGCAGGCCGCATGGGCACCGCCGCCGACCTGACGGGCATGGCCGTTTTCCTCGCCTCGGACGAGGCCGATTACATCGTCGCGCAGACGTACAACGTCGACGGCGGCAACTGGATGAGCTGAGACATGGCAACCAAACTCGACACCTCCGCCCTGGCCGACCTGCCTTCGGACGTCACGCGCCCGGGCTACGACCGTGCGGCGCTGACCCCCGGCATCCTGCATATCGGCATCGGGAACTTTCACCGCGCGCACCAGGCCGTCTACCTGCAGCGCCTGTTCGAGACGGGCCGCGACCACGACTGGGCGCTTGTCGGCGCCGGCGTGCGCCCGGGCGACACCGCGATGCGCGACCGCCTCGCGGCGCAGGACTGGCTTTACACGGTGGTCGAGCTCGACCCCGAGGGGCTGTCGGCGCAGGTCGTGGGCTCGATGATCGATTTTTGCGAGGTCGCGCCGCTCAAGCTTGTCGACCGGCTGAGCGACCCCGCGATCCGCATCGTGTCGCTGACCATCACCGAGGGCGGCTATTTCGTCGATGCCGACACCGGCGGCTTCGACGCGAAACACCCAGATATGCAGGCCGATGCGGCGACGCCGGACGATCCGAAATCGGTCTTCGGCATCCTCGGCCTTGCCCTGCGCCGCCGGTTCGAGGCGGGCACGCCGCCCTTCACGGTGATGTCCTGCGACAACCTGCCGGGCAACGGCCACGCCGCGCAGCAGGCGACGGTGGGGCTGGCCCGCCTGCACGACGGCGCCTTCGCCGACCGCATCGGGACGCAGGTCGCGTTTCCCAACGGCATGGTCGACTGCATTACGCCCGCCACCTCGGACCGCGAACGCGCGATGGTGGCCGACAAGTTCGGCATCACCGACGCCGCGCCGGTGGTCTGCGAACCCTTCCGACAGTGGGTGCTGGAGGACAACTTCCCCCAGGGGCGCCCGGCGCTTGAGGAGGTCGGCGTCGAATTCGTCGCCGATGTCGTGCCCTACGAGCTGATGAAGCTGCGCATCCTGAACGGCGGGCACGCGGCCATCGCCTATCCCTCGGCCCTGCTGGGCCTGACCTATGCGCATGACGCGATGGCCGACCCGGATGTCGCCGCCTGGCTGGACGCGCTGGAGCGGCGCGAGATCATGCCGACGCTGGCCCCGATCCCCGGTGTGGATTACGAGGCCTACCTTGCCAAGATCCAGGAGCGGTTCGGAAACCCCGAGGTCGGCGACACCATCACCCGGCTTTGTCTGGACGGCTGGAACCGGCAGCCCAAGTTCGTTCTGCCGACGCTGGAAGATGCGCTGAAGGCCGATCGCCCGATCCAGGGCCTCGCGCTCGAAGTCGCGCTCTGGGCCCGTTACTGCGCGGGCGAGGACGAGGCAGGCAATCCCATCGAGATCGCCGACGACCGGGCCGAGGTCCTGCACCCCGCGGGACAGAAGGCCCGCAGCGATCCGCAGGCCTTCCTCGCCCTGGGCGAGGTCTTCGGCCCCCTGGCGCGTAATTCGCGGTTCACCGAAGCCTTCGCGATGCAGCTGGGCCGCCTGTGGTCCGATGGCGTGCGCGCCACCTTGCAGGCCTACTGCAAGGGATAGCCCACTTGCCTGGCGGTGACGGTGGCCGGAGGGGGCCGGCGCCGCGCATCCGTTGCAGTCTGCTTGCCGTGCGCACGACGGCGTCCCGCCCTGAGGGTCGCGGCCCAGAGGGGGTGCGTCAGAGGGGCAGGGGCGCCGTGCGTCCGCTCTCCTCAAGCTCCCACTCTGCCGACCACGCGCCCTCGCGGCGCGTCAGCACCAGAAAGTTGCGCTCGGCTGTGTAGATGCTGCGTTTGCCGGGCAGGGGTTTCAGCCGGATCTTGTGACCCTTGAGCGGGGCCTCTCCCAGCCGCGCCAGCGACCCCAGGGCCAGCGGATAGGCTTCGGTCGGCGCGGGATGCGAAATCCCCGAGGCCACGAGCTGGTGCATCGGGCCGCGCGCCGTCGTCATCTCGCCGCGGGTTGCGAGGTGGATTTCGCCCGAGATCACGGTCACGTCGATGCCTCGGCCCTCGATCAGGCCCACCATCTCGCGCAGCATGTCCTGCCATTCCGCCCGGTGGGCATAGCTTTGCCACTGGTCGCGCAGGTCATCCTCGTAATCCTTCATCCAGCCGGTAAAGCGCATCGTCCGCTCCAGCAACGACAGGCGCGGGCCCAACAGCGGCACCGAGGAGACGAGGATCACGCGCTCGGTCTCGATCTTGCGCACCATGTCGCGGAAAACGCGCCAGCCGGTGTCGCCCATCACCCGGTCCAGCCGCCGTTCCGACCTGAGGTCGGGGCCCAGGATTGTGACACCCGGCAGGGCGACCGACCACGACAGCGAGGTGCCGGTGGCATCGGGAAAGACCTCGCCCGCCTCTTCGGGGCGCAGTGCGAACTGGAACAGCAGGTAGGTTTCGCGCGCCACGTCGAAAAGCGTCCGGCCCAGACGTGAATCGAGCGCCGGTTCGGGAAGCGACCCCCAGCCGTCGCAGATGTCGTGGTCGTCCCAGATCGGCAGGGCCGGTACCCGGGCGGCCAGGCGCGAAAAGTCGCCTGCGGCATAAAGCGTGGCGTAGCGGACGAAAAACGCCTCGCGCAAGGCGTCGCGCACCTTGGTTGCCTGGGCGTCGTCGAGGTCGGGATAGTCCTCCGGCCAGTTTTCCGACAGCGGATGCGCCTTCGTGACCTCGTCCGCGTAGATCTGGTCGCCGCCTTCGAGAAGCAGCTGAAAGGGGGCGTCGTCGTGCTCGTCGGCCAGACGGCGCCACATCCTGTTGCGCTCTTCGAAATCTCGGCCCAGGTCGCCCTCTTCCTGCCCGTTGCAGGAGACGAAGGCGATGCGGGCATCGCCGCCGATGGCAAGGTTCAGCCTGTGCCGCTCGTCGCCCACGCGGTACCAGGCGTCCTCGGTCGCGGGCAGGGACAGATCATATCGATAGATCGCAAATCCCGCGCCCTCGGCCAGCCGCACGGGCGCGACGGTCGTCCCGTCTGACTCGACCTCGGGCGGCGCGTCGCCCGAGGGACGTCCGACCAGGGCTGCGATGCGCAGTTGTCCCGCGCCGCCACCTTGGGCGTCGCGTGACATGCCGCGGAGGATCAGAACCGGACCGAAGCTCTTGGGTCCGAACTCAGTGTCTGTATCGGCCAAGAACGCCTCTTTTCGGTTCCATCATATATTCGAAACGGGACGGGGCCGGTCGCGACGGATTCAGCCTCCCGTGCCTACAAGACAGTTGCGGGGCCTTCGTTCCATCATCCTGCCGGAAACCCGGTCACACGTCATCCAGCCGGTCCGTCGCGGGCGGCGGAGCGGGCGTGAGCGCCGTCAAGCGGTCGCGCAGGGCCTGGGGCAACGTGTAGTCCATCGCCGCCAGGGACGGGCTCAGCTGCTCGACCGAGCGGGCCGAGATGATGGGCGCCGTGACCGCCGGATGCGCGGCGGCCCAGGCCACGGCCAGCGTCGCCGGATCGGCGCCGACCTCCTGCGCGATCCCGGTCAGGGCACCGGCCGCGTCGTGCATCCAGTCGGGACCGTAGCGTTTGGCATAGCGCGCATCGGTCTTCAGCCGCCCGGTCTCGCCCCGGTGATACTTGCCCGTCAGAAGCCCGCCACCCAGCGGCGAATAGGGGGCCACGGCGATCCCCTCGGCCGCGGCCATCGGCAGAAGTTCGACCTCGGCCTGCCGTTTGACCAGGTTGTACATCGGCTGCAGCATCGCGATGCGGGTATCGAAACGGGCGGCCACGGCCTGCGCCTTCATCACCTGCCACGCGGCGAAGTTCGACACGCCGATATGGTCGAAAAGCCCCTCCTGCTGCATCGCTGCCAGCGCCTCGAAGCTTTCCTCGAGCGGGGTGTCGGGGTCCCATGTGTGCAGGTAGAGCACCTCCACCCGGTCCATGCCCAGCCTGATGCGGCTTTCGTCGAAGCTGGACCTGATCCGGGCGGCCGAGGATCCGCCCCGAAAGTCGCATTTCGTGGCGATGCACAGCCGTTCGCGTTCCGGCGCGGCGAACCGGCCCAGAAGCGTTTCCGAGGCGCCGTCGGTATAGACGTAAGCGGTGTCGAAGAAGGTGATCCCCGCCTCGCGGCAGGCGCGGAACATCGCCTCGCTCTCCGAAGCATCGGCGCCGCCCCCGAACTGCATGGTGCCGAAGCAGAAGGGCGAGATCGGGGTGCCGTCGGGGCTGTGGATCTGATGTGTCATGGCTGGCAGTCTGGCATGCTTTGTGCGGTTGCAAAAGCCGCCCGCGCGCGTGGCGTCAGGCGCGTGCCTCCCCGATCCGCAGGCTTCGAGAGACGCCGTCGATCACCGGTCGGATCAGCGGGCCGCCGGGGATTTCACCGCCGCACCGCGGGTCGGCCAGGGCGACAACTTGCCGGTGACGTCGGAGGGCAGGGGTGGCCGGCCGGGCATGCCACATCTTCCACCCCGGCCTCCCGCGATCCCCGACCGTATCGTCGAACAGCTGCTGGATATCTCCATGGGTCGGATCGGTCTCGATCCGCGTCAAGCAAAGGTCGACGTCCGCGTCGGGCCCCTCGAGCACCTGAAAGAACCCGTGATCGCGGTAGGTCGGCAGGCCTGTGATGCCGTCGCGGGCGTTGTTCCTGCGCGACACGCCGAGGAGGCGGTCGATGTCGTTCGAGCTTTGCGTGGGTGTCGCGGTCGAGAAGCAGACGGAGCGGCGCGGCATGCTGCGCATCAAGGCGTGTGCGACGGCGCCTTGTCGCCTGTACCGATGCTTGCCGCGCCACCGGTTGGCGGGCATGGGGCGAACCGCGGGGCAGAGTGCGTACCCCGGGGGGCGCCGGTCGGTGCCAGTACCCCGGGCGGCTGGCGCCATGCCCGCGGCGCGATGGTGGCGGTCGCTGCGGAAGGCACGGCATTTTTGCCTTGTTTCCCTCTCCCGCGATCACTACACGGGTCGGCGGAGACGTGGCCGAGTGGTCGAAGGCGCTCCCCTGCTAAGGGAGTAGGCCCGGAAGGGTCTCGAGGGTTCGAATCCCTTCGTCTCCGCCACCCACCATTTTCATTGAATGGCCTTGGGGCGCTTGCTAGCGTATAAGTCCATGGACTTATACGCTTATTTGCGTTCGTTTCACTTCGATTGCGCTCGGTTCTGTTCGTTCCGTGGTATGACGATGTGACCTGCTCCCCTGAAATGTCCGCGTTTTGACATTAGCCTGTTCCTCAAACGAGGAGACAGACGATGCGGAAAAGCCGGTCAGCGAAGAGCAGATCATTGGCATCCCGAAGGAGCACCAAGCCGGAATAGGCGCCAAGGAGCTCTGTCGGAAGCACGGCGTCAGCGATGGCACGTTCTACAAGTGGCGCTCTAAGTGTGGCGGCATGGAGGTGTCGGAAGTCAAACGATTGAAGGCGCTCGAAGCCGAGAACGCGAAGCTGAAGAAGATGCTCGCGGAGCATATGCTGAATGTGGCCACGCTGAAGGAGATGCTGGTTAAAACTTCTGAAGCCCGGTGCAAGGCGGAAAGCCGTGGACTGGCCCATGACCGAGAGAAGTTACAACCGGCGACGGGCCTGTGCCCTGGCTGGGATCGATCCGCGTGTGTATCGACGTGGTTCAGCCAGTCCTGCGGATACCTAGCGGCGAGAAGGGCGCAAGGCGCTTTCCAGTGCAGGTCGGCGCTTTGGCTATCGGCGGCTGCACCTCCTGCCGGGCCGCGAAGGCTGGAAGGTGAACTGGAAGAAGATCTACCGGATCTACCGTGAAGAAGGTCTGACAGTGCGCAAGCATGGCAGTCGCAAGCGCGCGATCGGAACGAGGGCGCAGATGGCGATCCCTCAGGGGCCGGACCTGCGATGGTCCCTGGACTTCGTCTAAGACAGCCTGTCGGATGGGCGCCGGTTCCGTGTGATGTGCGTCATCGACGACTACAGCCGGGAATGCCTGGCCGCGGTCGTGGACACCTCGCTGTCGGGGCAGCGCATTGGCCGTGAACTCGACAGCATCGCTCGGGTGCGCGGTTATCCATGCATGGTTGTCAGCGACAATGGGATGGAGCTGACATCGAATGCCATTCTGAGATGGCAGGAAGATCGGCAGGTCGAGTGGCACTGCATCGCGCCTGGAAAGCCGATGTGAGACACGGCTTCGTCGAGAGCTTCAATGGCCGCCTGCGTGACGAATGCCTCAATGAGCACCTGTTCGCCAACCTGCGCTACGCCAGGGAGTTGAGCGCCGACTGGCGCAACGACTACAACCATCACCGCCCCCACACGAGCCTCGACGGGCTCACCCCGTGGGAGTAACACCAACAGTCAACAGGGGGCCAAACCCTGAACAGAGCGTACTATAAAATGTGGACTCCAAAGGGAGCAGGTCAACAGGTCCGGCCAATCGGTGCTTTCGGGGTCTAGGGGCAAGTGCGTGGCCCAAGGCCCGACAAGAATACGATCCTTGCCAAGTGATGGGCGGGGCGCCCGGGACGACACCGTGAGCTAACCCGATGTGGCTGCGCTATCCGCCTGTGCCGGGGTCCCGTCCCTGAGAGGCCGATGCCCGTTCAGGAAAGGGTAATTCCCCGCCACTAGGACTCATGGTTGCAACGCTACCTCTTTTGGATCTTGTGCCCATGGCTCTCAACTTTGTCCGCGAAAGCTCGATCGGTGCAGCGATGAAGTACGTCGCTGCCGTTCCTCTGGTCGGACTCCTTGCGCTGTCGGTCTGGATCGTAGTTCCCAAGGTGAAAGAGGCGCTCGTATATAGCGAAATATCCGATGCCACGGAGCTGGCGACCTTGATGTCCAGCCTCGTCCACGAACAGCAGAAGGAGCGCGGAGCTACCGCAGTCTATCTGACCACGTCCGGTGAGAGCTACGGCGCGGAGTTGAGAGAACAGCGAAAGGTAACCGAGACACGGAGGGGCTTGGTGGTCTCCGATTTGTCTGCTTATCTCGAACGGATCTCGGGTGGCGAGGCACATGCAGAGGTCGCTCGCGCGCTTGAGGGCGTCGCGACGGAACTGGCCCGCCTCGGGGAGGTCCGTGCCCAGGTCGACCGGCTCGAAATAAGCCCCGCCGAAGCCGTCGCCTTTTACACCGGCCTGAACAACCGGATCATCGGGGCGATCCTTCAGTTCGGTCGCTTGAGCGACGATAGCGCGGTAATCTCATCCATTGACGCATTCGCGAGCTTTCTAAGCGGAAAAGACCTCGCCGGCATAGAGCGCGCGATCGGATCCAGCGCCTTCAGCACGGGCGAGTTCACGCTCGCCACGCTGCTGCGCCTGAAGGAACTGATCAGTTCGCAAGAGGCCTACTACTCGTTTTTCCTTGCCGATGCCCCGGTTGAGGCGGCTCAAGACTTTGAAACAATCATGAACTCAGAGGCGGCGAAGAACGTCCAGCGCATGCGTGACATCGCATTTGATGCGGGCCCCGGGGGCGATTTGCAAGGCGTGTCCGGCGACAGCTTCTTTACCGCGCAAACACAGAAGATCGATCTGCTGAAAGATCTGGAGGACGCCTTCGCGCGTGATCTCCTCACTCTTCTGGACAAGCGAACCTTTGCGGCGCGTGTCGTCGTCGCTCTCAGCGTGCTCGGCCTGATCGCGGTTATCGGTCTCAGCCTTGGAATGGCCATACTGATTGCCCGGACCATCCGCAGCGACATGACTGACGTCACGGGCGCAGCCACCGCAATGGCAGCCGGTGACCTGGACGTGGCTCTGCCGAAGTCGAAAGGAAACGAACTGGGGCAGATTGCCGGGGCGCTCGACCAATTCAGGCAGTCGATCATCACGGCCCAGTCCCGGGAGGCCGAAGCCCGCGCACGGGAAAAGGCAGAACAGGAACGTCAACGCCAGGCGGAGCTGGCCGCGCAACGGGCCGCTGACGAAGAGGCGGAGAGCGAGCGTCGGCAGATAGAAGCACAGCGAGCGCGAGAACAGAAAATTGCGCAGGAAATCGCGGCTGTCGTGGCATCTTGCGCCAATGGTGATTTCAGCCAGCGCCTGAGAACCGACGACAAGGATGGTGTCCTTGCCGAACTTTGCCAGGGCATCAATGACATCGGCAGCGCGACTGAGGAGGGTCTTGCCGGCATCGCGGCGGTGCTCGACAAACTCGCAGACGGTGACCTTTCAGGTCGCGTGTCCAACACTCACCGCGGCGTCTTCGCGAAGATCGCAGCGCAGTTGAACGTGACAACGGAGAAATTGGCCGCGATCGTGTTGCAGATCATCAGCAGCAGCGGAACGATCGACGCCTCTTCCAACGAGATCGCCGACGCGATGGGCGATATCGCGCGCCGGACAGAGCAATCGGCCGCATCATTGGAGGAAACCGCCGCGGCATTGGAGGAACTGTCAGCCTCGGTCAAGTCGACCGCCGATGGCGCACAGACCGTACAGAAAGCTGCCTCCGACGCTCGTTCCGAGGCCGCCGAGAGTTTTGAGATCGCCGGCGAAACCGTAGAGGCGATGAAGGGCATCGAAGACTCGGCCAAGCAGATCTCAAGGATCATCGATGTCATCGACGACATTGCCTTCCAGACCAATCTCTTGGCGCTGAACGCTGGGGTGGAGGCCGCGCGCGCCGGCGACGCAGGCCGCGGGTTCGCCGTCGTCGCGTCGGAAGTGCGCGGCCTTGCTCAGCGATCATCGGAAGCTGCCCGCGAGATCAACGCAATCGTCTCCGGAAGCCAACGCCAGGTCGAAGCCGGATCGGCCTCGGTGAACAAAAGCCGGGATGCTCTCGAGCGGATCCTGACCGCCATCAATGCGGTCGGGGAGCGAGTGAATGACATCGCCGACGCAACCAAGCAGCAATCGAGCGGCATCGCCGAAATCAACACCGCGATGAGCGACCTGGACCGCTCGACCCAGCAGAACGCTGCGATGTTCGAGGAAACGACAGCGGCGTCACAGGCGATGCGTGACGAGGCGCAAACTCTGACCGGAACGGTTTCCCACTTCAAAGGCGGAGAGGGCGGAAAGGTCGTGTCGCTGAAGCAGTCGCGGAAGCAATCTGAGCTCGGAACGCCTCACCCCACGATGCAAAAGGCGGCATCCGCCGGCGCGGCGGCGACTTCTGACGCCTGGCAACAGTTCTGATTGTACCCTTAACGAGTTTCCCAATATCGGTCCTGACCCTAGCTCAGGCGCGGCCGGCGCAGGCCGGCATGGCGGCCGTTTTCGAACATCGTCGCTGTTGCCAAGGTCTGAGAAAGCTGATCGGGACGAAAATCAAGCTGATCAGACGCCTGATCCTGCGACCCCTAGGCCAGCCACCCCCGTGGGGCGGCTTGGTCCGCCGAGCTCGGCAATCCGCCGTGACCGGCGATCACAGGTCCCGTGTCGTCTATCGCCTGGGGCGGCAAACGTCATCTGCGAGGGTTAGCTCGTGACCCTCACGGTCATTCAAATCTCTCTGGATGCGTCCCCGGTTTTCATTGAATGGTTCCGGGGCGCTTGGTAACCTGCGGAACTATAGGCTCGAATACGGCCATCAATCGCCGTGCGTTTTATCTCCGGCCAGAGTGAGGGACCGCATGGGCGACCCGAAGACCCTGACATTGGATGATTTCGCGTCGCTTGAGGGCGATCCCGTCACCGTTGGCTGGGAGGGGGGTGAGCTCGAGGCCAGGCTGATCGAGGTCCTGCCGCTCGGCTCGGGGTTGCGTAGGGGCGGGGGCTTCAGCCTGCTGTTCCATGGGCCGCCCGAACCGCGGCTGACGCAGGCCACTTATCGGGTTGAGCATCGGACGGTCGGGGCGCACGACATGTTCCTGGTGCCAGTGGCGCGGACCGCGGCAGGGATCCAGTACGAGGCTGTCTTTACCTGACCTAAGGGGCCTTTGAGTAGCCCGTCAATCGGGCGCGGGCCATTGCAGAAGGTGATAGACGCCCTTGTCCGCGACGGTGACAAAGCCCAGTCGACGATAGAGCGTCATGGCCGGGTTCATGGTTTCCACATGGATCGTGACCGGTCTGGCGGCCGCTGCGGCCTCGTCCATCAGGTCGCGCAGGATGGCGCCGCCGATGCCCGCGCCGCGGTGCTGCGGCAGCAGGGCGATGTCGATGATCCGGTGTTCGCGGGCCTGACGGTCCAGGTAGAGCCGGCCGATCGCGTCGCCGTCTTTCATGACGATCAGCCATAGAGCCTGGGGGTAGTGCGCCCGGTAATGGAGGTGCTGCGCCCGGAACTGCATCTCGATGAAGGCCAGCTTTTCGGCCGCATCCCACGGGGTGCGGGCCAGCTCGGCCTCGCGCGTTGATCGGTAAAGCGCGGTAAGGAAGGGCAGGTCCGCGTCGGTCATCGGGCGATAGACGATTCCTGCCCGCCGCGCGTGGCCGAGGGCGGGGAGGGCGTCGGCATCGCCACGGATCGGGTGGTCTTTCATCAAGTGGTCCTGATGACCGGGAGATCGCGAGCGCGTCACGACGGTCGCCGGTCAGGGGCGGGGAGGGTAGATCCCGTATAATGCGATGATGAAATTCATCGCGAGATAGGGCTGCATGTTATCATGTGGCTGGCCCCCACCAGTGGAAGACACTGTCTGGACACTCAGGTTTGTCAGATCTTGCGACGAGTCGCTCTGATACAGCCGATCGCCGAAGCCTGAGTTCGCCAGGGACGTCGTTACGCCGGGGGCCGCCACATTGCCCGTGTCCACTGTAGCGCGCATAGGGTGCCTGTGCTGCGGAAGCTCGGCTTCGGTCAGCGTCACCGAGGGAGTGCCGCTTTGCTCGCCCAGCTGGCGCTGGGAAAGGCCAGGACCTTTCCCGTGGTGCATTGGCGCGCGACCACGCAGATCGGGCAGGGCGGTCGTGGTCATGCCGTCGCCGCCATAGGTCGTGCCGATCAGCGAAAACAGCGTCATATTATCGCTGATCGGCAGGATCTGGCCGTCACAGAAGGCCCAGCCGCGGGGGGCATAATCGCCTGCGAAGATCCGTATCTCGGCAACAAATGGGTCGGACATGGCTTCGCCTCCTACGAACGGCTGGGATAGATCCCGATAAGCGAGATGATGAAGGTCACGCAAAGCGCAGGCATCATGTTGTAATGAGCGTGATTGCCGCCCGCGACGCCGATCGCCGAGTCCGCCATCGGAACGTCAGCTGACTCTTCGCGGTAGAACTGGACCCCGACGCCCTTGGCGGGCAGCGCATTCTGTGGCTCGGTCAGCGTCGCGTCCGAGGTGCTTGCCCGGAAGGCGTGGATGTGCGGAGGGATATTTTCCACGCCCAGCGTCACGGTTTCCGACCCCGATCTTTCACCGATGGTACGTTGGGTAAGGGCGGGGCCTGACCCCTGATCGACAGGCAGGCGCCCCCGCATGTCGGGAAGGCCGAAGCTGCTTCTGCCGTCGCCGCCATAAGTCGTACCGATCAGCGAAAACAATGCCTGGTACGTGTATACGGGAAGCAGTTGGCCTTCGCAAAAGGCCCAGCCCTTGGGCGCGAAGTTGCCTGCGAACATTCGGATTTCTCCGATGAATGGTTCCGACATGGACGTGCCTCCGATCTCTCATTCGTGCGGCGGGAAAATGCCCTGGATCGCGATACAGAAATTCACCGTCTGAAAGGGCTGCATGTTGGAGTGTGCCATGCCCGAGCCGGTTTGGCCCACGGTGCCGGCCTGCAGCGACGTGTCGGCGTAGGTGCCATAGGCCATGTCCGGCGCGGCCTCGGCAGCCAGAATGTTTCCCTCCGGCTGGCTCTTATTGCCGGTCTGGGTCGAGGCAAAGGCCATGTGGATATGGGCCGGAATCTCGGGTGTGGTCAGGGTGACGTTTTCGATCCCGGCTCTCTCGCCGCGTGCGAGCCCGTTTCCGACATGCATCGGTGTCCTGCCCCGGAGGTCTGGTAAGGCAAAGTTGTTCTGTCCGTCGCCACCATAGGCGGTCCCCAGAAGCTTAAAGAGGGACTGGTTCTGATCGATCGGCAGCATGGTGCCGTCGAGAAACGCCCAGCCCCGTGGCGCGAAATCAAAGCCGAACATGCGGATTTCAGCAAGGAAAGGGTCGGACACTGTTGCCTCCTGTTGAAATGCGGTCGCTGGATGGCGGCCCGCGGCTGGGCGGTGGGAGCGTACGATCGTTATCCCGCTACCTTTGCGTCAACCGAAAGGAGTTTCAACATATAAGTGAGTTACTTGTCGCAATACACGCTTTTAGGTTGTTCGAATTTGAAGCCGCGCGGTGCCTGGACCGCGCGGCTTCAGGCCTCAGAAGTCCAGGTCGTAGGTGAATGCCAGACCGAAGAATTCGAGGTCCGAGGCGCCCAAGCCGTCATAGAAGCCGGAGAGCCTCAGGTTCGCGTTCTCGGTGGCGCGCGTTACGCCCAGCTCGACCCGGGCGCGGGCGCCCTCGAAGGTTTCAAGCGTCGTGGACGACCCGTTCGCCCCGTAGCTGTAGGTGTAGGACGCCTGAACCCCGCCATCCAGGGACCACGGCGTGATCCCCTGCCCAAGCGCACGGTCGAAATCGAGCCCCAGGGCGAGGGAACCGAGCTCGATCCGCTGGCTGTCGATGTCGTTGCCCAGGCTGTCGGTGTAGTCCAGCTGCCTGTCAGAGGTATAGGAGGCTGCGAGGCTGGGGTACCACGTCATGCGCTCGCGCTCGTACTCTCCCGTCAGCTCGGCATGCACCAGGAACCGCTCGGTTTCGAAGTCATCGGTGTAGGTCCCGAAAGGCGAGATCTCGTTGTAGGTCCGCCCGTAGAGAACGTAGTGCTGCAGGTACAGCGGGCGGTCGGGCAGCTTGAACGCCAGGTAGGGGCCGGCCAGCCACCCTTGGCCTTCGATCCGCACGTCGTCATCCTCTCGGGTGATGCTGTCCAACTCGACCATCGCGCCCAGGGCGGTGTTGTCATCAAGCCAGGTGTGCCCCCCAACGGCGCCGAATACATAGTCGCTTTCCGCGCCATCGGCGGTCGCCCAGGAACCCTGCAGCGACATCCAGACCGGCCGCTCGGACCCGGTGTGGAAATCCAGCGATCTCGTGTCGCCCCGTGTGGACACGGAGAAGGAGCCGCGGCTTTTCCCGAAGACAAGCCGATGCAGGTCCGGCTGGCTGGCGATCAGAAGACTGGCGCGCTGGCCCATGAACTCGGCGATTTCGGCCCGCGTGATCTCGGCGGTCATGTTTTCCACCGTCACGACGTTCGAGGCGAGGTTGGTCAGGCCCGACCGGCCCATAGCGCCGCCCTCCGGGATCGAGACCGACACGAGGTCGTTGCCGTCTGGGGCGATGGTCAGCGTGTAGACCGCGCCCGTGCCTGCGACGCGCTTGGCAGAGCCGCCCCTGACCGCCACGTCCGACGCATCGAACCCGGTCATGGTTTCGCTGAAGGTGGCGGTAACGCGGAACGTGGCCGTGCCAGCGAATTCCCCGGGCGCCCCCGAAAGCACGACCGTCGGCCGCCCCGCTGCCGTGCCCGAGGCGGCGATTTCATACGGTCCTTCGTCCGGGTCGTTGTTGCCGAGCGACAGATCAAAGCCGAAGGCGCCCGCCGTGGTCGGCGTGTAGGTCACCACGAGTGTCGTTGATTCCGAGGGCGCGACGCCGGTGGACCCGAGGGTCAGGCTGTCGATGGTGACGTTGCTTTCGTTCGCCGCGGTGGGCGTCGAGAGGGACAGCGTGTCGGTGCCGGAGTTGGTGATGGTGTAGGTTACGCGCGCCGACGTGCCCGCGGCTGGCGTCGAGCCAAAGCTGTCGGTCCCGCCATTCGCGACCGCTCCGCCCTCGGAAGAGGAAACGGCGATCTCGGGGCTGCCAGCGGCACGGCCAGACGCGCTGAAGCGGATGATCTGTGTGCCTCCGGGATCGGTCAAGGACAGATCGAACCCGTAATCTCCGGCCATCGTCGGGGTGTAGCTGACGGTCAGCGTCGTCGAGGATGCTGGCGCGATGTTGGTCGTGCCGAGAACCAGGCTGTCGACGGTGACGTTGCTGGCATTGGCCACGTTCCCCGCGACACTTGGTGGGGCAAGCATCAGCGGAACGCTACCGGAGTTGGTGATGGTGTAGGTTATGCTCGCGGGTTGGCCCGCCGCGGAACTTGTACCCAAGCCGTCGGTGCCGCCATCTGCAACATCATCGCCCTCGGGCGAGGTGACTTCGATGTCGGGCGCGCCGGTGGCG
>NZ_RQXX01000005.1 GCF_004011175.1 Mesobaculum littorinae | reverse complement strand
AAATCAATGGGGCCAGAGCCTAGATAGCCTTCGGTTTCAATATTATCTTTTGCTTTTCGACATCGTATCGATATTTATGTAGGCGTCCTTCTTTGATCAGTTGAGCTGCTTGACCGACATGCTCAGGCAGAATGTAAAACCATTCTTTAGGATGAACTTTCTTTCCGAATCGATCTGTAACGAAGAGTCTTCCGGGAAGTGCTGCCGCGAAGAAACGATGCAGTAGGCTCTCGACTTTACTACGGGATAGGTTTTGCAGCCTATAGGTGGCCACAATCTCCACCGGCGCCAGAAGAAACGTCGGATCGTTTTTGGCATCTGCGACTCGACGGCTAACGTCCTGACTGGTTACGCCGATCTTGTGTAAGATCATGCGTTGTCCTTTGATTTCGGGGTTCTCCGATCGGGAGCGGGCAACATAGATCGTGCCCGACAGTTCCAGTTGATCGCTTTCCCATTCGGGGTCAAGCGGCCCGAGGCCGACCTTCTGAACCGTGCGAGCCGTCTTGTCGTCATTTAGAGATTTACGGAATGATGACATGAGCGGGTCGCTCTCAGTTCCGTTTGAAAAGATGACACGGAGCCGATGGTCGCGCGTCCCGCCACGGGCAGTCATTTCCGACTTCTCAGCGATCATGGCCAGCAAGCCGTTCCTGATGAAGAAGTCCCCTTCGATCGGCTCGATCACCGACCATTTCCGTACCGGGCTGGCTTTGCGTTCACCTGCCTCCAGGCCGCGCTGGACGGTTTCGAAACGCTCTCGGAACTGCTCGAAATCCTGACATGGCACGACGTCGGCGCGATGATCCGGAATATGCCGTTCCGCGGATGGCGTGGTGTGCGTGAGGCTGACCAGTGACGCGTCAACATCAAGATCGTCTTCAGCGAAGATGGCATCCAGGCTATCGGGGATATCAGCGTCGATAGGGTCATCTTGCCATGAACGCGGCGTGGTGGCGGCGTTTTGGGTTAACAGATCCAACCGATCCATGGCCCGCATCTGATCTGTGGGCGTTGACTTGACGGTGTCCCAAATTGCGCCAAGGCGCATCTCGTCATGATCCATCGCGTCTGGATCAGGGAGGCGCGAATGGCGCTCATGGAATGCGGTAACTTCGAGCAAGGCTGCGACGCCACGATCCTGTGAAGGACCACCGCGCCCCGCGCGAGGTTTGACATCCAACAGGCCGAATTCGTCGTCTTCCGCGAAGATGTCTTCTAAGCTTGGGCGCGACATCACATAGCCCTCTCACGCAGGCGCTTCGCTTTTTCCGCCTTTAGCCAGGCAAGCGCCTCTGCCATGCGCTTTTCAAGCGGATTGGCGGAATGAACATTCGGCTCACGACCCTCCGCGGCCCGAAACGCTTTGATGCGCGGCCAGAGCGTTCTGGCCTCGTCGCCGGTCATGTTTACGCGCATAGCAACCATTGCCGACTGGACATGTGACAGCAGTTCAGAATTCAGCGATTTTGACGCCACCTCGAACCGCTCCTGGAAGGTATTTACGCTGTCTATCAGCTCGATGTCGATGTCCCGAACATTGATGAACTTCCGGACCATCTCCAGCAGCGTATTTGGTGCGCTGCCGGGCTCGCCCTCATCGTCGTCACCGCTCGGCCTCGGGGGCGTGCCGCTCAGGGGCGATTGCCCCTCGGCGAAACCGCGTTCGGCTTCCTTCCGCGCCAGCGTCAGGACGTTCATATGTGCCGCGAGGTGCTGGCGAACAGACTCCGCTTCCTCGGCACCCAGCGTCTCATACCGGTTTTCGATGATATCGGTCAGCACCATCTGCGTGGCCACCTCGGGGGCCGTGTCGGGCGCCAGCACACGCCGGTCCATCTCCTGGTAGGCCGTCGCCATAAGGTCGTTCATGTCCTTCTCGCAGATCTCGCGTGAGCGGTCCGTGGGCGGCTCGACCAATCCCTTGATGCCGATGGTGATATTGCCCTCGTCATCGGTGCCCATCGGCGCGCGCACGTCGCCATCTTCGCGGCGGTAGAATTTGAAGTTCGGGGCCAGCACCTGCTCCATCAGCAGGGATCCAGAGATCGCCTTGAGCATGTCGTTCACGGCATCGGTCACGACACCGGTTTCCACGCCGGGTTCGGCAACAAGGTTCGTGAACAGCGCTCTTGGCTTGCCGGGCGCATCGCGGGTCGCGCGCCCGATGATCTGCACGATCTCGGTCAGGGACGACCGATAGCCGATGGTCAGCGCATGCTCACACCAGACCCAGTCGAAGCCCTCCTTCGCCATCCCGAGCGCGATGACGATGTCGACCTTGGCCCGGTCGGCCACGTCGTCGCGCTTGCCATCCGGCCCCTTGATCTCGCGTGACAGCGCGGCCTTGACGATATCGCGGCCCGGCCCGTCATCCACAAGGTCCGCGACCTTCAGCAGCCCGCCATCGGGCTTGCGCACCTGGTCGAACCCAGTCTCGGGCTCGCGCCCCTCATGGGTTCCCAGCAGGTCGAGGATTCTGCCCACTTCGTTGAACTTGTCGTCGAACGCCTCGGACGATCCGCGATGCGGGATGTGGATGATCGTCTTCTGGTCAGAGTTAAGCACGCCCGGTAGCCCGTTGAGGTAATTGCCCTTGTAGAACTCGTAATTGATCCCGAGCGCCTTGAGCCAGGCATAGCCCTCCAGCTGCTCGTAATAGCTGTAGGTGATTTTGGTGAAGCGGTCTTCGTCCTCGGGGCGCAGCACCGGATCGGCATCGCCGCGGAAATAGCTGCCGGTCATTGCCATGACATGGCACTCGGCTCGATTGATCAGGCTGCGCAGGATCACCCCCAGCCGGTTGTTGTCCGAGGCCGACACATGGTGGAATTCGTCGATGGCGATGAAGCAGCTGTCGAAGGCCTCGATCCCCTTGGTCTTGATCACCTCGTCAAAGCCGAAGCGGATGGTTGCATGGGTGCAGACCAGCACCTTGGCATCGCACTCCATGAAGGTCTGGAACGCCTTCACCTTCTGCTTGTCGGCATCCTCGCCGGTCAGGCAGAGGTTCCAGCGGTCATTGACCTGCCAATCGGCCTCGAACCCATAGCTGGTCAGATCGGTCGAGCGGAACGAGCCGCCGATTGAGGTTTCGGGCACGCAGACGATCACCTTCTCCAGCCCCTGATGGCGAAGCTTGTCGAGCGCGACGAACATCAGTGCGCGGCTTTTTCCCGCCGCAGGCGGCGCCTTCAGCAGCAGGAACTGCGCGGCGCGGGCGGCATAGGTGCGGGCCTGCATCGGGCGCTGACCAAGGGCGTTCGTGGTCGCCTTGGAGGTGCCGTAGGTGACATTGACCATCTGAACCATGTGTCAGGCCCTCTTTTTCTTTGGCGCGGTCTCCAGCGATTTCACCTTGGCGGCATAGAGCTTGAAGAGCTTCTCTAACCGTTCGGTGTCATTGCGGAAGGGGCGGCCGATATACATGCTTTCCAAAAGCTCGTCGTTTTCCCGATGCACGGCGCGCAGGTCGTCGGGCATCTTGTCGGGGTCATAGAGCTCGGCAATCGTAGCCGGGTAATGGGAATAGCGCGTGCGCAGGATCTTGCGGGCCGAGGCCGAAAGCGCCTCCAGCTGGTCCTCGGTGAACTTCGGCACCGGGAAGGTGTTCCAGCCCAGGGTGTTGGAGTAGCGGAAGTCTGACTTCAGCTTGCCGCAGACGGTGGCGATCCAGACAAGGTGCAGACGCGAGGCGATCAGCGCGATGCACCATTCAGGGGCATCGTAGAGGACTTGGTTGAGATCTGAGGAGATGACATCTGCTCCGACGCGCTCGACAGGCAAGTATGGGCGGCGCTCGGAAGTTACCCTTGGCACCAGAATTGAGTGAGCCCCTGGCACAACTTTCACCTCATCAAACTGATGAGGAGTCGCAGCCTTTTTCACAGTGGCGGCCTTTGAGCTGCCGAGGCGGAAACTACGAACCTTTTCGATGCGCTCGGCAATCGGTGGGACGGATTTCGCAAGTGCCAAGTCGGCGTCTTCGATCCAAAGACACATTCTGACTTGCCCCCGAACCACCTCCTGAGATCCCATGTACTTTTTCAAAAACGTCTGCGAAGTTGCGTGTTCGGCAACCAGAGCGTCTGCTTCCTCGCAGCTCAATATCAGGTTTCCGCCATCCGTAGGCTGGTTTCCTCGCACCATTTCCGGAAGCCCGAATTTCCCAGAGGTCGAAGCGTTCACATATACTTCTGGGGCATTCACCAGATATGCATTGATATTATCGCAAACGCTTTCCAACTCGGCGTCAAATAGACGTTTCGGCGCGTTAGATTGATTGCGAATGCCGATGATCGAACAAATAACCGCAGCGTTCGATGATGCGTTGTTCTTCCATTTGAAATCCTTGTTGGCAAAGAAGATTTCAAGATCATCGCTCAAAATATGCGGCCATAACGTAGCCACCGCCTGACCTTGGCATATCGAGTTGGTGGACACCAACGCGGCTCGTGCTCCACGCTGCCTGATGAAGTGCGACGCCTTGAAAAACCATGCAGCAACGAAGTCAAAAGCTGCGTAACTTTTCACATGATCAGAAAAGACGTGCGCGAGGTCAGCTTTCTGTTCTTTCCTTTGGAAGCTGGAGCCAAGGAACGGCGGATTGCCAGCGATGAACACCTCATCGCCTTCACCGGGGGGCGGGCAGACCTCCTCCCAGTCGATGCGCAGCGAGTTCCCGGTGCGGATATGCGCTGCGTCCTTCAGCGGCAGCGCGGCGGGGCGGCGGCCAAATACCTCGGCAAAGCTGGCATTGGCTTGATACTCGGCGATGAACAGCGCCAGCTTGGCGGTCTCCGCAGCGAAATCCGCGATCTCGATGCCGTAGAAATGGCTGATCGGGATGGCCGAGAACATGGTCAGCGAGCCGGGGCCGTTCAGCTCTTCCAACCGCCGCAGGATGCGCGTCTCGCGAGCCCTGAGCTCACGATAGGACACAACAAGGAAGTTTCCCGATCCACAGGCCGGGTCGAACACGCGGATGCGCGACATCCGGTCCAGCACCTGTTGCAGCCCGCGGGCGCGGTCCCATGCCTTGTGGATCTCGGCATCGAGGTCATCAAGGAACAGCGGCCCGATCACCTTCATGATGTTCGGCACCGAGGTGTAGTGCATCCCCAGTTCCGAGCGCTGCTTCGGGTCCGCGACCGACTGGATCATCGAGCCGAAAATGTCGGGGTTGATCTCGCGCCAGTTCAGGTCGCAGGCCTCGCGCAGATAGCGGAAGGCCACGGCATCAAAGCGCGGCGCGTCGATGGTGCCCGCGAATAGCCCGCCGTTGACGTATTCCAGCTCGCCCGTCCAGGCGGGCAGCCCCTCGCGCTTGGCCTTCGGCCGGTTCATTGCCTGGAAGGCCGCGATGATGGTTTCGCGCGCTTCCTCGCCCTTGTTGCCGGCATGGGTGAAAAGCTGGCGCGAGAACTGGTTGTCGGGGAAGATGCCGACGTCCTCGGCGAACATGCAGAAGATCAGCCGCATCATCAGCTGGTTCATCTCGTGCCGCCGCTCGTCGCTGCCCCAGTCGGGGTTGGCCCTGGTCAGCGCGTCATATAGCCGGGCCAGCTTGCCGGTCGCCTTGACGTCGACGGGGTTTTCTTCGACCGCGCGATAACGTTCCTTGCCCGCAGCGGGCAGAAAAAAGCCGAAATTGTCGCCAAGCTCGGCGAACCGGCAATGGAGCGTATCGCCCGAGGCCGGATGCTCGGCCGAGATCATCTCGCCATCCGTCGCGATCAGGATCGCGGGTTTCGAGGTCTTGGTCTTCTTCGAACCGCGGAGCTGGTCCAAAGTGACATCGGTCATGCCATCCAGCGCAGGGGCGAAGTGGAACCTTTTGCCAAACAGCACGCCGCCGGGAAGATCGGACCTGTTGGTCGACCCGCTCCTCAGCTTGGCGATCGCTGACTTGGCGCCATCAGTCGCACTAGCGAAGGCGAAGGGGAATTCGGTTGCATCAAACGGTTCGGCAGCAATCTCTGCCAACTCGTCATAAATCTCAGTAGGGTTCATCAACTGCCTCGAGCACTCTACTTCCGGGGGTAGGGGAGGCCGAACTGTGAATCCACCAAAAACGCCTTGGCGTAAAAACTAAGCGTTAGCGAAGGCATATGATTGCACCCGGTTGGCGCTGGATGGCTGCTCTGCTTGACCTTGCGCGCTCTCAGGCGCCAGCCTTGGCAACGGGCTTCTGCCCGCGAGTAGCGGCGGGCTTGGCCAAGATCTCGTGGAACAGCTTGCCCGTGAGTGCCTCGGCCTGAAGGGTAACCTCGGCCGAGGCCCGGGCGTCCTCGCCCGCGTCGTGGTGGCGGAAACTTAGCCCGAGCGCGGTTTTCAGATGGGACAGCCCATGGCCGCCATTCCCCCGGAACTCCGGCCAGGCACGGCGCGCGACCAAGACACTGTCGTGCCATTGCAGGGGCCGGGGCGCACGTCCGCAATCTTCTGTCGCACACCGGATCGCTCGTCCGTCGAAGCTGCTGTGCTGCATCAGCGAATGCCGAGCAAGGAAGTCTTCGGCCAGGTCCAGGAACTCGGCAAAGGTGGTCTTGCCGTCCACATGGGCGGGCTCGATCCCATGGATGGAAATGTTCATGCGATCGAACTGGCACCGGGGGTCGATGAGCAGGGTCACCACGGTATCGACGCCGGCGTCGCCTACACATGCGAGGCCGATCTGGCAGATGCTGCCCGGATGGGAATTCGCCGTTTCGACATCGACCGCCACGAAGCGGTAGGTGTTCGCCAGGATTGCCTCAAGCTCTTCCAGCTCATTCGTCGGTGGGCGCCGGTGGAAGAGCCTCTTGAGCATGTCGGATCCTGTTCGCCTTGGAAATTCCCGAGAGTTTGCACACCGCCTGTGGCGAAAAGTCAATGTTCCAAAAACCCAAGGTTGTGCTCGCCGTGATTTTCACGGTGGCTTTCGGGTCTCGGCCGCAGCCGAAAGCCAACTTGCTTGGGACTGCTCAAAGAGGCCGTGTCAGACACACGACAGGCTAACTGCCGACCGAAAAATGGTTGGGAAAGGGGTGCTAACCCATTGAAAAGAAGCGGCGGCAAATCTTGGGATTGTGGCTCTTAACGCCCTGATCGCGCAGACCGCAACCCCGTCCTGCCGGGGTCGCTACCTGTGGCGGATAGTCTGGCGGTCCCCCCCCCCGAGGGCCGCGGTGGAACTCCTTTCTGTGCCCGTCAGGGGGGGGCGGAGGCGGGGGGCTCAGAACATGGTGTTGTCGTTTGCCGCCTCTTCGGGAACCGGCTGGACGACGTCCCAGTGCTCGACGATCAGGCCGTCCTCGACGCGGAAGATGTCGACGACCGCCGCGCCGCGGTCTTCAGGGCCGTTGGTCGAATGGACGTGCAGCCAGACCAAGTCGCCGTCGGCCGCACTGCGCACGATCTCGGCGCGCGCGTCGGGGTTGTCTGCGAAGACGTCGGTGAAGAACGACACCAGGGGCGTCCGGCCGTCCGGGACGGCGGGATTGTGCTGGATGTAGTCCTCGGCGATCACATCGGCGGCCTCGATCTCGTGCGCGTTGAAGAACCGGTCGTAGAATTCGACGACCAGCCTGCGGTTGGCCTCTTCGGCGGCGAGGTCGCGGTCGCTGTCCTGGGCAACCGCGCCCACGGGAAGCGCGGCGACGGCAAGTGTGGCAAGCGCGGGTTTGAAACGGATCATCAGGGGACCTCCCGGGGGTCAGTAGCCGACGGTGAAGCGGCGGCGCGAATGCCGGGGCGTCTCCAGCTCGTCCACCAGCGCGATGGCGTAATCCTCGTAGGAGATGCGCGACCCGGTCTCGCCGACCAGCAGCGTATCCTCGCCCAGCCGAAAGTCGCCCGTCCGTTCGCCGGGGACGAATTCGGCCGACGGCGACAGGAAGGTCCAGTCGAGGTCGTCCGCCGCCCGCAGCTTGTCGAGGAAAAGCGCGCCCGCCGTCGCCTCGGGCTTGTAGGCCTCGGGAAACTCGGGCTGGTCGATGACGCGCTTGCCCGGCGCGACCTCAAGGCTGCCGGCCCCGCCCACGACGAGGTAGCGCCCCACGCCCGAGCTCTGGACCGCGCCGATCAGGCGGTCCGGGTCGGTGGTCGAAAACGGCAGGGACGAAATGACGGCCTCGTGCCCCTCGAGTGCCTTTGCAAAGCTGTCGTCTGCAAGATCCGCGGCAGTCGGGGTGACGCCCGGCAAGGATGCGATGCGGCCAGGATCGCGCGCGATGGCGGTGACGGCATGGCCGCGATCCGACAGCTCTTTCAGCAGGCGCGATCCGACGTTCCCGGATGCGCCGACAAGGGCGACTTTCATGATGGTTGTCCTTCTCGCTTCCCATGGTATGTGAACAAGACCAGGTCTTTATTCTGCACCGAAACTTAGCCTTGCCGAGAGGACCTCGCAAGAAGTCACGCGCGGCGGACCAGGTCACCGCGGGGTGACCGGTCGACAGGAAGGGAAGGGCGCCCATGCCCAAGGATGAGTTCGTCTTCGATCAACCCTGTCCCATCCGGGATGTGCTGGACCGGATCGGTGATCAGTGGAGCATGCTCGTGCTCGTCACGCTGGCGGCGCGGACGATGCGGTTCAACGAGCTGATGCGCGAGATCGGCGATGTGTCAAAGCAGATGCTGTCGAAGACGCTCAAGCGGCTGGAACAGGACGGGTTCGTCGCGCGGACGGCCTACCCCGAGGTGCCGCCGCGGGTCGAATATGCGCTGACGGATCTCGGGCGGTCGTTCCTTGAGCCGCTCGGATCCCTGGTGCGGTGGGCCGACGACAACCACCGCGCCATCGCCGAGGCCCGCAAGCGAGAGGGATGAGGGCGCCCAGTGGGGGCGCCGCTCGCCGCTCGCCGCGGGGTGGCGGATGACGCCCGGCGGGGGCGGCGAACGTCAGGTGCGGCGCCCCCCATGTGGTGCATCAGGTCGGGAAGAAGGTCAGGTGCAGGATGTCGCCCGAGATGCCGGTCGTCATCGGTGCGATGACCACGTCCCCCAACTCGTCGCGATAGCCGAAGCCGCCGTTGCCGTAGTCGCCGAAGCCTTCCCATTCCATGACCGGGGCGCCAGCGCCGTCGGCCAGCTCTCCGCCCAGCCTGGAGGCCAGCGCCATCGGATCGGTCACGCCGGTCAGGATGATGCTGCACTTGTCGTCCGACATCTCGGCGCCGATCATCACCGAGGCGTTGGTGCCGTCCGGACCCGCGAAGCTGGAATAGGTGAACGCGCCTGACCCCCGGCTGCTTTGATCCTGAAATTGATCCGACGCTTCGAGAGAGGCGATGGACTGCGCCAGATCGCCCTCGGTCCCCAGGCAATAGGTCTGGAAATAGGCCAGCGCGTTCGCGTCGCGGTCCTGTGCCGCGGCGGCCGAGGTCACGGCGGTCATCAGGGCCGCGGCGAGCGGAAAGTGTTTCATGTCATATCCTATCGGTCGGTTTTAAAAAGGTGGAGGCCCAAAGCGGTTGGCGTGCGGATCCCCCCGCCGGGCCAAGAGCAGCAGGACCCCGATCCCGAACAGCAAAGCGATCGCGGGAAGACCGAGGGCGAGCGCGTCGATCCAGCCTGCGGCAGGGGCGGTTTCAGCCACCGCGGCCGGGACCGTGGCCGTCGGGGCCATGTCTGTCTGCGCCACGCCGGGCTGTCCCGGGGGCGTCGGCGGCGTCTTGGGTTCTGCGGCCATCTGCCGGACGAGGACGGCAAGCCCGAGGAAGGCCAGCAGGGCCGCGCCGGGCAGCAAAAGCCACCAGCCGCGTCGGTTCACGTCGTGCAGTCGGCGCCATCCGGCAGCCGTGACCGGCAGGACGAGGACGACGCACAGGAACACCGTCACGGGATGGCGCCGTGGCAGGCCCTCGGCGGGCACCGCGGGAAACAGCAGGTAATCCACTGCGCCCGCCGCGCAGAACGCCAGGATCGCGGCCAGGATCAGCCACCAGTAATGCGCGCGCGCCATCCGCCCGCGAAAGCGGGCATAAAGGCGCAGGCCGCGCGTCATCCCCCGCGCGCCCGTCATTCGGAGGACAATGGCACATCGGCCATCTCCATCACGTCGTCACGCCAGAGCTCGCGGAGGACGGGACGGCCTTCGCTGTAGAAGGTGGTGTAGCCGTCGCGCATGTCCCCGCTCCAGTCCTGCACCTCGCGCAGGGCTCCGTCGGGGCGCAGCAGGTAGCGCAGCCCGTGCCGGTCCCCATCGCGGTAATGGACGACCTCAAGCAGGTAGCCATCCCCGTCCAGCCGGTCCCAGCGACCGGTCCGCGCGCCGTCCTCGTAGGAGCCGCGCCAGACCTCGCGACCATAAGGCTCACGCTCGTGCCAGGGCCCGGCCTTGCGACCGGCGTCGTAGCGCCCCTTCTCCATGAGGCTGCCATCGCTCGCCCGGGTCTCGAAGGGCCCGTCCAGCGTTCCGTCGACAAAGGTTTCCAGGCTCTGCCGTTCGCCGTTCATGCCGATCCTGCGGCGCGCGCCGTTCAGCCGCCCCTGCTGGTCGTAAGTTTCAAGGATGGTCGTGCCGTAGCTTTCGACGCGCTGCCAGTCGCCCACGCGCTTGCCGTGGTCGTACCTGCCGCGGTCGAGCACCTCGCCCTTCCAGACACGGGTGTAGAGGCCGTGCTCTTCGTTATCGACGTAGCCGACGCGCGAGGTGATGCGATCGATCGGCTCGGTATGGACGTAGTCGCCCTGCAACTGGCCGTCGATGACCTCGGACCGGTCCAGAAGCTTGTCGTGCAGGTGGCGGGTCGTCAGGCGATAGCCGTCGGCCCGGGTATCGGTTTCGGTAAAATTGCCGACGTATTCGGTGATCTTCTCGCCGGTTCCGTGGCCTTCGATCGCGACGGGTTCGCGCAGATAGGTCAGCGTGCCGTCCGTCCAGCGCCGTTCGCGGACAAAGCTGCCGTCCTCGGTGAACTCGGTTTCGCGGATCAGGGCGCCGTCGCGCGACCAGCGGCGCGAAAGACCGACCGGCTGCCCGTCCGCGACATGCCGCTCGGCCCGCTTGTCGCCCGAGGGCCAGAACCGTGTCAGCGTACCGTCCGGGGTCCCAGTCGCGTTCAGCGGCGTGCGGGCCGACAGGCTGCCATCGGGGTGGAACCGCTCGATCATTCCCACGGGATGCCCGTCGCCGAGCCGCGGCGCGGTATTGCGGAGGCGGGCGTATAGCCGCCCCTGCGCGTCATGCACCTCGATGACATAGGCGCCATCGGTCCGGGTGTCCGGCGGGTCATAGGTATAGTCCCCCGCGGGGTCCGGCTGAAGATCGCCGTTCACGCTGGCCGCAAAGGCCGGAGACGCCAGCATGAGCGCGATGGCGGTTGCGGCACAACGCAGCATCACGGGGCCTCCTGCGGGACGGGAAGGTCCGGGAAGGTTACGGTATAGCTGCGCGTCACGGGGCCCGGCCGGCTGACGGCGCGCAGGATTTCGGCGGGCCTGCCCGCTACGTGCAGCGTGCCGTCGGGAAAGGTCGCGCGGCCCACGGTGTCCCGTAGCGACAGGTGCCGCCCGTCGGGCGCGGCCAGCGCCAGCGCATCGCCCGCGCCGTCGAGAAAGCGCACCTGCTGCCTGAGCGTGCCGATGGTCATGTCGGGCGACAGGTCCAGCGCGGCGGGGTCGACCAGCCAGGGGCGGTCGGCCTTGGGCTGCACGTCGGCGGCGGTCCATGCGATGGTGGCGTCGCAGGACAGGGTAACCTGCCGCGTGCCGAGCTCGTAGAAATGCGTGCGCGTGCCGTCCTGCGATCGCAGCCGCAGAAGGCGCACGCCGTCGGGGTCGCCGGGCTCCGGCGGGGTCTCGGCAAAGACCAGGCTTTGCGCGCCGTCGGTCGCCGTTCCCGCGGCCCTCGGCCCTGCTGGGGCCGCCTCCGCCCCAGCCCCAGCCCCAGCGGTCGCCTGTCCCTCGGCAGGTGGCGTCTCATCCATAGGCGGCGCGTCGGTCGCGCCTTGGGGGGCGATCCCGTCCAGGTGCGCCGTGCAGGCGGCGGCCTGCCGGGCCTCAAGGCGAAAGTAAAGCGCCGCGCTGTCCAACCCCTCGGGCGCCACCTCGGAGAGGGGGCGCGGGGGCGCGGTCCGGAACAGTTTTCGCGTGGCGGGGACGGTTCCGGGGTCGAGCCGTCGGCCACGTTCGGTCAGAAAGCGCATCCTGCGCGTCGCGGCGGGGGCGGTGGCGTGGCGGTTCACCCGCACCGTCACGCTGTCGGGCACCTCGTCCATCCGCAGCACCACCCGGATCGCGCTTTGGTCGGGCGAGGCGAGCCGCCGCGCCAGGCTTTCGGTCGGCGTCAGCCAGTCCGGACCGCGGTCGCCCGCATAGATCTTGCCCTGCGCCGCGACGCCCTCCGGCAGGCGCCAGCCGAAGGTGTCGCCCGGCTTGCCCGACAGCATCAGCTCGACCCCGTCCGCGGTCGGGATCATTCGGGCGGTGGCGCCATCGCGCGTCACCTCGCCATGGCCATCCCCGTCGGGCGTCAGCGTCATCAGGAACGGCGCGACCGGGTACCACGACACCTGCGCCCGCACATCCGTCGCCCGGGCGAAGTCGCGGCGGATGTCATTCATCACCGGGACGTCCAGGCGGGCGTCGGTCACCCAGGGTGCGTCCTGCTCCCACCCGGGATGGCTAAAGGGCACCTCGGTCAGCAGGGGGACGTCGAGGGCGCCGTCATCCCCAAAAAGACGCGGCGTTTCGATGGTGATCCGCCCGATATTGGCGCCCGACAGGTCGGCATGCTCAACGCGCAGGATGCGCCCGTCGCTCTGGTCCATCAGCTTGCCCGTGTCGCGGGGAAAGACCTCGTCTTCGGTGGGGAGCGGCAGGATCGGGGACATGACCCGCGACAGGTCCCGCCATTCCGGGGGGCGGGTGGACCCGTCGGCATGGACGCGGCCGGGATAATCGGCGGGCGCGATCGCCGTCGTCTCGCGCAGGCGAAAGGCGTCATCCTCCGGGGACGTCCGGATTTCCGTCGTGAAGACCGCGCGTTCGGTCCAGCCCTCGTCGCGATCCATGACGGCAACACCTGCCAGCCGCGCCAGCTCGTCGCCGCCCTCGTAGCGCAGAAAGACGCGATCCTCGGTAAGCTCCGTTACGGTGACCGAAACCGCAGGCGTGCCGGCAAATAACGGCAAGGTGGTGCGCCACCCTTCTTCAAGTTCGATCGGAGCGGGGACGAAAGAGGCGGCGAACTGCTGTTTCAGGCCCTGGAACACGCCGGCCGGCACCTCGGCATCGCCCGAGGCCGAGACATCCTCGATCCGGCCGGTCGCCGGGTCGATGGTCGCGTCGAAACCGGCCTCCATCGCCTGCCTCAAAGACCCGCGAATTCCGTCGGACGTGGTGAAGGTGTCGCCGCCGTTCAGGGCCTTCAGCCATAGCGGTCGCATCCGCAACGTCAGGTCGCCGCCGGTCCCGTCGGCATCCCCGTCGTCGCCGGGGAGGGCCCGCATTCGCGACAGGGTCGTCACCTGCTGCATGTCCCCATACGCGTCCGGATCGTCCGGGTCTCCGGGCCGGACAGAAGTCACCATGCGATATGTCCGCTCCGTCCCGTCGGCAGGCGAAAACGTCATGGTCTCGGCGCTTGCCATCGCGCCGCTCGCGGCAAGGATCAGGCCTAGGCCCAGGTGCTGGTAGGTCATTCACGTCTCCGGATTCGCGGCGCACGCTACCAGACGCGCTGCCGGATTGAACCGTCCCGTTCATTGTTGGGCAACAGTTTGCCGGCCTGCAACCCGATGACAGGACACGTCTTTTCGAGACCGGCTGCCGTGGGTTGGCTGCCTTAGCGGTCGACGTGGATCCTCTTGCGTTTGGAGGTCCGGTCGGCCGGCAGACCGTCGCGGAACCGCACCCGGGGAAGTGTCGCGCCGAACCGGTGCGCAAGGTCCCGCAGGTCCGCGTGCAGGCTGGCGGCTGAGGTTGGTCCGGGATGCTCAAGCCAGATCGTCAGGTCGTTTCCCGCCTGCACCACGCGGTAGTCGCCGACAGCCGCATCGAGGTTTGCTATCACGGTGCGCATCGCCTCGGCCGGGATCAGGCGGGGCCCGTCGGTGCCCGGCCACCACAGCATGTCGTCCTCTCGCCCCTCGATCCGGGCGATCCGCTGGCAGGCCGACCCGCAGGGGCAGGGCCTGTCGTCGGGGACGAGGACATCGTTCAGCCGGTAGTTCAGAAGCGGAAGGCTTTCGCGCGTGAAGTCATGGATCACCGGGCAGAACGCGCCGGTGTCCGGGTCGATCACGTCGCGGTCGATCCGCATCCATGCCTCGTTGAGGTGCAGGTGCCCGTGCGGGCAGGTAAAGGCCAGCACCCCCTCGGTCGCCTGATAGACCTCGTCCACCCGGCAGCCGAAGGCCCGCGCGGCCTGTGCATTATCGTCGGGCGACAGGGTTTCGGCGACCGAGATCACCCGCCGGGGCCTGAGCGTAATCGCCCCGGCCCGTTGCGCCGCGGCGAGAACGCCCAGAACCCCGGCGGGCGCGATCAGCACGGTCGGGTCAAGCTCGGCCAGCGCGCCCAGGTGGGTGTCGAGCCCGCGCGTGACGTCGAAGAATTCGAACCGCAGCAGCGGGTTGGCCAGCGTGCGATAGAGCGCGTTGTCGGCGCGCATGAAGAACGCCACTCGCTGCCGGCGCCACAGGTCGGGCCAGAAGCGGCCGCACATGATCGCGGCCCAAAGCCGCCGTTCGCGCGGGGTGGTCAGGAACAGGCCCCGCTGGCCCGACGTGCCGGTCGACAGCCCCACCCCCACCCGCCCGATCATGGGAGAGAAGTCGCGGCTGCGCTCGGCGTCCAGCGCGACGTCGAAGGCATGATCCCGGTCGATCCCGCAGGTGTTGATGGCAGAGAAGTTCTCCATCAGCCGCGCCTTGTCCATGCGAGGCAACGCTTCCAGCGGTGTCTGCGCGAGCGGGGCGTAGAAGGGCGAGCGGGGCATGACCTGCTCGCGGAACCGCGCGATGGCGCGGTGCTGGTGCGCCTCGATCGCGGCGCGCGACCGCAGGCCCCGTCCGTAGCGGGTGCGCAGGAAGGCGGTGACGCTCATCGAAGGACCTCGCGGCAGTGCGAGGGGACGAGGGTGATCTCGGGCCGGGCCCGCATCAGCGCCTG
The DNA here is from genome assembly GCF_004011175.1 of Mesobaculum littorinae. Lineage (GTDB taxonomy): Bacteria > Pseudomonadota > Alphaproteobacteria > Rhodobacterales > Rhodobacteraceae > Tranquillimonas > Tranquillimonas littorinae. The sequence continues at coordinate 172,274 of NZ_RQXX01000005.1, read as the reverse complement.
CAGCCGCGCGAAGGTGTCGCGGTAGGCCCGCGCGTCGCCCAGCCGGGACAGCACCGGTCGCGGCGGCAGGCGCCCGTCGCGCAGGGCGCTTCGGGAATAGGCGGCATCGGCGATCAGGAAGGTCCGGGCCGCGGGTAGCCACAGGCCCGTTTGCCCGACCCCGTGGCCGGGCAGGGGGATGGCGATGACCTCTCCGGTGCCCAGGATGTCGCGCCCGTCGGGGAACCCCGGAAGACCGGTGGCGAGCGCCGGTGCCTCCTCCAGTGGCTGCGGATCGCGGGCCAGCACGGCATCGCGCATCGGCAGCGGGCAGGCGGCCAGCGTCGCCCCCACCGCCGAGGTCAGCCCCCGCAGGTGCGCGATCGCGGCGCCCGAGGCGCGCACGGGGATGTCGCGCGGCAGGTCCATCAGCCCCGCCACGTGGTCGCCATGCATGTGGCTCAGCAGGATCAGGTCCGGGCGTCGCGGCAGTTGCGCGGCAAGACGCTCCTCCGCGCGCAGGGTCACCGGTGTGGCAAGACGGTAGGCGCGCGCCGGAAAGCGCCGCGTGGCGTCGAAGAAGGCAGGGCCGTAGCCGCAATCGAACAGGATCGTCAGGCTGTCGAGGTCGATCAGGGTCACCAGTGCGGGCAGGTCGACCCGCCCGCGGTCCGGCAGCCCCGCCGCGAAGGCGCGGACCCGGCAACTGCCGACGCTCAGGTGCGTCACGCGAAGCATTCGTCCAGCCCCTCCTTCAGCGTCACTTGCGGCACGTAGCCCAGGTCGCGCCGCGCCGCGCGGATGTCGAGCGTCAGGGACCGGCCAAGCGACACGACAGCCTGCCGGGTCAGCGCGGGCTCGCCCTTGCCGAACAGCAGCGCGGCGCGTTCGGACGCCCCGGCCAGCGCATAGGCCAGTCCGTAGGGCATCGGAACGCGCCGCGGATCGTAGCCGCCCCTGTCGCAGACCAGTGCCGCGAGATCGCGAAAGGCAAAGACCTCGCCTGAGGTCACGTTCCAGACCCGCCCGCCCGGCCCCGCCGCCGCCAGGCGCATCGCCCGGGCGGCGTCGCTGCGGTGCGTCAGGTCGATCTGCGCCCGCCCCCCGGCGATCAGGGGCAGGACCCCGCGTGCGAGCACCGCCCGCAGGCGCGGCAGCAGCGCGCGGTCGTGGCGGCCGTAGATCGCGCGGGGACGGATGGCGGTGCAGCGCAACGCGGGGCCGTCCTGCGCCAGCACCAGCGCCTCGGCCTGCCGCTTGGTCGAGGCATAGGGCGACAGCGCCCGGGCGGGCAGCGGTGCATCCTCGGACAACTGCGCCCGGTCGGTGCCGTCGGCATAAAGACTGGGCGTCGAGGCGAAGACGAAACGCGCGACCCCTGTGACGCGGGCGGCGTCCAGCAGCCTGCGGGTCGCGGTGACGTTAGCCTCGTGAAAGGCCTGCGGGCTGCCCCAGCCGCCGCTCATCGCGGCGCAGTGGAAGATGGCGTCGACCCCCTCGACCAGGGGCGCGAGGTCGTCGCGCTCAAGCCGCGCGGCCACGAAGCCGGGCAGGTCGACCGGCGTCCGCGCGGTGGTGCGCAGATCCCAGCCCTGCGCGGCAAGCTCGGGGATCAGCGCCCGGCCGAGGCAGCCGCTTGCCCCTGTGATCAGCGCCCTCATCAGAACCTCAGGACCGCGCCGCCAAGGGAGATCCCCGCCGAGGTGCCGACCAGAAGCGCGGTCTGCCCCCGCCGCAAGAGGCCCGAGCGCACGGCGTGGTCCAGCGCGGTCGGGATAGAGGCGGCGACCTGGTTGCCGGTCCGCGCGAAGATGTCGACCATCTGCTCGGCCCGCAACCGCAGCGCGCGGGTCGTGTGCTTCAGGGCCTGCGCGCTGGCCTGGTGCGGCACGATGCAGTCGATCTGCTGGGCGGCGATCCCGGCCCGCCGCAAAAGGCCCGCAAGGAACGGCGGCAGCCGTGTCGCGGCCACGCGGAACGCCAGCCCGCCGTCCATCTGGAAGGTGTCGTCGCCCGGCGCCGCACCGCGGGCGGGATTGACGCGCGTGCCCCCGGCCGCCAGCACGCAGGCGTCGCGGCCCTCGGAATAGGTTTCGAAACCATGCGCCAGGACGGCGCCGTCGCCCCGGCCCAGCACCACCGCCGCCGCGCCGTCGCCGAAGATCGCGGCCCCTTCCGGCCGCGACCAGTCCAGCCCGACCGAGGCGATGTCGGAGGAAAAGACCAGCACGCGGCGGGCGCGCCCGGTCTCCAGCCACATGCCCGCAACGTCGAGCGCCTGCAGGAAGCTCAGGCAGGTGGCGTTGATGTCGAATGCCGGAACGCCCGACTGCGCAAGGCCCAGGCGATCCTGCACCAGCACCGCGGTCGAGGGAATGGGCTGCTCCATCACGCCGCAGGCGCCGAGGATCAGGTCGATGTCGGACGGACCGCAGCCGGCCATCTCCATCGCCCGCTCGGCGGCGCGGGTGGCCATGTAGGACGTCGTCTCGTCGCTATCGGCCACGTGGCGGACGCCAAGACCGAACCGCTTGAGTGACAGCCCCGTGGGCCATCCCATCCGGGCGTCGATCTCGGCGGCGGTGACGGGCGTGCGGGGCAGGTAGCTGCCGGTGCCCTCGATTGTGGTCGACGTCGGAAACATCGCTTTGCCTCCAGTTACTGAACGGTGTTCATTAACATCGGCTCTTGCATCTGCCGCGTCAAGAGTGTTTTTGAACGGTGTCCATTAATTGTTTTGAGGACCGCCGATGGCCCGACCCAGGCAGTACGACCGCGACGATCTGAAAAAGCGGGTGATCCTGGCCGCGCGGGGCCTGTTGCAGGAGGGCGGCCCCCCCGCGCTGACGGCCCGCGCGCTGGCCGAGGCGGTGGGCGTGACCAGCGGCACGATCTACGCGCAGTTCGGCGGCCTTCGCGGTGTGACGCTCGCCGTCAACCAGGAGACATTCGCCGAGCTGCGCGCGATGATCGAGGCGCTTCCCGATGCCCCGCCCGAGACATGGTTGCACAATCTGGCCGAGGCCTACGTGGCTTTCATGCTGCAGCGGCAAGGCGTCTGGCAGGCGCTTTTCGCCGGGCCGCGCCGGGACGAGGCCGCGCCCGAGTGGTATCTGCGGACCATCCGCGCGCTTTTGGCCCGCATCGCCGAACCCCTGGGCCGGATCGCGCCTGACGAGGACGCGGCGCTGCGGGCGGAAGAGTTGTTTCTGGCCGTGCACGGCGTCGTCGCGCTGGCCGCCGCCGACCGGCTGGACATGATCACGGGGCGGCGCGCCGAAACGCTTGCCTGCGAGGCGGTCGCAACCATGATCCGGTCGATCTCGGCCGGTGGTCGATGACCTCCCCTGCGCCCCTTGCCCCTGCGCCCCTTGCCCCGGCATCTGCCCTCGGAGGGGGGCTGATCCTGGGTTCCGCGCGCTGCGGCTCGACCCTCGTGTCCGAGATCCTGAAGAGGCACCCGGCGATCCTGTCGGTGTCCGAACTCTTCTCGACCGTCGGTCCGCATGCCTTTCGTCCCGACAGGCCGTCCGGCGCGGCATTCTGGCGTCACTTGTCGCGTCCGTCGCGGGCATTGTCGCGCACCGGCAATCCGCAGGTCGCCCCGCGCGAGTTCCTGTATGGCCGGGTGCCTGACCCCGCGCATGATCCGTTTCTCTGCCCGCCGATTCTGGCCATCACGCTGCCGCATCTCTTCGCGGATCCCGATGCCGTCTTTGCAACGCTCGCGCGGGACGTGCCCACCTGGCCGCGCCGTTCGCTTGCCGCCCAGTACCTGTCCCTGTTCGACAGGTTGGCGGCCGACCTGGGCGGGCGGCGGGTCTGGGTCGAACGCTCGGGCGGGTCGTTGGTCGCGTCGGGCACCCTGTTGCGGATGTTCCCCGCGGCGCGGCCCGTTCTTCTGACGCGCAGCGGGCCGGACACGGCCCTGTCGATGCGCGACTACCCGGCCACCCGTCTCGCGATCTGGATGTGGCGCCGACTAGCGCCGCTGGGCATCGACCTGCTTTCGCCGCGGCATCACTACGGGCGCGGTGCGATCTGGCCGTTGATCGCCGCCGCCGGAGGGGTCGCTGGGCTGGGGCCCATCCTGTCCGCGCGCCCGACGCTCGCCGATTGCGGCGCGTTCTGGTCCGAGCTGACGCGCAAGGGGCTAGGGCCGCTCGCAGGTCATGCGCCGCTGATCCTCTCCTACGAAAGCTTGTGCCGAGCCCCGCAAGACGAGATCCGGCGCCTCGGGCTCTACCTTGCCGACGAGGCGCCCGAGGCCTGGGTCGAGGCCTGCGCCGCGCTTCCGCAGGTCCGCCCCACCCGTCTGGCTGCGCTGGACCCCGCCGACCGGCGCGAGGTCGAGCTTGCCTGCGCCCCGGGCGAGGCTGCGCTGGCGGCATGGACGCAGGGCAGGTCGCTGCCGTGACCTTGGGCGGTGTGCGGAGCCCGCGCCTTGCAGGCGCCGTGTTGTCCGGCATCGCGCGTTCCGGCACTCTTCCCTCCGGGCGCCGCGCGCTACGCCATAGCCCGCCCACCGTTGCCCGCCCACACTGGTCCGCCCGTCGCGGCCCATGCGATAGCCACCCCGGCGGCACCGCGCCAAAGTCACCGCGCCTCGGGCGCGACTGGGGCGATCCTGTCCCAGGCGGCCGAAACCTCTGCCGCGCTGCCAGCCGCCACCGCCCGCAGGTCGCGCGGATAGTCGACGCCCGCGGCCTCGGTCGCCCGGAGGGCATGGAACTGGCCGTTTGCCGCGCGCAGCACCCAGCCGCCATCGGTGCAGTCGCCCGAGGCCAGGAAGGCGACCCCGGGCGCGACGGCGTCGGGGCTCAGGTCATCGGGCGTGCCCTCGACCCCCCACATGCGGGTCTTGGCCACCGGAGAGACCGCGTTGACGACGATCCCGTGCGGGGCGCCTTCCTTTGCCAGCACGTTCACGATGCCCACGGCGGCCATCTTCGCCGCGGCGTAGGATGTCAGCCCTGTCTGGACGTAACCCGGGTACAGCGCCCGGCAGGAGGTTGTCAGGACGATCCGCCCGAACCCGGCGGCGCGCATCGCGGGCCACGCCGCCTGCGCCAGCCAGAGCGGCGCCTTCGCCATGACGGCCATCATGCGGTCGAAGGACGCCTCTTGCAGCGTTTCGACTGCTTCGTAGCCGACCCAGCCCGCGTTGTGGATCACCGCGTCCAGCCGGCCCTGCACGGCGTGGCCGTCGCGGACCAGCGCGCGGCACCCGTCGCGCGTGTCGATCGGCGTGGCGAATGGGTGGGCGTCGATCCCCTCTGTGCGCAGCCCGGCCGCGGCGTCGCGGGCCACCGTGGCGTCCCGGCCGTGCCCGTCGGTCCCGGCGCCCACATCATGCAGCAGCACCGTCGCGCCAAGCTGGCCCACGGCCCGGGCATAGGCCAGACCCAGCCCGCGGCCGGCCCCGGTGATAAGCACGCTTTGCCCCTGAAAATTCGGTTCTGTCATTATCTCACCCTCCATTGCGGGCAGGATGGGGTGGTGCCTATGATACGTCCAATACAACCCAATTAGCAGTTTGATATGCCTGATGTATCGAAAGACAGGGGCCCCGGGGCCCGCGGGATGATCGACCTGCGCAAGATGGAGCAGTTCGTCGCGGTGGCGGAAGAGCGTCATTTCCACCGGGCCGCCCATCGGCTGGGCATGTCCCAGCCGCCGCTGACCGTCGCGATCCGCAAGCTTGAGGAGGATCTGGGCGTGGACCTGATCGCGCGCGGGCCGCACCGTGTCCTGGGCCTGACCGCGGCGGGCGCGGCCTTTCTGCACGAGGCCCGCGCGACGCTGCGCCAGGCCCGCCACGCGATCGCGACCGCGCGCGAGACCGGTGCCGGGCGCACCGGGCTGATCCGGCTGGGCTATGTCGGCAGCGCGCTTTACGGACGCCTGCCCGAGACCATCCGCGCCTTTCGCAAGGCGCGGCCGTCCGTGCGGCTGGAGCTGCGCGAGGCGACGACCGCCGCCCAGATCGCCGGCCTGCGCGCGGGGACGCTGGACGCGGGCATCGTCATCCCCCCGATCCCGAAATCCGAGGGGATCGAGCTGCGCCGGTTCGATCGCGACCGACTGTGCATCGCCCTGTCGGCGGACCATCCGCTTGCGGACCGGAGCGACCTGTCGCTTGCGACGCTTGGCGACGAGGAGTTCGTGCTCTGGCCTATGGCCGAGGGGCGCGGTTTCCATCTGCAGGTCATCCGCCTGTGTGCCGACGCGGGGTTCGTGCCGAACGTGACGCAAGAGGCGCACGGGATGCATGCCGTTCTGTCGCTGGTCGCGGTGGGCGCAGGCGTGTCGGTGGTGCCGGAGAGTATGGCCCGGTTCCGGCCGGACCGGATCGCCTATCGCCCCATCGCCGCGACCGGCGCGGCCTTTTCGCTAAGCCTCGCGGTCCATCAGCCCGGCCCGGCGGTCACGGCCTTCGCCGAGATCGCCGCCTGACGTTCGGCCGGCGGCCCGAGCCCCAAGGCTCGGCCAGCCGGCCGGCCGACCAGGTTCACCGCCGTGGGCCCCGGAGCGGCCCCGGCTGGCGCCACCGCGACGTGCCCTGTCCGCCCTCGCACCCGCGGTTCGCGGCGGCCGTCCCCGGGCGGGGAGTCTTCCAAGGAATCACGCCGGGGGACAGCCGGGCCGTGCCCGCCTGACGCAGGCTCCGGAAGATCCCCTGCGGGGTCGACGGTGCCGGACGTGGGGTTCTCGGACGGCCTGATGTCGCCGAAGCCCTGCCTCGAGATGAAGCCTTGCCTTGAGATCGCGCGGCGCGGGCTTTCCCCCGCCATTCCTGTTGACCCAGTCGTGTCGATTGAACCCGCGCCCCCAGCTGGTATATCCGGCGCTTGTCCAAGGGATGCGGGCCGCCGTGATCGTCGGCCCGGGGTCGGAACCGCCGGCGAGACCGCCGCCAAGAGAGCGCCGCGAACCTGATGTGCTGATACGCGAGGGACAGGACAGGTCCGGGTCTATCGACCTGCGGCTCGCCGTGTGGCTGGCGCTGGCGGCGGGGGCCGTCAACGCGGCGGGCTTCCGGTCCCTGGGGCACTTCTCGGCCAACATGACGGGCAATGTCTCGACCATGTCGGACATGCTGGCGCTGGGCCGTGTCGCCACCGCGATGGGGTTCCTGGCCCTTCTCGTGGCCTTCGTCTGCGGTGCGCTGTTCTGCGGGCTAATTGTCCGGGCAGGTGCGCGACAGGGGATCGGCGGGATCTATGCCCTCGCCATTCTGATCGAGGCGGCGCTGCTCGTTCCGCTGGCGATGGTGGACCTTGTCGCCTCGGGCGCGGGGAGCGGCTGGACGCTGGTGATCGGGCTGAGCTTTCTCATGGGACTGCAGAACGCCACCACCACGGGCATCTCAGAGGCGCGCGTCCGCACCAGCCACGTGTCGGGCATCGCCACGGATATCGGGCTGGAACTGGCCGAGCTTGTCATCCGCGATCCGCGCCGACCCGACCCGAGGCCCCGGCTGGTGCTGCATGGCGCGACGCTTCTGGCCTTTTTCGGCGGAGGCGTGGCGGGCGTCTGGGGATACGAACGGATCGGCGCCGTGGTCTTTCTGGTCGTGTCGGTGGGGCTGGCATGGCTGGCGCTTGCCACGCTGCAGCGCCTGCGCCGGACGACCTGAGGGCCGGCGGGGCTGGGTAGGACAGGGCTGGGCGCGGGCCGGGGATGTGCCTGGGGACTGGCCGGGGGCCGGAACCGCCCGGCGCTCGGGCCGGTTTCCAAGGGGACTGCCGGACATGGGTCCGGCCCATGGCAAGGAGACGAGACATGTCGGACAAGGTCAGCCCTTCGATGAAAGAGAACGCGGGCAATGTTTTCTCGAACGCCGAGATCGACCAGGTGCGTGAACTGGCGGCCGAGAACGCGCCCGTCGACGTGGTCGCCGTGCGTCTGGGACGCCCGCCCGAAGAGATCCGCAAACTGGCCGAGGCGGTGGGCATCGACCTGCACGACGCCTGAGTCCCGCCCCCGTCGCCCGGACGGCTGCGCCACATGGCCGGCGGGGCCGGGCAGCCCCCCGGTGTGCCAAAGAAGGTCTCCGGGCGGTCGCAGGGTGGCGGCCCAACAGGGCGATTGACCGACGGGCCTCTTGGCAGAGCTTGACCTTTAGCGGGAGGGTCAGCCCCCCTCCCATTTCCCGCGGGGCACGCGCGCGCATGCCTCTAGCCTGCGTTCGCGAGATTGCCCGCTCTCTTCACGTATCTCCGCGCCCTATCCAGCGAAGTGGCGCCTTTCCAGAGGCGCGCAAGTCCGCCGACCGGTCAGGCGCGGGCGGCCCGGGCAAAGTCGCGTGCCTGCGCGGGGGCGGTGCCCAGTTGCGCGGTCGGCGTGGCGATGGCACGCCAGTCCCGGCCGGGGTGATCGCGGGCCAGAAGCTGGGGCAGGGGGGTGCCCGTGCGCATCGTCTCCTGACAAAGCGCGGTCACCGCCTTCTGCGCATCGGGGCGCGGCAGGTCGCGGGCCAGCGCGAAGGTAAAGGCCTCGGCATAGATGAGCCCGCTGCCGTCGTCGATCGCGGCGGCCATGCGCGCGGCGTCCGCCGTCAGGCCGCTGGCCAGCGTCTGCGCAACGGCCGTCGCGCGGCCCACCGCATGGGCCATCTGCGGCACGGTCAGCCATTCGGTGAACCACGCCGCCCCGTCGCGCTGCAGGCGATGCAGCGCCGCACCCTGGACCGCCGTGTTGAGCGCGCCCGTCAGATGCGCCAGCGACACCAGGAGCGAAGGCAATACCGGGTTCTGCTTCTGCGGCATGGTCGAGGAGCCGCCGGTGGCCTGCAACCGCACCTCCCCGATCCCGCTCTGGGTCAGAAGCGTCAGGTCCTCGCCCATCTTGCCAAGGCTCTGGGTCACGCCGGTGATCCACGCCGCAAGCTCGCCGATCCGATCCCGCTCGGCGTGCCAGCTGGTGCCCGGGTCGGCCAGCCCCAGGCCCTGGGCCAGGGCGGCGCGGACCTGCGGCCCGGCCTCGCCCATAGCCGAAAGCGTGCCCGCCGCGCCCGACAGGCTGATGCACAGAAGTCGCGGGCGCATCTCCTCCAGCCGGTCGAGATGGCGCAGCAGCGGCGTTCCCCACGACGCGACCAGCGCGCCAAAGCTCGTGGGGCTGGCAATCTGGCCGTAGGTGCGTCCGGGCATCGGCGTCTCGGCATGCGCCTCGGCCAGGTCGGCGAGAGCATGGAGCGTGGCGCGCAGCCGCCCCTCCCAGATCGTCAGCGCCTGCCGCAGGCGCAACATCTGCCCCGTCTCGGCGATGTCCTGACTGGTGGCGCCCCAATGGACGTATTGCGCATGCTCCGGTGCGCCCAGCTCGGCGCGGAATGCCTTGACCAGTGCAGGCACGGGCACGGCGCTGCGCCCGCTCTCGGCGGCGAGCGCGGCGGGGTCGATCTGGATTTCCAGACTGGCGCGGTGGATCGCGGTCGCGGCGAGCTCCGGGATCAGCCCCGCGGCGGCCTGCGCCCGCGCCAGCGCGCCCTCGACCAGCAGCATCGCGCGGACCTCGGCGGTGTCGGTGAAGAGCTTTGCCGTTTCGGCATCCTGCAGAAGATCGCGGTAGATCGCGCTGTCGAAGGGGCTGGCGGGCATCAGGCGGCGTCCTTCAGGCCCAGCATCCGCCGCGCCTGAGCAGGCGTGGCGACGGGGCGGTCGTACTTGGCGCAAAGTTCGACGGCGCGGTCCACCAGCGCGGCGTTCGACGGCGCAAGCGTGGTCCGGTCCAGCCGTATGTTGTCTTCAAGCCCCGTGCGGGTATGGCCCCCCTTGGCGATGGACCATTCGTTGACGGTCAGCTGCGCGGCGCCGATGCCGGCCGCGCACCACAGCGCGTCCGGGGCCAGCCGCTTCAACGTTTCGATGTAGAAATCGAAGATCGGTTCGTCCGCGGGCATGGCATTCTTCACGCCCATCACGAATTGCACGTATAGCGGGCCTTTCAGCCGTCCGTCGGCGGCCATCCGCGTGGCCTGCACGATGTGGCCGAGGTCGAAGGCCTCGATCTCGGGCTTCACGTCGTGGCGCAGCATCTCGGAGGCCAGCCAGTCGACCAGGTCGGGCGGATTCTCGTAGACCCGCGTCGGGAAGTTGTTCGACCCCACCGACAGCGACGCCATGTCCGGGGCGAGCGGCAGCATGCCGCCGCGCGCCTGCCCCGCGCCCGAACGCCCGCCGGTCGAGAGTTGCACGATCATGCCGGGGCAATGCCTCTCGATCCCCTCTTTCAGCGCGGCAAAACGATCGGGGTCGGACGAGGGCGTTTCGTCATCGTTGCGCACGTGGCAGTGGGCGATGGTCGCGCCGGCCTCGAAGGCGGCATGGGTCGATTCCACCTGCTCGGCCACCGTGATCGGCACGGCGGGGTTGTCGGATTTGCGCGGCAGCGATCCAGTGATCGCGACACAGATGATGCAGGGCTGGGTCTGGGACATCCGGGGGCCTTCTGTCGTCTGGAATGCGTCGGCCCGACCCTACAGGGCCGGGCCGCGCTGCGCGAGGGGGCGGGGGTCATCGGTCCGAAGCCCCGCCCGCAAGCCCGCCCGCCCGCCGGAAGAACGGGCGAACGCGAAGGAACGCCGGACTCAGACGTCGAAGAAGATCGTCTCGTCCGCGCCCTGCAGGTGGATGTCGAAGCGGTAGACGCCGTCTTCCTCGCGCCGGGCCATCAGGGTGGGCACGCGGTTCTGATGCTCGATCTTCGACAGGATCGGATCGGCGGCGTTGGCCTCGGCTTCGTCCTCGAAATACATCCGGGTGTGCAGGCCGAGGTTGATGCCGCGCGCGACGATCCAGAAGGTGACGTGCGGCGCCATCATGCGCCCGTCGCGGAACGGCACGGCCCCGGGCTTCACCGTCTCGAAGGTGAATTCGCCGGTGTCCATGTCGCCGGGCGACCGGCCCCAGCCGGTAAAGTTCGCATCGGCCGTGCCGCGGGTTTCGTTGACCGAGTTGTAGAGGCCGGCGCTGTCGGCCTGCCAGATCTCGATCAGCGCATCCTTGAGCGGCGTGCCGGTGCCGTCGAACACCGTGCCCTTGATGGTGATGCGTTCGCCCGTCACGTCGCCGGTGATGAGCTTGGAGCCGAGGTCGTGCGGGTAGACCCCGCCGATGTCGCAGAAATTCGGCGTGCAGCCGATGTGGACGTAGGGCCCCGCGGTCTGCGAGGGCGTTTCCTTCAGTCGGGTGACGTCGCGGATCATCTCACAGCCCTTCCATGCGGTTTTCGAAAAGCGTCTGGCGCTTGCCGCGCAGCACGATGTCGAAGCGGTAGGCGCGGGCGTCCATCGGGATCGTCGCGCCCATGTCGAGCTTGGCCACCAGCGTCTCGATCGCCTCAGGCGTGGGGATGGTGCCGACGATGGGGCATTGCCAGATCATCGGATCGCCCTCGAAGTAGAGCTGGCTGATCAGCCGCTGCGCGAAGGCGTGGCCGAAGATCGAGAAGTGGATATGCGCCGGACGCCAGTCGTTGGGGCCGTTGGGCCAGGGATAGGGCCCGGGCTGCACGGTGCGGAATTCGTACCAGCCGTTCTCGTCGGTGATGCAGCGTCCGCAGCCGCCGAAATTGGGGTCGAGCGGGGCAAGGTAGCCCTCTTTCTTGTGGCGATAGCGGCCGCCGGCATTGGCCTGCCAGACCTCGATCAGGGTGTTCGGGACGGGACGGTTCGCCTCGTCCACGACGCGGCCGTAGACCACGATGCGCGGGCCGATGGCGCCGGCGCCGTCCTTGGCGAAGTTGTGGATCAGGTCGTTGTCGAGCGGGCCCAGGACGTCGTTGCCGAAGACCGGGCTCGTCTCTTCGCTGATGGTGGTGGCGAAGGACAGCGGTGCGCGCTGCGGCGAGCGGGCGACCGAGGTCTTGTAAAGCGGCGTCAGCGCGGGGGGGTGCCAGGCGCGGTCGCGCATGTAGAAGCTGTTGCCGAACTTGTCGCGCTGGCCGCCGGGCGTCTGGCCGGGGCTGTGCTTTTTCTCGGTGAAATGGGGTTCGGATTCGCCGCCGGGTGCGGGGCGGTCATCGGCTGGGGCGGTCATGCGTCCTTCTCCATATCGGCATACGTCTCCTTGGCTATCTTGATGGCGTGGTTGGCGCGCGGCACGCCGGCATAGACGGCGACATGCATCAGCGCCTCCATCACGTCGGTCTGGCTGGCGCCGGTATTGGCGGTGGCGCGGATGTGCATCGCGACCTCTTCGTGGTTGCCGAGCGCGGCCAGCAGCGCGATCGTCAGCATCGAGCGTTCGCGCGGGGGAATGGCGTCGGAGGACCACAACGTGCCCCAGGCGCCTTCGGTGATGAAGGACTGGAAGCGTTCGTCCAGGGGCGTCTTGTTGGCTTCGGCCCGGTCCACATGGGCGTCGCCCAGCGTGGCCCGGCGGGTCTGCATGCCGGTGGCGTGACGGTCGGTCATGGCTGGGAGCTCCTGTAATATCGAGCGCCTGCGGCGCGCGCGGTGGTTGCGCCGCCTGCGGCGGCGCGGTGCCTCCGGCGGGAGTATTTGGCAAGAGAAGAAGGCAGGGGGCGGTCAGACATGGCCGACCTCGCGCAGGAAGGAGGTGAGGAGGCGGGCGTAGTCCTGCGGCTTCTCGGCCGCGGGCAGGTGGCCGGTGCCGCGGATGATTTCGAACCGCGACCCCTGGACGAGGTCGGCCGTTTCGCGCACCAGGTCAGGCGGTGTGGAGCCGTCTTCGCTGCCCGCGATGGCGAGGGTCGGCAGGGTGAGCCCGGCCGTCGAGGCGAGAAAGTCGGTGCCGGAGATGGCGGCGCAGCACCCGGCATACCCGTGCGCGGGCTGGCGCAGCAGCATGTTTTCCCATGCGCGGAAGGCGGGGGTGGCGCGGAAGGGGGCCGCGAACCAGCGTTCGAGGATCGCATCGGAGAGCGCGGCGATGCCGCCGGCCTCGATCTTGGCGATACGGTCGCTCCACATGTCGCGGGTGCCGATCTTGGCCGCCGTGTTCGACAGGACCATGGCGCGAACGAGGTCGAGGCGTTTGGCGGCCAAACCTTGCGCGATCTGCCCGCCGATCGACAGGCCGACGAAGACGCAGTCGCGCACGTTCAGGTGGTCGAGCAGCTTTTCCACGTCCGAGACCAGGGCGCCCATGGAATAGGGCCCCTGGGGCGCATCGCTGAGCCCGTGGCCGCGCTTGTCGTAGCGGATGAGGCGCAGGCCCCGTGGCAGGTGGGGCAGCATCGCGTCCCAAAGCCGCAGGTCGGTGCCGAGCGAGTTGGCGAAGACGACCGGGCGCCCCTCGGGGTCGCCGTCATCGCGGTAATGCAGGTGAAGCCCGCCGATATCGGCCATCAGCATGAGGTGTCCTCCGTCCGTGGGTCAGTAGGGCAGGCCCACGTAGTTTTCGGCCATCGACCTCTGCGCGGTTTCCGAGCCTTCGAGATAGTCGATCTCGGTCTCCTGGATGCGCTGGTCGAAGTCGGTCTGGTCGGGGAAGCGATGCATCGTCGTGGTCATCCACCAAGAGAAGCGGATCGCCTTCCAGACACGGGCGAGGGCGGTTTCGGAGTAACCCTCGATCCCTGCCGCGTCGCCGTCATGGTAGTGCGTCTTCAGCGCCTCGAACAGGTAGTGCACGTCGCTCATCGCGAGGTTGAGGCCCTTGGCGCCGGTGGGTGGCACGATGTGCGCCGCGTCGCCGACCAGGAACAGCCGCCCCCAGCGCATCGGCTCGGCCACGAAGGAGCGGAGCGGCGCGATGGATTTCTCGATCGAGGGGCCGGTGACCAGGCGGTCGGCGGCGTCCTCGGGAATGCGGCGGCGCAGTTCGTCCCAGAACGCGTCGTCGGACCACTTTTCGATCGGATCGTCGACCGGGGCCTGCACGTAGTAGCGGCTGAGGTTGGCATTGCGCATCGAGCATAGGGCAAAGCCGCGGGCGTGGTTGGCGTAGATCAGCTCATGGCTGACCGGGGGCGTTTCGGACAGCACGCCCAGCCAGCCGAAGGGGTAGACCCGTTCGAACGTCCTGAGCACGCTGGCGGGGATCGTCTGCCGTGAGACGCCGTGGTAGCCGTCGCAGCCCGCCACGAAATCGCAGTCGATGCGGTGCTCGGTGCCGTCCTTGGTGTAGGTCACATAAGGGGCATCCGTGTCGACATCATGCGGGGTCACGCCCTCGGCCTCGTCGATCACCACGCCGTCCATGGCGTCGCGCGCGTCGTAAAGGTCGTGCGTCACCTCGGTCTGGCCGTAGACCATGACGGGGGTGCCGGTCAGGGCTTTGAAGTCGACGCGGAAGCCGCGGTTCTGCGCGGCGAGGTAGGTGCCGTCGTGGACATATCCCTCGGCGTGCATGCGCTGGCCCAGTCCCGCGGATTCAAGGAGCTTGACCGTGCCCCATTCCAGCACGCCGGCACGGATCCGGCTGAGCACATAGGCGCGGCTGCGCCGTTCGAGGACGACGGTGTCGATGCCGGCGCGGTGCAGCAGTTGCGACAGCAACAGCCCCGCCGGGCCGCCGCCGATGATGCAGACCTGGGTACGCATAGAACTCCTCCCTCTTAGCGAACCATCCGTCTTTTAGTTGTCAATGTCAACTATTTCCGCACCTCATGTATGCATGGAGAGTGCTTGGGCAAACAGGGCCGGATCGATGTTGCCGCCGGTCGCGACCGCGATGACGGCGTCGCCGGGGATCAGGTCGGGCCGGAACAACGCCGCGGCCAGCGCCACCGCGCCGCCGGGTTCGACGACGATCTTCAACCGCAGGAAAGCCAGGGCCACGGCGCGCATCGCCTCGTCGTCGCTGACCACCAGGCCCGGGCCGGCGTGGGCCTTGAGGATCGGGAAGGTCAGCGCGCCGGGCTCGGGGGTGACGATGGCGTCGCACAGGCTGCCGCTTTGCCGGTCGTTGCGCTGCGGCGTGCCGGCCGCGAGCGAGCGGGCGACATCGTCGAAGCCCTCGGGCTCGGCGGTGCGCAGCCGCAGGTTCGGCGCGGTTTCCGCAAGCGCGAGCGCGATGCCCGAGGCAAGGCCGCCGCCGCCGGTGCAGACCACGACGTCGGCGTCTGAGATGCCCTCATCCGCCGCCTGCCGGGCGATCTCCAGCCCGCAGGTGCCCTGGCCCGCGATCACCTGCGGTTCGTCGAAGGGGCGTACCAGCGTCAGGCCACGCTCTTCGGCCAGTGCCGCGCCGATGGCCGCGCGGTCGCCGGTGACACGGTCGTATAGCACGACCTCGGCCCCCAGCGCGCGGGTGTTGGCGATCTTCAGCGCCGGGGCATCTTCGGGCATGATCACGACGGCGGGCACGCCCAGCAGGGCCGCGGACCGGGCGATGCCCTGCGCGTGGTTGCCCGAGGAATAGGCCAGAACGCCGCGCGCGCGCTCGGTCTCGGGCAGGGCGGTCAGAGCCGACCATGCGCCGCGGAACTTGAAGCTGCCCGTGTGTTGCAGGCATTCGGCCTTCACGTAGACGCGCCGTCCCGCGATCTCGTCCAGAAAGGGTGAGCTGAGCAGGGGCGTGCGGCGCACTACGCCATCGAGCCGGGTCGCGGCGCTGCGGATCATGTCGATGTTCATCGGGTGTCTACCTTGGAAACGGCGTCGCAGGGACAGAAAGTGGGAAACGGGCGGGTCAGAGCCGGGCGACCCACGCCCGCAGGGCGACCAGCGCGTCGGGTTCGTCGAGGAACGGGACATGCCCGCGGTCGGAGATTTCGGCATAGATCATGTCGGGGCGGCGGCGGCGCATCTCCTGCGCCGTCTCTTGGGACAGGATGTTCGACCCTTCGCCACGGATCAGGGCCAGCGGCAGATCCTCCAGCGCTTCGAACGCCGCCCAGGGGTCGGCGTCGGGCGCGGGCGGCGTGGCGGTGGCGGCATCGAACGCCTCTCTCAGTGCGGGATCATAGGTCAGCCCCAGCCCGGTGTCCGTCTCGGTGAACAGCCTCTGTGCCTCGGCCTCCCACCGGGTGGCGGGGACGTCGCGAAAGGCGGGGCGCACGGCGGGCAGGGCGATCGCCGCCTCGGCGCGGCTGGACCAGGCGGGCGGCTTGCCCAGGTAGCCCGCGATCGCCTGCAGGCCCTTGGGGTCGATCACCGGTCCCACGTCGTTCAGGCACACGCCGGTCAGCCGGGACTTGGCCTTCATCGCCAGCGCCATGGCGATCAGCCCCCCGCGCGAGGTGCCGAGGATCGCGCTGCGCGACAGCTGAAGGTGGTCGAGAAGGGCGAGCGCATCCTGCGCCTCCTGCATGACGGTATAGGTGTCGGCGGGGGCGTGCTGCGAGCCGCCGCGCCCGCGATAATCCAGCCGGATCAGCCGCACCCCGTCGAGATGCGGCGCCATGTAATCGAAATCGCGCCCGTCACGGGTCAGCCCGGCGAGGCAGAGGATCGGAGTGCCCGCGCCGTCGTCCGTGTAATGCAGGCGGATGTCGTCGGACGTGGTGAAATGGGGCATGGCGCTTCCGGGGCTGAACAGGCGAGGGCGTGCTGCGACCGCGTCCGGCGACCGCACGAAGGCGAGCCTGCCACAGGCCGCCGGGCGGGGGAAGCGGCGTGGCCAGCGCTGGGCGCACGGAGGGAACGGGGCGATATCGGAGGAAGATACGGGACGGATCGATTCGGGTATCTCGGCGCGAGGTCGCCGAACGAGACCGGCAAACGACGAATAAATACCCTGACTTCAGGGTATTAACTCACTTCCAGCCCCCCGGGTTTACTTCCGAAGCCGTATTTGACAGATTCTTCGCCAAATCGCGGGCAGCCGTCAAGCGCGGCCTCGCAGAATTCACACCTGATTATCAGGAGATCTTCATGAGCCAGGCGAAACCAGGCGATACCGTTCTCATGCACTACACCGGCACTCTGGCCGACGGCAGCACGTTCGACTCGAGCCAGGGCCGCGACCCTCTCGAGTTCACCGTCGGGTCGGGCCAGATCATTCCGGGCCTCGACAAGGCGATTTCGGGCATGTCGGTCGGCGAGACCAAGACCGTGACCGTGGCGCCGGACGAAGCCTATGGCGACCGCGACCCCGCGCGTCAGCAGGCCGTGCCGCGCGACCAGATCCCCGATCACATCCCGACCGATCCGGGCACGCAGCTGCAGGTGCAGACGCCCGAGGGTCAGACCATGCCGGTCACCGTCGCGTCGTCGACCGACGAAGAGGTGATGCTGGACGCCAACCACCCGCTGGCCGGGCAGGACCTGACGTTCAACGTCGAGCTTGTCGAGATCAAGTAAGCGGTCCGCCCGCCGTTCAGGCCATCGCGTCTAGACGGCGGGCAGGATGGCGTCCTCCACCATCGCGTGGAGGGCGCCCATGTAGCCTTCGCTGCGGGCAGGGCGGTTCGGGTCCGAGGTGACCACGACCGTCAGGGCAGCGCCGGGGACGACCCAGATCGCCTGACCGCCGTAGCCGCGGGCATAGGCGACCTCTTCACCCCCCATCTTTCGCAGGAACCAGCCATAGCCATAGGCATCGCCGGAATAGGGCGACCGTGCGCGCGCCTGCCAGGATGCGTCGATCCAGTCCTGCGACAGGACGCGGTTGCCCTGCCAGGTGCCGCCCTGCCGGTACATCTCGCCGAAACGCAAGAGACCCTCGGCCGACACTCCCATGTCGTTGCCGCCGAGGTAGAGACCCTGCGGGTCGCGGACCCATGGCGCGATGTCGATGCCCAGCGGCCGACCGAGCCAGTCGCGCGACAGGTCGAGCAGCGACCGCCCGGTGACCTGCGTCAGGATCGCGCCCAGCAGGTGGAAATTCCCGGTGGAATAGAGCATCCGCCCGCCCGGATCTGCATCGAAGGGCCGGGCCAGCGCATCGCGCACCCAGTTGCCCGAGGATACCCAGGCCCCGTAATTCCCGCCCGACGTCCGTTCAAGCCCCGCACGCATGGACAGAAGATCGCCCAGCGTGATCCTGTCGAGCCGCGGGTCCGGATCGGGCGGCAGGTCCGCGCGCAATAGCGGTGCGATCCTCTGATCCGGCCCGTCAAGCGCGCCCCGGTCGATGGCGATACCGACCAGCGCAGAAACGATGGACTTGGACACCGACTTCACGTTGACGATCTGATCGGTCGCGGGGCCGCGGATGGCCCGGGCGAGGCGGGTTTCGCCGCCGACGCTGACGATCAGGCTGCGGATCTGGTCGAACCCGCGGGCGCGCTCCAACGCCTCGGGAAAGGCGGGGGCGGCGGTCTGGCCAAGGGCCGGCGCGGCGAGGGCGGCGGTGCCTGCGGCCAGAAGCCCGCGGCGGCTGAGGGACGTGGTGCGCATGGGATCAGGTATAGCCCGTCCACGGCGCAGGTCAGCCGGTGCGTGCATCACGATGCCGACAGGCGGGGGCACGACGGCCCCCGCGGATCACAGGTTTTCCGGCTGCGGCATGCCCAGCACGTGGTAGCCGCCATCGACATGGATGATCTCGCCAGAGGTGCAGGCGCCGTGGTCCGAGGCCAGGTAGACCGCGGTGCCGCCGACGGCCGATAGCGTTGCGTTGGCGCGCAGCGGGGCATTGGTGTCGGTATGCTTGAAGGTGCGTCGCGCACCACCGATCGCGGCGCCGGCCAGCGTCTTCATCGGCCCGGGCGAGATCGCGTTGACGCGGATCTTCTGCGGTCCGAGATCATTGGCGAGATACCGCACCGTCGATTCCAGCGCCGCCTTGGCCACGCCCATCACGTTGTAGAACGGCGTCACCTTGTTCGAGCCCTGGTAGGTCAGGGTTAGAAGGCTGCCGCCCTCGGGCATCAGTTCGGACGCGCGGCGGGCGACGTCGATGAAGCTGTAGCACGAGATCGACAGCGAGTGGCGGAAGTTCTCGCGGCTGGTGTTGATGAACCGGCCCGACAGCTCGGCCTTGTCGGAATAGGCGATGGCGTGGACCACGAAATCCAGGCTGCCCCATTCTTCGGCCAGCCGGGCAAAGGCCGCATCCATCGAGGCGTCGTCGGTCACGTCGGCCTCGACCATGATCGAGGCACCTAGGCTTTCGGCAAGCGGTTGCACCCGCTTGCCCAGGTTTTCACCCTGGTAGGTGAAGGCCAGTTCGGCGCCCTCGGCCGCCAATGCTTTCGCGATACCCCATGCGATGGACCGCTCGTTTGCGACCCCCATGATCAGGCCGCGTTTTCCGGTCATCAGGTCAGGCATCTGGCGTCATCCGTCGTACTTGCTGAGCAGCATCGAGCCGTTGGTGCCGCCGAATCCGAAACTATTGGTCATCACGGTGTCGAGCCCGGCCTGATCCACGCGCGCCATCGCGATTTCGCGCGCGTCGAGGGCGGGGTCGAGCGTGTCGACATTGATCGAGGGGGCGATGAAATCGTCGCGCAGCATCAGCAGGCAGTAGATCGCCTCCTGCACGCCCGCGGCGCCCTGGCTGTGGCCGGTCATCGACTTGGTTGAGCTGACGGGCGGCGTGGTGCCGGTGCCGAAGACGCGGCGCACCGCCTCGACCTCGCCCACGTCGCCCACCGGGGTCGAGGTGCCGTGCGCGTTGATGTAGCTGATCTTGCGGTCCTCGGGCAGGGTGTTCAGCGCGATCCGCATGGCGCGTTCGCCGCCTTCGCCCGAGGGCGCGACCATGTCGTGCCCGTCCGAGGTGGCGGCGTAACCCGTGACCTCGGCATATATCTTGGCGCCGCGCGCCTTCGCACGTTCAAGCTCTTCGAGCACCAGCATGCCGCCGCCGCCCGCGATGACAAAGCCGTCGCGGTCCGCGTCGAAGGCGCGGCTGGCCTTTTCAGGCGTGTCGTTGAAGCGCGAGCTCATCGCGCCCATCGCGTCGAAGAGGCACGAGAGCGTCCAGTCAAGCTCTTCCCCACCGCCGGCGAACATCACGTCCTGCTTGCCCATCTGGATCTGTTCGGCGGCATTGCCGATGCAGTGCAGCGAGGTCGAGCAGGCCGAGGTGATCGAGTAGTTGATGCCCTTGATGCGGAACGCCGTCGACAGGTTCGCGCTGACGGTCGAGGACATGCCGCGCGGCACCATGAGGGGGCCGATCCGCTTTGGGCTGCCCTTTTCCAGCACGGTCTGGTGCGCCGAAAAGAGGTTCGAGGTCGACGGCCCGCCGGACCCGGCGATCAGCCCGGTCATCGGGGCCGAGACGTCGGACTCTTCCAGCCCGGCGTCGGCGATGGCTTCCTGCATGGCGATATGGGCATAGGCCGCGCCCGGGCCCATGAAGCGCAGCGCGCGCTTGTCGACATGCTCGGTCACGTCAATGCGTGGCGCGCCCGAAATCCGGCTGCGGAAGCCGCGCTCGGCCATTTCGGCATCATGCGCGATGCCCGATTTCCCGGCCTTGAGCGCTTCGGCCACGGCCTCGGCCCCATTGCCGATGGACGAGACGATGCCCAGTCCGGTGACGACGACGCGTCTCATTGGCGTGCTCCCATGGTCGCGATCAGCCCTGGTCCTGCGGGGCGGCAAGGCCGACCTTCATGTCCTTCACCTCGGCGACGGTTTCGCCATCGGCCTCGACGCGGCCGTCGGCCACGCCCATCTTCAGCCTGCGGTCGATCACGCGGGTGAAATCAACGTGATAGGTGACAAGCTTGCGGTCGGGCTTGATCATGCCCGAAAGCTTGACCTCGCCCACGCCCAGGGCAAATCCCTGGCCCTGCATGCCGCGCCAGCCCAGGTTGAAGCCCGTCAGCTGCCACAGGCCGTCGAGCATCAGGCAACCCGGCATCACCGGGTTGCCCGGAAAGTGGCACTGGAAAAACCACAGGTCGGGCGTGATGTCGTATTCGGCGATGACATGGCCCTTGCCGTTGGCGCCCGCGTCGCCCGAAATCTCGGTCACGCGGTCCATCATCAGCATCGGCGGCTCGGGAAGCTGCGGGTTCCCGGGGCCAAAAAGTTCGCCGCGGGCACAGGCAAGAAGCCCGTCCTTGTCGAAGCTGGTCGGAAACTCGGCCATGCAATACTATCCCACTGGTTCTGTGTGCCCTGTCGGACGGTTTCCTATCATCCGGCTTTGCGTTCGTGCAAGGGTGGCCCGGCGCCCCCGTCGTCACACCCCGGTGCCGCTGCGTCGAGTTGGCGATTGAAACAAGGCCCCTTCGTCCCCTATATTAGAACCGTTATGGATGAATGCGTTAAAATGACACCGCAGGCGATGGATCTCGGGGCGAAGTGGCTGAACCGTGCCCGCGTCCGTTCGACCCGCCAGCGATCGGCCCTGGCCGCGCTGCTGGTCGGCGACGGGCAGGACCGGCACGTCACGGCCGAAAGCCTCCATGCCGCCTCTCGCGATGCAGGCGAGACGATTTCGCTTGCCACCGTCTACAACACCTTGCGCGCATTTTGCGATGCGGGGCTGATGCAGGAGGTCACCGTCGACGGGTCGAAAAGCTACTTCGACACCCGGATGGAGGATCATCCGCATTTCTACTGGGAAGACGATTCGACGCTTGTCGATGCCCCGGCGGACGAACTTGAGATAACGCGCCTGCCCAAGGCCCCGGACGGGGCCGAGATCAGCAAGGTCGACGTGGTGATCCGCCTCAAGCGACGCTAGGCCCCCCGCGCCGCGCCTCACCGCGGCGGGGCCAGCTTCGGCCCGGGCCTAGAACCACTGGCCGGGCTCCATCAGGCCCAGCTCCATCAGTTGCCGCGAATGCCATTCGAACCGGGTGGAGTTCCCCCAGTGAAAGCTGGACACCGCGTCGCGCGATCCGGCGTTCGTCGCCAGCGCCTTGGCGGTGCGGAACGAACAGATCGCCGCCGTCAGGTTGTGGTGCCATGGGCAGGCATAGGTATTGTATTCCGGGTCGTTGAAGGTGTGATCGGCGCCCAGCCGCAGGCCGGGACGGGCGCGGAACAGCGCAACCCGGTCGATCCGTCGGCGGCGGCGCGGCACGTGTTCCTCGAACCGCCAGCGCAGGCCACCGAAGAAATCCAGCTGCCGCTCCAGCGGATGCTTTGTCACCGGATCCAGCCGGGCCAGCGCGTAGTATCCCGACTTGTCCAGCCAGGCGTCCCCTGGCGCGACCGCCCCGGGATGCGCGCCCAGGTCCGAGGGGTAGAGATCGACCACGTAGGTCAACATCGCGTCGCGCCGTTCCTCGGTATGAAAGGCCAGCATCTCGCCGACGCTGCGGGTCTCGCAGAACGGGTGGAACAGGTATTCCGCGTTGTAGCCGTAGTAGAGCCAGATGCCCGGCGCCGCCTCGATCACCGCGTTCACCGCGCGTTCGGTGGCCGCATCGGCGGTGGTGTCGTAGCTCACACGGTGGATGCGCGCCTCGATCCCAGCGTCGATGGCCAGCGCATCGGGGGCAAAGACCACCACCGCGCGAAAGCCGCGCGCCTCGTGGTGGCGGATGGTGCCGTCCAGCTCGGCCGCGTCCTCGGCCATGATCAGCGCGACGGGCCCGCGCGACAAAGCCGCGCGCCCGTGTTTCAGAAATGCCGCCAGATCGGGGTAGCGCATCCCAAGGCCCCTGCGTTTGCTCGGCTTCCGCTATGAACGAGCGGGCGATTGCAAGCAATGCCGCCGGGCGGTAGAAGGGCCGCATTCCCTGCAGATGATGGATCCCGACCATGGCCGAGCCGAAAAAGCTCTTCATCAAGACCTATGGCTGCCAGATGAACGTCTACGACAGCGAGCGTATGGCCGAGGCCCTGGGCGGGCAGGGCTATGTCGAAACGCAGTCGGCCGACGACGCCGACATGATCCTGTTGAACACCTGCCATATCCGCGAAAAGGCGGCCGAGAAGGTCTATTCCGAGCTTGGCCGCTTCAAGGGGCTGAAGGCGGCGAAACCGGATCTGAAGATCGGTGTCGCGGGCTGTGTCGCGCAGGCCGAGGGCGAAGAGATCATGCGCCGCCAGCCGATGGTCGATCTGGTCGTGGGCCCGCAAAGCTACCACCGGCTGCCCGAGCTCGAGGCGCGGGCTGGCGGCGGGGCCAAGGCGCTCGACACCGATTTTCCCGAAGAGGACAAGTTCGAGCGGCTGAAGAGCCGGCCCAAGAGCGCGCGCGGACCCACCGCGTTCCTGACGGTGCAGGAAGGCTGCGACAAGTTCTGCGCCTTCTGCGTCGTGCCCTACACCCGGGGCGCCGAGGTCAGCCGCCCCGCCGAACGCGTGCTGTCCGAAGCGCGCGACCTCGTCGAACGCGGGGTGCGCGAGATCACGCTGCTGGGGCAGAACGTCAACGCCTACCACGGGGCGGGGGGCGACGGCGACTGGAGCCTCGCCCGGCTGATCCGCGAGCTGGCGAAGGTCGACGGGTTGGAGCGCATCCGGTTCACCACCAGCCACCCCAATGACATGGACGACGAGCTGATCGCCGCGCATGGCGAGGTGGACAAGCTGATGCCCTACCTGCACCTGCCGGTGCAGTCGGGGTCGGACCGGATCCTGAAGCGGATGAACCGCAAGCACACCTCCGAAAGCTACATCCGGCTGATCGAGCGGATCCGCGCGGCGCGTCCCGACATCCTGATGTCCGGAGACTTCATCGTGGGGTTCCCCGAAGAGACGGAAGAGGATTTCGCCGCGACGATGGCGCTGGTCGAAGAGGTCCGCTACGGCCAGTGCTACAGCTTCAAGTATTCCTCGCGCCCCGGCACCCCGGCGGCCGAACGTGCGCTGGTCGATCCTGCTGCGGCGGATGACCGGCTGCACCGCCTTCAGGCGCTGCTGACCCGCCAGCAACGCGAGATCCAAGATGCAATGGTCGGGCGCGAAACCCGGGTGCTCTTCGAACGTGAGGGGCGCGTGGCCGGGCAGATGGCGGGCAAGTCCGAACATCTGCATGCGGTGCATGTCACCGCCGACGGCATCGCGCGTGGCGATCTGCGCCGGGTGCGTATCACCGAAAGCAACCCCAACTCGCTAAGCGCCGTCCTGGTCTGACGACTTGGCCAGCCAGCGCGTCCGGCCGGGGAAGAGGTGGGACGAAAGGCAGGGAACCCGCCTTTCGCCGCTTAATCGGCCGATCAGTAGTAGCGCGTGGGCGTCGGGCGGTCGCTGGGGGCGTTTTCCAGCACCCGGATCGCTTCGCGCTTCATCGCGTCGGGATTGTTGACGAGGCTCGCATCGCGGCACAGACGTTCGCCGATGGCCAGAGCCTCGGGGTGCTCGTACCCGGCGGCGACGAGGCTGTCGATGAACACCGGGTTCGGACGGTCCCAGATGACATCGGTCCAGGGGCCGCGATAGCAGCTGACGACGATGGTTCCGGCTCCTTGGCCGAAGCCCTGTTCGCCCACGCCGGAATGGCGGTTCTGCGCCGCGGCGGGCAGGGCGAGTGCAGCGAAAAGCGCGGCTGAGGTCAGGAGTCGGGTCATGCGGATCACCTATCTTTCAAACATTTTTCGCATGTAGGCGAGAATGTGGCCGCCGTGTCTAGGATTTTTAAGGAATTGTTCGGCTCTGAAAGTGGAAAACCCAAGTGCGCATCGCATTGTCGCCGGACCTAGGGTCAATGAAGGGGTCGAAACGCGGCCGCCGGGTGGCGGGGCGCCGTATAGCCGCCGCATTTGTCCCGGGCGACGGGGGGCGATTCGCCCCTGCGCGCGAGCTTCATGGCGGGTCACCGCCGAAACCGGCGGGTGCCCGCGTGATAATTCCGTGACTGTGGCAGCAACCGCTTGCACGCGAGGCGGCGTCTTGGCACGATCCGAACCTTGAGATCCCTCTTGATCGGAGCCGTTTTTGGGCATTAGCGCGCTGACCACCTCGCACACCCCCGACGCAACCTCGGAAACCGTCCTGGAATTTCCGGACAACCGCCTTCTGATTGACCTGTGCGGCGAATTCGACCGCAACCTCGCGCAGATCGAGCAAAAGCTCGAAGTGCAGATCCTGCGCCGCGGCAACATGCTGGCCGTGCATGGCGATCCCGATGCGCGCGCCCGCGCCGCCGAAACCCTGGCCGGCCTTTACGAAAGGCTGGAGGCCGGGCGCGACGTCGATGCCGGCGAGATCGACGCGCAGATTCGGCTGGGCGGCAGCGCCGAGGGCACGGGCCCCCGCGACGGCGACCAGATGGAGCTGTTCCAGGGCGGCCGGATCGAGATCAAGACCCGCAAGAAGCAGGTCGAACCGCGTACCGAGGCGCAGCGCGCCTATGTCCGGGCGCTGTTCGAAAACGAACTGGCCTTCGGCATCGGCCCCGCGGGCACGGGCAAGACCTACCTGGCCGTCGCGGTGGGCGTGTCGATGTTCCTCACGGGGCAGGTCGACAAGATCATCCTCAGCCGTCCCGCCGTCGAGGCGGGCGAACGCCTGGGCTTTCTGCCCGGCGCGATGGAGGACAAGGTCGATCCCTACATGCAGCCGCTATACGATGCGCTGAACGATTTCCTCCCCGGCAAGCAACTGGCCAAGCTGCGCGAGGAGAAGACGATCGAGATCGCGCCGCTGGCCTTCATGCGCGGGCGCACCCTGGCCAATGCCTTCGTGGTGCTGGACGAGGCGCAGAACGCCACCGCGATGCAGATGAAGATGTTCCTGACGCGCCTCGGCGAAGGCAGCCGCATGGTCATCACCGGCGATCGCAGCCAGGTCGACCTGCCGCGCGGCGTGACCTCGGGCCTGTCGGACGCCGAACGCCTGCTGAAGAACATCGACCGGATCAGCTTCAACTACTTCACCGCGAAGGACGTGGTGCGCCATCCGCTGGTCGCCCGGATCATCGAGGCCTATGACGCAGACGCGCCCGCCGGCTGAGATGGACGACCGCGATGACCCCGGCCGGGCCGCCGGCGACGACGAGTTCCCGGCGCCCGTCGACCCGGTGATCGAGGATCCCCGGTGGATGGACGTCGATCTGCCGGGCGAGGCGGCGCGGGCCTGCGCGGCCGCGCTCAGGCATCTGGGGCTGGAGCCCGGCGAGTGGGAGATCTCGCTGCTGGCCTGCGACGATGCGCGGATCGCCACGCTCAACGCCGATTTCCGGGCCAAGTCGCGGCCCACCAACGTGCTGTCCTGGCCATCGTCAGAGCGTGGGGCGGGAATGCCCGGCGCGCAGCCCGACCTGCCGCATCCCGGGGACGACCCCGAACTGGGAGACATCGCCATCGCCTATGACACCTGCGCGGCCGAGGCGCGGGCGGCGGGGGTGCCTTTTACGCGGCATTTGCGCCATCTTCTGGTGCATGCCACCCTTCATCTGCTTGGATACGACCACGAAACCGACCCGGACGCCGAGTTGATGGAACGAACCGAGGTGGCGATACTTGCCACCCTGGGTGATCCGGACCCATATAGACCATAGGGCCGCACCGCCGCGGCCCGCAGATGCGGAAAGGCAGGATGGGAGAGACGACAGACGGGTCCTCTGGCGCGGCGCATGGCGCGCACCACGACACCGAGGACGAAGAGCAGTCCGCGAACCGCGGGTTCTTCGGCAGGATCTTCGGGGGCTTCGCGGCGCCTGAGGATGAGGGCGACGAGGACGAAGACAGCGACGGCGGGCCCGAGGCCACGCAGGCCGTCCGCCCGGGGCTTTCGAACCTGCGGCGTCTGCGGGTCGAGGATGTCTCGATCCCCGCGGTCGAAATCGTGTCGGTGCGCGACGATATCGCGCGCGACGAACTGGTCGCGGTGTTCCGCGACAGCGGGATGACCCGGCTTCCCGTCTACCACGACACGCTCGACCATCCCGTCGGCATGATTCACCTGAAGGATTTCGCGCTTCAGTTCGGCTTCAACGGCGAGGCGGGCGAATTTGACATACGCAGCATGCTGCGTCCGCTGATCTATGCGCCGCCGTCGATGCCGATCGGCGTCCTGCTGCAGAAGATGCAGTCGGACCGCATCCACATGGCGCTGGTGATCGACGAATACGGAGGCGTCGACGGTCTGCTGACCATCGAGGACCTGATCGAACAGGTCGTGGGCGAAATCGAGGACGAGCACGACATCGAGGATGCGCAGCTCTGGACGCTGGAAAAGCCCGGCTCCTACCTTGCGCTGGCGCGCACCCCCCTCGATGAGTTCGAGGCCGAGATCGGGCGCAAGCTGGTTGACCCCGAGGACGAGGAGGAGATCGACACCCTGGGCGGCGTGGTCTTCGTCCTGACCGGCCGCGTGCCGACGCGCGGCGAGGTGATTCCCCATCCCGACGGGCTGGAATTCGAGATCGTCGATGCCGATCCCCGGCGGATCAAGCGTCTGCGCGTCCGCCTGCCCGAGGCGGCGGGTGCCTGACACCCCGCCCGGCAGCGCCTCCCGGGTCCGCGACCGCCTGAGCCTGCGCCGCTATGCCGGGCGTCAACGCCTGGCGCTGGCGGCCCTGGCCGGGGTCTTCGCGGGGCTGGGGCAGGTGCCGTTCTCGGCCGTGCCGGTGGCACTGGCGGGGCTGGCGCTGTCGCTGGGGCTGCTGCACGGCGCGCGCACCTGGCGTGGCGCCGCCGCGCTGGGGTTCTTTGCCGGGACGGGATATTTCGCGACCTCCCTGCACTGGATCGTCGAGCCGTTCCTTGTCGATGTCGCCCGGCACGGCTGGATGGCGCCCTTCGGGCTGTTCTTCACCGCGACCGGATTTGCGCTCTTTTGGGCCGTGGCCTTTGCGCTGGCCCGGGCGACGGGCGGACGCGGCTGGCGCCTGAGCCTGGCCTGGGCCGTCTGGCTGGGCGCCGCCGAAATGACCCGCAGCTATATCCTGACCGGCTTTCCCTGGGCGCTGGTCGGCTACGTCTGGACCGAGGGGCCGGCGCTGCAGCTGGTGTCCCTGATCGGCCCATACGGGCTGACCGTGCTGACGCTGCTTCTGGTCGCCGGCGGGGTCGAGGTGGCGCGCCGCCGCGCGTGGCCCACGCTCGTCCGCCTTGCCGTCGCTGCGGCCGTCTGGCTGCTGCCGCTGGGCGCCGGCGCGCTGCTGCTGCACGACGATCCCCCGACCCCCGGCGCGGCACTGGTGCGGATCGTGCAGCCCAACGCCCCGCAGGACGAAAAGTGGGACCCCGAGCGCGCGGGCTTTTTCTTTCAGCGGATGCTCGAATTTACCGCCGCGCCCGGGGCGCCCGACCTGACGATCTGGCCAGAAACCTCGCTGCCCTACTATCTCGAGGACGGGCATGCCGCGCTGGCCCGGGTATCCGACGCGGCCGGGGGACGCCCCGTGGCCCTGGGCGCGCAGCGGGTCGATGGCTGGCGGGCGTGGAATTCGATGGCCCTGATCGAACCCGGCGGGCGGATCGCGGACCTTTACGACAAGCACCACCTTGTCCCCTTCGGCGAATACGTGCCCCTGGGTGGCATCGGCCGGGCCCTGGGCCTGCCGAGCTTTGCCGCCGAGGACGGTTTCGGCTTCACCCCCGGGGAGGGGCCGCACCTGGTCGACACCGGGGCCGCGGGCAGGGTGCTGCCGCTCATCTGCTACGAGGCGATCTTTCCGCAGGACGTCAACGCCGCGCCGGGCCGCCCGGACTGGCTGATGCAGATCACGAATGATGCGTGGTTCGGCACCTTCTCGGGGCCCTATCAGCACCTCGCGCAGGCCCGGGCGCGGGCGGTCGAGCAGGGGCTGCCGCTGATCCGGTCGGCCAATACCGGCATCTCGGCGGTGATCGACGCGGCGGGGCGGGTCACTGCCAGTCTGCCGCTGGGTGAGGCGGGATACCTCGATGCGCGGCTGCCTCCGGCCCGTGCGGCGACGCCCTATGCGCAGAGCGGCGATCTGCCGCTGGCGCTGCTTCTGACCGTACTGGCCGTTGGAATTTGGTTAACCGCGTGGCGCGATAGACGTTGAACCCCGGCGGCACTGCCCCTATGCCGCTCAAATGCCGCCACAACGGCTTCCTGGCGTGGCGGAGATCAATCAACGGAGCATTCCCCGCCATGGCGCGCCAAAATTACATCTTCACCTCGGAATCCGTCTCCGAGGGGCACCCCGACAAGGTCTGCGACCGCATCTCGGATGCCGTGCTCGACGCTTTGCTCGCAGAAGAGCCCGAGGCCCGCGTCGCCTGCGAAACCTTCGCCACGACCGACCGCGTGGTGATCGGCGGCGAGATCGGGCTGACCGACAAGTCCCGCCTGCGCGAGTACATGGCGGGCATCGAGGACATCGCCCGCGACTGCATCCGCGATATCGGCTACGAGCAGGAAAAGTTCCACTGGCAGACCTGCGAGATCACCAACCTGCTGCACGAGCAGTCCTCGCATATCGCCAAGGGCGTCGACGCCTCGGGCAACAAGGACGAGGGCGCGGGCGACCAGGGGATCATGTTCGGCTATGCCTGCCGCGAAACGCCCGAGCTGATGCCGGCGCCGATCCACTATGCCCACCAGATCCTCAAGCGGCTGGCCGAGGCGCGCAAGTCGGGGGCCGAGCCGCTTCTGGGTCCCGATGCGAAAAGCCAGGTGTCGCTGCGCTATGAAAACGGTGCTCCGGTCGAGGTGACGCAGCTGGTCCTGTCGACCCAGCATATCGACGAAAGCCAGACCTCGGACGATATCCGCGCCATCGTTGAGCCGTACATTCGCGAGGTTCTGCCGGCCGACTGGCTGACCGACCGTACAGAATGGTGGGTGAACCCCACGGGCACCTTCGTGATCGGCGGGCCTGACGGCGACGCCGGCCTGACGGGTCGGAAGATCATCGTCGATACCTATGGCGGGGCCGCGCCGCATGGCGGCGGGGCGTTCTCGGGCAAGGACCCGACCAAGGTCGACCGCTCGGCCGCCTATGCCGCGCGCTACCTTGCCAAGAACGTCGTCGCCGCCGGCCTGACCGAGCGCTGCACGATCCAGCTGTCCTATGCCATCGGGATTTCGCGCCCGCTGTCGATCTATGTCGACACGCACGGCACCGGCGAGGTCGAACCGACGGCGATCGAGGCCGCCGTGGCGCAGGTGATGGACCTGACGCCGCGCGGCATCCGCGAGCACCTGCAACTGAACCGGCCGATCTACCAGCGCACGGCGGCTTACGGCCATTTCGGCCGCGCGCCCGAGGCCGACGGCGGCTTTTCCTGGGAGCGGACGGATCTGGCCGACGCGCTGCGCGCCGCGATCTAATGGCGACGGTGCCCTGGGGCCGCTCGGCGGCCTTGCGGCGCCTTTCGCGGCACGGGCCGGAATTGCCACGCCCCGCCACCACTGGCGCGGCGTGGCCCCGCTGGGACCTTCCCCTGCGCCAGGTGATCCAGCCCCCGGGGTATGGCCGGTCCGGTTTGCCCGTCCTTGGTGGCGGTCGTGTTTGACAAGACCGCCCCCGCGCGGCATTGCCCCGGGCCATGACCGACGACCGCACCTCTCCCTCGGGCGCCCCGTGGCGCAACTTTTATGGCCGGCGCCAGGGCAAGACCCTGCGCAACAGCCAGCGCGGCTATCTGGACGAGGATCTGGCGGCGCTGTCGCCCGGTGCCGTGGACTGGGACGAAAACCCCGAGCGCACGCCTCTCGATCTTGCGACCCGTTTCGGCGACCGGCCCATTTGGCTGGAAATCGGCTTCGGCGGCGGCGAACACATGGTGCACCAGGCCGCGCAGAACCCCGACGTGGCGATCATCGGTTGCGAGCCCTACATCAACGGCGTCGCGATGCTGCTGGGCAAGATCCGCAAGGCTGGTGTCAACAACGTGGCGGTCCACCCGGGCGACGCGCGCGACCTGTTCGACGTGCTGCCCCAGGCCAGCCTCGACCGGGCCTTTCTGCTCTATCCCGATCCATGGCCCAAGGCGCGGCATCACCGGCGCCGCTTCGTCACCGCCGAGCACCTGGAGCCGTTGGCCCGTGTGCTGAAGCCCGGCGCGATCTTCCGCGTGGCCACGGACATCCCCGACTATGTCCGCCAGACGCTGGAGGAGGTGCCGCGCGCAGGCTTCGACTGGCTAGCCGAGGGCCCGCAGGACTGGCGCGAACCGTGGCAGGACTGGATCCCGACCCGCTATGAGCAAAAGGCGCTGCGCGAGGGGCGCGTGCCGCACTACCTGACTTTCCGCCGCCGGGCCGCCTGAGGCCCCGCGAGGGGCGATCGACCGGCGCGCGCGGACGGCGCCGCCCCCCGGGGTGGTGCAGTGCGCCGGCGGCCCCGCAGAGCGCCCCGGCCCGTCTGCGCGGTGCGACCCGCATGGACGCGGGGCGCGGGGCGCTTTATCACGCGGGGGTCAAAGACAGGAGATCCGCCCATGTCCGCCCATGACGGCCCCGCCGCCCCGATGACCGCCCACGCCGCCGGACCGCTGACCGGCGAGGCGCAGGTGCCGGGCGACAAGTCCGTCAGCCATCGCGCGCTGATCCTGGGGGCGCTGTCGGTGGGCGAGACCCGGATCACCGGCCTGCTCGAAGGGCAGGACGTGCTCGACACCGCGACCGCGATGCGCGCCTTCGGGGCCGAGGTCACGCAGCACGAGCCGGGGTCCTGGTCGGTACACGGCGTGGGCACGGGCGGGTTCGCCGAGCCCGCGCAGGTGATCGACTGCGGCAACTCGGGCACCGGCGTGCGTCTGATCATGGGGGCGATGGGCACCTCGCCCATCACCGCGACCTTTACCGGCGACGCCTCGCTGCGGTTGCGCCCGATGGCGCGGATCACCGATCCGCTGGCGCTGTTCGGGGCTGCGGCGCATGGCCGCTCGGGCGGGCGGCTGCCGATGACCGTGGTGGGCGCGCGGGCGCCCGTGCCGGTGCAGTACACGACGCCCATGCCGTCGGCCCAGGTGAAGTCGGCGGTGCTGCTGGCGGGCCTGAACGCGCCGGGAGAGACCGTGGTGACCGAGCGCGAGGCGACGCGCGACCATACCGAACGGATGCTGGCGGGCTTCGGCGCCGAGATCGAGACCGAGACCACGAACGAAGGCCGGGTGATCCGCCTGACCGGCCAGCCCGAGTTGCGGGCGCAGACGCTGACGGTGCCGCGCGATCCGTCCTCGGCCGCCTTCCCGGTCTGTGCCGCGCTGATCGTGCCGGGGTCCGAGGTTCTGGTGCCGAATATCGGGCTGAACCCGACGCGCGCGGGGCTGTTCGAGACGCTGCGCGAGATGGGCGCGGACCTGACCTATGAGAACCCGCGCGACGAGGGCGGCGAGCCCGTGGCGGACCTGCGCGCGCGGTTTTCGCCCGACATGCGCGGGATCAGCGTGCCGCCCGAACGCGCCGCCAGCATGATCGACGAATACCCGATCCTGTCGGTCGTCGCGGCGAACGCCGCGGGCCGCACCGAGATGCGCGGCGTGGCCGAGCTGCGGGTCAAGGAAAGCGACCGGATCGACGCGATGGCGCAAGGCTTGCGCGCCTGCGGCGTCACGGTCGAGGAGGGGCCCGACTGGTGGATCGTCGAGGGCCGCGGCCCGGGCGAGGTGCCGGGCGGGGCGACGGTCGCCGCGCGGCTCGATCATCGCATCGCGATGTCCTTCCTGATCGCCGGTTTCGCCGCAAAATCGCCGGTGACGGTTGACGATGCGACACCCATCGCCACCTCTTTCCCCATCTTCACCGATATGATGACGGCGCTTGGCGCCCGTCTGGAAAGGGACCCCACATGAGCGATCTCGACGCACTCGACCTCGACGCAGCGGACCTGTCGACTACCGGAGGGTGCCTTTGCTCGGAAGTATCGTACCGGGTGCGCGGGCCCCTGCGGCCCGTGGTGGCCTGCCACTGTGACCAGTGCCGGCGCACCAGCGGCCACTACGCCGCCGCGACCTCGGCCCCCCGTGACGCGGTCGAGATCGAGGGCGACGTGACGTGGTACCAGTCCTCGGACACCGCGCGGCGGGGGTTCTGTCCGATCTGCGGCTCGACCCTGTTCTGGGACGGTCCGGGCCCGCATCTGGCGATCTTTGCCGGCACGCTCGACCAGCCCACGGGGCTGAAACTTGCCGGGCACATCTTCTGCGCCTCGAAGGGGGATTACTACGAGATCGCCGATGGGACGCCACAGGCCGCGGGCGCGGACCCCGACCTGACCGTGCAGGTAAAAGGGTGAGCTTTACTGTTGCCATCGACGGGCCGGCCGCCGCCGGAAAGGGCACGATTTCGCGTGCCGTCGCGGCGCGCTTCGGGTTCGCCCATCTCGATACCGGGCTGCTGTACCGGGCGACGGGGCGGCGAGTGCTGGACGGGCTTGAGCCGCTGGCCGCGGCCCGGGCACTGGTGGCCGAGGACCTGCTGCGCGACGGCCTGCGCAGCGCCGAGGTGGCCGAGGCCGCGAGCCGGGTCGCGGTGATCCCCGAGGTGCGTCAGGCATTGCTCGACTTCCAGCGCGCCTTCGCCGCCCGCGACGGTGGCGCGGTGCTGGATGGGCGCGACATCGGAACCGTGATCTGCCCCGAGGCGGAGGCGAAGCTGTTCGTCACCGCCCGCGCCGAGATCCGCGCCGAGCGCCGGTTCCGCGAGCTGAGCGCGGCCGGCGCGCAGACGTCCTTCGAGGCGGTGCTGGAGGACGTGCGCGCCCGCGATGCCCGCGACATGGGCCGCGCCGACGCACCGATGCGGCCGGCAGGGGACGCCGAGATCCTCGATACCTCGGACCTTGATATCGACGCCGCCGTGGCCGCCGCCGTGGCCCATGTCGCGGCCCGGCTGGGTTAGGGGCTG
This sequence comes from Mesobaculum littorinae, assembly GCF_004011175.1. Taxonomy (GTDB): domain Bacteria; phylum Pseudomonadota; class Alphaproteobacteria; order Rhodobacterales; family Rhodobacteraceae; genus Tranquillimonas; species Tranquillimonas littorinae. The sequence goes on along the minus strand of NZ_RQXX01000005.1, from coordinate 138,805 downwards.
CCAGGCGGAGGCGCCTTGCGGCGCCGCGCGATGCGAGGCGCGCCCGGGCGGGCGCGCGCCGCCCCTTGCGGATGTCGCGGACCGGCGCCCGTGCCGCCGCGGGAGGGCAGGCCGGGGCCTCCGGCGGGAGTATTGCGGAAGAGAAGAAGCCGGGAGGCGCCGGGGCGATGGGGCGCGGGCTTGCCTTTGGCCAGTGTTTTCGGTATAGGGGGCACGTCGAAGCGGCGGGTACAGCCGCGGATATCGGAGCTCGGGCAGGGTCGGTGATTTCCGGCCCTGATTGTTTTCGTATCCGCCCCACGCACGCCCGGCCGACCAATCCGTGGAAAGACCGGCGGAGACAACCGCCCGGCCAGAAAAAGTCGTAAAAGGAAACTGCACCGCTCATGAGCGCCAATTCATCGATGGAGGAATTCGAAGCCCTCCTTAACGAAAGCTTCGAGATCGACACGCCGGACGAAGGTTCGGTGGTCCGTGGCAAGGTCATCGCCATCGAGGCAGGCCAAGCCATCATCGACGTCGGCTACAAGATGGAAGGCCGTGTCGAGCTGAAAGAATTCGCCCAGCCCGGCGAGCAGCCCGAGATCGAAGTCGGCGACGAGGTCGAAGTCTACCTGCGTCAGGTCGAGAACGCCCGTGGCGAAGCCGTCATCAGCCGGGAAATGGCCCGCCGCGAAGCCGCGTGGGACCGTCTGGAAAAGGCTTATGCCGACGAAAACCGCGTCGAAGGCGCGATCTTCGGCCGCGTCAAGGGTGGCTTTACCGTCGATCTGGGCGGCGCCGTGGCCTTCCTGCCCGGCTCGCAGGTCGACGTCCGCCCGGTGCGGGACGCGGGCCCTCTCATGGGTCTCAAGCAGCCCTTCCAGATCCTCAAGATGGACCGTCGCCGCGGCAACATCGTGGTCTCGCGCCGCGCCATCCTGGAAGAAAGCCGTGCCGAACAGCGCGCCGAGGTCATCGCGCGCCTGACCGAAGGCGATGCCGTTGACGGCGTGGTCAAGAACATCACCGAATACGGCGCCTTCGTCGATCTCGGCGGTGTCGACGGCCTGCTGCACGTCACCGACATGGCGTGGCGCCGCGTCAACCACCCCTCGGAGATCCTGTCGATCGGCGAGACCGTGAAGGTCCAGGTCATCAAGATCAACAAGGAGACGCACCGCATCTCGCTCGGCATGAAGCAGCTGCAGGCCGATCCGTGGGACAGCGTCGAGGCGAAATTCCCGCTCGACACCGTGCATACCGGCCGCGTCACCAACATCACCGACTACGGCGCCTTCGTGGAGCTGGAGCCGGGGGTCGAGGGCCTCGTGCACGTCTCGGAAATGTCGTGGACCAAGAAGAACGTCCATCCCGGCAAGATCGTCTCGACCTCGCAAGAAGTCGAAGTCATGGTGCTGGAGATCGACACCCAGAAGCGCCGCGTTTCGCTTGGCCTCAAGCAGACCATGCGCAACCCCTGGGAAGTCTTTGCCGAAACCCATCCCTCGGGCACGCATGTCGAGGGCGAGGTCAAGAACATCACCGAGTTCGGTCTGTTCGTCGGTCTCGAGGGCGACATCGACGGCATGGTGCACCTCTCCGACATCTCGTGGGATCGTCGCGGCGAGGAAGCCATCCAGGACTACCGCAAGGGCGACACGGTTCAGGCCATCGTCACCGAGGTGGACACCGACAAGGAGCGCATCTCGCTCTCGATCAAGGGCCTCGACGACAGCTTCACCGAAGCCGTTGGCGGCGTGAAGCGCGGCTCGATCATCACCGTCGAAGTGACGGCGATCGAGGATGGTGGCATCGAGGTGGAATACGAGGGCGCCAAGTCCTTCATCCGCCGCAGCGACCTGTCGCGTGACCGGGCCGAGCAGCGCCCCGAACGCTTCGGCGTCGGCGACAAGGTCGACGTTCGCGTGACCAACGTGGACCAGAAGACCCGCCGCCTGGGCCTGTCGATCAAGGCGCGCGAGATCGCCGAGGAAAAGGAAGCCGTGCAGCAGTATGGCTCGTCCGACTCGGGCGCGTCGCTGGGCGACATCCTGGGCGCCGCCCTCAAGGGCGACGAGTAACTTGCACAGACCGGGGCCGGGCAACCGTCCGGCCGCGGTCGACCCTTGCATCGCGGACGCCCCGCGGACCCTGGAGGTCCGCGGGGCGTCGTCTTTTTTAGCATTGCATGATTCGCCGGGCGACGGCGTGGGGCGGAACAGACCGGCCAAACCGGACCGGGACCGGACGCAGGACGCGAAATCAATGGGCCAAGCCGCGCAAACCGCACGGATTTTGCACTGCTGCCCGGCTGAATTGTTTCGCGATGCCGTGAAGCCCGTTATAGTCGGTCGGGTCATGCGCCCGTCAGAGGCGCGATCGCAAGCAAGGGGGGACCTCAGGAATGATCAGGTCTGAACTGATTCAGAAGATCGCCGAGGAGAACCCGCATCTGTATCACAGGGACGTCGAGAGGATCGTGAATACGATCTTCGAAGAGATCATCGACGCCATGGTCCGGGGTGACCGCGTCGAACTGCGTGGTTTCGGCGCGTTTTCGGTGAAAAAGCGCGATGCCCGCGTGGGCCGGAACCCGCGCACCGGCGAACCCGTTCAAGTGGATGAGAAATTCGTTCCCTTCTTCAAGACCGGGAAGCTCTTGCGCGACCGGTTGAACGGGCAGTAGGACAGGGCATGATCCGTTACCTGCGTTACGCCATCCTGGCGATTGTCGCCATCTGCCTCGTCACCATCGCCCTCGCGAATCGCGAGCTGGTGACGCTCAGGCTTTTGCCCGATTCGATGGCCGGGTTCCTTGGCCTGTCCTGGTCGATCACGCTGCCGCTGTTCCTGATCCTTCTGATCTTCATCGTGCTGGGGCTTGCGCTCGGCTACCTTCTGGAGTGGCGCCGCGAGCACAAGCATCGCGCCGCGGCCCGCCGCGAACGGCGCCGCAAGGAAGAGCTTGAGCGTGAGGTCGTACGCCTGAAGACCCCGGCGAGCGGAGGCAGCGACGATGTGATTGCCCTGCTCGAAGACGGCAGCACGCCGCGCTAGATCGGATGGCCGGGCTTCGTTTCAAGATCTGCGGACTGACCGATCCTGCCGACGTGCCGGCGGCCTTGCTGGCCGGCGCGGGCTACCTGGGCTTTGTCTTCTTTCCGAAATCCGCACGCCACCTGACGATTCCGGACGCGGCTCTGATCGCGGGCACGGTGCCCGAGGGGATCTGCAAGGTCGCGCTGACCGTCAACGCGAGCGACGCGGAGCTGGACGCGATCGTCGGAGGCGTGCCGTTGGACATGATCCAGCTGCACGGCAGCGAGACGGCCGAGCGTGTCGACGAGGTGCGTGACCGCTTCGGGCTTCCCGTCATGAAAGCGGTGGGCGTATCCAGCGAAGAGGATTTGCCGAAACTGGACGAAATGGGGCGCGCGGCTGACCAGCTTCTGGTCGATGCCAAGCCGCCCAAGGGGGCGGATCTGCCCGGCGGCAACGGCGTGGCCTTCGACTGGCGGCTGATCGCGGGGCGGCGCTGGCCGGTGCCGTGGATGCTGGCAGGCGGGCTGACGCCCGAGAACCTGGACGAGGCGGTACGCCTGACCGGCGCGCGGCAGGTCGATGTGTCCTCCGGGGTCGAACGGGCGCCGGGCGTCAAGGACGCCGACCGCATCGCCGCCTTCGGCGCGGCGGCGCGCCGTCTGGGCTGATCCAGCCTGCGGCCCGCCGCGTAGACTGCGCAAGAGCGGGTGCAGGGGTGCGGCATGGGCATGGCGATCATCGGGGCTATCCGGGTGCGGCCCGGGCTCGTGCCGAAGACGGGCTTTGCCGCGCTGGCGGTAGGGGCGTTGGTGCAGGCGCGGCGTGCCGCCGGATCGGGGGCGCGCGGATGACGCAGCGCCATGGCCTGTCGTGGTCGCTAAGCCTTTGGCATGATCCAGCCGCGATGTCGGCCTATGCGCGCAGCGTAGCGCACCGAACCGCGATGTCGGGCGTCGGGCGACTGGCCGCTCGGTAGCGGTTCGAGGCGGTCGCGATGGACCGGATGCCGCACTGGACCGCAGCCATCGCCCTGTGGGAGACGGGGGCGGGGTGCCGGGCATCCGAATTCGCGATGGAAACCCGGGCCCCCCGTGCGTAGATACGTGCGTAGATACGTGCGTAGACATCGGGGGCAGTCATGGGCCGCAGCCATGGCGACAACAGGCGCGAGGAGATGACGATGGCCGAGGATCTGATCAACAGCTTCATGACCGGGCCCGACGAAAAGGGTCGATTCGGCGATTTCGGCGGCCGCTTCGTGTCGGAGACGCTGATGCCGCTGATCCTCGAGCTGGAGGAGCAGTACGAGCGCGCCAAGACCGACCAGAGCTTCTGGGACGAGATGAACGAGCTCTGGACGCATTACGTGGGCCGCCCCTCGCCCATGTATCATGCGGCCCGCCTGACCGAGCATCTGGGCGGCGCCAAAATCTACATGAAACGTGACGAGCTGAACCACACCGGCGCGCACAAGATCAACAATGTGCTGGGCCAGATCCTGCTGGCCCGCCGCATGGGCAAGGAGCGCATCATCGCCGAGACGGGCGCGGGCCAGCATGGCGTCGCCACCGCGACGGTCTGCGCCAAGTTCGGCCTGAAATGCGTGGTCTACATGGGCGCCCACGACGTCGAGCGGCAGCAGCCCAACGTGTTCCGCATGCGGCTTCTGGGGGCCGAGGTGGTTCCGGTGACGAGCGGTCGCGGCACGCTGAAGGACGCGATGAACGATGCGATGCGCGACTGGGTGACCAACATCGCCGACACGTTTTACTGCATCGGTACCGTGGCCGGACCGCACCCCTATCCGGCGATGGTCCGGGATTTCCAGTCGATCATCGGGACCGAGGCCAAGGCCCAGCTGCAGGAGCAGGAGGGCCGCCTGCCCGACACGATCATCGCCGCGATTGGCGGCGGGTCGAACGCCATGGGTCTGTTCTACCCTTTCCTTGACTACAAGGAGGTGCGGATCATCGGTGTCGAGGCCGGAGGCAAGGGCGTCGACGCCAAGATGGAGCACTGCGCCTCGCTCTCCGGCGGTCGCCCGGGGGTGCTGCACGGCAACCGCACTTACCTGCTGCAGGACGATGACGGGCAGATCCTGGAAGGGTTCTCGATCTCGGCAGGGCTCGACTATCCCGGAATCGGGCCCGAGCACGCCTGGCTGCACGAGATCGGGCGCGCCGAGTATGTCTCGATCACCGACAAGGAGGCGCTGGAGGCGTTTCAGCTGTCCTGCGCGACCGAGGGCATCATCCCCGCGCTGGAGCCCTGCCATGCGCTGGCCCACGTGATGAAGATCGCCCCCGACCTGCCGAAGGATCACATCATCTGCATGAACATGTGCGGGCGGGGGGACAAGGACATCTTTACCGTGGCCAAGCACCTGGGCGTCGAGATCGGCTGAGGGTCGGGCCCGATCGGCGGGGATGAGCTTGCACGGATGGCGCTGGCTGCGCCGTCCGGCCATTTGAGTATTTTTGAAGAGAAGAAGACGCGGTCGGTGCTGGCGGGCCGCCCGCGTGGATCGGGACGCATCCTGATTGGACGGCCCCGGGGATGGACGGTCTCGGAGCTGGACGGGGCCGGGGTCAGACGGCGCCGGGGGCGTCGATGGCGTAGAGCTTCAGAATCTCCAGCGGCAGCACGTCCAGCGCGCGGGCGTGAGTGGCGCCGAGGTGGATCAGCGGCGCGACGCCTTCGTGATGCGCCTGCAGGAACCGCGCGGCGCAGAGGCACCATTGATCCCCGGCGTTGAGGCCCGGAAACCCGAACTCGGGCCGGGGGGTCGACAGGTCGTTGCCGAGGTATTTCGAATAGGCGAGAAACTCGTCGGTCATTACCGCGCAGACGGTATGGCTGCCTGCGTCCTGCGCGCAGGTGTTGCAGGCGCCGTCGCGGAAAAAGCCGGTGCGCGGATGCATCGAGCAGGTTTCGAGCGTGGTGCCGAGCACGTTCTGAGAGGGGTCGGGCCGCATCGTACCGCCTTTGTGTCCGTGTGAACCGCACCCATCCGACCACGGAAGGGGCGGGGCGCGCAAGGGGATGACCCGGGGCGCGCGCGCGCGCTCTAGCGGAAGCGGTCTGCCAGCTTCTGCAGCGGGCTGCGCTGGTCTTCCGGCTCTGGCTTGGGCTCGCGCTCTGGCTTGGGCGTGGTCGTGTCCCCGGTCGGCCGCGCTGCGCCGGCGCCCGGCTTCGGCGCGGCGCCGGGCGCCCGGCGGGCAGGGGGCTGTGCGGGGGCCGTGCCGGTGCCGCTGCGGGCCGGGGAGAGGCGCTGTGCCACAGCGTTCTGGAAGCCCGGTCCATCGCCCTGCGCCAGCTTTGGCGCGCCGTCCGACACGCCGCGCAGCATGTCGTCCAGCCAGTCCTCGTCGGCCTTCGGGAAATCGTGCAGCACGTAGCCCGGCACCGCCTCTTTTCGGCCCGGGTGGCCCACGCCCATGCGCACCCGGTCGTAGTCCGGTCCGACATGGGCATGCAGCGACCGCAGGCCGTTGTGGCCCGCATGGCCGCCGCCCGTCTTCAGCCGCAGTTTGCCGGGGGCGAGATCGATTTCGTCGTGGAACACGGTCAGGTCGCCGGCGGCGAGCTTGTAGAAGCGCATCGCCTCGCCCACCGACTGGCCGGAGTTGTTCATGTAGGTCTCGGGCTTGAGCAGCACGACCTTTTCCGAGCCCAGCCTGCCCTCGGTCACCTGGCCCTGGAACTTCGACCGCCAGGGGGCAAAGCCATGGTCCGCGGCGATGCGGTCCACCGCCATGAAGCCGATGTTGTGCCGGGTTCGCGCGTATTTTCCCCCGGGATTGCCGAGGCCGATGATCAGTCGCATGGGGCGGGCTCCGCTTGCATCCATCCCCTAGTTGGCCCAGCCTACGCGCGATTGCAAACCACGTGGCGCGGAGGGCCCGGAATGTATCTGACAATGAACCGATTCAAGGTGAAGCTGGGATCGGAGGAGACCTTCGAGGAGGTTTGGAAATCCCGCGACAGCCAGTTGATGAGCGTGCCCGGCTTTCTGGGCTTTCACCTGATGAAGGGCCCCGAGAAGGAGGGCTATCGCCTCTATGCCTCGCACACCGCGTGGACGGACGAGACGGCCTTTACCGACTGGACCAAGTCCGAGGCGTTTCGCGCCGCGCACCGCGGCGCCGGGTCGCATGGCGACATCTACCTCGGGCCGCCCGAGCTTGAGGTCTTCGACAGTGTCCAGAGCCTGATGCCCTGACCTCCGGCTTCCCCCCGTTCCGGGCCGCCTGCCAGCCTCCGCCAGTCGGGGCGGGCCGGACCAGCGGGGAAGCCGGGGCTTGCCGCGATCAGCGCAGGAAAAAGGGCGGGATGCCGATGCATCCCGCCCTTTTCTACGTCTCGTGGCGGTGCAGGCCCCGGCCGGGGCCTGCGATCCGATCACTCTTCGGCGTTGTCTTCCTGCTCGGTCGCGGGAACCTCGTCCGCCGCGGGCTCTTCACCCTCATCCTCGGCGTTCTGCGACGCGAGGCCGGAAGGCGCCTGGATGTTGGCGATCACGAAATCGCGGTCGATCGTCGGGCGGGTGCCCGAGGGAAGGGTCACGTCCGAGATCGTCAGCGTATCGCCGATGTTCATGTGCGCGACCGAAGCGACCAGCTTTTCGGGAATGTCACCCGCGGTGCAGCGCAGCTCGACCTCGGGGCGGACCATGGTCAGCACGCCGCCGGCCTTGAGGCCGGGGGCCTCGTCTTCGCCTTCCAGCTCGACCGGGATGAACAGGCTGACGCGGCTGGTGCGGCGCAGGCGCATGAAGTCCACGTGCGTGGGAAGGTCCTTCACCACGTCGCGCTGGACCGAGCGGCAGATCACCCGCACGTCGTCCTGACCTTCAACCTGAAGGTTGAACAGCGTCGACAGGAAGCGGCCCTTCTTCAGACGCTTGATCAGCTCGTTGTAGGGCAGGTTGATGGCGACGGGATCGGCGCCCCCGCCATAGACGATTCCGGGAACTTGTCCCTCACGGCGTGCCTGACGGGCGGCCCCCTTGCCTGTCCCCGTCCTCACCGTGGCCTGGATGTCCGGTGTTTCACCAGCCATGGTCAATCTCCAATATATAAGGGTCCGGGCGGCCTCCAAGGGTGTCCGCCCACGAAGGCGGCCCTATAGGACAGATCGCGACGCGGGGGAAGGGCTAAACGACCGGGTTGGGGCGAAAGCGGGCGGTGCAAAGGCGGGCGGGCGAAAAGCGTGCGGGGGCAAGCCTGCCCGGCGCGATGCTGCCGCCGCCCCTTGCCGCGCGCGCAGGGAGAGGTAGACGGGGCGGCATGAGCCTTCTGACCACGCTTCGCCTGATCGGCCCCGCGGCCTGTGCCTTTGTCGTCCTCGGCGGCGGCTGGGGCATCTTCGCCGCCTCGGTGCCCGACCTCAAGGGCGCGATAGGGGCCGGCGACGGGGATTTCGGTCTGGCGGTGCTGTGTTCGTCGTCGGGCCTGCTGGCCGCGATGTGGCTGGCCCCGCAAAGCGACAGGCGGCTGGGCGCGATGGCGGTGCCGGTCACCGCGACGCTGTTTGCGTGCGCCCTGCTTCTGCCGGCGATGGCGGATCGCGTGACGCACTTCGCGCTGGCGATGATCCCGGTGGGCCTGTGTTCGGGCCTTCTGGACGTGTCGATGAACGCCCGCGTCAGCGAGGCCGAGGCGCGCGCGGGCCGGCCGCTCATGAACCTTGCGCATGCGCTTTATTCGCTGTCCTACGCCGTCGCCGCCGTGGCAACCGGCTGGGCGCGAGAGGCCGATTGGCCGCCAGTCGCGCTGTTCGCGATTCTGCTGGCGCTGGTCCTTGTGGGCGTGCGCCGTATGGTGGTCCCGGTCGCGCCGGTGCCCGATGCGGCAAACGCCACGCGGCAGGGTTTTCCGGTCCTGCTGGTGACGCTGGCCGGCGCGACGGTGCTGTTCGGGTTCATGGCCGAAAACGCGGTCGAGGGCTGGTCGGCGCTTCACCTCGAACGCACGCTGGGGGGCGGTGCGGCCGAGGGCGCTCTGGGGCCGGCGATGCTTGGGCTGACGATGGGTGTAGGCCGCGTGGCGGGGCAGGTGTTTTCCGAGCGTTTCGCGACGCATAAGGTTCTGACGGCGGGCGCGCTGGTGGCCGCGGCAGGCATCGCCGCAGCGGCGGCGGCGCCCGGCTTGGCCGTGGCCTATGCCGGGTTCGCCGTCTTCGGGCTGGGCGTGTCGGTGGTGGTGCCGCTGGCGCTGGCGATGGTGGGGGCCGAGGTTTCGCCCGCCCACCGCACCCGCGCGATTTCGCGGACGGCGGTGGTGGGGTTCTTCGGCATCGTCTTCGGACCCCCGCTGATGGGCGGGGTGTCCGAGGTGGCAGGCCTGCGGGCGGCCTTCGGCGCACAGGTGCTGCTGCTTCTGGCGGTGCCGCTCTGTCTTGTCGCGTTCCGCCGTGCGGCGGCCAGGCGGGGCGCGGCGCATTCCAGCGATGGTAACCCGGCCTGAACCGCTCTGTCCATGTGACCCCGGCGCGGCACCCTGGCCTGCGGCGAAACCGCCTGGCCGCCTAGCTGCCGACGATCATGCCGCCGTTCACGTGCACCGTCTGCCCGGTAACATACGAGGAATCCTCGCACGCGAGGTAGACATAGGCCGGGCCGCATTCCGATGGCTGGCCGATCCGCCCCAGTGCGGTCGATTTGCCGAGCGTGGGCAGGATGTCGGGATCGTAGGGCCCGAAGGTCGCGGGCTGCAGGGGCGTCCAGATCGGGCCGGGCGCGATTTCGTTCACACGGATGCCGCGTGGCCCGAGCTGCTTGGCCAGCGCCCGGGTAAAGCCCGCGATCGCGCCCTTTGTCGCGGTATAGGCCACGAGGTCCGAGTTGCCGGCAAAGGCGTTGATCGACGTGGTATTGATTATGGTCGCGCCCTCGGCCATTGCGCCAGCGCCGCCCGGGCAAGGTAGAAGTAGCCGTTGATGTTGACATCGAAATGCCACTGCCATTCGTCGTCCGACACGTCGGCCAGCGTGGCGCGGGGCACCTGGATGCCCGCGTTGTTGACCAGCACGTCGATGCCGCCCCACTCGGCCGCGACGCGGTCTGCGGCATCCTTGGCAAAGGCGCTGTCGCGCAGGTCGCCCTTGATGGTCATGCAGCGCACGCCCTCGGCCTCGATCAGCGCGGCGGTGGCCTCTGCGTCCTGATCCTCGTCGAGGTAGAGGATCGCGACATCGGCGCCTTCGCGGGCAAAGTGCAGCGCCGCGGCCCGGCCGATACCGCTGTCGCCGCCGGTGACGATGGTGCGCCACCCCTTCAGCTTGCCCGCCCCGGTATAGCCTGCACGGATATGCTCGGCTGGCGGGACGAGTTCGGATTCAGAGCCCGGTTGGCGGTCCTGGCTTTGCGGGGGAATGTCGAAGCTGGCCATCTTTTGCCCTTTCCATGCGGGTGAGGTGGCGAAACGGGCCGGAGGGGCCTCATGTTCCCGCCCGCCCCCGCACCGCCACCGCCCGGGCCTTGGGCGGGCCGGATCAGTCGGCTGGCGCGGGGTCTGGCGGCGCCTCCCACCGGCCGGAAAAGCCTTCGGGCACCAGCAGGATGTCGCGGTCGAGACTGCGGATCGACCTGCGCCCGCAAAGCGCCATCGTGGTGTCCAGCTCCTTGCGCAGGATTTCCAGCGCCGCGGTCACCCCGGGCTGCCCCATCGCGCCCAGGCCGTAGATGTAGGCCCGGCCAATGAAGACGCCCCGCGCGCCAAGCGACAGTGCCTTCAGCACGTCCTGGCCCGAGCGGATGCCGCTGTCGAGAAAGACCTCGGTCCGGTGACCCACGGCGGCGACGATGCTCGGCAGTACCCGGATCGAGGACAGGGCGCCGTCCAGCTGCCGCCCGCCATGGTTCGACACGACGATGGCGTCGCAGCCGATCTCGGCCGCGATCTTTGCGTCCTCGGCGTCCAAGATCCCTTTCAGGATCAGCTTGCCGCCCCACATTTCCTTGATCTTGCGCACCTTCTCCCAGTCAAGCTGGGGGTCGAAGCGTTCGGCGGTCCAGCGCATCAGGTCGCGCGTGTCGGAGACGCCGTTGACGTGGCCGACGATGTTGCCGAACTGGCGCCGCCGGGTGCGCAGCATCTTCGCCCCCCAGCCCCATTTCGTGGCGAGGTCCAGCATGGTGCCGGGGGTCAGACGCGGCGGCGCCGAAAGGCCGTTCTTCAGGTCCCGGTGCCGCTGGCCCAGGATCTGCAGGTCGAGCGTCAGGACCAGGGCCGAGCACCCCGCGCGCTTGGCGCGACCGATGATCCCCGCCAGATAGTCGATGTCGCGCATGACGTAGAGCTGGAACCAGAACGGGCGGCTGGTGTGCTCGGCCACGTCCTCGATCGAGCAGATTGACATCGTCGACAGGGTGAAGGGGACGCCATAGGCCTCGGCCGCGCGGGCGGCGAGGATCTCGCCGTCGGCGTGCTGCATGCCGGTCAGCCCGACGGGGGCAAGCGCCACGGGCATGGTCACGCCTTCGCCGATCATCGTCGTTGCGGTCGAGCGGTTGTCCATGTCGACGGCAACGCGCTGGCGCAGGCGGATCTTCTGGAAATCGTTGGTGTTGTCGCGGAACGTCTGTTCCGTCCAGCTGCCGGATTCGCAGTAGTCGTAGAACATCTTCGGCACGCGTCGCCGGTAAAGACGCCGAAGATCCTCGATTTCCGTCAGCACTGGCATGTTCGACCTGGCCCCCGTTTCACCCGCCGCGTGGCTCATCCCCCTAGGTTTATTGCCCCGGGCATCGCTTGACGCAATGTCACCCGGTCAATTTCCGGGTAGATCGCAGCAGGAGACGGAGGTGCCGGGTGGCCGGTCGGGGTCTTTTCCGGGGGCGGCCCCGAGGCCGAACGGCACACAAACAACGGCACACGGACAACGGCCGGGAGCCCCCGCAAGGGCCTACCGGGCGAGGGGCGCGATCAGACGCTGTGCGCGCCGTCGGCGAGCGACTTGACCACGGCCAGGACCTCGGAGGCCGAGCGGCCCTTGGCGATCTCGCCCACGATGGCCGAGCCCACCACCACGCCGTCGGCGATACCGGCGATGGCCGCGCTCGACTCGGGACTGCGGACGCCGAAGCCCACGATGACGGGCAGGTCGGTCTTGGCCTTGATCCGCGCGACCTCGGGGGCGACGGTGTCGGCGCGGGCCTCGGCCGCGCCGGTGATCCCGGTGATCGAGACGTAATAGACGAAGCCGCTGGTGTTCTGCAGCACCTTCGGCAGACGCTTGTCGTCGGTCGTGGGCGTGGCCAGCCGGATGAAGTTCAGCCCCGCGCGTTGCGCCGGGATGCACAGCTCGTCATCCTCTTCGGGCGGCAGGTCGACCACGATCAGGCCGTCGATCCCGGCCTCCTTCGCATCGGCCAGGAACCTGTCCACGCCGCGGGAATAGATCGGGTTGTAGTATCCCATCATGACGATCGGCGTCGTTGTGTCGCCCTCGCGAAAATCGCGGGCCATCTGCAACGTCCGCTCCAGCGTCTGGCCACCTGCCAGCGCCCGCTGCCCCGCCATTTGGATCGTCGGGCCATCGGCCATCGGATCGGTGAAGGGCAGGCCCATCTCGATGATGTCGACGCCGGCGCCCGGCAGGCCCTTCACGATTTCCAGGCTGCGGTCGTAGTCGGGGTCGCCGGCCATGACATAGGCCACGAAGGCCTTCTTCCCGTCGGATTTCAACCGGGCGAAGGTGTCGTCGATGCGTGTCATGTGTCGTCCCCCTGAACCGGCCCCGCGGGCCGGGGACGAGATGTGTCCGATGCGGGCGCAGAAATCAACTGAACCCGGACGGAAAATCCCGGGTCGTGCTATTCCTTGGCGGCGGGATGCCCCTATATCAGACGCATGAACTACTTGCTCGCACTTTTCCTGCCGCCTTTGTCCATCCTTCTGGCCGGGCGGCCGATCGTGGCCATCGTCACGTTCCTGATCTGGCTGCCGGCCATCCTGATTTCGGGGGGGCTGGGGCATCCGATCTTCATCCTGCTGGCCTGGGTGCTGATCTACCAGGCCCGCGCGGACCGGCGTTACGGCTGACCCGGGCCATCGGCGACGTGGGCTGACGGCAGCCCCGTCGCGGGTTCGGCCCGGGACCGCCAGCGTTGTCCGAACGGTGCGCGCCCTTGCCAAGCACGGGCGCGCACCCTAGACCCCCCGCGATCTCGAAGTTGGAAGGATGCCACCATGGGCTTTCGGATGGGTATCGTCGGCATGCCGAACGTCGGCAAATCGACGCTCTTCAACGCGCTGACGCGGACGGCCGAGGCGCAGGCGGCGAACTTTCCCTTCTGCACGATCGAACCCAACGTGGGCGAGGTCGCGGTGCCCGACAGCCGGCTGGACAAGCTGGCCGGCATCGCCGGGTCAAAGCAGATCATTCCAACCCGGATGACCTTTGTCGACATCGCGGGCCTCGTGAAGGGCGCCAGCAAGGGCGAGGGGCTGGGCAACCAGTTCCTGTCGAACATCCGCGAATGCGACGCCATCGCCCATGTGCTGCGCTGTTTCGAGGATGACGACGTTACCCATGTCGACGGCCGCGTCGACCCCGTGGCCGACGCCGAAACCATCGAGACCGAGCTGATGCTCTCCGACCTCGAATCGATCGAGCGGCGGTTGCAGAACCTCGTCCGCAAGGTGCGCGGTGGCGACAAGGAGGCGGTCCAGCAGGAGCGTCTGCTGAAAGAGGCGCAGGCGGCGCTGGAATCGGGCCGCCCGGCCCGGGTGGTCGAGGTGTCCGAGGATGACGCCAAGGCGTGGCGGATGTTGCAGCTTCTGACGACGAAGCCCGTGCTCTACGTCTGCAACGTCGGCGAATCCGAAGCCGCGACAGGCAACGCGCAATCCGCCCGCGTGGCCGAGATGGCGGCGGGGCAGGGCGCGGCGACGGTCGTGATCTCGGCCCAGATCGAGGAAGAGATCGCCCAGCTCGACGCCGAAGAGGCGGCCGAGTTCCTGTCGGAACTGGGCCTCGACGAGGCCGGGCTCGACCGGTTGATCCACGCGGGCTACGCACTGCTGGGACTGCAGACATACTTTACCGTCGGTCCCAAGGAGGCGCGCGCATGGACGATCCCCGTCGGCACGCTGGCCCCCCAGGCGGCGGGCGTGATCCACGGCGATTTCGAACGCGGCTTCATCCGGTCCGAGACCATCGCCTACGACGATTTCGTGGCGCTGGGCGGCGAAAACGGAGCCAAGGACGCCGGCAAGATGCGCGTCGAGGGCAAGAGCTACGAGGTGAAGGACGGCGACGTCCTGCATTTCCTCTTCAACGCCTGACGCCGGGCGCCCGACTGAGCACACCGGACGCCGGAGAAACGATGAAGGCGACGCCGCTCGGTTGAAAAACCGGCGCCGATCGCCCATTGTCCGCGCCTTTCGAACCTTCGAACGGGGAGCCGGATCAATGTCCGACCTGACCACCCGCGCGAATGACGAGGGCGACCTTGCACCGCTCGCGCGGCTTTTGACGGACGAGGCCGATCTGGCGCTCGTCAATCCCAACGCCAAGCATCCTTTCGATCCGCTGGAGTGGAAGGAAAAGTGGCTGGCCGATCTTGATGACGCGTCGTTCTATCTGATCGACGGGAGAGGGCGCGAGGTCGGGTTCTTCGCCCTGCGCCCCGGCATCGGGCCCGAGGTGCGGCATCTGGCCTATGTCTATGTCAGCGAAGAGGCGCGCGGCGGCGCCGGCGCGCAGATGACCCGGCTGGTCGAGGATGCGGCGCGCGGGCTGGGCGCCCTGTCGATCACCCTGAAGGTCGAGACCGACAATGACCCCGCCTTCGCCGCCTATGTGTCGGCCGGATACGAGGAGCTGTCCCGCCAACGCGGCATGGCCACGATGCGGCGCGATCTGGACTGACGCGGGCGGGGCAGGCTTGGCGCCGGTACGCTGCGGCCCGAGTTCGGCGACCTGCGGGCCCGGACCGGCGGTCGGGGAGCCTGAGGTATGATGGAAAGACGCCGCCGCGTTGCCACGCGGATCAGGCCGCCAGCAACTCTTCCAGGTGAGCCTGCGCCGCGGCGAGGTCTGCGCGGAACGTCTCGGTCTCTGCCTCTTGGGCCGCGGCATCGGGCAGGCGCAGGATGTAGGAGGGGTGGACGGTCAGGAATACGGGTCCGACCCCGGTCTCCTCGATCCGGCCGCGGCGTTTGAGGATGCCGGCGCGCGTGCCGGTCAACGTCTCCGCCGCGGTGCCCCCCATGGCGAGGATCAGGCGCGGTCGGATCAGCTCGACCTCGCGGTCCAGCCACCAGCGCGCATGCTCGATATCGCCCTTGCCAGGCGACTGGTGGATGCGCCGCTTGCCGCGCAGGGAAAACTTGAACTGTTTTACGGCATTGGTGACGTAGGCCGCGCCCCGGTCGATGCCGGCCAACGCGGCCTCGCGATCGAAAACCTGGCCAGCGGGGCCGACGAAGGGCCGCCCTTCGCGGTCCTCGACATCTCCGGGCTGCTCGCCCACGATCATCAGCGCGGCATCCGGCGGCCCCTCGCCCAGCACGATGCGACCATACCCTTCGCGGGCGGTGCGGCTGTCCTCTTCGGCCTTGCGGCGGAGATCGTCGAAGCTGAGCGTCATGGGGGGCGAAACGCGCGGCGTGTGCAGCCGTTCCAGCACCCGCGCCGCGCGCTTGGGCGCGGGCGTGGGGGCGGCGGCGCGCATCGCGTCCGACCGGGCCTGCGCGCTGGCGATCATGTCGGGAATCAACCCGGCCTCGGGGAGGTTCTTCCAATATTTCCTGGGCATCTCGGACGTCATCGCCCGCACCTTGAGCCGTGCGGGGTTAAAGATGGACCGGAAATAGGTGCCCCAAAGCTCTTCGGTGGCGTCCTCGGGCAGGGGGGGCTTTGTGCCGCCGGGCTCAAAGCTGATCTCCCCGTCGTCGAACCGCGCCGTCAGGTCCGGCGTCACGATGATCCAGTCCATGTCGCCGAAGCGGCGGGCAAAGAACGGCGCGACGGGTTCGGTGATGTGGTGATCGGGCTCGAACCAGGCGGCAAAGCGGCGGCGCGGGGCGTGCGGGTCGCCGATTTCGCGGAAACGCACGAAGGCGTGCATCTTGTGCAGATCGCGGCGCACCGATTTCTCGAGCCTGCGCAGATGCGCGAGGTCGGGGTCAGCCCGGTCGTGGATCAGGCCCGGCGCATCCCGCAGCCGCCAGAGCATGGCATAGAGCCGCGCGAAACGGTCGGGTGCCGAATGCCAGGCGACCGTTTCGGACAGTGGAACGAAGTCCCGTGGCACGGTCAGCGGCGCAGTCCGGGGCAGGTCGGGTAGGGCGGGCGCGGCAAAAAGCCCCGCCTCGGTGTCGCCGTAAAGCCAGTCGACCTCTTCGGGCGGCACGCCGGCGCGGGCGAGGTCGCGCGCCGCGTTGCGCCAGGCCGTGGCCGTGCCGCGCGTGGGCATGCGCACGGCGTGCATTAGAACAGCGCCAGCTGCTCGGGCGGCGGAGCGAAGCGCGCCCGCAGGTCGGCCGAATCGGTCAGCCCCCCGGGCGACCAGCCCCGCGCGGTGACGAAGGGCCGCGCCTTCTTCATCAGCGCGCCGAGACGGGTCAGATCCTCGAATCCCAGCGTGCGGTGACGGCGCGAGCTCAGGATGCGGCCCACCGTCTTGGTGCCGAAGCCGGGGACACGCAGCAGCATTTCGCGCGTGGCGCGGTTCGCGTCGACGGGGAAGTGTTCGCGGTGCGCCAGCGCCCAGGCAAGTTTCGGGTCGATCGTCAGGTCGAGGTTGCCGTCGGGCGTGGCCGCGGTAATCTCATCTACGTCGAAGCCATAGAAGCGCATCAGCCAGTCGGCCTGGTACAGCCTGTGCTCGCGTTCCAGCGGCGGGCGGATCAGGGGCAGCTTGGCCGTCGCGTCGGGGATCGGCGAAAACGCCGAGTAATAGACCCGCTTCAGCCCGTAGCCCGCGTAAAGCCGGTTCGACTGTCCCAGGATCGCGGCGTCGTTCGACCCGTCCGCCCCCACGATCATTTGCGTCGATTGCCCCGCGGGGGCGAACCGGGGCGGGCGACGCCCGGTATGGCTGCGATCCTTCGTGGCGGTGCGCGCCTCGTGCACCCGGCCCATCGCGCCGCGGATCGTTTCGGGGTCCTTCTCGGGCGCGAAGGCGCGCACGCTGGTGTCGGTCGGCAATTCGACATTGATCGACAGGCGGTCGGCGTGGCGCCCTGCCTCGGCAATCAGGCGCGGATCGGCGTCGGGGATGGTCTTTAGGTGGATGTAGCCGCGGAAATGATGGACCTCGCGCAGGGTGCGGGCGATGCGCACCATCTCTTCCATCGTGGCGGCGGGCGAGCGGATGATGCCCGAGGACAGGAACAACCCCTCGATATAATTGCGGCGATAGAATTCGAGGGTCAGCGACACGACCTCCTCGACGCTGAACCGGGCCCGTTCGACGTTCGACGACACTCGGTTCACGCAGTAGGCGCAATCGTAGATGCAGAAATTCGTCAGCAGAATCTTCAGCAGGCTGATGCAGCGGCCGTCGGGGGCATAGGCATGACAGATGCCCGACCCCTCGGTCGAGCCCAAGCTCTTGCCGCCGCGGCTGTCGCGTCTGGAGGTGCCGCTGGACGCGCAGGAGGCGTCATACTTGGCGGCGTCCGACAGGATGGCGAGTTTGCGGTCGAGGCTGAGTGAGGTCATGTGTTCGTTATATGTTCGCGTGCCTCCCCGGGCAAGCGCCGGGCGATCACGGTTGCGACAGGGCCCTCGCGGGAGGGCCGCGCGCGCTTCGGCACGTCGCGGCATCTGGGCGCGCGGGGGGCAGGGAGAGTTGCACCCGGCGGCGCAGGCGCTATTACGGGGCGCAGAGGCAGCCGCCGCGCCACCCGTGCGACGCCCGTCTCTGGCTTGCCGCGGCCCGGCCGCGCCCCGCGTTGCACGACCCGAAGGACATCCGAATGCTCCGCCGCCTCTATTCCGACCAGCCCGAAAGCTTCGCCTTCACCCCGGCCAACCTCGACTGGGCGCGGGCGCAGATCACCAAGTATCCCGAAGGCCGCCAGGCCAGTGCGGTGATCCCGCTGCTGTGGCGCGCGCAGGAGCAGGAGGGCTGGCTGACCCGCCCTGCCATGGAAGAAGTCGCCCGCATGCTGGATATGGCCTATATCCGCGTGCTCGAGGTCGCGACCTTCTACTTCATGTTCCAGCTGCAGCCCGTGGGCTCGGTCGCGCATGTGCAGGTCTGCGGCACGACGTCCTGCATGATCTGCGGCGCCGAGGACCTGATCGGGCTCTGCCGCGAAAAGATCGCCCCGCGCCCGCACGAACTTTCCGAGGACGGAAAGTTCTCGTGGGAAGAAGTCGAATGTCTCGGCGCCTGCTCGAACGCGCCGATGGCGCAGATCGGCAAGGATTACTACGAGGACCTGACAACCGAATCGCTGGCCCACATCCTGGACGAGATGGCCGCGGGCCGGGTGCCGCGTCCGGGGCCGCAGAACAGTCGCTTCGCGTCCGAGCCGAAGTCGGGCGCCACGTCGCTGCTGCCCGAGGGCGAGGCCGCGAACGGGGCCAACGCCAGCGTCGCGCTGGCCGAAGAGATCGGCGATACAATCAAGCGGATCGACGGGACCGAGGTGCCGTTGCGCACGCCGTGGCAAGACAAGGGCGATCGCCCCGAGGGCCAGCCCGGCCCGGTGCGCGACGACCACCTGTCGCCCGGTGTTGCCGCCGGGCCGACCGATGGGCCGACCCCGGGGCCGAAACCCTCGGAAGGGCGTCCGGCCGACGATACCGGCGTGACCGAGCAGGAGGCGCCGGCGCATGAGCGTGGCCGCCCCGAAGCGCGCGGTGATCAGCCCGCCGGGCAGCCCGGGCCGTCGGACGCCGACCACCAGGCCCATGCCGGCAGCGCGGCGCCTGCGGGCGACGCCCCCGGCCGCGAGGCCGGTGAGACGGGGGACGACGCTGCGATGCCTGAAAGCGGCCGGCACCCGCAGGGCGACGCCGCCGAGGACGCCTCGGCCGCGGGCACGACCGCGGCAGATACCGCCGCGCCGGTGTCGCAAGAGCCCGCCTCGGACACTGACACCTCGGAAGAGAGCCGTGCCGCCGCCACGCTGAACGAAAGCGAAGCGCGGGAGCCTGGGCGGCTGGATGCGCCCCGCGGCGGTCAGGGCGACGATCTCAAGCAGATGCGCGGCGTCGGTCCCAAAGTCGAAGAGCAGTTGAACGCGCTGGGGATCTGGCATCTCGACCAGGTCGCCGGGTGGAGCGCGGCCGAACTGGCCTGGGTCGACCGCAACCTCGAAGGGTTTCGCGGCCGCGCGGTGCGTGACGACTGGGTGGGGCAGGCGCGCGCCCTGACGCGCGGCACCGCCTGAACCGCGCCCCGCGCGGACGGGAGGGCCCGTTCGCCACATGGGGCGCCCGCAGTCAAGGTGACACGGATGGCCGGACGCAACGAATGGACCTCGCGCCGGGTGGCGCTGGTGGCCGGAGCGACCGGGCTGGCGGCGCTGTTCGTCCTGCTGATCGTCGGGCTTCCGGCCGGACCGGCGGCTCTGGTCGCGATCGTCGCGGCGCTCGCGGTGGGCGGGTTCCTTTTCCTCGGCCGCACGGGGCACGCCGCCTTCGGTCGCAGCCGCGGCCTGACGGTGCCTGCCTCTCCGCATCAGGGCACCGCGCCCGGGCCCCGTGACGCCGCGGTGGCGGACCCTGCCGTGCCGCCTCCGGGCCCCGGGGCGACCACCCCGCCACCCGTTCACCATCCCCACGACCCTGGACACGTGGTGCCGGCCAACGGCCACACGACGGCGCAGGCGTCCGAGGGCGGCGAGATCCGGGCGGACACGCCGCCGGGGCCCGGCCGCGACACGCCGCCGCCGGCAGCGGGGTCCCGGGCGGGGCACTCGACCGGGCAGGAGGCTGGGCAGGCTGACGATACTGCGCCGGTCCGGCCGCAGGCCCTGGCCGCGCCGCGCGCCGGCGGGGCCGATGATCTTCGCCGCATCCACGGGGTCGGACCCAAGCTTGAACAGCAGCTGCACGACCTCGGGATCTGGCACTTCGACCAGATCGCCGGCTGGACGAAGGCCGAGGTCGCGTGGATGGATTCGCATCTCGAAGGCTTTTCCGGACGCGTCAGTCGCGATAACTGGACCGGACAGGCCGCGGAGTTCGCGCGCGCCACCCCCGATCACAGCGACGGATCAGACCGCTCATGACACGCCCCCCCTCCCGATCCGGACGCCCCGCCGCGACGGGCCGCGAGGCCCGCGCCGCGCAGGAGCGTGCGCTGGCCCGGCAGGGCCGCGTCGTGGCGCTGGTCATCGCCGGAACCATGCTGATCTGGCTGGCGGCGCAATGGGTGGGACCACGGCTTGGCCTGCCCGGCCGCTATGCCGTTTTGATCGACCTCTTCGCGCTCGCGGGTTTCGCATGGGCGCTCATCGTGACATATCAGATCTGGCGCAAGCGCCGGGACAGCCAGGACGGATAGGACATGCTGAAGGACGAGGACCGGATTTTCACCAATATCTACGGCATGCACGACCGGACGCTCGACGGCGCCCGCAAGCGCGGCCATTGGGACGGAACCGCCGGCATCATCGACAAGGGTCGCGACTGGATCATCGACGAGATGAAGGCCAGCGGCCTGCGCGGACGCGGGGGCGCAGGGTTCCCCACCGGTATGAAGTGGTCCTTCATGCCCAAGGAAAGCGACGGCCGCCCCGCCTACCTGGTGGTCAACGCCGACGAATCCGAACCCGGCACCTGCAAGGACCGGGAGATCATGCGCCACGATCCGCACACGCTGATCGAGGGCTGCCTGATCGCGTCCTTCGCGATGAACGCGCATACCTGCTACATCTACCTGCGCGGCGAATACATCCGCGAACGCGAGGCGCTGCAGACCGCCATCGACGAGGCGTACGAGGCCGGGCTTCTGGGCCGCAACGCCTGCGGGTCGGGCTGGGATTTCGACCTTTATCTGCATCACGGCGCGGGCGCCTATATCTGCGGCGAGGAAACCGCCCTGCTGGAAAGCCTCGAGGGCAAGAAGGGCATGCCGCGGATGAAGCCGCCCTTCCCCGCGGGGGCAGGCCTCTATGGGTGCCCGACCACGGTCAACAACGTCGAATCGATCGCTGTCGTGCCGACGATCCTGCGCCGCGGCGCGGGGTGGTTCGCCAGCTTCGGGCGCGAAAAGAACGCGGGCACGAAGCTGTTCGCGATCTCGGGTCACGTCAACAACCCGTGCGTCGTCGAAGAGGCGATGTCGATCCCGTTCCAGGAACTGATCGACCGGCACTGCGGCGGCATCCGGGGCGGCTGGGACAACCTCAAGGCGGTGATTCCCGGCGGCTCGTCCGTTCCGCTGCTGCCCGCGTCGACGATGAAGGACGCGATCATGGATTTCGACTGGCTGCGCGAAAACCGGTCGGGTCTGGGCACCGCGGCGGTGATCGTGATGGATCAGTCGACCGACATCATCAAGGCGATCTGGCGGCTGTCGAAATTCTACAAGCACGAAAGCTGCGGCCAGTGCACGCCCTGCCGCGAAGGCGCGGGCTGGATGATGCGGGTGATGGACCGGCTGGTGCGCGGCGAGGCCGAGGTCGAGGAGATCGACATGCTGCTCGACGTTACCAAGCAGGTCGAGGGCCACACGATCTGTGCCCTGGGCGACGCGGCGGCCTGGCCGATCCAGGGTCTGATCCGGCATTTCCGCGACGAGATCGAGGATCGCATCAAGCACAAGCGCGCCGGCCGGACGAGCGCCGTCGCGGCGGAGTGACGGCCATGATGCGTGCGATGGCGGGGCTGGTCTGCGTGGCGATGCTGGCGGGCTGCGGGCTGGGCGAACGTGTGGGGCTGGGCGCCGCGCGCAAGGCGGCATCGCTGCCCTATTCCGCGCAGCTCGACCCCGGGGCCGATCCGCGCGATTTCGCGGTGGCGGTCAAGGCCGGTCCGGTGGGCGTCGACGCGGTGCGGGAATCGGTCCGCTACCCGGCGACGCGGTACTGCCTTACGACCTTCGGCACCTCGGACGCCATCTGGCGCATCGATCCGCAGACCGAAGACTGGGCCGCCATCCGCGACGGCGACCGGCTGCTCTTCGGCGGGCGGTGCACGGCCCGCTGATCAGCTTCGTGGCCCCCCTCGGGTCGAGGCGTTGATCCCCCGCGGCAAGGGCGAAACCCCTGCTGAGTTCAAGCGCGACCAGGCGCGCGAGGTCGAGGCGAAGGACCGCGTCGACTGACCTCCGGCGCCCCGCAGCCCTTCAATTGCGCTTGAGGCTCGGCCGCCGGGCGATGACGCGGGGCGCGATAGCACCCATGTGTCAGGGGGATATTCCGTGCCCCCCGAAACCCGGATGTGACGCCGCGCGGGGCGCAAGCCGCCTTGCACTTTGCGCGCTTTCGGGGCAGGACAAGACCCGATGCCGGGGAACTGGCCGGGTCTCGGGGATGTGCGGACATTCCATGATGAGAACCAAGTTGGAGCTGAGAATGCGACGGATGCCCCCCCTTGCGGCGGCCCTTTGCGCGATCGCCTTTTCCGGACAGGCGCAGGCGCTGCCGCCCCTACATGAAAACGACCGTGTGGTCGGTGGCTTCTACGCCATCGGCCTTGCCGACGAGGTGCGCAAGAACTGCGACGACATTTCGCCGCGCATCTTCGCGGCGATTGGTTACCTTCGGTCGCTCGAAAACTATGCGCTCAGCCAGGGGTACAGCCGCGACGACCTCAAGGCGCTCAAGGACAACAAGGCCGAGAAAGAGGCGCTGAAAACCCGCATCCGCAGCGAACTGGAATCGCGCGGAGCCACCCCGGCGCAACCGGGCGGGTATTGCGACGTCGGCCGCGAAGAGATTGCCCGGGGCAGTGCCGCCGGCAAGCTGCTGAAAGCGAGGTAAGCCATGATCCGTGCCGTCCGGTCCCTTTCCCTGTCCCTCGCGGTTCTGGTCGCCGCTGCCGCGGGCCTGCCGCGCGCGGGTCAGGCGCTCGACACCGCGCACCTGATGGCGGCGCTGGATCCGCCCGAGGGGCTGACGATCGTCGATCACCAGGACGGCCGGTTCGTGATCCAGGTCTGGCCCAACCTCGTCACCGGAGCCTCGGCCCGGCGGGTCGCGGCGGGCACCGCGCAGGCCCATTGCGCCGACAAGGGCCTGCGCCCGATCTTCACCAACGCCGAGCGCTATTCGAAGCTGCGCCTGGACGCGTGGTCCTTTGCGGGGCGCTGCGAATGACCGGCCTTTCGGACGCAGACGGACGGCGTGGTCCCGGACGCCCCGAAGACACCGACCGGCGTCTGCGCGCCGCCGAGACGCGGCTGCGGCGGATCGAACGCGTGGTCGCGGGGGCGGATTCTTTGCTGCGCTGCGGCGCGTCCGGGCTTGACGACACCGCGGCGGGCCCGCACCACGTGGCCCAAACCGCCACGATCCTGAATTTCCCGGCCGCGCCAGCGGGCGCGGAACCCAAGTAAAGGGGAGGGCCCGCGATGAGCGAGCTGCGTAAAATCATCATCGACGGCCGCGAGATCGAGGTCGATCCCGCGATGACCCTGATCCAGGCCTGCGAAGAGGCGGGGATCGAGATCCCGCGCTTCTGCTACCACGAACGTCTGTCGATCGCCGGCAACTGCCGCATGTGCCTGGTCGAGGTCGTGGGCGGTCCGCCGAAGCCTGCCGCCTCCTGCGCGATGCAGGTGCGCGACCTGCGCCCCGGCCCCGAGGGCGCTCCGCCGCAGGTCAAGACGAACAGCCCGATGGTCAAGAAGGCCCGCGAGGGGGTGATGGAGTTCCTCCTGATCAACCACCCCCTGGATTGCCCGATCTGCGACCAGGGTGGCGAATGCGACCTGCAGGACCAGGCGATGGCCTATGGCGTCGACTTCTCGCGCTACCGCGAACCCAAGCGCGCGGTCGTGAACCTCGACCTCGGGCCGCTCGTCGGCACCCACATGACGCGCTGCATCTCCTGCACCCGCTGCGTGCGCTTCATCACCGAGGTCGCCGGCATGCCCGAGCTGGGCCAGACCGGCCGCGGCGAGGATGCCGAGATCACCAGCTACCTTGGCCAGACGCTCGATTCCGAAATGCAGGGCAACATCATCGACCTGTGCCCGGTGGGTGCGCTGACGTCGAAGCCCTACGCCTTTACCGCCCGGCCCTGGGAGCTGACCAAGACCGAAACCATCGACGTCATGGACGCGCTGGGATCGAACATCCGGGTGGACGCCAAAGGCCGCGAAGTGATGCGGATCATGCCGCGCAACCACGACGGCATCAACGAAGAGTGGCTGGCCGACCGGTCGCGGTTCATCTGGGACGGCCTGCGCCGCCAGCGGCTGGACAAGCCCTTTATCCGTGAAAACGGCAAGCTGCGGCCCGCCTCCTGGGGTGAGGCACTGAGCGCCGCCGCCACGGCGATGAAGGGCAAGACGGTCGCGGGTCTTGTGGGCGATCTGGCCCCGGTCGAGGCGGCATTCGCGCTGAAACAGCTGATCGAGGGACAGGGCGGCCGGGTCGAGTGCCGCACCGACGGCGCCAAGCTGCCGGCCGGAAACCGGGCCGCCTATGTCGGCACCGCGGCCATCGAGGATCTGGATTTCGCGCGCAACATCGTTCTGGTGGGCGTCAATCCGCGGCTCGAAGCGCCGGTGCTGAACGCCCGCATCCGCAAGGCCTGGCTGAAGGGCGCCGAAGTGGCGCTGATCGGCGAGACCTGTGATCTGACCTATGATGTCACGCATCTGGGCACCGACCGGGCCGCGCTGGAAAAGCACGCCGCCGACGATCATTCGGATCTCGAAGGCGAAAGCGTCGTGGTGGTCGGCCAGCCCGCCCTGATGGACAAGGACGGCGCCGCCGTTCTGGCCCAGGCGATGCGGCTGGCGCAGGGCATGGGCGGCAAGCTTCTGGTGCTGCACTCGGCCGCGTCGCGCGTGGGCGCGATGGACGTGGGCGCGGTGACCGACGGCGGCATGGCCGCTGCGCTGGAGGGCGCGCAGGTGATCTACAACCTCGGCGCGGACGAGGTCGAGATCGCGTCCGGCCCCGATGCGCCCTTCGTCATCTACCAGGGCAGCCACGGCGACCGTGGCGCGCACCGGGCCGACATCATCCTGCCTGCCGCCGCCTGGACGGAAGAGCAGGGGCTGTTCGTCAACACTGAGGGCCGGCCGCAGCTGGCGATGCGCGCGGGCTTCGCCCCTGGCGAAGCCAAGGAGAACTGGGCCATCCTGCGGGCGCTGTCGGCGCAGATGGACGCGACGCTGCCTTACGATTCGCTGCCGCAACTGCGCCGCGCACTGGTCGACGCGCATCCGCATCTGGGGATGGTCGACGAGCTGTCCGAATCCGAGCCGCAGGCCTTCGACGCGGGCGATCTGCTGACCGCCGATTTCCCCGGCCACGGGCGAGAGCACTACCTGGGCAACCCGATCCAGCGGGCCAGCCAGGTGATGGGCGAGCTTGCCGCCGGGGCCAAGGCGCGCCGGCCCGAGAGGATCGCGGCAGAGTAAGCTTTGATGCGTCCCAGCCACCTGCCAGGACCGTCACCGCGCCGGTCGCCCTTTGGCGGGGCCCTTGCCCTGTCGCTGGCGGCCGCCACCTTCGCGGCTGCCTGCGCGCCCGGCGCGGATAGCGGGCCCGCGGCGGAACAGGCCGCGGCGGCCGACGTCAAGGAACCCGGCATGCCCGCGGCCGCGACGCAGGACGGTGGGCGTATCCCGGCCACCCAGGACGCTTTCGTTCCGGCCTATGGCGGTGTGCAGACCCGCCTTCTGGACGGGGATCTTGTGAATTTTCTGGTCGAGATGGAGGGCGCGCGGGCCGCGCAGGACGTCATCGACTATGCCGAATGCGCGGCGGCGCAATATACGCTGATCCGCGGGTATGGTTTCGCGCGTCACGTACGCACGAATGTGGACGAAGAGGGTGGCGTTTGGCGGGGAGATGCGGTTTACACGGTCTCGCCCGCCCTGCCGGACGGGCTGAAGACCATCGACGCCGAAGTCGTGGTAGCCACCTGTGCCGCAAACGGTATTCCGACGGTGTGAGGACGCATGACTGATTTCTTCGATACAGGCGTTGGCATCGGCCTTATCATGGCCGCTCAGGGACTTCTGGTCATCGCGTTCGTGATGATCGCGCTGCTGTTCATGGTCTACGGCGACCGCAAGATCTGGGCCGCCGTTCAGATGCGGCGCGGCCCCAACGTGGTCGGCCCCTGGGGCATCCTGCAGTCCGTGGCCGACGCGCTGAAATACGTCCTCAAAGAGATCGTGATTCCCGCCGGCGCCGACCGCACCGTGTTCCTGATGGCGCCGCTGGCGTCGTTCGTGCTGGCGATGGCGGCCTGGGCTGTGATCCCGTTCAACGACACCTGGGTGCTGGCCGACATCAACGTCGCCATCCTGTTCCTTTTCGCCGTCTCCTCTCTCGAGGTGTACGGCGTGATCATGGGCGGCTGGGCCTCGAACTCGAAATACCCCTTCCTGGGCTCGCTGCGGTCCGCCGCGCAGATGATCTCGTACGAGGTGTCGCTGGGCCTGATCATCATCGGCGTGGTCATCACCACGGGAAGCCTGAACTTCGGCGACATCGTGCGCGCGCAAGACGGCAATCTCGGCCTCTTCAACTGGTACTGGCTGCCGCACTTCCCGATGGTGTTCCTGTTCTTCATCTCGTGCCTGGCCGAAACGAACCGCCCGCCCTTCGACCTGCCCGAGGCCGAGTCGGAACTGGTGGCGGGCTACCAGGTCGAATACTCCTCGACGCCGTTCCTTCTGTTCATGGCGGGCGAATACATCGCCATCTTCCTGCTGTGCGCCGTGAACTCGCTGCTGTTCTTCGGTGGCTGGCTGTCGCCGATCCCGGGTATCCCGGACGGGGCGCTGTGGATGGTCGGCAAGATGGCGTTCTTCTTCTTCCTCTTCGCGATGGTAAAGGCCGTCGTGCCGCGCTACCGGTACGACCAGCTGATGCGGATCGGCTGGAAGGTGTTCCTGCCCCTGTCGCTGATCTGGGTCGTGCTGGTGTCCTTTTTCGCTCATTTCGAACTCTTCGGCGGCGCCTATGCCCGCTGGATGATTGGAGGCTGACCCGATGGCCGCGACGTTCGACTATGCCCGCGCCGGGAAGTATTTCCTGCTTTTCGACATCTTCAAGGGTCTGGGACTGGGGCTGCGCTACTTCTTCGCGCCCAAGCCCACGGTGAACTACCCGCACGAAAAGGGGCCGCTGTCGCCCCGGTTCCGCGGCGAACATGCCCTGCGCCGGTATCCCAACGGCGAGGAACGCTGCATCGCCTGCAAGCTGTGCGAGGCGATCTGCCCCGCGCAGGCGATCACCATCGACGCCGAACCCCGCGACGACGGTAGCCGCCGCACGACGCGCTACGACATCGACATGACGAAGTGCATCTACTGCGGCTTCTGTCAGGAGGCCTGCCCGGTGGATGCCATCGTCGAAGGCCCGAATTTCGAGTTCTCGACCGAAACCCGCGAGGAACTCTACTACGACAAGGCGAAGCTTCTGGCCAACGGCGACCGTTGGGAAGCCGAGATCGCCAAGAACCTGGAACTGGACGCGCCCTACCGCTGAGGCGCGCACGGCAAGACTTCGGCGCCCGTCACGCGCCGGGATGAGAGGACCGAGACGATGGTGACCTTCGCCTTCTATCTCTTCGCAATCGTGGTTGTGGCCTCGGGGCTGCTGACCGTGCTGGCGCGGAACCCGGTGCATTCGGTGCTCTGGCTGATCCTGGCGTTCCTCAGCGCGGCGGGATTGTTCGTGATCCTCGGGGCCGAGTTCGTGGCGATGCTTCTGGTCATCGTCTACGTCGGCGCCGTCGCGGTGCTGTTTCTGTTCGTCGTCATGATGCTCGACGTCGATTTCGCCCAGCTCAAGGCCGAGATGGTGCGCTACCTGCCCGTGGCGCTGCTGATCGGGGTGGTGATCCTGATGCAGCTCGCCGTCGCCTTCGGCGTCTGGCAGGTCTCGGACGCGGCCGAGGGGCTGCGCCGCGCCGTGCCGCTGGATTACGACAACGCGCACAACACGGCGATCCTGGGGCAGCTGGTCTACGACGATTTCCTGATCCTGTTCCAGCTGGCGGGCCTGATCCTGCTGGTGGCGATGATCGGGGCCATCGTGCTGACGCTGCGCCACCGCACCGACATCAAGCGGCAGAACGTTCTGGCGCAGATGTATCGCGATCCGGCCAAGTCGCTGGAGATGAAGGACCTCAAGCCCGGGCAGGGTCTGTGACGGCATGAACGCGGGCCCCCGGCCCGCGCTGACCATCGGCATCGCCGTCGCGGTGCCCGTGGCAAACGGATACTTCAACGGGTAGCAAGACCCGGAGGGACGAATGATAGGACTCGAACACTTTCTGACCGTTGCCGCGGCGCTTTTCGTCATCGGCATCTTCGGTCTGTTCCTCAACCGAAAGAACGTCATCATCCTGTTGATGTCGATCGAGCTGATGCTGCTGGCCGTGAACATCAACTTCGTGGCCTTCTCGGCCTATCAGGGGGACATGGTGGGGCAGGTCTTCACGCTGTTCGTCCTGACCGTCGCGGCGGCCGAGGCGGCGATCGGTCTTGCGATCCTCGTCTGTTTCTTCCGCAACCGCGGCACCATCGACGTCGAAGACGTCAACGTGATGAAGGGCTGAGGCGCTATGACCACGATCATCCTCCTCGCCCCGCTTATCGGCGCGATCATCTGCGGCTTTGGCTGGCGCGTGATCGGGCAGACCGCCGCGACCTACACCGCGACCGGCATCCTGTTCCTGGTCTGCCTGCTCAGCTGGATCACCTTCCTGGGCTTCGACGGCGAAACCCAGCACATCCAGATCCTGCGCTGGATCGAGAGCGGGACGCTGTCGACCGACTGGTCGATCCGGCTGGACCGTCTGACCGCGATCATGCTGATCGTGATCACCAGCGTCTCGGCGCTCGTCCACCTTTATTCGCTGGGCTACATGGCCCATGACGAGAACTTCCGCGAAGGCGAGGTCTACAAGCCCCGGTTCTTCGCCTACCTGTCCTTCTTCACCTTCGCGATGCTCGCTCTGGTGACGGCCGACAACCTGATCCAGATGTTCTTCGGATGGGAGGGCGTGGGCGTCGCCTCTTACCTCCTGATCGGCTTCTACTACCGCAAGCCTTCGGCCAACGCCGCCGCGATCAAGGCCTTCGTGGTCAACCGCGTCGGCGATTTCGGCTTTGCGCTGGGGATCTTCGCGCTGTTCTTCCTGGCTGACTCGGTCCGCTTCGACGACATCTTTGCCGCCGCGCCGCAGATCTCGCGCATGAATATCGAGTTCATCGGGCTCAACTGGGATGCCGCCGAGGTCGTGGCGCTGCTGCTCTTCATTGGTGCGATGGGCAAGTCGGCGCAAATCCCGCTGCACACCTGGCTGCCTGACGCGATGGAGGGGCCGACGCCCGTGTCGGCGCTGATCCATGCCGCGACGATGGTGACGGCGGGCGTCTTCCTCGTCTGCCGCATGTCGCCGATCATCGAGTTCGCCCCCGACGCCAAGACGATCATCGTCTTCATCGGCGCGACCACGGCTTTCTTCGCAGCGACGATCGGCCTGGTGCAGAACGACATCAAGCGCGTCATCGCCTATTCGACCTGTTCGCAGCTGGGCTACATGTTCGTGGCCGCGGGCGTCGGCGTCTACTCGGCGGCGATGTTCCACCTGCTGACGCACGCCTTCTTCAAGGCGATGCTGTTCCTGGGCGCCGGGTCGGTGATCCACGGGATGCATCACGAACAGGACATGCGAAACTACGGCGGTTTGCGCCACAAGATGCCGGTGACCTTCTGGGCGATGATGATCGGCACGCTGGCCATCACCGGCGTCGGCATCCCGCTGACCCATATCGGTTTTGCCGGCTTCCTGTCCAAGGACGCGATCATCGAAAGCGCCTGGGGCGCGCAGAGCGGCATGGGAACCTACGCCTTCTGGATGCTGGTCATCGCCGCGGCCTTCACCAGCTTCTACTCCTGGCGGCTGATGTTCCTGACGTTCTTCGGTACGCCGCGCGGCGACAAGCATACGCATGACCACGCGCACGAAAGCGGCAAGGTGATGACCGTGCCGCTGGGCGTTCTGGCCGTGGGCGCCGTGCTGGCCGGGATGGTCTGGTTCGGGCCCTTCTTCGGGGACCATGCCCGCGTCGCGCAGTACTTCGGCATTCCCGCCCACGCCACGGCGTCCGAGACGGGCGACCACGGTGAAGGCGCGGGCGAAGCGATCGCCGAGCTGGCCGAGGGCGATGCCGAAGGTGCGGGCGAGGCTATCGTCGAGGGCGGCGAGGAGCTTGAAGATCACGGCGGCGGCGGTCATGCCGTCGCGCTGGCGCAGCCCGGCGAGGGCGCGATCTACATGCACCCCGACAACCACGTGATGGACAACGCCCACCACGCCCCGGTCTGGGTCAAGGTGTCGCCCTTCGTCGCCATGCTCGCAGGCTTCCTTCTGGCCTTCGCGATGTACATCTTCCGTCCGGGCCTGCCCGCGCGGGTGGCGGCCAGCCAGAGGCCGCTGCACAGTTTCCTCTACAACAAGTGGTATTTCGACGAGCTTTACGACCACATCTTCGTGCGCCCGGTGCGCCGCCTCGGGTCGGTGCTGTGGCGGCGCGGCGATGGCGGCGTGATCGACGGGACGATCAACGGGATCGCCATGGGCTTCGTGCCCTGGCTCACCCGTCTCGCCGGTCGGGGTCAGTCGGGGTACCTCTTCCACTATGCCTTTGCCATGGTGCTCGGGATCGCGGTCCTGATCACGTGGATGACGCTTACGGGCGGAGCCGAGTAAATGGACAGCCTGATCTCAATCGTTACCTTTCTGCCGCTTGTCGCGGCGATCATCCTCGCCCTCTTCCTGCGGGGCGACGACGACGCGGCACGGGCCAATGCCAAGTGGCTGGCGCTGATCGCCACGACGGCCAGCTTCCTTCTGTCGCTGTTCCTGCTCGCAGGCTTTGACCCCTCCGCCCCCGGCTTCCAGTTCGTGGAAGAGCGGGACTGGATCCTGGGCATGTCCTACCGCGTCGGCGTCGACGGGATATCGATCCTCTTCGTGATGCTGACGACCTTCCTGATGCCGCTCGTCATCCTCGCCTGCTGGGACGTGACCGTGCGGGTGAAGGAATACATGATCGCCTTCCTGGTGCTGGAAAGCCTGATGCTGGGCGTCTTCGTCGCGCTCGACATGGTGCTGTTCTACCTGTTCTTCGAGGCGGGCCTGATCCCGATGTTCCTGATCATCGGCATCTGGGGCGGACAAAACCGGATCTACGCGGCGTTCAAGTTCTTCCTCTACACCTTCCTCGGCTCGGTCCTGATGCTGGTGGCGATGATCGCCATGTATGCCGAGGCCGGCACGACCTGCATCGGCGCCTGTGGGGCGGACAATGTCGCGCTGCTCAGCCATGCTTTCCCGTCGCTGCCGATCTCGGTTCTGGGCGTCGACGTGCCCGGGGGCATGCAGACGTTGCTGTGGCTGGCCTTCTTCGCCAGCTTCGCGGTCAAGATGCCGATGTGGCCGGTGCATACCTGGCTGCCCGACGCACACGTGCAGGCGCCCACCGCCGGGTCGGTGGTTCTGGCCGCGATCCTGCTGAAGATGGGCGGCTACGGGTTCCTGCGGTTCAGCCTACCGATGTTCCCCGTCGCCTCTGACCTGCTGGCGCCTCTGGTGCTATGGATGTCGGCCATCGCCATCGTCTATGCCAGCCTCGTCGCGCTGGCGCAGAGCGACATGAAGAAGCTTATCGCTTATTCCTCGGTCGCGCACATGGGCTACGTCACCGCCGGGATCTTTTCCGCCAACCAGCAGGGGCTGGACGGCGCGATCTTTCAGATGATCAGCCACGGCTTCATCTCGGGCGCGCTCTTTCTCTGCGTCGGCGTGGTCTACGACCGGATGCACACGCGCGAAATCAACGCCTACGGCGGTCTGGTGAACCGGATGCCGGCCTACGCAATGATTTTCCTGCTCTTCACCATGGCCAATGTCGGGCTGCCGGGCACCAGCGGGTTCGTGGGTGAATTCCTGACGCTCATGGGCATCTTCCAGGCCAATACCTGGGTCGCCTTCGTGGCGACGACCGGGGTGATCCTGTCCGCCGCCTATGGGCTGTGGCTGTATCGTCGGGTCGTCATGGGCGACCTGATCAAGGAAAGCCTCAAGTCGATCACGGACATGTCGCGGCGTGAGAAGTGGATCTTTGCCCCGCTCGTCGCGATGACCCTCCTGCTGGGTGTCTACCCCGCCCTTGTCACCGATATCATCGGCCCGTCGGTCGAAACGCTGGTCTCCGACTACGAGACCGCGCAGGCCGACGCCGAAGCCGCCACCCGCCTGGCCCAGAACTGAGAGGCGCCGCCACATGATGACCTCTGCCGATTTTTCGATCCTGCTGCCGGAGATCAGCCTCGCCGTCTACGCGATGCTGGCGCTTCTGGTCGGCGTCTATACCGGCAAGGACAAGCTGGCGCCGACGCTCGTCTGGCTGACGGCGGCGGTGTTCGTGATCCTCGCAGGCTGGATCGGGCTGGCGCCCGGCGGCACCCGCCCGGCATTCGATGGTCTGTTCATCTCCGACGCCTTCGCGCGCTTCGCCAAGGTGACGATCCTGCTCTCGGCGGCCTCGGTCCTAGTGATGAGCGAGGGGTACATGGCCCGCCGCGATCTGCTGCGGTTCGAATATCCCGTGCTGGTATCGCTGGGTGTCGTGGGCATGCTGGTCATGGTCTCGGCCGGCGACCTGATGACGCTGTACATGGGGCTCGAACTTCAGTCGCTCGCGCTTTACGTCGTGGCCTCGCTGCGTCGCGACAGCGTCAAGTCGACCGAGGCGGGGCTGAAGTACTTCGTGCTCGGCGCGCTGTCCTCGGGTCTGCTCCTGTACGGCGCATCGCTGACCTACGGCTTTTCGGGCACGACGCTGTTCTCGGGCATCATCGTCGCTGTCGGCAACGACGCCCCGCTGGGCCTGATTTTCGGCCTGGTCTTCATTGCCTCGGGTCTGGCGTTCAAGGTCTCTGCCGCGCCCTTCCACATGTGGACGCCTGACGTCTACGAAGGCTCGCCCACGCCGGTCACCGCCTTCTTCGCCACCGCGCCCAAGGTTGCGGCGATGGCGCTTTTCGCCCGCGTCGTCCATGACGCTTTCGGCGGTGTGGTCGGCGACTGGCAACAGATCATCGCGCTGATCTCGGTCGCGTCCATGTTCCTCGGCGCTGTGGCGGCGATTGGGCAGACCAACATCAAGCGGCTGATGGCCTATTCCTCGATCAACCACATGGGCTTTGCCCTGATGGGGCTCGCCTCGGGCACGGCGTTCGGCGTTCAGGCTATGCTGGTCTACATGGCGATCTACGTCGTGATGAACATTGGCACCTTCGCCTTCATCCTGACGATGGAGCGGGACGGCAAGCCGGTGGTCGATATCCGGTCGCTCAACATGTACTCACGCCGGGAACCGCTGCGGGCGCTGGCGATGCTGGTGCTGATGTTCTCCATGGCCGGCGTGCCGCCGCTCGTCGGCTTCTTCGGGAAGTTCTACGTGCTGTCCGCGGCCGTGCAGTCGGGTCTCGGCTGGCTGGCGATCCTGGGCGTCATCGCCTCGGTCATCGCGGCCTATTACTACCTGCGGATCGTGTTCTACATGTATTTCGGCGAAGAGGGCGAAACGCTCGATACGGCGCAATCGCCCCTTTTGTGGACGTTCCTGATGGCGTCGGCCGCGATCATGGTGCTGGGCGTCGTCAATCTCTTCGGGATCGAAGGGGCCGCAGCCGCCGCGGCGGCGACCCTTGTCAACTGAACCGCCCTGGCCTGAACGCTACGGTCGCGTCGTTCTCGACAGCGTCGACAGCACCAATGCCGAGGCGGCGCGGATGGCGCCCGAGCTCGATTATCCGACCTGGATCCTCGCGCATGAACAGGCCGCGCCGCGTGGCCGCCGGGGCAACCGCTGGTCCATGCCGCCGGGCAACTTCGCCGCGACGCTGGTGATGCGCCCGGGCGGGGTGCCCGGCTGGGCGGCCCTGCGCGGGTTCATGGCGGGCGTCGCGCTGTTCGAGGCGCTGGCGTTGTATGTCGACCGCACCCGGCTGTCGCTGAAATGGCCCAACGACGTGCTGCTGGATCAGGGCAAGGTCGCCGGCATCCTTCTGGAAAGCGCGGGGAAGGGCGGGCAGGTCGACTGGCTGGCCATCGGCATCGGCGTCAACCTGACGGCCGCGCCGACCGAGATCCGCGATGCCGCCTTTCCGCCCGTGTCGGTGGCCGAGCAGACGGATATCCGGATCGACCCCGAGCAGCTTCTGGTCCGCCTCGCGGGGTTCTATGCCACGCAGGAGGATATCCTGACCCAACTGGGGTTCGAGCCGATCCGTGAAAGCTGGCTGCGCCACGCAGCTCGGCTGGGCGAGATCATCACGGCGCGCACCTCGCAGGGCGAGGTCATCGGCCGGTTCGAAACGATCGACGATGCCGGTCAGCTGGTGCTTGAAACCGAAGACGGGCCGAAGCTGATCCCCGCAGCCGAGATCTACTTCTAGCCCGGAGCGCGCGCATGCTTCTTGCCATCGATTGCGGCAACACCAACACCGTATTCTCGATCTGGGACGGCACCCGGTTCCTGGCCGTCTGGCGCACCTCGACCGAGTGGCAGCGCACGGCGGACCAGTATTTCGTCTGGCTGACGTCGCTGATGACGTTTCGCAAGATCGACGTCGAAATCGACGAGGTCATCATCTCGTCCACCGTCCCGCGCGTGGTATTCAACCTGCGTGTTCTGGCCGACCGCTATTTCAACTGCCGCCCGCTGGTTGTGGGCAAGCCCGACTGCGCGCTTCCCGTGGCGCCGCGTGTGGATGCCGGCACGCAGGTCGGGCCCGACCGGCTGGTCAACACGGCAGGCGCCTATGACAGGCACGGCGGCGATCTGGTGGTGGTCGATTTCGGCACGGCGACGACCTTCGACGTCGTGGCCGAGGACGGGGCCTATGTCGGCGGCGTCATCGCGCCGGGCGTCAACCTCAGCCTCGAGGCGCTGCACCAGTCGGCCGCGGCCCTTCCGCACGTGGATGTGACCAAGCCGCAGGCGGTGATCGGAACCAACACCGTCGCCTGCATGCAATCGGGTGTTTTCTGGGGGTATGTCGGCCTGGTCCGCGGGATCTGTGACCGGATTCGCGCCGAATACGACCGCAAGATGACGATTATCGGGACTGGGGGGCTTGCGCCTCTCTTCGCACAGGGCGATGTGCTCTTTGACCGGATCGAGGACGACCTGACGATCCATGGCCTTACGGTCATCCACGCCCATAACAAGGACGCTCCATGACGCCCGAACGGCTGATCTATCTTCCCCTTGGCGGCGCCGGCGAGATCGGCATGAACGCCTATGTCTACGGCTACGGTGCACCCGGTGCCGAACGCTATATCCTCGTCGATATCGGCGTCACGTTTCCGGACATGGACACGACGCCCGGCGTCGACCTGATATTCCCCGACATCGCGTGGCTGGCCGAGCGGGCCGACCGCCTGGATGCCATCTTCATCACCCATGCGCACGAAGACCACGTGGGCGCCCTGGGCCACCTCTGGGACCGCCTGCGCGCGCCTGTTTATGCGCGGGCCTTCACCGCCAACATCGCCGCGCGGAAACTGACCGAGCACGGCCATTCGACCGAAATCCTGAAGGTCGCCAACGCCTGGCCCGCAACCCAGACGGTGGGGCCCTTCACCGTGGGCTTTCTGCCGATCTCGCACTCGATCCCCGAAAGCTCGGCCCTGGTCATCGACAGCCCGGCGGGCCGGGTGATCCATACCGGTGATTTCAAGATCGACGAAAGCCCGGTGGTGGGCGAGGCGTTCGACCGCGCGCTCTGGTCCGAGGTCGCGCGCGACGGCGTGCATGCGCTGGTCTGCGATTCGACCAACGTCTTCAGCCACCATGCCGGACGGTCGGAGAGCACCGTGGGACCCGAGATCGAGCGTCTGGTCGCCGCGCAGCCCGGCATGGTGGTGGCGACGACCTTCGCCAGCAACATCGCGCGGGTGAAGACGCTGGCCGAGGCCGCGACCCGCGCGGGCCGGTCTGTCTGTCTTCTGGGGCGCGCCATGCGCCGGATGGTCGAGGCGGCGCTGGAAACCGGCATCCTGTCCGATTTTCCCGGCACCGTGACGCCCGAGGATGCCCGCGACATCCCGCGCGAGAACCTGATGCTGATCGTCACCGGCAGCCAGGGCGAACGCCGCGCGGCCTCGGCCCAGCTGGCCCGGGGCAAGTACCTTGGCCTCAAGATGCAGGAGGGCGACACCTTCCTGTTCTCGTCCAAGACGATCCCGGGCAATGAACGCGAAGTCGCCCGGATCATGAACGCGTTTTCCGAGATGGGCGTCGATGTCGTCGACGACACGGGCGGGCTTTATCACGTGTCGGGCCACGCCAACCGCCCCGACCTCGAGGCGATGCACCAGATCACCCAGCCGCAGCTGGTGATTCCCATGCACGGCGAACACCGCCACCTGCGCGAACACGTTAAGCTGGCTCAGGCTGCGGACCGCAAGGGACTCCTGGCCCCCAACGGCACCTGCTGGTCGCTGTCGGGCAACCAGCCCGAGATCGTCGAATACGTCGATACGGGCCGCACCTACCTTGACGGGTCGGTGCAGATCGGCGCGCTGGACGGGATCGTCCGCGACCGGATCCGCATGGCGCTGAACGGCCACGTCATCGTGACGCTGATCATGGACGAAGACGACACGCCCCTGGGCGAACCCTGGGTCGAGCTGATGGGCCTGCCGGAAACCGGCCGGTCGGGCACCGCGCTGGCCGAGGTGCTCGAGGCCGATCTGACCCAGTTCCTGGGCCGCGCGGACGACAAGACGTTGCTGGACGATGCAAAGCTCGAGGACGGGCTGAAACGGATCGCCCGCACCGGCGCCAACGACGAGATCGGGCGCAAGCCCGAGGTCACGGTCGTGGTCTCTCGCCTGTCGTAGGGAAATCTCGCCTTCAGGGGGTGACGCCGCCCCGCGGACCGCTAGGTCGCGGGGCGAGTAACGATTTCCGATGAAGGAGAGAGAACATGATCAAGAAGAACGGATCCGCGAAGTGGACGGGCAGCCTCAAGGAAGGCAAAGGGCACGTCTCGACCGAAACCGGCGTGCTGAGCGATCAGCCCTATGGGTTCAACACCCGGTTCGAGGGTGAGCGCGGCACCAACCCCGAAGAGCTGATCGGCGCGGCCCATGCGAGCTGTTTCTCGATGGCCTTTTCGATGGTGCTGGGGCAAAGCGACCTGACGCCGGACAACATCGAGACGACCGCGACCGTGTCGCTTGAACAGCAGGGCGAAGGCTTCGCGATCACCAAGGTGCACCTGGACGTGACCGCCAGCGTGCCCGGCGCGACCGAAGAACAGGTGCGCGAAGCGGCCGAAGGCGCCAAGGCCAACTGCCCGGTGTCCAAGCTTCTTACCGCCGAGATCACGATGGACCTCAAGGTCGCCTGAGGCCTGTCCCCGGGCCGTCTGTCCACGACGGGCGGTCCCGTGACAGGGACATCGCAGACATGAAAAAGGCGGGCCCCCGGGCCCGCCTTTTTTTGTGTTGCGAAGCGCGCGCGCGGTTTAGCCGGTGCGGCGTTCGTCAAAGCTCATGGCGATGAACTGGGGCAGGTGATCGCCCAGGCCGACGACGGCGTCGTCCCGATCCTTGCCGCGGCGCGACCGGTTCGAGCTTTTGCCACGTCCGCCGCCTTCGGATTTGCCCTCGGGCTTGGCCGTGGCCGTTTCGGCGCGGGCCGGTTTTTCGGGCGCGGTCGGGGCAGTTTCTGCCGGCGTGTCCGCGGCTGCCGCGTCCTCGACAGGCGCATCCTTGGCAGGTTTGTCGGTGGCAGGTTTTTCGGCAGCAGGTTTTTCGGCGGCGGGCGTCTCGGTCGCCTGGCCCTCGGCCTGTGCCGCCGCGGGCTTTTCGGACTTGCGGCGCGACCGGCTGCGGCGGGCGGGCTTCGCCTCAGCAGCGGTATCTGCGGGCGCTTCCTCGGCGGTCGGGGCAGGGGCGGCGGCGCCCAGCGGGTTCTCCATCCGCGGCACCGGCTTGTCGATCAGCCGCTCGATATCTTCGAGGTTCTTTTCGTCCGACGGCGCGCAGATCATCATCGCCTTGCCATCACGTCCTGCCCGGCCGGTGCGACCGATCCGGTGCACGTAATCCTCGGCATGGGAGGGCACGTCGAAGTTGAACACATGGCTGACCGCCGGCACGTCCAGCCCGCGCGCCGCGACGTCGGAGGCGACGAGGAACCGCAGCCGCCCCTCGCGGAAGCCCTCAAGCGTCCGCGTCCGCTGCGACTGTTCGAGGTCGCCGTGGATCGGCGCGGCGTCGTAGCCGTATTTCGACAGGCTTTTCGCGACGATGTCGACGTCGGACTTGCGGTTGCAGAAGATGATCGCGTTCGAGCATTTGTCGCCTTCGTCGTCGATCATCCGGCGCAGCAAGGCGCGTTTCTCGGATGCGGCGCGGTCACGGCGCGACCCGCGGAACATCACCACCTTCTGCTCGATCGTCTCCGAGGCGGTGGCCTGGCGCGCGACCTCGACCCGTTCGGGCGCGGACAGGAAGGTGTTGGTGATGCGCTCGATCTCGGGCGCCATGGTGGCCGAGAAGAATAGCGTCTGCCGGGTGAAGGGCGTCAGCGAAAAGATGCGTTCGATGTCGGGAATGAACCCCATGTCGAGCATCCGGTCGGCTTCGTCCACGACCATGACCTGCACGCCGGTCAGCAGAAGCTTGCCGCGCTCGAAGTGGTCGAGCAGCCGGCCCGGCGTCGCGATCAGGACGTCGACGCCCTTGTCGATCAGCTGATCCTGCTCCTTGAAGCTGACGCCGCCGATCAGCAGCGCCTTGGTCAGCTTGGTATACTTGGCATAGGTGTCAAAGTTCTCGGCCACCTGTGCCGCCAGTTCCCGCGTCGGCGCCAGGACCAGGCTGCGCGGCATCCGCGCCCGGGCCCGGCCCTTGCCTAGAAGGGTGATCATCGGCAGCGTGAAGCTGGCGGTCTTGCCGGTGCCGGTCTGGGCGATGCCCAGCACGTCCTGCCCACGCAGGGCGGCGGGAATGGCGCCGGACTGGATCGGGGTGGGCGTGGTATAGCCCGCCTCGTCGATCGCCTTGAGCACCTTGGGGTCGAGATTGAGGTCGCTGAATTGGGTCATGTGATGTCCGTTCGTTTTACGGACCTCACCATCGGCCCGTGCGTCTGTTCGGGGCGCGGCCCGGATGGCCGCATCCGCCAGTGTTTGGCGGCCCGTGCGCGGCTTGACTACTGCAAACCGGCCCTTCGGTCAACGCGACTCGACCATGGGGTCAGTGCGCGCCGGTCCGGAGGGGGTGTCAGACCATCATTTCCTTGGTCGCGGTCAGCGTCAGCTCGGGGTGGTCGCGTTCGATCCGGTCGATGTCCCATTGCAGGCGGGTCAGGAACACGACGTCGCCGTCGTTGTCCTGCGCGATGTGACCCTTGTTGGCCTGCACGAAGCGGTCGACCTTGTCCTTCGGGCCCGACACCCAGCGGGCCGAGGTGAACTGCGACGGTTCGAACCGAACGGGCAGGCCGTATTCCATCTCGATCCGGCTGGCCAGAACCTCGAACTGCAGCTGCCCAACGACACCCACGATGAAGCCCGAGCCGAGCATCGGCTTGAACACCTTGGCCGCACCCTCTTCGGCGAATTGCATCAGCGCCTTGTCGAGGTGCTTGGCCTTCATCGGGTCGCCCGCACGGCAGTTCTGCAGCAGTTCCGGCGCGAATGAGGGGATGCCGGTGACGCGAAGCGCCTCGCCTTCGGTCAGCGTGTCGCCGATGCGCAGCTGGCCGTGGTTCGGGATGCCGATGATGTCGCCGGCCCAGGCCTCTTCCGCCAGTTCGCGGTCGGCGGCCAGGAACAGCACGGGGTTCGAGATCGCCATCGGCTTCTTCGACCGCACGTGCGTCAGCTTCATCCCGCGTTCGAAATGGCCCGAGGCCAGGCGCACGAAGGCCACGCGGTCGCGGTGCTTGGGGTCCATGTTGGCCTGCACCTTGAACACGAAGCCCGACACCTTCTTTTCGTCCGGCGAGATCTGCCGCGGCTGGGCCGACTGCACCTGCGGTTCGGGACCGAATTCGCCGATGCCGTCCATCAGTTCCTTCACCCCGAAGGAGTTGATCGCCGAGCCGAACCAGATCGGCGTCAGCGTCCCGTCCAGGAACGCCTGCCGGTCGAAGGGTGGCAACAATTCGCGCGCCATCTCAAGCTCTTCGCGCAGCTGCTCCAGAAGGTTGGCCGGCACGTGCTCGGCCAGCTTGGGGTCGTCGAGCCCGGCGATCTTGATCGATTCGGCAACGCGGTTGCGGTCGGACCGGTCCATCAGCTCGAGCCGGTCGTGCAGCATGTCGTAGCAGCCCACGAATTCACGCCCGCGGCCGATGGGCCAGGAGGCGGGGGTGACGTCGATGGCCAGGTTTTCCTGGATCTCGTCGACGATGTCGAAAGTGTCCCGGCTTTCGCGGTCCATCTTGTTGCAGAAGGTCAGGATCGGCAGGTCGCGCAGGCGGCAGACCTCGAACAGCTTGCGGGTCTGGCTTTCCACGCCCTTGGCCCCGTCGATCACCATGATCGCGGCATCGACCGCGGTCAGCGTGCGATACGTATCCTCGGAAAAATCCGAGTGGCCGGGCGTGTCGACCAGGTTGTACCGGAAGTTGCGGTAATCGAAGGACATGGCCGATGCCGAGACCGAGATGCCGCGGTCCTTTTCCATCGCCATGAAGTCCGAGCGCGTGCGCCGCGCCTCGCCCTTGGCGCGGACCTGTCCGGCCATCTGGATCGCGCCGCCGAACAGCAGGAACTTCTCGGTCAGCGTGGTCTTGCCCGCATCGGGGTGCGAGATGATCGCAAAGGTGCGACGCCGCGCGATTTCGGGCGGAAGTTCGGGGGCGTTGGAAAGACGGTCTAGCATGCACGGCATATAGCGGTGCGCCCGGCCCCGCGCAATTGGCTGAGCGCGCGGTGGGGCCGGGGTGCCGTTAATCCTTGCTTAACCACAGCAGGCAATCCTCGGGGCCGACGCCATGACCCGGAAAGGCATCCCCATGCGACGATTGCTTCTGCTCTTCGGCCTGCTCGTGTCCCTTGCGGCCTGTGGTGGTGGCGGCGGTCAGACTGACACGCCGCCCGGCCCGGACGGTCCGGGCGATGGCGGGACTGGCGGCGATGGTGACGATGGCGGTGGCGACGTGTTCGACCCCGATCTCAGCTATGATGCGCGGGCGGACCGGATCGCCGCGCTGCGCGCTGACCTGCAACGGGACACAGGGGGTGTCGCCCTGGCGCCGTCGGACCTGCCCTCGGGCGGGCAGGGGGTCTACGCGGGGTTCGCCGAAATGCAGCTGTCTGGCCCGGTCGAGGCCGAGGGCCGGTTGAACGCGGACATGCAGCTGGTGGTTGATTTCGGCGCCGGGGACGTGCGCGGCCGGATGGAAAATTTCCGCCGCAGCGACGATGTGCCGGTGGCTGGCGATCTTGAGATCCGCAACGGCGAGGTCATCGCCGGGGCAGATCCGGCCGCCGGCCCGGTCTTCGTCGCCGATGTGGAGGGCACGCTGACCGATCGGGTGGGCGCGCTGGACTTTGATCTTGATGCCGGCGGGGCGTTCTACGGGACCGGGGCGGGGTACGCGGGCGGTGCGCTCGAAGGCACGGCCGGGTCCCGCTTCGGCGATCTCGCCGTGATCGGAGAGTTCGGCGGCAGACGGTGAGGGCGGTGGCCCGGCCCTGTCCGGGCGCCACGACGGCCACCGGGCATCGGGATCACGCGGCACCTGTGATGTGCGGAGGGCGATCCGTTGCGCCCCCCACGCGTGGCGCCTCAGCGCCGGACGGCGAGGCCGTTGCGCGCGGCGGCGACGTTGATCTCGCTGACACCGGCCAGCGTCTGGTTGCTGAGGAACAGCCCGACCACGACCTCGCGCGAGGCCTGCGTCGACACCCGCGTCGGTTCGGGCGGCGGCGCGGCGCGGAAGGTGTAGGACAGCACGCCCGGTTCCGCCGTCTCGACAGGGATCAGCGCGCCTTCCCAGTACCCTTGTGTCGGCGGCACGCCGGTGGCGCGCAGGATGGCCCCACCGGGGGTGCGGTCGATCGTAAGCGACGAAATCTGGTCCATCACGGGGCGCGGATCGGCCTCGGGCGCCGCCGTGCTGGCGGGGACCGCGCTGGCCGTGCTGCTGCCGCCGAACCACGTAAAGGGGTTGAGGCGCGACTCGGCCACGCGACCGCAGCCGATCAAGAGGCCCGCGATGCTTGCCGCCAGGATCACGTTACGCATGCGCCGTTCCTTCTTTTCCACCCCTGGATCGCGCCATGGGGTTAGCCGAATCCGCGCGGCTTGAAAAGCCTGCGCAGGGGACGAGGGCGCTCTGCCGCGGTCGCCCGGTGGGTGGGGGCCATTGCAGTCGTCCGGGGCAGGCAACGCGATCCCTGCCGCTGCTCGGCTTTGCCTCTGCCCTCTCCCTTGCCCGGGTTAGGCGCCTGAGCGCGTTCGACCGGTGGGCCGTGCCTCAAGCTCCAGCCACATGTGTGCAACCGGTGGCGGGCCTTGCCCTGCGAGACCGCTCCGCCTAGGTCAGGGGCCAGACACGGATCCAAGATCCCGGACCCCGATGCGGGAGCGCGCTGCCATGGCCACCGAAGCCTTTGAAGAGATTGCCGACACCTTCGAGTTCCTCGACGACTGGGAGGACCGCTATCGCTACGTGATCGAGCTGGGCCGCGACATGCCCGGGCTCGACCCCGCGTTCCAGGTGCCCGCGACCAAGGTCGACGGCTGCGCCAGCCAGGTCTGGATCCTGCCCGAGATCGAGGGCGAGGGTCCCTCCGCCCGCTTCGGGTTCCAGGGCGACAGTGACGCGATGATCGTCAAGGGGCTGATCGCAGTGCTCAAGGCGCTTTATTCCGGCGTGCCGGTGGGCGAGGTCGG
Organism: Mesobaculum littorinae; assembly: GCF_004011175.1. GTDB lineage: Bacteria > Pseudomonadota > Alphaproteobacteria > Rhodobacterales > Rhodobacteraceae > Tranquillimonas > Tranquillimonas littorinae. The sequence goes on along the minus strand of NZ_RQXX01000005.1, from coordinate 95,722 downwards.
GGCGATCGACGCGCAGGCGGAACTGGCCCGCCTGGGCCTGGACGAGCACCTGTCGTCGCAAAGGTCGAACGGGGTGCGCGCGATGATCGCCCGCATCCGCGATGTCGCCGCCCGCACCGCGGCCTGAGACCGGGGCCTTTCGCCGCCGCTGCTTCGGTATCGCCCAATAATCCGGCCGGGCGCGTGTCAGACCTGCCGGGCCAAGGCAGGCGCCAAGTCTCCGTACCCGGTGAACCGCCGCTCATGCGCCAGCCCAAGCCGCGCGGCGGCATCGCGGGCGCGGGCGTCGAGCGTCGCATCCTCGGCCTGCGCCAGATGCACCAGCTTTTCGTAATGCCCGAAATAGGCGTCCCGCAGCTCGGGGTGCCGATCCAGCCCGAGGGGGCGGATCACGAAGGCGTCGAACTGGCGGACCAGAAAATCGGTCAGGTAGAAGGCGGTGAACTCTTCTTCCGCGCGGGCGGCAAAGGCGGCGTCGCCCGAAAAGAAGCTGTAGCAATGCGGGCCTGCCAGCATCTCGACCCCCATCCCCTCGCAGACCCGCGCCAGCGCGCCGCCCGTCCCGCAATCGGCATATACGACGAAGATCCGCGCATAGTGCTCGCGGTGCCGTTGCACTGCGTCTGCAACCGCGGGGGCGATGCGGTCGGGGTGATTGTGCAGGATCGCGGGCAGGCAGGCCAGATCTGCGTGATCCCAGCCGTTCAGCTCGATCAGCGCGAGGATCTCGCGCGCCAGGGCTCCGCAGGCCAGGAACAGCACCCGGCCCGGCCGGTCCGGCGCGGCCAGCCCGTTGCGCAGAAGATCGGCATCGTCCACGCCGCTACCGCTCCAGCCGGACGGCGGTGCCGTAAGCCAGAACCTCGGACGCCGCCTGTGTGATGGTCGAGGTTTCCAGCCGCACGCCGACAACGGCATCGGCACCCAGCCGCCGCGCATCCTCGGCCATGCGGTCGAGCGCCTGTTCGCGGGCGGCAGTCAGAAGCTGGGCGTATTCCCGCACCTCGCCACCGACGAGGTTGCGCAGGCTGGCGACGATATCGCTGCCCACATGCTTGGCCCGCACTGTCGATCCACGCACGAGGCCAAGCGCCTCGGCTATGTCGCGGTTCGGAATGGTCTCGGTGGTCACCAGGATCATGCGGGGCCCCTACCGGTCGATCCGGTCGTAGTGATCATCCTCCGAATTGCGCAGACGGTCCGAAAGGACACGCCATAGCAGGTAGAGGATCAGCAAAGCCGGAATCAGGGCCAGCGCCGCGACGGGCGTGGCGACGAAGGAGGCCGAGACGACGGCGCCAAGCCAGATCGTGGCACCTGCGGCCGCGATCGCGATCACGAGGATCAGCACGAACCTGTCCAATGGCATGCCAGCCGTCCTTCTCCGATTATCCCTTGCACGGGAAATATGGAGGCGCGGACCCGCGGTGGGAAGGGGCGATCATGTCGGATTGGAGCGGGTAGCGGGAATCGAACCCGCGCGTTCAGCTTGGGAAGCTGACAGGCTACCATTACATCATACCCGCGCGAGGGGCTGGGTACTCTTCTGCCGCGCCGCGGTCAAGCGTTCCGGGGCGCGTGGCCGCTCCGGGGGCCGGAGACCGGGATAGACGCCCGCGCCGCCTGCCGTTCGGGCAGGGCGCCCCCGGTCTTGCCATCGGGGCACCGGGGCGGCTATGGGACAGGCGGGGGCGATTAGCTCAGTTGGTAGAGCGTCTCGTTTACACCGAGAATGTCGGCGGTTCGAGCCCGTCATCGCCCACCATGATCCAACCGGTTCGGACCGCGATCCTTGCGCGGCCGCCTGCGGGCGGGGGATGGCTTGTCCCCAGACGCCAGGCCTGCCGGTTTCAGGGCAGGATCGTCAGCCACAGCCAGACCGACAGGATCGACGCGCCGGTGCCGACCAGCACGCCCGAGGCCGCGACGCGGCGGGCCGTCCCGTAGAGGTTGGCAAAGATGTAGGTGTTCACCCCCGGCGCCATCGCCGCGGTGATGACCGCGGCGCGCATCGGGTCCACGCCCAGCCCAAAGGCCCGGCCCAGTCCGTAGGTGACCATGGGATGGACGATCAGCGAACACAGGCAGACCCACAGGATCGCGCGCAGATCGCCCTCGGGCCGGTAGCGATAGAGCACCCCGCCAAGACCGAAGAGCGCCGCGGGGATCGCCGCGCGGACCATCAGGTCGATGGCGTCGGTGACGATTCCGGGCATGTCCAGCCCCGAGAGGTTGACCACGAACCCCAGGCCGATGCCGATCACCAGCGCGTTGTGCAGCATCGATCCGACGATCCGCCGCGCGGTGTCGCGCAGCCGCCCCCCGCGGTTGCGCACCATCTCCATCACCGTGACGCCCACGCCGTAGCAGACGGGCGAGTGGATCGCGATGATGGCATAGTTGTAGCGCAGCGCGTCAGTCCCGAAGGCGCGTTCGGCGATGGGGAGCCCCAGAAGCGCCGAGTTGGAGAACATGCCGCAAAAGCCGAAAGCGACCGCGTCCTCCCAGCTGCGGTGAAAGAGGAACCGCCCGCCGACAAGCCCCGCGACGAACCCCGCCGCCGCCCCGGCATAGAACGACGCCAGCAGGTTCGGCGCGAATTCCTGCCCCAGGTCGAGCGTCGAGATGGCACGAAACAGCAGGCAGGGGATCGCGAAGTTCTGGGTGAACCGCATCAGCCCCGCGACGGCGCTGTCGTCGAAGAGACGGCGCCACACCGCGACGTAGCCGAAGCCGATGACCAGAAAGACGGGCAGGATGACTTCGATCAGCGCCTGCATCAGAGCGGGTAGGCGATCACCATCCCGTCGAAAGCGGGGGTGACGTGGTCGGGCGTCTCGGCCGCGACCGTCGCGTAATCCATGTCGATATGCATGTTCGTCAGCACCGCACGGGCCGGCGCCACCCGGTCGATCCAGTCGAGCGTCTGGGCGAGGTGCGAATGCGTCGGGTGCGGCGTCCGGCGCAGCGCGTCCACAACCCAGCAGTCAAGCCCCTGCAGCGCGGGCCATGCCGCGTCGGGGATCTGCGCCACGTCGGGCAGGTAGGCAAGCCCCGCGACCCGGAACCCCAGCGCGTCGATCGCGCCGTGAGACACGCGGAAGGGCGTCAGCGCGATATCGCCGCCCGCCCCGGTCACGGTCACGTCGCCGTCGATCAGGTTCATGTCGAGGATCGGCGGATAGCTCGACCCTTCGGGTTGCACGAAGGCATAGCCGAAGCGGCCCAGCAGGCTGTCGCGGGTGTCGGCGTCGGCCCAGACCGACAGCCGCTGCCGGGTGTTGAAGACGACCATGCGCAGGTCGTCCAGCCCGTGGACGTGGTCGGCGTGGGAATGGGTGTAGACCACGGCATCGAGCTCGCCCACGCCGGCATCCAGAAGCTGGGCGCGCAGGTCGGGCGAGGTGTCGATCAGGACCCGCGTGGTGCCCTGCGCGGTTTCGCGTTCGACCAGCATGGAGCAGCGGCGGCGCGCGTTGCGGGGGTCCGCGGGATCGCACTCGCCCCAGTGGCCGCCCAGCCGGGGCACGCCGCCCGAGGACCCGCAGCCCAGGATGGTAAAGCGAAGCTCACCGCTCACGCCGCATGCTCCCACGCGGCGACCTTGGTGAAGAGACGGTCGAAATTGGCCTCGGTCGCGGCGGCGAACTCGGCGTAGTCCAGCCCGAAGACCTCGGCCCCCACCCGCGCGGTGTGCGCGGTGTAGGCGGGTTCGTTGCGCTTGCCGCGATGCGGCGGGGGGGCAAGGTAGGGGCTGTCGGTTTCGACCAGGATCCGGTCGAGCGGGGCTGCCGCGAAGATGTCGCGCAGCTCGCCGCTTTTGGGAAAGGCCGAGATGCCGGACATCGACAGGTAGAACCCCAGGCCCAGCGCAGCCTCGGCCAGCGCGCGCGACGACGAAAAGCAGTGCATGACGCAGGAATAGGCGCCGGCGCGGTGTTCCTCGGTCAGGATGCGGGCCATGTCGTCATCCGCCGCGCGGGCGTGGATGATCAGCGGCAGGCCGGTGCGGCGCGCGGCCTCGATATGGATGCGCAGGGACTCCTGCTGCACCGAAGCCGTCTCGGCGGTATAGTGATAGTCGAGCCCGGTTTCGCCGATGCCCACCATCTTGGGGTGCCGGGCGATCTGCGTCAATTCGTCCGCCGTAGCCATCGGCTCTTCCGCGGCGCTCATCGGGTGGGTGCCCGCGGCGTAGAAGACGGTGGGGTTGGCCTCGGCGATGGCGCGGACCTGCGGTTCGGTGCGCAGGCGGGTGCAGATCGTCACCATGCGGGCGACGCCGGCCTCGTGGGCGCGGGCGATCACCTGCGGCCGCTCATCGTCGAAATCGGGGAAATCGAGGTGGCAGTGGCTGTCGGTGATCCGGGGTTCGGGCATGTGACCTCAGCGCGGGGCGGCTCTGGCCGCCGTGTCGTTGATGCTGAGCACCATATCGAGGAGAAGGGCGGAAGGGTCAAGGTTGACCGCCCGCCCGTGCCGACCCCGCGCGCCCAGGCTTTGGCTGAGATCCGCCCAGATGCGCCCCGCCGCATGGTCGGGCGCAAGGCGGGCCAGAAGCTCGGCCTCGCCCGGCACGGCCTCGACCGGCGGTGGCAGTCCCGCGCCGGTGCGGGCGAGGCGGGCCAGCAGCGTGTCGATCAGGTGAAGCGCCAGTTCGAAGCGCGGCGCGGCATCGCGGCCCACCATGCTGTCGGCAAGCTTCAGCGCCCGGGGACGGTCCATCCGCGGCGCTTCGTGCAGGGTCGCGGCAAGGTCGGCGTAAAGGTCGGGGCCGTCCAGCTGCTGCAGCCGCAGCGCCTCGCCCACCGACCCCTGGCTGAGCGCGGCAAGGCGCGCGGCGTCACCGTCCTCGGGCGTGAAGCCCGCGGCGGCCAGAGCGGCCTCGACATCCGGGACGGGCAGGGGAGACAGCCGCAGGGTGCGGCAGCGCGAGCGGATCGTGGGCAGCAGACGGTCGGGCGCGTGCGACACCAGCAGGAAAGTCGCGCGGGCGGGCGGTTCCTCCAGCACCTTCAGAAGGGCATTGGCCGCCGAGGGGTTCATTTCGTCCGCCGGGTCGACGATCACAACGCGCCGCCCGCCATCGGCCGAGGACATGGAGAAGAAGCCGCGCAGGCGCCGCGCCTCGTCCACGGTGATGACCTGTTTCAGCCGCTTGGCCTTGTCGTCCCAGGCGCGTCGCAGGAGGAACAGACCCGGTTCGGACAGTGCCGCCACCCGCCGCGCGACCGGGTGGTCGGCTGGCACGTCCAATGTCGCGGGCGGTTCGGGCGCGACCGGAAGGCCGGGACCCGCATCGGGCTGGGCCAGGAGGAACCGCGCGATGCGCCAGGCCAGCGTCGCCTTGCCCACGCCGCGCGGGCCGGTCAGCAGCCACGCGTGATGCAGCCGTCCGCTGGCATAGGCGCGCAGGAATTCGGCTTCGGCGGCGTCCTGACCGTAAAGCGCCCGCGTCTCGCGCGGGTGCGGCGCGCCGGGAACGCGGTCGGGTTCGGGGATGTCCTCGTCGCTCATGCCCGGTCCGGGGTGCTGGGGGTGTCGGAGGGGGAGCCCGAAGCCCGGCCGAGGCGGGGCAGGACGAGGTCGCCGATCTGCTTGGCCAGGTCCCCGGGCGCGGTGTCGCCGTCGAAGACCACGAAGCGGCCGGGCGCCGTCTCGGCCAGGTCGAGGAACCCGGCGCGCATGGTGCGCTGCAGCTCGGCGCCGAAGCTTTCGAAACGCATCTCGCCGCCGTGACGCGCCACGGCGCGGGCGAGGCCGGTTTCGGGGGCGACGTCGATCAGGACGGTCAGGTCGGGTTCGACCCCGATCATCAGCGCGTGCAGCGCATCGACCTTGTCGCGCAGGTCGTCGCCGCGCGCGCCCTGGTAAAGCCGGGTGGAATCGGCGAAGCGGTCGCAGATCACCACCGCACCGCGGTCCAGCGCGGGCCGGATCGTCCGTTCCAGGTGATCGCGCCGGGCGGCGGTGAAAAGCAGGATCTCGGTCTCGGCCGACCAGCGGTCTGGATCGCCTTCAAGCAGCAGGCGCCGAACCTCCTCGGCCCCCGGCGATCCGCCGGGTTCGCGCGTCAGCACGACCTCGTGTCCGGCCGCGCGCAGGGTTTCGGCCAGCCGCCGCGCCTGCGTCGACTTGCCCGAGCCGTCGATGCCTTCGAAAGAGATGAAGCGCGGAGCGGGTGCCCCGGCCCGGCTGATCGCCTGACGCGTCACCGGATCACCAGAGGTCGGGCGTTTCGCCGACCCAATCGCGCATCAGCACGCCTGCGGCGGTCTTCAGCCGGGGGACGAACCCGCCCTTGGGCACCGCGCGGGCGGCGACCAGCGGCACCCGGGTTTCGGGCAGGCCGTCCAGCGGGATCACCAGCTCGCCCAGTTCCTGCCCCTCGGCGATCGGCGCCTCGAAGGGGGTGGTATAGGTCACCTGCGCGGTGATCGCCTCTTGCTGCAGGGCGGGCAGCAGCAGCGAAATCTGCTCGGGTACCACCAGGTCGACGGTGCGATGTTCGCCCATCCACACATCGGCGGTGGTGATCCGGGTACCCTCTTTGACCACGGTCTTCTCGACGAACTGGCGGAAGGCCCAGGATACGATGCGCTCGGCCTCTTCGGCGCGCGCGGTCTCGTTCGGCAGGCCCGAGATCACGAAGACGATGCGCCGCGTGCCCTGACTGGCCGAACCGACAAGCCCGTATCCCGCCTCCTGCGTGTGGCCGGTCTTGAGCCCGTCCGCCCCGATGCCCAGGCCCAGTAGCGGGTTGCGGTTGTTGTGGTTGGTCGGCACGCGGCCGTCGAATTCAAAGCTCTTCTGCGCGAAATAGCCGTAATATTCCGGGAACCCCTCGATCAGGCGGACGGCGAGGATGCCGAGGTCGTGCATGCTCATCCGCTGGTTCGGGTTCGGCCAGCCGCTGGCGTTGGCGAAGGTGGAATTGTCCATCCCCAGATCCTCGGCCCGCTGGTTCATCAGCCGGGCAAAGGCGTCCTCGGACCCGGCGAGGCCCTCTGCCACCACCACGCAGGCGTCGTTGCCCGATTGCACGATGATGCCCTGGACGAGCTGCTCGACCGTGGGGCGGTCGTTTTCGTTCAGGAACATCGACGAGCCGCCCATCGCCCGCGCCTTGGACGACACGGCAAAGCGCGTCTCCATCGTCACCCGACCGTCGCGCAGGGCCTCGAACAGCATGTTGAGCGTCATCAGCTTCGACATCGAGGCCGGCGGCAGCGGCACGTCTGCCTCTTTCGACATCAGCACGGTGCCGGTGGTCAGGTCGTAGACCCAGGCCGCGCCGGCGCGGGTGTCGAAGGCGGCCCGGGCGGGCAGGGCCAGCATGGCCATCACCGTGGCAAGGGAAAGAAGGCGGGCGAGCGCGATCATCTGGAGGCGTCTCCTGCTGTTGTCTGGCGGCACGCGGAGGCTCCGCGGCGGATCTGGTCACGTCGGGTCGGGCCGTGGCGAAGAGCCGTGGCCCGACCTCTTGCGGCCGGGATACGTGCTGCGGGCACCCTAGTCTGCCACGAAATAGGCATCGTTGTAGCCCAGCCCCTTCACTTTCGCGAGAAGCGCGTCACGCTCGGTCGCGGTCGTCGCCGGTCCGGCGACCACGCGCCAATAGGACTTGCCCTGAAGCTGCTGGGTGCGCACCGTCGGTGTCACGCCGATGTTGCGCAGCGAGGCCGCCGCGTTCTGTGCGTTCTGCTCGACCGAGAAGATGCCGATCTGGATGAACGGCCGCGACAGTGACGACGTTGCTCCGGCCGCGGGTGCGGCAGAGGGCGTCGGCGCGGGCATCGGGGCACTGCCCGCGCTGTCGAGCGGGGTGGTCGAGATCGTGTCGGCCGCCGCCAGCGCGGTTTCGGGCGCCGGCGCGTCGGGGTCGTCGGGATCCACCGCCTGCGGCGCGGTGCCGGGGGTGGGCACCGGGGCCTCGGTCTCTTCGCGGCGCAGGGCGGTGACGTTCAGCTTCTGCGGCTGGCCCGCGATCATTCCCAGCGCCTCGGCGGCGTCCGAGGAGACTTGCAGCACCGGCCCCGGGTTGTTGCGCTCGCGCCGGAACAGGGCCCCGATGACAAAGCTGTCGTTGGCCGGATTGCGGATGATCACGCGCTCGGGTTCGTCGACCTCCGGATGCGCGACCCAGACGCCGCCCAGCGACGGGCGCCCGTCCCAGAGCCCGCTGTCGGTCACCTGGAACACCTCGGGCGCTTCGACGTCACGCTCGACCGAGGCTCGGGTGGCGGGTGCAGTGGCCACGGCGTCGTCGTCGCCGCTGCCTCCGAGGCCCAGCTTCAGTCCGCCGCCGTCTTCGCACGCCGCGAGGGTCACGAGCCCCGCCAGCAGCACGGCCCGTCCCAGCGCGCCAGTCTTGATCATGATCCCCACTCCCCGCGCGGATCATTGCCGCGCCATGCCTCGGTCTTTTCGTTGCGGCGAAGTCTAACGGCGCGGGCGCGTCATGAAAAGCGCCCTGCTGGCGGTCGGACCGCGACGGGCGCTGGAACGCCGCCGGCTTTCGTGTCACAAGACGCCCGCGGCACCCCGGGTTCGGTCCGGCCGCCGCGGAGGAGTGGCAGAGTGGTCGATTGCAGCGGTCTTGAAAACCGCCGTGCGTGAAAGCGTACCGTGGGTTCGAATCCCACCTCCTCCGCCATTTTCCGACGAGAAAAGGTAGGACACTCGGGACTGTTTCCTGACCCCGCCGTCCTGCCCTTTGCCTGAGGCGGCCATTCTTCGTCTCGGGTGACGGTCGGGTGCGATGAAACCTCCAGCGCCGGTTGCCAGGGGGTGATACGCCCTTGCGGTACTGGTCTGCATTGGGACGGGCCCGGCACGGGAAATGCCTGGGCTCAGATCGCGGCAAACGTCAGAGAGGCATGATCTGCGCTGGCAGGCAGGACGTGCTGAGGCTGCCTTTCCGGTCGGCGCGGAACGAGGCGTCCACGAAGACCGGGTTGCACAGGAAGGGTGACCGGTGATTCCGACGCTCCGAACTTCCCGCGCTTCCTGTCCCGGCCAGAGTTGGGCCCTGCACTGGGCCCGTCGTTTTGGAGCTTGGCTTCGACGAAACGACCGATTGTGCGACTCCTATCTGTCCAACCGAACGACCAGTGCCGGTGTCTTGGTCGCAAGATTACCGCGCGGGACGAGCGGGACGACCGGAACAAGCGGCGCGCGTTCGATATCGAGGTCATAGCTGCCATCGTCTCTGCCTGAGGCTGCAGATTCCTCTGCCGTCCTCCGGTGACGCAGAGGATCATGGTCGGCGAATCGCGCTAAGTTTACCGAAGTTAACGCGCGCCCCGCCGGAACTGCCGCCCGAGGCAAGACACCGCTGGGCCGACGGGAGGGTCGCGGTGTAGGCATTTCTACACGTCCGGATCCGCCGGATGGGTGAGCCGGGAAACGTCCCGGCCTCTTCAGCGCGAATACTTTGAAATACGAGCCCTGCAGTTTTTGCATGGCCGCTATTCGTCTGATCAGCCCTGTAGCGACATAGGCGCGCATGCTGCGCAGCTCAGTCGATAGTGGAGGAGACTACATGAACACGCACGTTTCTATCCTGGCCACCTGCGGGCTCGCGCTGGGGCTGGCCGTTCCGGCCGCGGCGCAGGACGTGGATCGCACGGACTGGCCGTCCAGCTTTACCGTCGGCACCGCCAGCCAGGGTGGCACCTACTTCGCCTACGGGTCTGGCTGGGCCAACCTCGTCGCCGACGAGCTGGGAATTTCGGGCGGCGCCGAGGTGACCGGCGGCCCCATGCAGAACATGGCGCTCGTCCACACCGGGGACCTGGCATTCGGGATGACGACCCTGGGCCCCGCACGCGAAAGCATGGAGGGCTCCAACCCGATCGCGCCCGGTCTCGAGATGACCAACGCCTGCGCGATGTTCCCGATGTACCAGACGCCCTTCTCGGTCACCGCCCTCAGCTCGTCCGGCATCGAAAGCATCTCGGACATTCCCGACGGTGCGCGGATCGGCTTCGGTCCGGCAGGCTCGACCTCGGACACCTACTTCCCGCGGATGATGGACACGCTCGGCGTCAACTACGAACGCCGCAACGGCGGCTGGACCGACCTTGGCGGACAGCTTCAGGATGGGCTTCTGGACGTGATCGCCTTTGCCGCGGGCATTCCGGTGCCGGCTGTGAGCCAGCTCGAGGTGCAGACCGACGTCAACATCATCGCCTACACCGAGGAAGAGCAGCAGCAGCTGATGGACGCGTTCCCGGTCTCGGAGTTCGAGATCCCGGCCGATACGTATTCCACCCTGTCCGAGCCCGCGCGGTCGGTGTCGATGTGGAACTTCGCGATCGCAAGCTGCGACCTGCCCGAAAGCTTCGTGAAAGAGGTGGTCGGCGTGGTCATGTCCGACAACGAGCGCATGGTGAACATCCACCGTGCCGCCCAGTCGACGCTGGCCGAGAACGCCGAGAAGAACACCGTGCTGCCGTGGCACCCCGGTGCCGCGGCCTGGTTCCGCGAAAACACCGATGTCGAGATTTCCGACGACATGGTCTTCGGCGGCTGACGCCCCCGAGCATCCGGATCCGGGCCCGGGCAACCAGGCCCGGATCCATCACCATCTTGGGAGGGGGAGCGAGATGTCCCAGACGACAGCGGATGAAGAACGCAACATCGCCGAGGGCGTCGACGAAGAGGTCGTCGAGGGCAACCGGCGCATCTTCGAGGGGTGGAGGTTCGCGGCCATCGCCATCGCCGCGGGCCTTTACGCGGCGTTTCACATGGCGGCTCTGACGGGCCTGTCGATCTCGTCCATGACGGGGGTCAGGCTGCCCCTGCTGCCCACGTTCCCGATGGAGACCTGGAACTTCCGCATCGTCCACGTCGCCGGCGCGCTGATCCTGGGCTTTCTTCTCTACGCACCGAACGGCTTTCCGAAGGATAGGGCCGACGAGACCAGGCCGATCGGCGTCATCGCCCTGGTGCTGGGGATACCGGCCATCCTGTCGCTGATCGTCGCCATCTGGTTCGCCCTGCAGATCAATTCCGGCGTCCAGTGGACGGGCATGGACCCGACCATCAAGTTCCGCGAGACGTGGCTATTCGGCGCGCCTCTCTGGCTTGCCACCTTCGGGGGCATCGGGCTGAGCTGGTGGCACCGGCGCGTCCGTTCGGGCTTTGCCATCCCCGACATGGTCCTGTCGATCTGCGCGGTGTCGGTCGCGGTCTACCTGATCGCCATCTACGGCACGCTGATGCGCAACTCGACCGGCACACCCTTCGCGCCCATCGGCATCTCGATGGCGGCGGTGGCGGGCAGCGCGCTGATCCTGGAGATGACGCGCCGCGTCGCGGGGCTTGCGCTGGTCGTCATCTCGGCGATCTTCCTGCTCTACGTCTTCACCGGGCAATACCTTCCCGGGTTCCTGAATTCGCCGCGGATCGAATGGGGGCGCTTCTTCAGCCAGCTCTATACCGATGCCGGCATCCTGGGGCCGACCACGGCGGTCAGCTCGACCTACATCATCCTCTTCATCATCTTTGCCGCGTTCCTGCAGGCCTCGAAGGTCGGCGACTACTTCGTCAACTTCGCCTTCTCGCTGGCGGGCCGCGCGCGGGGCGGTCCGGCCAAGGTGGCGATCTTCGCGAGCGGCCTCATGGGGATGATCAACGGCACCTCGGCGGGGAACGTGGTCGCGACCGGGTCGCTGACGATCCCGTTGATGAAGCAGGTGGGCTACAAGAAGAAGACCGCCGGCGCGATCGAGGCCGCGGCCTCGACCGGCGGGCAGATCGTGCCGCCGATCATGGGCGCGGGCGCCTTCATCATGGCCGAGATCACCGGCATTCCCTATACTGACATCGCCATCGCTGCGATCATTCCGGCGGTTCTCTACTTCGTGTCGGTCTATTTCATGGTCGATTTCGAGGCCGCGAAGCTTGGCATGGAGGGCATGAGCGAGGACGAGATCCCCTCGACCCGGGCCCTGATGAAGAAGATCTTCCTGTTCATCCCGATCCTGATCCTGATCTTCGCACTCTTCATGGGATACTCGGTCATCCGGGCGGGCGTCTACGCCACGCTGGCCGCTGTCGCGGTCAGTTGGCTGACGGTCAATCGCATGGGCCCGCGAAAGATCGCCAAGGCGTTCGAGATGGGCGGCGTCATGTCGATCCAGATCATCGCGGTCTGCGCCTGCGCGGGCATCATCGTGGGCGTCATCAGCCTGACCGGCGTCGGCGCGCGCTTTTCCTCGGTGTTGCTCGACCTTGCATCGACATCGCAGCTTCTGGCGCTGTTCTTCGCGATGTGCATCTCGATCCTGCTGGGCATGGGCATGCCGACGACGGCCGCCTACGCGGTTGCCGCCTCGGTGGTGGCGCCCGGTCTGGTGCAGCTGGGCATCCCGGCACTGACGGCGCATTTCTTCGTGTTCTATTTCGCCGTTCTGTCGGCGATCACGCCCCCGGTGGCACTGGCCAGCTACGCCGCGGCGGGAATTTCGGGCGCCAACGCGATGGAGACGTCGGTCGCGTCCTTCAAGATCGGGATCGCCGCATTCATCGTGCCCTTCATGTTCTTCTACAACGGGGCGATCCTGATGGACGGCACGTGGTTCGAGATCATCCGGGCCGGCATCACCTCGATCATCGGGGTCTACCTGCTGTCGGCGGGCGTCCAGGGGTGGTTCGTCCTGGGCCGGGCCAGCTATGTCACGCGGGGGCTTCTGGTCCTCGCCGCGCTGTCCCTGATCGAGGGCGGGGTGCTGAGCGACCTTCTCGGCGTGGCTCTGGTGGCTGCCGCCTACGCGATTCACCGTCTCTCTGACGCGACCATCTCGGCGACCGAGCTGCTTCGCGGTCGCGACAAGACAAGCACGAGCTGATCGTGCCGCGGCGCGCGCCCGCCCTGGGTCGGGGCGCGCGCCATCGCCGTCAGGCGACGGAATGACCGTGCTCCGTCAGCGTCGCTCTACGTTGCGTGGATGGAAAATCCGCTCAAGAATGTCTCGATGGTAGAGCGACGACAGGTCATGACCGACGAAACCGCCACGGGCGCAGTCGCGCCGCACCGCAGCTCCAGGGCCGGGTTCGGCACCCCCGCGAAGCCGCGGCGGGGCCGCCGCCGGCCCGTCTGGCGGACGCTGACCCTTTACGCGGTCGTCGCCGCGGCATTCGGTCTTTTGGTTCTGACGCTACTGATCGGCTTCTTCCAGGATCGCGCGACCGAGCAGGCCCGGACCGCCACGACCGGCATGGCCGAGATGGTCGATAGCTGGTTTTCGCACTACTCGCCGCTGCCGCATCTTCTGGCCCGCGATCCGCGTGTCATCGATGCCATGGCGAACAACGTCGCCGCCGAAGACCTTGGCTGGCTGAACCGCGAGCTTGCGATCTGGAAGGACCGGACGCAGACTTCGGATATCTACCTGATCGCGCCCGACGGAACCACCGTCGCCGCGTCCAACGCGGATACCGGCGTCAGTTTCGTCGGCCAGAACTTCTCGTTCCGCCCCTATTTCCAGGACGCGATGGAGGGCGAGACGGGGCACCTCTTCGCGCTGGGCACGACCTCGGGTCTGCGGGGGTCCTACGTCTCGGCGCCGGTGCAGGACGGGGCCGATGTCGTCGGGGTCGCGGTGGTCAAGATCTCGATCGAGCCGCTCGAACTGGCCCTCTCCAATACGCCGCACGGTGCCTTCGTGACCGATGAAACCGGTGTGATCATCATCTCGAACCTCGAAGAGCTGCGGCTGTCGTCGCTAGAGCCGCTGACACCGGAAAACGTGGCCAAGATCACCCGGACCCGGCGCTTCGACCTTGCCAGCATGGCGTTGGCCCCGATTGCGTCTTCGGGCAACTGGGGCCCGGACAGGCCGCTTGTCCGCGGTCCGGCGCAAGACGGCTCGGGGACGCTGCGCACCTATCTGCACCTGACCCAGGCGCTCAGCCAGAACCCGTGGACCCTGCACCTGCTCTACGACACGTCACCGGCCCGCGGTGCGATCCTGACATGGAGCTTTCTGGCGTTCTCCCTGGGCCTTGCCGCACTGGCCATGGGCGCGCTTGCGCTGGGACGGCGCCGGCGCCTGATCGAGCGGTTGAACGAGCGCGAGCGCGCGGAGCGCGAACTGGAGCGCCGCGTCGCGGTTCGCACCATTGCCCTTGAAACCGAGGTGAAGGAGCGGCGCGCGGCCGAAACGACGCTGCGCCAGACCCAGCGCGAACTTGTCCAGGCCGGCAAGCTCGCGGCGCTGGGGCAGATGTCGGCGGCGCTCAGCCACGAGTTCAACCAGCCGCTGACGGCCATTCGCACCTATGTCGAGAATGCGGTGGCCTTTCACGAGGCCGGCAAGAACGAGCGGGCGTCCGACAACCTTGAGCGGGTTCTGAGGCTGACGGAACGCATGGCGCAACTGTCGAAGCATCTCAACCGTTTCGCCCGCAAGTCCGACAATGACATGCACGCGGTCAAGATCGACGCCGTGATCGACGAGGCGCTCGCCCTCCTGTCCGGTCGGATCGAGCGTTCCGAGGCCCTGATCGTGCGGGAGGGCACGCAGGGCCTTGTCGTCATGGGCGGCGAGACCCGGCTTCAGCACGTGGCGATGAACCTTGTCGGGAACGCGATAGACGCCGTGCCCGAGGACCGCTTGCCGCGCATCACCATCCGCACGACCTCCCGGGGCGATCACGCGCAGATGGTTGTCGAAGACAACGGAACCGGTATTCCGGACACCGTCGCGGACCGGATCTTCGACCCGTTCTTCACGACCAAGGAGGTCGGGCGCGGGCTGGGCCTGGGCCTGTCGATATGCTTCAACATCGTCCGCGACTTCGGCGGCACGATGGTCGCCGAAACACGTGCCGAGGGCGGCGCCCGCGTGACGGTCACGCTGCGTCTGGCCAAACCGCAGCGGAACAGCACATGAGCGAGCCTGACATCATCCTTGTGGACGACGACGAGGACATCCGCCTTTCGCTCAGCCAGACGCTCGAACTGGCGGGGCACGACGTTCTGGCCTTTGCCCGCGCCGACCGCGCGATCGAACGGATCGGCCCGGATTTCGGCGGCGTCGTGGTGTCCGACATCAAGATGCCCGGTATGGATGGCCTGCAGTTCCTGGACGCCATTCTCGACATAGACATGGCGATACCGGTCGTCATGATAACCGGCCACGGCGACATCCCGCTCGCCGTCGAGGCGCTTGGCAAGGGCGCCTTCGATTTCATCGAAAAGCCCTTCGCCAAGGATCGGCTGACGAGCACCATCGAGCGCGGCATCGATCACCGCCGGATGACGCTGGAGCTGCGGGACCTGCGTGAAACCACGACGGTCGACAGCCCGCTCGACAGCCTGATCCTCGGGAACTCGGCCCCGATCGCAGAGCTGCGCCGCAAGGTCGCGACGATCGCCGAAAGCACGATCGACGTCCTGATCGTCGGGGCGACGGGGACGGGCAAGGAACATGTCGCGCGGGCGATCCACCATATGAGCGGCCAGGGGAGGGAGGGCCCCTTCGTCACCGTCAACCTGACCGCCTTGCCGGAATCGCAGATCGAGATCGAGCTTTTCGGCTATGTCGCCGGTGCCTTCCCCGGGGCCGCGCGGTCCCGCATCGGCCGGCTGGAGCACGGGCGGGGGGGCACGATATTCCTAGACGAGATCGGATCGGTTCCCCTGTCCCTGCAGGCAAAGTTGCTGCGTGTCATAGAGGACCGCGCGATCGTGCCGCTGGGCGCCTCAGATCCGGTGCCGCTCGAGGCGCGCTTTGTCGCGTCCAGCCGATCCCCGCTTGAGCCGCTGGTCGCGGCGGGCGAGTTCCGGGACGATCTGCTTTACAGGATCAACCCCGTCACGATCCATCTTCCGGCGCTGGCCGACCGGCCCGAGGATCTGCCCCGACTGTTCCAGAGGTTCGTCACCGACGCGGCCCGGCGGTTCAAAAAGCCCGAACCCGCGATCACGCCCGAGCGGCTGATCGAGCTGGGTCACCGGACCTGGGCGGGGAACATGCGGGAACTTCGCAACGCCGCGGAGCTCTTCGTTCTGGGGTTGGAGAGCGAGATGCCGATCGAGACGGCGGCCGGGCAGACGCTTCCCGAACGCATGGACCGCATCGAGCGCGGTATCATCGCCGCGACGCTGGCCGCGCAGAACGGAAGCCTGAAGGCGACATACGAGGTGCTGGGCCTGTCTCGCAAGACGCTCTACGACAAGATGCAGAAACATGGTCTGCGCCGCGAGGAGTTCTCGAGCTGAGCGATCAGCTTCGTGGGCCCCGTCGCCGATCTCGCAGAAGGCTCGAAGGCTCGAAGGGTCGGGGCCTGGGGGCCGCATAATCACTGCAAAAGACATGCCCGGCGCGGGTAGACCCCGATCTCGGACCTGGCGGCGCTGGTCTGCCGTGCGGCGTGGCAGGGGCGTCAGTCTGGGCCCGCGGCCGCCAAACACCTTCGGCACGGGGGAGGGCTGGCCATACCGCCCTTGATTGACAGAATCCGCCGATCACGGAGATAAATCCGGCAGGAGGAGAAGACCCAATGACCCATCGCATCGCTCTCGCAGCGTTACCGTTCCTGACCCTGACGGCGCCCGCCATCGCCCAGACGTCCTGTGCCGACATGGCCGGGGCGGCGCCGGAGGGCGTCGAAATCACCGAGGCGACAGAGACTGCGGCCACGGACGAGATCCCCGTCGATCACTGCCTGATCCGGGGGACGATGGCCGAGCGGACCGGCGCCGACGGCCGACCTTACGCGCTTCGCTTCGAACTGCGGCTGCCGGACGACTGGTCTGGCCGCTTCATGCACCAGTTCAACGGCGGCAACGACGGCAAGGTCGTGCCGGCGCTGGGCGCGGGCGCCGGCGTCCCCACGAACGACTCGGCCTTGCAGCGCGGGTTTGCCGTCGTCTCCAGCGATGCCGGCCACGACGGCGAGGCCAACCCCGAGGCGGGACTGGCCGGATCGAATGCCTTCGGCCTGGAGTTCGAGGCGCGGCGCATGTACGGATACGGTGCCGTGGCCGCCCTGCATCCCGTGGCGCTGACCCTGACCGAGGCGCATTACGGTCGCGCGCCGGACTATGTCTACGGGTACGGGCGATCCAACGGCGGCCGGCACGGGATGGTCGCCGCCAGCCGAATGCCCGACGCGTTCGACGGGATCCTCGCCGGGTATCCCGGGTTCAACCTTCCCCGTGCCTCATTGCAGCATGCCTGGGATGTTCAGACGTTCCTGTCTGTCGGTGAAACCCTGCCCGAGGCGTTCAGCCGCGACGAGATGCGCATCGTGGCCGATGGGATCGTCGCGGCCTGCGACGATCTGGACGGACTTGAGGATGGCATCGTCTCGGCCCCCATGCAGTGCCAGACGGTCTTCGATCCCGCCGCGCTGATCTGCGACGGCAACAGCCGTGATGACAGCGTCTCCTGCCTGCCGGAAGAGAAGATCGCCGCCCTGCAGCGGATCCATGCCGGGCCGACCAACGCGGCGGGCGATGTCCTTTACAGCGACTGGCCATGGGATACAGGCCTTGCGTCCGAGGACTGGCGCTTCTGGAAGCTGGAAAGCCATATCCCGCCTTGGGACCACCAGCCCCTGATCGCGGTGATGGGCGCGGGATCGCTGTCGCAGGTCTTCACCACCCCGCCGACCGAGATGGCGGGCGATCCCGAGGCGCTGCAACAGTTCCTGGTAGAGTTCGACTTCGACACCGACGCGCCGAAGATCGATGCCACGTCCGAAGCGTTTCCCGAAAGCGCGATGGAGATCATGACGCCGCCAGGCTCGGACGACCCGAAGCTGGCCGAGTTCCAGGCCGCCGACGGGCGCATGATCATCTTCCACGGCACGTCCGATCCGGTGTTTTCGTTCAACGACACCGTCGACTGGGTCGAACGGCTGGGCGAGAATGTCCCCGAGGCCGACAGCTTCGTGCGGTTCTACCCGGTTCCGGGCATGCCGCACGGCCAGGGCGGGGCCTCGGCCGATGAATTCGACCTGCTTGCGGCGCTCACGGACTGGGTCGAGGATGACGTGGCCCCCGACCGCGTGACCGCCACGATCCGCGACGACAACGAAGCCGCGCCCGAGGCGGTGCGTGGCACGACGCGTCCGCTCTGCCCCTATCCGGCCGAGCCGAAGTACCAGGGCGGCGACACGGTGACGGCGGACAACTTCGCCTGCGAGTGAGCGGTCCGCCTCACGTCGGGCCGGAGCAAATCGGGCGGGGCAACTCGGGCCGGTGCACGTCGGGCCGGTTAAAGCTGGGCGGGCGTGGGTCCGCCTTGCCTGGGGCGGGCCGGTGCGGCGACGGATGGCGGGGCCACGCTGGGGGGCGGTACGGCGCGCTGACGTGGCCTTGCCCTTCGGGGCGTACCCCCGGTGTCGGCCGTTTGCCTGAAAGGGGCGCTCGGGGTCCCTTGGTCAGGCGGGCGGCGCTCAGCCCACCTGTTGCGCGGGCATGGCCTGCGCCACGCGGAAGTTCCAGCCGATGATCGCGTTCAGCACCATTGCCCCGATGCAGGAGTAGAGAACGCCGTCCAGCGGCAACACCAGCAGCGCCAGCGCAAAGATCACCGCGTCGAAACACATCTGGAACCAGCCGGTGCGAAAACCCGTCCGCTCTTCGACGATCAGCGCGAGTATCCCCAGGCCACCGGCCGAGGCGCCATGCCGGAACAGCGCGATCAGCCCGACGCCGCTGCAGGCCCCGGCCAGTATCGCGGCCAGGAAGGGTGGCAGCGTCTCGAACCGGATGAAGGCGCCCAGAAGGGGCGAGACCACCGAGATGCCCACAACGGCGGTGATGGTCCGCAAGGTGAAACTGGCGCTGCGGCGCACCCAGGACAGCCAGAAGAACGGCAGGCTGATCAGCACGAAGAAGACGCCGAAATCGAGCGGCAGCAGGTAGGACAGAAGCACCGCGGCCCCTGCCGTCTGCCCGGTCACCAGCGCCGCGGCCTTGAGGAACGTCACCCCGAGCGATGCCATCAGGATGCCGAAGGCAAGGCCCTGGGCGTCGTAGATCGAGATCGGCGATTTCAGGGTCATTCTCTCATCTCTCCGGTTCGGTGTCGGTCCGCGGGGCAGGCACGGGGGCCGCGCAGGCATTGGGTGCTGCGCGCAAGGCCGCACCTCTTTCCCACTCCGTCCTCGCCCACCCAACCTTGTCCGGCGGACGGGGCAGGGCGACAGGTCCCCGCGCTGCAAAACGGTGCCCCCGCTCCATCATGCGGAAATGCCGCGGGTGCAAGGGTATGTGACGGATGTCGTGGTCCCGGCCATGGGCGGAACCCGCGGTGTTCAGGGCCCCTCCCGGGCCGCCGACGCGCCCATCGGCGGCAGTGTGGGCGCCCAGTCCCCCGGGTGGACATGGCGCGGCTGGGGCGGACGGGCCGGGCGGATCCGTGAGGTGTCATCGCCCCACGCGCTGCGCGGGGGAAAGGGCCTCAAGGCCCTCCGGTGTCTGGCCGGCGACCATCTGCGCCAGTATCGCCGCCGTGGTCGGCCCGAGGGTAAAGCCCTGGTGCCCGTGGCCGAAGTTCATCCACAGGCCCGGATGCCGCGGCGCGGCCCCGACCAGGGGCAGCATGTCGGGCAGGCAGGGCCGGGTGCCGGACCACTGCGGCTCGTCCACGCGGGGGCCCAGTTCGATCAGGTCGGAGACCCCCACACGCCCCCGCTCAAGCTGGCGCGGATCGGCGGGGCTGTCCCGGGCCACCAGCGCGGCGCCGGTTGACAGGCGCAGCCCCCCGGCCATCGGTGCCGCGACGATCCCGTGCGACACGTCGAGAAAGGGGCGAAGCGGCGGGCGCGGCGCGGTGAAATGGCCGTGGTAGCCGCGCTTGCAGACCATCGGGATGCGGTAGCCGAACTTGGCCAGCAGCCGCGGCGACCAGGGGCCCAGGGCGATGACCGCATGCTCTGCAGCGACGGGCCCCTCTGCCGTGTCCACCCGCCAGCCCGCGCCCTCCTGCCGCAGGCTGGCGGCATCGCCGGTCAGCAGGCGGCCGCCGCGCCGGGCAAAGAGCGTGGCATAGCCTTGGGTCAGATCGCCGGGCGCGGCACAGCTCCAGCTGTCCAGCCAGTGGATCACCCCGGCGGGCGGCCTCAGGAAGGCGGGATCCTCCCGCGCATAGTCCTGCCCCGTCACGGCGCGGAACCGGGTGCCATAGGCGTCGCGCACGCGCTGCGCGTCGGCCACGGCGGCGGCATAGGCGGCCGGGTCGCGAAAGAGGATGCCCATCCCCTCCCGGGTAATGAGGTTGCCAAGGCCCGCCGCCGCGATCAGCGGCGCGTGATCCCGGGTGGACCGCGCGGTCAGCCGGGCATAGGTGCGCGAAATCGCGGCGTGCCGGGCCGGGGCGGAGTTGCGGAAATAGCGCCAGAGGGCGGGCAACATCCCCGCCACGCCGCCCGCCGTCCAGGTAACGTCGTTGCCCCGGCCAAGGGCAAAGCGCATCAGCGTCAGCGGATCGCGCGGCAGGGCATAGGGTTCGGCCGCCTCGGCCTGGATGATGCCGGCGTTGCCGAAGGAGGTTTCGCGTCCCGGCGCCCCGCGATCGACAAGCGTGACCGCGTGTCCCGCCGCCTGCAACGCCAGCGCGCTGGACACACCGACCATGCCGGCACCGAGAACGAGGAAATCTGCCATGCGACGGGTCCGGAGCTAGCGTTGGTGGTCAAGCGGCGCGGTGCTCTGCGACGCCCCGACCCCTAGGCGCCGCGCTTCGCGTCGTATCCAGGCCCGGCCGGTGACGGGGGACGCGACCATGGCGACGATCATCGGGCGGCCCTGCGCGGTGGGTCGCATCGGCGGCGGGTCTTGGACATCGGGTGCAGCGATGCGGTCGTCCCTGGCCGGATCCGCTGCGTCCCTTGGCGGGCAGGCGGTCGGGACAATGCCGACCCGCGCCTGTCCCGAGACGGTGGCGGCATGCCTTCGGGCCGTGTGGGGGGAAGTGCGATCTGTCCGCGGTGTCATTGGCCCCTGGTTTCCGATCGAAGACCGCGCAGCCCGCTATCCGCAGGACCGGGCAGTGAAGTGCTTTGGGAGCTATAGAACGCGGTTGCGTCCAGTGAAATGCCTGCCCGTCGCTGACGTGGTTCCGGGCGGAACGAAGGTGACCCGGGCGGGTCACGGCACCCGACGCAAGCGCGTCCCCCGTTTCCCGTGAAACCGTGTGCCAGCCTGCGGGACCGACGCCTGAGCCGCAGCAATCCGGCAGCAGGCAAGCGGGCGCGGCGCCAGTTACGCCGCGGGTGCCCGTGGCCGGTGTCGCGCAGGCCGGTTTCGGCCCAGCCAGCCCGGTCAGAGACACTCCTTCTGACGACCGGGCCTGCTGACGAACCAGAACCATGTCCGGCCAACCCGTGGGCAACGCGGTCTCTGTGCGCCGGGGTTTCCCGGCCCAGGGTCCAGGGCGCCGGGCCCGGAATGGTTTTCGGGCCCCGGATGCCGCCTGTCGTTCTGGACGGCTTGGGGCAGGCGCGGCCTCCGCCGTCAGGCGGCGTCGGCCAACGCCGGGTCGAAGATCAGCGACCGGTGCGCGGCGACCCCCGCCATCACGCCCGCCGCTGCCGAAAGGGTCGCGTTCGCCATCGGGGTGGCAAGGTCGCCCGCGGCGAAGACGCCCGGCACCGTCGTTGCCTGCTGGCCATCGACGGCAAGATAGGCGCCGGTCGGCCCCTCCTGCGTGGCGCAGCCCAGCACCGGACCTATATTGCTGGACAGCTCCGTTTGGGGGGCCACGAACAGCGCCGCGAGGGGGATCCGCCGCCCGTCGGCCAGCGCGACCGCCTGGATCCGCGGGGCAGGACCGACCAGACCGGTGACCGGCACCTCCTCGATATGCGCGCCGCGCGCGGCCAACGCCTGTCGCTGCTCCGGCGTCGGGGTGACGATCCCTTGGGTGAACAGCGTCGTCGGGCCCCAGTCGGGCAGCAACATCGCCTGATGGATCGCCATGTCGTTCCGGGCCAGCGCCCCGATCGGCTGCTGGTTCACCTCGTAGCCGTGGCAATACGGACAGTGCAGGACGCTTGCCCCCCATCGTTCCTCCAGCCCCGGGAGGTCGGGAAGCGTGTCGCGGACGCCATGGGCCAGGATCAGGCGGCGCGCCGCGATATCCGTGCCCGTGTCCAGCGTCACCCGAAAGCCCTGCGGCGCGCGCCGTGCGCTTTCGGCGTGGGCCTCGCGCACCATCACGGTGGGGTAGGCGGCCAGTTCCTGTCGCAGCGCGGCTGCGATGTCCGCCGGGCGCCGCCCGTCCTGCCCGGGAAACCCGTGCGAGGTCGCGGCAAAGCGGTTTCGGGGCGCCCCGTGGTCCAGCACCAGAACGGCCCGCCGCGCGCGGGCAAGCTGCATGGCCGCCGAAAGGCCCGCGAAGCTGCCCCCGATGATGATGACGTCGAATTCCATGCTCTCACCCGTCCTGTCAGTTGATGAAACACCGAAAGTTACTTGATTCGCGGACGCGGGGCAAGGCGCGAAACTTTAACTGTTGCGAAAGGTGTGCTAGGCGAGGGCGGCCCAGCCAGAGGACCCACCCATGCCCCGCGATCTACGTATGTCCCGCATTCTGCACGTCCTCATCCACATGGACCGGCATGTTGCACGGGCGACCTCGGACCAGATCGCGGGCATGATCTCGACGAACCCGGTGGTGGTGCGCCGGATGATGGCGGGGCTGCGGGACAGGGGGATCGTCACGTCGGAAAAGGGGCATGGCGGCGGCTGGCGGCTGGCACGCCCGCTGACCGAGGTGACGCTGCGCGATGTCTACGAGGCCGTCGGCGCGCCGGTCCTGTTCAACGTCGGCCCCACCGCCGAGCCATCGGACTGCCTGGTCGAAAAGGCGGTGGATGCCCGGCTGGACTCGGCGCTGCGCGAGGCAGAGGCGCGGTTGCTGACACAGTTCGCCGCCATCAGGGTCGAAGACGTCGTGCAGGATTTCGAGCGCGATTTCGCGGACCACGTGAAGACGCAGGGCGAGCGGCGCGTCTGCGGGGGCCATACGCCGGACGGGGACGCGGGATAGCGCAGGCGCTTCGGCCCCTGCCGGCGGACGCCGCGCGCGGTGCTGTCCCGGGGTTCAGGTCGCAGGGAGTGGCGAAACCTCCCCGCGCAAGGACCGTCGCCGGATCGCCTGTCGTGGCGACCCGGCGACTGTCCGGTGATCAGCGTCGCGTCGCCCCCGGGGGGAACACAGGCCATCGGATCCGTCCCTGCCGCTGCACATCAGGCGCCGGGCGCGCGCGGGCACCTCGTTGCTCGCCGTCTCGACCCCGGGGTTACCCCTCGCCCCGCCAATGGCCGGCGACCGGAGGCTGTCCTGAAGACGCCTTTAGAGGCTCAGCCGTGGTAATCCGCGTCGCTGACTTTCTCCATCCAGGTGACGGGGGTGCCGTCGATGCTTTCCTGGATCGCGATGTGGGACATGGCCGTGTCGGGGGCGGCGCCGTGCCAGTGCTTTTCGTCGGCCGGAAAGAAGACCACGTCGCCCGTCGTGACCTCCTCGACAGGGCCGCCGTCGCGCTGGACGCGGCCACGGCCGAAGGTGACGATCAGGGTCTGACCCGCCGGATGGGTGTGCCAGGCCGTGCGCGCGCCGGGGTCGAAGGTGACATGCGCGCTGCTGGTGCGCCCGGGCGGATCGGCCTGGAACATCGGGTCTAGCCGGACCTTGCCGGTGAAATAGGTGTCAGGCCCGGGGGAGGAGGGCGTGCTGCCCGCACGGGTGATCTTCATGGAATTCATCCCTTTCTCGATCGTATGGCTCGGGCCGGCGATAGATGGCCCGGGTGGGGTCGGGGCGGGGGCGCCAGACGAGCCGCCGACGAGCCGCCGACGAGCGGGAAACGCACCCCGGGTCGGAATGGCTCCGCCCCGGGGTACCCGGCCGGGGCCGGTTCACGTGAAACTATGCCGTTACGCGGGGCGTCGCTTTCAGCTCGGGTGAGGCCCGTCTGCACGTCGTGGCTGGCCCCGCACAACGTCGAGGGAGCGCTTCGTTCGCCTGCATCTGGACCGCCCCTGCAGGCGCTGTCTCTGGGATGAGGGCGGGTAGGGGGCCACGTCACGGCCCCTCTGCCAACCGTCCCGCTGCTTCCTGTGCTCCGGGGCTGGAGCTGGGCCCGCGGTCGGGCCCGTGAGGGGCCGCGGCGACGGTATCCCTCAGTATCAGCTGGTGTTCGAGGTGCTCGATACCGTCGGGGGTGCGCTTGCCCGCGATCAGCCGCAATTGACCCTTCATGCTGCGCTCGCCCAGTTCCGCGGCCAACTGCGACACCGTGGTCAGCGGGGGAATTGCCAGTGGGGCCTACATCGTGTCGGTCGAGCCGACGATTGCCGTGGGGCTTGTCTTGGCCACGATCAGCGCGGGAACTGCCTGCCGGGCCTCGGAGGCCTTGAAATGCGCGTTGATCATCAGGCCTTGGTCGACGGGCAGCCCCGCCTCGGCCAGCGCGTCGAGGTCGCCGTTCGCCCGGCCGCGCTTCTCGGTCAGCGGTGTCGTCGTCTTGAGCAACGCGATTCGGCGGTGGCCCATCTGGATCAGGTAACTCAACATCTCGCGCGGCGCGGCCGTCGACCTCGATCTTCGGGAACGGGTCCAGAGCGGGGTCCGAGGTTTCGCCGCAGACCACGATGGGCAGGCCGGCCCGGGGATTTTCCCGCGTGCGGGTGCCCAGCTGCCCCGCGTGCCCGATCACCACGATCCCGTCCCCCTGCCGTGAATTGGAGATGTCGACGAGACCGCCATCGCCGGGGCGGTCGCTGTTGGTGCCCTGTACCCGCATGGCATAGCCCGCCTTGGGCGCCACGCGGGTAATCCCCTCGATCACCTCGGCATAGACCGTGTCAACGACCGAGGGGGACGGCACCAGGATGATTCCGGTGTTGCACATGCGTAAATTCCGGTCGGGAAGTTCGGCGCACAGCCCGGATCGTTGATCACTCATGGATCCGCTTGCGGGTCTTCTGGCTGACGCGTTCGGGGTCGTTGAAGAACCGCGACACGGTGGCCACGGACCTGTCCCCGCGCTCTGCGACGTCCGACCATTCCAGCTCACACCCTTTCCGAAGGGTCCTTTGCATGCCCGACACTGCCCCGCTGATCGTTCTTGAAACCGGTTGGACCGTTTCCGAAGGCACCCGAACCATGCCCCTGAGCGTGCCGGGCGACGTGCATTCCGCGCTGATCGCGGCGGGCGAGATCGGAGATCCCTGCCGGCGCGACACCGAGGTGTCGCTGGACTGGGTGCGCGCGGCCACGTGGTGCGTCGCGACCAGCTTCGACTTCGATGGCGAGACCGGGGGACGACGTCGACGGCTGGCCCCTGACCTTCGACAGCATCGACTGCGTGGCCGAGGTGGTTCTGAACAGCCAGAGCCCGGGCCATATCCACACCCAGGGCCTGCGCCACGATTTCCCCATGGGCCCCTGCTGGCAGGGGGCGAAACCGGCTTGAGGTGCGCTTTGCCTCGGCTTCACGGACCGCGGCCGAGCGGGCGGCGCGCAGGGCCTTCCCCGTGCCCTACCAGGCGCAGGACTCGTGGCTGGGGCGCAACGACTTCCTGCGCAAGACCCAGTGCGACGCCGGGCGGGACTGGAAGATTGCCCTGTCGGCGCTGAGGTTCCGGGGCGGCATCCGCCTGCGCCGCACCGGCGCCTGCCGGCTGGACGACGTGATGTTCCGAAAGCACCACCATCCCGCTGGCAGGGTGACGCTGGAGGCCAACCTGCACTGGCACGCAACGACCCGGTCGAGGGCCCGGCCCGGCTGACCTAAGCCGGAGAAGGCTACGAGGCGACGCCTCGCTGCCTGCCGGGGCAAGACGCCACGCGCCTTTCGGTCGACATCGTCACGCCGACGCTCTGGTGGCCGGCGGGCAAGGGGCGCAGCACCGCTACGCCGTGACGGCGGCGTTCGGCGGCAAGACGCGGCGCTATCGGATCGGCCTGCGCCGGATCGATCTGGAGACCGGTCGTAACGACACGGGGCAGAGCTTTGCCTTCTGCCTCAACGGGCGCGACGTCTCCATGCAGCGGGCGAACTGGATCCCGGTCCACACGCTGCCCGAACGGGCCACGCCCGATGTCGGGCGCGACCTTCTGACCTCGGCCCGCGAGGCGGCATGAACATTATCCGCGTCCGGGGGCGGCCAGGATGAAGTGGACTGGTCCTCCGACATCCGCTCCGAGCTCGGTCTGCTGGTCTGGCAGGATTTCCTGTTCGCCTGTGCTCTCTCCCCCGCGCAGGATCACGGCTGACTGACCTCGGTCCGGACCGAGGCGGATCAGCAGATCAAGCGGCTGTCGGCGCCTGCCTGGCTGGCGCCCGGTGTCGCCCTCTGGTCCTCCTCGCTCTCGGTCGGGCGGATCTATGTCGGCGACGGCCGGCACGATGATCGCTAGGGCGACATGCACGTCTCGGACGTGTGGCAGGCGTCGAAGGATTTCGAGCGCGCCCGCACAGTGCGCCCGCGCTTCTGCTCAGCGTTCGGGGTCCAGTCCTATCCGTCGAACCGCGCGACCGAGACCTTCGCCGAGCCGCGCGAAAGCTACGTGTCGTCCCCGGTTATGGACGTTCACCAGCGCAATGTCGGCGGCAGCAGCCGCATCGTCGATACCATCTCGCGCTCTTTCCGGATTGCCGACAGTTTTGCCGACATGAGGTGGCTGAGCCGGGTGTCGGAGGGGCCGGCGAGGAACGCGGCGATCGAGTCCTGGCGCGCGAGCAAGCCGAGCAGGACGGGCAGGCTGCACTGGCAGCTGAACGACACGTGGCCGGCTGGGCCGGTCTCGACCATGGCGGGCCCTGGAAACGGGTGCGCTACATGGCGCCCCGGTTCTATGCGCCGGTTCCGACTACCGCGCCGCCCGATGACGCCACGGGCGAGCTCGGGCTGATCGCCGTGAACGACAGCCCCTGCCGGTCGAGCCGGGCATCGGCGCCCGGCGACTGGGCCGTCCGCGTGTCGACGGACCGCAGCAGCGAGATCGCGCTTCGCGACCGGCGATTTCAGCGGGATGCGTTCCTGCACCTCGACTGGGCCGGCCCCGAGGGGCTGCAGGTTAGGGAGAACGGCTCCCTGCCGTTGCGGCCCCGGGCCCGCGACGTTCCCGATCCCAGCCTGCGGGTCGAGATGTTGGGCGATACGGCCCGGCTGACGGCCCTGCGGCTGGCGTTCTTCGTCACCCACGACCACGGCGGCGGCACGTCTGCTCGGAAAACCGCGTCCCCCTGCTGCCGGGGTGCGAAAAGCCGATCACCGTGTCGCGGAGCCGCTGCGCAACGCCCGGCGACCCGGGTTTGCGTTGGATGGCGGGCTAAGCCGCACCTGGGGCGCCGCGCCGTCGCGATTCCGCGTCGGCCACACCCGGCCCACCCGCCGGTCACGCAGGCCCGATCACGGCAAAGCCTCAGAACCGCCATATTCAGTCCCCGCCGACATGGTCGGTAGAACCCGTAACAAGTATGGTGTTGGTGCATGCCTGCCGAACAGATGTCGCGGATCCAGGTCCGCGGAAGGAGCATGATTGCGGGCTATACCCTGTTCGGTATTGTCTTCGGACTGGTATTCCCCGTTGCGGGCCTGACGGCGGACTACCTTGTCCTGCGGCCGGACGTGGGATCGGTAGGCGACCGCATAAAGAGCAACCCGATCCACGGGATCGTTGCGCTGGCGCCCTTTGTCCTGGGAGTGGTGTTCCATGTCATCGGCCGCATCCAGTGCGCGCTGCGTGAAAAGAACGACGACCTGAAGCACGCGCTTTTGCTGGCGCTACACGCCGATACGGCCAAGGAGACGGTGCTGGCCGCCACCGCGGACGCGATCATCTGCGTCGATGAACGGGGTCTCATCGTTACCTTCAACACCTCGGCCGAAGAGATCTTCGGCTATCGCGCGGACGAGGTGATCGGCCAGCCGGTCCGCGTGCTTCTGCCCGCCGCCGGTGCGAAACTTTTCGAGGACTACGTCGCCGCCTATTCTCCCGAGCGGGAGGCGCAGATCCTGTCGCAGCGCCCGACCCTGGAAGGCAAGCGGAAGTCGGGGGCGTTCTTTCCCATGGAGCTGGGGCTCAAGCGGTCGTCGCATGACGGGCATGCCATCTACGTGGGCGTCGTGCGCGACATAACCGAGCGGCGACAGGTCGAGGCGATGAAGAACGACTTCATCGCCACGGTCAGCCACGAGTTGCGGACGCCGCTGACGTCGATCTACGGGCCACTGTCGATCCTGCGCAGCGGCAAGTTCGGCACGCTGTCCGACGTGGGTCATCGCACGGTCGAGATCGCGCTGCGGAACTGCGATCACCTGATGAAGCTGATCAACAACCTGCTGGATTTCGAAAAGATCGCCTCGGGCCGGCTGGCGCTGCAGCTCGGGGACAGCGACGTGATGCGGCTGGTTTGCGAGGCGGTGCAGGACAATGAAGGCTATGCCATGTCCTGCGGCGTGTCCGTCGGGCTGCGCGGTGCAGCCGACGTGGGCCATGTCCATGTCGACGAAGAGAGGTTCGGACAGGTGCTGCGCAACCTTCTGTCGAACGCGCTCAAGTTCTCGGACAGGGGGGGGGCGCGTCGAAGTCGCCGTCACGCAAGAGCGGGGCCGCGTGGTCGTGTCGGTGATCGATGCCGGTGTGGGGATTCCGCAGGACAAGTTCGACCGCATCTTCCAGCGGTTTTCACAGGTCGACGGCTCTTCGGCGCGCAACAGCAACGGCACCGGCCTGGGACTGGCCATCAGCAAGGAACTGACCGAACGGATGGGCGGGCGGATCGGCTTTACCTCGTCCTACGGCGCAGGGTCGACCTTCTGGGTGTCCTTCCCCGTGGTGCGGCAGCCGGCGCCGCGCGCGGCACAGGACGGACCGCTTCTGGCCTACAGCCAACCCCCCGCCGCGCGCCACACCGGACAGGTGATCGAGGATCGCGCGGGATAGCGTCGGGCCCCGCCGGCCATGACCTGACGTTCGGCTTTGCTGCCTATCAGGAGAGACGCGCCCGGCCATGTCATCCGCGGCCGCTCTTGCGCCCGAAGGGCGGGGGACGTGCGCGGGACAAAGGGTCGGCGCGGTGCGGCCGCGGCGAGAGAGGGCCCCCGCCACGGCCGATGCGGGATCAGAAATCCCAGTCTTCGTCTTCGGTCGCGACCGACTTGCCGATCACGTAGGACGACCCCGACCCCGAGAAGAAGTCGTGGTTTTCATCGGCGTTGGGCGACAGGGCCGACATGATCGCAGGGTTCACGTCGGTCACGCTGTCAGGGAACAGCGGCTCGAAGCCTAGGTTCATCAGCGCCTTGTTGGCGTTGTAGTGCAGGAACCGCTTCACGTCCTCGGTCAGGCCCACGCCGTCGTAAAGCGCGGCGGTATAGCGTTCCTCGATCTCGTAAAGCTCGAAGAGCAGCGAAAAGGCATAATCCTTGATCTCGGCGCGCCGCGCCTCGGTTTCGCGTTCCAGACCGCGCTGGAACTTGTAGCCGATATAGTAGCCGTGCACCGCCTCGTCGCGGATGATCAGGCGGATCAGGTCGGCGGTGTTGGTCAGCTTGGCCCGGCTCGACCAGTACATCGGCAGGTAGAAGCCCGAGTAGAACAGGAAGCTTTCCAGGAAGGTCGAGGCGATCTTTTTCTTCAGCGGGTCGCTGCCGGGGGCGTAGTCGTCAAGGATCTTGGCGGCCTTGGCCTGAAGATGCGGATCCTCTTCCGCCCAGCGGAAGGCGGCATCGATCTCTTCGGTAGCGCAGAGCGTCGAGAAGATCGAGGAATAGGATTTCGCGTGCACCGCCTCCATGAAGGCGATGTTGGCCAGCACCGATTCCTCGTGCGGGGTGGTTGCATCGGCCATCAGCGCGGGCGCGCCAACGCTGGCCTGGACGGTGTCGAGCAGGGTAAGCCCGGTGAAGACGCGGATCGTCAACTGCTGTTCGTCATCGGTCAGCGTCGCCCAGCTTTGCACGTCGTTCGACAGCGGCACCTTCTCGGGCAGCCAGAAGTTGGCCGTGAGCCGGTTCCAGACCTCGAGGTCCTTGTCATCGGTAACGCGGTTCCAGTTGATCGCGCGGGCGACGGGGCGGGGGGCAAAATCCTTCATCGCGGTCGTGCCTTTCCTTGTCGAAGGGGGGCGGTCCGGCGCAGAGGGCCGGTGCATTGGAACGGGATCAGGGGCCGCGCCTGCGCACGGCCCCCGTGATCACAGCGAGCAGGAGACGCAGCCCTGAACCTCGGTGCCCTCCAACGCCATCTGGCGCAGGCGGATGTAGTAGATCGTCTTGATCCCCTTGCGCCATGCGTAGATCTGCGCGCGGTTGATGTCACGCGTCGTCGCCGTGTCGCGGAAGAACAGCGTCAGGCTCAGCCCCTGGTCCACGTGTTCGGTCGCGGCGGCATAGGTGTCGATGATCGCCTCGGGCCCGATCTCGTAGGCGTCGCGATAGAACTCGAGGTTGTCGTTGGTCATGAACGGCGCGGGGTAGTAGACGCGGCCGATCTTGCCCTCCTTGCGGATCTCGATCTTGGACGCGATCGGATGGATCGAGGACGTGGCGTTGTTTATGTAGCTGATCGACCCGGTGGGCGGCACCGCCTGAAGGTTTCGGTTGTAAAGCCCGTGCGCCATCACCGCCTCTTTCAGCGCGGCCCAGTCCTGCCGGGTGGGCAGGGCGATGCCGGCCTTGTCGAACAGCGCACGTGCGCCGTCGGTCTGCGGCAGCCAGTCCCGGTCGACGTACTTGTCGAAGAACGTGCCCGAGGCATAGGCCGAGTCCGCGAAGCCACGGAAGCTTTGACCGCGTTCGCGCGCCAGGGCGTTCGACGCGGCGAGCGCGTGATAGAGCACGGCCGCGAAATAGACCGAGGTGAAATCCAGCGCCGCGGGGCTGCCGTAGTGGATGCGCTCGCGCGCAAGATAGCCGTGCAGGTTCATCTGCCCCAGGCCGATCGCGTGGCTTTCGTCGTTGCCGCGCCTGACCGACGGCACGCTGTCGATCGACGACATGTCGCTGACCGCCGTCAGCGCCCGCACCGCAACGCCGACCGAGGCCGCCAGATCGCCGCCATCCATCGCCCGGGCGATATTCATCGAGCCAAGGTTGCACGAAATGTCGGTGCCCAGGTGCTTGTATCCCAGGTCGTCCTCGAACTCGGACGCCTCGTTCACCTGCAGGATCTCGGAGCAGAGGTTCGACATGTTGATCCGCCCCGCCACCGGGTTGGCGCGGTTCACGGTGTCTTCGAACATGATGTAGGGGTAGCCCGACTCGAACTGGATCTCGGCCAGGATCTCGAAGAAGCGGCGCGCGCGGATCTTGGATTTGCGGATGCGGTCGTCGTCCACCATCTCGCGGTACTTCTCGGTCACCGAGATTTCCGAGAACGGCTTGCCATAGACCTTCTGCACGTCGTGCGGCGAGAACAGGTACATCTCTTCGTCGCGCTTGGCGAGTTCGAAGGTCACGTCGGGCACCACGACGCCGAGGCTCAGCGTCTTGATGCGGATCTTCTCGTCGGCATTCTCGCGCTTGGTGTCGAGGAACCTCAGGATGTCGGGGTGGTGGGCATTCAGGTAGACCGCCCCCGCGCCCTGCCGCGCGCCCAGCTGGTTGGCGTAGGAAAAGCTGTCTTCCAGCAATTTCATCACTGGGATCACGCCCGAGGACTGGTTGGCGATGCCTTTGATCGGCGCGCCATGCTCGCGGATGTTGGTCAGCAGCAGGGCCACGCCGCCGCCGCGCTTGCTGAGCTGCAGTGCCGAGTTGATCGAGCGGCCGATGCTTTCCATGTTGTCTTCGATGCGCAGCAGGAAGCACGAGATAAGCTCGCCCCGCGCCATCTTGCCGGCGTTGAGGAAGGTCGGCGTCGCGGGTTGGAACCGGCCCGAGATGATCTCGTCCATCAGTTCCATCGCCAGGCCTTCGTCGCCTTGCGCCAGCGTCAGCGCGACCATGCAGACGCGGTCCTCGTAGCGTTCGAGGTAGCGCTGCCCGTCGGTCGTCTTGAGCGTGTAGGACGTGTAGTACTTGAACGCGCCGAGGAAGGTGGGAAAGCGGAACTTCTTGGCAAAGGCCGCATCCCACAGCCGGTGCACGAAGCCGCTGTCGTAGGCGTTCAGTACGCCCGCGTCGTAGTAGCCCTTTTCGACGAGGTAGCCGAGCTTTTCGTCGAGCGAGTGAAAGAACACCGTGTTCTGGTTCACGTGGTCGAGGAAATAGGCCCGCGCCGCCTGCCTGTCGGCGTCGAAGCGGATGCGCCCGGCGTCGTCGTAGAGGTTCAGCATCGCGTTCAGGGCATGGTAGTCCATGCTCTGGCTGCGGGGCGCGGCGGTCACGCCGCGGTCGAGCGTATCTGCGTCCATAGTCTGTCCAGTCCCTGTCTTACGCGGGTGATGTCCCCCGCCGTTCCGGCCAGTTCGAACCGGTAGAGGCAGGGCACCCCGCACTTGGCCGCGATCACGTCGCCCGCCAAGCCGAAGGCCTCGCCGAAATTGCGGTTGCCGCCCGCGATCACGCCCATCAGGTGGCCGCGGGTGTCGGCGTCGTTCAGAAAGCGGATCACCGGTTTCGGCACCGCGCCGCGCCCCTCGCCATCCGCATAGGTTGGCGTGATCAGCACGAAGGGATCGGTCATGCGCGGCGGCGCCCCCGGCAGGATCCGCTCGGCCGGCAGGCCCAGCCGCGCGACGAAGCGCGCGGTGTTGCCCGAGGACGAGGAATAGTAGGCGAGGCGCATGGGACGACCTAGGCCAGCGCGCCGATGCGGTCGGGGCGGAAACCCGACCAATGGTCGTCGCCGGCGATGACGACCGGCGCCTGCCGGTAGCCCAGGTCGGTGACGCGGGCCATCGCCGCGGCGTCCTCGGTCAGGTCGACCACCTCGTAGTCGATCCCCTTGGCGTCCAGCGCGCGGGTGGTGGCGGTGCATTGCACGCAGGCGGGTTTGGAATAGACGGTGATGGTCATGGCAGCGGGTCCTTCCGTTCAGCCTGTTTCGCCGGGGGCATCGGATGGCCCGCACGACGCGTCCGGCCCCTGCCGTCACGGTCGTATCGACGCCTCCGGACCCTCCGTCCGTGTCGAATTTTCGCGCCCTGGCAGGTCTCCTGACTTCACGGCTCGGACATCCGCGCCCACACCTTCCCGACGCGGTACGTCAGTGGCATGTCGGGGCGCGAATTCACCGCTCACAGTTGCGGGGGCAGTGCCGGATCTTCACCGGCTTCCCTCTTCGCCGACGACGAGTCGCCGGAACCAAAGCATGGATATATTGGGTCAGGGGGTGGGCCAACGTCAATATGTAGATTGAAGCGGGGGGTGCTGACGTGGGGAAAAATTTTTGGGCGGTGGCCGAGCTGCCGGTTTCGGGGTCACTTCCACCGGCGGCCAAGGCGGGTGGCGCGGGTTCCGGTACTATAGTCCGGGGGTGTCGTTTATGCGACCCCGGATCGCCCGGGGTGCGGCAATTTCATCCGCCCCGGGCGACGAGGGTCAGCGACCGGGTGCAGTAGCGCGCGCGCAGTCCCGCGCTGTGGCTGATCAGCAGCAGACCGATGCCCCGGCGGCGGGCCAGGCCGGTCAGCCGGTCGAGTAGCGCGGCCTGTTCCAGCGCGTCCAGCTGGGCGGTGATCTCGTCGCAAATCAGCGCGCGCAGGCCGGGGTGGATCAACCGTGCCAGCGACACGCGCGCCAGCTCGCCGCCCGAAAGCTCGGAGGGGCGCCGGTCGTGCCAGCCGGGCTGGATGCCCAGCGCGCTCAGCGCGGCGCCGTCGGGCGGTCCGCCGTTCGACAGGATGCGCGCGACGCTCCAGCGCGGATCGACGGCCAGCTCGGCGGTCTGGGGGGCGTACTGCACCGGGGCGGGGCGCCCCGGGGCCGGAGCGGGCAGTGCGGCGCCGTCCAGCCGCACCCGGCCGGCCTGCGGCGTCATCCGCCCCGCCAATAGCTGGCCCAGCGTGCTCTTGCCGCTGCCCGAGGGGCCGCCGAGGCCCAGCACCTCGCCCGGGGCCAGCGCAAGGTCGATGCCGTCCAGCACCGTGCGGGTGTCGTAGGCGTGGCGCAGGCCCCGGGCGGTCAGCATGCGGGATCCTCGATCTGCGCCTGCCACAGCCGGCGGGCAAAGGCGGTGGCGAGCCCCGTGCCATCGCCCGCGAAGGCCGCGGCGGGGGCGGTCTCGACCGCGCGGCCGTCCTGCAGCACCAGCACCCGCGTGGCGATGCGGGCAAGGCGCGGCAGGTCGTGGCTGATCACCACCAGTCCGCGCCCTTCTTCGGCAAGAGCGCGCAGCAGCGCCATCACCCGGTCGGCCGCCTCCGGGTCCAGCCCCACGGTCGGTTCGTCCACCACGACCCACGCCGCGCCCCCGGCAAGCGCTGTCGCCAGCAGGGCCCGCCGCGCCATTCCGCCCGACAGGCTGTGTGGATAGGCGCGGGCGACGCGCGCCGTCAGGCCCACCCGGGCGAGGAGTGCCGCGGGGTCGGTGCGCCGCCCGCCCAGCCGCCGAATCTGCCGTCCGAGCGTCGCAAGCGGGTCGAGCGCGTCCAGCCGTTGCGGCGCCAGCGCGATGTCGCGCGGGGAAGGCGGGGTGCCGTTCAGCGTGATGCCGCCGTCGAGAAGCGCCGCTGGCGGCAGGATGCCGGCGAGGGCGGCGGCAATCAGGCTCTTGCCCGCGCCCGAGCTTCCGGCGATGCCCAAGACCTCGCCCGGGGCGACGTCGAAGCTGATGCCCTCCAGCGCCCGGGTCGGTGCGTGGTCGGGGTGGGTGCCGGGATGGGCAAAGGACAGCCCGACGTCGCGCGCGCGCAGGGTCATCCTGTCCCGCCCGGCGCGGCGGCTGCCTGCCGCAACGCCTCGCCGAAGCGTTCGAAGGCCAGCGCCACGATCACCAGTCCCAGCCCGGGGGCGAGCGCCACCCACCAGTGCCCGGCGATGATCTCGCGCAGGGACTGCGCCAGCATCACGCCGACCGAGGGCAGGTGCGGCTCGATCCCCAGCCCGATGAAGCTGAGCCCGGCCTCGTGCAGGATCGCATGCGGAAAGATCAGCACGAAGCCCGCGACGACCTGCGGTAGCAGGTGTGGCGCAAGGTGATGGCGTGCGACCCACAGCCGCGACCGCCCCAGCGCCCGCGACACGGCGACGTAGTCCGACGCGGCGACGCCCTGGGCCTCGTGCCGCAGAAGCCGGGCTAGACGGGGCCAGTGGGTCAGCGCGACGGCGACGATCACCCCCGTCGTGCCGCCGCCGGTGGCGAAGGCGACCATGATCAGCAGCACGAAATGCGGCAGGCCCAGCACCAGTTCGGTCAGCACGCCCACCACGTGGTCGGCGCCGCGCCCCATGCTCGCGGCAAGCCCGAGCGCCAGCGCGATCGCGGTCGAGGCGATGGCGGCCGTCAGGCCCACGGTGACGCTGACCGACAGGGCGGCCAGCGTGCGCGCCGCCACGTCGCGGCCCAGGCTGTCGGTGCCCGCCGGGTGCCACGGGCCCGGCGGCACCCCCACGGCGTGGATGTCGAGGTCGAGCCAGGCGGGCGGCAGCAACGCCGCGCCGGCCATGATCAGCAGGACCAGCCCCCCCGCCACCGCGCCGCGCCACGCCGGGTGGCGGCTGGTCCGCGCGCGGCCGGGCCCGCGCGACAGAAGCTCGATCGCGGTCATGGCCGGGGGTGCCTCAGCCGGGGGTCGGCGATCCGGGCAGCGATGTCGGCGGCCAGGTTGCCGCAGAAGACCAGCAGCAGCGTCGACAGGCCGATCCCCATCAGAAGCGGCGCGTCCGCCCCGGTGGCCGCCCGCGCCGTCGCCTGCCCCAGGCCGGGCCAGGCAAAGACCGTCTCGGCCAGCACCGAGCCGCCGAACAGCTCGCCCGCGCCGGCAAGGTGCAGGTTCAGCGCAGGACCCACCGCGTGGCGCAGCCCGGCGCCGAAGGCGATGCGCCGCTCGGTCAGGCCATGCGCCCGCAGGTGCTGCGCGGCGGGGCCGTCGAGAAACACCACCAGCCGCTGTCGCGTGTGCAGGATCAGCGGCGCGGTGCCGACGACAGACAGGGTGGCCACGGGCAGGACCAGATGGCGCAGGCGGTCTCCGATCCCGACCTCGGCCAGGGTCAGCCCGGGCGGGGCGGCGCAGCAGGAGGGCAGCCAGCCCAGGGCAATGGCGAAGACGGCGATCAGCAGGATGGCGATCCAGAACCCGGGGCTGGCCGACAGCACCACGGCAAGGCTGCGCAGGATCCGGTCACCGACGCCGCCGCGCGCGGTCGCCGCGGCGATGCCCAGCCCGGTTCCCACCACGAAGGAGGTCACGAAGGCGGTTCCGATCAGCGCCAGCGACGCCGGAACGCGCCGTGCGATCACCTCGGACACCGGCGCGTCATAGGTGATCGAGCGGCCCAGATCGCCCTGCGCCACACCGCCCAGCCAGGCGCCGAACCGTTCCGTCGCGGGCCGGTCCAGGCCCCAGGCCGCGGCGATGGCGGCACGCTGGTCGCTGCCCACCAGCGCCGTGCGGTCGCCCACATAGGCCTGCACCGGGTCGATGGGCGCTAGCGAGATCAGCGTGAAGAGCCCCACCGCCGCCAGCGGCAGCAGCCAGGCCAGCCGCACCAGCCGCCCGAGCACAAGCGGGCGCGCCCAGCTCATTCCTCGCAGGTCCAGCGCCAGTCGGGCAGGTCGTGGGTGATCGGGAACCCGTGCCCGTGCGGGTGGATCTGCCGCGCCCCGGTATCGAGACAGTCCGACGCCCAGTAGGCATGTTCGAGGTTCACGAGCCAGGCCCAGGCGGCGTCGCCCTTCGCGCCGAAGCCGGTGGTGCCGTCCCACTCGGCCGCCTGCCAGTCGGGCAGCGAGGCCTCGAAGTCGGGCGCACGCTCGGCGGCCTCCAGATGGGCGTCGACGGTGGGGTTGCTGTAGAAGCCCGGGTTGAAATAGCCCGCGCCCGCGCCGCTTCCGTGATAGAGGTTCATCACCTCCGAAGGGTCGTGCGCGCCCCAGCCCATGACCACCACCTGCGCATGCATGAGGGCGCGGATCTCGTCCCAGCTGCGGCCGTTGGGGGTGACATGCAGGCCGATGTCGCGCAGCTGTTGCGCGACCCCCAGCGCCAGCGCCTGACGGGTACTGTCACCCGCCGGGTAGACGACGTCGAAAGCCGCGCTGAGCCCGTCCTTTTCGCGCAAGCCGTCGCCATCGGCATCGCGCCAGCCCGCGGCCTCGAGCGTGGCGCGCGCGCCTTCGGGATCGGCGCCGGGAATGCCGCCCTGCGGGTTGTCCCAGGGCAGGCCATCTGCCGGCCCGGTGGCGGGCCGGCCATGGCCCGCCAACGCCAGCGTCACCAGCGCATCGCGGTCGACCGCCTGGTTGATCGCGACGCGGATCGCCCGGTCGGCGGTCACGTCGTTGCCGATGGGAGCGCCGGTGTCGGTGGTCTGCCCGGTGTCGGGCCGCATCGGGAACATCAGGCCGCGGTTGTCCACGGTTTCGACGTTGAGCGGCGTCATCCCCTGCGGCGCGCTGTCGGCCTGCGAGGCGGGGACCGCCACGAGATCGGCCTGCCCGGTGCGTGCCAGGGCCAGCCCGGCCTCTTCTGATCCGAAGACGAAGCTGACCCTGTCGAACCCGATCTCGCCGCCATGCCAGTAGGGGTTGGGCTCGACCACCAGCTGTGCGCCCTCCCGCCACTCGACCAGCTGGAAGGGGCCGGAGCCCACAGGCGCGCGGGCGTAGCCCGGCCCGTAGCCTTCCGCGGGCACGATTCCCAGGGTCGCCAGCCGGCTGGTGAAGGAGATCCGCGGCGCTGAAAGGTCCAGCTGCACCTCGTGGGGGCCGCTGACCCTCGCCTCTTCGAACCCGGCCATGTCAACGAGCCCGCCCGCGTCGCGGGCGGTGTTGTAGGTAAAGGCGACGTCCTCGGGCGTGACCGGCGTGCCGTCCGAGAACCGCGCATCGTCGCGCAGGGTCACAGTCCAGCGGGTGCGGTCGGGCGACAGCGTCCAGTCGGTGGCGAGATCGCCCACCAGCGACAGGTCCGGCGCACGGCGCAGCAGCGTGGACTGAAACAGGGGCGTGCCGTAGCTGCCCCAACCGGTGATCGGGTCGAACCCGCCCTCGGGCTCTCCCCCCACCGCCAGGACCAGCGGCCGGGCGGTGACCGCGGCGACCGGGGCGAACAGCATGGCCGACAACGCGGCGGCGAAAAGAAGCCTCATGGAATCATCCGGGTATGAAATCGCTTGGTGAAATTCATACGCCGACGGGAAGGGACGTAAAGGGCTTGCGTCCGGTCCCCGGGCCGGAAACCATTGCGGGCGGCGTCGCGGGGAGAGGATATGCCACGGATCACGGTCTCGATCGAAGATGAGCTTCTGGCGTCGCTCGATGCCTACATGGCGCGGTCTGGCGCGACCAACCGGTCCGAGGCGATGCGCGATCTGATCCGCCGGTCGCTGACCCGCGATGCCCCCGAAGAGGCCGAGTGCATCGGCGTCGTCAGCTACACCCTGGACCTGTCGACCCGGGACCTGGGGCGCCGCGTGCCGCAAAGCCGCCACGCCCGTCATGACCAGACCGTCGCGGCGCTGTCGGTGCCGGTGGACCACGATACGGCAGTCGAGGTCACGGTGATGCGCGGCGCGGTCGGCGCGGTCGAGGACTTCGCCAATGGCCTCTTCTCCGAGCGGGGTGTGCGCCACGGGCGGCTGGCGCTGATCCCCGTCGAAGGACGCGAGGCCGTGCATTCCCACGGTCACGGTGCCCCCCACGCCCACCGCCACTACAAGATCCGCGACGGTTTCTGACCCGGCGCCCGTCACGACGCCCGCGACTAGGCACCGGGTCACCTGATCCCGGGGCGGGTCCGTGCCCACTGCCGGTGACGGCAAAAAAAAACGCCATTGCCGGATGACCGTATTCGGGAATAAATCCCGTATATGGAATCACCTGACCCTGCCACCGCGCTTGCCGCCCACCTTCGTTCATTGCGCACGGACCGGGGGCTGACGCTTCAGGCCCTTGCCGAGGCCAGCGGGGTCAGCCGCGCGACCCTGTCGCGGATCGAGAATGCCGAGGCCAGCCCCACGGCCGAGACGCTGGGCCGCCTGGCCGCCGCGCTGTCTCTGCCGATCTCGCAGCTTCTGGCGCCGCTCGAACAGGATTTCCCGGCGCATGTGCCCCGCGCCGCGCAAAGCCTCTGGCAGGATCGCGACGCGGGGTTCGAACGGCGCACGCTGTCGC
This sequence comes from Mesobaculum littorinae, assembly GCF_004011175.1. Lineage (GTDB taxonomy): Bacteria > Pseudomonadota > Alphaproteobacteria > Rhodobacterales > Rhodobacteraceae > Tranquillimonas > Tranquillimonas littorinae. The sequence goes on along the minus strand of NZ_RQXX01000005.1, from coordinate 56,516 downwards.
CGCCCAGCGGCCGGCTGAGACTCGAGGTGATCGAATGCACCCTCGCGCCGCATCGACGCATTGCCTACGACCAGCCCGCCGTACCGGGGCAGGAGCATCACCTGGTCCTCTTGTCCGGGTCGCTGCGCCTGTCGGTTGACGGCGCGACGCATGACCTTTGCCCGGGCGATTGCCTGCGCTACCGGCTGCGCGGTGCGTCCTGTTTCGAAACGCAGGCCGATGCGGCCCGCTACCTGATCGCCCTTGCCTGAGGAGATGCGCGCATGACCCCGACCATCCTGCAGATCGACGTGCCCGGACTGGACGACCGGGCCGATGCGCTGGCCGACATCCTGTCCGCCTGCGTGGCACAGGGGGCGGCCATCGGCTTCATGCTCCCGCTCTCGGACGCGGCGGCGCGCGGGTTCTGGACCGATGCCGTGCGCCCCGAGATCGCGGCGGGACGCCGCGTTCTCTTCGGGGTCACGCGCGGCGGGGACTTTCTGGGCGCGGTACAGCTTCTGACCGCGATGCCGGCGAACCAGCCCCACCGGGCCGAGATCGCCAAGATGGTCGTGCATCCGCGGGCACGGCGGCAGGGCCTGGGCCGGTTGCTGATGGGGGCGGCGCTGGACCACGCCCGCGCCATCGGCAAGACGCTCGTCACGCTGGACACGCGGACGGGGGATGCGGCCGAAGCGCTATATGCCGCGGTCGGGTTCCAGCGCGCCGGGGTGATCCCTGACTATGCGTGGGACCCCGACGGCGCCGCGCGCCACGGCACCACCTTCATGTTCGCCCGGCTCTAGGCGCAGGAACCCGGACTCGCATGGCATGGCTGGCGGCCTGCGGCTGGCGGCCTGCGGCTGGCGGCGCTGGGCGGCGGGCGCGGCGCCTGGCTGGGCGCGATCGGCGCCCGCACCGTGCAGGCGTCAGTGATGACCTGGTTCCACGTCTCGTCCGACGACACGAACGGCACGCTCAAGGCCTATGTCGGGGAGGGCGACTTTACCGATGACCCCTATGCCATGGATGGCGCATCGCCGCCTGCCGCCTGCTGCGGCAGCTGATGGGCTTCGTCATCCAAGCCGGGTTCGCGCATCACGGCGCCATGGTGCGCGGCCAACACGCCGCCATCCTGAACGAGGCGATGACGCGCTGCCTCGGCTGGCCCTTCTACGACCACGTCATGCCGCCCGAACCGCAAGTTTTCCATCCCCGGAGGGCCTGATGACGGACCGCTCCCACACCCTCGCCACGATCCGCGACACCGCCACATGGATGCGCCGCCGCCCGTTTTCCATTCTGCACGCCGCGCAGCTGGGCCATCCCGGCGGCGGTTTTTCCGCCACCGCCATCGTCGCCACGCTGGTCTTCGGCGTTCTGCCCCACGGTCCAGCGCAGCCCGAAAAGGCCGACCGCGACCGCTTCGTGATGTCGAAGGGCGATGCGACGGCGCTCTAAACCGCGCTGTTTCGCGCGGGCTATTACCCCCGAGGACTGGCTCGATAGCTGCATGCAGCCCGACCGGAGGCTGAACGGCCGCCCCAACAGGCAGTACCTGTCGGGGGGCGAGGCCAATACGGGCCCGATTGGCCACGGCCTGCCCACCGACACGGCCATCGCCGGACAGGTCGACGGCGCCGATTTCCGCACCTTCGTGCTGACCGGTGACGGCGAGATGCAGGGATCGAACCGGGAGGCAGCGATGACCGCAGGCCAACGTGGCCTGCGCAACCTCACCGTCATCATCGACCGCACCCGACTGTAGCAGGGGGGCGAAGAGACCTCGGCGCTGGATCCGCTGCCTGAGAAATGGGTGGCCTTCGGATGGGACGTGGCGCAGACCGACGACCGCACCCTCGCCGTTTTTCACCGCGTCGAAGCTTGGCTGGGCGATGCGCAACATGCCCGAGGCCGCGCGCCTGCGCGAGGCGGAAGGTCTGCGGGCCAACACGGTCGATGCCTGGCTCCTGCGGTAGCTTTCGGCGTGCGCCGCCTTCGCGACGGATCATTCCAACGCTGCACGCACGCTGCTGGTCGACACCAAGGCGCTGGCCTGGTCGCCCGACTTCGTGCAGCGTTTCGACGCGCCGCTTGACGTGCTGCCTGACCCGCGGCCCAGCGACAGCCGTTTCGGTGAAACGGCGGCGGGCGCCACGGCAGTGCCCGCGCGCATTTCCGTCCTGTCGATGCTGGGTTACAGCCATGCCGCGCCTTGCGCCCATGGCGTCCGCGGACTTGGCGAGGAAAACGCGACCTATGGAACGGGGTCGTCGCTGCTGACGCAGGCCCCCCGGCGCACCGCATCGCGAAATGGCCTCTCCGGCACCATCGCGTGGAGCGGGGGGCAGACGGCTTATGCACGTAAGGGCAACACCACCGTATCGGCGCAGGCAGCGGCGTTCGCGGCGGGGAAGCTGGGCCTGACCTCGGTCGTCGAGGTGTCGGCAATGGCGCAAACCGTGCCCGCGCCAGCGATCCCTGGGGCAGGAAGGGAGGCCTGGGCCGACACCGGGGGCAAGGTGCGCGCAGAGGGGCTGTGCGCAGATTTTCATTGATCTCCTTCCCCGCATCGCACAGCATCCACACGTTCTCAGGGCGGGGTGAAATTCCCCACCGGCGGTAAGCGGCCCCGGTCGCAAGCCCGCGAGCGCCTTTCGCCTGGCGAAAGGGTCAGCAGATCAGGTGCGATTCCTGAGCCGACGGTCACAGTCCGGATGGAAGAGAATATGTCGTCGATGCCGCGGGGCCGCGCGCCCCCGGTGCGGCTGCATGTGATCGCCTTGGCTGACATGTCGTGCAAAGGAGATCGCAATGACACAGCCCCGTTATGCCTTTGTAAAGGCCAACTGGCACGCCGGGATCGTGGATCAGGCGCTGGCCGGATTCCTCGAACTCATCCCCGCAGAACAGGTCGACGTCGTCGACGTGCCCGGCGCTTTCGAGATGCCCCTTGTCGCGCGCGATCTCGCCGCGACGGGCCGTTACGCGGCCGTGGCCGCGGCGGCCCTGGTGGTCGACGGCGGCATCTACCGCCACGATTTCGTCGCGCAGGCCGTGGTGACCGGCCTGATGCAGGCGGGGCTCGAGACCGGCGTGCCGGTCCTGTCGGTATCGCTGACGCCGCACCACTTCCAGGAAACCGAGCATCACGTGCGGATCTATTCCGAGCATTTCGTCCAGAAGGGACGCGAGGCTGCGCAGGCCGCGCTGGGCATCGACCGCGCGCGCGCCGGCCTGCAGCAGCTCTCCGATGGCGATGCGGGCGGGGCCGAGGCCCCGTTGTCGCGGGCAAGCTGAGGGCGGCCGCGTGTGCGGGCGGGCAGGGCGCTCGCCCGACGGGGCGGCCCGGCGGTGATGCGGTGCAGGGGCGGTCCTGCCGCCCCTGGGCAGCGCCCGGGGTGCGGGCCCCTGAACGACGCCGCGCGCTGACCGGCCCGCGGCGCCTGTTCGGGCTGTTTGCGCGCCGCGGTCGCAGCACTCTTGTCGAGGGCAGGTTCGCCATGCTGCCCCCGGGGACGTTCACGAGCCGTTGAGGCCGGACGCAAACCGGCGACGTCATACTAAGTGAGGGGTATTGGACGAAAAATCGAGGAGAGCCCCCATGCCTGGCAACACATTCGACGGCCAAACACTGCTGCTCACCGGCGCCACGGGAAACATCGGAACGGCGACGGCCAAGCTTTATGCCGAGCGCGGCGCAAACATCTTTGCGGTGGATATTCCGGGCACTGACTGGTCCGTGTTCGAAGCCGAGGTCGGACACGGCGACCGTGTCGCGCATTTCGACGCCGACGTGTCGCAGGAGGAGCAGGTCGAGGCCTATGTCGCCGCCGCGAAGGAGCGGTTCGGTCGTATCGACATCTTCTTCAACAACGCCGGGATCGAGGGCGAGAATGCCCGGCTCGAAGACCTGACAGTCGATGGGCTCATGAAGGTTCTCAAGGTCAACGTCGTCGGGGTGATGCTCGGGCTCAAGCATGTGCTGCGCGTGATGTACGCGCAGGGAAGCGGCGCCATCGTAAACGCCGCCTCCTCCGCGGCGCTTGGCGGCTCGCCCGGCCTGGCGCCCTACATCACCTCCAAGCATGCCGTGCTGGGCCTGACCCGCACCGCCGCGCTTGAAGCCGGAAGCACCGGCATCCGGGTGAACTGCGTCGCGCCGGGCCCGATCGAAGGGCGCATGATGTCCTCGATCAACGAAGGGCAGGGCGGCGCCGACAAGATGAAGGAAGCCACCGAAGCGAGCATTCCCGCCGGCCGCTACGGCTACCCCGAAGAGGTGGCCGGACTGGTGGCGTTCCTGGGGTCGCAGGACGCAAGCTATTGCAACGGCACCTACTACTCGGTCGATGGCGGTCTGCAGGCGGCCTAGGCCGGTTGTCTGCCAATCGATGACAGGGGGCCCTTTTCGGCATCTGGCTGGAAAGGGCCCTCGGCCCCCCGTGGTCCTCAGTTTAATGGCCGGTGGATGACCGGCGCGGGTAGCGGGATGGCCGATAGGGCGGCCTGCGGATCCTGCTGATGTCGCGTGGCGACCCGGCGCCATTCAAAGAGCCAGCCGGCGGCCCGCCAAGTGCGGCATTGGGCCGGCGATGATCTCCTGCCGTATCCCGTCGTGGTCGAGCGGGTTTTGCGTGCAGCACAGGTCGACCCGGGCACTGATGTTTGCGACTGGGCCGTGGCCCCCCTCGGCCTCATGTCGAAGCTCAAGGACCGGTCATTCTGCCTCCAAGCCTGCGGCCCCTGTCCTCGGGTTCTCTCCGGCGGGAAGCCCGGCGTCCAGATTGGGGGCGCTGCCTGGTTCATTACGAGTACAAAAGATTTCAACGGCTGCACCATGACGCCAAGCCCCTTGGGTGACGCGCCGCTGTGTCAGGTCTGAGGACGGCTGGTCGCGCTATGTCCCGGCTGGCGGGGTCGATCAGGTCCTCTCAGAGCGTGGCGATGACCGGGGGGCATTGCCTGGAAAGACCCGGATCGACATGTTCCCCGGCTCAGCTGGTCGGAGGTTCGGAAAACCGCCGGCCCGCCTCAACACCACCCGCAGGAATGGGCCCGAGGGGCAGACCTGTGCCCAAGATCGCGATCCACCGGTTTGCCATGGTAGATTATAACTGTTGCTGAGATCCCGGTTACGGTGAGCATGGCACCCGGACCATTGGCCGTCGTTTCGGCGCGAGGGGCTGGATGGGGTCGGGTACAGACCGGGGATCGACACACGGGCATGACCCGGTCATCGGATGAGGGCTGCCGACAAGGGGGGTGACCATGCACGCCGGCACCAGGTCTGACAGCCCGGGATCGCGGTCGCCCTTTCTCCACGGGGGTGGCACGGATGGCTTTTAGGCAACCTGCGCTGCGCTTTGATCTCGCGGGTTTCGCCCGGGAGGGGGCCCTGGGCAACCATGCCGACCTGATGCGCCTGGTGACACGCGCCGATGAGCTGGGCTTCGGCGGTATCTGGTTCAACGAATTCCACTTCCACCGCGGGACGCTGCCCTATCCCCACGCCCTGCTGCTGGGCGCGGAGATCCTTGCGCGAACCGAGCGGTTGCGCTTCGGCACCTCGATCCTTGTCCTGCCGCGGCACCATCCGCTGATGTTGGCGGAGCAGATCGCGCAGCTCGACTTTCAGAGCGGCGGGCGGATCGATGTCGGTGTCGGTGTCGGTGTCGGTGTCGGTGTCGGTGTCGGGCGTGGGGCCGAGCCGGGCACCTTCGACGCGCTCGGGATCGACCGGGATGCGGCCCGACAGCGTTTCGACGAGGCGATGGAGGTGATGCTGCGCGCTTGGACCCAGGATCGGGTTGCCGCGGACGGGCCGACTTGGCGGTTCGCCGAGACCGAGGTCGGCCCGCCCACGGTTCAGCGCCCCCATCCTCCGGTCTACGTCGCGGGCGTCTCGGCCGCGACGGTGGCGGTGGCGGCGCGCCACCGGTTCTCGCTGCTGCTGAGCCTTGAGCCGAACGAAACACGGCAGGTCCCGGTGTTCCTCGCCGAGCTTTCAAAGGCCGGGGCGGGGCCGGGCCCGATGGCGGCCTCGTCCCTGTCGCGCTATGTCCTGCCCGCCCGGACGAGGCATGGCAGGCGCTCGACATCCCCACCGAGCGGCTGAACCGTCGCCGCGCCGCGCCGCGCCGCGCCGCGCGGGCCAGGGAGAACGGCGCGGCGCCGCCGCATCCCCGCGACCGTGCCGAGATGCTGGCCGATTACGCCATCGCAGGTACGCCCGACGCTTGTCGCCAACAGATCGAGGCTTTGATCGCGCGCACCGGCTGCTGCAACCTGCGCTGCCTTTTCAGCGCCAATGGCCTGATCCCGATTGCAGAGGCCGAGGCGGCGATGGCGCTTTTTGCCGCCGAGGTCATGCCCGCCTTCAGGGACTATGCTGTGCTGGCGGTTCCCGAGTTTCACCTCGAAGGAAGCTGATCGATGAAACAGATACTCGTTCTCGGGGCCGCGCTGGTTGCCTTGGCCCCTGCCGTCCTTGCGCAGGATCACTATCCCTATGCCGACGAGAATTGCGGCGTCACCACGGTCTAAGAGGCCGCCCCCGATCGCGCCGTGACGCTGTCGAACAACGCGACCGAACTGATGCTTGCGCTGGCCCTCGGCGATCGCCTGGCGGGCACGTCCTACATGGCGAACCTCGAGATCAGCCCGGAGTACGAAGAGGCCTACGAGGCCCTTTCCATCTTCTCCCCACTCGTCGCGACGACCGAGCAATTGATCGAGGCCAAGGCCGATCTTGTCTACGCAGGCTATCCGGACGGGTTCTCGGAAAGCCGCCATACGCGCGATCAGCTGCACGATCTGGGCATGAAGACAAGGCTGAACACCGAAGGCTGCAATCTCGGCAAATACGGTTTCGACGAGCCTTACGACGAAATCCGCCCGGTCGTGGGCATCTTAGGCGTGCCGGAGCGCGGCGAGACCCTGGTGGGCAGGATCGAGGGCAGGGTCGCCGGGATAGAGGACAGGATTTCCGGCGCCGACCCTCCTCCGGTCTTCATCTTCAACGGCGGCGAGGATATGCCCCGCGCCGTGCTGGGCAACACGATGCCGAGCCATGTCGTCGAGCGCGCCGGGGGAGTGAATATCCTGGGTGATGTCGACAACCGTTATGGCGGCACCTCGTGGGAACAGCTGGTGGAGCAGGCGCCCGACTACATCGTCGTGTTCTATTCCGGGACGGCCGGCGGCCAGGTGGTCGAGGACCCCGACACTGCCCTTGGGCAGGCGCGGATCGACGTTCTCAAGGCGAACCCGATCATCTCGGACGTTCCGGCGATCGAGAAGGACAACTACGTGCTGATCCCCTCGGTCATCGGCCAGCCCGGCCCGGGCTCTGCGGATGCGCTGGAAAAGCTCGCACGCGCCTTTCACCCCGAGGCCTTTGCCGAGTAGGCCGCGAGCATGCGCGACGACAGACACGAAGGCGCGGCCGACCGGGCGGCGCTGCTTGCGATCCTCCGGACGTCGCCCCCGGGGCGGGCGACGTCCGGCGCGGTCCACGCGAAGGACAGCCGCGGCCCGACAGGGCGCGGGCGGTTCCTGGCCGTCATGGCCGGGATGGTCGCACTGCTCTTCGCCTGCGCATTGGGCGGACTGATGGTCGGATCGGTCTCGATCCCGGCCGGGACGGCGTTGTCGATCGTCTTGAATTGGCTGTCGGGCGGCTGGCTGATGTCGGCCGACTGGCGCGAGGCGCACGAGATCATCATCGTTTAGACCCGCATTCCGCGCGTCATCCTCGCCGCGGTCCTCGGGGGGGTCTGGGGGTGTCGGGTATAGTCATCCGGGCCATCGTGCGACATCCGCTGGCCGGGCCGTCGATTTTGGGCGTGTCGTCGGGCGCGGAGACCGGGGCGGTTGTGGTCATGCGCTTCGGTCTCGTGGTGCTCGGGGCGTTCACGCTGCATCTTTCCGCGTTCGTCGGCGGTCTCGTGGCGCTCACGATCGTGTTCTGGATCGCCCGCGCCGGTGGGCAGATGACGCCCCCCCGGCTGGTGCTTGCGGGCGTCGCGCTGGGGGCGGTGCTCAGCGCGTTGACCAGCCTGCTGGTGCTGACCTCGCCGGACCTGCAACTGGCAACGCGCGTCCTTTTCTGGACGCTGGGCGGCTTCGGCGCGGCGCAGTGGAAGCTGCTGCCGACCCCGGTTGTCGCGTCGGCGACCGGGCTTGCTGTCATGCTTGCGCAGGCGCGGCGGCTGAACCTCTTGATGGCAGGAGACGAAAGCGCGGTGGCGCTTGGCCTGGATGTCGAGCGCTTCCGGTGCGCGATGTTCGTTCTGACCGCGGCCCTGACCGGGATTACCGTCGCGGTGTCCGGCGTGATCGGCTTTGTCGGTCTGATCATGCCGCATATCGTTCGCCTGTTGGTCGGGCTGATCACCGTCGCGCCCTGTTGGCCGTGGCGCTTTCGGGCGCTGCCTTTACGATCGCGGCCGATCTCGTCGCCCGTTCGATCATCGCACCGCTGGAATTGCCCATCGGCATCGTGACCGCGCGGGTCGGCGGTCCCTTTTCATCTGGCGCCTGGGGCGCGACGCCCATGCGCTGGGGGTCGCGAAATGATCGGACGGGGCCGGCTTGAGATCGAGGGTGTCAGCATCAATGCCGGCTCCACGCCACTGGTGCAGGAGATCGACCTGCGGGTCGTGCCGGGCGAGATGCTTGGCCTGCTGGGCCCGAACGGGGCGGGCAAGTCCTCGCTCCTGCGCGCGATCTACCGCGTGAGCCGCCCCGCAGCCGGCCGGGTGCTCGTGAATGGCGAGGATATCTGGCAGCGTTCCGCCACCTGGTGCGCTCGGCCCACAAGGCGCTGTTGCAGCCCGATATGCCGCACGACGCCAGCCTGATCGACGCCGCGGTTTCCCTGCAGCGGCTGACCCACCCGCAGGACCGCGCGTTTCGCACCCTTTCGGGGGGGGGCGAGCGTCAGCGGGTCCTTCTGGCCCGCGCATTGGTGCAGCAGCCGCAGGTGCTCGTGCTCGACGAGCCGACCAACCAACTTGATATCCGCTACCAGCTGTCGCTGCTGCGCTTTGTCCGGGAAATCGGCGTGACGGTTGTCGGCGCCCTGCACGACCTGAACCTCGCGGCGATGTTCTGCGACCGGCTCTGCCTGATGGACGGGGGCCGAATCGTGGCGCAGGGAGATGCGGATGAGGTGCTGACCGAACGCCGCATCGCCGACGTCTTCGGCATCGATGCGCTGATCCAGCGCCACCCGCGGACCGGAACGGTCTGAGTTCTGCCGACGTAGACCGGGAGACCGCTTCGACCCCCGTGTCCCTGCGCGCGCGAAGCTGATCCGCCGGTGCGGGGGCCCCACACGTGAAACAGAACGCCGGGCCGATTGCGTCTTCCGCCGGATGCACGATTCCGCGGATCATCGCCTGCCTGGCATCCAGAGCTGCGGCGCTGCTGCGGATCAGTCGGAGACGGACGTTTGCGGGCATCCAGCTTGCTTCCGCGGTGCGCTGCGGCCTCGTCCCGCCAGAACGACAGCGACAGGATGCGGTCCGGGTCGGCCAGGGACTGGACCCGCTCGATCTAGAGGAACCCCTCGACCCCATTCAGCAGGGGGCGCAGGTCGGCGGGCGAGCTGGCGCAAGAAGCAGGCGTGACGGCCCAGACCGCCTTGGGTCACCTGGCGAAGATGGAGGAGGCAAGCTTCTGGTGCGGCGCAGGCAGGGGCGCCACCGCTACGTGGCCTCGGCCTTAGACGAGAGGTCGGCCGGATGCTGGAGGCGATGATGGACGTCGTGGTGGCGTCGGGGCGGGTGCGCACGCGCTCCGGACCGAAGGAGCCCGCGTTGCGCGATGTGCGGGTCTGTTACGACCACCTCGCGGGCGGCTTGGCCGTAGGGCTGTTGCGGGCCCTGATCGACCGGCGGGCAATTAGGGAGGAGGGCGAGGCGCCTATCCTGACCGACGATGGCGCAGGACGTTTCGAGCGGTTCGACATCGACCTGCTAAAGCTACGCCGCGCGCGCCGCCCGGTCTGCCGTGCCTGCCTCGACCGGTCCGGGCGGCGGACTTGGTGCAACGCTCCTTGGCGAGGTCTAAGACCGGGGATGGCCCCGGCGCGATCCCGAGACCCGCGCCGTTCGCTTCTCCAGCAGCGGCATGGAGCAGTTCCGCAAGGTGTTTCGGCTGGATCGAGACGTCAGTCGCAAAGGATTGCGCTGACGGTCCCTTAATAACGACCGACGCTCGACGGGCTGAGGGCACAATGGCGCAAAGTGCATTTGCAGCCTGCTCTCACCGAGCGAAGCCAAAGACTGAGTATGTGCGAAGGCCGCGGCGATGGGCGCCTGTGACCGCGGCACGGGGCCAGCCCGCCGGGCCTGGTGTGTTCCCGAGCACGATCACTGAAAATGCCGACAACGAGCGTAGACCCACGGGGTAGAACCTTGGGGCGTTGCCTCGGGGCAGGGGCGCCGACGGCCGGATCGCCGGGCGTGAAGTCCGTATTCAAACTCCGGCCACGTGAACCGCGCTGCGCATGACCGTCAAAGCCCTTCGCAACCGATAGACCCTGGGGCGGGGCAGACCGGACTTCGGCCGATCTGCGTACTGAACCCGTAATCAGGCACCCCGATACTCCTATCGGTTCGAAGCCCTCGGGGGGGTAATGGCGGTAATCGGTTCCGCTGATCGGACTTCGAGATTTTCTTCAAGCAAAAGGATGGAGCATATGCATACGTCGCAAGATAGGGCATCGAAGCGCGGGGTGTTTCGCTTCATGCGGCCCGCCAAGGCAATCAACAACGGACTCTGTCAAGTCAGTCAGTGTTGCCTTGGGGCTGCCCTGCGGCTCGCCAATTCAAAGTGCTTGTAGGTTCTCATTGATGCTGCGAAGGCTGGGCACCATTTCGTCTGCCGCTTTGTATCTTCTGACCTTTTGCGGGAACTCCAGGTAAGAATTGCTTTCGTTCATTTCTGTTTTTTGCCAGTTCGTCCAGGAATCTCTATACTGGGATCGAATTGGAGATATGCCACGAACCTTGTCGACACCATGTTCTGGATGATTGGTAAGGCTGGTTTCCAGGTCAAGACAGATCATGGTGATCTGTTTCATCGACGCGAAATCGTCACCCAGTAGCTGAGTTGCCCGCGAGATCATCTCGCTGTCAGCGCCGAAACGAACCGTATCCCAGTATCCTAGTTTCTCGTTAAGAGTTTTTCGTTCAAACATGCAGGAAATCGACGCCTTCCGGCATACGCCATCCAAGGAAAAGTCCGTTATTCTGCCGATATGCCCGAAGAATCCGTCCGGACGTATCCGTACCATGTAGCCGAGACTCGCTTTGAGCGAGCCCGAATGCGACTGTATCTCCCGCATGTGGTTTTCAAGTCGCTGAGGGACGGCCCAATCATCGGCATCGTGACCTGTTACATAGTCACCCGTGGCTTGATCCAGGCCGATGTTTTTAGATACGTACGGCCCGACATTATTCTTGTTTCGGAAGATTTTGACCCGGCTGTCCGCGTCGGCGATCTTCTTCAGGCGCTCCCAGGTGCCATCCTCGCTGCAATCATCAACTATGATCAATTCAAGGTTTCGCCAAGTCTGGCGCAGAATGGATCGAGCGGCATACGTAACCGTCTCCTCCGCGTTCCAAGCCGGCATAATAACGGATATTTTGACAGAGCTGGACACGGCGGGAAGGGGGTCGGACGTCATCCTGGAAAGAAGAGAGCCTTCCTGATCCTTCAACCTGAGAGGCGCGAGCCCGAATTTTTCGAGGTAAGAGTTCATATGGCCGAGCCATGTTGGCTCGTCCTCATTCTCCAGGGCTTTATTGCCCTTCAACACCGCTGTCGTGTATGCGAGATTTTCTGGAAGGTATTGCTCTGCCATTGATATTGCCTTGTCGACTCCGTAATATCGAGCGACACGGCTGCAAGCCCAGAGAACAGAGCGATGGTCCGGCTCAATGTTCCCCTCAACACCTTTCCGGTAAATGTGCGTTGCCAATGGGTTGGAACGCTTCTTCCTGACTATCGGGTGTGTGTCTAGGTAAAACCTTGTTGAAAATTTTGTATTCGGATCACGCATCATCATGGCGCCGAATTTCACATAATGTTCAATCGGGTCCATGCCGAGCAGCGGTACATCTCGGTAAGTTTCTAAATACCATTTCTCATCAAACAGCTTCGACTTTCGGATCCGTTTGATTTCAGCGTCATTTTCAGATTTTGATTTCGTGACCATCGGTTCTTCCAGAACTTGTTTATTGGTTTAAAATGTGAGTCGAGCTCTCGGGTTGGACCTATGCACGGTTCATTTAGGACTTTTGCCAGCACCCGCCGCGCATGACAAGGGTTCGACGCCGTCGCTGTTCCGCGGCGTTGTCGTGCACATCGGAAGGAGGGGGCACTTAGGTGATTGATGGGGCGATCCATGCGTCGGCTTGGACGAAAGCCCTACGGGACAAGGTCTTCATGCCCTAGCGCTATCGGGTGGGCCGGTTTCAGACTTGGTTCATGACGGGTCTCGGTGCCACTGACGTTGACTGGGTCGGCGGTGATCCGCCGTCGGGAGGGCTCCAGTGGACTGCCTCTGGCGCGGGTGGCCGGTAGCCCGCGGACGCGAGAGGCCGGATGGTATCGTAATGGGCCCGCCATGCTTGGATCACCACACGCACGTTGGTCAGGGCGTAGAACACCTCGCCGTTCAGAAGGTCGTCGCGGCGCTTCGGGTTGGCGCTCTCGCAGTAGCCTGCCTCGGGAAAACGGTCCGCTGGACCGTTTCCCGATCCTCGAAGGTCCCACGGACTGCCAGCCTCGATGAAAGCCGTCTTCGCGCCAAGGGCACCGATCCAGTCCCGCACCGCCTTGGCGATGAACTCAGGGCTGTCGACCATCGGGTTCGCACCGATGGCGCCTAAACGGGCAATACCGACCGGACGTGGCCGGGCACTCCTCGCGGAGGAGCAGGCCGGTCGGGACATCGATCAACGCGGTCGAGTTTAACTCCCGGCGGGTACGTATCGCACGCGCCCTTGTCCTCGGACCGTCGTCATGATCGCTAGGGCCCATGGCGCAACCATGGCGACCGGACATGGCCGTCCCTTGGGCCAGCCGCAACAGTTGACCTGGTTCGGCATGGCGCTTGGACAGGTGGCGCGCCGATTCCTCACCCCCGATCGACCGGACCGACGCGGATACGGATTTGCCTTGCAATACCAACTCGTCGACCTGCCGGAGCTTCGCGACGATTTCCTCAGGCTTGTGTGCTCTGCTGGAGCGTCGATCCGCCCCATTTCACGTCCTTCATCTGGCTCGAAAGCCTGCTTTAGGGTGGATCACTTTTGTGCGGGCAGGCCAGGTGATGCGCGGACGTCCGCTGAGGAAGAACAACCAAAAACCTTCGACGAATACTTGGGTTGAACGTCGCTCGTGGCAGCCTCGGACAAGGCGTTTTTCCGCATGTGTCGAATATGAGAGTTCTAAAACGCATTCCGCTTCTGGCGTCCGACAAGACGGACTGTCGTGCGCTTTGTGGAATGCTGTCCGAGGAGCACGAGCGGATGGCGTGGGGCGCACTGGTGTGAGTGGACCCGTTGGGGGCTTTGTCAATTCGCTCACCGCAACTATCAGCGACGATCCATGCCATTGCATCGCGCATGGGCCTCTGGGTTGTCCGGGGTGCTCACGATTGGTTTGTAGCTTCAATAAAAACGTCAATCGAGGACATCAATTGTGCAGAGCCGCCGCCCTTCTGCGTTCTACGCCTTTTCCGCACGGGCCTTGATCACGCTCAGGACCGCACCGTGAAAATCATCCAGGAAAATGCGCCCCCAGAAGTCGCAATAAGCGTTGATCGGTGTCGCGATGATATAGCGCGTCGTCAGCGTCAGACGCGTGCGCCCGCCGGGCAATGCGTCCAGCGTATACTCCCCGGTCGCGACCTTCAGATACGCGCTATCGACATCGATATGCGCCTCGACCGACGCGGGGATCGCATCCTCGCCGAATTGGAAGGTCCAGGCCAGATGCCGGTTCCGCTCCCAATCCGTGATGACTTCGTCGAACCGGACTCCTCGGCTCCAACGCACATGGCGCACGGCACCAACGCCGTGTCCCTCAAGCGTCGCAGACTCCGGGCGCGGTGCACCGACGATATCGTGGCTGAAACTGAACGGCAGCTCGCCCCGCTTGATATCCGTGACGGCGACGGTGTGACGCCAGACATCCTCGGGCGACGCGTCGATCACCCGCACCGACGTGACCGCGCCGTGGTGGTCCGCATAGCTCAGCATCGGCTCGAACGGCAACGCCAGCAGGGGCAAAAGCGGCAGGGCAATCGCGAATGTCGTGCCCGCCCGCCTGCGCAGATGGCCCAGCACGGCGCTGGTCAACGCCGATCCGGCGGCCGCCGCCGCCATGAAGCAGGGCGCGGCCATGACCGCGCAGATCCCGCCCTCGCCCAGAAACAGCAGGCTGATCGCGACCAGCGCCCAGATCACCAGCCATCCGTTTCGGATATGTCGCCAGATTGGGCGTTCGCCGCGCGGATCGGCGATGCTGGTGGCAACGCTCGCGATCGCCATGGGCATCAGAAAGAGGCCCGCCAGGAAGGGAATCCAGCTGCGCTGCTCGGTGCCGCCGGCCCAGATCGCAAAATAAAGCAAAAGCCCATAGAAGAAGGCTAGCGCGAATGCGATGGCAAGGCGCGTTCGCAGCGGCGTGGCCGAGTCCGGTTTCGGTGACGTGGATGACATGGGCTGAGTTTGGTGTTTTTTCGCTCGAACGACAATATACGGCCCGCCACTCGACGGTCGCGTGACCCACAGAGTCACCGTCGAAGCGTGTTACGAAGACTACCGTTTTGGTGCGATCTGCGAAAGCAGCCCTTGGTGTAGCCGCAGCGAAGCTCACTATGTGCCTTCGAGTGATTGTCCGCGAAAGGCCGCTCCGAAGCACGGTTCCGACGGGACGGAATGCATGACGTTTGCACCGGGCACGCTGCGAGCATGGACGGGCCCGTGCTGCATTTTGCCTTCCTCAAGAGCTGACCTGAGGCGCGTTTCCTCCTCCGGTTTGAGGGGGAGTCCGTTCCAGCCAGGATACGGACGATGACGCGATCAAGGTTCACGGGGTGAAGATGGGCTTACGCGGCCCAGGTGGGCCGCGTAAGCCCATCTGAACCAGATCATCGGGACGCTGAAGGAGCAGAAGGCAGGGCTGACGCCGGTTGATATCTGTCGCACGCACGGTGTCAGCACGGCGACGTTCTACAAGTAGAAGGCGCGGTTCGGTCGCCTCAAGGTGTCGCATGCCCGACGTCATAGGGCGCTGGAGAGCCCGTAGCTTAGGAAGCTCAGGCGGCTCTGTCGGCGTCAGGGGCTCCAAGTGCGCCGCCGGGCCGGTCGGAGGCAGGCTCTGGGAACGCGCAGACCAATGCTGGTGCCCGATGCCGTAAACCAGCGCTGGAGCCTCGACTTCCTAAGCGACGCTCTGACGGATGGTCGCCGTTTCCGGGTTTAGGTCGTGGTCGACGACTCCAGCCGGGAATGCCCCGCGCGGTGGCGGACACGTTGCTCTTCGGCTTCTGCGTTGTACGCGAGCTTGATGCGTTGATCTGTCGGCGGGGTCGGCCCGCGACGGTAGTCTCGGACAAAGCGACGGAGCTGACCTCGACGGCCGTGCCGAGCTGGCGCCTGCGCACAGGTGTCGCCTGGCCCCGGAAACGCCCATGCAGAATGGCTTTGTCGAGAGCTTTAGCGGTCGTTCCCGGGAGGAGTTTCTCAACCAGACGCTGTTCTCTTCGCTGGCCGAGGCTCGCGCAAAGTCCCTTTCGTGGCAGTACGACGACAGTCGCAACCGCCCTCACTCGGGGCTGGGGCACATCCCGCCTGTCGAGTTCGTGTCAAAGAATGGATTGGCAAGGGGAAGCTGAGGGGCGGGGAACCAAAGCACTCTGTCCGGCAGGCAGCGGAGCTGACCCGGATGCATGCAACTGAAGAGTATTCGGTGTCGGACTTGATCGAATTCTTTTCGGCCTCGCGGCCAACCGTCTACCGCACGCTGGCTCTGCAAAAGGCGAAACGTTGATGACCGACCTGATAAAGCCCCTTTGACGCGGTCCTAGCAGCGACAACGCTGGGGCCTGCCTTAAGCATGGTGGGCGGAGAACCGATCTTCCCTGCGGTCCACAGGATATCTTGGTTCGGGTGCTGAATCGGACATCCATTTAGTGTTCCCGATCCAGCCGCTGTGGACCGTTCGCACCGAATTTCGCCACCCGGACCCGTTCGGGCAGGTCAGCAGCCGCATTCACGGCCTGTCGAGCTTTGGCATATGCAGCAGATTGAGCTTCGAATTCGAGAAAAGCTCGGTCGTTCTGAGTCCCGATGCGTCGGGAGCGGGCGGCCGCCCTTCGTGCCGCTGGCCGTTTGAACGGCCAGCGGCATCCCTGGATCACGCGGCTCTGTAGTCGTCCGGAATGACGAAGGGTTCGTCGGCGCGGTAGTAGCCGCCGTCCTTCACCTCTTCGATCAGAACCATTGTGTGCGGCCGCGCCGCTTCGGAGAAGAATTCGACCAGAAGGTCGGTTATGCGGTGGCCGATCTCGGCCTTCTGCTCGGCGGTCAGGGCGGCTTCGGGCGTCTTGATATTCACAAACGGCATGGGATGTCCTTTCAGGGTCGGGTCGGAGAAACGGCGGACCGGCACGGCCGATCCGGCGGAGGCGTTGGGTCGTAGGAGGCAGCGCGGGTCAGATCACTCCGCCATTGGCGCGGATCACCTGTCCGCTGATCCATGCGGCCTCGTCGCTGGCGAGGAACCGCACGACGCGCGCGATGTCCTGCGGCGTGCCAAGGCGGCCGAACGGGTTCATGGCCTCGATCTGTGCCACCAGCGCATCGCTCTTGCCCGCCAGGAAGAAATCGGTGGCCACGGGACCGGGCGCGACGGCATTGACCGTGATACCCTTTGGCCCCAGCTCCTTCGCGAGGACATGGGTCACCGCCTCGATCGCAGCCTTGGTCCCGGCGTAGAGGCCATAGCCCGGCTGGTAGAGGCCGACGACGGAGGAAGAGAGGCTGACGATCCGCCCGCCCGCGCCGAGTCTGCGCGCCGCCTCGCGCATCAGCCGGACAGGCGCGGCTAAGTTGAGGGTCATGTGGGCGTCGATCTGGGCGTCATCCGCCTCCGCGATTGGCGCCAGTTTCATCATCCCGGCATTGTTGATCAGGATATCGACGGGTCCGAAAGCCGCCTCCGCGGCGTCGAAGAGACGCGTGGCCGCGGACGGGTCGGTGAGGTCCGTTTGTATCGCGACGGCACGGCCGTTGCGGTCGGAAATGTCAGCCACCACCGCTTCGGCGGAGTCGGGGCTGCTGGCGTAGTTCACCGCGACGGCGATGCCGTCGGCGGCGAGGTGGCGGGCGATTTCCGCCCCGATGCCGCGCGAGGCGCCGGTGACGATGGCAGTTCTGGTATGATGGGTCATAGACAGGTCCGTTCTGTTACGAGCTGGAGCTAATCCCTCCTGTCGAGGCGAACAATTACCGAGAATTTGACATCATAATTCTGTTTGGGCTAATAATCCCGATGGACAGGCTGGACCGTCTCGAACTCTTCACCCGGATCGTCGAAGGCGGCAGCTTCGCGCGGGCCGCGCGCGATCTCGGAGTCGCCCGCTCGACCGCGACAAATGCGATCGCTCTTCTGGAGCGCGAGACCGGCGCCCGCCTGCTGGCGCGCACGACGCGGCACGTTGCCGTCACGCCCGAAGGAGAAGAGCTCTACCGTCGCGCCCGGGAGATCCTGGCGCAGGTCGAGGACACGTTCGGCGCCTTCGGCACTGCGCGCCCCGCGGGGCATCTGCGCATCGACGCGCCCGGCCTTCTGACGCGCACCTTCCTGGTGCCGCATTTGCCGGCGTTCCTCGATACTTATCCGGGGCTGACCATCGCCTTCTCGCAGAGCGACCGCTTCGCGAATATCGTGCAGGACGGCGTCGATTGCGCGCTCAGGGCGGGGCAGCCCGAGGACAGCAGCCTGAAGATGCGGCGGCTCGGCGAATTGCCCGAGATCACCTGCGCCAGCCCTGACTACCTGGCCCGGCACGGAACGCCGCACGGGATCGACGATCTGGAGGGGCACCGGATGGTCGGGTTTCTGTCCTCGCGCACGGGCGATCTGCTGCCGCTGGAGTTCACTCACGATGGTGCGCTGCACGCCCGGCGCCTCGACTGCGTGGTGTCAACGGATAATTCCGACACTGCGGCAGGGCTCGCGCGGCAGGGGCTGGGGCTGATCCAGGCCCCGCGCTACCGGTTCACGGACGACCTCCGCTCCGGTTCGCTGGTCGAGGTGCTGCCCGATTACCGCCCGGCACCGCTGCCGCTCAATGCGATCCATGCGGGCGACCGAACTGTGTCGCGGCGGTTGGGCGTGTTTCTCGACTGGGTGAGCGGCCTCTTTTCCCGGACCGCCGCATCCCCCTGACGGACGCGGCGCGCCGGTCACGTCAATCTTGGACAAGCGGTCGTCGGGGCCGCACCCAAGCTGCGCATGATCCGCGTCCGACGAAAACAGTCGCTTCAAGCTGAGCGGACGGATCGGTCGCCACCGACTGCGTGAAGTCCGCCCGATGATCTGAAAGGAAGCTGGCGAAGGTATGCGGCGGTGTCCCGGTGATCCGCTCGATCTCGAAGGTCGGGTCGATGTCGTTGTGCCCGCGACCACGTCCGCGAACTGCACGACGTCTCCTTTGGCAATTCAAGGCGAATTGCCTGTGAGCAGCAGCAGAGCCCAGAAGGCAGGCTCGGGAAGGCTGAAGTGGCGGACCCTGCGTCCGAGAGCGTCTTTCAAGCGGTCGGTGAAGTCGTGGGGATCCAGCTACCCGCCTGCTTCTGTCGCGCATCGAGGGCCGAAGCGAGGCGCAGCACGTTCTCGTCGACGGCGAGCTGATCGAGCGGACGAGTTTGACCGCATAAGCCATCCTCGCATTGACGCCTGGGGGCCACTTCCAGCACAAAAGACGGCTTTGCCCGCCATCGATGAAGTGGATCATCTCATCGCTTCCGATGCTACTCGCATTCTCGGCGAAATGGAGCAGCCGCAGCTACCGCCGGAGAAGCCCAGCCAGCCGATCTCACAGGCCAAACTACGCTGTATGTTGGCGCGAACGACTGCTTCGGCGAAGCCGCGGCGCAGCACTCGTCTTCCCGTCAAAGGTCCGGATTGGGCCGCCCATGAAGTGCGGCCCTTTCACTCAAATCTCGACCGCCTCGGATATCGCGAGGGCGTCTTCGAGCTCTACACCGAGGTATCGGACGGTGCTGTCCATCTTCGTGTGCCCCAGCAGCAGCTGAACGGCGCGCAGGTTCCCGGTCTTGCGGTAGATCTGGGCAACTTTGGTGCGGCGCATCGAATGCGTGCCGTAGGAACTGGGCTCTAGGCCGATCGAGGTTACCCATTCTCGGACCAGGCGGGCATATTGCCGCGTCGAGATATGTCGCCTTTCGTGGAAACGCCCCGGCCAGAGATGTTCAGACCCGCGCATCAGCGGATCATCGAGCCAAGCTGCGAGCGATTTCCGCGTCCCCTCGGTAATCTCGAAGCGGACAGGTTGCCTCGTCTTGCTTTGGGTGATCGAGGCCCGTTCCTTGACCTGATCCGCGGTATAAACGTCGCTCACCCTCAGCTTGACGAGGTCGCAGCCGCGCAGCTTGCTGTCGATCGCGAGATTGAAGAGCGCCAGGTCTCGTACGAGCCCGGCGATTTCCAGGCGCACACGGATCGCCCAGACGTGCTTGGGCATGAGCGGTCGCTTTTGGCCGACGATACGGCCTCTGTTCCATGCGGGGCGGCAGGCGCGAATTGCGGGAAGGTTTGCAGCAGACATGACGGGTCCTCCGTTCCACCGCATGCCACCTCCTCACCGACTCAGTGCCGGTGTGCCATCGTACAACGCGGCACCGCCGCAAGTCCGCTTCGCGCCCAAAGGCGCGGTTGGCGCTGGCTTGCAGAATCGCCGAGCGACCAATACTTTTCAGCCATACCGCAATCGGAGATCCCATCAACATGGACCTGAACCTCGCCGCATTCACCTCTTCGATTTTGCTGCGAGAAGTTCTGCCCCATGCCCGCATCCGTTTCCCTCTCCGGCCTGTCCTGGTCCACGCCTGACAACGCGCCTCTTCATACCGACCTTAACCTGACTTTCGGCCCGGAGCGCACCGGCATCGTCGGGCGCAATGGCATCGGCAAGAGCACCCTGCTTCGCCTGATTTCTGGGGAATTGAGCCCGGCTTCGGGCCAGGTCCGCGTGACCGGCTCCGTCGCGATGGTGCGGCAGGAGGCGATGAAGCAGCCAGATGACCGCATCGCTGATCTGTTCGGAATGCGATCCGCGCTTGAACTACTTGATCGGGCGGAGGCGGGGCTTGCGGATGCCGATGAACTGGCCGACGCGGATTGGACCCTGCCCGCGCGGATAGAAGGGGCGCTTTTGCGCTGTGGTCTGTCGGTCGGGCCTCAGACCCTCCTGGCCACGCTATCCGGCGGCCAGCGCAGCCGGGCCGCTCTTGCCGCCCTGATCTTCGCCGAGCCGGATTTTCTGTTGCTGGACGAACCGACGAACAATCTCGACCGGGACGGGCGCAAGGCGGTGATTGACCTCATCCGGGGTTGGGCAGGTGGTGCCATCATCGCCAGCCATGACCGCGAAATTCTGGAAGAAATGGACTCTATCGTCGAACTCACTTCGCTTGGTGCGGCCCGGTACGGCGGAAACTACAGCGATTTCCGGGAGCGGAAGGCCACCGAGATGGATGCGGCAGCGCATGACCTCGCCCACGCGCAGAAAACCCGCGCCGATGCGGCCCGTCGCGCACAGCAGGCAAGCGAACGTAAGGCCCGCAAGGACGGTGCCGGACACCGCGCGCGGGAAAGGGGCGATCAGCCCAAAATTCTGATGGACGCCGCCAAGGGGCGGGCCGAAGCGTCGGGCGGTGCAGGTGTCCGGCTGCACGATGCACGGCTCGCGGCGGCAGATAAGGCGGTGTCTTCCGCCTGCGAAAAGATCGAATCCCTGCAACCCTTGCGCATGGACATTCCCCCAACCGGCCTTGCGACCGGCAAAACGGTGCTGCGACTGGAAAAGGTGACCGGCGGCTATGACCCCGATCATCCCTTGATCCGTGATCTGTCGCTGACCGTGACCGGTCCCGAGCGCATTGTTATTTCGGGGCCGAATGGCAGCGGAAAGACGACGATCCTGAAGATCATCACCGGACAGATCGTACCGCAAAGTGGCCGCGTGGCGCTCGCGGTTCCGTTTTCCGTGCTGGATCAGCATGGCCACCTGATTGACCCGGCTTTGTCCCTTCGCGACAATTTCCGCCGCCTTAACCCCTTGGCTGATCCCCACACCGCTCACGCGGCACTGGCCAGGTTCGGTTTCCGCGCGGCGGATGCCTTGCGTTACGCGGGAGAGTTTAGCGGGGGCGAGCGTGTGCGCGCTGGTCTGGCTTGTGCCCTCGGAGGCACCCCGCCGCCGCCGTTGCTGATCTTGGACGAGCCGACCAATCACCTTGATCTGGATGGTATCGCAGCACTTGAGGCTGCGCTGGCTGCTTATGATGGGGCAATTCTAGCGATCAGCCATGACACGGCATTCCTTGAATCGCTCGCACCGGACAGGACGATTGATCTGGGGGCATGACCGCTTTGTCGGCGCAGACGACGTTCAGCGATTGGAGAATGCTGCGGCGACGCTGCGGGCCGCATCGACGGCTGGTTTGAACGGCAGCTCTGGGCCGTGAGAAGCGGCCGACCTTTGTGTCGAAGAGCGGCGCCGCCGCGTCGCCGAAAGTCCGCCAGGCCCGAAACTGCCCGCCGTTCGCTACGCAGCGTGAGTCTGCCCCAAGGGTGCAGGAGTTGCATCGGTCTGCGATCAGAAGAGTGTGATGAGGCGCAAGCGCTCGCTTTCCGGCTTGTATTCCAGACCCACCAGCGCACGAAACCAACTTTCAGTATCCGCAGGGCGTGCCTCGATCATGATGTTGAAGCGGCTAACGCCGTGGGCGTCATCCTGCACCATGCTGTAGATGTAGTTGTGGCTGATACGTTTGCGGATCATTTCTCTCAGCTGGTCAAGGTGGCCGCCGAGCAGCCCCAGGCCTTCTAGTCTCTTAGACTTGTTGGTTGAGAGATACTCAAACTTTCGTGGGTCGATCTCGATGTCGCAGTTCCCCAACGGAAGGGCGATGGGGCTGATGGCATTGAGAGAGAACTCGGTGTCCGCCTCGTAACCTTGAACCACGGGACGCTCAATCTTGTAGCTCAGCAGAAGCATGAACTGCGTCCCGGGAATGCTCCTCACTGTGTAGCCCGCCTCCTTGAAGCCGAGCCCGACCAGGTCAATGTTCTCAAGCGCATCGCGGTCGTCTTCGTGCTGGCCGATGATTGTTCCACGGAACTGCACGTAGGCATTGACTAACTGTGTGGAAAGCGACGCCTTAAAGATTGAACTGAAGGTCGTGTCGACATGGCCGACATAGCACGGATAGTCCTCGAATCCCCCGTGAATATAGGCCAACATCTGGTCGGTGAGGTTGTTGACGTAGACAGCGTAGAGCATCGGGCTCTCGAATTGGCGGTCTCCCACTCGAACAAGCTCTTCGTCGGCCTGCTCTAAAGCTCCCCAGCGGCGCTCGTCTGTGATGTCACCGTGCAGCACGGAATGGCTGCTTTGCCTGTCAAACAGACGGAGGAGCCGTTGGTGGACCGGGTAGCTGTATGAACCAGATGTCTTGAAATCGATGTTAAAGAGGAAGGTCGCCTCGCGGCGGTCTTGCTGGGGCGCCAGCGCAGTTCGTAGTGCGCCATAATCCACGCCTTTTTTCGCAAGCAGGGCAGAGGTCGAGCGAACAATTCCCTGGATTTCTCGATGCATCCGCTCCGGCGTCAATTTGAAATGGTCTCGAAGCACTTCGAGAAAGAAGTTGTTGCGAGCGTCGAGGGTGTGAACGGTGATGCCCATGATCTGTCGCGCTTCCTCAGTGAGCAGAAATTTCGAGTGCTGGGCGGTCACGACATAAGATGTGGATCGCCGCGCCGATAAATGGAATGGTTGCCGCCATGAGACCGGAAAGAATTTGGTGCTGTTCTGGGTAGCGCAGCTCCCGTCCGGATTCCGTCGCGAAGCTAAGTTCCGCTTTCGCCGCGGGACTCAGTGGCCTCTCCCGGCGCTTTCCGATCGACGATAGGAGCGGGACGAGCGGCAGATTTGTCCGCCAAGCAGCCATCCGGGCGGTGGAGATGCTGCGCGCTTCGCGAACGTCCGGTTCGGTGAGGGCGCGCTGCGGCGACGAGCCGACCGGCGAATGGCGGCTTCGGGCCGTGAGTGTCAGGCAACGGGAGGCCGGAGGGACCATGCGGTTTGTCCGCTTCAGCAGTTTCGCCACGGCATCTCGCGATCACGGTCAATTGACCCGCTGCGCACAGATAAAGTCGGCGCGTGTTGCAATGTCGGCGCGTGGCAACTCCGTGATCTGGTATCCGAGCGCGGTGTAGGTCTCCCGCATAACGGCGCAGGTCGCTTCGGCTTCGGCGCGAGTCTGCTTGCGTTCGCTGTCTTGTGTGAAGATCTCATCCCAAAACGGTGCCAGGAAGACGCGACGGTTGTAGCGGGCTGCTTTGGCTGCTGCGGCGACGTGGGGCGGCACGGGGAGGCCGCAGAGGGTCAGGTAGCCTATAATGTCGGGAATGCCTCGGTCGAAGATCACGGGGCCTGAGAGTGCCTCAGCGTCCTCGCAGGCGCGCAGGTCCCGCTCCAGCATCCTCTCGGCATAGGCCATGCGGTCCGCCCAGGGGAGGGCGTCTCCGCCGCGCGCCACCTCCTCGCGAATGATCGCGCGGCCGGAATCGGGAGTTGCGTGAAATCCGCGGCGGGAGAGCTCGGTGATGAGGCTGGTCTTGCCCACACCGGGGCCGCCCGTCACGACAAAGAAATGGTCGCTCATGGGCCATCCTCGGTTTTGATAGGGGAAAGCGCTGCGAAGCGATCAACACGCCACGGGCGCGGATCAAAGCGGCATGGATTTTCGTAGGGAAAACAGCACCCGTCTGCGCGGCAGAGGCAAATCCTCTAACGAGAAAGGCAGAACTATCTGGTGCTTTTCAGAGGGTGGGAAGCGTCACAAAGTTCTGCCTCTGGGGCCCAAAATTTCCCTTAGATTTCAGCGCCCGAAAACCTCGATGCTGAACTGAATCTGCCTTTTTCGTCAGATAAGTTTGCCTCTGGCCGAACATGAAAAAGCCGGCGCATTGGCCGGCTTCCCGCGAATTGTGGTTCAGAGAACGTCGCTTCGCCTGAAAATCATGTTGGCGCGCGGCCCCAGCGGAAGGGGCTGCGCACCGCGGTCGAGCTGGATCACGGCTTCGACGCCTGGCAGCCGTCCGCTCGCCGTTGCCAGTGCAACCACCGAGATATGGCTTTTGGAAAACCGTTCCATCGCGTTGGCGCAGACATACCGTCGCATTCGCCCGCTCTTCACCTCCTCAATGTTGCAAGATTCCAGAACGCCCGTGTCCATCAGACTGCGGATCGTCCGGATATTGACGCCGAGGATCGTCGCGGCCCGGGTCGGCCGAACGGTTCCATGGTGATCGGTAGCGATGACCTCACGCAGCACGGCTAGCGACACGCGGAAATCCGGAAAGCGTGCGGTGGTGGGGTCGGGGGCATACAGCGGAAGGCGGTTTCTTAGAATGATCTCGACCACGCGTTCGGTCGGTATCCGGACACGATGCGATGCCGTCGCAATGTCGAGTAGGTCTGCCGCCTCGGAGCGCTCAATGCGCGCCCGCAGCTTCCCGATGAACCCGTCGAGATCGCGCGGGTGATACATCGGCGAGGCATTCTTTTCGTCGAAGTACTTCTCGACCAGTCCAGGCTTCGTCAGCTTGGCCATCATGAAACGTTCGACGCCAAGATATCTTCCCGCGTCGGTCGCGTTCAGGAGGGCGTCGAAATCGGTCGCGATGTCATTGATGATTTCCGTGGGCACGTAACCGGTCAGTACAAAACCCTGGCCAGATATCTTCCTTTCCGCGAGCCCCATCGAGGCTAGGCGGCGCGCCAGCTTCCAACCAGACATGCCATATCGCGAGCGAGCCGTCGAAAGCGAGTGGACGTATTGTTCAGGGCAGGGGCGGCCCAGAACGATCGAGCCTTCGGAGATCGGGAAGTTGCGGAAGATGAACTCTCGCACCAGATCGCGGATCACATCGAACTGAGGGTCGTCGTCGCGGTGGCGCAGCCACTCGAAGAAGACGCGATAGCGGGTCCGGTAGAGGGTGTTGTCGACTGGATGGGCCTTCTGGATATCCTTCAACTTCTGCCGGAACGCATCTGGTCCTTGGCGTAGGATGCTGAAACCGGCAGTGCCTGCAGCAGCCCATTGCGCCGGCGTCACTGTTTCTCGCCGGGCTTTCGGGCCAAGGGTCAGCAGGAGCCCGAAGGCTTCGCAGGTCTGCGCCGCAACATGGAAGGGCAACCGGTCCAGCCAGGTCTTCCCAGGCCCCTTCTCGATCCTGTTTCTCAGGTAATGCTCGAACCAGAGATCCTGATCGTTCGCGACCTGGGGTTCTGGCGGTGAAAAGCCAGAGGTCAGTCTGGTGACGTCGAACCGCTCTCGTGGCCCAGACGACGTGGGCAACGGAGTGAGGTAACAGCCGTGCAAGCCGCAGGTGCGGATTGAGGTGAGCTGCCACAGACCGAGATGCCCAGCCTCGCTATCGTTTGAAGCGTCTTGCAGGCATTGTGGGCAGCCTTTGAGAGCGGTTCGGCTGAAGGCCGTGAATTTGATCTCCTCCAGGCCCAGCCGGAACCAGCCAGGAGAGACAAGCGCCGGCGTGTCGCGATGCAGTGCCGCCTGATCGACACCGGCAAGTGCGGCCAGCCGCGCGCAATCCTCCTGGTCGCCATTGGTTAAGTTCAGATAGTCGATCCCGAAGTCAGACAAAAACATCGCCATGCCTGACACGCCGTTGCGACGGGCCAAGCGGGATGCGAGAGAGGTTGCGGATTCTCCGAGATGGTATTTCACGTTCAATGGCAACGGCTTAACGGTCGAAAACATCATGTGCGGTTCTCCCGAGAAAACACCTGACGGGCGTCGATGCGCATGAAATCCGGCACGACAAACGGATTGAATTCGGCGTCGCAGGAGGTCCGCCGATGGTACGCCCTGATGAAATTGTGCCGGCTCAGTGTCTCCTGCCCCTGCAGGTAGGCGTCCTCGATGGCGTCGAGGATCAGGACGATGGCGATGCCGAACTGGTTTGCCGCAGCATGGACCACGCGTTCGCCGTGGGACAATTCCAGCACGTCCTCCTCTGGTTCGAGCTTCGCCAGTTCGCAGTACTTCTCGAGCAGGTCGAGAATATCATCACTATATGCAGCAGGGGATAGGCTCTCGAACCGAACGGTCTTCATGCGCCGCGCGAGCTGATGGTCGTGGTTGAGGATGTCTTCCAGCTCGGTTGTGCCCGAAAGAATGATCCCGACCGGCCATTCCGGGTCCGTCATCAGGGTCTTCAGCATGGATGTGACTGAATCCAGCTCATGCTTGGTACCCCGCGACGCCAGGTCCTGAGCCTCGTCGAGATGCACGAAAAGGACTCGTCTCTCTTTGAGATGATGTTGAACCAGGTCCCATATGTACCATGCATGGCGATCGGCACCGATGGGGTAGCCAAGCGCCCGAAGGAGCATCTGTCCGACGAATTTCAGCGTTGCGGGTGAGGGTACCCGCAAGCTGATGATGGTTGAATCTCCGTAACCTCGATCGGCCAGCCTTTGCCCTTCTTGGGCGAGAAGATGGGTGATTGCAGCGCTTTTGCCGGCCCCGGAGTGCCCGGACAGAGCAAGCCCTTGCGCCTCGCTGATGCGGCCGGTCTGGATGTCTACGAGCCTTTTCTCGGCGAGGATGGAGAACCCTTCTGCCAGTGGGACGAAGCGCTCGTGATCGACGAAATACCCCTTCAGTTCAGCGACCCGTTGTGCTGCTCGGGTGATCAGATCATTTCCCATAATTGAACCCCCAGCGTTTGCGGGTCTTGCGTCTCGTTCGACGCTCGGATCCCGGCCCGCTATCGTCGCTGTCTGGCTCCCGAGATGTGTCCTTGGGCGGAGTAATGGAGATCGCGTCATTGAGCAGATCGTTGCTCGGCGGCACGTATCCCAACCGCTGCGCGTCAGAGCGAAGCGGTTGGTGCAGCGACGCATCTGCACGCGCTACCTCCACGTCGGCTGTGTGGTACGGGGTCAGGGCGCGCAACGCGAACGCACGACGGTTCGCTTCGGAAATCCTCCCGATGGCGCGCTGGACCTTGGGCACGTCCAGCTTCGCAGCGTGCGCATGTGCGTGTCGAACCGCCCGAATGCCCTCCCTTAGTTCTTCGAAACTCACGCCCGCGAAGCCGGGCTGATTGGCGAGCGCCGGATACCAGGTTGCGCCAACTTTGACGGCGATCCAGCCGATGTCCTGCAGGTCCACCCTGATTTCCACCTCCCGTATGGGGGAGTGGAGATAGGCTTCCCGCAGCGCCTCGCAGCTATAACTAAGCCCAGAGAACAGCACGCCCTCGTCATTGAGTTTCCGGGTCAGCGGCCTGCCGAATGCTTTTCTAAGGGTCAGGCCATCCGGTACCGGAGGCGTCCCGTGTTCGGCAATCAGGCGCTTCCATGCTGCATTCGGGGTTTCCCCTTTCAGCGAACCGTGTGGCTGATTGTGATAGATATCAACGATGTAGGTCAGAAGAACCTTGATCAGATCGTCGTCGCACAGGCAGGCGAGCATCTCGGAGGGGTAGTCACCGCGATCCACGGTGTCGAAGAAGGTACGACCCGCCAAGAGTGGCATGAGCTGGTGGCCGAGCGTTCGGAAAAAGGACTCGATGTGCCCCCGCATCCAGGGAATTCCGGCAGGTGGCAAATGCGACGTGACGCCAAGCGACACTACCGTTGCCTGGAAGGCATCCGAGACGAAGGCAGGACCCATGTCGGTCACGAGGGTTCCGATCCCGCCGTGGTGATGCCATGTGCTCTCGCATTCGGCCGCCTGGGCCAGCGGGGTCTTGTCCTCGAAAATCAGCCGCAGTGCGCGGATCGCATCATCCGAGTTTGGCGTTTCAGCCAATCGCATCGACACGACGCATTTCGTGGCGCAGTCGATCGCAATGTAGAGCCAGCGTCGTCCAGCCTCGAATTTCTTCTGCCGATCCGGCGGCAGGTGCTCCCAAATGCCGGTCAGCGTCAGCAACGACATGACGTCGAGCTTGTTTTCATCCATCTCGACCCGCTCCATGGGTCGTAGGACATCAGGACCGTTGCTGCTCATGGCAAAATGTCTAGCGGCAGCTGCAGCACCATTCCGCTTGGCGTAGAGGTAGAACGGATCAGCCATGCCTAGGCGACGTCGAATACTTGCGGCCGATGGAACGACCATAAGGGGTACCCCGGCGTCGGCACGTTTTCGGTTCTCTTCATCGAAAAGTGCTTGGGTTTGCTTGATCGCTTGGACCTTTGTCGGGCGCTGCGTGTCGGCGTAAATCTCGATGACCTGATTCATCAGAACTACAGATCGCGGGCACCAAATCCGCGTCCGGTTCCCGGAACGATAAGTCTCGGGGATAAGCGCAAGTGGTGAGCAACTCGCAGATTGGTAGGCACGCACCCATTGAAACGCAGTTCGGCTACCCGGAAGGTTGCGTACGGTGACGTCTTTACCTGGTCTAGCTTTCTTGGCTGCCGCGGCGCCTTCGCCGACAAGGCGCTGCGTTTCTGCGGCTAATCGTGGGCGCGCGCTGTCGTAGCTTTCTTGGGTCCGCTTGATTTCATCTTTTGCCTCTAAGGTCAGGAAAGCATCGCAGACCGCTTTCCGCCAAATCACCAGTCTGCCGATCTGTTCCGGCAATTCACTGATTACTTCCACTGGCTTGTTTAGCCGCATCTCCTGCGTAGCCCAGTCGAAGTAGCCGGCAAGATACGTTGTGTCCGGCCGGCGCATCATCTCGGCGAGCTCTTGGTAGGAAAAAGACTCCGTGATCCCTGGCTGGCCGACGCGCTCGAAGGTGCCGCCTTTGTCGTCCATCTGGAGGGGGCGCATGGCGACGCCTGCAGTGGTGATCATGTCGGAGTTCGAGAAGCGGAAACGCATGGTCATGCCGTCACCTCCGTCAGAGAGGTGCGCGACCAGGCGAGTGTCCGGGCCGCTTCAGCTGCGGCGGCCCGGTCGAGGTGCTGGTCGGTGACCAGCAGCACGCGGTCTGCAAAGGATTTGGAGACCGCTGCCGCAACCGCTTCGAGCTCGGAGGCAAAGTTCAGCTTCAGGACGCGCTGCATGGGTTTGATCGCCACCGCGATCCGCTCGCCATCCGCCTTGGTGACGAGGAAGTCGAAGACATGTCGCGCAGGGCGGCCGTCGGTGCCGACATAGGATATCGCCGGGGGCTGCTCCCGGATGTGATGCACGTCCTCTCGTACCAGCATCAGGCAGAGAAAGGCGTATTCGAGGGCGCTCTCGAAGTGGATGATACGCGGGCGCTCAAAGCCAGGCAGCAGCGCGACCATCGAGCCCCGAAGGCTGCCTTTGGAGCGGCGCGCAGGAACTCGGGTCGCGTGGCTCGGTTCCGGCCCGCGGTAGATCAGTTTTTTCTTCATGATGATTGGAGCGCACCTCACCTGAGCGCCGACCCATGTGGATCGGAGCAGGTGCGGGGCGACATCCCCCTATGTTTGAGATGAGTTTGACTGCCCTGCCGAGTGACGCCTCGGCAGGTTGACTTTTCGTGAGACTCAGGGGATGAATAAGTAGTCGGATCCAAACGACGCTTATTCAAAAGGCCTTCCTGTTAGCGCAGGAGGGTCTTTTTACTTCCCGATGTCAGGTTTGTTCGGTTGGACGCTCCTCCTCTGCTGGGTATCGGTCTGGGAAGAGCGCCTGCGGGGTAGTCCCAAGCTGAACGGCGATGGCGGACTGCACACGGTGAGAGCGTCGGTAACCCTGGCTCACCACCGTCACGCTGCTTTGCTTGATGTCGAGCATGCGCGCGATTTCCGCCATGCTCGACCCGGCTTGCCGAAGCCTGCACTTCAGCCGCTCGTGATTGTGCAAATCTACCTTCATGGCCTGATGCAAGTCCTTAGACTCCGTTCTTACCCATACCCGCACTGATTCGAAGATTGGTTGGGCGCGCAAGCTTCGTCGGCCATCCATGGCGTTTTCTCAGATTTTGTCGGGCGCCGCGCCGATCAAATCGAGAGTATCGGCAAGTCGACACCTTCTTTAGTTGCCTCGACCAGCTTCGCTGCGAAGATGCTTATCGGAAGGGCGACCCAGATGACGATGCTGACGGACGAGCAGGAAAGACGACTTCGAGAGGCTCGAGAGCAACTTGAGGCGGCCCAAAAGACCATCGCAGAACTGGAAGGCGTTCGCCGGCGTCTGTATGCATCCCGACGAAAGCGCGCGCGCCACAAAGTAGCTCCGCCGAAAGGTCCTGAAACCGATGTCGTCGCTACGAACGTCGAGGACACCTGTGAAAATTCAGTTCCGGTATCTAACAGCCTTGAACGCCTTTTGCGTCACAGAAAACAAAAAGCTCCCTTGCCGGAGCCGGCTGAGATCAAGCGGGTCTACGAGGAGCTGGGGTCGCTGGGTAGGGTGGCGAAGGCTTTGGGACGAGATCGGCGTGAGACTGCCAAGGCTTTGGCTGCCGCGGGGATCGACATCCGAGAAGATATTGCGAGACAGTGGGAATCCGGTAGCTCCCTTCGTGAGTTGCGCGAGCGGCATGGTTTAGGATGCGATACGATCTCTAGGTGGATTAAGAGTACAGGGCGCACGGTCGAACCGAGAAACGCGAACCGTAAGTGCGACGAGCAGCTTATCGTCGAGACCTATCTGGAGACCCGATCTGCCAACCGCTGTGCACAAGTAGCGGGGGTCTCGTGGGGAAAAGCTCGGGACGTCCTCAGGCAGCGGGGGATGTGGGAGAAGTGATGCAGATTGATCGCTTAGTGAAGTCAGTCGTGGCAAAAGCGGGCGACCTTACCCATCGGCAGCATCGAATGGTTGCGGCTCCGGCAGTCGGGGAAACGCTCAAATCCCAGCTTGCTTTGCTAGGCTCAGGACTCATAGTCAATAGATGACCACCGCGCTCCTCGACCGGCTCATCCACCACTGCGACATCGTCGAGACCGGAAACGAGAGCTGGCGCTTCAAGACCCGAACCTGAGCCCCGGATCATCACTGGCCCGATCCGGCTGCGCCGCCTAAAAGCTACGCCGCCTCAGGCCAGCTTCCCGTGCTCCCAAAGGGGTCAATTTTGAACGCCGATAAGGGGTCAAAGTTCGGCGCCGATTGACAGTGTGACACTAGATTTGCCATTTGCGTCCGTTCGGGGCACGGACAGTGAGGATGAACCCCTCAAACAAAGCCCAATTCCTCGTCCGAAATAAGGTCTCGTGCCAAGCTGATCTCAATTTCAGACACCAGCTTGAATCATGCCCAAAACCTGATGTGAGTCCTTTTTGTCAACACAACCTAGGTCGTGGACATTGGGAACCTTGAACACGTACGCGGGGAGTTCACCTAGAGAGGAACCGGCCGAGCAATTCAAACTAAGGAATCAGATCGAGCGTACTCGATAGGTCGTACTGCCTGTCTCCGTCAAACACGATCGAGGTTTCAATACGATGGATTTCCTCGCGAGAAGAGAATTGTTCGACAACAACGCGGTGCAAGTGCGTCGTGTCGCGTGTGACGATCTCAACCAATGAGTCGAAGCGGCCGCTTATCATCCAAGCTGCGCGGACTTCGGGAATCCGGAGCGTTTCACGAATGAAGCGGTCTAGGTTTGTCTTTTCATGTTCCGACATCTGAACAAAGAGCAGCGCCCTGAGCGACAGCCCCAGCCGATCAAGATCGACCTGGGCGTGGGCGCCAGCCAGAAGCCCGGTGTCAGTGAGCCGCCTTGTACGCTCGTGGACGCTGGAAGGCGACAACCCGACTTCGCCAGCCAGTTCCTTGTTACTCATCCGAGCATTCTTCGACAGAAGCGCCAGAATGCGCCGATCCGTCCGGTCGATTGCCGACATCTGTTCATCCTGCCGAAAACCCTTCGATTGATCGTGCTTATCCCAGATATTATGGTCCATTCAATATGATTAGCCGAATATTTTTCGCTGAAATTCGTCGATGCCCGACACTGATGAGGCTCCACCATGTTCGAAACGAAGATCTCCATCATCGTGCGAGACGACCTGCTGGACTGGCAGAAGCTGAATGTCACCGCCTTTCTGACCAGCGGCGTTCTCGGCGCGGAGCCCGAACTGCTGGGCGAGCGCTATGAAGATGCGAGCGGCCAATCCTACCGCTCCTTGATCATTCAGCCGATGATTGTTTTGGTTGCCGACAAGGCGGGACTGGCAAGAATTCATGGTCGCGCCCTTTCACGCTATGTCGACATGGCGATCTATATCGAGGACATGTTCGCCACCGGGCATGATGCCGCAAACCGTGCTAGCGTCCGGCAATACGAAACCGAGGCCCTGAATCTCGTCGGGCTGGCCCTGCGTGACGATAAGAAGGTCGTCGACAAGATCACCAAGGGCGCGAAGATGCACCCCTGAACAGGGGCGGACCGGCAGGGCAAAGCGAATTGCATCGGTTTTCCGGTATGCGAAGGGGCGTGTGGCGCCCGGCCCTAGCGCTGGACGTAGGCCGCGAGTTCGTCGGGGGTGCCTTTCGGGAACGCTTGCCTGAGCGTCTCGAGGAAGGCAGATACCCGGGCGCTGAGCAGGCGGCGCGACGGGTAGAGCGCCCATAGAGCGATATCGGGGACGTCGACGTTGCCCCATGATACGAGCGTGCCCTTCGAAATCTCGTTGCCGACAAGCGAAAGCGGCAGACGGCCCGCGCCGACGCCCATAAGCACGGCGTCGCGCAGCATGATCATCGACGACAGGCTCAGCACGGGGTCGATGTCCAGTACCCTGGGGCCGTTGGGTGTCTTCAGCCTCCAAGCGCTGCGCTCCGCCTTGGTCCGGACAACCGCAGGGACCGGCCCGGCCTGATCCGCATCGAGCATCTCCGGCCGCGATACGACCACGAGCCGGTCATGCAGGAAGGCACGCCCGACAAGGCTCTCGTCTGGGTCCGGGTTCACCCGGATCACCAGATCGACGCCTTCCTCGACCATGTCGACCGGCCTATCCTCGGTCGTCACTTCGAGTTGGACCTCCGGGTAGGTCAGCGCGAAATCGGCGGCGATCCGGCCCATCGCGGTTTGAGAAAACAGCAGGGGCGCGCTTACGCGAAGGCGCCCGCGGGGTATCTCGCCCCCCGCAGCGATCGCCGTCGTCGCCTCTTCTATCTCCAGCAGCAACCGGCTGGTCCGGGCATAGAGCGCCCGGCCTTCCTCTGTCAGCTTCAGCGCGCGGCCGCCCCGCTCGAACAAGCGCAGGTCCAGCGCGGCCTCAAGTTCGGCCACCCGGCGCGAGAGCGTGGCCTTGGGGCGTCCAGCGGCGCGGGCCGCGCGCCCGAAGCCTTCATGTCGGGCGACGAGCGTGAAATCGGCGAGAGCGAGAAGGTCCATCGGTCAGTTTCCCGGTCAGTTTCCAGGATAGATCGTCTCACCTGTGAGACGGAATGTCCATAACGCACGGCTATTCGCGCGCAGCTGGATCAATACATTCCCTCATGTCCAAGCGCGAAAGCGGATACGTCGATCGGATGACGGCAGCAGCCGCGATCACGTCGCCGGGCGCGCAGGCTGAACCAAACCCGGAGCAGGCCGTCGGTCTGCCCCAAATGGAGGAAGAGACACATGATCTATTCGACCGCCACAGTGCCCGTTAATCCGAAGGGCGAACCCGAACTAACCCACCATCAGGTGTGGTCCGGACTTGAGCTGAAGGCGCGCGATGCGCGGGAGTTCCTGCCCGCCGGGGTCTGCACCCGCTGCGAGGTCGCAGAGGAAACAGTGTCCCATTTCGTGCGCGAGGCCACCATCGCCGGGGCCGACCTGCGCGAGATCATCACGCTGGAGCCACAGCGCAAAGTCACATTCTTCCAGGCGACCGGACCTCGCGAGGGCGCCATCGTCAACGAGATCGTCGAGGACGAGACCGGCGACCTCATGCTGCGCTTCTACTGCTACCTCGGCCTGCGCGACAAGGCGCCCGGTGGGCCCGAAGAGCAGGCCGAGCAGGCCCAGTTCGACAGCGACCAGGGCTACAGGGCTGCGCTTCTGTCGACCCTGAACCGCACGCGCGAGCTGGTCGCTGCGGGGCGTCTCTGACCCGCGCCGCCCTGAACACTCAACCCGAAAGGACGACCCCATGACCACGATCTGGACACCCATCACCGTCGGCAGCTTCGAGCTTTCGCATCGCCTCGCCATGGCGCCGATGACACGCAGCCGGGCGCAGCCCGACGGCACACCGGGCGAGCTGGCCGCGGACTACTATGCGCAGCGGGCGGGTCTTGGCCTTCTGATAACCGAGGGCACACAGCCGTCCGATGCCGGGCAGGGGTATCCCCTGACGCCCGGGATCTACACCGATGCGCATGTGGACGGCTGGAAGCAGGTTGCCGATGCGGTGCATGCCAAACGCGCGTGTCTATTCATTCAGCTGATGCATGTCGGCCGTATTTCGCATCCGGACAATGCCCCCGGCCATCGTCAGGCGGTGGCGCCCTCCGCAATCGCGTCAGGGGAGGACATGTTCACGCTCGAGGGAATGAAGCCGATGCCCAAACCCCGCGCAATGTCCGAGGTCGACATCGAAGAGACGATCGCCGATTTCGCCAATGCTGCGCACCGTGCTGTCGCCGCCGGTGCGGACGGCGTCGAGATCCACGGCGCCAACGGCTATCTGGTGCATCAGTTCCTCGCGCAGAATGCCAACCGACGCGACGATGCCTGGGGCGGATCACTTGAAAACCGTAGCCGGTTCGCCATCGAGGTTGCCCGCGCCGTCTCCGACGCGATCGGACCGGAGCGCACCGGCATCCGCCTTTCTCCCGGTGCCCCGATGGGAGGTATCGACGAGGGGCCCGAGTCTGACGCGCTGTATCGTTATCTGGTCCGTGAGCTCGACAAGCTGGGCCTAGCGTATCTGCATCTGCTTCACCTTGGGAACGAGGTCCTGCTGGCGGATATTCGCGATCGCTGGTCACGGGCGCTGATCGTGAACCGCGCGGGTGGGTCGCGTGACCGGATCGGGCGGGACGTGGAGTCGGGCCTCGCCGATATGGAGTCCTACGCCACGATGGTCTTGGCGAACCCCGATTTCGTCGAACGGGTCCGCACGGGCGCTCCGTTCAACGATCCCGACAAGGCCACGTTCTATGGCGGCGGGGCAAAGGGCTATACCGACTATCCACGTCTGGAGGTGATGTCGGCGGGAGAGGTCAAATGAGCGGCCTGATGAAACTGACCCGCGAGATGAAGCGTCGCCACGGGTCCGGCGGCTTCGGCGTCGAGATCCTGCATCCGGGTTTGTCGGAACGGTCGGGAGACAGCGGGATCGGGGCGCTCGGGCGGCTCGACCACGCCCGCGTCACCGAAGGCACCGTAGTCGAGATGCACCCGCACCGGGACGACGAAATCCTGACCTACCTGCGGACCGGCCGTGTGCTGCACAAGGATACGGTGGGAGAGTCCGAGGAGGTCTCGGCCACGCGCATGATGCTGATGAATGCCGGTCACACGTTCGAGCACGAGGAGAAGGTGATCGAAGGCCCCTTGACCGGCTTGCAGATCTTCCTGCGGCCGGACGCGGCAGACCTGACGCCGATGGTCCAGTTCCACGATTTCGGGACCCGGGACAGCATCGATGCCTGGCGCCTGCTCGCAGGCCCGCAGGATTCGCCGTTGAAGGTGCGGGCGCGGGCGCAGGTCCACGACATGCGCTTGACCCAAGGACAGGCCAGGGACATGCCAAAACGCGCATGGCCCGGCGCGCCGCGGCTGCTTTATGTCTTCGACGGGACGGCGACGGTGGGCGATTTGGTGCTTGAGCCGGGCGAAGCCGTCGTGCTGGAGGACGACATGCCCGTGGAAAGCCTCAGCGACAGCGACCTCGTGCTCTTCACCCTGGACCGCGCTGCACAGGTGTTCCGGGGCGGCATGTTCAGCGGGAACACGCTGGCCCGGTGATCGGGCGGGCGACCTCAGGCGGTTCCCGATGAGGCCCGGATCTTCCGAGCATCGTATGAATGGGCCGAAGGGACCGTCGCGGGTTCGTTCGGCATCGGATCCGGCAGGAGCCCCGGGAGCGCGTGAGCCGCGCTCCCGGGGCTTTTTCATTGGGGATGTCCGCAGATCGTGTTGGTCAGCTTTGCGGACAAAGCCGCCTGAAACGTTGCGATCAAGAACGGCGGATCGTAGCGGTTGCGACCCCCATTCCCACAAGCGCACCGCCTCCCAGCCTAGTCAAAAATGGCAGCACGGACGGACGAACGATCTTCTGGCGCAACTTGTCAGCAAGCAGGGCATAGGCAAGTGCATTGATCGCTGCGAAGCCGACGAAGGTAGCAACAAGCAACCCGAACTGCGGTGCCAAAGCTGTGTTCGGATTGATGAACTGCGGGACGAAAGCAATGAAGAAAACAATGGACTTTGGGTTGAGCGCCGTGACCGCAGCAGAATGAGCAAATACCTTGCGAGGGGACGTTACGGGCGCATCGTCCAGCATCCCCAAGGAAGCATCTGGCGCGCTCCGAAACAACTTGATCCCGAGATACACGAGATAGATCGCCCCGACCCACTTCAAAAAAATAAACAGCTTGGAAGACGCTAGAACCAATGCGCCCAGTCCTGCCAAAGATGCGGACATGGCAACCAGATCGCCTAGAGCGACCCCCGCAACCGTCGCCAGTGCAACCCGGCGGCCCTGGCTAATGGCATAACTCAAAATCAAAAGCACGGTCGGCCCCGGTATCAACAGCAGAGCAATTGAAGCGGACGCGAAGGCGAGCCAGACGTGAAGTTCCATTATTTTTCTCTCAACAAATTCGTTTCCTTCGAGCCAGCTATAGATATCAGATCAAGTAAAGTGCTTTTTCATGAAGGCGCATTTGGGCTCGGAACGGACCATCGTAATGTAGCGTGTCAGGGACCGCTATACGGACACGGCGGACCAACACGATCTGTGGACACCCCCTTTTCATTAACCCGGCGCAGGCGTTGGGCCTACCGCATGCGGTCGATGTCGTCCCATTGACGCGCGTGTTCCCGCGAAATTCGTTCCACACGTGAGACGTCGCGTCCTGATTTGCGATCTACTGGTGGCGATGGCGAGACGCTAACTTCAGCCTGTCACCTGAACAAGGAGAGCTGAAATGACCGCCTCGATCATCAATCACGACCTCACCGCAGCCGACGCCAAAGCCATGCAGCAGATGCGCACCGTGTTCGAGGGCCAGCCGAAAATGGCCCTCACGCCCGAAACCCGTCCCGTCTTCGACGGCATCATGAGCCAGGCACCCCAGCCAGACGGCGTCGCCTTCGAGCAGGGCGAGGTTGGCGGCGTGCCGGGCTGGTGGGCCACTCCCGAGAACCCGGTCCCGGGATCGGCCATCCTCTATCTGCACGGCGGCGGCTATGTCCTCGGGTCGGCGGCGGCGTACCGGAACTTCGTCGGGCATCTGGCCAAACGCGCCGGCGCCGCGGCCTTCATACCCGATTACGCTCTCGCGCCTGAACGGCCGTTTCCCGCCGCGCCCGACGATGTCCGCGCGGCGCTGGACGGGCTGATCGCACTGGACGTCACGCGCATCGCAGTCGCCGGCGACTCGGCCGGCGGCGGCCTGGCCCTTTCGGCGGTCCAGAACACCGCACCGGCAGCCGGCCGGATCGTCGGCGTCGTCGCCCTGTCCCCCTGGATCGATATGACGCTGTCGGGCGAGACCATGACCACCCGGGCCGAGGCCGATCCGCTTCTGTCCCGCGAAAGCCTTGAAGGGGCCGCTGTCGCCTATCTGGGCCAGACCAGCCGCGCCTATGCCCGGCTGCCCGGCCTTGGCGCCGATCTGTCGACGATGCCGCCGGTGCGCATCCACACGGGTGATGCCGAGGTGTTGCTGAGCGACTCGCTAAGCTTCGCGGCGCGCGCCGGGGACGCCGGCGTCGATCACGAGGTTCATGTCTGGGACGGCATGACCCATGTCTTCCCCTCCAGCTTCGCGACGCTGGACGCCGGGGCCGAGGCGCTCGGGCACATCGGCGCGTTCCTGGCGGACAAGCTGTCGCCCCCCGCGGCAGGCAAGCGGGTGCTGGTCCTCGGCGCCACCGGCGGCACCGGCAAGGCCATCGTGCGGCGGCTGAGCGAGCTGGGCCATCAGCCTGTAGCGATGGTTAGATCCCCCGAAAAGGCCCGGGACCTCGAAGCGGTTACCGTGGAGGGCGATGCCCGCGATCCCGCGGCCCTCGACCGCGCGATGGCGGGTGTCGACGCCGTCGTCTCGTCGATCGGCACGCCGGCCAGCCCGATCCGCGAGGTGACCGTTCTGTCGACGGCGACGAAGGCCCTTGTCGACGCCATGAAACGCCAGGGCGTCCGTCGCCTCGTCGCGATCACCGGCATGGGCGCGGGCAACAGCCGCGGCCACGGCGGCTCTGTCTTCGACCGGATCATCATGCCGCTGATGCTGCGCAAGGTCTATGCGGACAAGGACCGGCAAGAGGCGGTGATCCGCGACAGCGGCCTTGACTGGGTGATCGTCCGACCGTCGGTCCTGAACGACAAGCCGGGCCACGGCGCGGCGCGCGCGTTGCTGGATCTGTCGAAGTTCCATGGTGGCACGATCGCCCGCAGCGATGTCGCAGATTTCGTGGTCGACCAGATCGACAGCGACACCTTCCTGGGACAGGCGCCGCTCCTGACATGGTAATGTGAGCGCCAGCCAAGAACATCCTGCGCCGAACCGGCCGAATGTCTGGGTCGGCCCAACTCTTCAGGGCTTCGCGGAGTGGCGGCCGGGCGAAGTCACAGACCGGTGACAAAGGGTCAGCCTTTCATTCCCTTTCGCAGACTTGCGATCAGGGCGCGCAGCCCGGGTGGGGTTTGGCGGCGGCTTGGGTGATACAGGTAGAAACCCGGCACGGGTTTGCACCAGTCTTCCAAGACCCGCACCAGGCGCCCTTCAGCGATCGGAACCGCCACCGCCTCCTCGGCGAGGTAAGCCAGCCCAAGGCCCCGCATTGCCGCATTGCGGATAAGCCCCGTATCATTGAGGACGACCGGTCCGTCGACCTGCACATCCAACTTTCCCTCTGGGCCGTCGAATGCCCACCGGCCGAGCTGCCCAGTTTCGGACCAACGATAGGCAAGGCAGCGGTGGCGGGCAAGATCGTGCGGAACCTCCGGAGTCCCGAACTCCTCCAAGTACTCGCGCGAACCAACGACAGCGGCCCGGATCGGCGGCGTCAGGCGGATCGCGATCATGTCCTGTGCCAGCCGATCGCCGATGCGAATGCCCGCGTCGAACCCTTTTTCGACGACATCCGACAGGGCGTCATTGATCACCAGCTCCAGTTTCACGCCCGGATAGTCCCTTGCGAAGGCGGGCAGGTGCGGCAGGACGCAAAGCTCTGCCGCCAGCCGCGGCAGGTTGATCTGGATCGTGCCTACCGGGGCGCCATGCTCGGCCACGGCACTGCCGACGGCCTCCTGAAGCGCGCTCATCGCTGGGATCAGCCTGTCATACAGCATCAAATCCGCCCCGGTCGGGCTGACGCTGCGCGTGGTGCGGTTGAACAGGCGCACGCCCAGACGCTCCTCAAGCCGGCGTATGGTTCGGCTGAGCGCGGAGGGCGTCACCCCCAGACGAAGCGCCGCAATCCGAAAGTTCAGCGTCTCGTACACTGCAACGAAGGCGCGCAGCTCCGCGAAATGGGGTCCTTCGATCATCGGCTCTTCCTGCGGATTTGCGTAGGCGGCCCTGGCGACGAGGGCACTATCGCGGGGCGGCCTGCGCAGACATCACATCCACTCATGACATGAGATCAACGATACATCCCAATTTGAAGCCATTAATGTATGCAATCAACTGCAATAACTCAGTAGCCGATCCGATCATTCCCGATGGAGACGCTCATGAGACGCCCTTCTGTAAAACATATGACGCTGGCCACGACGATGATGGTCATGCTCGCCCCGCCCGCGAGCTTGATGGCTCAAGCTGCCGATGAAAGCATGACCCGACTGCTGGATAGCGCGATCGACAGCGCGATCGACGAAAACAGGGTCGTCGGTGCCGTTGTCCTTGTCTCCCACGATGGCGAATTGGTCTACCACCGAGCGGCCGGCATGGCTGACACAGCCGCCGGTATCACGATGACCGAAGACACCATCTTCCGCCTCTCGTCGCTCTCCAAGCCAATTGTCACCGCGGCGGCGATGCGGCTGGTCGACGACGGCATCCTCGACCTTGACGCGCCGGTGACGGATTGGCTGCCGGACTTCCGGCCCGGCTTCGATGGGGAGACTCCCGTCATCACCCTGCGCCAGCTTCTCAGCCATACCTCTGGCGTAAGCTATCGGGGCTTCGAGTTCGGCAGCGGTCCCTACACCGACGCCGGCGTTCAGGACGGGGCCTTCGGCACCGGCATCACGCTGGAAGAGAACGTCACTCGCATTGCCACGGCCCCGCTGACATTCGAGCCGGGAACGGGCTGGGGGTACGGACTTGGCGTCGACGTGATCGGCCGGGTCATTGAGGTCGCGACCAACCTGCCGCTCGAAGTCGCCGTGAGGGACCTGGTGACAGGGCCGCTCGGTATGAGCGCGACCGGATTTCACGTGCCGGTCTGGGAAGAAAGCCGCCTGTCGGTCAGCTACCGTGACGCCGAGAATGGCCCTGTCGCCATGTCCGATCACGAATGGGTGCCCTTCGCCGGAACGGTTGCAAAGGTCCTTTTCGAACCGCCGCGTGCCACCGATCCGGACGCCTGGCCCTCCGCCGGCGCGGGCATGTCGGGAACGCCCCCCGATTTCCTGGAGTTGCTCGAGACGTTCCGCCCCGCGCAGAGCTTTTTTAGCGACGAGGCCTTGATGGCGATGTATCAGCCGGTCGCCGGTGAGGATGCAGCGAGCAATGGTCCGGGATGGGGATTCGGCATCGGCGGCGCGATCCTAATCGATCCTGAAAAATCGGGTACGCCGCAACCCGAAGGAACGTTTTCGTGGAGCGGGGCTTACGGTCACACGTGGTTCATCGACCCCGAGAACAATCTCGTTGTCGTCGCCATGACAAACACGACGTGGGAGGGCATGAGCGGGCAGTTCTCAATCGACATCCGAAACGCCGTCTACGGCAACTGAAGCGCCGACGCTTCGCATCATGGCAGGCTTACGACGAGCCCCTACCATCAAGCGGGGTTGTCTTATCCGCATCGAAAAAGAGCAAGGCGAGGGAGCGCAGGGCGGTCGTCTGGTCGACCACCCGAACTGATCGGACTGTTTGATCACAAGACTGGCAGCCACGCCCGACGAATTGCGGGCTTCTTGACGCGAGGCTGCCGCACGGATGTGAATATCGGCGGCACCGCGTCAAGATCCTGGCTCTTTATGCGCCTTTACGAAGGCGCGAGGGGAAAGGCCGGTGACGCGTTTGAACGCCACACTGAAGCTGCTTTCGGAAGCGTAGCCTGTTTCCACCGCTATCGCGGCGACGCGGGTTCCCGAGACCAACTTTTCAGCAGCCAGAACCATGCGCCACCGGTCGAGATAGGCCATTGGTGTCGCGCCAGTACGGGCGCGGAACGCCGCCGCGAAGGCTGAACGCGACATCCCGGAGAGGCGCGCCAGATCCGCAAGCGTCCAACGGTGGGCCGGATCTCCGTGCATCGACGCGACTACAGGTCCGAGGCGGGGATCGCCCAGAGCAGCCAGCCATCCCGCCTGTTCTGGATGAAGCTCAACCGCGGCTCTAAAGGCATGGAGCAGAACCATATGGGCAAGGTGGTCTGCCATCAGGCGGCTGCCCGGACGCGTGGACCGGCTCTCATGGATCATCTGCTTGATGTCGGAAATCAGGCTGTCCTGGTCCGGTGTCCGCGTCAGGTGAATTACCGGCGGGATGCCCTCCAGAAGCGCCTCCCGATGCGGGGCGTCTACGGCGAAGCGGCAGCCGACCAGTGAAAAGCCTTCGCCATCGTTCAGCTGGACCGAACCGTCGGCGCCTTGCGCGAAGACTTTCGCCGCGTCGGTCTGCGTCAGCGACAGGTCGCTGGCCAGGACGAACGTGCGCCCGCGCGGGAGGATGAAGCAGTCTCCTTTTTGGATACGGCGCGGCGTGGCCATGCCGTCGATTGTCAGAAGGCAGGAGCCCCGGGTAACGCCGTAGCACTTGATGCGTCGCTGCTGGTCGTCAAAGCGAAGCGCCCAGTCTCCTCCAGCCTGAAAACCCGAGGCGATTGCTCCGGACGGGCGCAGATGTCTAACGACATCGGAAAGCGCATCTTGGTCCATATTGTACGATCACGAAACTATTTTGGGCCATTCAGCATAGATCGTACATACCTGAAAGTCTAGTTTCGGACCAAGTCTCATAAGGGAAAGTCCGAAATGATTGTTGTTACGACGCCGACCGGAAACATCGGTCGTCAGGTGGTTTCATGGCTCATCGCAGCGGGCGCGCATGTGCGCGTCATCGCCCGTGATCCGTCAAAGCTGCCAAAGGGTCCGCGAGGCAGATTTGAATTGGTCGAGGGCGCGCATGATGATGCTGCAACGCTCGCGCGCGCTTTGGAAGGTGCCAAGTCACTTTTCTGGCTGCCGCCCGGCGATATGACGCTTCCCTCTCCCGAAGCGGCATATGTGGACTTCGCGCGGCCTCTCCTCGGCGCATTGCAAGACCACCCCTCGATGAGAGTCGTCGGTGTGTCGGCGCTTGGCCGAGGCTGGCCAAAACAGGCCGGACACGTGACCGCGACGCTTAAGGCAGATGATCTGATCTCCGAGACCGGTGTGCCGTATCGCGCGCTATGCTGCGGATCGCTCATGGAGAACATCCTGCGCCAGCGCGACATGATCGCCGAGAAAGGCGTGTTCTTCTGGCCTTCCCCCTCGGAACTCAAACTGCCGTACGTCGCGACGCGAGATGTCGCCGCGGTTGCCGCCAGGCTGCTGCTGGACGAGACTTGGACGGGACATGAAGAGTTGCAGATGCCGGGACCGGAGGATTTGTCCTTCGATCAGATGGCGCAGATCATGTCGGATACTCTGCAAAAGCCCGTCTCGTTTCAGGAGATCGGAATGGAGGATATGCGCGGGATGCTGATCGCGAATGGTGCGTCCGCCGGCATGGCGCGATCGATGATCCAGATGCTGACAGCAAAGAACGCCGGCCTGGATCACATGGCCCCCCGGGCCTTCGCTGCCGAGACCCCGACTACCTTTCGCGAATGGTGCCGGATCGTCCTCGAGCCCGCGATTGTTGCGGCGGAAGGACGACCTTGATGCATGTACGTAGGAGCAAGCGTAGCGCTGACCGGCGCCCCTTCGCGGATATTCAAGACGCAACACGCCGGCATCAAGCACAACACGGATGCGACGCATATGCGTTCGAGGAAGGTGCCGCCTTGGTCGAGCTTGTCACCGCCCATGCACCGGGGCGGGTCCTTGAGCTGGGGACGGCTCTAGGCTTCACGGCGTGCTGCCTTGCGTCGGCAGGGCCCTCGATCAGGGTGGACACGATCGAACGCGACCCGGAGCATGTTGTGCTGGCGCGCGAGAACATTCGTGCTGCCGGATTCGACGCTCGCATCGAGGTCCATAGGGGCGACTTCGTTAAGGTCATGTCCGCTCTCGAGGGTAGTTACGATGCCGCATTCTTCGATGGTCTCGAACCGAAGCGCGATATCTTGCTGCCATTGGCTGAACTGGTTCGCGTAGGAGGCGTCCTGGTCTGCGGCAACCTGCACCTCTCGCGCGTATCGGTCCGAACTCTGCTGGCGGCGGAGCACGCCGGGACCGGAAGATGGAGAAAGATTGATGCTTTTGAAGGAGGTAGGACCGAGGTGTTCCGCAAGCTGCACGCGAAGTGAACCTATCTACAATGCCTAGCTAGATGCCTCAGCCGCTTCGCCAAAGAAACGCAGAAGAGCGACGGCGACCGCTTGTGGTTGCTCCTCGGCCTGGAAATGGCCGCAATTCGCGATGACATCCGAATGGATATCTTCACAGAACGGGGCGAGCGCGCCGGCAAGATCGGGGATCGACCCATGATCCGCGCCAAGACCAAGAACCGGAAGCGAAAGGCGGCGCGCCTGAGCCAGCCGCTTGTTCTGTGCGGCCGATCTTCCCCCCGCGCGATAGAAGGCGAGCCCGGCGCGAAGCGCTCCGGGCGCCGTGAAGATCCGCAGGTATTCCGTAAGAGCCGCTTCGCCCAAGGCACCGGGATGCGCCGCTTTCTCCCGGAAGAACCATTCGAGATAGGGGCGTTCACGCCCCTCCAGCAAGATCTCGGGCAAGTCTGGCACGGCATGAAAGGGGAAATGCCAAGTCTTCCATGATCTATCGGAATCCGAGGGCAGATGTTCCGGCAAGGTCACGCCGGGGATACCGGCATCCATCAGGACCAGCGCCCGTATCTCGTCCTCGAACAGATGCGTATAGGGAAAGGCGACCCAAGCGCCCACGTCGTGTGCCGCCAGGAAATAGGGCTCAATATCGAGCTTCTGGACCAAGCCGTGCAGGCGTTCTGCGACGGTTTGCGTATCATAGCCATCCAGTGGCTTGTCGCTGTCGCCTTGTCCCGGCAGATCAATTGCCAACACGCGATATCTGTCACGCAGATCCGTCATGACATCATGCCAGGCAAAGCTGCTCT
The DNA here is from genome assembly GCF_004011175.1 of Mesobaculum littorinae. Lineage (GTDB taxonomy): Bacteria > Pseudomonadota > Alphaproteobacteria > Rhodobacterales > Rhodobacteraceae > Tranquillimonas > Tranquillimonas littorinae. Next base: position 11,643 of record NZ_RQXX01000005.1, on the reverse strand, counting down.
GAGGGTAGCCCGCCAGCAGAACCAGCGCGGGGGCATCCGCGCGGCCCCCCTCGATGTAGTGAAAGCGCAGCCCGTCGACCCGTTTGAAGTGATGCGCGAAACCCTCGGGAGCGGGGGGACGTCGTGTTGATGTCATGGCAGGTCCTATCGAATGAGGATCGCGCCACCAAGCAGCATGCCGGCGGCCAAGAAGCGTTGAAAGGTGAATGGATGTTGCGGGAGGTCGAACAGTCCGAGGCGGTCGAGCAGAAGCGAGAACAAAACCTGACCGGTGATCACCAGTGCGACCATGCCGGCAGCGCCAAGGCGGGGTGTGACTAAGGCGATCCCAGCCAGGGTAATGACCCCACAGATCCCACCCGCCCACGCCCAGAGCGGCAGATCGGAGAGCCCGGCCGGCCTGGGCAGCCCGCGTGTCAGGTACATGCCGACCGCGAACAGGAGAATGGCGGAGAGGAACGCCGAGACGCCGGCCGCCCAGAAGGCCGATCCCAGGGCGCGCCCCAGCCTGGCATTGAATGCACCCTGCAACGGGAGCATGGCACCTGCGAGTAGGGCCGAGAGAATGAGAAACGGCACTATGCCTGCTCCAGCAGACGAAGGGCGCCTGTGACAAGGGCTTCGCGGTCCACGTCCAGCAGCTCGACCTTGCCGAGAACGCGCATGCCCTGTTGCAGAGCGAGCAGTAGCGCGGCCGTGGTGGCAGGGTCGACCTCTCGGGAAATCGAGCCGTCGGCGTGACCCTCGTTGAGCAGTCGCTCCAGCCGGTCCAGTCGCGAGGCCAGCTGATCGTGCAGGATCGTGGCCGCATCGCCTACAAGGCCAAGATCCGCCACACCTGAAACGACCATGCAGCCAAGACGTCCATCGCGGCCTCGGCTCAGGTCTGCAAAGAGTCGCAGAAGGTTGGCAACCTTTGCCCGAGCATCTGGCAAGCAGCTCAGCCTTGCTTCAATTTCTGCTTCGCGCAACGCGATATAGCGCGTCAGCGCATTGGCAAAGACCCCCTCCTTGTCCTTGTACGCCTTGTAAATGCTTCCCGTTGTCAGCCCGGACGCCTTCGTAAGGTCGGACATACTGACCCCGGCAAAGCCTGCGCGACTGAACAAAGTGATCGATGCATCGAGGAAGCTGTTTTCGTCGAAGGTGCGAGGTCTGCCTCGTGGGCGCGCTGCTGAATCGGGATCCACGGCATCCTCCTATTTAGGAATCATTCATTTCCTAAATGGCAGCTCAGTCAATCTCCGTCAATCGAAGAAACCCTTCGGCCAGAACCCAACTTGTCTTCGTCATCTGGCAAGGGGCGGGATCCCCACGGCGGAGTGAGCCCTCGATCCATAATCGGAACCGATTTGCAGCTTCGTTCGGGGTCCAGTCGTTCGACTAGGCCGCTTCGAATGTCGGGTAAGCCCTTTCCGCCAATGTCGCGATCTTCATATCCGGCCGCCTGTGGGCTTTACTGCAAGCGCCCTTATCCTTGCTCATGAGGACTCGGGTGATCGAGTCTTTGTGACTTGCAAGGGCGTCGTCTCGCGCGGACGCGCCTTGATAAAATCCACGAAGGCCCGGAGAGGCGGAGGCATGTGCCGGCGGCTTGAATAATATAGGAATGGTCCCTCGAAGCTGGGCCACCAGTCTTCAAGCACCTTTATCAGGCGACCATCGTCCATGGCCGGGCGCAACCAATCTTCGAAAGTCGCGACGATGCCGTGGCCGTTGATCGCTGTGTCGATGGCAAATTCAGAAGCCTGCGTACTGATTGTGAGTGGGCCGGTCGGGTTGACTGTCAGTTCCTCACCGTCGTTTTCGAACGCCCACTCGGTCAATGCCCCGCCCGGGAACCGTGTGCGAAGGCAAGCATGGGCCAGCAGATCACGCGGATGACGTGGTGTGCCGTGCTTGGCCAGATATTCGGTAGAGGCGGCAGCGGCCATCCGCTGGCGGCGCGGTCCGATCGGAACGCTGATCGCATCCTGCGCTAGCGTCTCACCGTAGCGGATGCCCGCATCGGCCCCCATGGACAGAATGTCGACAAGCCCGTCATCGACGGTGATGTCGAGACTTACCTCCGGATAAGCGCGTAAGAAATCTGCTGCGATTGGCGGCAGGATCGTGCGGGTTACAGCGCCAGGCACATTCAGTCGTAGGGTTCCTTTCAGGCCCTTTCCGAAACCTGCGACCGTCTCCATCGCGCTGTCTAGACTGGCGAGCACGGGAGCGATTCGGTTCACCAGTTCTGTGCCGGCCACGGTCAGGGCTACGCTGCGGGTCGTCCTGTTCATCAGGCGTGTTCCGAGTTGGTCTTCCAGTCGCCGCACCGCTTCGCTAACCGTTGAAGCCGGGACGGACGTGACCCGTGCTGCACCGCGAAAGCCGCCATGACGTGCGGCGGCGAGGAAGAGCCGCAGATCCCGAACTTGATCCATTGTTCGCCTTTCCCGTGCAGGCCATTCGCTTTCACCGACCTTATCGAACAGAGGTGGGGTGTCTAGTTTGCCGGTAGCAAGAGGAGCAATCTGATGATGAAAAGCACTGAACTTGGCGGGACCTTCACCCTTTCTGGAACCGGCATTACTCTGAACAGGATGGGATACGGGGCGATGCAGCTTGCTGGCCCCCATGTCTTCGGCCCGCCGAAGGATCACGATGCGGCTGTCGCCGTGCTACGGGAAGCCATCAACCGGGGCGTAAATCACATCGACACCAGCGATTTCTACGGGCCGCACGTCACCAACCGGATCATCCGCGAGGCGCTGGCTCCCTATCCGGATGATTTGACGATTGTGACAAAGATCGGCGCTGTGCGCGGCGATGACGCATCATGGAACCCAGCGATGTCGACCGACGAATTGGAGAGGGCCGTGGACGAAAACCTCGCCAATCTCGGACGCGACACTATCGACGTCGTCAACCTGCGGATCATGTTCGGAGAGGGACCGACAGAGGGGTCGATCGAGAAACCTCTGAATGCGCTGACCAGAATGCAACGGGATGGGCGCGTTCGGCATATCGGGCTGAGCAACGTCACACCTGCGCAGGTCGCCGAAGGGCGCACCATTACTGATATCGTCTGCGTCCAGAACCTCTACAACCTAGCCCACCGGCACGACGATTCGATGATCGACGAGCTGGCGGCCGATGGGATCGCCTATGTGCCGTTCTTCCCGCTCGGCGGTTTTTCTCCGCTGCAGTCGAATGCGTTGTCCGGTGTTGCGAAAGAACTCGGCGCGAGCCCTCTGCAGGTCGCGCTCGCGTGGCTCCTGCAGCGGTCGCCGAATATCTTGCTGATACCTGGCACGTCTTCGGTCGCCCACCTTAAGGAAAACCTCGCCGCAGCCTCGCTGGACCTGCCAGAAAACGCATGCGCGCAACTTGATGCAATCCGATCTAAGTAAGAGTGATTGACGCGGTCCCATGCATACTCGCCTAGATGAAAGGGGGCGTGGGTATGAGACGTAGCGCGTCCGCTTCGTCCCGCCCAGCAGAGCTTCTGACCCCGTCCGGGTTTGCAAAACACGGCGAACGGCAGCTTCGATGGATTGCGCTGCAGTATTCTGATCGAAGGCAGCAGGTTGGCTTTGGTCCGGGAGCCGCGTACTCCAAGGAGAGATTGCGCGCGCTCTGCTGGGTTCCCGCATGACCGCTCCGAGCCCTTCCAAGACGATTCGAGGAAGTTCCGCTCGCGCCGAGGCTAAGCAATTGCGCCATCGACCGCCGACCCTGACCGGAAGGCCCCGGCGATCAGCGCGACGGCGGCGAAACCTATGACGGCAGACGCGATGCCCGGCCCCGCCAAGAGAAGTCCGAAGAGAGGAGCGCCGACGGTCTGGCCCACGGCAATGGTCAGGAAGCCGACCATGAGGCCGGTTGCAGGCCGGTCCGGTAGGGCGTGAGTGCCCCAGATGAGGTAGACCCCCGTGAGCATCACGTAGGCCGCACCGAAAACGGCGCCTCCGAGGAGCGTGGGGATCGGGCCGAGGCCGAAGCCCACCGACAGGATGTTGGCTGCCAACAGGCCGAGGAAGGCCCGGTGAACGCGGTCGAGACCCAACCGGCCGACGAGCGTGCCGGCCCAGGCTCCGGCCAGTCCTCCGGTGCCGATGCAGGTCCAGAGAAGGCCGGTTCCGCCCGGCGCCCAGCCCATCTGGCGCGAGACGAGCTGGCCCCCGAAGGACCATAGCGCGGTGCTCGCGGCGCCCATCAGGAAGGAGGCGGAGATTAGCCGCAGGACCGGTCCCGTCATCGGGGGAAGGCCACCTGCACGACCGCTGCCCGAGGCGGCAGGAAGCGAGCTCGCGGACGCGACGGCCAGCACCAGCGCGACGGCGGCGAAAGCCCCGAAGGCCAATCTCCATTGTCCCGCGAGGCCAAGCGCGATCGGTCCCGACATCGCCACACCCGCGCTCACGCCCGCATTGATCACCGTGTTCGTCAGGTCCTGCCGGCTCTTGTCAACGGCAGCGGCGACCGCGGTGGCCATGGGCGGAGAGGCGAGGCCCGTGCTTGATCCGGCAACCACCACTGCGATGGCCAGGATCAGCGGCGATGGCGCGAGCGCGATGCCCGCCATCCCGATCGCCGCGACGAGGGCGGCGCCTGTCGCGACAGCGCGCGCGCCAAGACGTTCGGTCATTAAGGCCGAGGCGACGATGGCGACACAGTAGCCGGCGAAGGAGCCACCCTAGATCACGCCGCCGAGGGACGAGCCGAGGCCCAGTTCTCCGTCGATCTGCGGCAGGAACAGGCCGAAGGCGAAGCGGGCAAAGCCGTAGCAGACCGCGATGATGGCGAAGCCCGTCGCGCCGATGCGAAGGGCCGGGCTCATGCGCGCGCCCTTTCAAGGAGGACGGCCGCCGCCGCCCGAGCCGCTGAGACGGCATCCGCTCCGCGATAGACAGCCGCGTGGGTCGCGCCCTCGAAGAGAACCAGAACCTGCTCTGCGAGTGCCGGGTCCTCGCGTCCGAGGTCCATTGCGACGACCGCAAAGACGCGTTGGTGGAACGCTTCCTTGTGCAGCGCAACCGCCTCGGCGATCTCCGGCGTATCGCCACCCGTTTCCGCTCGCGAGCGAAGGAACAGGCAGCCCCGGCAGCCCTCCACCCGGACCCAGTCCTCGAGAGCAGCGAACAGGGCGTCGATGGTCCGCACGTCGATCCGGGCCATGAAGCGCCGGTCACGCTCGGTCAGCACGCGCGCCATGAGGGCGGCCTTGCTTCCGGCGTGCTTGTAGAGAGTGCGGCTCGACATCCCCGCAGCCTCCGTCAGCCGGTCCATGCCGGTGGCCATGTAGCCGTGCCGGTCGAAGAGCCGCTCGGCGGCGGCGGTGAGTTTGCTGGTCATGTCCATGGGAACCTCCTTTGGCGTCCTTGAACCGCAATGTAAAACGTTCGCTTTACATTGCAAGCCGGCGGGACCAGAGGTCCGCTCTGTCCGCTTTGCGGTCATCCAAGCGGCCGAAATGCAGCGCATTGCGCTGACCCTCGGTTCGGTGAAGCCGACCTGCAGCGATGAACCGACCGGCGAACGGCAGGTATGGGCCGAAAGCGGCGGCCGCCGCTGCCTGCCAGGCGACCGACCCGCTGCGTCGCCGCATGACCGCCTCGAGCCATTACCTATTGCCGCTTTTCGCCTGCAGCACCAACCAAGACCATGTGACGCCTGCTTGATGATTGCGCGACTGAACCGATTGGGTTTTTGTTTCATCGACAGCAAATAGCCCTACCGCTTGCGCCCATCTGACGGTGTTTTCTACATTGGCGGGAAACACGGGTCTTGTTGGCGCACCGGCCCCGTGTCTGATCGACATAATGACTTTTCCGCCATCAACGGTCAGAGAGCGCAGGACCGAAAGCGCAGTTCTACGGTCAACATCATTCAAATGTTGCCAGACGGCACACAGAAGAACGATGTCGAACGCTTGCCCAAGTGAAATCGTGTGCGAGAGTTCTGGTAAGGCGTCCGCTACCCATAAGATATTCGGCGAGGGATGTTTCGCCATGCCTGCCTGCCTCAGAGCATCCACGGGCTCAGCGGCTACAACTGTGTGAGCGAGCGAAGTGAGCCATGCCGCATCCCGCCCAGTCCCTGAACCAACATCCAATATGCGGCACGGCTGCTTGGGGATATGTTTGGTGACGGGCCTGAGAAGGTCGGCTGACGAAATCGCTTCAACTCGTTCAATGAAGTCGCCATTGGCCGCGTCTTCATAGCCCTTCAAAATCTCACTTCGCACCATGCACCTCGATAGGTTGGTACGGCAATAAAAATATTAGGCTTGCCTGTCTTTGGTGCAGTCAGAAAACTGAATGTCGGCTCCGTCCCGCACTGCAGCCATTCGAGTGATTGCCCTTGAAAGTCCGATCCGAAGCGAGGTTCGGACCAGATGGAATGCATGACTTTGGCACCGGGCACGCTGCGAGCAAGGATGGTCCCTTGCTGCGTTTTGGCCTCCTCAAGAGGCTATCACTGTGTCAGACTTGAAGCTCTCGACGCCACGCCGTCCTCCAGGAAACCTAGCAGCAGCACAGAGTTCACCTTGGCGAATATGACGATAAGGAATCTGCCGGACGAGCTTCACGAACGCCTTCGCGCTCAAGCTGAAGCGAACAAACGGAGCCTTGAAGCCGAAGTGCGTTCGATTCTCCTGCAGGCGGTCGTTGCATCAAGCGACGGCGGCCTGGGCCATCGCATGCGCGCACGCTACGGCGACTATTTGGGTGATGACCTGTCGGTGGAACGAAATCATACGGCGAGCCAAGCAAGCGTCTTTACCGGATCATCCCCGAGACGAAAGTGATCTCGGCTACTCCAGAGATTGCGCTCACCGACGTCATGCTGGTCTGGTCCAGCCGTGAGTGCCCGCGAACCACCCGTTCGGGACAGCCACCTAGCTTGATCTTGCAGTCGGCGACCTCGAACCACATCCCATCACGCGCATACTCTTTACACTTGGTGTGTTTCGTAAAGAGTTGATCTCGGCAAAGCCTTGCCAGGCAGAGACTTGTGAGAGGCGACAGAACCATGCCCAATCGGCGAAGTGTCAAGAGTGGGGATGACCATGCGACCGATGCCCACATTCGTGGGCGGGACTATCTTGGTCAGCCGGATATCGACCGGCTCCTCGCTGCCGCCAAGAAGAGTCGCCACGGAGTTCGCGATCACCTCCTGATCCTGATGATGTTCCGGCACGGTCTGCGCGTCTCCGAAGCGATCGCGCTTCGGCGGCGAGACGTGGACCTTGCGCAGTCGCGGATCTGGATCGCACGACTGAAGAACGGGCTCAGCGTTGAGCAACCGGTCGCTGGCGAAGAGCTGCGGGCTATTAAGCGCTGGCTCGCGCGCAGGGAGGATGCACTGCCCTGGCTTTTCGTCTCCGAGCGCAAGCAGCCGCTCACGCGGCAGGCCGTAAACTACATCCTCGGATCCGCAGGTACCCGTGCCGGGCTCGAGCGCGTCCACCCACATATGCTTCGCCATTCCTGCGGTTTCGCCTTGGCGAACAAGGGGCACGATTTGCGAGTCATTCAGGACTACCTCGGACACCGTGACCCCCGGCACACAGCGCACTACACGCGGACGGCTGCGCACCGGTTCAACGATCTGTGGTAGCCGGAAACTGCAGCTGCTGAGAAGAGGAAGAATGGGCGGAGAGCGGTCGTTCGCTGCGCTCGCGATGTAGGTCCGGGTAGGGCGGGAAGCCGACGTTCGCTGCGCTCGTGAAGCAACCCCAGCCGCACCGCAGAAGCGGACATTCAGGCGGGCATCACGGCCAGCCCCTGTCTCATCGACACGAAGGGCGGAAAACGGTCTTTAGCTGCGCGTGCGAAAAGCTTATGTTGACGGTCCTGGGAGCGGGCATTTGTTTCTTTCCCCGTCCGCACCTTGCCACGGTGGAAAATTCTTCGAGCCAAGATGCAGGTCATAGTTACGATGCCGTTGAATGCCTAACTTTGCGAGTTAAAGGGATATCAATATCGAACAGTTTCTCACTTGGTTGCAGGAAACCTTCAACAATCGTGAAATTGCCACTGGCCTGTGGATCATCCTTGGCATCCTGTTTTGTCTATCCAGGGCAGACCTCCGAAGCAGTCTTTGGAGCGTTGCAAAGACACTGATCGCTCCAAAGCTCTTACTATTCTTCGGCATAGTAGCCCTCAACGTGACAGTTCTGTGCTGGCTGCTGGCAGAGTTAGGATTTTGGTCGAAGTCCCAGCTTCCACCTACAGTTTTGTGGTTCGTGATGGGGGGATGTGTCTTTGCTGGACGAGCACTGCAATCGAAGGAAGATGATCAGTATTTCCGCAACCTATTTCGCGGCAGCTTAAAACTCGGCGGCATCTTTGAGTTCATCGTGGTTGCCTACAGTTTCAGCCTCGTAACCGAGTTGGTCTTGGTCCCTATCCTCTTCTCCTTGGCGGTCACGCTGGCCTTTGCAGCAACAAAACCAGAGTATGCGAAGGCAAAGGCCCTGTTGGAGTTAATCCTTGCAACATTTGCAACCGTTTTGGTCTGGAACTCCGTGTCGTCGATTTGGTCACAGCCAGACCAGTTCTTAACAACAGATACGGGGCGCAACTTTGTCCTGCCGATCCTAATGACCGTCGGAAGCATCCCAGTTTTCTACCTGCTGTTTTGCTGCTCGCACGTCGAACAAGCCCGTATTCAGATTGATCAAAAGGCCTTTCAGTCTGACGAACTGAAAAAATATGCTCGTAAACGCTTCTTTCTGATCTTCCCGTTGCGGCCCTGGCTTCTACGGCGGGCAACACGCCAATTCCACACGCTCCCTGCAAAAACCAATGCAGATGTGGACCAGATCATCACCGACATACTCAACTACGAAAGAGACGAAGAAGCTCCACCAAACGTGGACCCGACGAAGGGCTGGAGCCCTTTTGAAGCCAGAGAGTTCCTTAGAGAGAAGGGATTGAGGACAAACGACTACCACAAGGGCTACGATGAATACTGGGCCAGTTCAGAATATGTCGACCTTGATAGCCATGTCCTTCCGAGCAAAGCTGCCTTCTACATCGAAGGACAAGAGGGCGTCGTTACTACGCTCAAACTGACTGGAAAATTCATGGATGACTTCGACAGCGGCGAAGCAGTCCAGAAGTTCAGAGTCATTGGTGCATTGCTGTGCGAAAAATCTGTCGAGAATTTAGATATCGCAATTGATTCACTCATTCCAATCTCCGAAGTCTTTGAAAATGAAATGATCATTGGTGGCACGACGATAAGGGCTTGGGGTGAACGATATCCAAGCAACAGGGGCTTTGAAGTGTTTCTGACTTTGTCACGATGAGCACAAACAAGCGCATGGACTTTGTTTTTCTGCAAATGGTCCTTCCTTGGGGCAAACCTACACGAGGTAGTTGATGGGTAATTTTGACGACATTCCAATCACCAGCCCCGACAGTGATCGATTTGGCTTTGATCCGTTCGCCAGTGCCATAAGCGATTGCATTCATAGTATCGAAAACCCGCTTGGCAGCGTCGTGGCAATCTATGGCCCTTGGGGCTCTGGCAAGAGCAGCGTTATCAATCTGGTCCGGCACTATCTTGCGAAGGACGCACCCGATCTTGATGTGATCAACTTTCCGGCGTGGATGTATCGAACCGAAGACGCCCTGGCTGTAGGGTTCTTCAAGGAACTCTATGCTGGGCTCTCACCCGTCCTGTCGGACCAGACGAAGGCCGCCGGGGCACTGCGCAAGTTGGGGGCCAACCTTGCAGGCGCAAGCAGCTTGGCGGGAATGGCCGTCGGCTTGTTTGCAGGGTCGGTGGGAGAGAAAGCAACGACTGCAACCCTCGACGCCCTCGGTGGTTTCATAGAGCAGGGCGAAGCTGCGGAGGACCTACAGGCAACCCTGGCCGATGCCCTTCGTGAAGCAGGGAAGAAGTTTCTCGTCGTTATTGACGATTTGGATCGCCTTTCACCAGAGGAGGCGCTGGTCATTTTCCGGCTGGTCAAGTCGGTAGGACGGCTTCCAAACGTTATGTATCTCTTGGCCTACGACCGCGAGGCCACCGAGCAGGCCGTTGCACGTCGGTTTCCATCCGAAGGTGCGCATTATCTTGAGAAGATCATCCAAGCGGGGTTCGAGCTTCCACAACCCGATCAATCACATCTGAACGTCATGATGGGTGAGGTGCTGAATGGGTTGGCCGCTGATCTGCCTGAAATTGACCCAGTCGAGTTTGGCAACTTGTTCCATTCCATCGTGGCGCCAGAATTGAAGACGCCACGGGATGTATTTCGGTTGGCCAATACGATTTCGATCACGATCACCCCGATCAAATCGGATGTCTTTTTTCCAGATTTTGTGAGTCTTGAAACTCTGCGAGTGTTCCGTCCAGCGGTCTATAGGGCCATACGACAGAACAAATCAGCCATCCTTAACGCTGGTCAGAACGATAGGTATGATCAGCGTGAGACCCGTTCTGCACAATACACATCGATGCTTCTTCGCAGTGAGTCTGAGGAGGATCATGAGCATCTTCGGGATGCACTCATGAGACTGTTCCCTCAGTTGCAGAATGTCTTCGCGAACATGTCGTATTCCGGCACTAGAGAATGGGCTCGTCAAAGGCGAGTTTGTTCTGCCGAGCACTTTGACACCTACTTCCGATTTTCTGTCTCCCCCAAGACGATTCCAAAGGCAGAACTCGACTACCTCATCGACGACACTCGAACAGTCAAAGAGATTCAAGATCGTGTTCGGGAGGCAGTTTCGATCACTCAAGCTGAAGGCCGGACCAAAGCCTCCTATATCCTTGATGAGTTAACTGCCCATGGACTCAATATCTCCCTTGATCAGGGGGAGAAGCTGTTGTCGGCATTATTTGGTATGGCCGACGAATTATTCTTGGAACAAGATGAGGGGCGCGGTTTCGCATCATTCGGCAACAACAGGCTTAGGTTGCATTGGCTGCTCCGATCAATCCTTTTGGACCGGACAACTCTCCATGAAAGAACGGAGATACTTACCAGATCAATCGTGGGCGCGACCCTGCAATGGCACCTCGATATCAGCAATGACGCTTGGCAAGACTACCATCCAAGCAATCCCGACAGCGAACCTTCTTCGGAAGCTGAAACACTAACGACCCATGTGGCGGCTGAGCGGCTGCAAGCACGATCACTGGAACTGCTTCGTGCCGCCGCAGCAAGTGACACCATCCTCTCTGCCAAAACCCCTGCCCGCCTTCTCTATGATTGGGACAGATTGCAGCCTTATGGGGCAGGTGAGGTCATGGACTACATAACTCGTGCTTTAGGGGACGACACGAAGCTCTGCCAACTCGCTTCAGCTTTCCTGGGGAAATCATACAGTCATGGCATGGGAGGTTTCGGTGGCGCACCAGGCGATCTCGTGCAACGGGAAAACGACCGCGCACAAGTCGATGGAATTGACCGACTGCTTGATGTGGACGAGTTCAGACGGCGGTTGAATGAGGCCCTTGGAAGCGATGGCCTCGACGAGCAGCAAAAGTCTACCATCAGCCGGTTTCTGGTTGCATGGGAACGACGCGACGCCGGTGAAGATTGACGATACCGAATGGCAGCAATGCGAATTGCTGTCGCAGCATTCAAAAACTGTATTCAAAGTCGGCTTCTGGCCGCGAGCAACGGCCGCCGCT
>NZ_RQXX01000004.1 GCF_004011175.1 Mesobaculum littorinae | reverse complement strand
TCACGGGAGGAGAGACATGACCGGACCGGATCCAACCCGCCGGAACGTGACCCACCAAGGCGTTGGCCCCCAGGAGACTGGCCGCCAACACACTGGGCGCCACCATACCGGCCGCCATGACACTGGCCGCCAGGACCCTGCACACCGCGACCTGACCCGCCGGCAGTCACCGCGACGTGTCGGCGGGCGCACAAAGAGGATTCATACGTCGCAGGCAAGGCCAGGTAGGAAGCGGCGGTTGCCTGCTCCCGCAACCAACTTTGGCACAGACGCCGTATCTGGGGAGGATGCGGGGTTTTTCGCGTCCGTAAGCCCAACAATCATGGGGGCTTGCCTCGGATCTCGGCCGAATGCCCGGCCGTCGCTTCGTGCCGGATGACAATGCGGTCGATCAGCCCGCCGAGGATCTCGGAGGCGCGATGGACCATCTTCGGGTCCGAGAGCGTGTCTGCCAGAGCAACCACCTGGGCGCGATAGAGCGTCGCAAGATCCTCCGGGAATTCGAGGGCAGGAGCCTCGACGGCAGCAAACTCCGCTTCCGGCGCTTCCTTCTTCTCACCGGCCGCCCCCAGCATCGCATAGACGCTCTTGGTTGCAATGTCGTCTCGTATGGCACGCAGGGCACCGCCGATCGTCTTCTGCTCCTGTGCTATCGCCCTGCGGAGAGCTGCCTGCTCGGGTCGCGCTCCTCGCGTGCTTCGGCGAGGCGTGGCGGGTCCAGTACAAGACGGCGCGGCCTCAGCCGTCCCTGGGCTATCGACCACCAGCGCTGGAGGCCGTTCACTGGGCACCGTTTCGAGTTCCGCGATCAGCCCCGCCGCAGGCATCTACCTTGGCGCCGAAACATGTCACGCACTAAGACTGAAACCGGACCACCCGATGGCGGCCGGCCAAGACGACGGCCGCTCGTTCTCCTTCAACCGCTTTACATGGTCGGTCTTAAGACCGCACTCGCCATTGTCCTCGGACCGTCGCCATGATCGGTCCGGTAGAGTTGCGCCGGTAACAACTCGTTCGAGCCACCCGCACGTCGGAAGGCCGCCGGAACGTCGAACTTGCACCGCTCGAGCCCATGCTCAGCCATGAGTGTCACGATCGGATCGCCGAACAGAAGGTCCAAGCGATGATCGGCCCAACCACGCCCATTGGCGCCGTATCAATATCGGGGCGAACCGCTGTCCATTGCCGCCGGAGGCTGTCGATATGATCCGCTGGGGGGAACCGGGTTCGCGACGCCCGGCCAGTCAAGAGAGCCGGCTACTCGTCCGATCCCGTCCGGGAGGCATGCAGAACCACCGACATACCCGGGGTGAGCCGCTCGGCGCCCGGTTGCCCTGCGTCGATCTCGATCCGGACGGGCAGGCGCTGCGCGATCTTGGTGAAGCTGCCGGTGGCCGCGGAATTGCCCAATACGCTGAATTCCGAGGCCGTCGCGGGGGAGAGGACCGAGACGCGGCCCGTGAAGGACCGGTCGCGCATGGCATCTACGGTGAACCGCGCTTCCTGGCCCTCGACGAGATCGGCAAGCTCGGTTTCCTTGACGTTGGCGATGACCCAGACCTCGGGCGGAACCAGCGACACCAGCGAGGACCCGGCGGTGACGAACTGCCCCCGGCGCACGTCGATCTGACCCAGCCTGCCGTCGGCCGGGGCACGGACCGTCCGGTGCTCTAGGTCGATCCGGGCCAGGTTCACGGCGGCTTCGGCGCCGGCGATCTCCGCTCTCAGCGACCGCTCGGCGACACGGGCCGTGGCGACGGACTCCTCGGCGACATCGACATTGCTGGTCGCCTCGGTCAGCGCCGCTTCGGCGCGGCGGAGTGCGAGATCGGCGTCATCGGTTTCCCTGTCCGACACGATACCCCGTTCCTGCAACTGGTGCTGTCGATCCGTGTTCGAACGTGCGGTTTCGAGAGCCGCCTCGGCAGCCTGCGCCGCGGCCTTGCGGGAACCGAGCGTCGCCTGGGCCGAACGGATGGCCTGCGCATTGGTTTCCAGCGCCGCCTTGGCGGCATCCAGCCGCGCACCGGCCTGCGCAAGCGCCTGCCGGGCGCTTCGGTCGTCGATCCGCACGAGCACGTCGCCTTCGGAAACGGTGGCGAAGTCCGAGACCAGAACCTCGACGACCTCGCCGGTGGCCTGCGCCGAGATGGTGGTGACCTTGCCGCGGACGTAGGCGTTCGAGGTGCGGATCTCGGCCAGGCCGAATGGCGGCAGCTGCCATGACCAGAGCATCAGCAGGGTGCCGAGGATGCCGGCCAGAAGGACAAGGAGTGTCGGGATATTGTGCTTCAGAACGCGCATGGTCGGGTCGCTCTCATTCAGAGGCCGGCGCGCCCGTCGGGGCGGACATCCGGGCCTGCAGGTGGGTCAGGAGGAGGTGGGCGCTCAGCACCGCGAGGGCGGCGAGCGCAAGAAGGGAAATGGCCGTGAAGGCGTCGTTGTAGGCGGCGACGGTGGCCTGCCGGGACACCTCGGCGCCCAGCCGGACGACGGCCTGGGCCTTTGCCTGTCCAGCGTCGGTCATCGACACCGAGAGGCCCCGGGCCGTTTGCGCAATCCGTTCGGACACAAGCGGATCGCCCGCCGCCAGATGGTCGCGGATGGCCTGCCCATGGGCGAGACGCGAACGGAAACGAGCGTGCGGAACAGGCCCGCCCCGATTGTCCCGCCCAGAATCTGGCTCGACAGGAAGATCGTGATGAAGCTTAAGAGGTATTGCGGCCCCTTCATGAGCGCCGAAAGCAGCCCCGAGGCCATGGCCGAGGCGAGAAACAGGGAAGAGGCAAAGCCGATCAGGCTCTGGCTGATGATCATGTCGCGCGGCGCCACGGTGACGTTCGCATGCGAGTCCAGCGCGGCCGCGACGGCAATAAGCGCCAGCGCCCCCCAGTGGATGTAGGGCACACGCTGCGGCCGGAGGATCATCGCGCAGACTACCCCGCCGGCGAGCGTGCCGAACGCGATTGCCCAGAACACCGGCGTCGATTGAGCGGGCGCGAACCCGAGGCTGCGGAACAGTCCCGGCGCGCCCGCCGTCTGCTCGGAAAGCACGATGCGGAAGATGACGAGCACCGCCGTCAGGTGCAGCATCGACGGCGATAGCAGCCAGCGCACATCCAGAAGCGGTGCTTTCCGATGCAACTCGATGACCAGCACCAAAGCCAGAAGGGCAATGCTGCCCGCCAGGATCTGCCCAAGCCACGGCGCCTCGAACCACCAATAGATGGGCCCGGTGGTGAAGCAGGCGATGAGCCCACCGAACGCCGCGGCGAGAAGCGCGAAATCGACCATGTCGAGCGTCTTGATGACCTTCATCTTCGGGGTGTTCGCAAGAGGCAGAAGGTACACGAACGGCAGGCAAAGGAGCGCCATGCCGAGTTTCAGTGCAAGAATGTTGATCCAGCTTGCATTTGTCAGGATCAGCGGCGTCAGCGCCTTCCCCAGCGGTGCGCCGAGAGAGATGAATGTCAGCGCGAGGGGCAAGCCGATGGTCAGTTTCTTCTCAGGCGGGAAGGGCTCCAGCATGTAGAGGAACGCCAGCGTCGAAAGCGACGCGGCCGAGATCCCCGACAGCGTCTCGGCCATCAGCGCCGAGCGCATATCCGTCGCGAACAGGTTCAGGACGGCGACCGCGACATAGATGAGGGTCGAGACCTCGGCGAAGCGGCGCAGGCCGAACTGCGTCCGGATCTTGATAAGCATGATGGGAAGCCAGGCGCGCGGCGACATGAAGGCGACCATCAGCCATGCCGTCTCGCTTTGCGAGGCGCCGAACTCGCCGCCAAGCGTCGTGAGGTTCGCCTGCAGGAAACCCTGTCCGAGCGACTGCGTGAGCGCGATGAACGCCGAGGCGACCATGTAGGCGACCGCCAGATATGGAGGCTTCGGCACGAAGGCCGCCGGGGCGGCCGGGCCGGGCTGCTGGGGAGTGTCGTCGGCCATCACCCCTCCATCGCGTCGAGATTGGCCTGAATGCGGCGGAGCGTGGCCAGCGCCTGCTCGACCTCTTCGGGCGGGATGCCGCGATAGGCTTCTTCGCGCAGTTCATGGGTGAAGCTGACAATCCGATCGGCCTGACGGTGCGCCTGTGGCGTCAGGAACAACTGGCGCACGCGCTTGTCTTCCCGCGTTGTCCGCCGCTCGATCAGCTTGGCGGCCTCCAGATGGTCCAGCGTGCGGTTCATGGTGGGGGTGCGTATGTCGAGGATCGCGGCCAGTTCGACCTGCGTCAGGCCCTCGTTCGCGGCGATATGCGTTAGCGCCTGGGCACGGGCATATGTCATGTCCATAGCCGAGGCGCGCGCATCGAATTGCTTGCGGATGCCGCGGACCAGCCCGAAGACCGATGCGAGAAGTTCCTTGTTCGACTGTGTCATGGCGCCCAAACCGTAAGCTAGCTAATAAGTTTCCAGCTAACGGTTTTGCCGCGCGATGCAAGATGTCCGTGACGCATGGCACCCTTGCAGGGCGTTGTTGCAGAAATCCGACTGGGTGAGAGTCACAGCGCGAATCCAGTCGGTTAGACGTGCCGCATGAGCAAGCCCCCTACCGCGCGACGAACTGGTCCAGCTACAACGCGGCGCTGCGCCGGCGTGGCTCGATGTTGATATGGGTCGACCAAGAAATGGCCTGGCTGGCGCCGCAGGAAGGGCGACCCGGCCGTCCCCCGTCTTCTCGGAGGTCGCCATCCAAGTTTGTCCGTCGGTCACGGTTCTGTTCAAGCTGGGTGCCATGTCGCGCCATCGGTCCGGGCGACAATGGCGACGCGACAGACCGCCGGGATGGAGACCAGCCTGATCCGGCTGGCGGGGCTGGACTGGGCAGTGCCCGACTTCGGTACCCTGTGCCGCAGGCAAAAGACCTTGGCGGGTCAGATCCCCTGTGGTCGCTCCGATGGCCCGCTCAGCCTGCTCGTGGATAGCAACGGCATCCAGGGCCGCCGGCAATGGCGCAAGGTGCATCTCGCCATGGATACGGCGACATCGGACATCCGTGCGGTCGAGGTCACTTCAAGTGGCGATGGCGACAGCCCGATCCTGCCCGAGCTGCTTGGCCAGATCTCCGGGGACGAGCAGATCGGCTCAGGTGAGCCCCGGCGAACACAGACGGTGCCCACGATACGCGCCGGTGCCATGCGGCCGTCACCGAACGGCTGGCTGTTCCGATCATCCCGAACCAGAAGAACGGACGTGCCTGAAAGGAAGGGTCGTGCCAACGCGTGGCGCATCCCGTCCTAGATCGCGGTGGTCGGGTTCGACGACAGCACGACGGCCGCCCTGCCGCAGATCGACTTGGCCTCGTACAATCACGACGGAGCGGGACAGGGCGCCGAGGCTACCCGCCTGCTGCTTTCCCGCATCGAGGGCCGGAGCGAGGCGAAGCCGTTCTCGTCAGTGGTAACCTGATTGAGCGGTCAAGTCTGAGTGTGCGTGGCCCGAGTGTTTGACACTGCGGAGACATCTCCGGCGCACAAGACAGTTGGGCATGCTATCGCATGAAACGCATTTGTCGCCACCGCCCGCGGCTGCTCCCCCGTGTCAAACAAGAAAGTACCGGGAGGGAAAGGCACAAGGATCCGCATCAGCGGCGCTGAGGTCCGATCTCTATCATTTGACCAACGCTTTCTCTAGCCATACGATAAGCCGACTTACTTGTTGGCCTGTTGCCCGCATCTTCGGCGGGTAAGGCATGCATCTGGTTGGGGTGCGACTGCTGGGAGGAGACAACTGAATGAGAAAGAGCGTACTAGGCGCGGCCATCGTTGCGACGTTGGGATTTGCGGCGTCGTCGTCTGTAGCCAAAGAGCTGAAGCTCGCCGATTTCTCGCCGCCGACCTACTTCACCGTCGACCCGATGTACGGGCCCCTGCTTTCCACGGTGGAGGAGGAGACGGACGGCGCACTGACGATCCAGCTCTACATGGGGGGCGAACTCGGCCCGGGCCCGGCCGAGCAATATGCTCGTGCAGTCGACGGCGTGGCCGACATCGTCTTCGGGCTGCCGGGCTATACGGCGTCGAATTTTCCCAAGACGCTTCTGACGGAGCTTCCGGGCGTCATCGACCCCGAAATGGGAACGGATCGGATTCTCGCCAATCTCGACATGTTGTCGGACGAGTACCGACGGGTAAAACTCCTCGCGCTCTGGAACATCGGGCCGAACCTTCTTCTCATGGCGAACGAACCGGTGCGCTCGCTTGACGACCTCGACGGGCTCAAGATCCGTGTCCCGTCCCGAAACGCGGGGCGGGTGGTCGAGGCCTGGGGCGGTTCCCCCGTCTCGATGCCGGTGCCTGAGATCTACAACGCGATGCAGACCGGGGTCATTGACGGCGCGATGACCGACGCGACCTCGCTTACGGGGTTCAAGCTGTCGGAAGTGACGAACTACGTCACCCAAGGCATGGATTCGACGATCTCGAGCTTCTTCCTCGTGATGAACCGCGACAGCTACGATCGGCTCTCGGTCGCGGAACAGCAGGTGCTTGAGGATGCCGGGCGGGAGGCGGCCCGGAACGGGCACGACGTCTGGATGAGGGTCGGGCAGTCCGCTCTCGATGACTTCGCGAATACCGACGGCAAGGAGGTTATCACGCTTTCGCCGGAAGAGGCCGAACGCTTCAACGCAGCCGCTGCACCAGTGGTCGCGGCTGTGATCGAAGAAGCCGACGCCGCAGGACTGAACGCGACCGACTTCGTCGAGGCGCTGTCCGCCGACTGACACCCCGGGGTCCGGCAGGGAAGCGCCCTGCCGGACCTCAGGTGTCGTTTCGGGAGACGCTCGCAGCGATGACCTTGGAGGCGAGAGCGATGAAGGTCCGGTATTCGGTCGCGTCGAGACCGGACAGAACCTCTTTCTGAAGCGCCTCGACCACCGGCGTCATGGCGGCGATCACCGTTTCGCCTTCGGGCGTCAGCGACACTATCCGAGAGCGCCGGTCGTTCGGATCGGCGGACCGCCCGATAAGCCGCTTCTGGGCAAGTCGATCCACCACTGCCCCGGTCGTCGCCCGGTCCTTCGCGATTGCGTCGGCCAGCCTCGCCTGATCGAGGTCGCCTTCCCGGCGAAGCGCCTCAAGCGCGGCGAACTGCACCGGGGTGAGATCGTAGCCCGCCTCGCGAACGCGAGTTAGGAACACCTTCGTAGAGAACTGATGCATCCGCCGGATCAGATGCCCGGGAAGTTTCGAGTGATCGCTCATCTGGATCGATCCAATTTGCTTTGGCCTTTTCCGCAAGTTGCGGCGTGGTGATCCAGACTTACGATGTGCCGAAGGCGTTGACGACCGGCGATTGGTCGCATATGATAAGTCAACTTATCGGTTTGGGAGGGGAGACTGTCCGATGCAGTACCATCTGAACGGGTTTCGTCCGGGCGATCCCGAGGTCTGCGACGCCGCCCCGGGCCGCGACCGGCAGGGCCCTCTACCGGAGACGCTCGACGTCCTGATCGTCGGATGCGGGCCGGCCGGCCTGACACTCGCGGCACAGCTCTCGGCATTCCCCGAGATCACGACGCGCATCGTCGAACGGCTTGAGGGCCCATTGGAAAAGGGGCAGGCCGACGGCATCTCCTGCCGTTCGATGGAGATGTTCGAGGCCTTCGGCTTTGCGGAAAAGGTCCTGAAACAGAGCTATTGGGTGAACGAGACCACCTTCTGGACGCCGGACCCGAAAAATCCCGACCAGATCCTTCGCAACAGCCGGATCTGGGACGTCGAGGAAGGGCTCTCCGAGATGCCCCACGTCATTCTCAACCAAGCGCGCGTGCACGACATGTTCCTGGGCGTCATGCGCAATTCGCCCTCCCGCCTGACCCCCGACTACGGCCTGAAAGTGGTGGACCTCACGGTCGATACGGAGGCCGACGATCATCCCGTCACCGTGATCCTCGAGCATACGGACCCCGCCCGCGCGGGCGAACGGCGCGACGTCCGCGCGCGCTACGTCGTCGGCTGCGACGGGGCGCGCAGTTCGGTCCGTCGCGCGATCGGGCGCGAGCTGCGCGGCGATTCCGCGAACCAGGCGTGGGGGGTCATGGACGTCCTCGTAGAGACGGACTTTCCCGACATACGCCGCAAGTCGCTGATTCAATCCGCGAACGAGGGCAGCATCGTCATCATTCCGCGTGAGGGGGGCTATCTTGCCCGCTTCTACATCGAACTCGACCAGCTTGATCCCGGTGAGCGTGTGGCGGGGCGCAACATCACGCTCGACCGCCTGATCGCGGCGGCGCAGCGTATCCTTGCGCCCTATTCCTTCGAAGTGAAGGAGACCGCGTGGTGGTCCGTCTACGAGATCGGCCAGCGCCTGACCGACAAGTTCGACGACGTGCCCGAGGGTGACGGCAATCGCTTGCCACGGGTCTTCATCGCGGGCGACGCCTGCCACACCCACAGCCCGAAGGCCGGGCAGGGGATGAATGTTTCCATGGGCGACGCCTTCAATCTGGGTTGGAAGCTCGCGTCGGTGCTGAAAGGACTGTCGCCACCCGAAATCCTGCCGTCCTACTCGGCCGAGCGTCAGTCGATCGCCCAGGACCTCATCGCGTTTGACCGGGAATGGGCGCAGATCATGTCCGAACGCCCCAAGCCCGCATCGGGAACGCCGGGCGAGGCGCCGAAATTCCAGCGATACTTCATCGAGCATGGCCGCAACACGGCGGGCATGTCGGTGACCTATGCGCCCTCCGCATTGATCGGAGAGGCCTCGTCACAGGACGCGGCCGCCGGGTTCGAGCTTGGCGCGCGGTTTCACTCCGCGCCCGTTCTCAGGCTTGCCGACGCGAAGCGGGTCGAGCTTGGCCACGTGGTCAAGGCGGATCTGCGCTGGCGGCTCTTCGCATTCGCGCCGGAAGGCGACCCGACTGCAACGGGATCCGCGCTCTCGCACCTGTGCGACTTTCTCTCTCGCGATCCGTCCTCACCCATTCTGCGCCACACGCCGAAGGGGGCCGACATCGACGCGGTCATCGACCTTCGCGCCATTCTTCAGGTGCCGCACACTGCGATTGATCTGCCGTCGCTGCCCGAGCTGCTGAGACCCCGGAAGGGGCGGCTGGGGCTGGTCGATCATGAAAAGGTCTTCTGCTCCCTCCCCGGCGATGAGCCTGACATCTTCGACCGGCGCGGCATCGACCGGGTGCAGGGCGCGCTTGTTGTCGTCCGGTCGGATCAGCATGTGGCGCTGGTGTCGTCGTTCGGCGACCACGCCGCGCTCGCGCGGTTCTTCGACGGCTGCCTGTCGCGCCAAGACCGCCCGGTCGCGACTGCGCCGCGGCGGGACGCGGCCGTGGCGTCAGCCGGATGAGGCGGAACGGTCGCAATCTGCCACTGGCGAGGGGGCAGGACTCCTCGGGCGGCGCATGCGCCCTCCGTTGGGCCCGGGTCCGCCCGAAATGAATGGGGGTCACCTCCTGCGGAGAAGCGAGCGCGTCGTTTCAGGTGCCTCGACCGCTCTGGCGTGGATCGGTGGCGCCTGTCTCATAGCCATTGTGGGCGTCGTCGCCGCCGGCGTCATCATGCGCTACGGTTTCCAGTCGCCGATCCTGGGCGTCAACGAGATCGTGCAGTCCGCGGCGGTGATCCTGGTGACGATGGCGCTGCCCTATTGCACGGCGCGTGGCGACCACGTGAACGTCGATGTCTTCGACCGGCTGCTCGGTAGATGGGGCCGGCTTGCCGGGGACGCGCTGGCGCGGCTGGTGTCGATCGTCGTCCTCGTCGTCCTTTCGTACCGGGCGGCCCTGAAAGCGCTCGACGCTGCCGAATGGGGCGATGCGACGAACATGCTCGCGCTCCCGCTCTGGCCGTTCCACGCGGCGCTCGCACTTGGCGCCGGGGTCTCGGCGTTGATCTACGCGCTCGAACTTCTTGCGCTTCCGCGTCGAGGTAAGGTCGAATGACGCCCGAAGCGTCGGGCCTCGTCGGCATAGCGGCGCTTTTCGTGCTGCTCGCGCTCCGTACACCCGTGGCCTTCGCCATGCTCGTCGTCGGGTTCTTCGGCTACTGGGCGCTCGAGGGGCTGCGCAGCGCCGGGGGCGTCCTTCTGACGGAGAGCTATTCGACGATCTCGAACTACAGCTTGATCGTCGTGCCGATGTTCATCCTGCTCGGCAACATCGCTTCGGCGGCAGGCTTCAGCCGCGGGCTCTACAACGCGGCCTTTGCGTGGATCGTGCAGCTCCGGGGCGGGCTGGCATCGGCTTCTGTCCTGGGCTGCGCGCTCTTCGCCGCAGTCTCGGGCTCGTCCGTGGCGACGGCGGTGACGCTCGGCAAGGTGGCCCTGCCCGAGATGAGGCGGCTGGGATACGCCACGTCGCTGTCGACCGGGGCGATTGCCGCCGGCGGTACGCTCGGCTTCCTGATCCCGCCGTCGACCGGCTTCGTCCTCTACGCGATCCTGGCCGAGCAGTCGATCGGGCGACTGTTCATGGCCGGCGTCCTTCCCGGCATCCTCATGATGGGGCTTTTCATGGCGGCGATCTGGATCGTCGCGTGGCTGAAGCCCGAGGCCGCCCCCATGGGCGACCCGCCCGACTGGCCGACGCGACTTTCTGCCCTCTTCGAGGCACTGCCGCTCGTCGCGGTCATCCTGCTGTCGATCGGGGGCATCTATCTCGGCGTCTTCACCCCGGTCGAGGCGTCGGCCGTGGGCGCGGCCCTCGTCATCCTTCTCGCGGTCGCGCGCCGGCGGCTGACATGGTGCGGCTTTCGGGATGCGATCGCCGAGACCCTGTCTACTTCCGCCATGCTCTACTTCATCGTTATGGGCGCGAGCGTTCTGAACCCGTTCCTCGCCGTGACGCAGATCCCTTCGGCGCTGGGCGACGGGCTCGCGGCGGCGGGGCTCGGCCCCTACGGAACGCTTCTCCTGATCGTGCTGGGCTACGTCGTCCTCGGCATGTTCATGGACGGGCTGTCGATGCTCGTCGTCACGGTGCCGATCGTGCTTCCCACCATCCTCGCCCAGGGGTTCGACCCGATCTGGTTCGGCGTCGTGGCCGTCATCGTGATCGAGATGGGAATGATCACGCCACCGATCGGCCTGAACGTGTTCGTCGTCCGAAGCGTCGCCGGGCCGGATGTGCCTTTGACCGCGATCTTCCGCGGCGTGATGCCGTTCCTCGCCGCGATGATCGTGACGCTTCTGCTGATCGTTGCCGTGCCAGGGATCGCGACCTGGATACCCAACTCGATGTTCGACTGATCGCCGGATAGGTCGCTGAGCATCCGCTTGGTCAGAACTCGAAGCGGGACAAGCCGTGCGGCGAAAGTCCACCCTGTCACCCTGTCACCCTGTCAAATTTCCATTCGCGGCAGGCATCGAGCGCACGCAGCGAACGACCGGAAAGCCCGGCGCTGCGTCATTGATCGGTTGGACAATGCTGCGCGATGCAGGAATGGCCGGTTCACGTCCGTCAAGATGGATCGGGCTCCCGCACGCCGAGATGGTCCGCGAAACAGTCTGCTTGGTAACCCCGCCGAAACCGGCCGTCCTCGGCCAGTGCGGCGGGTATGGTGGAGAGGGCGAGGTCGAGGCATGGGACCGAACCGCCGGGAAAGAGGATGAAGCCGTCCATCGCCCCGGCGTCGGCCCAGTCGCGGATGGCATCCATGGCATGTCCCGGGGTGCCGATGACCTGCCAGTGTGCCGATCCCATTACCTCGGGCGCGTCCAGAAGCTCGTTCAGGGTCGGTTCCGACTGCGCGAGCTTGCGGTACAGCAGTTCGGCATGCGTGCGCGACCTGAGGTCGGGGCCAAGCGGCGGCAGATCGGCGGCCGTGATGCGCGAGGCGCCCTGGCGGTCCGAGAAGTCCGCGCCGATCATCGCCTTGAGCTTGGCGAGCTTCTGCGCCCGCGTCGTGCCGGCGTGGGTGTCGCGGTAGAGGTCCCGGGCCTCTGCCTCGGTTTCGGCGAGGAACAGGCTCAGGCCCGGCAGCACCCGGACCGCATCCGCGGGGCGTCCCTGTTGCACGGCGCGGCGGCGCAGGTCGGCGCGCAGGTCGATGGCCGTGCGCTTGTCGGGGCAGGCGGCGAAGGTGCCGTCGGCGATGCCGGCCGCGAAGTCCCTGCCGATGTCCGATGCACCAGCCTGGAAGAGGGGCAGGCGGGCGGGATGGCCCATGGCCCCGAGAGGCCCCTCGACACTGTAGTGGTGCCCTTGGTGGTCGATGGGCGCCGGGATGATGGCGCTTTCGTAAAGCCCGGCCGAGCGGTCGACCTCGGCAGAGGCCTTCGGACAGGTCTCCCACAGCGCGCGGATCACCTGGACGGCCTCGGCGGCTTGTTCGTAGCGTTCGGCGGCGCCGGGCATCCGCTCAAGGCCGAAGTTGCGCTGGCCATCGAGGCTGGTCACGATGTTCCAGCCGGCGCGGCCGTTCGACAGCCAGTGCAGCGTCATCAGCATCCGCGCGAGGATGTAGGGCGGGAAGAAGGTTGTCGACGCGGTGGTGAGCAGCCCGATGCGAGAGGTATGCCCGGCAAGCAGAGTCATGAGCAGGGTGGGATCGGAGCCGCTGCCACCGGGGCGCCGCGCCATGCCCGGCGGCGGCGCGCCGAGGCTGTCGGGGCGGAAGACGAAATCGAGATGCGCGGCCTCGGCCCGCTGGGCGAGTTCGATGAAGAACGCCGGATCCGAGAGCCGTTCGACCTGGCTGTCCGGACGGCGCCATGCGTCGCCGGATAGCCAGGTCGGGGCAAGCGTCATGCCGATGTGAAGGGGGCTGTGGGCGGGGGCCATGTCGCAACCTCTGCAGTGCGCGCCGGTGCGGCCCTTGCTCAGAACCGACTCTCTCTCCTGCAGGCTCGGGCGTGCCCTGATCCTGAGCGACGTCTCCGCCCGGTTCGCGGCGGGCCGTTTCACTGCGCTCGTGGGGGCCAACGGCAGCGGAAAGTCGACACTGCTGCGCTGCCTCATGGGTATCGTCGCGCCGGAAACGGGTGGGGTGCTGCTCGACGACAGGCCGGTGGCGGGGATGCGGCGGCGCGACCTTGCACGACGCATGTCCTACCTGCCGCAGGCGAATGTCTGCCCCGATCACATGACCGTCGGGGAACTGGTGGAGCTTGCCGGCTTTGGCCGGACGGGTCTCTTCGGCGCCGTCTCCGGGGCCGATCGCGAAACCTTCCGTCATGCCCTGCAAACCGTCGGCCTGGAGGGGGCCGAAAGACAGCGCGTGAGCCAGCTCTCGGGCGGTCAGCGGCAAAGGGCCTTCATCGCGATGGTGCTGGCGCAGGATACGCCGCTCCTGCTGATGGACGAGCCGGTGAACCATCTCGACCTGCGCTACCAATACGCGGTGCTCGACCTTGTCCGAAGCCTCGTGACCGACCATGGCAAGACGCTGGTCATGGTGCTGCACGATCTCAACCTGGCACTTGCCTATGCCGATGACGTGGTCCTGCTGAAGGAAGGACGCGTGCTGGCCCAGGGTCCGGCGCGCGAGGTGCTTGATGCCCCGCGCGTCGCGGAAGGGTTCGGGATCGAGACGCGGATGCGGAAGATCGCGGGCCGCATTGTCTGCCTGCCGCGTGGCGCACGCATGGTGGACCTGCCGTGAGATACGCGAGGGTGAGCGGCGCGGCCCTGCTCCTGCTGCTTGTCGCTGCGGTGGGCAATCTGGGGATCGGCGCCAGCGCCATTCCGCTGTCCGAGGTGCTGCGCGCGCTGATGGCGTTCGATCCCGACAGCCTCGACCACTACGTGGTGCTCAGCCAGAGGCTGCCACGCGCCCTGATCGCGATCTACGTGGGGGCGGTGCTGGCCGCAGGGGGCGCCGTGATGCAGGGCGTCACCGGCAATCCGCTTGCCTCGCCCTCGACGCTTGGTGTCAGCGCGGGCGCCATGCTGGGGATGTTGCTTTCGGTCGTCGTCTTCGAGGCCTCGCTGCCGATGCAAGGCTTCGGTGCGCTAGCCGGGGGCTTCGCGGGCTTCGCGCTCACGCTTGCCGTCGCACGCCTGACCGGGCTTGGGCCCGATCCGCGCGGTCTGCCACTGATCCTGTCGGGCGCGCTGACCGGGATACTTCTGGCGTGGCTCGCGGGGCGCTGCTGCTTGCCGATCCTGAACGCCGGGCCGAGTACCTGAGATGGCTCGCGGGCAACATCAATAACTACCATGCGGACCGGTTGGCCCTGTTCTGGCCGTTCGGTCTTGCCTCCATGGTGGTTCTGATGGCGCTGGCACGTCCACTGACGTTGATCGGCCTGGGGCGGGAAAGGACCGAGACGATGGGTGTTGCCACCCGTCCGGTGATGCGTCTCGCGCTCTCGGCCGTGGTTCTGGGCGCGAGTTCCGCCACGGCGATCTGCGGGCCGGTGGGCTTCGTCGGGCTGGTGGTGCCGCATCTCGTGCGCCCCTACACCGGCGCGCATCTCGGACGGCTGCTGCCGGTCTCGGCCATGGTGGGCGCGGCCCTCCTGCTGCTCTCGGATGTTCTGGTGCGGCGGGCCTTCATGCCGTTCACCCTGCACACCAGCGTGCTGCTGGAGCTTGTCGGCGGGGTCTGCTTCGGCGTTCTGGTCTATCGGGTTTACCTGCGCGTCGAGGTGCGGGGCCGATGCGCAGACTAGACGGATATGTCCTGCTGCATCTCGCGGGTCTCGAGATGCGCCGCGTGGATCTTGTCGCCGGGCTGACCCTGCTTGGCGTGGCGGTGCTCGCCGTCACCGGGTCACTCATGGTCGGAACCACGCCCGTGCATCTGTCCGATCTCTTCGGTGGTCCTCTGGACGACACCCAGCGCTATGCCGTTCTGGGCTTGCGTCTTCCACGGGCGTTGATGGGGCTATTGGCCGGGGCGGCCATCGCGGTGTCCGGAGCGATCCTGCAATCGCTCACCCGCAACCCGATCGCCGACCCGGGGCTTCTGGGGCTGTCGCAGGGGGCCTTGCTGGCGATCCTCTTCTCGTTTGTTCTGGCGCCCGGTACTCCGCGCGCCTGGGTGCCGTCGATCGCCAGCGCCGAACATGCGCTTGATGCCATCCGGGACTGGGCCGCGGACTAGTCCACGCTCGGCAGGACAGGACAAACGAAAACGGCCCCTCGCGAGGGGCCGTTTCCTGTTCTCGAGGCAGGGTGAGGCTTAGAACTGCACCCGCAGCCCGGCGCCGATCATCCGGGGATCGGTCACGCGGGCGCTGGAGTTGCCCGTCACGCCACGCACCCAGGTCACCTCGTTCTCGTCGAAGAGATTGTCGGCGTAGCCGTAAAGCTCGTAGCGGTCCCCGATATCGTAGCTCGCCGAGATGTTGGTCACCGTGTAGGGGGCGACCTTCCAGTCGCCGGTGTTGGCGACGTCCGAGTAGTAGCCCGTCACGTGCCGCACGTTCCCCGCGAGGGTCAGGGCGTCGGTCACGTCCCAGCTTGCACCCAGGGTGAAAGTCCCGTGCGGCGCCCGGTCGAGCTCGTTGCCCTCCAGTCCGGGCTGCGCGTCGAAGTCCACGATCTCGGTGTGCAGCAGGCCAACACCCGCATTCAGCCGCAGGCTATCGGTGGCCTGGTAGTCCGCGCCGAACTCCAGCCCGTAGGTTTCGGCCCGGTCCGCATTGTAGGTGGTGCGGCTGTAGGACACCTGCTGGTCGCGGTAGTCGCTGTAGAACAGGTTCGCCGTGACGAACAGGCGGTCGTCCATCAGCGAGGAGCGCAGGTAGGTCTCGTAGGTCCAGACCGTTTCCTCGTCGTACTCGTAGTTTTCGCTGGTGACGAAGTTCAGCCCGCTGCCGCCGGGGTTGTCCCCTTGGCGATGGACGCCCCGAGCGTCGTGCCCTCCGACAGATCGTAGGCCAGCCCGACGTTGGGCAGGAGTTCCTCGAATTCCTCGTCTTAGGCGACCCGGTTGTCGGTCCCGAAAAGGTAGCTGCGATAAAGCCCGTCGCGGCTGATCTCGTCGCGTTGCAACCGCAGACCGCCGGTCAGTGACAGGCGATCGGTGGGACGCCAGGTGGCCTCGCCATAGATGCCGAGGCTTTTCTTCTCGTTGTCGAAGGTGCTGTCACCGCCATTGCCGTTGAAGACGAGATAGATATCGTCGTCCTGGTCGGTGTGGGAATAGAACAGCCCCGCGACCCCGCTCACGGTGTCCAGCTCGTCCCCGAAGTTGACGCGAAGCTCGTTGCTCCAGTTTTCTGTTTCCACGTGCGCGGTGCCGTCCTCGTAGTCCTCGAGCACCCGGTCGGAGTCGGATGTCCCGTAGCTGAGCTGGTTCGACAGGACGATCCCGTTTGCGAAATCATGGCTGACATCTGCGATGAAGCTGTCCGAGATCACGTGCCACGTGGGCCCGTAGCTGTCCGTCTCGAGGTCGCCGTCATAGGGGAACGGGACATTCTCGCCAGTGGGCTGGTTCGAATCCACGTGGGCGTAGGTCAGTTTCGCCTCGAAGCCGGGCAGGGCGGCGGGCATCCAGAGCAGCTTGGTCCGGTAGGTCTGGGTTTCGTAATTTCGGTCGGACGCGCCGCCATCGGTTGGGGCGCCGTCGGCATCAACGTAGTTGTCGCGGGCGAAATAGTCCGCCGAGAACCGCAGCGCGATGTCTTCGGACACCGGGCCGCTCAGCGCGACCGAGGCGCGGCGCATGTTGTAGCTGCCCCCCAGGAGCTGGCCCGAGAACGTGGGTTCGAAGCTCGGGTCCTTCGTGTTGACGATCATCGCACCGGCGATCGAGTTGGCGCCCTGCTTGGTGGTCTGGGGACCGAGGTAGACCTCGACCGTGTCGACATCCCAGAGCCCGGTTCCGCCGTTCACGTACTCGTAGAAGCTCTGGTAGTGCCCGTCGACGTTCACCGTGGCGCGCGGTGTTGTGCCCGCGAAGAATGCCACGGCGCCCTCCTGCGCGCCCTGGGATTCGATCCCGCGGATTGTCGGAGCGACACCGCTTCCGACCTCCAGAACGTTCGGCACCGTCTCGAGCGTCTCGCTGATGTCGCCCTGCTGGGCGGGAACGTCATCGCCGGTTTTCACCACCACCGAACTCGCGGTGTTACTGATCGTGCGCGCATCCCTCTCGCCGGTCAGGACGATCGTTCCCAGGGTGTAGGCAAGCTCCTGGGCCAGGGCGGGCTGCGCGGCCGGGATCAGCAGCACAGCCTGCGCGATGCCGCCAAGCAACATGGTCCTCGTCTTCATCTCTGTCCCCATATTTGAGTTTTCGGCGGACTGGCTTGGGGCAGAGCGGACGGTCGCGAGGATCGATCGGTCGCGTTGGCTGGCGGTGCCTTTCATTTCACATTGCATGATACATACTGCACTGCAATATAAATCGCACTAAATTACTCGGGTTATCCTCCCCGGTGCCGTGCGTTGATCGTGCGGGGTGCCGAGACTACTGTCCGGCGAACGTCGGCGCGAATTGCCTTTTCCGACACCGACGGGGCCGAAAGGACAACCGATGCAGGATAGCCTGACCTCAGACAGCGGAACCGATGCCGGCGGCCATCGGAAGTCCGGTACGATCCAGTCGGTTTCCACCGCCGCGACCTTCCTGCGTGTCCTTGCCAATGCGTCCGGCCCCTTGCCGCTGGGCGTCATCGCCAAGCGGGCAGGGACCTCGGGCTCTATGGCGCACCGCTATCTCCAGAGCCTCGTGCGCGAGGAACTGGCGGTCCAGGACCCCGCCAGCGGGCACTACGACCTCGGCCCGCTGGCGCTTGGGGTCGGTGTGGCGGCGCTGGGACGGCTCGACCCGGTGGAGCTTGCTGCCGATGCGATGAAGGATTTCGCCGCGCGCACGGCCGCAAGCGCCGGGGTCGCCATCTGGACAGAGCGCGGGCCGACGCTGGTCCGCTGGTATCGCAGTGCGGTCTTCTCGATCAGTTCCCTTGGGCTGGGGGACGTGCTGCCCCTCGACAACACCGCCTGCGGCGTGATCTTCCAGGCCTACCTGCCGCAGGATCGCGTCGCCTCGGCGCGCGCGACGCAGCCCGAAACCTTCCGGGGCGCGCCGCCGACGCCGGACCGGCTGGCCGAGGTGCGGGCCTCGGGGTGGCTTGAACTCAAGGCGCACCTTCTGCCGCATGTCGCGGGGCAGGCGGTGCCGGTTTTCGATGCGCAGGGCGAGATCGCCTGCGTGATGACCACGGTCGCGAACCTGGGCGACGAGAATTCGTCCGAAATAGGACGAGAGCTGAACGAGGTGGCGATCACCCTGGGCAAGAGGACCGCCGGGCGAGTAGCGATCGACGATCATCGATGAGCCAGGCGATGACAGCTCTGTCTTGAGCCTGCATCGGTGGGTCGTGTCGTGGGCGAGGGGAACAGCGGCGGCCTCCCGGCCCTGCATCAGGATGCCGCGTGCCGAAGTGAATGTCGCGGTCGACCCCCGAAGCGCCAGCTCCATAGATGTCCAATTCGTCCCGCATACTGCGAGTTAAGGGAAGTCGCGTTCATACAATCGCGGCGAATGGCTGGTGCAGCGGGCCGAGATGCGGCATCGCATGAAGCCGGTCCCGGACCAGATCCAGAGCGTCGCTGCCGAGCAGAAGCTGCGGCGGGGGAGTGTCCGACAGGACGGGGCCGAGAACCGCTTAGGCCAGCATGCCCGGGCCGCCGAGCTGGCCGCCACGCATTTCCTGCCGCGCCCGGCGGATCGAGCAGACTGTCGTAGTCGCCGAAGGAGTGTTCGGTCCGCACCATGGATCGCCCTTCCCGGTCGGTGCGGAAGAAGCCGGGGCAGAGTGCTGTCACGTGACCCCCAAACGGTGCCATCCCGCTGCGCATGACCTGGGGGATACCCGCACCTGTAGACGTTTCAGAGGCCGGCCCACCCATGTGAAACGGAGGACCCGTTTCACCCGACTGTTTTGGAAAGCTGCGATCAATCAAGCCGCTACGACTTTTCTGATTTTTGACCCTGAGCTTTTGACCGGCTGTTCTCTACATATTCTGCGAGGACCGTGGCAGCCGCCGCCGCTGCGACAATGATCGCCGCAAACGTCACGACGGCCGGAAAGCCGGATTTCGTGTAGACATATCCCATGAGAACGGGGCCAATGAAGACTGCGGAATAGGTGACGCCGCTGTTGAGGCCCATGACCGCGCCCCGCGCGGATTGAGCCTGGCGGTTGAGTGAAACCACGAGAGCATTGAGCCCAAGCTGGTTTAAAAAGCCCCACGCCACCGCTGTCACGAACGCGATCGGTGGCATGGACAAGGCAAAGCGCCAGAGGGCATATACGCCCGCGATCGCAACGAGCACCGAGAGCAGATACCGGCGCGATATGCGTGGTGAGACGGCTCCAAGGCCGATCCCGGCGGACCCGAACCCGAGTCCGTAGGCTAGAACGAACAGACCGCTGCCCTGAGCCGACAAATCGAAGGCTTGGCGTACCCCCTCCCCGAAGAAAGCGAAGGTGCCGTAGAACGCCGTCATGTAGGCGAAGATGATCAAGAGCAGAAACGCGACTCCAGGCAAGCCGAGCGCCCGCCCGGGCGAGGATCTCTCTCCAGCTTCGATCTCCTCGCCACGCATGGCGAAGAAAAGGCCGCAGGACACGCAGGCGGACATCGTGGCCAAGAGGATATAGACCGTCCGCCATCCGGCATGCGCGGCGATGAAGGCTGCCGCTGGCACCGCCAGAACCAGGGACAGCGCCCAGCCGGTCAGGACGATGCCCAGCCGCGCCGCATCGCGCCCGGGTGGCGCCGTCGCTGCGGTGGTCGCGTAGGTTCCCGGAAGGAGAACTCCGACGGCAACTCCCGCACCGGCCTGCGAAAGGCAGAGCCAGACCCAGCTTTGGCTGACGCTGCTCAGCAACTGTGCGAGCGCGAGAAGCCCTGCCGCTCCGCCCAGCGTCCATCTTGGCGGCATGCGGTCGATGACCGGCGAGAGGAAGAACGACGAAAGGGCCGTCGCCCCGCCGAAAGCCGAAATGGCCCATGCGATGCGATACGGCTCGGTTTCCAGCCCCCGTCCGACCTCGGTCAGGATGGGGCTGAGAACGAAAGCATTCGAGCCGACGAGGACAACCGCGGCGAAGAGCATGCAGACCTGGTAAAACTGAACTTTCGACGCCTGTTCCGCAGATTTAAAGAATGTCATGAGGCGTATGTTCCCAAGGAGGGTATGCTTCTCAAGCACTATCAAGGCCATCTCTCATGAAAACGAAAGACGTTCGGAGAAATCCGTCGCACCCCTCCGGTCTCGATGAAAAAGACCGAACGATATTAAGACTGCTGGCCGAGCGGGCGGACCGTTCCTATGCCGAACTCTCCGAGATGGTCCATCTGTCTGCCCCGGTGGTTCACGAGCGGGTCAAGCGCCTGAAACGAGACGGAGTAATCCTGGGAACGGTCGCCAAGCTCGCCGGCGAGAAGATCGGCTGCCCTCTGCTCGCCTTCGTGCATGTGAAGACCGAAGGCTGGGGCATGACCGAACCGGTCCTTGCCCTGCGCGATCTGGCTGACGTCGAGGAGATCCACACCGCTGCCGGTGACACCTGCCTGATCCTGAAGGTCAGAACTTCCGGACCAGCCAGCCTAGAGGCGCTTCTGTCCTCTATTCTGGGGATCAAAGGCGTCCGGTCCACGCAGAGCTACGTTGTCCTTGGCAGCTACCTCGAACGCGGGCCGATGCCGGAAGGGGAAGGATGACCGTGAAGGGCTCGAAGCATGACTTCACGGTATTGCAGAGGCGTGTTTCGCACGGTGTACCCGACTACAGCAGATCTTATCGCGGGTCGCGGCGAACCCGTACTTCGCCCCGCACAGCCGACCTTGGGTCGTTGGAAATGCTGCGGCGGGGGGCGGAATGGCCGCTGCGGTGCCGTTCCGGCGGTCGCTTCGAACGGCCGGACTGGGCCGGAAGCGATGCCTTTCTACTCCAAGGCACCCTTTGCCGGGAAAATGCTGACCACAGACAAAGAGCGGTGGGGTTCACCCTACGAGGCCTTGCGGCCCCTCCGCGATCCGTTCTAGCTGCTCGGTGAGACAGTCCTGCTCGGGCGCCTTCCGTTACGGCATTAAGAGAAGGCGAGATCAACCAGGCCGAGCCGAGAGCCCGTGCGCTCGACCCGCAGGACTGAAACCAGTCTGGCCGGTGGGATCGTGATACATGAAGGATACAGGTCGGTCCATCGAAGGTCCTCGCCGTTACCTTTGGCCCTTGGGATCATGTCTGGCAGGGATCGCAGCGGTTTTTCTCGGGTTTTGGGGCGTGCGAGGCTATTGCAGGTCAACTTTTATCTCCGCTAACCCTTATTGTTCCGGGTCGGTGGAATACCTTTTCGTGGCGATGTGTCTCGCGGGCCTCGTCACCGCATCGATTTCACTACTTGTCCTCCTTTGGCGGATCTTGCGCTCACCGCGCTGACGCTTCCCGGTTCTTCAGTCCAAGCGAGGCCGCCGCCCCCTGCCTGGCGCGTGGGATTAGAACTGAGTGAGCCACCCGCCGTATTTCGGACACTGACATAAGCCACGAGTTGCAGTCTGCTGATCTTCGACGAGAAGGAGATCAGGGATGTCGAAACGGAAGCAGCACGCGCCTGGGTTCAAGTCCAAGGTCGCACTGGACGCTCTGAAAGGCGAGGGTTGGAGGGACCGTCGCGCCAGTGGCGCGGCGCAGGCCCGAACGACGCCGCGGAGCTGGCAAGCCGGTTCGGGGTGCCTCCGACGATCATCCATCAATGGAGTTGGGAGGATCAGGAAACGATCCAGTGAATCGTGTTCCCGACCAACGCCCTGCTTAAAGGCACATCCGGCGTGCTCGAGCGCGGGCGCCGCAAGCAGCCGGAGGTTGACGAGGGGCAGGTGAAGGAGTTCCGCGCCAAGACCGGATGAACTGGCGGGTGACCGTCACCGCTCCGAGAGACTCCGCCAATGCGGAGGCCAACTCTTTTCTGGCACGAAAGCTGAAGACCTGGTGCGGGAAGTGAGACGCGGCATGATCGAGCCTGACCATCCCGACCTATCCATCGGCCCGCAGTGCAAGCTGCTGTCGATCGCGCGCTCGTCCTTCTCCTACACCGCAAAGGGCGAGACCGCACAGGGGTGCGACATGGCGCATCGCCACCGCGTGTCGACTTCGGGTACTTCATGGCCACGGGCCCGGCATCTAATCGGGCAGCGGGGTCTTCGACCCGGGGGCTCTTCCCCAAGCAGCTTATGCCGCGTCACCTCCGACTCCGTCATGCGCCGAACTTGCCCTCGCGGCTAACGAACGCCCCTTCCGGAATGCCGTTTGCCATTGGCTTGAATTGGCACACCTCGTCGGGTCGCGCGCCCTCGACCGCATGGAGCGACCGTTTCCGACCGCGTGACGATGGTCTGCTGATCCGCGAAGGTTCGTTTGCGTCTGTGTCCGGCTCCAGTTCGGGCCGGGCTTCTATCGCGAGGGCGGGACGGGCCCCCGGGGCCTGTCACTGACCGCTACTTGCCGCCACGACATCTTCGTAAGGGACGTCGAAGGTGAAATCGCCTCGATAGCGGCGCGTCTCTTGGGGGAAGGGCAGGAAAAGGCGATCCGGGGGAAGGCGGTCATGGACCGCTGTCCAGCTGGCCTTGTAGGCGGCGCGGATATCGGACAGATGCCCCGAGGGGCGGACGCCCAGAATGGGATCGCGCGTCAGGCCCCTGTCGGTGGAGAGGCAGATCATGCCGATTTTCCGGAGTTTTCGCGTCTCTTTTCCCGTGACATGCTGGGCGCGCGAGATCATTTCGCTATCTGCGCCGACCCGCACCGTGTCCCAGTAGCCGAGCCTGTTTCGCAGAAACTCGGCCTGGAACAGGGCCGACACGGAGGAAATGCGGGTCACGCCGTCCGGGGAAAACGGATTGGCATTCACGATCGTGTCGAAGAAGCCATCGGGGCGCATGCGGATCATGTGGGTGACACTGGCCTGGTCGGCCTGCGCCCCGTCGGGCAGGACAACGCCGAGATGGTCCTCCAGCCGCTTGGGGTGCGCCCAGTCATCCGCATCATGGCAGGTGATCCAGTCCCCCCGCGCCATGCCAAGGGCGACGTTCCGTGCGACGTAGGGCCCCGCATTGACCGGAAGCCTGTGGACCCGCAGGCGAGGGTCCTTTTGCATTATCCGTCTCAGCAAATGAGGCGTGGAATCCGTGCTGCAGTCGTCGACGGCGATAATTTCCAGGTTTTTCCAGGTTTGATCGAGGATCGATTGGATCGCCTTCTCGACCGTCTCCTCGGCATTGTGGACGGGCATGATGATCGAAATCAGCGGCCCGTCCGTCACCGCCGGCAAAGGGGCTGTCGCCAGATCGTGGAAGAGATCCGTGTGCCCCGCATGCAGGGCGATGTCGCTTTGGCCGAACGCGTTCAGGAAGCCGTTGACGTGAGAGATCCAAGTTGCGCGGTCGTTTTCAACCTGCGCCTTGTTCGCCTCGAGGATGTGCAGGGTGTGGCGGTAGCGCTCTGCCAGAAAGCGGTCGGCCAGGGCCAGCGAAGTCTCACGCGCGCCGCGCAGGAAAACCTGATGCGCGGCGTTCAGGACATGCCCCGGGGCCGGGGCTGGAACGCTCCCGGTACGCGTCGTTTCGGCTTCGATCTGCGTCAGCGGATCGCGGTCGCCTGCGAGGCCGGGAAAGGCCAGCTGGTGGAACCGGGTCGAGAAGTCCGGCCCGGGATCGCGCCCGAGCCGGAAGCCATAGAGAAGATAGTGCTCTGCCGGGTCCATGCCGGCAAGGACGACGTCCGGATAGCGAGCCTGGTACCACTCGGGATCGAAGAAGGGGGAAGCCTTCAGGACCCTCAGGTCATCCTCGCAGACCCGCCACATGCCTAGAGCCGCAGGTCACTGTCCTGCACGTCGAACGCTGCCTTGAGGTCGAAGAGAACGCCGTTGTCCTTCAGGATCGACCGCAGCGCCGCCGGTCCGCCCGAAACGATGTCTTCGTGCGGCACGGCAAGGATGATGGCGTCGTAGTCGCCCTCGGTCGGCAGGGTCGTCGCGATCGACACGTTGTATTCTTCGTGCACTTCCTCGGGATTGGCCCAGGTGTCGACGAGATCGATGTTCATCCCGTAGCCCTTGGCGTGGGCCACCAGGTCGATGACCTTGGTGTTGCGGATATCCGGGCAGTTTTCCTTGAAGGTCACCCCGACGATCAGAACCTTGGCATTCTTGACCGGGATGTCCGACAGGATCATCTTCTTGGTCAGGCGCGTCACGGCGTTGCGCGCCATGCCGTCGTTGATCTCGCGTGCGGTCCTGATCACGTCGGGAATGTACCCCGCAGCGGTGGCTTTGTGCACCAGATAGTAAGGGTCCACACCGATGCAGTGACCACCGACGAGGCCGGGGCGCAGGCGGATGAAGTTCCACTTGGTCGCCGCGGCATCGATGACTTCGTTCGTGTCGATCCCGAGGTGGGAGAAGATGATCGAAAGCTCGTTGATCAGGGCGATGTTCACGTCACGCTGCGTGTTCTCGATGATCTTCGCGGCTTCGGCTACGCGGATCGACGTCGCCTTGTAGGTGCCCGCTTCGATGACGCTGTTATACAGATCGTCGACGAAATCGGCGACCTCGGGCTTGGAGCCCGACGTCACCTTCATGATCTTGGTAAGCGGCCGCTCCTTGTCGCCGGGGTTGATGCGTTCCGGGCTGTAGCCGGCGAAGAAGTCCTGGTTGAACGTCAGGCCGGACACGCTTTCAACGACGGGAAGGCAGTCTTCCTCGGTGGCACCGGGGTACACGGTCGATTCATACACGACCACGTCACCCTGCGAGATCGTGCGCCCGACCGTCGTCGAGGCCGAGATCAGAGGCGCCAGGTTGGGGCGGTGCGACACGTCGATGGGCGTCGGGACGGCAATGATGAACACGTTGCAGGATTTCAGGTCGTCCTCGTCGGAAGAGAACGTCAGCTTGTCGGCGGTGCGGAGCTCTTCGGCATCCACCTCTTCGGTGGAGTCCTCGCCGTTGCGCAGCTCGGCGATGCGCTCGGCTTTGAGGTCGAACCCGACGGTGGGGTACTTTCGCCCAAGCGCAACGGCCAGAGGCAGACCCACGTAACCGAGGCCGATGATGGCAATGCGCGCGTCTTTGAGGCTTAGGGAAAAGGTCATTATTGACATCCACAATCGAAATTTCGCCGAGGCCCGACTTCTCATGGCCGGTCTGTCTTGTCAATTTGAACCGGCGGAGCCTTGCGCGCCAGCAGGGGGCGAGGGGCCCCGCGCCGCCATCGGAAGTTCGCCTGACGGCAGTACCTGGATCGGGTGGGGCGGCCGCTAACGAAGACAGCTTAGAAAGCTTGGTTTGAAGGCGCAGGGTGGTGTACGCTCTTTCGAGTTTTCAGCGTGAAGGAATCGCTTGGGGTGAGGCGTCTGGTATGTGGACAAAGCTTGGGCACGGTGCGGGATTGTGGCGGTCGGCGGTTCTATCGGCTGGTTTGCTGCTGATGACCGCGCCTGCCGGTCAGGCCCGGTCGCCCGAGCGTCCGGTGATCCTGCTCAGCTGCCCTGAAGGCGAAGGCATGCAGGACCCCCTCTGCCAGGCGATGATCCAGGCCCTGGCTCGGACCGCGGTCGGGCCACATGTGATCCGCCGTGTGTCCCGTGGCGATGAAGTTCCCGGGCGCTCCACCGATATCGGCGTGGCGCTCTACGTTTCGCAAAGCGACGACAGCGGTCTGGCCGGCCACATCGAATGGCGGACCGAAGAGGGCGCCGTGCAGACCGGCTCCTCGGTCCAGGCTCCGTCGGGCGACGGCGCGGTGTCGGCCAAGACATTCGACGATTTCGCCTCCCTCCTGCTGAACGCAACGCCTGCTTTGATCAAGGCGCTTGCAGCTGCATCCTGATCCCCTTTTCCCATAAGGTTTCCAGAGTCTCGCCATGTGTACACTTTGCATCCAGACCGCCACGTTCGATCCGTCCAGGCACCTCGATGGGAACGGCGTCACCGATCCTGCCCTTGCGAACCTGTCGGAAGGCGCCGATGCCGCGGCCGACATCGGGACCGCCTATTCGATGCAGCCGGGCGATACGTTCAGCGGAGTGCTGGATGCCGCCGGGGATCGCGATTGGATCGGCGTCACCCTGGAGGCCGGCGAAAGCTATGGCATAGAGATCCTGGCCGATGGGTCCGGCGAGGGCACCTTGGATGATTCCTTCCTGCGGCTTTACGATGCCCGCGGCAACCTGCTGGTCGATGACGACGATGGCGGGCAGGGTCTCGATTCCGCCATTACCTTCACCCCGGTTTCGTCCGGCACCTATTATGTTGCCGTAGGCTCGTACAATGATGGCGGGAATGGCAGCTATTCGGTCAGCATCGAAACCAGCGAACGTGGTACGCCGGGCTCGTTGGACGATCTCGCCGATTTCCTGACCGAGGGCTATTGGGACGACGGCGTTGGCCGGAGGAGCTTCGACACCTCTGACAGCAACCAGATCACCGTCAATCTGTCAGCCCTCAGCTCGGACGCTCAGCAACTGGCGCGCTGGGCGCTTGAAGCCTGGGAACTGGTGGCGGATATCGATTTTGCGGAAACGGGGGGGCGGGCGCAGATCACCTTCGATGACAACCAGCAAGGCGCCTTTGCCGGAAGCTCGTTCAATACGAACGGCGTCATCCAGTCCTCCACCGTCAATATCGGCAGCGAATGGCTGACGGCCTACGGCACCACGATCGATACCTATTCCTTCGCGACCTATATCCACGAGATCGGTCATGCGCTGGGGCTGGGCCACCAGGGTGCCTATAACGGCAATGCCGTCTATGGTCGGGACGAGACTTTTGCCAATGACAGCTGGCAGGTGTCGGTCATGTCCTATTTCAGCCAGACCGACAACACCACGGTCAACGCCAGCTATGCCGCGGTGATCACCGCGATGATGGCCGACATCGTCGCGATCCAGGATCTTTACGGTGCCTCGACCGTCACCTCGGGCAACACCGTCTGGGGTGTGGGCAGCACGCTGCCCCAGGGCTACCTGACCGAGTACTTCGGCAGCCTGTCCGGCAGGCCCACCAACAGCTATGACGACGGCCCCGTCACCTTCACCATCTTCGACAATGGCGGCGTCGACACCGTGAACCTGAGCTTTTCGGACAGAGATGACCGGATCGACATGCGCGGCGCCACCTTCTCGGACGTGGCGGGGCTCGATGGCAACGTGGGCATCGCGCGGGGCACCGTGATCGAGCATCTGGTGGCCGGGTCCGGCAATGACGACATCACCGGCAATGATGCCGGAAACCGTATCGACACCGGCGCGGGTAACGATGTCGCCACCGGCGGTGCGGGCGAGGATACGCTTCTGGGCGGCACGGGCCAGGACATGCTGCGTGGCGGCTCGGCGTTCGACCTTCTGCGCGGCGGCGTCGGCAATGATACCCTGATCGGCGAGAACGGCCGTGACACGGTGCACGGCGAAGGGGGCGATGACGTCCTGCAGGACAACGGCCAGCGCGGGCCGCTGGGGCGCGACCTTTTCTTTGCCGGCTTCGGCGACGACACCGTTTTCGGCGGCGGCGCCAGCGACACGATCTTCGGCGGCAACGGCGATGACGTGCTTTACGGTGGGCTCGACAATGACGAGGTCTACGGCGGCAACAACTACGACTTCATCCTCGGCATGAACGGCGATGATACGCTGGTTGGCGAGAATGGCCGCGACACGGTCCGCGGCGGAAATGGCAACGACCTGTTGCAGGACAACGGCCAGGGCGGCTTTCACGGGGCCGACCTGTTCTTCGGCGACAATGGCAACGACACGATCTTCGGCGGCGGTGGCATGGATACCGTCATCGGCGCCAATGGCAGTGACTCGCTTTACGGCGGGCTCGACCGGGACGAGGTCTTCGGCGGCAGCCAGTATGATTTCCTGCATGGCGGTGCCGGGGACGACACCCTGCAGGGCGACAACGGGCGCGACACCGTGCGTGGCGGCAATGGCAACGACCTGATCCTCGACAATGTCCAGGGCGGCGTGAACGGGGCCGACATCTTCTTCGGTGAGGCGGGGAACGACACGTTCCGCATCGGCGGCGGCAACGACACCATCACCGGCGGGACGGGGTCGGATACCTTCGTCTTTGCGGCGGGCCACGGCAACGATGTCGTCACCGATTTCGATGCGCGCGACGGCAATGAAGTGATCGACCTGTCGGCGATCGGTGCGATCGGCAATATCGGCGACCTTCGCGGGGCCGCCAGCCAGATCGGCGATGACGTTCGGATCGATACCGGGGGCGGAAACTCCATCCTGCTGGAGAACGTCCTCTTCTCCGATCTCGACGCAGACGACTTCACCTTCGTCTGACCGGGCGAAAACCTAGTGGCAACGACCCGGCTCTGCAAAGAGCCGGGTCGTTTTCGTTTGGCGCGTGCGTCGCAGGCGGGACTCGAACCGCGCCATGAAGCGCTTGATGAGGCAATCCTGCGCGGGAGGGCAGCGAAGTCAGCGAGGTCAGCCTGTCGCCGACCCTGCCGGCACGGGCCTAGCCCGCGTCGGGGCCGCCACGCTGCTGCGTCCGGATCTCCCTGAAAAGCCGGGCGGCCTTGGTGCCGATCTGATGCTTGCGAAGCGCTTCGAGGCCCTCTGCCAGGATCTCCTGTTGGGTCTCCATCCTGTCCAGCCGGCGCCGCAGGTCTTCGCGATCCCATATGGCAAGCTGCTCGCCGACCTGTCCGGCGCGGAGCCTGTCGGCCTCGATCCACACCGGATCATGAGGGGGCCTGAAGCTGCGGACATCGGCCCAGACCTGATCCGGCACGCGTGCCAAAGCGTGGGTTGAGGCCTCTGCATAGGCCGGTCGCGCCGCGGGGGAGAGGCGCCCGCTGTGCCACGCCATGTTCTCCAGAAGCCACAGGCAGGCCTGGCGCTCGTACCGCATGTCATGCTTGGGCAAAGTGTGCAGGATCGTGTGAAAATGGTCGAAGAACGCGATGAGCTCGGTTCCGGTCGAGGCGAGGGTTTGCCCGGGGCGGTTGACCCTGTGAAAGCAGGTGAGCCTGTCGACGAACCCGATATGTTCGGCCGTGCAGCAGACGTCCCAGTGAAACGGATTGTCCTCGAAGAAGCGGTCGCCTTCCGGGAACCTCAGGTGATGTGCTTCGAGGAAGGAACGCCGGTAGAACTTGCGCCACGGCACCCCGATGAACCTGAGCGCCTGCAGTTTCGCATCATCCCCCGTCAGGTCACGGCGCAGTCCGGCCCAAAGCTGGTTGTCCGCAGGCGGGGCCGACACGCCATTGGCCGTGTCGAATGTCAGGTAGTTGGTGAGCAGGATGTCATGGTCATGCAGATCCCAGACGCTGCGCGCCGCCATGAATCCCGCGGGGTTTATCCAGTCGTCGCCGTCGACGAAGAACACCGCGTCGCCCTGCGCCGCCGAAAGCCCGATGTTGCCGGCGATGCCGACGCCGCCGACCGTGTTGACCCCGAGGAGAATGGGGTCGACCCGGACACCATCGCCAAAGCCCCCGGCGGCAGTGAAGGCGCCAAGAGCCTCGGCTGTGCCGTCGTCCGAGCCGTCGTCTACCAAGATGACCTCGTCGCCCGGCCGCGCGACGGCGGCGACGCTCTCCAGGCATTGGGACACGTAGTCGAGGACGTTGTAGGTGGTCACGATGAACGAGATTGCCATGGGCTCAGGCGACCTCCCGCATCAGGAAGTGGACGATTTCGTCGGCCGTGTCCGGTTGCCAGTCCGCGAAGCGAGAGAACTCTTCGGGGAGGAAGTCGAGATAGGCCCGGCAGGCCAGGTCCGCAAATCGGTGTTGCAGGTGATGATCCGCCTGACGGTAGTTCCACATGCAGACGTTGTGAACGAACGAGACGTAGCTTCGCATGAACAGCGCGCTGCGTGGGGTGGACCGGATATCCTGCGTGAGCCTGCCCAGCACATCGGCCAGGCACAGACGCTCTTCCCCCCGCAGGTTGGTCAGGTTGCGCTGGCCCGTGTCGACCTTGTGCACGGCGCCAACGTGCCTGAGCGCCAGAACCCGGGTCGCCCTGACGAAGCTTAGCCAGTGCAGGCGGATGTCATTGTGAACCCGGGTCTCCGAGCAGTCGATGTTCTCGCGGCGCAGATAGTCGGTCCGGTAGATCTTGTTCCAGGGATAGGCCACGATGGGGGAAAGCTGGGCCATCTGCTCATGCGTCAGAAGGCGCTCGTCCCGGTCCGCCAGAACATCGGACCACAGGCTCTCTTCGAACCGGAAAGATCCGTCGCGGCCCTCGGCTGCAAGGATCCGGGTGTCACTATGGCGGAAGATCGTGAAATCCGGCATCCCCTGGCCCAGGTGCCGGGCCCAGATCATCGGGAAGTCGTCCGTCAGGCAGTCGTCGGCATCGAAGAAAATGACGTTGTCGCACGTCACCGCCTCAAGCCCGCGATTGCGGGCATGGCCTGCGCCCCTCTGCGCGTCCGAGCGCAGGTAAAGCAGCCTGGCCCCAAGACGCATCTCGGAAACCCCGAGCCTTTCGGGGTCGCAGGCGGGGTCCGAGCCGTCATCGACGACGATGACCTCGGAAAAAACCCCCATCCGCTCGATCTGGCCAAGCAAGAGGCGCAGATCGTCCGGCAGGTTCCACACGGGGATCACGACGGAAAGGCCGTTCGCCCCTGGCTCAGTCGTCATACGACGAATGGTCGCAAGTCGAGAAGGTCGATGTCCACCGGGCCGGGGCGGAAGAACAGGATGAACTCGCGCCAGTCGGCCGTGCGCGGGATGTCGCCCGCGGTGTCGAGGTCGATGGCGTCGAGATGCGTGCTGGGCGTCGCGAAGGAGGCGATGGCCTTGGTGAAGAACGTATCCTGGAACTGCCCGTCGCGGCCCGACCTCAGGCAGGCGCGGGTGATCATCGCGGAGGGCGACTGGCTTCTTGCGACGAAACCGATGACCCCGGCATTGCCCAGATCACAGGCGCCCATGCGCAGATGCAGTGCCTGCCACCGGGGTGTTTCCGCGCCGGCCGGCTGCATCTTGAGCGAGATCAGATTTTCCCGACCCGACGTGTAATCGCCCGTCACGTTGGCCGCGGGGTCATTGGACAGGAAGATGTCGTCGTTGATCCCGGTGATCTCGCCCGAGATGGGGGCGCCACCCTCCTGCGCCCTCAGCTGTTGCAGCGCCTGGCGGATCTGGGCGTCCGCCCCTAGAAACAGACTGTTCGACATATCCCCGTCTCCCTGGTCCGGCCGGCCCGGACGCTCTGGCCTGGCTGGCCCGATACACTAACTTTCGCAGTTATGAAGCCCGCGCCCTGCGAGAACAACCCCGGACACCCTGTCGGACATGCGCCCAGTGGCCGACGTGCGCCTGCCGCGATTGTCTCGCTGTCGAAAATGTGCAACACGCCGGGACTCAGACGCTCGAATTGACGAAGATCCGGATCACATGACCAGAACGCTTTACCTGCACATCGGGACACACCGGACGGCCACCACCTCGATCCAGAGGTTCCTGCTGCGCAACTTCGATGCGCTGATCGCCGAAGGCTGTCTGCTGCCGTTCCGAAAGCCGCGCCATTTCGAGATGATCAATGCGATCTTTGCCGGCCAGCGGACCATCGCAGACGCCGCGGCTCGGATGAACGAACGCGCCGACAGCAAGGCCCCTGTCGACATCACCAAGCTTGTGGTCTCGGACGAAGACATCTGCATGCGCAAGGATCTCAGCCTTCTGGGC
Organism: Mesobaculum littorinae; assembly: GCF_004011175.1. GTDB lineage: Bacteria > Pseudomonadota > Alphaproteobacteria > Rhodobacterales > Rhodobacteraceae > Tranquillimonas > Tranquillimonas littorinae. The sequence goes on along the minus strand of NZ_RQXX01000004.1, from coordinate 362,801 downwards.
GAATTCCGCGAGCATTTCGACGTGAAAGTGATCTACTCGCTGCGCCGGCAGGACCTGTGGCTCGAAAGCTGGTATTTCCAGAACATCAAGTGGCAGTGGAACCCGGCTCTAAGCCACTGCACCTTCGACGAATTCCTCGCGCGTCGCGATCAGTTCCACTGGATTCACTACGACGGCTACGTGCGCCACCTCGAAGAGGTGTTCGGCGCGGAAAACGTCGCGATCAACGTCTTCGAGAAAGAGCAGATGCCCGATGGGCCCGTAGCCGCCTTCTGCGAGGCTGCCGGGCTTCAGGCGCTGCTCGGCAACGGGACCGAGCCGCACGTGAACTCTTCGATGTCCGCCGCAATGGCCGAGTTCGCCCGTCACCTGCCCATGGACGAGTTTCCGCCCGCGCAGCGAGAGTTGCTGCGCCGGGCCATGGAGGGGGTCGATCGCAACGTCTTCGGTCATACCGGCAAGCAGAGCGAACGGCTGATGCCCCCCGAGCTGCGCCAGGCCATTCTGTCCGATTACGAGGCTGGAAACCGCGCGCTCGCTCAACGCCGTTTCGGCCGCGAGGCGCTGTTCGAGCAGCCTCTGCCGGCCGCCGATGCGCCGCTGGCCCAGCTGGCGATACCCCAGGACAGCCAGGGCCTTATCGACCAGTTCGTCGCCCCCCTGCTGCGGCAGATGGTGGAAAAGGGCATGATCACTGCGCCCGCGGCCCCGAAGAAGGGCTAGACCATGTCCATTGCCGATGCGCCGCTGCAGTCGCTGATCTGGCCCGAGGCGGGCCTGAGCTCGGAACGCGATCTTTACGTCAAGCTCGAGGACGCGGCAGGGCTCTCGATGCCGGGGCAGGAGATCCGCTTCGGCCTCGGCGGGCTTGCCGATTTCGGGACGTCGATGAACCTGTTCAATATCGGCAAATGGCACAAGTACTGCGGGATCGAGGACCTGTCGCTCGAGCTTCTGGGCGAGGGCCAGTTCGAGCTGGTGGTGTTCCACGCCTTCCCCGAACATTCCTGGACCCGGCTCGTCAACGAGGTGATCACCCTCTCGGCCGATCGCGCCCAGAGGTTCGAGGTCGTGCGCCCGCGCGGGTCCGACGACCGCGGGGTCGTTTTCTTCCAGCTTCGCGCGCTCGGTCCCGGGGTGCTGCGGCAGGCCAACTGGCGCACGTCCCGGCCGCCGCGGCGCGATCCCCAGATCATGCTGTCGATCACCACCTTTCGGCGCGAGGCGGCCGTGCAGCAGACCGTGGCGCGGTTCGAAGCCTTCGTTGCCGCGTCGTCGGCGCGGGACAACCTTCACCTGACCGTGGTCGACAACGGACAGAGCGCCGGGATCGCGCCGTCGGCGCACGTAACCCCGATCCCGAACGAGAACCTCGGCGGGTCGGGTGGCTTCGCCCGTGGGCTTCTGGCAGCCGAGGAGCGCGGCGCCAGTCATTGCCTGTTCATGGATGACGACGCTGCGATCCACATGCAGGCGCTTGAACGCACCTGCATGTTCCTGGCTCATGCCATCGATGACTCCACGGCTGTCTGCGGCGGGCTGATCAACGCGCAACATCGTTGGCAGATCTGGGAAAATGGCGCGCGGTTCCACCGGGTCTGTCAGCCCGAATTCAAGGGGCTCGACCTGCGGGACCTTGATGCGGTCGCCGAGATGGAATTCGCCAGCACCGCCGACAAACCGGCCGATTACTACGGCGGCTGGTGGTATTTCGCCTTCCCGGTCGAGAAGGTCCGCCACATGCCGTTTCCGTTTTTCGTGCGCGGAGACGACCTCAGCTTTTCCTTCATGAACCGCTTCCGCACCGTTCCCCTGCCGGGCGTGGTCTGTTTTCAGGACGAAGACTTCTCGTCAAAGGAATCGCCGCAGACGCTGTATCTCGACCTGCGCGGCCACCTGGCGCATCACCTCGTCGCGCCGCAGCTCGAGATCGGTCGCAAGGGGGCGATGAAGATAGCCGCCTGGTTCTTTGTCAGGTCGTTCCTGTCCTGCCACTACGAGTCGCTCGAGGCGGTACATCTATCCTTGAAAGACGCCATCACCGGGCCGGAGTTCTTCCGCGAGAACGCCGACATGAGCCTGCGGCGGGGGCAGATCAAGGACCTGATGGATGCCGAGGTCTGGCGCCCGATCGAAGGCGGCCCGCCGCCCGAGAGGCACAGGTTCAACCCGCACCGGTTCCCTGACCGGGCGTTGATGAAACTGACGCTCAACGGTCATCTGCTGCCGTTCTTTGCGCGTTTCGGCAATCACATCGTGTTGCCCGCGGCGCAACGCGGCGGGCGGCGTGAGATCTGGGGTGCGGCGCAGATCACCTATGTCTCGGCCGACGGCAAATCTGCCTACACCGTGCGCCACGACAAGGCGCGGGCCTGGAGGCTGGTCTATGCCTATGCGAAGACCTCGCTGGCGCTTTGGCGTGACTACGACCAGATCAAGGATCGCTGGCGTCAGGGCTACGACGCGCTCACCACGCGCGGGTTCTGGCGCGGGAAACTCGGCTTGGCGACGCCTGACCGGGCCGCCTGACCTGTTGTGCAGCCACAGGCGCCCGGCCCAGCGGGCGACCGGCAAGGGGCGTCTGCGCCGGGTCCCTCCAACAGGAGCGGCACCTTGCGTGCCGTGACTAGACCCCATACTAAATTATCGGCGGCGCGGCCGCGGAGTTCTCGGGTAAGACAAATTTAACTTACTGAAATTGCAAAGAGAATATCATTCATGGCGGAGAGCGATATGAGTGTTGAGCGGCAAGGCAGATCCGATCTTTCGCGAACGGACGAGTTCTTCGTTCCATCCTCGATCGCGACGATGTTCTGGCGGCCCCGCTTCCTGGTCGACAGTCCCGCCATGCTGCATACGCCGTTCCTGTTCTGGCTGATCTCGGCAGAAGCGCCCCGTCGCCTGGCGGTCTGTGGCGCGCCTGATGGCGCTGTCTTTTTCGCACTGTGCCAAGCGCTTGATAAACAGAACATCATGGCCCAGTGCCAGTGGTTCGGGGGGTGGACAGACGGCGATGGTCGGAAACTTTTGCCCGAACCGCCAAAGCCTTTGCGCGATCATGCCGCGCTGATCTACGACGATATCGCCGAGCTGACCGCATCGGTTGCCCCAAAGGACGCCCTCGGAGCTCTGCGCCCGGGCAGCCTTGATCTGCTTTTCGTGGATCTTGCCGGGCAGCCGGAAATCGATGAGGAGGGCTGGCTGCAGTGTCTGAAGGACACGGGTCTTCTGCTCTTGCACGGCACGCGGGCATCGCAGGACGTGGCACGCGAGGATCTTGAAATCTTCCTGTCGGACAAGAACAAGATCGAATTCCAGATCGGTGACGGGTTGACGGTCGTCCTGAAGGAAAAGGGACGATCCGCGCGCCTGGAAACGCTGCTGCGCGTGTGCGCGGACGGGTATATTCCCGGGGATATCGCCCTATTCTTCACAAGGTTGGGGCAGGGCGTCCACTCCACCGCCAAAGAGGCGGCCGTTTCCGCCGAGCTTGCCAAGGCGCGCAGCGCCTTGAAAGCGGCGTCGGCCAAACATGACGAAGCGGTCAGTGAACTCGAGCCGTTGCGCAAGCTGGTCGATGAACGCGGCCGCAAGCTGTCCGAACTTCATACCGCCCTCTACGAGACCGAGCAGAGGCGCGTGCAGGCCGAAGACCGGGCGCAAGCGGAGGAAGCTGAGGCGCAGAGGTCCGAAGAGCTGGCTGCGCTGACGCGTCAGCTGTCCGACCTTGAGGCCGCACATGCCGAGGAGCTATTTCGTGCAAGCGCGGCTCAAGACCTGAGGTTCGAGGAGATTGCGGAACTGACGCGTCAGCTTTCGAGCGTTCGGGACGATAAAACTGCCCTCGAGGCCGCACATGCCGCTGAGCTGTCTCGTGCAAACGCGGCTCAAGACCTGAGGTTCGAGGAGATCGCGGAGCTGACGCGTCAGCTTTCTAGCGTTCAAGCTGAGAAAGAGGCGCTCGAGGCCACACAGGCCGAAGGTCTGGCGCGCGCGGAAGCGGCCGAGGCCCGCAGGCTTGATGAGGGTGAAGAGCTGAGGCGTCAGCTTTCGAGCGTTCAGGCCGAGAAAGAAGCGCTCGAGGCCGCATATGCCGAGTTCCGGTCCCGGGCGGAAGCGGCACGAACCCGGAGGTTCGAAGAGCTCGCCGAGCTGACGCGACAGGCGGAAGCGATGCGGGCAAAGGTCGGAGAGAAGGACGCAGAGATCGCATCCATCAAGGCGGAGCAGGGGGCTTTCTGGCAGAAAATCGAAAGCGCTCAATCCCTTCACGATGAGCTTGCGCAGCTCCGAGAGGAAAACAAGGCGTTGAAAGAGGGCAATGAAGCGTTGCTCAACAGCACGTCCTGGCGCGTCACCTCGCCGCTGCGCGCGCTTCGGCGGGGGTTCTAGGGCGATCGGCGGGCCGGTCCGGCCCCTGGGGGGTGTTGCCCAAGCCTTGCCGGCCAAGCCCCGGACGCCGGGGGAGCAGCGCGTCGTGACCTTTGGGGTGCAAGATCGGTATCCCGGCGGGGCCGCCCCCGGGCCCGCACAATAAGCCCCCGCGGCATCGGGCACGGACGCTTGATATGGCGCTGCTCAGGGCAGTGCCCACAACTCAAGCCGGAGACCCCGTGGCTTTCGCGTTGAGCCATGCGCTCGCCGCCGCCGCCCAGCGTCACGCTGCGGGGCGGGACCCGCGTCGCGGCTTATGTCCCCTCAGAGCGGGGCCTTCACGAAGGCCGGCGTCGCCTGACCCTGCGCCAGAAAGGCCGCGGCGGTGTCCAGCGCCTCGCGGATGGTGACATCCATGTCGAGGTACCGATAGGTGCCCAGGCGCCCAACGAAGGTCACGCCCTCTTCCTGTTCTGCCAGCGCCACGTAGTCGGCAAGCAGGGCCTTCTCCTTCACCTGGCGGATCGGGTAGTAGGGGATGTCCTGCGGCTCGCAGGCGCGCGAGAATTCGCGGTAAAGCACCGAGCCCTCGTGGCTTTCCCACGGGCTGAAATGCTTGTGTTCGGTGATGCGGGTATAGGGCACGTCCTCTTCGCCGTAGTTCATCACCGCGCAGCCCTGGTAATCGCCATCGTAGCTGAAGCGTTCGAAATCCAGGGTGCGATAGCCCAGGCGGCCCAGGTCGTAATCGAACCAGCCATCGAGAGGGCCCGAGTAGAAGACGTGATCCCACTGATCCTTCTGGGCGCGCTCGAAGCTGGTTTCCAGATGAACGGTGATCTTCGGATGATCGAGGATGCGCTCGACCATCGCGGTGTAGCCGTTCTCAGGCATGCCCTGGAAGGCGTGGAAGAAGTAATTGTCGTCGTAGTTGAACCTCACCGGCAGGCGTTTCAGGATCGCGGCCGGCAGGTCCGAGGGCTGCACGCCCCATTGCTTGATCGTGTAGCCTTTGAAGAAGGCCTCGTAGAGGTCCGGCCCAACGAAGCGAAGCGCCTGTTCCTCGAAGGACTGGGGGTCTTCGATCGAGGTATCCGCAACCTCGGCGATGAAGTCGCGCGCCTCGTCCGGACGGAGGGTCTTGCCGTAGAACTGGTTGATGGTGTGCAGGTTGATCGGAAGCGAGAAGACCTGCCCCTTCGAGGTGGTCTTCACCCGGTTCTTGTAGGGCTGGAAGGTCTCGAAGGCGTTGACGTAGTCCCAGACCTCGGCATCGTCGGTGTGGAAGATATGCGGGCCATAGACATGCACCATGACGCCGGTTTCGGCATCCCGCGTGGTGTGGCAGTTGCCGGCCACATGCGGGCGGGCATCGACGATGGTGATGTCGTGACCTGCCTCGGCCAGTTTCCGCCCGATCACCGCGCCGGACAATCCGGCCCCGACCATGAGAAGTTTCATCTCTGAAATCCCTGCCCCAAATTTATCGCGGCGATTTTGGCATGCGAGGGGTGGGATGGCAATGTCGGGGCCAGGGCTGCCTGCCGCGCGGTAGGCGCGGAAACGCGCAGGTACGACCCCCTTTGCGTCCGGCCACCGAGGCGCGCACACATCTCTCTGCCCGAAGCCGGCTTGGCTGGGGCGGGGCAGGGAGGCGGCTGGCGCCGTATGTCTAACCCGGTCCACGGCGGCGATGATCCGGCAGTCCGGCATGCGGTGGGACAGCGATCTGAGGGGCGGGCCCGCGCCGGCAGTGCCAGGATTAACAGGTGGTAAAGCACGGTGGGCTCACTCTTGGTCAGGTCTCGCGGCGTATCACCGGGCCGGGACAGACCCGGAGGATGTCATGACCGATCATACTGCCCGGCTTGGATTGCCGGTGATACTGCCGTCACAGGCGCAAAAGCACGTCACCCACAACGAAGCCCTGCAGATGCTGGATACGATCGCCCAGCTTGTTCTGACGAGGGTGAACAGCGAAACGCCGCCCGAGCAGCCCGCAAGCGGCGAGATCCACGCACTGGGCCCGGCGCCCACCGGCGCATGGGCCGGGCATTCGGGCAGCCTTGCGCAATGGGACGGCGCGGGCTGGATCTTCATCGTCCCGGCCGAGGGGTGGCGGGCATGGGACCTGACGGCAGGGGCGCCCGTGGTCTTCCGGGGGGGGGCATGGGGGGCGATGCCTCTGGACCTCGACAACCTTCCAGGTGTCGGGGTCGGGGCGGCGGCGGATGCGGCCAATCGGCTGGCGGTGTCGTCCGACGCGGTGCTGCTCAGCCATGCCGGGGGCGGACATCAGCTCAAGATCAACAAGGCCGGCGCCGGAGAAACCGGATCGCTGCTTTATCAGTCGAACTGGACCGGTCACGCCGAGATGGGTCTGACCGGCGACAACGACTTCCACCTCAAGGTCAGCCCCGACGGCATGACCTGGTCCGAGGCGCTGCGGGCGGATCGGGAGAGTGGCGCGCTGTCGGTCCTGTCAGGGCTGCGGATCGGGGAGGAGCTGGCCTATCACCGGGGGAATGTTACGGGCGCGGTGTCACAAGCCGGGGGCATGCCGACCGGAGCCGTCATTCAACGGTCTGAGACTGCGGACGGAAGCTTCGTGCGTTTCGCCGACGGGACGCAGATCTGCACTGTCATTCTTGACGGTGCGACCGGTGGAAGCGCCAGCACCGCCATCGACTCGCCTTCCGGCGCCCTCTACACCAGTCCGGGCTACCTGACATGGACGTATCCGGCTGCGTTCGTGGGGACGGCGAACCAGGATGTGAACGTGCATGGCGACATTCGCCGGGGTGAGGCCCTGGCTGCGGGCATCACGATCTACACCTGCGGGACGGCGGCGGTGAACTTTGTTCCCTGGTCGTCGGAAATCCTGTCCGAGGACGACAAGAAGCGGTTCGTCCTGACCGCCGTCGGGCGTTGGTTCTGACAGAGAAGGGGCCGGTCCGACACACGCGCGCACCGACGCCGAGATGAGCACATGCGCCCGGGCGAAGACGCGCGCCCGGGCCATATTTCAAAGTATGTCATTTTCGCTCAGCGACTGGCGGAAACGCGCCCAGAGGATCGGCGTCCCCCGGGGTAAAGCCGCACGAGAACAATTGCTTTTCCACATAGGGTTTGCGACTTGGATGCGCGCCGTGTCATCCGGTGGGCAGCATAATACGTGGTCGACGGTATCTTCGTGCCCCGATGACGCGGGCAATTCTATTGTAGAAGCAGGATTTGAAGCATGTGCGGAATTGTCGGTGTCCTTGGAAACCACCAGGTCTCTCCCATCCTGGTGGAAGGGCTGAGACGGCTGGAATACCGGGGCTACGACAGCGCCGGGATCGCCACGGTCAACGCCGGCAAGCTGGAACGCCGTCGCGCGCTCGGCAAGCTCGTCAATCTTTCCGACGCGCTTGTGCATGAGCCCCTGGCCGGCACCTCGGGCATCGGCCACACCCGCTGGGCCACCCATGGCGCCGCCAATACCGCCAACGCCCACCCGCACCAGCGTGGACGCGTGGCCGTCGTGCACAACGGCATCATCGAGAATTACCGCGAGCTGCGCAGCCGACTGGACGCGCATGGCATCACCCCGGAAACCGATACCGACACCGAGACCGTCGCCATGCTGTGCGACTGGTATCTGAACCAGGGGCTGCCACCGATCGATGCGGCCAAGGCCACGATCTCGGATCTCGAAGGGGCCTACGCGCTGTGTTTCCTGTTCGAAGGCGAGGATGATCTGATCGTCGCCGCCCGCAAGGGCAGCCCGCTGGCCGTCGGCTGGGGCGAGGGCGAGATGTTCGTGGGCTCCGACGCGCTGGCGCTGGCGCCGATGACCAGCGAAATCACCTATCTGGAAGAGGGCGACATCGCCATCGTCACCCGCGCGGGCGCCGCGTTCCTGGATGACACCCAGCAGCCCGTGACCCGGACCCGCAAGACGGTCAACCTCGGGGCGACGGCCACGGACAAGGCCGGGCACCGGCACTTCATGTCGAAGGAGATCGCCGAGCAGCCCGATGTTCTGGCGAATGCGCTGAAATACTACACCACCGACCGCGAAGGCCGGCATCTGCTGGAAACCGGCGTCGACTTCTCGCAGTTCGACCGCATCGTCATGGTGGCCTGCGGTACCGCGTCGCTGGCCTGCTTCGTGTCGAAATACTGGTTCGAGCAGATCGCCCGGATACCGGTGGAAATCGACATTGCCTCGGAGTTCCGCTACCGCGAACCGCCGCTGAACGACCGCACGCTGACCCTGTTCGTCAGCCAGTCGGGCGAAACGGCCGATACGCTGGCCGCGCTGCGCTATTGCACCGGCCAAGCGGGCAAGGTGGTGTCGATCGTGAACGCCATGGAAAGCTCGATCGCGCGGGAAAGCGACCTGGCGCTGCCGATCCTGGCCGGGCCGGAGATCGGTGTCGCCTCGACCAAGGCTTTCACCTGCCAACTGGCCGTGCTGGCGTCCCTGTCGCTTCAGGCGGCCCGCCAGCGCGGGCTTCTCGACGAGGCCGGCGACCGGGAGCTGACCGATCAGCTGCGCCGCGTGCCCGGTCAGGTGACCGAGGCGCTGGCCATTGCTCCGCAGGTCCAGGCGGTCAGCGCCCAGCTGGCGCGCTACGAAGATGTTCTGTTCCTCGGTCGCGGCGCGCTTTACCCGCTGGCTCTGGAAGGTGCGCTCAAGCTTAAGGAGATCTCGTACATCCACGCCGAAGGCTATGCGTCGGGCGAGCTCAAGCACGGGCCCATTGCACTGATCGACGAAGAGATGCCGGTGGTGGTTCTGACGCCGCATGACGCGATGTTCGACAAGACCGTGTCGAACATGCAGGAGGTCATGGCCCGCGGCGGCAAGATCGTGATGGTCTCCGACGCCCGCGGCCTGAAGGACGGCGGCGACGGTGTCTGGCAGATGATCGAGATGCCGAAGATCGATGGCCCCTTCGCCGCCATTGCCTACGCGGTGCCGATCCAGCAGCTGGCCTATTTCACCGCCGTGGAAAAAGGCACCGACGTGGACCAGCCGCGCAACCTGGCGAAATCGGTGACGGTCGAGTAAGGGCGCCACTGGTCCGCTGCGGTCATCCAGATAGGCGCGTCGGCATCGGCCGGGCCGGAACGGGACTGGTTCGGGTTCAGCTGCGTGCCTCGACCCGCATGATCGTTGGATAAAAATTGAGGCATCTGGACGCGGTCATGGCCGGACCGCGTCCGCTTTCGACGTCAAACGCTGGTACCGTCGAGAAGACCGCGTAAAACTGTTCACGCCACGGTTGACAGCGGTGCCGGGTTTCCGGATTGTCAAAAATCGTATGCGATACCCAAGCTGTTGCGAACCGAGGACGGCCGTTTGTACGATCGACGTAAAGTAATCTTTCATATCGGGCAAACCAAGGCCGGCAGCACATCGATACAGAATTACCTCGACTCGCAGAGAGAGGCGCTCCTTGAAAAAGGGGTGCTGTTTCCGTCCTCGGTTTTCCTGCGCCAGAACGCCTACGACAACACGCGAACGCCCGGCCATCTTAAACTCGTGCTCGATCTCCGTGCCAAAACAATGGCGGACTTGGAGCAAGAAATTGGAGAATACCCGGGCCACACGGTTCTTTTAAGCGTCGAGAATATATTCTCGGATCAGCCTGACAGCACTCTGCGCCTGATCGGGGAGTATTTCAAGGATTGGGATCTGACACTACTGGCTGTTCTGCGACCGCAATACGATTGGCTGCGGTCCAGATATGTGGAAAATGTCATGAGCGGCTTTTCCGGCCGCCCAATGCCGTTCTCGAAGTTTGTTGAGGATAATTTCGAGCGCGGTGTTCTGAATTATGAAACCCGCCTGCAACGATTGGCGTGCCTTCTGCGCGCTCGTGAAAGTCGGGCCGTGGTTTACGGCGCGACGGAGGGTGGTATCGTGCCTGCCTTCCTGAAGGCCGCCAACCTTCCGATGACAGCCGAAGAAGATGCATCGAGCATAAAGTCCAATCAGCGCGAGAAACAGGCGTTCTTGATCGAGGCCAAGCGGCGTCTCAACATGATCGTTTCGATCCTGCCCAAGGAGGACCGACTGGAGTTTGAGCATCTCTTGCGGGAAACCGCCAAGGCCCGGGTTTCCGCCGGTGACGCGCCGGGCAGCGTCGGGACATTTCCGATCCCGCTTAGCACGGCACAGCGCGCAGAGATCTGGAACGGCAACCGTCTTCTTGAGAAATCCGGCACGCTCGATGCCCCGCTGCCGCTTGGCGATGACTGTGAGGCGCAAGCGGTGTCTGCCGACGTGGCAAGCGCAACTCGTGACTTGTTCTGGACGGGTATGGAGCTGGCCTCGGAGATTGCCCGCAGGGCGGAGAAACCCGGGAATCTTTCAGACAGTCCCCTGAGCCTCACGCCCGCGGATTTGTCGGCCCTTGGCGACATCATGGCCAGATGCCCCGTCTCGGTACATATGGACGCACCGCAAACCGCGCTGCTGGCCGCGGCGGAGCCCGGGAGGCTTGTCAGGCTCGTTCTGCCTGTGGGCGCGAAATCATATGAGAAAACCGCAAAATTCGACGCCCTGCCACTGCCCAGCCCCCTGATCGCGCTGTCCGAAAAGCGGGCCGTGCGGAATAGCCTGCAAGACCTTCTGTGCAGGAACGCCATCCCCAGACCCGACCTGCTGGTCGTCCAGTCGCAGATCTGCGATGATTTTCTCTTGGATGCGCTGCGCGACATCGCCCCGTCGGTGATCGTCGTGATCGGTGCAACCGAGTGGTCGCGTGACATTGCCTTGCCCAAGGATGTCGAGGTCCGCGTCACCGACACCTGCACCATTCTTGAGCGTGGCGGCCCCTCGCAGGCCTAGTCAAAACCCGCGCCGATCGCCCCCCGACCGGCTTCGCGGATTCTGCTGTCGAGATGCGCGCTGAAATGGCGTAGCACGCCCCGAAGACAGGTCGCCCATGCGTGCCTGTCGTCGAGCAAAGTTGATGTCTTGGGGTCGCCCACATGAAAACGGTCTATTGCCTGGGGCTGCACAAGACAGGCTCGACCAGCCTGCAGCACTATCTTCTGGCCAACCAGCTGAAGCTTGCGCGAAACGGCATTCTCTTTCCGCCAGTGCATGCCCACGGGACCGCGCGGTTTCTGGCCGAGGCCCTGGGCCGCCGTCCTGTCAATCGCCGTCCGGCGCGGCTGAACGAATACATGGGGCACAATGCCCTGGCGCATCGCATGATCGCGGATGCCGTGCCCGACAGCCGGTTCCCGTCGGGGCACGCCCCCATGGAGCGGGGGGATCTCGTCCTGAACCATGTGGTCGATCTGACGCGCCAGATGCAGGCCCATACGCTTGTCTTCTGTTCCGAGGATCTGGCCACGCTCGGGGTCAGGGCCCCCGGCGCTGTCGACCTGTTTCGCGAAAGGTTTGCCGACGAGGGCGCCGGCCTCTTCGCCCTGGTCAGGCGCCCGGATGATGCCTTAAGTTCGTGGCAAAGCCAGATGCTGAAGTTCAGGACCCCGTTTCAGAGCCTCGCAGAGACCGGCGTCGGGCCATGGCTGAGGTCGGTCCATGTCGATTACCGCGCCGCGCTCATGCCATGGATCGAAAGGTATCCGCAGGCGCAAAGGCACATCCTGCCCTACAGCGACAGCCGCAAGAAGGGCGGGGCGGTGGGCGTGTTCAAAGATGCCTTTCCCGATATCGCGGTCTGCGCCCCGCGTGAAACGGCGGATGTGAACCCCAGCCTGCCCTATGCGATGATCGAAATCGCGCGTCTGGCGATGTGGCGGCTTCCCCCGCTGTCGGCAACGAAGCTCAGAAGCTTCCTTGGCAAGGTGGCGGGCCGCATCGACTGCCCCCGCAACCAGGATGTCGATCTGATCGGGGCGGCGTCGCGTGCCGAGCTCGCAGCTGAATTCCAGGACTGCGAGGCTTGGCTGCAACGCATCTCGGGCAGGACGCCGTTCTTCACCGACCTGGACGAGATCCACAGGCCGCGCATCTTCGACGGCCGCAGCGCCGCGGCCGAAATCCTGCCCGCCCTGGTGCGGGAGGCCGAGGCGCAGGACCTTCCCGCCGACATTCGGGACTTTCTCCGGGACGTCCACCGCCGCGGCCCCGCCGACTGAGAAGATGACTGCCCGGATCTGCGCTGTCCTGTCGGGGGACGCTCAGCCGTCGAGCAGCCTGTGCAGATAGGCGCCGTAGCCGTTCTTGCCAAAGGCGTCGGCACGAGCGCGCAGGGCGCTGTCGCTGATCCAGCCTTTCGCCCAGGCAATCTCTTCGGGGCAGCCCACCTGCTGGCCCTGCCGTTCGGACAGCGTGCGCACGAAGTTCCCCGCATCGAGAAGAGAGGCATGGGTCCCGGTGTCGAGCCATGCATAGCCGCGCCCCATCAGCTCGACGTTAAGGGTGCCGTCGGCAAGATACATCTCGAGAAGCGACGTGATCTCCAGCTCGCCGCGGTCCGAGGGGCCGACCTGCCGCGCCCGCTCCGGCGCGCTGCCGTCGAGAAAGTAGAGACCGGTCACCGCGTAGGGCGACGGGGCCCGGGCGGGCTTTTCGATGATGCGGCGCACGGTGCCATCGGTGGCAAACTCCACCACGCCGTACCGTTCGGGGTCGGCCACGCGGTAGCCGAAGACGGTGCCGCCTTCTGTGCGGGCATCGGCCCGGGCCAGATGCTCGGGCAGGCCATGGCCGAAGAAGATGTTGTCGCCCAGCACCATGGCCGAGGGCGCGCGGTCGAGAAACTCCTCGGCCAGGATATAGGCCTGCGCCAGCCCGTCCGGGCTGGGCTGTTCTATATAGGTAAAGCTCAGCCCCCATTGCCCGCCATCACCCAGCGTGCGGCGGAACTGCTCCTTGTCCTCGGGCGTGGTGATGATCGCGATCTCGCGGATGCCGGCCAGCATCAGCACCGAAAGCGGATAGTAGATCATCGGCTTGTCGTAGATCGGGACCAGCTGTTTCGACAGTCCGATGGTTATCGGAGCCAGACGGCTGCCAGAGCCGCCGGCCAGGATGATGCCTTTGCGCCGGGTCATGAAGTCAACTCGTTCACCATGTCGGAGAGGGCCGCGCGCCAATCGGGTGGCGCGATGCCGAAATCGCGTGAAATGCTGGAGCAGTCCAGCCGTGAATTGAGGGGGCGTCGCGCCGGGGTGGGATACGCCGCGGTGGGGATGCCCGTGACCGCCACCTCGCGTCCGGCAAGCTCGAACGTCGCGCGGGCGAGGCTGGCCCAGCTGACGACGGGCGCGCCCGCATGGTGGTAGGTGCCGCCCCCTGCGCCGTCTCTCAGAGCCTGCGCGAGGATCAGGCAGGCACCGGCAATGCTGGCGGCGGGCGTCGGACCCCCGATCTGGTCATCGACGATGGACAGGTCGGTGCGGGTTTCCGACAGGCGCATCATGGTTCTGACGAAGTTCGACCCGTGCGGCGAGAAGACCCAGGAGGTGCGCAGGATCGCGTGCACGCAACCGCTGGCGCGGATCGCCTCCTCTCCGGCCAGTTTCGTCCGGCCATAGGCATTGAGCGGGGCGGTCCTGTCGTCCGGCTGCCACGGCGCATCGCCCGAGCCGTCGAAGACGTAGTCGGTCGAGATATGCACCATCGGGACGCCCAGATCGGCACAGGCCCGGGCCATGGCGCCGGGCGCTGCGCCGTTGATGCGCAGCGCCAGCGATTCTTCGTCCTCGGCGCGGTCGACTGCGGTATAGGCGGCGGCGTTGATCACGGCCGTGGGCCGTGCGGCGACGATAGCCGCGGCGCAGGCGTCGGGGTCAGACAGGTCGGCGGCGGCGCGGGGCAGGGCGGTGACCTCTGCCTGCAGTTGCAGCTCGGTGGCGACCTGCCCGGCCTGGCCGAAAACGAGAAGGGTCATGGCGGTCCTTTCCGGGCGTCAAAGCCGTGCGCGCAGGGTATCGAGGCAGGCTGCCAGCAGGTCGTTCGCGCGTTCGGGGCTGGCGGCCTCGGTATAGCAGCGGAACTCGGGGGCATTGCCCGAGGGGCGCAGGTGGACAATCTCGCCCCCCTGCAGGTGCAGCCGAAGCCCGTCGGTCAGGTCCAGCCCCGCCTCAAGCCCGAGATCGGCAAGGAACGCGGCCCGCGCCCCATGGTCGCCTTGCAGGGTGGCGAGGAAGGGGGCGGAGACCTCGGGCGCGATGCCGGTCAGGCGGTCGGCCGCGGTAAAGACCGGCGGCAGCGTGGCCACCAGCCCGGCCAGGCCCTGCCCGGCGCGGCGGGCCAGCGCCAAAGGCGCGAGGATCGGCAGAAGGCAGTCGCGCGTCAAAAGCGGGGGCAGCGCGCCGGCGGGGCCCTGCGCGGCAAACCCCAGCAGGAAGCCGCCATTGGCTTCGTAGCCCACAACACGCGCGTCCGGCGCGCGCGCCAGCGCCGCGTCCATCGCGGCGATCACGAAGGGCGACCCGATGCGGGTCAGGTGGCATTCCCCGATGTCGGCCAGCTGCGTCACCAGCGTGTTCGACGAAACCGGGGTGCAGACCGTGTCGGCGCCCAGCAGGCGCGCGGTCAGCGGGCCCAAGACGTCTCCGGGGACGACCCGGCCGGTGGCATCCGTGACCAGCGGCCGGTCGGCATCCCCGTCGGCCGAGATCACGGCATCGAGGTTGAGGTCCCGGCACCAGCCGGCGAGCCTTGTGCGGGTGGCCGGGTCGACCGCCTCGGTATCGACCGCGACGAAGGTCTCGCTGCGGGCCAGCGGCACCGCGGTTGCGCCAAGCGCACGGCTCACCGTCACCAAGATGTCGCGGGCGGCCGAGCTGTGCTGGTAGACCCCGATGCGCAGCCCGGCCAGGGCCTCTGGCCCGAAGGCGCGCGTGTAGCGGGCGACATAGGCGTCGGTGGCGTCCTGCCCGGCCTCGCGCACCCGCCCCGCGGCGCACCCGGTGGCGCCCCCGGCGGCGCCACCGGTGGCAGGCGAGCCGAGATGCGCCAGGATGGCGGCTTCGTCCGCCTTGGTGATCTCGCCGTGGGGGGTGTAGAACTTCAGCCCGTTGCGGTCGGCCGGGATGTGGCTGCCGGTGATCATGATCGCCGCCTGCCCGGCCTGTCCCGCGGCAAGGGCAAGCGCCGGGGTCGGCAGCACGCCGTGGCGGACCACGTCCCGGCCGGCAGCGGTCAGCGCCGCGCCCACGGCATCGGCGATCGCGCCCGAGGAGGGGCGCAGGTCCCACCCAAGGTGCACGGCCCCGCCGGTGGGGCAGGCCGCCGCGAAGGCGCGGGCGTAGGCGCCGACACAGGCCGGCGTCAGCGCGGTGACCAGCCCGCGCAGCCCGCTGGTGCCGAATTTCGGAGCCTCCGCGGTCACGGGGTCATCCCCGCTCCCAGCCGGACGCCGACGCCCTGCCGGGACTGCAGCGGGCGCCACCAGTCCTCGTTCTCGAGATACCAGCGCACGGTGCGGCGCAGCCCGTCCTCGACCGTGACCGACGGCCGCCAGCCCAGTTCGCGCCGGATACGGCCGGGGTCTATGGCATAGCGCGCGTCATGGCCGGGCCGGTCGGGCACAAAGGTGATCTGCGCCGCATAGCTCTGGCCATTGGGGCGCGGGCGCATGTCGTCCAGGATGCCGCAGAGCGTTTCGACCAGCTGCAGGTTGCTGCGCTCGTTCTCGCCGCCGATGTTGTAGGAGCGCCCGGGCGCGCCGCGGGCCGCCACCAGCAGCAGCGCATCGGCGTGATCCTCGACATAGAGCCAATCCCGGATGTTCGATCCGTCGCCGTAGATCGGCAGCGGCTTGCCCGCCAGGGCATTCAGGATGATGACCGGGATCAGCTTTTCGGGGAAGTGATAGGGCCCGTAGTTGTTCGAGCAGTTGCTGACGACCACCGGCAATCCGTAGGTATGATGCCAAGCGCGCACCAGGTGATCGCTGGCCGCCTTGGAGGCCGAGTAGGGCGAGCGTGGATCATAGGCGGTGTCTTCGGTGAAGAGCGCTCCGGGGTCGTGCGGAAGGGTGCCGTAGACCTCGTCGGTCGAGACATGGTGGAAGCGGAAGCCTTCCGGGCGACCGGCCTGCGCCCAGTATCCCCGTGCGGCTTCGAGCATGTTGAACGTGCCGGCGATGTTGGTGTCGACGAAATCGCGCGGCCCGTCGATCGACCGGTCCACGTGGCTTTCGGCGGCCAGGTGCATCACCGCGTCGGGGCGGTGCGCCGCGAACGCGGCATCCAGCGCCGCACGGTCGCGGATATCGGCCTGCACGAAGCTGTAGCGCGGGTCCTCGGCCACGCTTGCAACATTCGCGAGGCAGGCGGCATAGGTCAGCGCGTCGAGGTTCATGACCTCGTGCCCCCGCGCGATGGCCAGCCGCACCACCGCCGACCCGATGAACCCGGCCCCGCCGGTGACAAGCAGGCGCATCTCTCACCCTTCCCAGACGAAAGGACTTTGGACATCGGCCAGGGCAGGGGCGGCGGCATCCTTGTCCGACAGGACGGGCGGGGCGTTCAGCCCCCAGTCGATCCCGCAGGAATCCCAGGCCACCGCGCCATCGCTCTCGGGCGCGTAGTGGTCGCTGCACTTGTAGATGACCTCTGTCATCGGGGCGCGGGTGACGAAGCCGTGCAGGAAACCCTCGGGGATCAACAGCTGGCGGCCGTTGTCGAAGCTGAGCTCGACCCCGACCCACTGGCCATAGGTGGGCGATCCGCGGCGGATATCGACCGCCACGTCGAACAGCACCCCGCGCCCGCAGCGCACCAGCTTGGCCTGCGCGTGGGGCGGTGCCTGGTAGTGCAGGCCGCGCAGAGTGCCGGCGGCCTGCGACAGCGAATGGTTGTCCTGCACGAAGTCATGGGCCAGCCCGGCCTCGGCCATGCGCCGGGCGTTCCAGCTTTCGCTGAAGAACCCGCGGGCGTCGCCGAACCTGGCGGGGGTCAGGATGACGACACCGGGCAGGGCTGTTTCCTGGATCTGCATCGCTTGGGCCTGCCTTTCGCTGTCGGGGTCCGGCGCCTGTTCGCGCCCATGCTCGTGCTATCGCTCGCCGTCCGGGGACCTGGGCGGGCATCCCGATGGCCGCGATGCCCGCCCCAAGGGTCAGCCCTTCTTCTGGGTCAGGCGCGCCTTCTCCTCGCGCCGCTTCTCGAACAGCTTCGTGGCGACGCCCTCCTTGATCACCTGCTCGGGGCGGGCCACGGACAGCGCGCCCGCGGGCACGTCCCGCGTGATGGTCGAGCCGGACCCGGTCATCGCGCCGTTGCCCAGGGTGACCGGCGCCACCAGCATGGTGTCGGATCCCACGAAGACGTCTTCGCCGATCACCGTACGATGCTTGAACACGCCATCATAGTTGCAGGTCACCGTGCCCGCGCCGATGTTCGAGCGCGCGCCGACATCGGCGTCCCCGATATAGGTGAGATGGTTGACCTTCACCCCTTCGGCCAGCTGGGCGTTCTTGATTTCGACGAAGTTGCCGATCCTGGTGTTCTCGGCCAGTTCGGCGCCCGGGCGCAGGCGGGCATAGGGGCCAACCACCGACCCCTGGCTGACATGGCAGCCCTCGAGATGCGAAAACGCCCGGAGCTGGACACCGCTTTCCACGGTGACACCGGGGCCGAAGACCACGTTGGGTTCGATCACCGTATCGCGCCCGATCACCGTGTCCCAGGCCAGGTGGACGGTCTCGGGGGCCTGCAGGGTGACGCCGTCCTCCATCAGTGTGGCGCGCATCCGGGCCTGGAACGCGGCCTCGGCCACGGCAAGGTCGGCGCGGGAATTGACGCCCATGGTTTCGGCTTCGTCGCAGCGCACCACCGAGGCCGACAGCCCCTGGGCCCGCGCGATCGAGACGATGTCGGTCAGGTAGTATTCGCCCGCGGCGTTGTCGTTGCCGACCGCGTCGATCAGGCGAAACAGGAACTGGGCATCGGCCGCGATGACGCCGGAATTGCACAGGGTGATAGCGCGCTCGGCTTCCGAGGCGTCGTTGAACTCGACGATCCGCGTCAGCGCGTCGCCCTCGGTGACCAGCCGGCCGTAGCGCGCGGGGTTCGCCGCCTCGAAGCCCAGCACCACGACGTCGTTGGTCTTTCGCGCCTCGGCCATGGCGCGCAGCGTATCTTCGGAGATGAAGGGCGTGTCGCCGTAAAGCACGATGGCGTCGCCGTCGAACCCCTCCAGCGCGGGGCGGGCCTGGGCCACGGCGTGCGCGGTGCCCAGTTGTTCGGTCTGCAGGACGACGTTTGCGGCCTCGTCGTAGTCATGCGCCGAGCCGGTCACCTGGTCCGCACCATGGCCCGCCACGACAACGGTCTTCTCGGGCTCGAGCGCGGCGCCGGCGCGCAGCGCGTGCCAGAGCATCGGAGCATGGGCGATCCGATGCAGCACCTTGGGCATGTCCGATTTCATGCGCGAGCCTTTGCCCGCGGCGAGAACGATCAAAGCAATGGCCATCAGTGAAATCCTGTCTGAAATCCGGGTTGCGCCGTTTCTCCCCCGGATGGGCCGAAGGGGCAAGAACCCCATGCCGCAGCGCCAGGATTTTGCCGATGGTGCGGTTCGGCAGGGCACCCCGCCCGCCCAGGGGCAGCGGCTGTCGCCGACCGTCCGATCCCGGACGCCAGGGATGCGACGGCGTGGCCGGTGTCGTGCAGACAACGCGCCCCGGGGCAGGGCGCCCGGCGGGTTTGACTTTGCAGGTCATTTGCCGCACTTCGCCAGTCACGCAAATCCCGGGCGGCGGCGCCGGGACCGTCAACGCACAGGGCAGGTGACATGATGCAGCAGGCAGGGGCCGGACGGCTGGTGGCGGTGGTCGTCACCTTCAACCGGCTGAACAAGCTGACGCATACCGTCGAACGCCTGCTTGAGACGCCGCCCGAGCAGCTCGAGGCGGTTCTGGTGATCGACAATGCCTCGACCGACGACACCGCGGCCTGGCTGGAGGCACAGGCGGACCCGCGTGTCGTGGTGCATCGCTGCGCCAGCAACCTCGGCGGGGCCGGCGGCTTCGAGACCGGCATGAAGCTGGCCACCGAGCGGTTCGACCCGGACTGGATGGTGGTGATGGACGACGATGCGCGCCCCGCGCCGGGCGCGCTGGCGGCGTTTCACGCCGAGGATCGCAGCCAGGCCGAGGCCTGGGGCGCCGCGGTGTTCCATCCCGGGCCCGAGCGCAGGATCTGCGACATGAACCGCCCGGCGATCAACCCGTTCTGGCACAAGGCCGTGATGTGGCGCACGCTGACCGGGCAGGGGCGCGACGGCTTTCACATGGGGCCGGAGGATTTCGCCCCTGACGCGCCGAAACGCGATGTCGACGTGCTGTCCTTCGTGGGGTTTTTCGTCAGCCGGGCGGCGATCGCCCGGGTCGGCTATCCCGATGGCCGGCTGTTCATCTATGGCGACGACACCGCCTACACGCTGGGGCTGGCCCGGGCCGGGGGGCGGATCGTCTTCGACCCGGCGCTTGTCTTCGAACACGATTTCTCGACCCACAGTGCCGACGACAAGCGGTTTCGGCCCCTGTGGAAGAGCTATTACCATTACCGCAACCTGCTGATGGTCTACCGGCTGTGCTCGGGCTGGCTGTTCGTTCTCGTCGCTCCGGCGGCGGCGCTGAAATGGCTGGGCAAGGTGCGCCACCATTCGGGAGAGCGCCGGGCGTTCCTGGGCTACGTGCTGCGCGCGCTGCGGGACGGGTTGTTGCGGCGCACGGATGTAAGCCACGAAGACGTCAAGGCCTGGGGACGGCGCTGACCGGCTGACCCGGGATCAGCGGGTCAGGATGGCGCGGTGATAGCGCCGCAGCAGGACCGTTCCCATGAACAGCGTCACGAGGCTGAACCCCACCACGTAGATTTCCGAGACATAGGATGCGTCGTAGGTGGGGTAGAACCCCGCGCGCAACAGCCCGAGGATGTGGAACAGCGGGTTGTACCACAGGATGTTCTGCGCCCCGGACGGGAGATCCTCGAACAGGAAGAGCACCCCGGAGGCGAGGAACAGCGGCCGTGTGACGATCGACCAGATCTGCCCCCAGGCGTCGATCAGCCCCAGCAGGACGCAGTTCAGCATGCCGATGGAGAGGCCCAGAAGCAGGGCGAGGCCGAAGGCCGTCAGGATGTCGTCCATGTCGAGCACGGCGCGGGTCTCGGCCAGCATCAGCACGCCGAAAAGCACGATATACCCCACCAGGATGCCGGTCAGGGCGTTCAGGACGAAGCGGGCGATCACGGCATCCGCCCAGGTAACCACCGGGTACTGGAGAAGCGGTCTCGAGAAATTGAGCGCACGCGCCACGGCGTCGGATATGTTCTGGTAGAGCGTGAAGGGCACGAAGCCCGTGGCGTAGAACAGGACGAAGTTGTTGCCCAAGGGCGGGCTGCGCAACAGCAGCGAAAACCCCACGGCAAGGATGAGGATGCCACCGATCGGTTCCAGCACCGCCCAGAGATACCCGCCCGGCGAGCGGCCATAGCGCGTCGACATCTCGCGCAGCATCAGCGCCAGGATGGTCCGCCCGGTGCGGAAGCGGCGGATCATGCCTCCCCCGGGGAGTTGCGGCGGCGGGATATCGGTGGCAGACAACTCTGATGGCTCCCCATGGCCAAGCAAGTACCAAGTATGTAGGATGTCGGGGCATGTTTCAACAGCTTTCACCCGGGTATCATCTTGATAAACAATGATAAAAAAGATGGTGCCGCTGGCGCGGCGCAGGCGCCCTCGGCTGCCCGCAACTCTGGCCCCAAGCCCGGACTGACCCCGGTGGACGTCGGTGCCGGTCAGCCCGGCCCCAATCGGCCCGGCCCCGGTGGCCCCGGCGCCAACCCGACGCCGAAGGTCGAAGTGCGCCCCATGGCCCAGCCGGCGCAGATGAAGAAACGGCACTGGGGGCTGATCGCCACCTTCGTCGCGGTCGTGGCGCTGCCGCTCGTGGCGGTGTGGCTCTATCTGTGGCTGGTGGCCGATGATCAGTATGCCTCGACCACCGGGTTCACCGTCCGGAAGGAAGAGGGGACCAGCGGCACCGATCTTCTGGGCGGCCTGGCCAACCTGACCGGCACCAGCGTGGCGGGCGACAGCGACGTGCTCTACGAATACATCCGGTCCCAGGCCGTGGTGACCCGGATCGACGAAAAGCTGGGGCTGCGCGAATATTACTCCCAGTATTGGACAAGCGATCCGGCTTTCGCGCTCTGGCCCGACGCCACGATCGAGGATCTGCACTGGTACTGGGACAGGATCGTGCGGGTGTCCTACGACCAGTCCACCGGGTTGACCGAATTGCTGGTCCTGGCCTTCGACGCCGAGATGGCCCAGTCCATCGCCACCGAGATCGTCGCCGAGAGCCAGGACATGGTCAACGCGCTGAACGAGGCGGCGCGCGAAGATGCCATCCGCTATGCCGCGATCGAGCTGGAGCAGGCCAAGGAGCGCCTGAAGGAGGCGCGCGAGGCGCTGGTGAAGTTCCGCACCCGCACCCAGATCGTCGATCTGCAGGCCGACATCCAGGCCCGCATGGGCGTGGTGAACACGCTGCAACAGCAGCTGGGCAACGAGCTTGTGGCCTTTGACGAACTCAGCAGGACCACCCAGGGCGAAGATCCCCGGCAGACCCAGGCCCTGCGCCGGATCGAGGTCATCCGCGAGCGCATTGCCGACGAACGGCGCACCTTCGCCACCAACGAGGTGCTGTCGACGGGTGAGGACTACCCCACCCTGATCTCCGAGTTCGAGGGGCTGACGGTCGAGCGTGAATTCGCGGAAACGGCCTATCGCGCCGCGCTGACCGCCTGGGACAGTGCCAAGGCGCAGGCCGGCCGCCAGAACCGGTACCTGGCGACCTATATCAGGCCGACGCTGGCCGAAGAGGCCGAGTATCCGCAGCGCCTGATGATCTTCGGCCTCGCCGCGTTGATCCTGACGCTGGGCTGGGGAGTGCTCGCGCTGATCTACTATTCGCTGCGCGACAGGGCGTGAGGCGGCGGCGTGATCCGGTTCGAGAACCTGTCGAAAAGCTTCTGGGTGGGTGGTGAGCGCCGGGTCGTGATCGACGACCTGAACCTTACCCTGCCCTCGGGCGCCTCGCTTGCGCTGCTGGGGCGCAATGGGTCGGGCAAGTCTACCCTGATGCAGATCATCGCCGGTATCATGCGGCCTGATACCGGCCGGGTGGTGAGCGACGGCGCGATGTCGTGGCCGGTGGCCTTCGGGGGGTCCTTTCACGGCGAACTGACAGGCGCCCAGAACGTGCGCTTTGTCGCGCGGATCTACGGCGTCGACACTGACAGCCTGATCGCGTTCGTCGAGGATTTCGCCGAGCTGGGCAAGCATTTCCACATGCCGGTGCGAACCTATTCGGCGGGGATGAAGTCGCGGCTGACCTTCGGCACGTCGATGGGCATCCGCTTCGATACCTACCTCGTGGACGAGGTGACGGCGGTGGGTGACGTCGCCTTCAAACGCAAGAGCCAGGCGGTGTTCCGCGACCGCATGGAACGGAGCGGCGCCATCATGGTCAGCCACTCGATGCCGGAACTGCGCCGATTCTGCGACTCGGGGATCGTCCTCGACCGGGGCAAGCTGCACTACTTCGAAGATCTCGAAGAGGCCATCAAGCTGCACGAAGGCCTGATGGGCTGACGCGGCCGGGGGCCGCCCGGAAGGCCGCCCCCCCCCCCTTCTCGCCGCCCCCCACGCCGCGCCGCGCGCCCGGCTGGCGCCTGCGCCGCACCTGCGGTGCCGACCTTAACGGTCTCCCAACATTACGCCGACCATTGATCTGAAACTCCGCAAACTCGCCCGGCTTTGCGCCCGCATGTCGCGCGGGTGGTCCGGCATTCCTGTCCCCGGGTTGTCCTGCCCCTTGGCGGCGCAGGGCATATGGGTGAGAGGGACAGGACGATGCCGCAGATCGCACATCGCGCGATCCTGGGCGCCGGGGCTGCACATCTGCAGAACGATATCCGCGCGCTCGAGGTGGTCGAGGGCCCGCAGGGGACGGTGGTCCTGGCTGCGGGTGGGGTCAACGGGGCGCTGGTCAGCCTGACGCTGGGGGACGGGGGGCAGGCGCGGATCGCGGATGCCGCGACCTATTCCCGCGGTGTCGCGGCGGCGCTGGGCGGCACGGTCGAGCTGCTGGATATCGGCGGACGGCAGGTGGCCGTGGTGGGTCATGCCCCCGGCCAGGGTCTGGTCGGCTACACGCTGGAGCAGGATGGCGACTTGGGCGCCAGAGCGACACTTGCCGTGCCGGGAATGCAGGCCGGGGCGACCGGCGCGGTCGTGGCCTGCCCCGAAGGTTATGTCTATGTGGCGACCGGCGGCGGGGCCGTCGGCTGTTCCCGCCCCGATGCGCAGGGCGTCCTGCAGCAGGTCGGGCCGGTTCAGACCATGGCGCCGGGGGGCGGTACGACGCCGACCGACCTGGTGACCGTCGGCGTCGGCGGGCAGTCCTACCTTCTGGCCCACGGCGACGGCGGGGTCAGCGCCCATGCGATCGACGCGGACACTGGCGACCTGACCGCCCGCGGCACCATGGGTCTGGCCGAGGGGCTTGGCCTGCTTTCTGTGCCGGTCGCGATGGAGGTGGCCGAGGTCGCGGGCCGTCGGTACGTCGTCGTCGCCACCGCTGCCGGCGAGCAGGGGGCAGGCGGCGCGCTGAGCGTGATGGAGCTGACCGCCGCGGGCGATCTCAGACCCGTGGACCACGTGCTCGACACCCTCGATACCCGCTTTGGGCAGGTGCAGGACATGGAGCTGATCCAGCATCGGGGCCGGGCCTACGTGGTGGTCGCGGGCGGCGACGACGGGATCAGCCTTTTCACGATCCTGCCCGACGGGCGCCTGGTGCATCTCGACACCATCGAAGATGCCTCGGGGCTGGGGCTGTCGTCGATCTCGGCCATGACGGCGGTGATGGGCGACGACGCGATCGAGATCCTGCTTGCCAGTCATGACCGAAGCGGACTGACTCAGTTCTCGGTGGACCTGGACGACCAGGGCGTGACGCGGTGGGCCTCCGGCGGCACGCTGTCGGGCGGGACCGGCGACGATCTTCTGGCGGGCGGTAGGGGTGACACCACGATCCGCGGCGGTGCCGGTCAGGACTTGCTGCTTGATGGTGGTGGGAGGGACCGGCTGATCGGGGGCAGCGACGCGGATGTCTTCCTGCTGGAGGCTGACGGCGCCACCGACGTGATCGCCGATTTCGAACCGGGCCGCGACCGTATCGACCTCACCCTCTACCCGATGCTCTACAGCGCGGCCCAGATCGCCATAACCCCCACCGCACGGGGGGCGCGGCTGGTCATCCGTGGCGAGGTGACCGACATCCGCAGCGTCGACGGCCGGACGCTTGCGGTGGAGCAGGTGCTGGACGCGCTGGACTGGGGCACGGGCCGGGTGCCGCTGGTGCTGGCCGACCCGTCGCAGGACACCTCGGGCGATGACGTGATGCGGGGGGATGGCGGCGACGACGCGCTCTTTGGCGACGGCGGAAACGACCTGCTCGACGGGATGGCCGGGGATGACGAGCTGGACGGCGGCGACGGCCGGGACACCCTGCGCGGTGGCGATGGTGACGACACGCTGCGCGGCGGCGAGGGCAATGACCGGCTGCAAGGGCAGGATGGACATGACCTGGTCTACGGCGGTGCGGGGGACGACACCCTTCTGGGCGGGGGGCACCGCGATACCCTGCGCGGTGGGCTCGGCGATGATCATATCGAAGGGCGCAACGGGTTCGACAGCCTGCTGGGCGAGGCCGGCGACGACACGCTGCTGGGCGGGGCCAATGCCGACACGCTCGACGGTGGCGCCGGGGCGGACCGGCTGCTGGGAGAGGTGGGGCACGACCTGCTGCTGGGGCTCGACGGAAACGACTATCTGAATGGTGGGGCGGATCACGACACGCTGCGTGGCGGCACCGGCGCCGACACCCTTGAGGGCGGTGCCAATCGTGACGTGCTGTCGGGCGATGAGGGCAACGACGTGCTGAACGGGCAGAATGGATTCGACCGGCTGGACGGCGGCGCCGGCAACGACACCCTGATCGGAGAGGCCAATGCAGACACACTTCTGGGCGACGCGGGCAACGACCGGCTGGATGGTGGCGACGGATTCGACCGGCTCGACGGCGGCACGGGGGATGATCTGCTGCTGGGTGGCACCAATGCCGACACGCTGGAAGGGGGGGACGGGAACGACAGGCTGGATGGCCAGGCGGGGCACGACGTCCTGAATGGCGGTGCCGGCGTCGACCGCCTGATGGGCGGCGTCGACAACGACACCCTGCGTGGCGGAAGCGAGGCGGATACCCTGCTGGGCGGAGCCAACCGCGACGTGTTGTTCGGAGAGGCGGGGCACGACCGCCTGTTCGGTCAGAACGGGTTCGACCGGCTGGACGGCGGCATCGGCAACGACACGCTGGTCGGCGAGGCCAATGCCGACACCCTTCTGGGCGGCGGGGGCAACGACGTGCTGGACGGCGGTGCAGGCTTCGATGTGCTGACCGGAGGGGCGGGGGCGGACGTCTTCGTGTTCCGCCCCGGCGGTCATGTCGACCGGATCACCGATTTCCGGGCCGGACGGGACCAGCTGCATCTGGACCTGCGGGAAAGGTCCATCGCCGATCTGGCGGTGACCGAGCTTGATGACGGGCTGCGGCTGGACTGGAGCGGCGGGGCGGTCATCCTAGAAGGGCTCACGCCCGCTGGCTTCGACCACTCGGACGTGATCTTTCTCTAGCCACCCCGGGCGTGGGACCGAAGGCAGCCGGATCTTGCCGCGCCCGCGCCTGCGTCCCGCATGCCGCCGTCTCTGGCGCGCACCAGCGATCGCACGACCTGACGCTGTCGCCCGGGCGCCGGCCCGGGCGCGCGTCACCGGAGAAGGTGGCCGGAGACGGAAGCTGCCGTCAGGCCATTTCGGCGGCGGACAGGGGGCCGGGGTGCAGGCAGGCCACGCGATGCGCGTCGCCCTCGGGCTGCGGTACGGTCCGGGCGCAGTCGTCCTGCGCGCGCGGGCAGCGCCCGCGGAAGACGCAGCCCGACGGCGGGTTCATCGGCGACGGCATGTCGCCCGTCATCGGCACGATGCGCTTGGCCCGCTCGGCCACCGGATCGGGGATCGGCACCGCCGACAGCAGGGCCTGCGTGTAGGGATGCTGCGGATCGTCGTACAGTCGGGCCTTCGGGGCCTTTTCCATGATCCGCCCGAGGTAGAGCACCATCACCTCGTCCGAGATGTTCTTTACCACGCTGAGGTCGTGCGCGATGAAGATCATCGCCAGCCCCAGATCGCGCTGAAGTTCCTTCAGCAGCTCGATCACCTGCGCCTGGATCGACACGTCCAGCGCCGACACGGGTTCGTCGCAGATCAGCAGCTTGGGCTCGACGATCAGCGCGCGGGCAATGCCGATGCGCTGGCACTGACCGCCCGAGAACTCGTGCGGGTAGCGGTTGATCATCTGCGGCAGCAGGCCCACCCGCTCCATCATCCCGGCGACGCGCTGGCGACGTTCCTTCGCGGGGATGTCGGGGCGGTGCGTCGACAGCGGCTCGGCGATGATCTGCCCGAGGGTCATGCGCGGGTTGAGCGAGGCCAGCGGATCCTGAAAGACCATCTGGATTTCCGAGCGATAGGGCTTCATCTGCCGCGGGCTCAACGACAGAAGGTCGGTTTCGCCCCGCCACATCACCTGCCCCGTGGCCGGCACCATCTGGATCAGCCCGCGGGCCAGTGTCGACTTGCCGCAACCGGATTCGCCGACGACGCCCAGCGTCTGGCCGGCCTCGAGCTCGAAATCGACGCCGTTGACCGCATGCAGGATGCGCGGCTTGGTCCAGGGCATGTCGCCCGCGCGGATGATCGGAAACCGCACGTGCAGGTCGCGGACAGAGAGAAGCGGGCTCATGCGGTGACCTCCGCGATGGGGCGGTGGCAGGCGCGGGCGCGGCCCTGCGCAAAGGGGCTGAGCGGCGGCATCACGCGGCAATCCTCGCCCGCGAAGCCGCAGCGCGGACGGAAGGGGCAGCCTTCCGGCGGTGCGGCCATGTTGGGCGGGTTGCCGGGAATGGCCTTCATCGCGGCATCGACGTCGTCGACGCGCGGGACCGCCGCCAGCAGGCCCCGGGTATAGGGGTGCGTCGGCTCGGCAAAGAGAGGCTCGGTCGGGCCTTCCTCCATCACCCGGCCGCCATACATGACCAGCACGCGTTCGCAGAATCCCGCGACGACGCCCAGGTCATGGGTGATCAGGATCGTGGCCATGCCGAAATCGCGCTGCAGATCGCCCAGAAGGTCCATGATCTGCGCCTGCACGGTCACGTCCAGCGCGGTCGTCGGTTCGTCGGCGATCAGCAGGTCGGGTTGGCACAGCAGTGACATGGCGATCATCACGCGCTGCCGCATCCCGCCCGAGAATTCATGCGGGAACAGGTTCACCCGTTCCTTCGCGGCGGGGATCTTCACCGCGTCCAGCATGCGAACCGATTCCGCCAGCGCTTCCTTCTTCGACAGGCCCTGGTGCAGGGTCAGCACCTCGGTCATCTGGTTGGAAATCCGCATGTAGGGATTGAGCGATGTCATCGGGTCCTGAAAGATCATCGCGATCCGCTTGGCGCGGATCTTGTTCAGGTCCTTGGGCTTCGCGCCCAGCAACTCCTGCCCGTCGAAGCGGACCGATCCGTCGGTGCGACCGTTCGGCGCCAGAAGGCCCATGATGGAAAAGGCGGTCTGCGACTTGCCGGATCCGCTTTCGCCGACGATGCCCAGCGTCTCGCCCCGGTCGATGGCAAGAGAAAGGTCGTTGACCGCGTGCACCGGCCCGTCTTCGCCGTCGAAGGTGACGGAGAGGTTATCGATCTGCAGAAGCGACATCAGCGATCCTTGGGGTCGAGCGCGTCACGCAGGCCGTCGCCGACGAAGAACAGGCCGAACAGCGTGAGACAGAAGAAAAGGAGGGGGAAGCCAAGCTGCCACGTGGTGCCATAGGCGATCGTGCCCGCACCTTCCGAGATCAGCGCCCCCAGCGAGGTCAGCGGCTCCTGCACGCCGAGGCCGAGGAAGGAGATGAAGCTTTCCGTCAGGATCATCAGCGGCACCAGCAGCGTGGCATAGACGGCGATGACGCCCAGAAGGTTGGGCACGATGTGGCGCAGGATGATCACCGGCGCCGACACGCCGGTGGCACGCGCCGCCTCGACGAATTCGCGGCCCTTGATGGTCAGCGTCTGGCCGCGCACGATCCGCGCCATCTCCATCCACGAGATCAGGCCGACGCCCGCGAAGAGGATGGTGATCGACCGGCCGTACATCACCAGCAGCAGGATCAGGACGAACATGTAGGGGATCGCCATGAAGATATCGACGATCCGCATCATGATGTTGTCGGTGCGCCCGCCCACGTATCCCGCGACCGCGCCGTAAAGCGTGCCGACGACGCAGGCGATCAGCGCCCCCACGAGGCCCACGGCAAGGCTGATCTGGGTGCCCTGCACCGTCCGCGCGAACAGGTCGCGGCCCAGGTCGTCGGTGCCGAAATAGTGCCCGTTCTCGATCGACGGCCCGCCCTCCTGCGCGATCTGGCCCATGACGTTGTAGTCGAGTTCCTCGTTCGACCACTGCGACAGGAAATCGCCGAACACCGCGAAAAGCGCCACGAAGGCGAGGATCGCCAGCCCGACCATGGCGGCCTTGTTGCGGAAGAAGCGGCGGCGCGCGTCGGCCCAGGGCGACCGGCCCTTCCCGGCAAGCGCGGTGGCTTCGACGGCCTGTTCGGATGTCATTGCCATGTCAGTACCGGATCTTGGGGTCGATCCATCCGTAAAGGATGTCGACCACGAGGTTGAAGAAGATGGTCAGCGCCCCCACCAGGATCGTGACCCCCATCATCACCGCGTAATCGCGGTTCAGGGCGCTGTCGACGAAGGCCTTGCCGATGCCGCCGGTGGAAAAATAGATGTCGACCACGACCGACCCGGTGATCATCGCCACGAAGGCGGGGCCTAGGTACGAGATCACGGGCAGCATCGCCGGTTTCAGCGCATGGCGCAGGATGACCTTGCGCTCGGGCAGGCCCTTGGCCCGGGCGGTGCGGATGTGGTTCGAGGTCAGCACCTCGAGCATCGAGGACCGCGTGATCCGCGCGATCGACGCCATGAAGGAGGTCGAGAGCGCGATCACCGGCATGATCCAGTATTCCGGCCCCTGCCAGCCGCCGCCGGGCAGCCATCGCAGCCACAGCGTGAAGATCAGCACCAGGATCGGCGCCATGACGAAGTTCGGCAGGACCTGCGCGCCGATCGACACGCCCACCGCCGCGTAGTCCAGCGGCGAGTTGTGCCGCGTCGCCGCCGCCACGCCCAGGCTGACGCCCACGAGCACCGCGATCGCAAAGGACAGAAGACCGTAGGTCAGCGTGATCGGGAAGCCCTGCGCGATGATCTCGTTCACCGTGCGGTCCTTGTAGACGAAGCTGGGCCCGAAATCGAAGGCGGTGACGATGCCCCAGACGTAGTTGCCCACCTGCATCCACAGCGGATCGGAGAGCCCGTATTTCTCGTTGAGGTTGGCCAGCACCTGGGGCGGCAGCTCGCGCTCCGCGGTGAAGGGGCCGCCGGGTGCGGAATGCATCAACACGAAGGAAATGATGATCAGCAGCAACAGCGTCGGTATCGCGATGGCAAGACGCTTGAGGATGTAACTGAGCAAACGGTCGCTCCCGGAACAGGGTCAGAGGGGCAGGGTCGAGACGGGTAGGGGGGCGGGCAGCCCGTGCCTTGAAGGCAGGCTGCCCGCCCGGGGCCGGTTATTCGGCCGTGCGGTAGATGTCCTTGCCGTACCACGTGTTGTTCACGTTGTTCTCGGGCAGGCCTTCGATGTTGGCGTTGATCATGTCGACGTTGGCGTAGTGGTAGATCGGGATGATCGGCATTTCCTCGGCCAGGATGCGCTCGGCCTCCTGGTACATCTCCAGCGGGTTCTCTGCGGTCTTGCTGTCGGCCATCACCTGATCGTATTCGTCGTTGAAGAACTCGCCGTTGTTGTGGCCCGAATACGAGGTCATGAGGTCGAGATAGGTCGACGCCTCGTTGTAGTCCCCGCACCACGCGTAGCGCGCCATGTCGAAGTCCTGGTTCTGCATCCGGTCGGTGTGGATCTTCCACTCGTAGTTGTCGAGCGTGATGTTCACGCCGATCTGCTTGAGCATCTGCGACGCGGCGATGGCGATCTTCTTGTGATCTTCCGAGGTGTTGTACTGCAGGCTGAGGTTTACCGGGTTGTCGGGGCCGTAGCCGGCCTCTTCAAGCAGCTCCTTGGCCTTTTCGATCCGCTGCGCCTGATCCATCTCGTCGGCCCATTCGACCTCGGGACGTTCGAAATCGGCGATCGCCCAGTGGGTCCAGTTGTAGGCCGGCTTCTGGCCGCCCTGCAGGATCCGCTCGACGATGATGTCGCGGTCGATGGCGTAGGCCAGCGCCTTGCGCACGCGCGCGTCCTTCAGCGCCTCGGGGCCCTTCTCACCCACGTTCAGCATGTAGATGTACGAGCAGTTGTAGGGGGTCGAGACCGCCTGATCGGGATACTCCTCGGCCAGGCGCGGATATTGACCGGCGGGGATGTCCACGCGGTCCAGCTCGCCCGCCAGATACCGGGTGAGGCCCTGATTGATGTCGTTGATGGTGAGCGCGGTCAGCGTCTCAATCACGACGTTGTCGGCATCCCAGTAGGTGTCGGTCTTCTCCATCACGACGCGTTCGCCCAGCTGGTGTTCGGTCAGCGTGTAGGCGCCGTTGCCGACCAGCGTGCCGGCATCGGTCCAGTCGTCGCCATTCTCCTCGATCACGCTTTGCAGGACCGGGAAGGTCGAGCCGTGCACCAACATCTGCGGGAAGTAGGGCAGCGGCGTGCTGATCTTGACCTCGAGCGTGTGGTCGTCGACCGCCCGCACGCCCAGCTCTTCGGGGTCCATCTCGCCGGCGATGATCTCGGGCGCGTTCTCGACCTGCATCAGCTCCATGTACCACGCGTATTCCGAGGCGGTGGCCGGGTCGGCCAGACGGCGCCAGGCGTAGACGAAATCGCCCGCCGTCACCGGTTCGCCGTTCGACCACTTGGCATCGTCGCGCAGGTTGAAGGTGTAGGTCTTGCCGTCCTCGGACACCTCGTGATCCAGCGCCACGCCCGGCACCAGCTCGCCGTTGCCGTCTTCGTTGTAGAGCCCTTCGAAGAGGTTGCGCAGCACGTCCGAGCCTTCGACGTCGGTGTTCAGCTGCGGGTCCATCGACTTGATCGCGTCGAGAAGCCAGAAGGTATAGGTCTGGTCGTCCGCCAGCGTCACGCCTTCGGGCACGTCCGCCGCCTGCGCCTGCAGGGCCAGGCCCAGGACCAGGGCCGAGGTGGCGAGTGTCGTTCGAAGTTTCATGAGGGCTCTCCGTATGTTGGGGGTACGTGTTATGATTGTATTCATCCAAACGGAACACGCGGCCACATGCAAGAATGCGCCTTGCGTCATCAAAAGGCGGCGGCTTTGTGCCGATGGGGTCCGCCAAGGGACGTGCGACGGTGTCGGGCTCAGGGCCATCGCCCCGTCATGACACGCTGCGGGATGCGTTCGAAGACGCGGCCCGACGCGCGGGGTAGTGCGATCCGCACCAATGGCGCAAGCGGAAGACGTTCGACGTTGCGTAACGGATCGGTGATGCGGCCGTGAGCGACGCGCCGCGAGGGGCCCTTGTCGGGACGCTGCGGCCAGGGCGCTGCTCGAGGGCCGACGCGCCCCATGGGTCGCGGCCTCATTGCATACGAACATGCCCCGGGGGCGATATGTCGCGGCCCGCGCGGCCGGGGCCGTGCGTGCGGGGGGCGCCCCC
This sequence comes from Mesobaculum littorinae, assembly GCF_004011175.1. Lineage (GTDB taxonomy): Bacteria > Pseudomonadota > Alphaproteobacteria > Rhodobacterales > Rhodobacteraceae > Tranquillimonas > Tranquillimonas littorinae. The sequence continues at coordinate 330,599 of NZ_RQXX01000004.1, read as the reverse complement.
CGGGATCTTGACCCGGCCCCCGGGTAATCGTAGCTCGCCTGCTTTCACGCAGGGGGTCTTGGAATGGCACGCACGCTCGGGATCGATTTCGGCACCTCGAACTCCGCGGCGGGCTTCGCGGTCGACGGCGTACCGCGGCTGATCGGCTTCGACGGGGATACGACGACGCCGACGGCGCTGTTCCTCGATTACGAGGCGCGCCGGACCCTGCTGGGGCGCCCCGCGAACGACGCGCTTCTGCGCGGGGACGAGGGGCGCTACATGCGGGCGCTGAAACGGGTGCTGGGCACGTCTCTCATGCACGAGAAGCGCCAGCTTCTGAACGACCGCGTCACCTTCGTCGACCTGATTGCCCGGTTCCTGCGGATGATCAAGGAGCAGGCCGAGCGCGAGACGGGGCTGGTCTTCGACCGCGCGCTGTCCGGTCGCCCGGTTTTCTTCCACCGCCCCGGCGATCCGCGCGAAGGGCAGGCCGAGGAGGACCTGCGCGCCTGCTACCTTGCTGCGGGGTTCGCGCAGGTCGACTTTCTCGCCGAACCCGAGGCCGCCGCCATCGCCACCAACGCCCTGGACCGTCCGGGCGAGCTGGGGGTCGTCGTCGATATCGGCGGCGGCACCTCGGATTTTTCCGTCTTCCGGTCGGGCGAGGTCGCGATCCTCGCCAACCACGGCGTGCGCATCGGCGGCACCGATTTCGACCGGTCGATCAGTTTCGATCACGTGATGCCGCTGATGGGCAAGGGGTCGTCGCTGCGCAAGGTGATGGGCGATGGCCTGTCTCCGGTGCCGCTGGCGATCTACAACGACCTCGCGACGTGGGAGAAGATCCCCTTTCTCTATACGCCGCAGACCCGCCGCCAGGTCGCCGAGATGGAGAAGCTGGCGACCGAGCCCGAAAAGTTCGCGCGTCTCGCGACGATCCTTGAGGACGAGCTGGGCCATGATCTGGCCTTCGCGGTCGAGGCCGGCAAGATCGACGTCAACCGCGATGGACAGGTCGGGCGGATCGCGCTGGGCGAGATCGAGCCGGGGCTCGCCCAGCCGCTGAGCGCCGGGCAGGTGGCCGAAAGCCTCGCGGCCTACGCCCGCGATCTGTCCGAGGGGTTGCAGGTCACGCTGGACCTTGCAGGCGTTGCGCCCGAGGCGATCGACCGGGTGATCTATGTCGGCGGGTCCAGCCTGATGACGATGGTGTCCGACACCATGACCGCGGCGCTGCCCCGCGCCCGCCACGAGTTCAGCGAGGTCTTCACCGCCGTGGCGCACGGCCTCGCCATCGCGTCCGGCCGGAGCTAGGGCGGGCGGAGCCAGGGCGGGTGGGACCAGAGCGGGCGGGGCAAGAGGCCCCCGGAGCCCGCCGCTATTCGCGCGGCGCGTCGGGGGCGAGCAGGTCGCCGCTTTCGCGCCGCTCCGCATCGACAAGGGGGATCAGGGCCTCTTCCTCGGACTGCGCGCCCGTCCCGGTCTGGGTCGTGGGGTGCGGGGCCACCTGGGGGCCAGCCGCGTCCGGTACCCGCATGTCGCCCCTGTCCCCGTCCCTGCCCCTATCCCCGGAACCGGGCCGGGCATCGGTCCCGGTGCGCGCCCGCGTCCGGGGGGCCGCGGGTGGCCCGGCATCGTCATCCTGCGTGGCACGGTTCGGGTCGGCATGCTTGGGGCCCGGGCGCTTCGGGTCGGGGCGGCCCCCGGCGGGGGGAAGCGCGGCGGTGCCCTCCAGCCGGATGCGGTAGGTCGTGTCGGGGATCGCGACGCCCGCGGCCTCGATCGCTGTCTTGACCAGCCGGATGGCGTCGCCGCGGGCGGTGACGAACCCGGTCTTCCGCTGATCGATCCACCCCGTCACCCGCAGGATCGCGCCGGATTCGGCGATGTTCTCGATCCACACCAGCTCTTCGGGTTCGGACAGCACGAAGGGCAGGGCGCGCAGCGCCGCCTGTGCCAGCCGCCGCGTCGCCTCCAGATCCGCGTCGGGGTCGATGCCGATGTCGAAGCTGAACCGTCGCGCGGGGTTCTGGGTGTAGTTGACGATCCGCCCCTTGAAGACCGACGCATTGGGAATGCGGATGTGATTGCCGTCGAGCGACAGCAGGATCGTCGCGCGCGAGGTCAGGCGGATGACCCGGCCCACGTCGCCCTCGATCTCGACCAGGTCGTTGGGGCGGAAGGGCTGCCGCAGGCTGAGCATGACTGAGGCGACGAAGTTCTCGACCGTGTCGCGCACGGCGAAGCCGATGGCGAGCCCGACGATCCCCGCCGCGCCGAGGATCGTCCCCAGCAGCGCGGCCGCGCCCAGCAGGTCCAGCGCGATGACGATGCCGGCGATCCCGCAGGCGATGCGAAAGGCCTGCCGGTAGATCCCCGCGATAAAGCCGTTGGGCGCAAGGCGGTCCCAGAACCGCAGGCGACCCACGACGATGCCCAGGGCAACCAGCGCGGCCAGCACGGCCGCCGCGACGGCCAGCAGCGGCAACCGCGCGATCAGCTGGGACAGGCGCGCGCGGAATCGCTGGACCGCCGGGTCGATCTGCCGCGCGACGTCGTCCGACACGGCCAGGCCGTTTTCCACCACGACGACGCCTTCGAGCCGCTCTGCGATGCCCGCGATCCGGGTGCGCACGGCCGGATCGGCGATGTCGCCCGACAGCGTGACGACGCCGGCCTCGACCGAGGTCGCGATCCCGGTCTGGCCCATCGCGGCGATGATCGCGCGCAGCCTTTCGGCGATTGCCGCGTCCGAGGGGCCGCCGGTGACGGAAAGGGGCGCGGGGGCGGGGGCCTCCTGCGCCGGCGCGGGCGAGGCCCAGGCCGTCAGAAGAACGAAGAGGATGAGCCACCGGTGCGCCATGACCCAGTCCTAGCGAAAAGCCGCGGCCGCATCCATCCTGTCCCTGCACGGGAAGGCGCGTGCCGACCTTCGCGGCCTGCGCGGCCGTGTCAGCCCGGGCGGTGGGCGCCCGCGTTGCGCAGCGCCATCAGGTGCGCGGTGAAGTCCAGCGCAAGACGCGATTTCTGCGCGTTCGGCGGAAACAGCAGGTAGGCGCGGAACATCACCCTGGGCAGGAACGGACGCAGCACCACGTCCTCGCGCCGGAACTGCTCGATCACCAGCGGATTGACCAGCCCGACCGCGTCGCCCGACACCGCCAGCGCGCAGACCGTTGCGGCGCTGGGCGTGTCCACCACGTAATGTGGCGTGACGCCCGCTTCGGACAGCGCGGCGTCGAACCTCTGCCGCGCGCGGTCCTCGGGGGCGAGACCGATCAGCGGGCAGCCCTCCAGCAGCTTGGGCGTGATCGTGTCGTGCCGCACCAGCGGGTGGTCCGGCGGCATCGCGATCAGACCAGGGTAGTTGCAGAACAGCTGGCTGTCGACGCCCACGCGGTCGATCTCGTCCGCGGCGATGCCGATGTCGTACTGGCCGTCGGCCACGCCGTTGCGGATGGCCGTGGACCACGTGATGTGCAGGGTGATCCGCACGTCGGGATGGGCGGCGCGAAAGCCCCGCACGGCGGCCGGCACCAGCGCCGCTCCGGCCGCGGCAAGCGAGGCGATGCGCAGCGTGCCGGTGCCGAAATCGCGGATGTTGGCCGCCGCGGCGCGCAACCGGTCGAGGCCCTTAAAGCTTTGCGCCACCTCGCGAAAGAACAGCTGCCCTTCCTGCGTCGGCACCAGCCGCCCGCGCACCCGGTCGAACAGGGCAAAGCGCACCTCCTTCTCAAGCTCGGCGATCAGGCGCGACACCGCGGGCTGGGTGACGTTCATCAGCTCGGCCGCCCGCACGGTGGACCCCGAGATCATCACGGCATGAAAGGCTTCGAGCTGGCGGTGCTGCACTATCAGGTTTCCGCATAGAGGTATCAGCCTCGATCAGTATTCCTGCGGATCGGCCTGGGCAATGCTTCGGATCATAAAGAGGAGCCTGCCCCGAATGCGCGATGCCACGCTGTCCGTCCATCACCCCGCCGTGTCCCATGACGGCTATGCCGCGCTGTCGGTGCCCACGCACCGCGCCTCGACCATCGTCTTCGACGACGCGGCCGCCTATGCGAGCCGCGGCAAGCGCGATCTCGACGGCTATTCCTACGGCCTGCACGGCACGCCCACGCAGCGCGTGCTCGAGGCGCAGCTGACCGCGCTGGAAGGCGGCGCGCGCACGGTGCTGATGCCCTCGGGCCAGGCCAGCATCGCGGTGATCTTCCTGACCGTGCTGAACCCCGGCGATCACGTGCTGATCCCCGATACGGCCTATCCGCCGGTCACGAATTTCTGCCGCGATTTCCTGGCCCCCCGGGGGATCGACTGGACGGTCTACCCCCCGGGCATCGGCGCGCGGATCGCGGCGATGATCCGCCCCGAGACCCGGCTGATCTGGACCGAATCCCCCGGCTCGACCACGATGGAGGTCGAGGACATCCCCGCCATCGCCGCGATCGCGCGGGATCGCGGCATCCTGACGGGCATCGACAACACCTGGGCCACGCCGCTGCTGTTCAAGCCGCTCGCCCACGGCATCGATTTCTCGATGCAGGCGCTGACGAAGTATCCCGGCGGGCATTCCGACCTGCTGATGGGGTCGGTCACGGTCGGCGATCTCGACCTGCGGCGGCGCCTGCGCGACACGATGCGGATGCTGGGCCTCGGCGTCGCGCCCGACGCGGTGGCGCTGGTGCTGCGCGGAATCGAGACGATGGCGGTGCGGCTGGCCCATGTCGGGCGCGTGGCCACCGATCTGGCGCAGGAGCTGCACGACCGCGGCGCGGGCGAAGTGCTGTTCCCCGCCCTGCCGACAAGCCCCGGTCATGACCTTTGGGCGCGTGATTTCGCGGGGTCCAGCGGGCTTTTCTCGGTGGTTCTGCCCGCGGGGGCGGAGGCGCGGCTCGAGGCGGCGCTGGACGGGCTGAAGGTCTTTGCGATCGGCGCCTCATGGGGTGGCACCCGCAGCCTGATGGCGCCGATGTCGGTGGCGCAGGCGCGCCGACACGACCATCCGCGCAACGGCCGCACGATCCTGCGCGTCAATGTTGGGCTGGAGGATCCGCAGGACCTGCGGACCGACCTGGCGGCGTTCTTCGACGCGCTGGGCTGACCGACCGGACCCCGGCCGGACCCCGAAAGAACGACGCGGGGGAGCCAACCCCCGTGCCCCAACCAACAAGGAGACGACATGAAACGAATGATCGTGATGACGGCGCTTTGCGCCTCGGCCCTGGCGCTGCCGGCGCTGGCGCAATCCACGCGCGACACCGTGCAGGAGCGGGGCCGCCTGATCTGCGGCGCAAGCCAGGGCACCCCCGGCTTCGGCGCCCCCGACGACGACGGCTACTGGCGCGGGCTCGACATCGAAACCTGCCGGGCGGTGGCCGTGGCGGTGCTGGACGACAAGGACGCGGTGGACTTCGTGCCGCTGACCGGCCAGCAGCGGATCCCCGCGCTGCAGACGGGCGAGATCGACATGCTGCCGCGCACCCTGACATGGACGCTGCAGCGCGACGCCAACGGCATCAATTTCACCACCCCCAACTACTTTGAGTTCACGGGGTTCATGATGCCGCGCGACCTGGGCATCGAGCGGGTCGAGGACATGCAGGGCGCCACGGTCTGCGTGCAGACCGGATCGACGACCGAGGTCGTGGTGGCCGACGTGTCCAAGAAGCACGATCTCGACCTCTCGCCGGTCGTCTTCGACAACACCACCGCCGCGCGCCAGGCGTTCTTTTCGGGCCGGTGCGATGCACTGATCACGGATGCGGGGGCGCTGGCCTCGGTCCGGGCGACCATGGCCGAGGCTCCGGGCGACTACCTGATCTTTCCCGCGACACCTTATGTCGATGCGCTGACCCCCGCGGTGGCCCATGGCGACGACCAGTGGCTCGACATCGTCAACTGGTCGATCCAGGCGCTGATCGCGGCCGAGTCCTTCGGGCTGACGCAGGACAACATCGATGACCACATGGACAGCGACGATCCCCGCATCCGCCGTTTCCTGGGCGTCGATCCCGGCAACGGCGCGGCGCTGGGCCTGTCGGAGGATTTCGCCTACCGGATCGTCAAGGCGCTGGGCAACTACGGCGAGGTGTTCGAGAGGAACGTCGGCATGGACAGCCCGCTGCAGCTTGAGCGGGGGCGCAACGCGCTGTTCTCGGACGGCGGGCTGATGTTCCCGCTGGCGTTCCAGTAAGCCGATGCTGCGCAGCCTGTGGTATTCGTCCCGGGTCCGCGGCTGGGCCGTGCAGATCGCCCTGCTGGGCGGTCTGCTGGCGCTGCTGTGGTGGATTGCGGGAAACACCCTGCAAAACCTCGCCGAACGCGGCATCCGCACCGGGTTCGACTATCTCTGGCGCCCGGCGCGGTTCCCGATTTCGGAAAGCGTCGTCAGCTACACGCCGGCCGACGACTTCTTCTGGGCCTATGTCGTGGGCGTGACAAACACGCTGTGGCTGTCGGCGATCACCATCGTGGCGGCCACCCTGCTGGGCCTTTTCGTGGGCCTGTCGCGCCGGTCCGACAATCCGCTTCTGAGCGGGCTCGCCCGGATCTACGTCACCGTGATGCGAAATGTGCCGCTGATCGTACAGCTGCTGTTCTGGTACGGCATCGCGACGTCCAGCTTTCCCGCGCCGCGCGAGGCGCTGAACCCCCTGCCGGGCGTCTTTCTCAGCCTGCGGGGCGTCTACGCGCCGGGGCTGATCGTTGCGCCGGGCGGCGGGCTCTTGCTGGGGCTGGGCGTGCTGGTCGTCCTTCTGGCCATCGCGGTGGTCTTGCGCTGGCCCCGGCCGCCGCTGGGCCGCCCGGGCTGGGCCGCGATCTGCGCCGGGGGGGCAGTCCTGACGCTCTGGGGGATGTCCCGCGCTCTGGGCCATCCGCTGGCGCTGTCGTTTCCCGAAATGGCGGGGCTGAACTTTCGCGGCGGCACGCAGCTGTCGCCGGAATTCGCGGCGATCATCTTCGGCCTGACGCTCTATACCGCCGCCTTCGTGGGCGAGATCATCCGCGGCGGGATCGAGGCGGTCGGCAAGGGCCAGTGGGAGGGCGGCCGTGCCCTGGGCCTGACCGAACGCCAGATCATGTTCCGGGTGATCCTGCCGCAGGCGCTGCGGGTGATCGTGCCGCCCATGACCTCTCAATATCTGTCCACCGTCAAGAACACGACGCTTGCCGTCGCCGTCGGCTACCCCGAGCTGGGGCTGGTGGTGAACACGGTCATCAACCAGACCGGGCAGGCGATCGAAAGCATCCTCGTCATGCTGGGCGTGTTCCTGACCATCTCCCTGTCGGTGTCGCTGTTCATGAACTGGTATAACGCCCGCGTGGCGCTGGTGACGCGATGACGGATCGCGCCGCACCCACGCCCTCCGCTCCAACGCCATCCGACCCGCGCCTGCCGCCGCGCACGCGCCGCCGTCCGCTGATCAAGCTTCTGTTCGGCGATCTGGTGTCGGCCGCGCTGACGGTGCTGGCGGCGCTGGCGATCGTCATGCTGCTGCCTGCGCTGAACTGGGCGCTGCTCGATGCCCACTGGCACGTCGCCGCGCCCGGCGACTGCCGGCATGGCGGGGCCTGCTGGGCCTTCGTCGCCGCGAAATCCCGGCTGATCCTCTTCGGGCTCTATCCCCCGTCCGAGCAGTGGCGCGCCATGATCGTGATCGCCCTGATCGTCGCGATGATCCTGGCCTCGCTGTCGCCGCGGCTCCGGGGCGGACGGCTGATCGCGATCTGGGGCGGGGCCATCGTCGCGATGCTGGTGCTCATGGGCGGGGGCGTGCTGGGCCTGCCGCCGGTGCCGACGTCGAAATGGGGCGGCCTGCCGGTCACGCTGCTGCTGGCGGTGCTGTCGCTGGGCCTCGCCTTTCCGCTGGCGGTGCTGCTGGCCCTGGGGCGGCGGGGGCGGCTTCCCCTGGCGCGGGCGATCAGCGTCACGATCATCGAGCTTGTGCGGGGCCTGCCGCTGGTGGGGCTGCTCTTCGTCGCCGCGATCCTGCTGCCGCTGCTTCTGCCGCCCGACTGGACGGTAGACAAGCTGGGGCGCACGCTGGCCGCGCTGACGATCTTTGCCGCCGCCTACCTGGCCGAGGTGCTGCGCGGCGGGCTGCAGGGTCTGGACGGGGGGCAGCAGGAGGCGGCCGAGGCGCTGGGCATCCCCTACTGGAAGACGGTCTGGCACATCATCCTGCCGCAGGCGATCCAGAACGTGATCCCGCCCCTGACCAACACCGCCATCGTGATGGTCAAGAACACCTCGCTGGTGCTGATCGTGGGGGTGTTCGACATGCTTTCGGCCGCCCGTTCCGCCGCCACCGATCCCGCGTGGCCCGCCCCCAGCACCGAGGCGTACCTGTTCGTCGCGCTGATCTACTTCGTCATCTGCTTCGGGATCTCGGTCTATTCCGCCCATCTCGAAACCGGCGTCAAATCAAGGAGGCATGGATGAGCCCTGCCATCGCGATCCGCGAACTCGACAAGGTCTATGGCGAGTTCCATGCCCTGCGCGGCGTCGATCTGGAGGTGTCCGAGCGCGAGAGGGTGGTCATCTGCGGCCCCTCGGGGTCGGGCAAGTCGACCCTGATCCGGTGCATCAACCAGCTTGAGCGTCATGACGGCGGCGCCATCGTCGTGGGCGGCGTCGCGCTGGGCGACGATCTGCGCAACCTCGATGCCGTGCGGCGCGAAACGGGGATGGTGTTCCAGCATTTCAACCTGTTTCCGCACCTGACCGTGCTTGAGAACTGCGCCCTGCCGCAGATCCTGTCGCGCGGGGCCCGGCGTGCCACCGCCGAGGAAAAGGCGCAGGGGTATCTTGCCCGGGTCCGCATCACGGAACAGGCCGGCAAGTATCCCGGCCAGCTTTCGGGCGGTCAGCAGCAGCGCGTGGCCATCGCCCGGGCGCTGTGCATGGAGCCGCGGATCATGCTCTTCGACGAACCGACCTCGGCGCTCGACCCCGAGATGATCTCGGAGGTGCTCGACGTCATGGTCGACCTGGCCGAGGCCGGCATGACCATGGTTGTCGTCACGCACGAGATGGGGTTCGCCCGCAAGGTGGCCGACCGCGTCGTCTACATGGAGGCGGGTCGGATCGTCGAAACCGCGCCGCCCGACAGGTTCTTTTCGGCGCCGAGGGACGACCGCACCCGGCGGTTCCTGTCGAAGATCCTCAAGGGCAGCTAGCCGCGTCCGGGTGCCCCGGGGCGGGGGGGGCATCCTGGGTCAGGCGGGGCCGGGGGCCGGCTGGCCCCGCCCTTGGCCCCCCTGGCCCCGCCCTTGGCCCCCCTGGCCCCCGTGTCTGGCTCCCGTGTAGGTCCCCGGCGTTCAGCCCCCCGCGTCAGGCTTTTGCGTCAGGCCCCGGCGTCAGGCCCCGAGCCCCAGCACGGGATAGAGCGACGCCACCAGCAGCGCCGCCATGGCGATGTTGAACACCCGCAGCCGGACGGGGTTCGACAGCCACTGCCGGACCACGGTTCCGAACCACGCCCAGACCGAGATCGACGGAAAGCAGACCACCGAAAAGGCCCCGGCCACGACGGCCACTGACAATAGCGACCGGTCGGGCGCATAAAGCGTGACCGCCGACATGCACATCGCCCAGGCCTTCGGGTTCACCCACTGGAACGCGGCCGCCTGCAGGAACGTCAGCGGGCGCCCCCCTGTCGCGCTCTGCTTGACCGGGGCGGCCGTGGCGATTTTGAATGCAAGCCACAGCATGTACATCACCGACAGGCCCTTGAGCACGAGGTTCAGGCTCGGCACGGCCTCGAACAGCGCCATCAGTCCCACCCCGACCAGAAGCGCCATGAGGGTAATGCCCCCGGCGATGCCCAGCATGTGCGGCAGGGTGCGGCGAAAGCCGAAATTCGCGCCCGAGGCCATCAGCATCAGGTTGTTGGGCCCGGGCGTGACCGTGGCGGCAAAGGCAAAGCCCAGAAGGCCGGGCAGGAGGGGGAAGCTCATCGATCGCTCCGCATGGCGAGACATTCGTGCAACGATACTTCGGCCTTCGCGAAAGCTTCTGTCAAAGATATGGCATTGGAGCGAAGTGGCGCAATAAAACCGTGCGATGGACGAGATAGACGCGAAGATATTGCGCCAGCTTCGGCGCGACGGGCGGATCAGCAACGTGGCGCTGTCCGATCGGGTGGGGCTGTCCCCCTCGGCCTGCCTGCGCCGGGTGCAGGAGCTTGAGCGCAGTGGCGTGATCCGGGGCTATCGCGTCGTGACCGACCCCGAGAGGATGGGCCGCGGGTTCGTGGCCTATGTCATGGTCGGGTTGTCGCTGCACACCAAGGAGGCGCAGGAGGGGTTCGAGCGTGCCATGGCCCTCGCCCCCGAGGTGGTCGAGTGTCACAACATCGCGGGGGCCTTCGAATTCCTGCTCCGCGTCGAAAGCGCGGACCTCGCCGACTACAAGCGGTTTCATACCGAGGTTCTGGGCACCCGACGCCATGTCAGCGCGATCACCTCTTACATCGTGATGGGCTCGCCCAAGGACGACCGGACCTGACCGCGCGGACGGCCCGCCTGGCATGATCCACCCCCGGGGCGCGCATGCGGCCCCGGGATCTGTCCGGTCACCTTCTGCGGCATCCCAGGATCGGGCCGGGTCGGGTTGCGGTCGGGCCGCAAAAGCCCTTGGCGCCCGGGGCGCAGCCGGCTTGCATGTCGATTTGTAACAGTATTACATAATAATCAGAAATGATCCGTCAGAAGGTGCGAAATGGTCCCTCCGATCCCCGTCACGCTGCTCACCGGTTTTCTCGGCGCCGGCAAGACGACGCTTCTGAACCGGCTGCTGAACGATCCGGCCGGGGGGCGTATCGCCGTCGTGGTCAACGAATTCGGCGAGGCCGGGCTGGACCATGACCTGATCGAGGAAGCGGCCGACGACGTCGTCCTGATGCCGGCGGGGTGCGTCTGCTGCACCACGCGGGGAGAGCTGGCCAACACGCTGATGTCGCTTTTGGCGCGGCGGTCGCGACAGGAACTTGTCTTCGACCGTGTGGTGATCGAAACCACGGGGCTTGCCGACCCGGGGCCGATCTACCACACGCTGCTGACCGACAGGACGCTGGCCGCGAACTATGTGCTGGACGGGATCGTCACCGCCGTCGATGCGTTGCTGGGGCCGCGCACGCTGGACCGCCATGCCGAGGCACAGGCGCAGGTCGCGATGGCCGACCGGATCGTGGTGACCAAGCGCGACCTTGCCTCGGCCTCCGAGCTTCGCGCGCTGGACGCGCGGCTTGACCGGCTGAACGGGACCGCGCCGCGCCTTTGGGCCGATAAGGGCCGGGTTGCGTCGGGGGCGCTCTTCGGATTGGGGGCCGCGCGGGCCCCGATGCCGGCGGGGCAGGCGCTCGACTGGCTGGGCGGGGGGGCGTCGCATCCCCCCGCGGCGCCCGTGGCCGATCCGCTGGCGGGGCTGTCGGGCCTTTCGGGGCTGGCCGGGCCCCGGCCCGCACCGCTGGCGATGCCTGCCGTGTCGCACCATGCGACGGATGACCGGATCGTCACCGCCTCGGTCACGCTCGACACCCCGATCCCGGCCGAGGTGTTCGACCACTGGCTCGAAACGCTCGTTGCACGACGGGGGGCGGATATCCTGCGCTCGAAGGGAATCGTGCATCTGGAAGGCCTGCCCACGCCCTTCGTCTTCCACGGCGTGCAACACCTCTTCGACCAGCCCGTGCCGCTGAAGGACTGGCCCGAGGGCGACAGCACCTCGCGCGTCGTCATCATTGCGCGGGACGTGCCGCGCGCCACGCTGGAGCAAAGCCTTGCTATGCTGCACCTGCGCGAGGTGCCGGGCGCGGGGCTGGCCGAAAGCGTTGACGTGGTCGAACTGTCCGATCCGGCCGCCGCGGGGCCGGGACGGTAAACGGCGGCGGCTGGACGTCGACGGGACGGAGGGCCCGGTTCAGGCCGGTGCAAAGCAGGGCGGCCCCTGGCTGGTCGGGGCCGTCAAGTCTGGAACATCGGAGATTGGCCTCGCGGCCCGTGCCGCGCCGTTGCAGGCCGTGCCCACCGTTCCCGCGCCCGCCGCGATGCCCGACGACGCGTCCCGGCCGGTGCCGGCGACCCAGATGCTCGACCGGATGTCGTGGGGCGTGGGCATCCTGAACCCCGTCAGTCTGCACCCGGGCGCGGGGCCGCCCTGGGCGCCGCGCTTCTGGTGCTGGGCGTGATCAGCTTCACCCGCGCGGCGGGGGCGGACAGGCTTGTCCTGACCGGGGTGGCGGTGTCCCTCATCGTCATGGCGATCGCCAATGTGCCGATCTTTCCCGGGTGCATCGGGTTCGTGGGGCTGATGGTGCCGCACATGGTCCGGCTGGGCGTTTTCGGCGACAACGCCCGCGTGATCCCCGCCGCCATGCTGGCGGGGGCGGTGTTCCTGATCCGGGCCGATATCGTCGCCCGGACCGTCATGCGGTCCGGGGACATACTCATCGGTATCCCACCCGACTGGTCGGCGAAGTGTTCTTCGTTTGGCGGCTGCGCCGTAAGGGCGGACAGTAACCGCCCCAAGACCCGAAAAGCCGGGCCGCGCGCTGGGTAACGTGACCGGAAAACAACTTTTTTCATTGGCTTACTTGGGGGAACGGCAGACCTGCATGAGTTCGCACCATATTCCTGACAAAAAATATCATGTATGGCTTGAAACCTTTCGGCCCCCTCAGTATCCCGGGATTACCTTATTGAATCAGTAAGGTTTATTTTAAGAGACGCGAGCCGTGTTTTCCGTCTGCCGGGGTCCTTCGGCGGGGCCGGACGGGTGCGCGCATAGGTCAGGGAGGCCCCCATGCCGAGACGGCAGAAGCTTGCATTCGTCACCATCGCGCTTGGCGCCGTACCGCTTTGCGGCCTGCAGGCGCAGGAGGAGGTCGCGGGGGATTTCGCCAATCTCGGCACGGTCGTCCTGACCGCCGCCGGTTACGAGCAGCTGATCGCCGACGCCCCGGCCTCGATCACCGTGGTCGAGGGGGAAGACCTGGCCGATGGCTCCTACGAGACGATCACCGACGCGCTGGACGATGTGCCCGGCGTCGCGCTCGAAGGCGGCGGCAAGCTGGGCAATGACGAGATCAACATCCGCGGCCTGGGCGAGGACTACGTGCTGCTGCTGGTCGACGGCCGCCCTATCGGCTCGACGGGCGAGGCTTTCTACAACGGCTTCGGCAGCGGGCAGAAGGCGGGCTTTCTGCCGCCCGCATCGGCCATCGACCGGATCGAGGTGATCCGCGGGCCGATGTCGTCGCTTTACGGCACCGACGCCGCCGGCGGGGTCATCAATGTCATCACCAAGCCCGTGCCGGACGACTGGGGCGGCGAGGTCACCATCGGCACCACCCTGCCCGAAGACGGCGACGCGGGCGACTCCCACCAGGGCCGGTTCTACCTGTCGGGACCGGTCAGCAGCTCGGTCGGGCTCAGCCTTTACGGGCAGACCCATTCCCAGCAGGCCGACGCGTTCATCCCCGGCGAGGCGGAGTCGCGCCGCCGCACGCTGGGCGGAACCCTGACCTGGGCCGTCAACGACGACCACGAGCTGAAATTCAACCTCTCGCAGACCGAGCAATCCTTCGAGAACGCGCTTCTGCGGCGGGGCGAGGTGTCGGTCGGCGAGGTCGAGAACACTTATACCAACTACGGCGTGACCCACCGGATGCAGTGGGGGCAGGGCCATGAGACGACGACCTTCCTGATCGACGAGACCGTCGACATCGAGAACGGCGACTACACCTCGAGCTACGGCAAGACGCAGCTGAACACCAAGACCACGATGTATCTGGCCCGCCAGACGCTGACCTTCGGCGCCGACTACGCGACCGAGCGGACCGAACACGACGAAAACCGCTTCTCCCCCTCGATCTCGACCGATCTCGACCGCTGGCATGCCGCGCTTTTCGCCGAGGACGAGATCGACCTTACCGACAGGTTCGCCCTGACGCTGGGCCTGCGCTACGACCATAACGAAAACTACGGAAGCAACGTGACCCCGCGCGTCTACGGCGTCTACGACCTGACGCCGGCGCTGACGCTGAAGGGCGGTGTCAGCGGGGGCTACCGGGTGCCCGAGCTCAAGCAGGCCGATGCCGGCATCGCCGAACCGTCGGGCGGGCGCGGCAGCAACGCGCTCGACGTCGGCAACACCGACCTGCAGCCCGAGGAAAGCACCAACTACGAATTCGGGCTGGTCTGGGAAGGGCCGCGCGGCATCCAGGCCAGCGCCACGGTCTACCACACCTCCTTCGAGAACAAGATCGACCGCGACGTGATCTGCGACACGCCCGAGGCCGACCGGTACGAGGCCGACGGACAGCTGAACGGCACCTGCAGCTTCGGCGCCGTCGACAACTACGTCTACATCTCGGAATACGTGAACCGCGACGAGGCCGAGCTGAACGGTGCCGAACTGACCTTCGACATGCCGGTCGGCGATTTCGACCTGTCCGCGAACTACACCTACTCGGACTCCGAGATCACCAGCGGCGACGGCGCGGGCGATCGCTTCAACGGCCTGCCGGCCCATGCCGCCAACTTCGGCGTCCGCTGGTCGCCGGACGACGCGCCCTACGGTCTTTGGGGGAAGGTCAAGTATCGCGGCGACACCACGACCATCGGCCGCTCGGCGCAGGAGATCCCGGCCTACACGCTGGTCGATGCAGGCTTCGACTATGACATCCGTGACAACGTGCGCGCCTCGGTCAACCTCTCGAACGTCTTCGACACCGATTACGACACCGAGCTCAGCGACCGCTCGCTGGCCGGGCGGCGGCTTTACGTCGGCCTGACCAGCCGGTTCTGAGCGGAAGGGACGCCATGCCACACACAGCCCCCCGCGCCCCCATACGCGCCGCCGTCTTTGCCGCGACCCTTGCCGTCGTCGTCACCTTCGCGCTCGCCGGTTTCGCGGCGGGCGCAAGGGCCGAGGTGATCGACATAACCGACATCCCCGCCTACCCGGACCTCTACGGCCCGGAAAGCGCGCCCGAGGCCCCGCGCGACCTGGTCCTTCTCGATGCCGAGCTGGTCGAGATCGCGGTCGCGCTGGGGGCCGCCGACCGCATCCTCGCGCGGCCCGCCGCCATCGACCTGCCGGGGATCGAGGAGACGCCCTACAAGGTGCGCGACTGGGCCGGGGTCGAGGGCATCGTCGGGATGCGGCCGGGCAAGGTGCTGACGGCGAATGTCCGTTTCGACACCCTGCGCGCCGGTCTGGAACGGGTCGGGATCGACACCGACATCGTCAACCGTACCCGCCCCGCGACCGAGAAGGTCGCGCTGATGGCCGGGCACCTGGGGCTCGAGGACCGGGGAGCGGCGCTGATTGCGCAGATGCGGCAAAGCTACGCCGATGCCGCGGCCGAATCCGGCGTCGGGGCGGGCGGTGCGCCGCTGCGCATCCTGCATGCGTCGAAACAGGGGGCGGGCGGCAATTTCTCGGCCGGGGGGGCGGGCACCGGGGTTCACAACCTGATCGAGCGTGTGGGCGCGGTGAATGCCGCGGCCGAGGTCGGGATGGACCGCTACCGCTCGGTCACGCCCGAGGGCGTGCTGATGATGGCGCCGGACGTCATCCTGATCTCGGAGAGCGAGCTTGAGGCCTTCGGCGGCGTCGACGGGATCTGGGAAGGCTACCCGGGGCTGGCGCAGACGCCCGCGGGCCGCGGCGCGCGCGCCATCGTCATGCAGGACCTGCACGTCCGGGCCGATGCGGCGTCGTCGGGGCTGGCCACGCGGGCGCTGGCCGGGGCGCTGGCGGAGATGTTCCCTTGAGCGAGGCGGGCGATACCGCCTTCGCACGGCCCGATCGCCCCGCCGGTCGCCCCGCCGACCGCCGCCCGCTTCTGGCCTGGGCGGTGGCGGCGCTGTTCGTGGCGACGCTGATGGCGTCGGTCGCGGTGGGGGCGATCCCGCTGTCGCCTTCGGAGCTCGCCGCGGCGCTGCTGTCGAAGCTGGGCCCGTCCGAGATGACGCCCGACGAGACGCTGAACGCCGCCATCGTCTGGGACCTGCGGCTGGCCCGCAGCCTGATGGCGGTGGTCGTGGGTGCCAGCCTCGCCACCTGCGGCGCTGCGATGCAGGGGCTGTTCGGCAACCCGCTGGCCGATCCCGGCATCGTCGGCGTGTCCTCGGGGGCGTCGCTGGGCGCGATGGCGGTGATCATCCTGCAGATCTCGACCTTCGGCATCTGGACCCTTCCGGTGGGCGCCTTCGTGGCGGGCACCTGCACCACCTTCGTCATCTACGCGCTGGCTCGGCCCGGCGTGGCGGGGGGCGACAATTCGCGGTTGCTTCTGGTGGGGATCGCCGTCAACGCCATCGGCGGCGCGGTCGCGGGGTTCCTGACCTACCTCGCCACCGCCGACCAGCTGCAAAGCCTGACCTTCTGGTCGATGGGGTCGCTGTCGACCGCGAGATGGGTCACGCTGGCCATCGTCACGCCGCCCGCCGTCGTGGGCATCGCGCTGCTGATGCGCTGGTCGCGGCCGCTCGACCTGCTGGCTCTGGGCGAACGGCAGGCGCGTCACCTGGGTGTCGACGTGAAGATCCTGCGACGCAAGCTGATCTTCGTGACCGCGCTGCTGGTCGCGGCGGCGGTGTCCTTCGCCGGCACCATCGGGTTCGTCGGGCTGGTCGTGCCGCATCTCTTCCGCCTGATGATCGGGCCGGGGCACCGCTGGCTGATCCCGTTCTCCGCCGGGGGCGGGGGGCTGCTGGTGATGCTGGCCGACATGGCGGCGCGCACGCTCGATCCGCCGAACGAGGTGCCGATCGGTGTCATCATGGGGGCACTCGGCGGGCCGTTCTTCCTGTGGATGATCTGGCGCGGCCAGGGGCAGGGGCGCGGCGCATGATCCGGGTCGAGAACGTCACCCTGCGCATCGGGGCCAAGACGCTGCTGGACGCGGTAGACCTGACCTGCCTGCCGGGCAGCCTGACGGTGATCGTCGGGCCGAACGGGGCGGGCAAGTCGACGCTGCTGTCGGTGATCGCCGGGGACCTAGAGGCCGACGCCGGCCGGGTCGCGCTGTCGGGCACGCCGCTGGCCCGGATGTCGGTGCGCCGCCTGGCGCAAGTCCGCGCGGTGTTTCCGCAGGGCTCAGAGATCCGCTTCGGCTATCCGGTCGAAGAGGTCGTGGCGATGGGGCGCGCCTTCCGCGACCTGCCGGTGGCCGAGGACGCGCGCATCGTCGAACGCGAGATGACGCAGGCCGAGATCCTGCACATGGCGCATCGCAATGCACAGACCCTGTCGGGCGGAGAACAGGCGCGCACCACCTTCGCCCGTGTCGCGGTGCAGCAGACCGACGTCGTGCTGCTGGACGAACCGACCGCCGCGCTCGACCTGCGCCACCAGGAGAGGGTGCTGGCCGCCGCCCGCCGGATGGCCGCCGAGGGCGCGACCGTCGTCGCGGTGCTGCACGATCTCAACCTCGCGGCGGCCCATGCCGACAGCATCGTGCTGATGCAGGCCGGACGCATCGTAGCCGAGGGGCCGCCGTGGCAAGTGCTGACAGAAGAGCTTGTCGCGCGGGTCTACCGCCAGGACGTCTGCATCCTGCCGCACCCCGCCCGCGACTGTCCCGTCGTTCTGACCCGTTGAAGGAGGTCACATGCGCCTGACAGATCCCGCCCTTGCCGCGATCCTCGACCGCGAACACGCCGCCGCCCGCGCGCAGCGCGGCCAGCCCCGTCCGCCACAGGGCGACATGGCGGATTTCCGCACCTCCGAGATGCACCGCACCCGGTACCTGTCGATCCGGCCCGACCAGGGGCGCTGGCTTTACGCGCTGGCCGTCGGCTCGGGCGCCCGGCAGATCGTCGAGTTCGGGACGTCCTTCGGGATCTCGACGCTCTATCTCGCTGCCGCGGCTGACGAGACCGGGGGCATGGTCACGGGGTCCGAGTTCCATCCCGAAAAGGCCGCCCGCGCCCGGCAGAACCTGTCCGAGGCCGGGTTGGTCGCCGATATCCGCGTGGGCGATGCGCGCCAGACGCTCGCCGATCCCGACGGGCCCATCGACCTGCTGTTCCTCGACGGGGCGAAGGACCTCTACGTCCCGGTGCTGGAGATGCTGACGCCGCGGCTGGCCCCGCGGGCGCTGGTCGTGGCCGACAACATCGACCCCGAGCGGGCCGAGATCGCCGGGTTCCTCGACAGCGTGGCGGCACCCGGCTACGTCACCAGCCTGCTGGGCTTTGGCAAGGGCGGCATGTCGCTGTCCCTGCGCATGGCCTGAGACCCCGCGACCTCCCCGGAAAGGGGCGGTGGCCTCCCCCGCGCTTTCGCGCGCCGCGCGGCAGGTGCATCGATGAAGGGGGGGGGCATCGGCGGGCCGCGCCTGTCGCGCCGCACTCCTTTCGTGCGGCCCCGTTCTCATGATCCCCATCCGCGATTGCGCGGCGCGTCCCGGATCGCCCGGGCCGATGGCGCGACCCGTCGTGCTGCAGACCCTGTGCCATGCGGCACCACGCCATGCCTGCAGCGCGCCACGCTGATCGCATGTGATCTTCTGTACCCCCGTAATTTGCCCCATCTTTATCGCCATCTGATCGACAATGATCACACCTGCGCATGTGTTCGACTGAACTCTTGCTTTCATGATTGTGATGCGTCATGGTTGGCCTGTTCGGCAGGGGGAGCTGCCGGTCCCGGAGGATCATGGACGAACATCGCCGACATCAGGCCGTGCTCGAGGCCCTGCGCGAGCGACCGTTTCTATCGGTCAACGAGCTGACGACGCTGGTCGACGCCTCGGCCGCCACCGTGCGCCGCGATATCGAAAAGCTCGCGGCGGCCGGCCTGGCGACGCGGGTCTACGGTGGCGTCACCGCGCTGGAGGGCGCGCTGCAAAGCCGCCCCGTCGCGCTGCCCTTCGCCGACAACCGCGACATCGCGGTGGACGCAAAGCGCGCCATCGCCGCCGCGGCCTGTGACTTGGTGCGCGACGGCAGCCAGATCGTGGTGCATGCCGGGTCGACCTGCTTCCATTTCGGGGTCCGCATCGCCGACCGCAATGTCCGCGTCACCACGCATTCCATGCCGCTGGCCGCCTATCTGGGCGAACACGGCACCTGCCAGGTGACCGTCGGCGGCGGCGACCTGCACCGCGAGCCGGGGCTGCTTTACGACCCCAGCGGGCTGGACACCGAATTCTTCGCCCAGCAGTTCTTTGTCGGCGCGCTGGGCGTCAGCGCCAAGGGAATCCTTGAATCGCACCCGCTTCTCGTGAAATTCGTACAACACTTCGCGGATAGAGCGAACGAAGTGGTTCTGCTCGTCGACAGCCGCAAGTTCGAAGAGCGTCCCCCATCGGTGGCGCTGCCGCTCTGGCGCGTGGCCCGGATCGTGACCGACAGCGGTCTGGACGATGCGCACCGCCAGATGATCGAGGACGCGGGCGTCCAATTGACCATCGCCGACCCGGAGGTGCGACCATGACAGCTGACGTTCCCATTCTGGAGATGCGTGACATCTCCAAGACCTTCGGGCCGATCAAGGCGCTGCAGGGCGTATCGCTGCAGGTCTACGGCGGCGAGGTGCATTCGCTGATGGGCGAGAACGGCGCGGGTAAGTCCACGCTGATGAAGGTCCTGTCGGGCGCCCACACCCCCGACGCGGGGGGCGAGGTGCTGGTCGACGGCAAGCCGATCCCGCTGGGCGATCCCAAGGCGTCGAAGGCGCGCGGCGTGGCCGTGATCTACCAGGAGCTGACGCTGGCCCCGAACCTCAGCGTCGCGCAGAACGTCTTTCTCGGGGCCGAGCCGCATAGCGGCGGTATCGTCAACCGGCGCCAGATGATGGAGCGGACGCGGCCGATCCTCGATCGGCTGGGCGTCAGCTTCGACGCGGCGACCACGGTGTCGCGCCTTTCGCTGGGCGAACGGCAGCTGGTCGAGATCGCGCGGGCGCTGTCCACCGATGCCAGGATCATCGTGATGGACGAACCCACCACCTCGCTGTCCGAGCGCGAGACCGAGAAGCTGTTCGACGTCATCGCGGGGCTCAAGCGCGACGGCATCGCCATCGTCTATATCAGCCACCGGATGGACGAGATCTACCAGCTTTCCGACCGCTGCTCGGTGCTGCGCGACGGTGAATACGTGGGCACGCTGGACAAGGAAGAGATCGAGGCCGACAGGCTGGTGTCGATGATGGTCGGGCGCGATCTGTCGAGTTTCTACAAGAAGGAACATGTCGCCGGCGACAAGGACCGCGAGACGGTGCTGCGGGTCGAGGACATGGGCGACGGCACCAAGGTAAAGGGGTGTTCGTTCGAGGTTGGCCGGGGCGAGGTTCTTGGCGTCGCGGGGCTGGTCGGTTCGGGCCGGACCGAGCTGTTGCGGCTGATCTACGGCGCCGACCCCGCGACCAGCGGCAAGGTCTGGCTGAACGGGCAGGAGGTGACGCCCCGGTCGCCCCGCGCGGCGCTGGCCCACGGCATCGCCTACCTGACCGAGGACCGCAAGGACCTGGGCCTGTTCCTCGACATGACGCTGTCGGACAACATCAACATGGCCGTGGCCGAAGAGGACGCGCGCCCCGGCGGGCTGCGGAACTTCGGCGCGGCGACGCGGCGGGCAAAGGCCGCGCTGGACGCGCTCAGCATCCGCGCGCCGTCGGTTCGGGCCAACGCGGGGTCGCTTTCGGGCGGCAACCAGCAAAAGGTGCTGCTGGCCCGCCTGCTGGAAGCGCAGCCCAAGGTACTGATGCTGGACGAGCCCACGCGCGGCGTCGATGTCGGCGCCAAGTCCGAGATCTATCGCCTGATCGACGAGCTGGCCCGCGAGGGGCTGGCCATCGTCGTGGTGTCGAGCGAACTGCCCGAGATCATCGGCATCTCGGACCGCTGCCTCGTCATGCGCGAAGGCAAGATCGCGGGCGAGGTGAAGGCAGAGCCGGGCCGCGCCATCGAACAGACCGACATCATGGCCCTGTCCACCGGCGCGTCCGAACGGGCGCGGACCGGGACGCCCAGGATCGCAGAGAAGGAAGGCCTATGACCGATACCACCACGTCTTCGAGCGGCGGCAAACGTGCGGCGCTGAAAACCTCGATCATGGCGCTCGGCATGTTGCCCGTGCTGATCCTGCTGGCGATCGGGTTCGAACTGCTCAGCGGCAAGTTCCTGACCGTGAACAACATCTCGATCGTCATGCAGCAGGCGTCGATCAACATCGTGCTGGCCGCGGGCATGACCTTCGTCATCCTGACCGGCGGCATCGACCTGTCGGTGGGCTCGATCCTCGCCGCCTCGGCGGTGGGGGCGGTGACCGTGTCGCTGCTCGACGGCTACGGCATGCTTGGCATCCCGATGGGGATGGCGCTAGGGCTGGCCTTCGGGCTCTTCAACGGGATCCTGATCGCGTTCCTGAAGCTGCCGCCCTTCATCGTCACCCTGGGGTCGCTGACCGCGGTGCGCGGGATCGCGCGGCTGATGGGCGACGATACCACCGTCTTCAACTCGAACCTGCCCTTCGCCTTCCTCGGCAACGGCGATTTCCTCGGCGTGCCCTGGCTGGCGATCATCGCGCTGGGGGTGATCCTGCTGTCGTGGTTCATCCTGCGCTCGACCATCCTGGGCACCTGGATCTACGCCGTCGGCGGCAACCAGGAGGCCGCGCGCCTGACCGGCATCAAGGTCTGGCTGGTTCTGCTCTTCGTCTATGGCTTTTCCGGCCTGATGTCGGGTCTGGGCGGCGTGATGTCGGCGGCGCGTCTCTACGCGGCCAACGGCCTGCAACTGGGCCAGGCCTACGAACTGGACGCGATCGCGGCGGTGATCCTGGGCGGCACCAGCCTGATCGGCGGCATCGGGTCGATCTGGGGCACGCTGATCGGCGCGCTGATCATCGCGGTGCTGTCGAACGGGCTGATCCTGACCGGCGTGTCCGACATCTGGCAGTACATCATCAAGGGTCTGGTCATCATCGCCGCCGTGGCGCTGGACCGCTACCGCATCAAGAGCGGCGCCCGGACCTGAGGGCGCATCCCGCGCCCGCCAAGACGAAACGCAAACCGGAGGAGAAACCAATGCGTATCATGAACAAGCTCGCACTCGGGACCGCGATGGCGGTCGGACTGGCCGCCACGGCCCACGCGCAGGACGACAAGACGCTGGAAAGCGTCGGTATCTCGGTCGGCCTTCTGGGCAACCCGTTCTTCGTCGCCACGATCGAGGGCATCACCGACGCCGCCGAAGAGATCAATCCGGACGTCCAGATCACCGCGGTCTCGGCCGATTACGACCTGAACAAGCAGGTCAGCCAGATCGACAACTTCATCGCCTCGGGCGTCGACATCATCATGCTGAACGCGGTCGATGACAGCGCCATCGCCCCCGCGGTGCAGCGCGCCAAGGATGCGGGCATCACCGTCGGCGCCTTCGACGTATCCGCGCCGGGCGCCGAGGTCACGGTGATGACCGACAACGTCGCCGCCGGCACCATCGCCTGCGAATACATCGTCGAGCAGCTGGGCGGCGAAGGCAACGTGGCGATCATCAAGGGCCCCTCGTCGTCGTCGCTGAACGACCGCTTCCGGGGCTGCTCGGACGTCTTCGCCGCGGCCGACGGCATCGAGGTCCTGTCGGACGACCAGAACGGCATGGGCTCGCGCGATGGCGGCCTGCAGGTCATGCAAGGCCTGCTGACCCGGTTCAGCGATCTCGACGCCGTCTTCGGCGCCAACGACCCGATGGCGCTGGGCGCTCAGCTGGCCGCGCGTCAGCTGAACCGCACCGACGTCATCATCACCGGCGTCGACGGCGCCCCCGATACCGAGGACGCGCTGAAGACCGAGGGCGCGCTGATGAAGGCCTCGGCCAGCCAGGACCCCTATGGCATGGCCGCCGAGGCGATGCGCCTGTCCTACGACGTCTTCCAGGGCAACCCGCCGGCCGAGGATACCAAGCTGATCGCCCCCGAGCTCATCACCGCCGAGAACGTGGACGAGTACCAGGGCTGGACCGCCGAACGCTAAGCGACAGGGCCTGCGCCGTTCCCCCGGGGGGCGGCGCAGGCCGCACGACCAACGAAAGGGAAGCACCATGGACCTGACCGACCTCAAGGCCGCCGTCTGCGAG
Organism: Mesobaculum littorinae; assembly: GCF_004011175.1. Lineage (GTDB taxonomy): Bacteria > Pseudomonadota > Alphaproteobacteria > Rhodobacterales > Rhodobacteraceae > Tranquillimonas > Tranquillimonas littorinae. Next base: position 307,518 of record NZ_RQXX01000004.1, on the reverse strand, counting down.
GCGAACCTCGACACCGTCCGCACCGGGCTGGTGATGGCGACCTTCGGCAATGCCAGCGGGATCGACAGGAACAGCGGCCTTGTCGCGATCAAGCCCAGCGGCGTGCCCTATGACACGATGAGCCCGCAGGACATGGTGACGGTGCGGCTGGACGGGGCGCTGGTCGACAACCACTACAAGCCGTCCTCGGACCTCGACACGCACCTGCTGCTTTACCGCGCCTTCGACGGCATCGGTAGCGTGGTGCATACGCATTCGACCTTTGCCACGATCTTCGCGCAGGCGATGGTGCCGATCCCCTGCTTCGGCACCACCCATGCCGACTATTTCCGCGGCACGGTGCCCGTCACCCGCCACCTGACCGAAACCGAGATCCGCGACAGCTACGTCGCCTCGACCGGGCAGGCGATCATCGACAGCTTCACCGACCTCGACCCGATGGAGATCCCGGCGGCGCTGGTCGCGGGCCACGGGCCCTTCGTCTGGGGCCGCACCCCGGCCGAGGCCGCGATGAACGCCCATATCCTCGAGGAATGCGCGCGCATGGCATGGTATTCGATGCAGCTGCGCCCCGATCTGCAAAGCCTGCCCACGGCGCTGCGCGACCGGCATTTCCTGCGCAAGCACGGTCAGGCCGCCACCTACGGCCAGGAAGAGCCCGCATGACCATCGTCGCAGGGGCAGATTTCGGCACCCTCAGCGTCCGCGTGACGCTGATGCAGACCGACACGGGCGAAACGCTGGGCACGGGTATCGGGGAATATCCCCTGAAACGCTCGCAGGCCGAGCCGCTGGCCGCCAAGCAGTCGCACGACGATCACATGGACGCGCTTGTCGCCGCGATGGGGCAGGCCATCGCCGCCGCGGGTATCGACGGCACCGAGATTGCCGCCTTCGCCGCCGACACCACCGGGTCGAGCGTGGTAATGGTGGATGCGGATCTGCGACCGCTCGACGACTATTACCTCTGGTGCGACCACACCGCGCATGCCGAGGCCGAAGAGATCACGCGCCGCGCCCATCACGAGGGGATCGAGGCGATCCGCTGGTGCGGGGGCGTCTACAGCCACGAATGGGGCTACGCCAAGCTTCTGCATTTCCTGCGCCACAACCCCGACAAGCGCGACCGCGTGGCGACCGCGCTGGAACACTGCGACATGCTGGTCGCCACGCTGACCGGCGCGACGATCGACGACCTGCCGCGTTCGGTCTGCGCGATGGGGCACAAGTGGATGTGGGGCGAGGCCTGGGGCGGCTTCCCTCCGCAAGACTTCCTGTCGCGCGTCGATCCGCTGCTTGACGGGATCAACGACCGGCTGGGCGGGCGTTTCGGCACCTCCGACAAGATTGCCGGACACCTCTCCGCGACATGGGCCGAAAGGCTGGGCCTGCGGGCGGGCATCCCGATCCCCTTCGGCGCTTTCGATTCGCACTGGGATTCCATCGCCTGCGGCTGCGGGCCGGGGGATCTGGTCAACGTTGTCGGCACCTCGACCTGCATGATCTCGATCGCGCCGCCGGGCATCGACCCGGTGCCGGGGATCTGCGGCGCGGTGCCGGGCAGCGTCGTCGCGGGCCAGATCGGGGTCGAGGCCGGGCAATCCGCCACCGGCGACATCTTCGAGGCGATCGCCACGCGCGCGGGCTCGGACGTGGGAACGCTGTCGGCGGGGTTCGAGACGCGGGCCCCCGGGTCGACCGGACTTTTGCGCGTGGTCTGGGACAATGGCGACCGCACCGTGCTCGTGCGGTCCGACCTGGGCGGCATCACGCTGGGCTGGGACCTGCACCACACCGCCGCGGACGAACTTCACGCCGCGATCGAGGGGATGGCGATGCATGTCCGGCTGATCATCGACCGGATGAAGGAGCACGGCGTCGTCGTGAACCGGGTGATGAACGGCGGCGGCATCCCGCAGAAGAACGCGGCGCTGAACCAGATCTACGCCGATGTGCTGGGGACCGAGGTGCATGTGCCGCGGCAATCCCCCACGGGTGTCGGCGCCTGCATCTTCGCCGCCCTCGCCGCCGGTGTGTTCGACGGTTACGAGTCCGCGCAGGACCGGCTGGCCCCGCCGCACCGGATCTACGAGCCGCGCGGCGAGGCTGTCGCGGCCTACGACCGGCTCTACACGCTGTTCCGCTCGGTCTACTTCGCCTTCGGCGCGGGCGAAGCGGCGGATCTGGGCGCCGTGCTTCCGGCGCTGCGCGGCTTCCGGCAGGGGGCGTGACGGGCCGGGGCTGACCCTCGGTCGCCCGCAGCCGATGTCGGGGCGGCCGGGCCGGTTGCCGCGACCCGGGATAGGCGCGGGCGGACGTCGCGGCTGGGCGATGCCCCTCATGCGGCTCTCTTGCGGCATTCTTGGGCAGGTCTGCGTCGTCTGCCCGTTTTGCGGGCAGAGGGGGGAGGCGGCCCCCACCTGCTGATCGGGCGGCGATTGCCCCCGGCCCCGGCGTCGGGGATAGCGGCAGGGTCCGATTCCGGGATTGCCAATCAGAGGAAACCAGTCATGCCGTTCAGGACCGCTCTTCTCGCCGCCACGACCGCGATCGTCCCGCTCTCTGTTGCCGCGCAGGAAGAGGCGCAGCAGCCGGTGGCGCCCAAGGTGCTCGTCATCACCATGTTCGCGGGCGAAACCCAGCCCTGGCAAGATGCGCTCACCCTCGATACCGCGGTCGCCGTGCCCGGGCTTCCGGCAAGCGCGCCCGAGCTGCACTGCAACGAAGACCTGTGCGTGATGACGACGACGATGGGCTTCGCCAATGCCGCGGCGTCGGTCGCGGCGGTGGCGCTTGCTGACGAGATCGACCTCTCCGACAGCTATGTCGTCGTCGCCGGGATCGGCGGCGTGGACCCCGAAGAGGGCACGCTGGGCTCGGCCCACTGGGCACGTTACGTGGTGGACGGCGGATTGCGCCACCAGATCGATCCTCGCGAGATCCCCCAGGGCTGGACAACCGGTGCCTTCGATCTCGGTACCGCCGAACCGGGACAGGCCGAAGGCGGCTGGTCGGCGGGGACCGAAGTCTATGCGCTGAACGCCGACCTCGCGCAGCGGGCCTTTGACATCACCCGCGACGTGGCTCTGGCCGATGGCGATACCGCCGCCGAATATCGGGCGACCTACACGCAGGAGGCGGCACAGCGCGCGCCCTTCGTCAGCCTTTGCGACACGGTGTCGGCCGACACCTACTGGCACGGCGCCGTCATCGCAGCCGAGGTCGAGGACCGGGTGGCGCAGCTGACCGACGGGGCCGGGACCTACTGCACCACGCAGATGGAGGACAACGCGACGCTGGCCGCGCTGGAGCGTGCCGACGCGGCGGGCCGGGTGCAGATGGACCGCGTCGCGGTCCTGCGCACCGGGTCGAACTTCGACCGCCCGGCCGAAGGGCAGACCGCCGCCGAGTCGCTCGCGTCGGATTCGGGCGGCTTCGGTCCGGCGACCGAAAACGCGTTCCGGGTGGCCAATGCCTTTGCCGAGACCGTGATCGCGGACTGGGAGACATGGAAAGACGGCGTCCCCGCCGCGGAATGACGGCCGCCGGCGTCGCGCGGGGGCGTGCCGGCTCCGGGGCGGGACGACGTCTGCCGCCCCGGTGAGCCGCCTGCCCGGGGGAGGGTGGTTTCGTCCAGCCCGGGTGTCGTCGCGATCGGGGTGAACCTTTGCGGGCCGGGGCCGTTGGCAGGGCGGACCACGGGCCCGGCCCGCGAGACGAGATCACGGAAAAGAGCCGGGAGGAGTCCCGGTATGAGAGACTTGAAAGAGGGCGGCACATGAAGCGCACCACACTGGGGACAAGCGGCATCGAGGTGTCCGAGTTCTGTCTCGGCACCATGACATGGGGTCGCCAGAACACCGAGGCCGAGGGCCACGCGCAGATCGATCAGGCGCTCGACGCCGGGGTCGACTTCCTCGACACCGCCGAGATGTATCCCACCAACCCGGTGCTGGCCGAGACTATCGGCGGCACCGAAGAGATCATCGGCAGCTGGCTGGCCCGGACCGGGCGGCGCGGCGATGTCGTGCTGGCGACCAAGATGCTGGCGGAGGGGTCGATGGTGCGCGACGGGCGCGGCGCCGATCCGCAGTCCATGCGCGCCGCGCTCGAGGGGTCGCTGCGGCGGCTGGGCACCGATTACGTGGACCTCTACCAGATCCACTGGCCCGACCGCGGCTCCTACCACTTCCGCCAGATATGGGAATATGACCCCACCGGGCAGGACCGCGCGGCGGTGCGCCAGAACATGGCCGACGTGGCCGGTACGCTGTCAGAGCTGCGCGACGAGGGCAAGATCCGCGCCTATGGGCCGTCGAACGAAACCGCCTGGGGCACGGCCCGCTGGAACGATGCGCTGGCGGCGGCCGGGGCGCCGGCCATCGCCACCATCCAGAACGAGTACAATCTGCTGTGCCGCCTGTTCGACGGCGATCTGGCCGAGACCTGCCACCACGAGCAGGTGACGCTGCTGGCCTTCTCGCCCCTGGCCGCCGGGCTTCTGACCGGCAAGTACCAGGACGGCGCGGTGCCCGAGGGCAGCCGCATGGCGCTGACCCCGAACCTGGGCGGGCGCGTGTCCGAACGGGTCTGGGGCGCGGTGGCGGCCTATCACGCGCTGGCGCGCGAGTATGACACCGACCCGGTGCAGATGGCCCTGGCTTGGACCCGCAGCCGCCCGGTGCCGACGATCCCGATCCTTGGCGCGACCACGCCCGACCAGCTTTCCCGCGCGTTGGGGGCGGCCGAGCTGGTGCTGTCGGACGAGCTGCTTGAAGGGATCGACGCGGTGCACAAGGCATGGCCGATGCCGTACTGACGCGCCCCCTGCCGCCCTTTGTTCCGGACGGTTCCGCGCGCCCGGGCCGGGCTTCGCACCGCTGTAATGGCTTTGACAGACGGGGAGGGCGGAGGCCATCCGGGCCATACGCGGCAGGGCGCTCCTGTCCTGCCGCGCACCCGAATGAGCCCCGCGCGGCAGATCCACCGGCGCCCGCTTAGACCCCGCGCACCCGGGTGAGCCCCGGGAGGGAGTTTGGCCGGCGTCCGACTAGACCTGGCCCTGGTTCACCCGCTTCGACAGGGCCTCGGCGCTTTCCACCCGTTCCGAGTAGCGGTCAGTCAGGGCGACGGCGCGGCCCCGGGTCATCAGGGTGAACTTCACCAGTTCCTCCATCACGTCCACGATCCGCAGGTAAAGCGGCGACAGGCGCATGCGTCCGGCCGCGTCGAATTCGTCCCAGGCCTTCGGCATCGAAGACTGGTTGGGGATCGTCACCATCCGCATCCAGCGGCCCAGGATACGCATCTGGTTCACCGCGTTGAAGCTTTGCGATCCGCCGCAGACCTGCATCAGCGCCAGCGTCTTGCCCTGCGTCGGGCGCACGCTGCCCAGCGACAGCGGGATCCAGTCGATCTGCGCCTTCAGCACGCTCGACATCGCGCCGTGTCGTTCGGGCGAGGACCAGACCATGCCCTCGCTCCACCTCGCCAGATCCCGCAGCTCGGCAACCTTTGGGTGGTCGTCGGCGGTGGCGTCGGGCAGGGGCAGGCCCGCCGGGTCGAAGATCCGCACCTCGGCGCCGAACCACGCCAGAAGTCGCGCGGCCTCTTCGGCGGCAAGGCGGGAATAGGAGCGGTCGCGCAGCGACCCGTAGAGGATCAGGATGCGCGGTGGATGACCGTCATCGTCCGGCGCCGCGTAGAGCGCGGGGTCGACGGGATGCAGCTGCGCGGCGTCGATGTTGGGTAGGTCGATGCTGGTTGGATCGATGTCGGGCGGGGCCGAGGGGTCGGGGCGGGCAAGCGGATCGGTCACGGCGTCACGACCTCGCCGTCTTCCTTGGTGAAGGGACCGGCCTCGGTGGGGGCGAGGACGGCAAAGACCTCCTCCGAGGGACGGCACAGCCGGGTGCCGCGCGGGCCCGCCACCACGGGGCGGTTGATCAGGATCGGGTGCTGCGCCATCGCGTCGATCAGCTGTGCGTCCGTCAGCGCGGGGTCGTCCAGCCCGAGATCGTCGTAGGGCGTGCCCTTGCGGCGCAGGAGGTCGCGCGGGGCGATGCCCATGGCGGCGATCAGCTCTTCGATCTTGGCGCGGCCGGGCGGGGTTTCGAGGTAGAGGATCACCTGCGGCTCGACACCGGTGTGGCGGATCATCTCCAGCGCATTGCGCGAGGTGCCGCAGGCGGGGTTGTGGTAGATGGTGACCATGGTTCAGACCTTTGCGAAACGGGGGCGGGTGCGGTTGGCGATGGCGACGAGCGACAGCATCACCGGAACCTCGACTAGGACGCCCACGACGGTGGCAAGTGCTGCGCCCGAGTTCAGGCCGAACAGGCTGATGGCCACCGCGACCGCCAGTTCGAAGAAGTTCGACGTGCCGATCAGCGCGCAGGGCGCGGCGATTTTGTGCGGCACCCGCAGCGCCCAGGCGGCGCCGTAGGCCAGCGCGAAGATGCCGTAGCTTTGCAGGATGATCGGCACCGCGATCATCGCGATGACGGCGGGGCGGTTCAGGATCACCTCGCCCTGCAGCCCGAAGAGGATCGCCACCGTGGCGATCAGCCCGATCACCGAAAGCGGCTTTATCCGCGCCGTGAAGCGGTCGATCCGGTCGGGCGATCCCAGGGCGCGGCGGGTAGCGAGCCCGGCGATCAGCGGCAGCACGACGTAAAGCAGCGTGGCCAGCACCAGCGTGCGCCACGGCACGGCGATGTCGGTGACGCCCAGCAGAAAGGCCACGAGCGGTGCGAAGGCGACGATCATGATCAGGTCGTTCACCGAGACCTGCACCAGCGTGTAGGTTTCGTCCCCCCGCGTCAGCTGCGACCAGACGAAGACCATCGCCGTGCAGGGCGCGGCCCCCAGCAGGATCAGCCCGGCTATGTATTGCGCCGCATCCTCGGGCGCGATGAAACGGGCAAAGACGACCTCGAAGAACAGGACGGCCAGCGCGGCCATGGTGAAGGGCTTGACCAGCCAGTTCACCGCCAGCGTCAGCAGCAGGCCCAGGGGTTGCCGGGCCACCCCGGCCACAGCGCCGACATCGACGCCGATCATCATCGGGTAGACCATCGCCCAGATCAGGACGGCGACGACCAGGTTCACCTGCGCGACCTCGGCCGCCGCGATGGCGCCCACCAGCCCGGGCGCGAGGGCACCGATCGCCAAGCCCGCAAGGATGGCCAGCGCCACCCACAGCGTCAGCCAGCGTTCGAAGAGGCCCATGGGCGCAGCGTCTGAGGTGTCGGTCATTGTCCTGTGGTCCCGGTCGGCTGCCCGTCAGCAGGCGCAGCGAATGTCGTCGAGCAGGGGCTGGCAAAGCGCGGGCTCGCCGCCGCAGCAATCCTGCAGCAGAAAGCGCAGGAGGGTCGAGATGCCGTCGAAATCGGCGTAGTAGCGGATCGACCGGCCATGCCTCTCGTTGCGCACCAGCCCGGCGGTGCGCAGAACGGTCAGGTTGGCCGACAGGGTGTTCTGCCGCACGCCCAGAAGCTCGCCGATGCGCCCCGCGCTCAGCCCCTCGGGGCCCGCCTTCACCAGAAGGCGCAGCACGTCGAGCCGGGTCGACTGACCCAGCGCGGCAAATCCTTGTGAGGCTGTATTTATATCCATACTTCGTGTATTATGGATGTATTAGGCCGTGTCAAGCCGTGGCGGTGTTCCCCGGAGCGGGGTGTTTCGGTTTCGATTGCCGCGGGGCGCGCGGGGGCGCGGTACAAGGCGCCGCCCGGCGACCCCGTGGTGGTGGTCCAAGACTGCTGGCCCACCCCTGTTGCCCCGCCGCGCGCAGCCACCACCGGCGACGGGCGACCGGGCCGCCGGGGCCACGCGGCGGGCATGGCGCCGCCGGGCGCGCGAGGTCGGGCCACTTCGCCCTTCACCTGCGGGGGCCCATTTGGCAGAACGGCGGCAATCCCAAACGCACGAGGTTCCGCCCATGTCCCGCCCAGCCATCGCCGCCGTCACGTCCCTGCTTATCCTGTCGGCCTGCGGAGGCGCCGCGGGGTTCGGCGGACGGACGGTGGTCGAGGGCACGGGCCCGGACGAGCTTTTGAAACTGCGTGCCGGCCCGGGCCTGGGCTACAAGGTGATCCTCGGCCTGCCGGACGGCACGCGGCTGAACCGGCATGACTGCGTGACCGAGGTGGGCCAGCTCTGGTGCCGCGTTTCGCTGGAAGGCGCGCCGGGCATCACGGGATACGTCTCGGAAGACTACATTTCCGCGCTTTGATCCGGCGGGTCCGGGTGAACCGCCGCGCCGGCAGGCCGCCGGCAGGGGGGCACTGACCCCGGTGGGCGTCGTTGCGCGCACGGCGCCCCGGGGGCGTCGTCATCTTGGGCCGTCACTTTGGGCGGGCGCGAAAGTTCAGGGCCGCGCCGAGGATGACCAGCCCCGCGCCGCCGGCGAAGGCGAGGCCGGGGCGTTCGGCGAAGACGATCCAGCCCGCCGCCGTCGCGAAAAGCAGCGAGACGTAGGAAACCGGCGACAAGAGCGAGGCCGGCGCCGCGCGGTAGGCCCGCAGAAAGCACAGTTGCGCGACCTGCGCCAAGACGCCGATGGCCAGCACCGGCAGCCACGTCGACGGCGCGAGCGGCACCCAGAGGGCCAGCGCGGGGCCGCCGGTGAAAAGGCACAGGCCGGCGGTGTAGAACAGCATCATCACCATCGTGCTTTCGTGCCGCAGGGCGCGGGTCTGGATCGTCGCCATGGCGCCGAAGACCACCGACAGCGCAGCCGCCCCGAGACCGGCCAGCGGCACCGGCCCCAGGGCGGATTGCCCCGGCGCGGCGATGATCGCCACGCCGCCCAGGCCCAGTACCAGCCCAACCCACTGCGGCCGGGCGATGCGTTCGCCCAGCAGGAGCGCGGCAAGGAGCATGGCCACCGGCGGCCGGGTAAAGCCCACCGCGTTGACCAGCGCCAGCGGCAGCAGCGTCAGCGCGTAGAAGTTCAGGCTGAGCGCCGCGGCGTTGCAGGCCACGCGGCAGGCATTGCGCCAAGGCGCCGCCATCCGCCGCAGCTCGTCCCGCCGGATCCAGACCATCGGTAGGATGACCACGAGACCGATGAGCGCGCGCAGGAACACCAGTTGCAGCGCCGGCAGCGACTGGCCTTGTAGCTTCACCAGCACGTTGACGCAGGTGACCAGCGCCATGTCCGTCAGCAGCCAGGCGATCCCGGCGGCGGGCTCGGTTCGGTCCGGGGCCGTTCCGTTTGGGTCCGACCGGTTCGGGCCCGCCCGGTTCAGGTCTGTCCGGTTCGGATCTGCCGGCTCCGGGCCCGTCGGGTCCGGGACGGCACCGGGACCGCGGGGCGGCGTCGTCACCTAGCGCTCGGGGCGCAGGATATTGGCGAGCAGGCGGAAGGCGCCCGGCACCATCCGTTCAAGCTGGTGATGCAGGACGAGCGAGACATGCGTGTGCCGCCCCGCCCCGATCCGGGCCGAAACCAGCGCCCCCGTCAGTGGCGCCTCGCCGCGGTCGTGCATCGACAACAGGGGCACGTAGGCGTCGTCCCACGCAGCGGCGAAGTAGAGCCCGCGCTCCTTGTCCCATCCCTCCCAGTCGGCGGGGCCGATGGCATTGGGCGTGGTCAGGATGGGGTGGTCGGGCTTCAGCACCGTGACCGGCGCCGCCTCGTCGGTCACGCGCCAGCGCAGCGACGGCGTGCCGATGGTCAGCGGCAGCGGCGGGACACTATCGGGATCCCAGCCCTGGTCGGGACGCTGGTAGAGCGTCACCAGCGCGCCGCCCGCGCGCACGAAGTCGTGCAACCTTGCGACATGGGCCAGCACGTCGGGGCGCGCGGCCAGTGCCACGACACCGATGACCAGCGTGGTATAGGCCGAAAGGTCGGTGTCCTGCGCGATCCGGTCCAGCGTCGTGACGTCCAGCCCCATGCGGCGTATCCACAGATCGGTGCGGTCGCTGCCGCCGCCGATCCAGCCGATCCGCGTGTCCTCGGGCAGTGCCAGGTCCAGGCTGAGGATCCTGAGCGCGGCATCCTCGTCATAGGCAAGGCGGCCGATATGGGGGTAATGCGACACGCTGCGGCGCATCGCCGGGCGGCCCTGCACACGCGGCACGATCCGGGTCAGGCCGGGGGACAGGTCCGCGGCGGGCGTCAGTCGTGCCGCGCCGTCCTCCAGCGTCAGCGTCCAGCCCTCGGGCAGGTCCGTCTCGCCCGGCGAGATGGCGCCGCCGTAGCGGAAGGCGAAGGGCGCCGGGGGGGCCGCGCGCAGGTGCAGGAAATCTGCCGGCTCGGCTTCGAACGGAGCTGCGGGGGCGACGGCCGCGGGCGTAGCGGGGTCGAGCAGGGTCGAGACCTGTCGCCCCGCCAGCGCGCAGTCCAGCCGCACGTGGATTGGGGCGTTGCCGCCCGTCGCTGACCACGTGGCGGCGAATTGCGGGGTGAAGGGCGCGTCGTCGCGTGCGCTCAGCGCGAAGGTCGCCGCCTCGCCCGAGGTTTCGGGCCGGGCCGAGACGCCCTGTGGCAGGACCGGGGTCACCGTCATCCCCGACACCGCCGCAAAGGGGGCGGCTGTGCGCAGCGTCAGGAGGGCCGAGCCGCCTGGGGCGAGAGGCCCGTCGGTGATGTCGAGCCGCGGGTCGAGGCCCGATGCCTCGACCATCGCGGTCTGCACGTCGCGGCGCTTGACCGCGATGCGGTGGCCATGCGCCGCGCGGGCCTCGGTATCCCCGGCGATCGCCCGGGCGGCCCGGTCCAGCGCCGCGTCCGCCTGCGCCAGCGCGGCGAGGATCGCGTCAGGGTCGGGAAACGCGGCCCCGGCGCTGTCGATCGCCTCTCCGGCGGCCGAGAGGTCGTTCGCTGCAGCGGGCAGAAGATCCGCGAGGTCCCGCAGCGAAACCGGCAGGCCGTCGGTGATCTGCGCCTCGGCGTCACCGCCGCACAGGTGCAGCGGCCAGGCCATCTGCGCCTCGTCATGCCAGCGGCCCATGCCCTGCGAGGCGTGGCGCCGCCGCGACCATTCGCCGATGCGGGCGAAATCCGCGCCTGTTGCCGGGTCGCGGCCCGTCGCGCGTTCGGTCAGGGTGGCCTCGGGCGGGGGTACCTCGTCGTCGTAGGTGCCCCCGCCGCCGGGCCACGCGGGCAGGTAGAGCTTGGTCACGGTCCAGGGCGTCAGCCCCTCGTCCATGTGGTGGGGATAGGCGGCGGGGTCGGCGGCGCGGGCCACCGCGGTTTCCGCCGCCCGGGTCATCGCGCGATGATGGCCGTGCTGTCCCGGCACGTCGAGAAAGGTGGGCAGGACGATGTCCGGGCGGTTGCGCCGGTAGGCCCGCACCAGCCGCTCGACGATGCGGTCCTCGCCCCAGCGGGCGAAGGTATCGTCGCCGTCCTTGGAAAAGCCGAAATCATGCACCGGATCCTGCGGGCCGAAGCCCAGCCACGCGATGTCGCAGTCGAGGATGCGCGCGGCTTCCTCCATCTCGCGCGTGCGCAAAAGGCCCAGCGCCCCGCCGCGTTCGGGGCCCAGCACGTTCTGCCCGCCCTCGCCACGGGTCGAACAGGCGACGACGACGCGCATCCCGCGCCCGAAGCGCAGCCAGGCCAGGAGGCCGCTTTGTTCGTCGTCGGGATGCGCGCCCGTGTTCATCAGGGTGACGACCGAGCCCAGCCGCGACAGGGCGCGGTGCAGGCGCACAAGGGCGGGGGAGGCTTCGTCGCGTGCAAGTCGCTCCTCGGGGGTCATGGGGCGGATCCTTTCAGGGTGGTCTCTTGCAGGTCGGAGAGGTCGAGCCGCGGGGTGATCGCTTCGTGCAGCGGCAGGGCCGCGGCGCCGAGCGCGGCGGTTAAAAGCCCGCTCTGCCCGCGGATCACCGGCGGCACCATGCGGTCGCTGCGCCGGGCGACGCTGGGGCCGAAGCTGAGCCGCGCGATGATCGCGTCGAGACAGGCGGGCGGCAGGCCGCCCGACAGGATGATGGTCTGCGGATCGAACACGTTCTCGAGGATCGAGATCATCGGGGACAGGTGCGCGGCGGCGTCTTCGAGCCAGGCCGCGACGACCGGATCGCCCTCGGGCGCCAGCGTGTCGAGGTCGTCGACGGACAGCACCCGCCCGTCATCGGCCAGGCGTTCGCGCAGGGAATGCAGCGAGGCATAGCGTTCAAGGCAGCCGTGTTGCCCGCAAGGGCAGGGGCGGCCGCCGGGGGTGACGACGATGTGCCCGATCTCGCCGGCGTTGCCGAAGGCGCCGCGCACGGGGCGCCCTTCCGAGATCAGGCCCAGCCCGATGCCGGTGCCGAAATAGACGACGCAGAAATCGGTCATCTCCTTGCCGACGCCCAGAAGCGTTTCGCCCACGGCGGCGGCGTTGGCGTCGTTCTCGACCACCACCGGCACGCCCAGCCTGTCGCGCAGGTCGGCGGCGACGTCGATCCCGGCCCAGCCGGGCAGGGTGGTGGGGCCGACGCCCGAAAACCCCTCGATCTCGAAGGGGCCGGGCATCACCAGCCCCAGTCCCATCAGCCGACCCGGGTGATCGGCGCGCAGCTGCGCGACCCGGGTGCCGATTGCCGGCAGCAGTGTCGCGGGGCCGCCTTCGGCTATCGCGGTGACGTCGCGGTGCAGAAGCTCTCCGGCCAAGTCCACGACGGTGGTCACCATCCGCGTGACGGCCAGTTCGATCCCGATGGTAAAGGCCCCCGCGGGGTTGATTTCGTATTCGTGCGGCGGCTGTCCGCGCCCGCGCGCTATGCGGCGGCGTCCGGCGATGACGATCAGGTCAGCCGCGATCAGGTCGTCGATGATGTTCGTCACCGCCTGCGGCGTCAGCTGCGTCAGCTCGGCCAGCTCGCGCCGCCCGGTGCGGCCCTGGCTGCGCAGAAGGTCGAGCACGACGCGGCGGTTATGTTCGCGGCTGCGGTTCGGATTCTTTCCCCGGGCCGTGCGGCGCGGCGTGTCGGCAGGCATCACCATCTACAATTTCCCTTTTTGCCGGGCCCTCGTGACGGGTCATGCGGCCAGAGTGAAGCCGGGAAATTAATAAGGCAAGTTCTTTTAAGTATTGACAGGTGACCGGTCCGGGACCGAGGTTCATGCCCACGACCAGGCCGCAGGTCCGACCGCGGCGGATAAGAAACAGGCGTCCCGACAAGGGGACGTCCGCATCCAACGGAGGAACGTCATGCAGAAGCGTATTCTTATGGCCGGCATCTCGGCCGCGGCGTGCATCTCGGCGGCAAGCGCGGCCTCGGCCGTCGAAATCGAGTACTGGCAGTACATCTACGACACGCGCGTCGACGCGATGGACCAGCTGATCGAAAGCTTCGAGGAAGCCAACCCCGACATCACCGTCAAGCAGGTGACCTTTCCCTACGCCGACTACCAGACCCGGATCGTCGCCGCGAACATGGCGCGCAAGGGGCCGGATGTCATGCAGCTGTTCTACGGCTGGGCCGACAAGTTCATCGCGGGCAAGCTGATCCAGCCGCTGCCCGAGGACACCTTTCCCGCCGCCGAGATCGAAGAGGAGTTCTTTCCCATCGTTTCGGCGATGAAGCGGGACGGTCAGTATTACGGCCTGCCGACCGCCGTCCGCTCGCTGGCGCTGTTCTACAACAAGGACCTGTTCGAAGAGGCGGGGCTGGACGGCCCGCCCGAGACGCTCGACGAGCTGGTCGAGTACGGTAAGAAGCTGACCGTCAAGAACGACGCCGGCAACTTCGAAACGGTTGGCCTGACGCTCGACATGGCCGGGCAGGACCACCAGTGGTGGCGCGAGGTGCTGGTCCGCCAGATGGGCGGCGTGCCCTACAACGACGACTACACCGAGGTCACCTACGACGACGAGGCCGGCATCGCCGCGCTGGAATACTACACCGATCTCGGCAAGAAGCATGGCATCGGCGAGCCGGGTTTCATGGACGAAGGCCAAGCGGCGTTCCGCGCGGGCCGGGCGGCGATGACCATCGACGGGACCTTCCGTCTGGGGTCGTTCAACAGCATCGAGGATTTCGAGTGGGGGGTGGCCGAGCTGCCCGCCAATGACGAGGGCGTCCAGTCGAACTACGCCAGCTACTTCGCCAACGCGATCGGCAGCAGCGCCGAGGGAGAAGAGCTGGAGGCCGCGGTCAAGTTCCTCGACTACATCTCGTCGCCCGAGGCGATGCAGGTCTGGCTTGAGGTCGTGGGCGAGCTTCCCGCCCGGCGCGCGGCGGCCGAGACCGAGGAGAACATGAGCGACCCGATCTACGGGCCTTTCCTTGCCGCGCTGCCCTATGCGCACACGACGCTTTTCGTGGACGAGGCCGCGCAGCGCCAGACCGCCATCGACATGGCCAACCGGGTCTTCCTGCAGGACCAGCCGGTCGCCGACGCGGTGGCCGAGGCCGCCGAGGAAGAGCAGGCGATCATCGACGACGCCCGGGACTGACGGCTGCAAATCGGGCCGCGGCGGGCAAGCCCCCGGCGCGGCCCATGATCCAGCGGAGGTGACGCATGGTCCACCCGACCTCATCCGACACGGTGCCGACGCACCCGATCCGGCCCGCGCCGCGCCTGTCGATGCGCACGCGCAGCGCGCTGTGGGTCTGGGGATTCCTGGCGATCCCGGTGCTGTTTTACTGCGTGATCCGGTTCTACCCGACGTTCAACGCCTTCTGGCTGTCGCTGACCGACTGGGACCTGATGTCCGAGGCCGAGTTCATCGGGTTCGAGAACTACCGCCGGATGTTCGCCGATCCCGATTTCTGGCAGACCTTCCGCAACACCTTCGAATACCTCGTCTTCGGGACCCCGATCAGCCTGCTGATCGCGTTCGTCGTGGCCTACTACCTCGACCGGGTCCGGTTCGCGCACAACTTCCTGCGCGCGCTCTACTTCATGCCCTACATCACCACCGCCGCCGCGATGGCCTGGGTGTGGCGCTGGTTCTACCAGCCGCCGCCCACCGGCCTGATCAACAGCGCGCTGGGCGAGATGGGGTTCGGCCAGATCGAGTTCCTGGGCTCGACCAGCAACGCGCTGCCCGCGATCATGGTGACGGCGATCTGGGCGGGGCTCGGGTTCCAGATCATCATCTTCATGGCCGGCCTGCGTGCGATCCCCGACACGTATTACGAGGCCGCGCGGATCGACGGTCTGGGCGAATGGACGATCCTGCGCAAGATCACGCTGCCGCTGCTGAAGCCCACGACCGTCTTTCTCGTCGTGTTCATCTCGATCGCGTTCCTGCGGATCTTCGACCAGGTCTACAACATGACGACGAATGACCCCGGCGGGCCGCTGGGCACCACCGAGCCTCTGGTGCTGATGATCTACCAGACCGCCTTTTCCTCCTACGACATGGGCTATGCCGCCGCGCAGACGGTCGTGCTGTTCACGATCCTGCTTGTCGTGTCGCTGCTGCAGCTCTGGATCCTGAGGGACCGCGCATGACCTCTGTCACCGAAACCCCCGGCCTCGCGATGTCGCGCATCAACCCCGGGGCCATCATCCGCTGGACGATCCTGTTCATCGGCGGCGTGCTGATGGTGACGCCGCTGCTTTACATGTTCTCGACCTCGCTCAAGACACCGGGGCAGATCTACGACCTGCGGCTGATCCCGGCCGAGCCCACGCTGGCCAACTATATCGAGGTGCTGCGCGAAGGCGACTTCATGCGGTGGTTCATCAACTCGTCCATCGTGGCGGTCGTGGTGACGCTGTCGAACCTCTTCTTCGACAGCCTCGTGGGCTACACCCTGGCCAAGTTCAAGTTTCGCGGCCGGCGCTTCGTCTTCATCGCGATCCTGTCGACACTGATGATCCCGACCGAGATGCTGGTGATCCCGTGGTACCTGATGTCGGCGCAGTTCGGCTGGCTCGACACCTACTGGGGCATCATGTTCCCCGGCATGACCACGGCTTTCGGGACCTTCCTGATGAAGCAGTTCTTCGAAACCGTGCCGGACGATTTCCTGGAAGCCGCGCGGATCGACGGGATGAACGAATTCACCATCTGGTGGAAGATCGCGATGCCGCTGGTGACGCCGGCACTGTCGGCGCTGGCGATCTTTACCTTCCTCGGCAACTGGACCGCCTTCTTCTGGCCGCTGATCGTCACTACCAGCAAGGAACTTTACACCCTGCCCATCGGCCTCACCAGTTTTGCCGTCGAACAGGCGATCCGGTGGGAGATGATCATGACCGGCGCCGCGCTCGCGACGATCCCGACGCTGGTGATCTTCCTGGTGCTGCAACGCTTCATCGTGCGCGGCGTGATGCTGGCGGGGCTCAAGGGATGACCATGCAAGACCCACGCCAGACCGACGACAGCCGCTTTCCCGATCCGACCTATCGCCGGACGGTGCTTGCGCCGCTCTTCGATCACGCCCGCACCGACCACGCTGATGGTTTCCGCCGGATCGACCGGGCGCACTTGGTAATGCTCGCCGAAACCGGCATCGTCGCGCGCGGAACGGCTGGCAAGATCGCCCGCGCCCTGCGAGAGATCGACGCCGAGGTCGACCCACAGGCGCTGGAATACACCGGTGAGGTCGAGGATTACTTTTTCCTCGTCGAGGCCGAGCTGAAAAAACGTCTGGGCCCCGATACCGGCGGCTGGCTGCACACGGCCCGGTCGCGCAACGACATCGACCACACGCTGTTCAAGATCGCGCTGAAGGGCCATCTGGACGGGATGCTGGTGCAGGCGCGCGCGCTCTTGGAGGCACTGATCGGTACGGCGCGGCGCGAGGCCGGGACGATCATCGTGGCCTATACCCACGGCCAGCCCGCGCAGCCCACCACGCTGGGGCACTACCTGTCGGCGGCGATCGAGGTCCTGATCCGCGACATCGAGCGGCTGGAAGCGGCGCGCGCGACTTGCGACCTAAGCTCGATGGGGGCGGCGGCGATCACCACGTCGGGGTTCCCGGTGGACCGGGCCCGGGTGGCGCATCTGCTGGGCTTCGCGGCGCCGCAGCGCAATTCCTACAGCTGCATCGCGGCGGTGGACTACACCACCGGCGCCTACTCGGCTGTCGAGCTGCTGTTTCTGCACCTCGGCCGGCTGATCCAGGATCTTCAGTTCTGGTCGGCCTTCGAGGTGGGGCAGATCTACGTGCCCAACGCCTTCGTGCAGATCTCGTCGATCATGCCGCAGAAACGCAACCCGGTGCCGATCGAACACATGCGGCATCTCGCCAGCCAGACGGTTGGCCGGGCGCGGATGATGAAGGACATCATGCACAACACGCCCTTCACCGACATGAACGACAGCGAAGGGGAAAGCCAGGCGGCGGGCTACACCGCCTTTGCCAGCGGCGGGCGGGTGCTGGACCTGCTTGCGGCCTTCGTGGGGGCGATCAAGGTCGATGGGGCGCGCGTGGACGCGAATATCCGGCGGTCGTGCATCACCATCACCGAACTGGCCGACACGCTGGTGCGGCGCGAAAGCCTGTCCTTTCGCCAGGCGCACGAGATCGCGGCGGCCACCGCCCGCGACGTGGTCGCGCGCGACGCCGACCTGCCCTCGGGCCATGCCGCCTTTTGCGCCGCGTTCGAAGCGGCGGTGGGCCGGCCGCCCGCCCTGAACGAGGCCGCGTTTCGCGAAGCGGCCTCGCCCGAACATTTCGTGGCCGTGCGCACCCGCTACGGCGGCCCCGCGCCCGCGCCCATGGCCGAGGCGCTGGACGCCTACGACGCCGCGCTGGCCGGGTTCGCCCGGGCCGCACAGGCCCGCGCCGACCGCGAAGCGGCGGCCGCGGCCGAGCTCGACACGGCATTCTCCAACCTGCTGGAGGCAAGGTGATGGCGACGATTTCGCTGAAGAATCTGACGAAGGTCTACGGCAAGGCCGAGGTGATCCACGGCATCGACCTCGACATCGCGGACGGCGAATTCGTCGTCTTCGTCGGGCCCTCGGGCTGCGGCAAGTCGACGACGCTGCGCATGATCGCCGGGCTGGAAGCGGTTTCGGGCGGCGAGATCCGCATCGGCGACCGCGTGGTGAACGAGCTTGACCCGAAAAGCCGCAACATCGCGATGGTGTTCCAGAACTACGCGATCTACCCGCACATGACGGTGCGCGAGAACATCGCCATCGGGCTTTACACCCAGAATCTCGACAAGGAAGAAAAGGCCCGACGGGTCGAGAATGCCGCCCAGATCCTCGGGCTCACCGATTTCGCCGATCGCCGTCCCGCCGCGCTGTCGGGCGGTCAGCGCCAGCGGGTCGCCATGGGCCGGGCCATGGTGCGCGACCCCGCGGCGTTTCTCTTCGACGAACCGCTGTCGAACCTCGACGCGCAGCTGCGCGCGCAGATGCGGATCGAGATCAAGGCCCTGCACCAGCGCCTGGGCTCGACCATCGCCTACGTGACCCACGACCAGGTCGAGGCGATGACGATGGCCGACCGGATCGTGGTGATGAAGGATGGCCATATCCTGCAGCAGGGGCGCCCGATGGACATCTATGCCAACCCGGTCGATGTCTTCACCGCGCGGTTCATCGGCACGCCGTCGATGAACATCATCCCCTCGGGGCTTGCCGGCGGCCCGGCGGCGGGGGACGGCGGACGGCCGGTGCTGCTGGGCGTCCGGCCGCAGGACCTGCATGTCGGCCAGGCTGCGGCGGCGGGTGGGCTGACGCTTGCCGGCCCCGTCACGGCGGTCGAGCCGCTGGGCCCCGAGACGCTCGTGCACTTCCGGGTGGGCGAGGAGACGGTGATCGGCACCGCCCCCGCGACCCAGATCCCCGAGGTCGGATCCGAGGTGTCGGCACGGGCCGAGGACGCGCAGCTTCACCGCTTCGACGCGGAGACAGAGAAGGCGCTGGAGAGCCGGTGATGCCCGAAACGCCCCCGCAGTCCGACCGCGGCGCCACCCCGCCGGACGCCGCACCCTCGGAGTCGGTATCGCCGAAGTCTCACCCGTCGGAGCCAGCAAAGTCACAGCCAGTAACGTCGGAGCCAGTCCCCGAGTCCGCTCCGGCAGACGCGTCTGAGACGGCGGTCACCCGGCCGGGCGCTCCGGCCCCGAGCACCCCCTCCGCGGGCCTTCCGTCCGCGGGTGCCCAGTCTGCCGTCGCATCATCGCCTCTTGCGGACCTGCCCGGGCCCGCGCGTGCGGCGCTTTCGCGCCTGCTTTCAGACCGGGCCGGTCCGGGCGACGCCGCGCAGGCTGCGCTTGCCGCCGAGGGCTGGACCCGTGGCGCGGAGGCGCTGGACCCCGGCCGCGCGCTGCTTCTGGCCACGGATATCGGCGGCACCAAGGCGCAGACGGCGCTGTGCGATCTGGACGGCACGGTGCTGGCCGAAACCAAGGCGCCGACGGATGCGTCGGGGGGGCTTGCGCTGATCGACCAGATCCTGACGCAGCGCGATCTGCTGCTGAAAGAGCTGGATGTCGCGCCCGCGCGCATCGCCGCGGCGGGGGTCGGGCTGCCCGCCTCGATCGATCCCGCGACCGGGCGCCTGCACCGCGGCCCGAACATCGCCGACCTTGAAAGGCACGATCTGGTGCGCCTTTTCGGCGAGGCGCTGTCGGTGCCCGCCGCGGTCGAGAACGACGTGAACATGGCCGCGCTGGGCGAACACTGGCGCGGCGCGCCGGGTGGGGCCGAGACGTCGGTCTTCGTCGCCATCGGCACCGGCATCGGCATGGGCACGGTGGTGCGGGGCGAGCTGTTGCGCGGCGCCCACGGGGCGGCGGGGGAAATCGCGGCGCTTCCGATCGGGGCGGACCCCTTCGACCCGGCGACCTTTCGCCAGGGCGCGCTGGAAAGCGCGATTTCCAGCGCGGCGATGCTGCGCGACTACCGCGCGCGCGGCGGCACGGCCCAAGGCACGCTGAAGGATCTCTTCGCCATCGGGGCGGATCCCGCCTTCGACGCGGTGATCGACCGGCTCGCGACCTGCGTGGCGCAGGCGATCCTGTCGATCTGTTCGATCCTCGATCCCGGGTGCGTCGTGCTTGGCGGCAGCGTGGGGTCACGCCCCGACCTGCTGGCCCGGCTGGAGGCGAAGCTGGCGCTGTGCATGCCCGATTCGCCCGATTGCCGGATCAGCACGCTAGGCAACCGCGCGGGCGTCGTCGGCGCCGCGCGGGCGGCGCGGCTGCGGCTAGCCGGGACATTGGCGGCAGAGTCTTCCTGACAGACAGGTCCGCGCGCCGGAGGCCCGGGCCCTGGCTGTGCCGGTTGGGGAAACCGGGCCTCCGCCACGTCGGGTGACAGGCCGGGCCGCGCCGGGGGGGCGACCGCCGCGTCCCGGCGGCCACGCCACGGGGGCTTCGACGGGGCTGCGACGGGGGCGCGGCGAAGCGGGGGCGTCACGGTCCCGCGCCTGCGTCGGCGCAGCGCCCAGGCGCCGCCATCGGCAGGGCCCGTGCATGGGCCTGCCGCAGAACGCGGCAGGCCGGTTCGGGTGCCCCGGATCAGGCCGGGACGATGACGCCCGGCAGGTCGTTCACCAGCATCGTGTCGTTCGGCTGGAAGTGGATCACCGACCGGATCGACTTGCCCGCGTGCAGCAGGTCGAAGGGGGTGTTGATCTGCTCGTGCGTCATGTTGTGGGTGATGTAGGGGTCGACGTCGAAGTCGCCCCGCAGCCATTCGTCCACCATGCCCGGCAGCTGGCTGCGCCCGAGCACGCCGCCGAAGGCCGACCCGCGCCAGACCCGGCCGGTCACCAGCTGGAAGGGCCGCGTCGCGATCTCTTCGCCGGCGCCTGCCACGCCGATCACGGTGCATTCGCCCCAGCCCTTGTGGCAGCATTCCAGCGCCGCGCGCATGACGTTCACGTTGCCGATGCACTCAAAGCTGTAGTCGACGCCGCCATTCGTCATCTCGACGATGACGTCCTGGATCGGCTGGCCGAAATCGGCGGGGTTGATGCAGTCGTGCGCACCCAGAGATTTCGCCAGGGCGAACTTCTCGGGGTTGGTGTCGATGCCGATGATGCGGCCCGCGCCCTGCATCTTCGCGCCCTGGATCACCGCCATGCCCACGGCGCCCAGGCCGAAGACCGCAACGGTCGCCCCGGCCTCGACCTTGGCGGTGTTGCGCACGGCGCCCATGCCCGTCGGCACGGCGCAGCCCATCACCGAGGCCTTGGCCAGCGGCGCCTCTTTCGAGATCTTCGCGACCGCGATTTCGGGCAGCACGGTGTATTCGGCAAAGGTCGAGGTGCCCATGTAGTGATGGATCATCTGCCCCTTGTAGCTGAACCGCGAGGTGCCGTCGGGCATCACGCCCTGGCCTTGGGTCTTGCGGATCGTCTGGCAGAGGTTGGTCTTGCCGGACTTGATGTAGGGACAATCGGGATCTTCGGGGGTGTAGAGCGGGATGATGTGGTCACCCGGCACGACCGAGGTCACGCCGCGGCCGACCTCTTCGACGATGCCCACGCCCTCGTGCCCCAGCACGGCGGGAAACAGGCCCTCGGGGTCGCGGCCCGACAGCGTGAACATGTCGGTGTGGCACAGGCTGGTGGTGACGATGCGGACCAGCACCTCGCCCTCCTTGGGGCCTTCGAGGTCGATCTCCTCGATTTCCAGCGGGCGATTGGCTTCCCATGCGACGGCTGCGCGTACTTTCATCGGATCATTCCTCTTGTTGCTGCGTTGCCTGCTGTTACAAGATCACATTTCCGCCCGACAGGCGCGGGACCCGGCAGATCCGGCCAACGAGCACCCGATCCCGGCCTGCAGGGGGAGGGGCCCCGCGCCCGGCCTTCCCCTCCAAGCCCGGCCTAACCCTGGCCCGGCACCCCCGGAACCGACCTGAGAGGAGCCGTCGATGAGCACAGGCAGCGCAACGCCGGGACCGGTCTGCCGGGTCGGTCTCGTGGTCTATCCCGGCTTCAAGACGCTCGAGGCGACGGGCCCCCTGAGCGTGCTGCGCTATGCCAACGAACACCTGCGCGCCGCAGGTCAGGCGGGGGGGTACGAGGTCACGGTGATGGCGCCCGAGCCCGGGCATGTGCCGTCGGACACGCTGATGACGCTCGATGCCACGGCGCCGCTGCCCGAGGGCGATCTGCCCGGCACGGTCTTCGTCGCGGGCGCGGCGGGGATCGAGGCGGCGCTTGAGCGCGAAGCGGCGCTGGTCAGCTGGTGCCGCCGCAACGCCCCACGCACCGACCGGTTTGCCGCGCTCTGCACCGGCAGCTTCTTTCTTGCCGCGGCGGGGCTTTTGGACGGCAAGACGGCGGCGACGCACTGGAACTACGCAGACCGCTTGCGGCAGATCTTTCCGCAGGTGACGGTGGATGCCGACGCGATCTTCCTGCGGCACGGCAATCTCTGGACCTCGGCCGGGGTGACGGCGGCGATCGACCTGTCGCTGGCCTTCGTCGAACAGGATTACGGCCGCGACATCGCGCTGCGCGTCGCGCGTCGCGCGCGACATGGTGATGTATCTCAAGCGTCCGGGCGGGCAGTCGCAGTTCTCGACCATGCTGACGGGGCAGATGGCGGGCGCCTCGGGGATGGCCGACATCCGAACGTGGCTCAGCCTGAACCTCGACCAGCCGATGACGGTCGAGGACATGGCCGACCGCGCCGGGATGAGCCTGCGCAGCTTTACCCGCGCGTTCACCGCCGAACTGGGTGTGTCGCCGATGGGGTGGCTTGAGGGATTGCGTTGCGACCGGGCGAAGACCCTGCTTCTGGACAGCGACCTGCCGCTCAAGGTGATCGCCTTCCGCGCGGGCTTCAGCTCGGACGAGCAGATGCGCAAGGTGTTTCGCCGCCGCTTTTCCCTGTCTCCGCGGGACTACCGCGCCCGGTTCAAGACGGCCGGCGCCGAGGCGGACGCGCGGGGGCTGACGGCCGGCAGCGGCGGTCGCTGATCGGGCCGTGCGGCGGCCGGCCCCGGTGGCGCAGGCGCGCGCCCCGCGAAGGGGGCGGCGGCCAAGGGGGCCGGTGCCAGCAACCGGGGGCGCGTGTGTCATAGGCGCCGTGCCGGGGCGCGGCCCGCGGGGTTGTCAGGCCCGGTCGCTGCCGGTCTAATCGGGGCAGGTCCGATCCCAGGGAGGTGCCCATGCGCGCATATCTGATCCCCGCCACTCTGATCCCTGCCACGCTTGGCGCGGCGATGCTTGGCGGGCTGTCCCTACCGGCGTCGGCCGATCCGGCGCGATACGAGATCGACCCCGAGCACACCACGGTGGCCTTTCTCGTCGATCACGTGGGCTATGCCGCAGTCCTCGGTGTCTTCGACGAGGTATCGGGCGGCTTCACCTACGACATCGACACGCAGGAGTTGAGCGACCTGCGCGTCACCGTCGCCACCGGCAGCGTCGGGTCGCGCAACGCGGCGCGCGACGGGCATCTCCGCTCGGCCGATTTCCTGGATACCGATGCCTTTCCCGAGATGGTTTTTGCCGCCGACGGGGGCACGCCCGAGGGCGATGCGTCCGGCACCGTCACGGGCGGCCTGACCCTTCTGGGCGAGACGCATCCGCTGACGCTGGACGTGACGCTGAACAAGGCGGCGGCGTATCCCTTCGGGCACGGGCGCTTTACCCTCGGCCTCACGGCGCGCGGCAGCCTTATGCGCAGCGACTGGGGCATGACCTACGGCGTCGACAACGGGATGGTCGCCGACGAGGTGCGCCTGATCATCGAGACCGAGGCGACGCGGGCCGAGTGACGGCGTCGGGACGCGCCCCGGCGTGCGGCCCCTCCGGCGCGGCGTTTGGCCTTCGCGCGCCTATCCCTTCACGGCGCCCGAGATCAGGGCCGAAACGATCATCCGCTGCAATGCCACGAAGACCGCGACGGCGGGCAGCACCGCGACCAGGCAGGCCGCGGCCAGAAGCTGGGTGGTCGACGCGCTGACCGAGCCCGCGAAGTTGAAGATCGCGACCGAGATCGGCCAGTCCCCGTCACGCTCGAGCAGGATGAACGGGATCAGGAACTGCGACCAGTTCATCACCATGGCCAGGATGAAGGCCGAGGCGATGCCCGACCGCGCCAGCGGCAGCGTGATCCGTGCCAGCGTCTGCAGCCGCGAGGCGCCGTCGATCTCCGCGGCCTCCTCAAGCTCTTTCGGGATCGCGTCGAAGGCGACCTTGAGCAGCCAGACCGCCAGCGGCATCCCCACCGCGCCGTAGACGGCAATGACGGACAGGTCGAGGTTCAGCAGCCCCAGTTCGGACATCCAGCGATAGAGCGGGACCAGCAGCACGAGGGGCGAGATCATCTGCACCGCCAGAAGCCCCAGCAGCACCACCGTCTTGCCGCGAAACTCGAAGCGCGAACAGGCATAGGCGGCGGGGATCGCCAGCGCGACCGCCAGCGCCCCCCCCGCCGCCGAAAGCTTGAGCCCGTTCCAGAGGTAGATCAGGAAGGCGGGATCCGATAGGATGGTGCGGAAATTGTCCAGCGTGGGGTCCGCCGGGATGAACCGGGCGGCGCCCAGGTAGACCTCGGCCGGGGTGCGCAGGGCCAGGCTGGCCAGCCACGCCAGCGGCAACGCGAAGAACAGCGCCAGCACGCCAAGGACCGCGTAGGTCGCCACGTCTCCCCAGCGCGCCGCGCTCATCCCTCGCCCCGCGCGCCTGCGGCCAGTACGGCCAGGGTCATCCCCATGCCCAGCACGAACAAAAGCAGCGCCAGGACGCTGCCGCCGGCAAGGTCGAGGTTGTAGAAGACCGTGTTGAAGGTAAAGAGCGACAGCACCTCGGTCGCCCGCCCCGGGCCGCCGCCGGTCAGCGCGAGGATCGAATCGAAGGTGTTGAGCGTCTGCACCGACACCAGCACCGTGTTGACCGCGATCGCCCGGCGCAAGAGCGGCAGGGTGATCGAGCGGAAGATGCGCCACGGACCCGCCGCGTCGATCTGCGCCACCTCGTAAAGCGTGGGGTCGATGCCGCGCCGGGCCGCGTAGAAGACGATCATCGAAAACGCCGTGCCCTGCCAGAGGTTCGCGATCACCGCAGATACCAGCGCCATGCGCGGATCGGACAGCCACGCCACCGGCCCCGCGCCCACATAGCCCAGAAGACTGTTCAGCGTGCCATAGGGCGCTTCGTCGAACAGCATCTGCCAGATCAGGCCGTTGGCGATGCCCGGCACCACCCAGGCGGCCAGGACGAGGGTGCGGAACGCGGTCATTCCCCGCAGGCCGCGCCGCTCGCCCCGGACGAGGGCGAGCGCGATCATCAGCCCCAGAACCTGCAACGCGACCACGTTGACCGCGACGAAAATCAGCGTGGTGCCCAGCACCTGCGGCAGGGCGGGATCGGTCAGGATCGCCCGCAGCGCGGCGGTCGACACGCCCGTCGCCGGGCGCACCATCGTCGCATCGCTCAGCGACAGGCGCGCGACGTCCAGCACCGGCACCGCGTAGAAGGCGGCCAGCACCAGCACCGCCGGCGCAAGCCACGGCGCGGGGCGCGCGCTGCCGGGCCCCGGCCCGCGGTCGGCGCGCGCGCTCACTGGCGGTCGTACGCCGCCTGCACCGCGCGACCGGCGGCATCGAGCGCGGCCTCGGGCTCGGCCGTGCCCGCCAGCACGTCGCCCAGCATGATCTGGATCTGGTTCGAGATCTCGGGGTAGATCGCCGCGCCGGGCCGCGCGACGCCGTTCTCCAGCGCCTCGGCAAAGAGGTCGTACTCGGGCCCGTCATAGGTGTCGAACTGGTCGTAGATCGCCGCCGAGGTGGGCAGAAGCCCCTGCGCCGCGTTGCCGGGGCCCGCGTAGATCTCTTTCGCGATCTCCCCGCACAGCTGCCGCTTGGCCGGGTCGGAGGACAGCGCGGCGATCGACCAGCCGCCGGTTCCGGTGGCCCGGCTTTCGGCGTCCGGCCCGGGGATCTGCGAGACCTCCCAATCGGCAAAGTGGTCTTCGGGCAGGGTGGTGCGCAGCTGGCCGTACTGCCAGTTGCCGCCAATGAACATCGACGCCGTGCCCGCCGCGGCGGCCGCGTTGAAGGTGTCGTAGTCGGTGATCGCCGTCACCCGCCGCGGGGCGGCCCCGCTGTCCACCAGATCGCGGTAGAAGCGCAGGGCGTTCAGCATCTTCTCGCGGTTCTCGCCCTGGGCGAAGACCGGCGCGCCGTCCTCGTCGACCAATTGCCCGTCCTGCGCCCAGAAATGGGCGAGCCAGTCGAAGGCCGTCCCCTCCCACCGGCCGCCGTTGAACAGCAGCCCCTCGCGCCCCGCCTCTGCCGAGGCCAGCCCGGCCTCGCGCAGCGCCTCCCATGTCTGGGGCGCTTCCGGCACGACGGAGGTGTCGCGGTAGAGCACGCGCAGATCTGTGAACCACCACCACGCCAGCACCTCGCCCGCCTCGTTCGTGACCGCCTCGCGGACATAGGGGAACAGGTCGGCGACATCGGCCTCGGAAAACACCATGTTCATCGGTTGCAGCACGCCGGTGTCCTTGAACAGCGCAAGCTGGCTGGAATCGATCATCGCGCAGTCGGGGCCGCGTCCGGCCTGCGTCTGCTGCAACAGGCGCGCCTGTTCCTGCCCGATATTGCCGGTCTGAAGCTGCGTCTCGATCTTCCAGTCGGGGCGGGCGGCGATGAAGTCGCGGAACAGATCCTCGAACGCGGTGCGCGTCGCGGGGTCCGAGGCATAGAGATCGTAGGAGGTCAGGCGGAAGGTCAGCGTGTTGGGCGCGTCCGGCAGGCCCACGCGATTGCGCGCGATCAGCTCCTGCGCCGCGGAGGGCGCGATGGGCAGGACAAGGGCCGGGGCGAGCGCCGCCGCGAGGATGGTGGTCTTCATCGGGTCTCTCCTGTCGGGGTCTCGAACACGGTCGTCATCATCTCGCGGAAGTCCTGCATCGGCAGCGGCTCCGCATCGGGGGCAGGCATCATACCTTGGGCGAAATGCGAATTAGGCAAGCGGTCGAGCAGCGCGGGATCGCGCGACATCACGTGGATCGGCACGTCGGGCGGCGCGTTCTGTCCGGTCAGCAGCGGCGCGGGCTGGTGGTCGCCCAGCACGATGATCAGCGCATCCTCGTCCTGCCGGGCGATGTACTGGCCCATGACCTCGACCGCGTAGTCCAGCGCCTTGTCGTATTGCGCACGGATCGTGGCGGGGTCCGACCAGACCTCGCGCGGGGTGCCGCCATCGCGCCGCGTGCCGTCGAAGATCCGGCCGTCGCCGAGCTCGTCCCACGGGACGATCCGCGGCAGCGGTGTCCAGGGCGCGTGCGAGGTGACAAGCGCCATCTCCACCATGTCGGGGCCGGGGGCCCGCAGCAGGCGGTCCATCGCGCTCCAGCTGTACTGGTCGGGCATCGTCACCCATTCGAAGGGCTGGCCCGCATAGCCCAGCCCCGCCGCGTCGCGCATAAGGTCGTAGCCGTACCACTCGGCCTCGGGCCAGGCGAGCGTGATGGCCGGCATCGCCGCGCCGGTGCGCCACCCCGCGCGCCGGAAGAGGGTGTTGAGAGAGGCGCGTTCGGAGGTCATCAGCCGGTCGTACCGGACCTGGCTGTCGACCCAGAGCCCCGAGAGCAGCGTGCCGTGGCTCAGCCAGCTTTGCCCGCCACGTGTAGGTGCCGCGGCCCATCCGCTACGCACCTGCCAGCCCGCGCGCGCCAGCCGGTCTTCGACTGCCGCCAGCCGGGGCGCCGAGGTGGCGGCAAAGGCTGGATCGTCCAGCCAGGCGCGCCCGTAGGATTCGACGAAGGCAAGGATCACGTCCCGCCCGTCCAGCGCGGCAAAGGTCGGCGCGGGCGCGGGATCCTCGCGCAGCGCGGCGGTGAAGGTGGCAAGGTCGGCGACCCCGCGGCTCATCCCGCGGACCTGCGCCGCGACGACCGGGGTGGCGGCGAAGGGTGTCCACCCGGGGGTCAGCGCCGCGGCGGCGAGCGCCAGCGCGGGCAGGGCCACGGCCCCGCCGCGCACGGCCCGGCCCGCGCGGGCCAGCCCGGCAAGGCCCAGCCACAGCAGCCAGCCCGTCGCCGCCAGCGCAAGGAGCACGGCACCGACATAGGCCAGCGCCTCGCCCCGCCCGACGCTCGACGACAAAAGCCCCCAGCCCGACACCAGCATGTGCATGTCGAGCAGCGGATTGAACGGACGGCTGAAGGCCGCGTAGGTTCCCAGGTTCGACACCCGCAGCGCGATCAGCCCCAGTGCCAGCACGATCACCACGCCCCGCAACCCCCGCAAGGGCACAAGCGCGACGGCGGCAAGGAGCACCGGCAGCTCCCATGTCGGGCGCAGGAACCGACCAATCGTCAGGCCGGCGGGGTGCGAGGGCAGCACGATGACCAGTTGCAGGATCGCAAGCGCCAGCGCGATCCGCAGCAGGGTGGCCGTGCGCGCGATGGTCATGGCGACGTCCGCGCCTGCGTGTCCCGCACGCCGCTGTCGGTGCCCCAGAACAGAAGCGGCAGGCCCGGGGCGGCGGTGATCAGCATGACGATCCCGAAGACGATGCCGCTGGCCACCCCGGCCGAGGCGGTGGCCCCCGCGACGGGCAAAAGCGCGGCCGCCGCGCCTTCGCGCCATCCCCAGCCGCCGATGCCCAGCGGGATCACCATCGCCGTCAGGACCAGCGGGATCAGCACCAGCGCCGCGGCCGGCGACAGGATGACGCCCACCGCCCGGGCCGAGGCGGCAAAGGCGATCACGTTCAGAAGAGCCGCGCCGATGGCCAGCGCCGCATGGGCCGCGCGCACCCGCGGCGTGGGCAGGCAGCGCGCGATCAGCGCGGCGATCCGACCGCCGCGCAACAGGATCGCGGCCAGCACCGCGACGCTCACGCCGCCCAGCGCGGCCAGCGCCAGACCGCGCACCAGCCCCGGCGGCCAGTGCAGCGCGTCGGGCGCGACGGCGGTCCAGCAAACCCCGGTGGCGGTGACGGCCAGAAGGCCGATCTGCCCCGCTGCCCGCTCCAGCACCACGGCCTGCGTCGCGCGTTTCAGCCCGCCTTCCCCGGCCTTCGACCTGACGGCCCGCGCGCCGTCTCCGACCACGCCCCCGGGCATGGTCAGGTTCACGATCTGGGCGATGAAGTATTCCCGCACCGCCCAGCCCGTCGCAAAGTCCAGCCCCAGGCTGCGCGCGACCAGCTGCCAGCGCAGCGCCATCATCACCGTCTGCACCAGCAGACAGCCCACGGCCGCCGCGATCCAGCCGGGCTGCGCGCCGCGCAACCGCGTCCAGACGTCCGCGGAGCCGAAGGCGAAGATCAGCAGCGCCAGCAGCGCCAGCGCGAAAAGGGGTTTGATGGCCTTCATCCCCGGCGCACCAGCCAGCGGATGTCGACGGCGAAGGACCATGCCACCAGCAGCGCCGCGCCGATCGCGATCGGCCGGTCGGCCGCCACGGGCAGGATCGGTGCGGTCAGCGCGACCAGGGCGGCGATCTGGACCACGCAGACGGTCTTGCGCCGCAGGCTTTCGGGCAGCGGTGCGCCCAGCCATGGCAAGAGCTGCGCGGCGGCGACGAAAGCATAGCGCGCGCCCCCCAGCACCAGCATCTCGGGCCCGGCGGTGCCGCGCGCGACCAGAAGCGCGGCCAGCACCGCGGCAAGGGCCGAGTCGACCTCCATGTCGTAGCGCGCACCGAATTGCGACGACAGTGCCTGCCGTCGCGCCAGCCATCCGTCGATCCCATCGAGCGACAGCGCGAGAAGGGCAAGCAGCGTGGGCCCCCAGGCCGGCCATCCCGCCTGCGCCGCCGGGCCCCCGGGCGCGGCCATCGCGGCCGCCATCGCGGCGCAAAACGCAAGCCGCAGGGTGGTGACGAGGTTCGCGCCGCCCAGCTGCGCGTGCGGATAGTCCCGGGCCATGCTGCGTGCCGCCAGCGCCAGCCCCGGCGTGTAGACCGCCAGCGTGATCCAGAGCCCCGCGGGCGCAAGGCTCCAGCCGATCAGGAACGCCACCGGCGCCAGGCAGCCCCCCGCGACGACGAGGCTCAGCGCTGGCGGACGGGCCGGGCCGGCCCCGCGAGCGGGCGCAGGCTGAGGTGCGCGGGCGGGCGCGCGGGCGGAACTGACGCTCATGCCGCCGCGCCCCCTGCGACCGTCACCCGGGCAAAGAGCGGTCGGTGATCCGAGGCGTCGCGCAGGCTCGACCCGTCCAGCGCGGCGACGTCGCGCACGGTGCCGCGGTGCGACAGGACGCGGTCGAGCGGCAAGAGCGGCCGGCGGGCGGGAAAGGTCGCGACGGCGCGGCCCCGAAGCTCCATCCCGCTCATGCGGCGCGACAGGGCCAGACCGCCCCAGGGCCGCCATTCGTTCAGGTCGCCCAGAAGGACGGTCTGCATCGTGCTCCCGCGCGCGACGACCTGGCCGATCAGGCGCAGCTGCACCGCGCGCAGGGGCTGCGACAGCGACAGGTGGCAGGCGACGATCCGCAGCGGCGTGGCATCCCAGAGCACCTCGACCATGACCGCGGCGCGCGGACAGTGGCCGGGCAGGTCGATGATGCGCGCCCGCGTGACCGCCAGGTCGGGGGCGACGAAAAGGATGTTGCCCAGGTAGCCGCCGCTTGCCGCGCCCCAGCGCATGTCGGCGGGGCCGTGCACGTGGCGCAGGCCGGTGGCCCGGGCGATCGCCCGCATGTCGAGCAGGGCGTCGTGCGGCGCATCGTCGGAATCCGCTTCCTGCAGCGCCAGAAGCTGCGGCCGGCGCGGCGCTATGTCGCTGGCGATCGCGGCCTCGATCCGCCTTGGACTGGCCGTGCCGTCGGCGCCGACGGTTCGGTGCACGTTCCATGTGGCGACCGCGATGGCGGGCTTGGTTTGCACGTAGCTCTCCGAAAGACGGTATCGGCGCCAGGTATCCTGGCGCGCCGTTCATAAAACTGCCTTAAACCAGGTTTCGTCGGGTTCCAATCGCATGCGGACCCCGGGACCCACTCTGTCCGCTGCGCGATCCCGGGGGCGATCCGTGGGGCCTTGTGCGCCCTGTCGGCGCCTTGGGACGGTGGGCGGCACCGGATGATGCTGCCCACGGCCGCGCGTTTCGGGGCGGGGTTGACCGGGGGCGCGGACATGGCGGGACGGGCGGTGGCGCCGCCCATCGAAATCTTGGCCGGCATCCTGAACGCGCTCATGGGCGCGTACTTTCTCCATCCGGCTGCGGGGCATCGACCCTCCTGCGGATGGTCTCGCGCCAGCAGGCGCCGCCATGCCGATCATCTGGGGACGATGAAGGACGGAGAGGTGGTCGCCCCGGGGTGCACCGTCCGAAGTTGTGACGGCGGATCTCGTGCGGGAGGTCTGCGATCTGTCCGGCGAAATCCACCCCGGCCCGGTCAGCGGAACGCCCGTGCCCTAACCGCAGGCGCCACACTCCTGGGCGACAGCTC
This sequence comes from Mesobaculum littorinae, assembly GCF_004011175.1. GTDB lineage: Bacteria > Pseudomonadota > Alphaproteobacteria > Rhodobacterales > Rhodobacteraceae > Tranquillimonas > Tranquillimonas littorinae. The sequence goes on along the minus strand of NZ_RQXX01000004.1, from coordinate 276,278 downwards.
CCGGGTCCGCCATGTCTAGACACGCCTTGCCTGGACCCGCCAGCCCGGAAGGCGGAGAGCACGGCGCCCCTTCTTTTTGCAGACGCCCCCGTCCGCTGCGACGGCCGGATAGGAAAACGGCCCGGTGCAGGGAGTGTGCAGGAGATGCGCGCCGCCGTCCTGTCCATCCTCCACCGGGGGGCGACGATCGGACCGCAGGGGCGGCGTGGCGAACGTGGACCGCGGCCGACGCCCGCCGGAATGGCGCGCCGGGGCCGCCCCGCCGGCGACCCGTTGCGCTTGGGGCCCTCGCGCCCGATACTGCCACGCGGGGCGCGTGCGGCGGATCACCCCGGGCCCGCCGCGCCGCGGCGCCGCCCGACCTCGGGCCGGCGGGAGGAGGACGCTCGGGGCGACAGACGGCGGTGCGGAACATGGCGACGCAGGCCCCTACGGCGCGCGATCAGCTGACGGACCTGATGGCGCAGGCCGCGATCCTCGTGGTCGACGACGAACCGGGAATGCGCAATTTCCTGATGAAATGCCTGACGCCGCACGCCCGGCTGGTGGTCGAGGCCGCCTCGGCCGACGAGGCCGAGACGCGGCTGCGGCAGCAGCATTTCGACGTCGTTCTGCTGGACAACCTGATGCCCGGGCGCAGCGGCCTGGACTGGCTGGCCGACCAGCGGGCGCACGGGCTGTCTGACACGATCATGATCACAGCCTATGCCGACCTGACGACGGCGATCGAGGCGATGCGGGCGGGGGCGTCGGATTTCATCCTCAAGCCGTTCCGCACCAACCAGCTGATGAACGCGGTGCGGCGCTGCCTGCAGATGGCGCAGCTGAAGCGCGAGAACCTGCTGCTGCGTCGCGAGCTGGAGGTCAGCGACCATGGCCGGCGCCGCCGTGCCCAGCTGATCGGGTCCTCGCGCGCCATCGCCACGGTGCGGGACACCATCGCGCGGGTCAGCGGCCTGCCGACACCGGTGCTGATCACCGGCGCCTCGGGCACGGGCAAGGAGGTCGCGGCGCGCTACCTGCACGGCGCATCCCCCCGCGCCGCGGCGCCCTTCGTGCCGATCAACTGCGCCGCGATCCCGCCCGACATGATCGAGACCGAGCTTTTCGGCCACGCCCGCGGCGCCTTTTCCGGAGCCGATCATGCGCGCGACGGGCTTCTCGCCTCGGCCCAGGGCGGCACCGTGTTCCTGGACGAGGTCGCGGGGCTGTCGGCCTCGGCGCAATCGGCACTTCTGCGGGTGCTCGAGGACGGCATAGTCCGCCCCGTGGGGACCGAGCGGGATGTCCAGCTTGACCTGCGCTTCGTCATGGCCACGAACCGGGCGCTGGAGGCCGAGGTCGCGGCGGGCCGGTTCCGCGAGGATCTGCTGTTCCGCATCAACGTGGTGACGTTGCAGATGCCGCTTCTGGCGCAGCGCGAAACCGACGTGATCGAACTGGCGCAGCTTTTCATGCGGGAAAGCGCGCGGGCGCTGAACCTCGACCCGCTCGACATCACCGGGCCGGTGCGCACCGCTCTTCTGCGCCACCACTGGCCCGGCAATATCCGCGAGCTGCGCAACTTCGTCGAACGCGCGCTGATCTTCGGGGCCTTCCCGCTCGACACCCTGTCGCCGGTGGCCGCGGGGGCCGAGATCGAGCCGCTGGACCAGATCGAGCGGCGCCAGATCCTGCGCGCGCTCGATGCGGTGGGCGGCAACCGGACCGAGGCCGCGCGGCGGCTGGGCGTGTCGCGCAAGACGATCGACCGCAAGTGTACGGCATGGGGCCTTTAGACGGGATGCGGATTCCTGCGCCCCTGCGGTCGGTGCGGCTGAAGCTTCTGCTGATCGCGCTGTTGCCGATGGTGGTGCTGCTGCCGCTGCTTCTGGGCGGCACGATGCTGCGCTGGACCGGCAAGATCGACGACCTGCTGATCGTCAAGGTCACTGGCGATCTGACCATCGCAGACCAGTACCTGGGGCGGCTGCTGGAAAACTCGGGCGAGCGTCTGGACGCGCTGGCGCAATCCGTGGCCCTGCGCGACGCGCTTGGGGATGAGACCACGCTCGACACCCTGCTGGCAGAGCGGCGCGATGCGCTGGGGCTCGATTTCCTGTATCTTGCCGATGCCGCGGACGCGCCCGCGGGCTTTGCCCCCGATGACTGGCCGGTGATCCGCCGCGCGCTGGACGGCCGCTGGCAAAGCGCCGTCGATGTACTGACACCTGCGCAACTGCGTGCGCTGTCCCCCGATCTGGCCACGCGGGCCGCGATCCCCATCGTCGCCTCGGATGCCGACACGGCTAGCGGCCAGGCGGTCGAGGGGCGCGGCATGATCATCCACTCGGCCGCGCCCGTCATTCGGGCCAACGGCGGCACCACCGCGCTGGTGGGGGGCGTCCTGCTGAACCGCAACCTCGGCTTCATCGACACGATCAACGCGCTGGTCTACCGCGAGGGCAGCCTGCCCGAGGGTTCGCAGGGCACCGCGACGCTGTTTCTGGACGACCTGCGCATCTCGACCAACGTGCGCCTGTTCGAGGACGTGCGCGCCTTGGGCACCCGCGTCTCGCCCGAGGTGCGCGCCGCGGTGCTAGGCGCGGGGCGGCCGTGGTTCGACCGCGCCTTCGTCGTCAACGACTGGTACATCTCGGCCTACGAGCCCATCGAGGACAGCCGGGGCGACCGCATCGGAATGCTCTACGTCGGCTTCCTCGAGGCGCCGTTTTCCCGGTCGAAGATCGTGTCGGTGCTGTCGCTGACGCTGATCTTCCTCGGCATCGCGGCGCTGTCGGTGCCGATCTTCCTGCGCTGGGCGGGCCATATCTTTCGTCCGCTTGAACGGATGACCCAGACCATCGCCCGGGTCGAGGGCGGAGAGCTGGCCGCGCGCAACGCGCTGGGGCGCGACGACGACGAAATCGCGCGGGTTGCGCATCATCTCGACGGGCTTCTGGACCAGGTTCAGGCCCGCGACCGCGAGCTGCGCGACTGGGCCGAAACGCTGAACGACCGGGTCGATGCGCGCACCCGCGACCTGCAGGCGGCCAACGAAAAGCTCGAGCGGACGACCGAACGCCTGATCATGTCGGAAAAGCTGGCCGCGGTGGGCGAAATCACCGCCGGCGTCGCGCACGAGATCAACAACCCCGTCGCGGTGATCCAGGGCAACCTGGACGTCGCGCGCGAGATGCTGGGCCCCGAGGCCGAGAAGGTCGGGACCGAGTTCCGCCTGATCGACGACCAGGTCTATCGCATCGGGGTCATCGTATCGAAGCTTCTGCAGTTTGCGCGGCCCGCCGAGTTCTCGGGCGCGGCCAATCACCTTGTCGCCGCCGACGTGGTGCGCGACTGCCTGCTTCTGATCCGCCACCAGGTCGAGGCGGCAGGGGTCGCGCTGGTCCACGATCTGTCCCCCGCGCCGCCCGTGCTGATCGAGCGGACCGAACTGCAGCAGGTCATCGTGAACCTCGCGCTCAACGCGCTGCATGCGATGCCCGGGGGCGGGCGCCTGACGATCCGCTGCGGCCCGGCGCCCGGCGGGACCGTGATCGAGGTCGAGGACACCGGCACCGGCATGGACGACACCACGCTGCGCCGGATCTTCGATCCGTTCTTCACCACCAAGCAGGCGCAGGGGACGGGGCTGGGCCTGTCGATCTCGCAGACGCTGATCGCCCGCGCCGGGGGGCGTATCACGGCCACCTCGACGCCGGGAGAGGGCAGCCGGTTTGAAATCTGGCTGCCCGAGGTGCCTTTGCCAAAGGTACCTTTGCCAGAGGCCCCGTCGCCGACCGGGCCGGCGCAGGCCTGACCGGCCCGTCCCCCGGCGGGGTGGCCCCCCCTTCTCCGGGGCTTGCCCCCTTCGCAGACGTGACGCGGCGCGCCGCGGCCCGCTTTAGCCCCGGCACGGCAAGAGGCCCGCGATCAAACCCGTCGAGGACAGAATGTCCCGGTTTCGGCGGCTGTGGTTGGGGCGCTTGGACAGAATGTCCTGCCGGATGGCCGGATGCTGCGCAGCAGCGGGCCAGACTGCAGTTAAGTGACTGATTTCGCTTTTTAAATATCCTTGACACGTCCCCGGTCAACACGCTTCCGTGGGGCCGCGGCCATGCAGATGGCCGGGGCGCGGACCGGGAAGAGGAGGCCCGCCGCGCGAACAGGGAGGGACACCACATGAGCAACGCCGCACCGGGCGGTGCCTTCGGCTTTCTGCGGAAGGACCACATTGTCGCGAAACCAGGATTCAACCGTTGGAAGGTTCCGCCGGCCTCGATCGCGATCCATCTGTGCATCGGATCGGTCTATGCGTGGTCGGTCTTCAACCCCGCGCTGACGCGTCAGTTCGGCATCGTCGCCCCGGCCGCCGACGACTGGAGCCTGTCGTCGGTCGTCTGGGTGTTCTCGGTCGCCATCGTCTGCCTGGGGCTGGCCGCGGCCTTTGCGGGCAAATGGCTGGAAAAGGTCGGGCCCCGCATGGTCGGCGTCGTGGCGGCGTTCCTCTGGGGCGGCGGGTTCCTGATCGGCGCGGCTGGGATCGCGACGCACCAGCTGTGGCTGCTTTACCTGGGCTACGGGGTGCTGGGCGGCTTCGGCCTGGGGCTGGGCTATGTCTCGCCCGTCTCGACGCTTCTGCGCTGGTTCCCGGACCGGCGCGGCATGGCGACCGGCATGGCGATCATGGGCTTCGGCGGCGGCGCGATGATCGCGGCGCCCGTGAAGGGGTGGCTGTTGTCGCTCTATTCCCAGGCGCCCGAGTATCTGGGCGCCGCCGACGTGGTGAACATTGTGACGGAAGGCGGTCGCCGCTTTGCCGAAACCGCGGGCGGGCAGGTCGAGGTCGTCGTCGCCTCGGCGCAGCAGGCGATGGACGCCTTCGGCGGCGAGGCGGGCGTCTACGTCGTGGGCACCGGCAACACCGGGGCCGCAGCCACGTTCCTGACGCTGGGGATCGTCTACTTCGCCGTGATGATCGTCGCCGCCTTCAGCTACCGCGTGCCGCCCGAGGGCTGGGTGCCCGAGGGCTGGACGCCCAAGGCCGAGACCTCGAAGATGGTCACGCGCAACCACGTGCATATCGACCAGGCGCTGAAGACGCCGCAGTTCTGGCAGCTTTGGGTCATGCTGTGCTTCAACGTGACCGCGGGGATCGGCGTGATCGGCGTGGCCAAGACCATGATGTCCGAGATCTACGGCACCACGATGCCGCTGATCGTCACCGCCGCCTTCGCCTCGACCTACGTGCTGATGATCTCGGTCTTCAACATGGTGGGCCGGTTCTTCTGGGCCTCGACCTCGGACTATATCGGTCGCAAGAACACCTATCACTGCTTCTTCGTGCTGGGCACGCTGCTCTATCTGTCGATCCCGTTTTTCGCGACGGCGGGCGCGGCCAACCCGTCGGTGATCTACCTCGTCGGCTTCTACGTGGCGACGATGATCATCTTCTCGATGTATGGCGGCGGCTTCGCGACGATCCCCGCCTACCTCGCCGACATGTTCGGCACGATGCACGTGGGGGGCATCCACGGGCGGCTGCTGACGGCGTGGTCCACCGCGGGCGTGCTGGGGCCGCTGGCCATCACCTCGCTACGCGAGATGTCGGTGGGGCGGGCCATTGCCGATCTCTCCGCGAAGGTCAGCCCCGAGGCCTTTGCCGAGAAGTTCGGCGCGCCTCTGGCACAGATCGATCAGCTTGTCGCGGCCAAGACGGTGACGATCGCGCGGCTGATGGAGATCGCACCCGAAGGCACGGTCGATCCGACGCCCAGCCTCTACAACACGACGATGTACTGCATGGCGGCACTGCTGGTCATGGCGTTCTTCGCCAACCTGTTCCTGCGCCCGGTGGGGGACCATCACCACCACCGCGAAGACGAGCGGGCCGCGGCCCCGGCGGAATAGCGCGGAGTGCCCGTCAGCGGGTCCGCACCAATACTGAACGAAAAGAGGCCCCGCAGGATCTGCGGGGCCTCTACTGTCTTCCGGACCGGTCTATCGGCCCGGCCTGACGGTCTATCGGCCTGGCGGTCTGAACGCGGTGCGGGGACCGGTCCGCGATCGGGGCCTCAGCCGGCCAGGTCGGCGGGCAGGATGCTGTCGGGCAGGTTCTGGTAGCACACCGGCCGTAGGAAGCGGCGGATCGACAGCGTGCCCACGCTGGTGGCGCCGAAGTTCGTCGAGGCCGGGTAGGGGCCGCCATGGACCATGGCGTCGGCCACCTCGACCCCCGTGGGGAAGCCGTTGACGAGGATGCGGCCCGCCTTGCGCTCGACGATGGGCAGAAGCTTCCGCGCCGCCTCGGCGTCCGCGTCGTCCATGTGCAGCGTGACGGTCAGCTGACCCTTCAGCTTGCGGGCCAGCGTTTCCATCTGCGCGGCGTCCTTGCAGCGCACGATCAGGCCGAGCGGCCCGAAGACCTCTTCGCCCAGCCGTTCGTTGGCCAGCCACGTGTCGGCGTCGGTCTCGTACAGGAACGGCGTCGCCGCCCGGCTGGCCGGTTCGGTGGTGACGATCGCGGTCACGCCCGATTCCTCGCCCATCTTCGCGGCGCCGCCCTTGTAGGCCTCGGCGATGCCTTCGGTGAGCATGGTCTGCGGGCCCATCTCGGCAAGCGCCTCGCGCGTTGCATCGCGGAAGGCGTCGGCCGCGGGGCCGTCCATCACCACGGCGATGCCGGGATTGGTGCAGAACTGGCCCGCGCCCATGCAGAGCGACCCGGCCCAGGCCTTGCCCATCTCGGCGCCGCGCGCCGACAGCGCGCTGTCGAACACGAACATCGGGTTGACCGAGCCCAGTTCGCCGTAGAACGGGATCGGCTCGTCACGCTGGGCGCAGAGGTCGAACAGCGCGCGGCCCCCGGCAAGCGACCCGGTAAAGCCCACGGCCTTGATCAGCGGATGCTGGACCAGCCGCTGGCCGACCTGGCGGTTGCCGCCCTGGATCAGCGAAAAGACACCATCGGGCATGCCGGTGCGCCTGGCGGCGGCGGCGATGGCCTCGGCGGCCAGTTCGCCCGTGCCGGGGTGCGCGCCGTGGCCCTTGACCACGACGGGACAGCCCGCGGCCAGCGCGGCGGCGGTATCGCCGCCCGCGGTCGAGAACGCCAGCGGGAAGTTCGACGCGCCGAAGACGGCGACCGGGCCGATGGGCCGCTGGATCATCCGCAGGTCCGGGCGCGGCAGCGGCTGGCGGTCGGGCAGGGCGGCGTCGTGGCGCCGGTCGAGATACGCACCGTCGCGGATATGCCCGGCGAAGAGACGCAGCTGGTTCGCGGTGCGCGGCAGCTCGACCGACCGGATGCGCGGTTCGGGCAGGCCGGTTTCCGACATCGCCGTCTCGGTGATCTCGTCGATCCGCGCCTCGAGCTCTTCCGCGATGGCGTCGAGGAAGGCGGCGCGCTCGTCGCGCGAGGTGGCGGCGTAGGCGTCAAAGGCGGCCTCGGCCGCTTCGCAGGCGCGGTCGACCAGCTCGGGCGTGCCGACGGAAAAGTCGTGCGCCGTGCCGTGCGCGGGGTCGGACGAGAAGGTCTGATCCGATCCGACCCGCTCGGCCCCGATCAGATGCTTGCCGTGGGGAGTATAGGTCATGGGTTCTGGTCCTCTCAATCTCGGTGAATGGGTTCGGCCGTGAAGGCGCCGCCCTGGTAGACGGCGTCCGGCGCGTCGGGTTCCGGACGGGTGTTACCAGCTTCGACCTTGTCACGGAACCGGGCCGAGGAGTCCCTGGGCCGCCAGCCCAGGTAGCGGGCGGCGGAATTGTCCCACCACGATTCCTCGTTGTCGGAGACGCCCCAGATGATCGGGCAGCCCAGCCGCGGCGCGCGGAAGACGCACTCGATCAGCGACACGAAGTCGTCGGGGCTGAACCACGTCGCCATCATGCGGTGGTTGCGCGGCTCGGGAAAGCACGAGCCGATGCGCACCAGCGCCGTCTCCTGCCCGAACTTCGAATGATACATCGAGGCCATCGCCTCGCCGAAGCATTTCGACACGCCGTAAAGCCCGTCGGGCTTCATCGGGTCCTCGACGCCCAGATGGCGGTCCTGCGTGTGGTAGCCGACGACGTGGTTCGAGGTGGCGAAGACGATGCGTGGATGCCCATGGGCGCGCGCCGCCTCGTAGAGGTTGTAGACGCCGCGGATGTTGGCGTCGCAGATCGGATCGAAGGGTTGTTCGACCGACACGCCGCCGAAATGCACGATGCCGTCGCAGCCGGCGACAAGGTCGTGCACCGCCGCCTCGTCGGCGAGGTTGGCTTGCACCACCTCCTCGCCGGGGCCGGCGGGCGCCATTTCGGCCAGATCGGACAGCCGGATCGTTTCGGCCATGTGGGACAGACGCGACCGCATCATCTGGCCAAGCCCTCCGGCTGCACCGGTGATGAGTAGTCTTTTCATTGCAGGTTCCTAGTCCATGAGGTTCGGGAGATACATCGAGAAGAACGGCACGTAGGTGACGAGCAGCAGCGCCACGATGATCGCCGCGTAGAACGGCAGGATCGTACGCACCGCCTGATCGATGCGGATGCCACCGACGACGCAGCCCACGAAGAGGCAGGCGCCGACAGGCGGAGTGCACAGGCCAAGCCCGAGGTTCATCATCAGGATGACCCCGAATTGCAGCGGGTCCATCCCCAGATCTTTGACGACGGGCAGGAAGATCGGCGTGCAGATCAGGATCAGGGCGGCCATGTCCATGATCATCCCCAGCAGCAGAAGGATGACGTTGAGCAGAAGCAGGATGACGATCGGGTTGTCCGAGATCAGCGTCACGCTGCTGGCCAGCAGGTCCGGCACCCGGTAGAGCGCCAGGAGATAGGCGAAGGACGACGCCGTCGCGACGAGGATCATCACCAGCGCGGTGGTCCGCACGGCGGCGACGACGGCCAGCTTGAACTTCTCCCACGACAATTCGCGGTAGACGAGCGTGGTGACGAGCATCGCCCAGATCGCGCCGAAGGCACCGGATTCCGTGACCGTCATCACCCCCGACAGCACGCCGCCGACGATGATGATCGCGGTCATCAGGCCCGGGATGGCGACGACGAAGCTGATGGCGAGCTGGCGAAACCCGGGGAAGGGTTCGCCCGGGTAGCCGCGGCGCACCGCGATGGCCCAGGCGACGATGCCCAGGATCACGCACATCAGGATGCCGGGCAGGATCCCGGCGATGAAGAGGTTCGACACCGACACGCCACCGGCGGCGACGGCGTAGAGGATCATGTTGTGCGACGGTGGAATGACCACCCCCGCGACGGACGAGGTGACGGTGACGTTCACCGCGTAGTCCGCGTCGTAGCCCTTTTCCTTCATCACCGGCACGAGGATCGACCCCAGGGCCGAGGTGTCGGCCACCGCCGACCCCGAGATCCCGCCGAACAGCATCGACGAGGCGACGTTCACCACGCCCAGGCCGCCGCGCATGAAGCCCACGGCCGAGGCGGCCAGCCGCACCAGCCGCGCGGCAATCCCGCCCTGCATCATCAGTTCGCCCGCGAAGATGAAGAACGGGATCGCCAGCAGCGAAAAGACCGAGATCCCCGACAGGATGCGCTGGAACCCGATGAACAGCGGCAGCCCCTCGTAGAGGAAGCCGCCGACCGTTGCGAGACCGAGGGCGAAGGCCACCGGCATGCCGACAATCAGCCCGAGGGCGAAGAGGCCGAAGAGAATGGCAAGACCCATGAGATCAACCTTGAAGCGGGCCGCGCCCTTGCGCGAGCTCGGACATCTGGAACAGGGTGAAGAGCGTCGACAGCACGCCGCAGATCGCCATCGGCATGGCGCGCACGCCTTCGGCGATACCCAGCATCGGGATCCGCCGGCCCCACGTGTCCAGCATCAGCTGCCCGCCGTAGACCGCCAGCGCGAGCGAGAAGATCAGCATGCCGACCAGCGCCAGCCAGTGCAGCACGCGGCCGACGGGCGCAGGCATCGCCGCGCGCAGGAAGTCGACCGAAAGATGTGCGTTAGTCCAGACGCCGACCGCGCCGCCCAGAAAGGTGATCCACACCACCAGCACCAGCGCGAGCTGTTCGACCCATGTCGGCGTGTCGTTCAGCACGTAGCGCCCCCAGACGAGCCAGCCGAAGATCACGATCAGCGTCACGAGCTGGGCGCCCGCCACGGCCATGCACACCCGCGCCAGGGCATCGAGCGCGCGGAACGCGGGCGAGCGGGTCTGTCTTTCGTCCGCGATCTGCATGACAAAAACCCCGAGGTGAAAAGGAAAGGGACCGGCCGGCGGGCTGCCGACCGGTCGCGCCGGATCAGTCCTGCTGGGTGGCCCGGATGTCGTCGATGTAGCTTTCGAGGTCGGGGTTCGCCTCGATGAACTTGGTGTAGATCGGCTGCATCGCGTCCTGGAAGGCGGCGGGGTCGTCGACCTCGTTCACCTCGACGCCCGCATCCAGCACCTTCTGACGGCTCTCTTCCGAGCTTGCGGCCCAGAGTTCGCGCTGCTGCTCGGCGGCCTCGAGGGCGGCCTGCGTCACGATCTCCTTGTCCTCGTCCGAGACGCCCTCCCACGTATCGGCCGAAATGCAGATGCACTCGGGCAGGATCAGGTGGTTGGTGTTGGAATAATAGCCCGCGACCTCGAAGTGGTTCGAGGTGTCGAAGGACGGCCAGTTGTTTTCGGCCCCGTCGATGACGCCGGTGCGCAGCGACTGGTACACCTCGGAATAGGCCATCGGGGTCGCGTTGCCGCCCAGCTCGTCGACCATCTGGACGTAGAGGTCGTTGTTCATCACGCGGAACTTCAGCCCCTCCATGTCGGCGGGTGTCGCGATCGGATGGTCGGTGTTGTAAAAACTGCGCGCGCCGCTGTCGAACCACGACAGGGCGATGATGCCCTCCTCGGCCAGCGCATCGGCAAAGCGGTCGCCGATCTCGCCGTCCATGACCTCGTGCATGTTGTCGATGTCGGTGAACAGGAAGGGCAGCGACAGGACGTTGGTCGCGGGCACGATCTCGCCCATCGGGCCCATGTTGAAGTTCGCGAAGTCCAGGCCGCCGTTGCGCAGCTGTTCGATGGCGTCGGGCTGATCGCCGAGAACCGCGTTGTGATAGACCTCGGGCTCGATCCGGCCCTCGGTGCGTTCGGCCACCATGTCGGCAAAGGCGTCCAGCGCGACGCCGTTGGGGTAATCCTCGGGGTGGATGTTCCAGCCGCGCCAGGACTCGGCGGTCGCCGGAAGGGCGACGCTGCCCGCAAGGATCAGGGCGGCGGTGAAAGTGCCGGTAAGTTTGGTCATTGGGTCCTCCTCCAGAACGTGCAAGTTGTATGACAATTTGTATCGCGAGCTGTCAAGGGATACGATAACCTGGGGTGGGCAAGCAGGAGCAGGCCAGTGACGATGACCGAAGGCGCGGGCAGCAGACGCCGCAATCTTGTGCAGGGCGTGATCGAATCGTTGCGACACGACATCGAAGAGGGGCGCTTTCCCCCAGGCGGCAAGCTGCCGTCCGAGATGCGCCTGACCGAGCGTTTCGAAGTGTCGCGCACCGTTGTCCGCGAGGCGATCGCCGGGCTCAAGGCAGATGGGCTGGTGGCGCCGCGGCAGGGCGCCGGGGTCTTCGTACTGGACCCGCCGAAAGAGGCCGAGCGCCCGTTCCACATTGCCGATTACGACCGCATATCCTCGGTCATCGAGATGCTTGAACTGCGTGTCGCGGTCGAGATGGAGGCGGCGGCGCTGGCCGCGCAACGCCGCAGTCCACAGCAGGAAGAGGCGATTTTCGATGCCGCGGCAGCCCTGTCGCGCATGGCGGCCGAGGGGCGCCCGACCAAGGCCGCGGACCTTGCGTTCCACCTCGCCGTGGCCGACGCCACCAGCAACCCGCGGTTCCGCGAATTCCTCGAAATCCTCGGCGTGTCGATGATCCCCCGGGCGGCGCTGCGGCTGGCCGACGGGGGCAGCGCGCCCGACTATATCGACCGGCTGGCCGAGGAGCACATGCAGATCGCGCGCGCCATCTCGGCCGGGGATTCGGACACCGCGCGTTCGGCGATGCAGGCGCATCTTCGCAATTCGATGGACCGCTACCGCGATTACATCAGACAATAGTGTCAACTTATCATACAGGTGTTGACAGGGCTGGGCGCGGCTGGCTAATCGAGGGGGCGAGACCGGCAACAAGGAGGGCGCTCGGATGGACCCGCAAGAGATCAAGACCGCGCTGGGGGCGGGGCTTCTGTCCTTTCCCGTCACGGCATTCGACGCCGAAGGCGCCTTCGCGCCCGAGCCCTTCAAGGCGCATGTCGAGTGGCTGTCCGGCTATCCCGCGAGCGCGCTTTTCGCCGCCGGCGGCACGGGAGAGATGTTCTCGCTGAAGCCCGACGAGATTCCGCAGGTCGTCGCCGCCGCCAAGGAGGCCGCCGGCGACACGCCCATCGTGTCGGGCTGCGGCTACGGCACCGCGATGGCCGTCGACATCGCGCGCGCGGCCGAGGCCGCCGGCGCCGACGGTATCCTGCTGTTGCCGCACTACCTGACCGAAGCACCGCAGGAGGGTCTTGCCGCCCATGCCCGCGCCGTCTGCAACGCGGTGGGGATCGGCGTCACGATCTACAACCGCGGCATGGCGAAGTACGACCCCGACACCGTCGCGCGGCTGGCCGACGAGCTGCCGAACCTCGTGGGCTTCAAGGACGGCTCGGGCGAGGTCGGCAAGATGCGCCAGATCACCGCCAAGCTGGGCGACCGGCTGACATATTTGGGCGGCCTGCCCACGGCCGAGGTCTTTGCCGAGGCATACCTGGCCGCGGGGTTCAGCACCTATTCCTCGGCCGTCTTCAACTTTGTCCCGCGCCTTGCCATCGAATTCTACGACAGCCTGCGCGCCGGCAACCGGGCCCGCTGCGAAGAGATCCTGAACGATTTCTTCTACCCCTTCCTCAAGCTGCGCGACCGCTGCCCCGGCTATGCCGTCTCGGCGATCAAGGCCGGCGTGCGGATACAGGGCTTCGACGCCGGCGCGGTGCGGGCCCCGCTCACCGACCTCACGGACGAGGAGATGACGATGCTGGAGCGGATCATCGGGTCCGAAAAGCGATGAGGATCGTCCGGGTCGAGACGCATTTGCTCGACCATCGGCTGGCGGTGCCGTTCGAAAGCGCCTCGATGCGCTTCGACCGGCGCACGCATCTTCTGGTCGAGGTCGAGTGCGACGACGGCACCGTGGGCTGGGGCGAATGCCTCGGCCCCGCGGGGCCCAACGCGGCGGTGGTGCGGGCCTATGCCGGGCGGCTGATCGGGGCCGACCCGCTGCAGACCGAACGGATCTGGGCCGAGCTTTACAACGCGCTGCGCGATCAGGGGCAGCGGGGCCTGAGCGTCACCGCGCTGTCGGGCATCGACGTCGCGCTGTGGGACATCAAGGGCAAGGCGCTGGGTCAGCCGGTGTCGGTCCTGCTGGGCGGGCGGTTCCGGGACCGGGTGCGCGCCTATGCCACCGGATCCTTCCGCCGCGACGGCGTCGACCGTGTAACCGACAATGCCGAAGAGGCCGCGGGGCACCGCGCCGCGGGCTTCCACGCGTTGAAGATCAAGATCGGCTTCGGCCTGGCCGAGGACCTGCGTGTCATCGCCGCCGTGCGCGAGGCGATCGGCCCCGAGATGCGCCTGATGATCGACGGCAATCACGGTTACGACACGCTCGAGGCGATCGAGCTGGGCCGCCGGGCCGCCGATTTCGACATCGACTGGTTCGAAGAGCCGGTGGTGCCCGAACACCTCGCCGCCTACCGCGAGGTGCGGGCCCGCCAGCCGATCCCGGTGGCGGGGGGCGAGACGTGGCACACGCGCTGGGGCTTCCGCGAGCCGCTGGAAAGCCGCGCCATCGACATCGCCCAACCGGACCTCTGCGGCTGCGGCGGGTTCACCGAGATGCGGCGGATCGCCGACATGGCGGCGCTGCACGGCGTGCGGCTGGTGCCGCATGTCTGGGGCACGGCGGTGCAGATCGCGGCGTCGCTGCAATGGATGGCGGCGATGGTGCCCAGCCCGGTGCGCCGCAACCCGATCGAGCCGATCCTTGAGTTCGACCGCACCGACAACCCGTTCCGGCAGGCGGTCGTGACCACGCCCATCGAACACGCCGACGGCATCGTGACGATCCCGGACGGCCCGGGCCTGGGGATCGAGATCAACCGCGATGCCCTGAAAGACTTCGCCCCGAAGGAGGCGCCATGACCATCGAACGCAAGCTATCCGGGGCAGGGCCGCAGACCGCGTTGCCCGCGGGCACCGTCGATACGCAGATGCACATGTACCTGCCGGGCTTTCCGGCCGTCGCGGGCGGCCCGCCCAACCCCGGCGGCACGTTGCCCGGGCCCGACCAGTACCGGCAGGTCATGGTATGGCTGGGCATCGACCGTGTGATCATCACCCAAGGCAATGCGCAGCAATCCGATCACGGAAACCTTCTGGCCTGCCTGGCCGAGATGGGCGATGTCGCCCGCGGCATCGGCTGCATCGACGGCGACACGCCCGAGGCCGAGCTGGACAGGCTGGCCGAGGCCGGCGTCGTCGGCGCGCGGATCATGGATCTGCCGGGCGGCGCGGTCCCGCTGTCGAAGCTGGACGAGGTCGCCCCCCGCGCCAAGGCGCGCGGCTGGCTGATGACGGTGCAGTTCGACGGATCGCGCATCGAAGAGGAAGAGGCGCGTCTGGCAAAGCTCGACCAGCCCTGGATCCTCGACCACCACGCCAAGATCTTCGATGGCCCCACGCCGGGCCGCAGGGCGGCGATCAAGCGGCTGATCGACGGCGGGCACTGCTGGTTCAAGTTCGCGGGCTGCTATGAGAGCAGCAAGACCGGGGCGCCGGGCTACGACGACGTCGCAGAGGTCGCGCGCGAGATGGCCGAACACGCGCCGGACCGGATCATCTGGGGCACGAACTGGCCCCACAACATGGCCAAGTCGACCGAAGAGTATCCCGACGATGCCGTGCTGACCGACCGGGTGATGTCGTGGTTCCCCTCGGCCGACGCGATGCGGCTGGCGCTGGTCGACACGCCCGGAAAGCTGTTCTTCGACCGCGGCTGAGGGCCGCCGCGGCGGTTCCCTGCGGGGCGGCCTGCTGCGTCCCGGCGGCAGGTCTTCGGCAACACCGGGTTCCGGTGCCGCCCTTTTTCTTCTTCAGGGGGTGACTGCCGGACCGTCTGCTTGGCGGCCTTGGGGCCCTGCGCCGGGGGCGGCAGGTCAGCCGCGCCTGGCGCCGTCGCGCCACAGCTGGCGGTACCGGCCCAGGCTATCTTCGAGATGCGCCTCCATCGCCGCTTCGGCCGCGTCGCGGTCGCCGTCGACGATGGCGTCGGCGATGGCCGCGTGTTCGACCACCAGCTTGGGGTTCGGGCGATAGGGGCGGGGGGTGCCGTCATGCGCCTCAAGCTCGACCCGCGGCACGATGCCGGGACGGATCAGGTTCAGGAACTCGGGGAACCGCCGGTTGTTGGTGGCCTCGGCAATCGCCAGGTGAAAGGCGAAATCGGCCTCGCGCGGGGACCGCTGCGCGTCGATCTCGGCCAGGACCCCGTCGTTGGCGCGCTGGATCGTGTCGATCTGCTCGCCCGAGCGGCGGGCGGCGGCCAGTCCCGCGGCCCGGATCTCGAAGGCCGAGCGCAGCTCGAACAGCTCGATCACCCCCGACAGACGTTCGACATCGATGTCGCCGAAGGGGTGCGCCGCGCCCGAGGGTTCCAGCGCGAAGACGCCGGAGCCCTTTCGCGCCTCGACCAGCCCGTCCGACCGCAACAGGCCCAGGGCCTCGCGCACCACGGTGCGGCTGACCGAATGGGCCTCGGTCAGCTCACGCTCGCTGGGCAGCCGGTCGCCGGGCTTGTAGCGTCCCGCCTCGATATCCCGGCGCAGGCTGTCCGCGATCATGGCCACCCGGGTGCGGGCGGGCGAGGTCTGTGGGGGCGTCGCGCGGTCTGGCATCACTGGGTCCGGTTCGTCCTGTATAACATCTGGAATGGTAGTTCCCCCCGGCTTTTCACGCCAGCAGAAACGAAATTCCGCCCCGTCAGGTCTGAGGCGTTGACCGGCGGCATTCACACGGCTAATCTGTATTACAGATTGCACAGGGTGTTATACATCCTGCCTAGGGGAGGACGACAACCGTGATCATCACCGACGTTTCGGCTCGGGTGTTCCGCCACATGACAAGCCGTCATTCCGACAGCGCGGGCCATGCCCACCCGGGGCCGGAGCATGCGGTCGAGCAGGCGATCCTGACGATCAGGACCGAAGACGGGGACGAAGGGCATACCTTCTGCCCGCCCGAAGTCGTGCGCCCCCACGTGCTGGACAAGTTCGTGCGCAAGGTGCTGATCGGGCAGGACCACCGGGATCGCGAACGCCTGTGGCAGGACCTGGCGCACTGGCAGCGGGGATCGGCCGCGCAGCTGACCGACCGCACGCTGGCCGCGGTCGACTGCGCGCTGTGGGATCTGGCGGGACGGGTGCTGGGGCAGCCGGTGCACAAGCTGATCGGCAGCTACCGCGACGCGGTTCCCGCCTATGGCTCGATCATGTGCGGCGACGAGATCGAGGGCGGGCTGGCAACGCCCGACGATTACGGCCGCTTCGCCGAAAAGCTGGTCGCCCGCGGCTACAAGGGGATCAAGCTGCACACCTGGATGCCGCCGGTGTCCTGGGCGCCGGACGTGCGGATGGACATCCGCGCCTGCGCCGCGGTGCGCGAAGCGGTGGGCGAGGGGGTCGCGCTGATGCTCGACGCGTTCCACTGGTATACCCGGACCGAGGCGCTGGAACTGGGGCGTGGGCTGGAAAAGCTGGGCTTTGCCTGGATCGAGGAGCCCTTGGACGAACAGTCCCTGTCGTCCTACAAATGGCTTTCCGACAATCTCGACATCCCCGTGATCGGCCCCGAAAGCGCGGCGGGCAAGCACTGGCACCGGGCCGAATGGATCCGGCAGGGCGCCTGCGACATCCTGCGGACCGGGGTGAACGACGTGGGCGGGATCACCCCCGCGCTGAAGACCATGCACCTGGCCGAAAGCTTCGGGATGGAATGCGAGGTGCACGGCAACACCGCGATGAACCTGCATGTCGCCGCCGCCACCAAGAACGCCAAGTGGTACGAACGCGGGCTGCTGCACCCGTTTCTCGAATACGACGACGGCTTCGACTATCTGAAATCGCTGTCCGACCCGATGGATGCCGACGGCATGGTGATTGTCCCCGACCGCCCCGGTCTGGGCGAGGACATCGACTTTGATCACATAGAGAATTTCCGCGTCGCGTAAGGAGAGACGCCCGCGGCGAAGCAGGCAGAGCCCCCCGGCAAGAGGGGGCCAGGACGACCTAGGAGTTTTTTGGGAGGACACATGAAACATCTTTTCGCCTCGGCCGCGCTTGCGGCCCTGATGGGCGCCACGCCCGCCCTGTCTGAGACCCCCGACGACCAGCTGGTCGCGGCCTTCACCATGAACAACATCCTGACGATGGACCCCGCCGCGATCACCGGCGGCGAGGCAGTTCAGGTGCTCAACAACGTCTACGACGCGCTGGTGCAGTTCGACCCCGAAACCTATGAACTGCAGCCCCGCATCGCCGAAAGCTGGGACTACGCCGACGACAACATGTCGGTCACGCTGACCCTGCGCGACGACGTGACCTTTGCCTCGGGCAACCCGCTGACGGCCGAGGACGTCAAGTTCAGCCTCGACCGGGTGATGAAGCTGGGGCTGGCCCAGTCCTCGGGCCTCTCGTCGCGCGGGTTCACCGCCGAGGGCGTGGACGCGCATTTCGTCGTCGACGGTCCGCACAGCTTTACCATCAACCTGCCGCAGCCCGACGACCCGCAGCTGATCCTGATGTATCTCACGCAGGCCGGCGTGGGCTCGATCCTCGACAGCAAGCTGGTGATGGAGAACGACTCGGACGGCGACATGGGGCAGGCGTGGCTGACCAACAACTCGGCCGGCTCGGGCGCCTTCGTGCTGGGGCAGTGGCGGTCGAACGAATACGTGATCCTGACGCGCAACGACGAATTCTGGGGCGGCGCGCCCGAGATGAAGCGCGTGCTGATGCGCCACCTGCCCGAAAGCCAGTCGCAGCGGCTGGGACTGGAGCAGGGCGATATCGACGTGGGCTTCACCCTCGCTGCAGCGGACCTGCGCGCGATGGAGGCCTCGGACGAGATCACCGTGGAAACCGTGCCTTCGGCGGGGTTCTACTATCTCGCCGCGTCGATGGAGGACGAGCGCTATGCAAACCCGCAGGTGCGCGAGGCGCTGCGCTACCTGATCGACTATGACGGCATCAACTCGGCCATCATGCCCTATTTCGGGGTCGAGCGGCAGCGCCCCGTGAACTCGAACGCCTTCGGCGCGCTGGACGATCCGGGCTACGAGCTCGACATCGAGCGGGCGAAGGAGCTTCTGGCCGAAGGCGGGTTTCCCGACGGGTTCGACACCACGATCCGGGTGATCTCGGAGCAGCAGTTCCTCGACAGTGCGACGGCGATCCAGGGCACGCTGGCGCAGGCCGGGATCACGGCCGAGATCATCACTGGCGACGGCGGCCAGATCTATGGCGCGATGCGCGACCGCGACTTCGAACTTCTGGTCGGGCGCGGCGGCGGCGGGCAGGAGCCGCACCCGGATTCGAACCTGCGGGCGGTGGTCTACAACCCCGACAACAGCCAGGAGGCCGGGCTGACCAACTACCAGGGCTGGCGCACCTCGTATTTCGACGAAGAGCTGAACGCGATGATCGAAGAGGCGCTGACCGAAAGCGACCGTGACCGGCAGGTCGAGTCCTATGGCGAGATCCAGGAGGCCATCGACGAGAAGGTCATCGCGATCCAGCCGTTTTCCGAACGTGTCGTCACCGCGGCCTACCAGGACGGGATCGAGGGGCTGATCATCAACCCCTGGATCACCCGGTTCGAGGACGTCACCAAGAATCGCTGACCCGGGTCTCCTCCAAGACACGTCGGCGACCGCGCGGTCCCCCTTCCCGGGGGGCCGCGCTTTTGCATGAGGGGATGCGCCTTGATGGCTGGCCGCGTGGATGGCCGAAGGGCGCCGGGGGGGGGGCAGGTGGACTCCGGGGGGCGACTTGCGGGCGCCGTAAGAGGCCCTCATTGGGATACGATTCCCGTGCTGATGATCGGAACAGGCAGCGGGTGCTGCTCCCGTGGGCGCCCTGGCCCCTGCACCCCTACGATCTCGGGGTGGACGCAGGCCGGGTCCGCGGGTCCCGGGGAAGCAGCGACTGCGACCCGCCTTGGGGGCTGCCCCGTTCCGTGAGGGCGAGGGCCGGGCAGCCCGATGACGGGGTCAGGGATTCCTTCCCTCGGGATCAGGCCGCGAGGTGATGGGCAAGGAACGCCACCGCCTCGTCCAGCGTGGCGGGCGGGCAGGTGTGACCGGCGTCGTGGAACGCGGTGTCGGGAGGGCGGGCCCCGCTGACCGCGGCGATGGCGGCGATGCGGTGCCATGCCTGCGCGACGCTCACCTCGGGCATGTGGCGGTCGCCGCGGCCGGATCGCAGGAACATCGGGCGGTCGGCGCCCAGCCCCGCAAGGTCGGGAAAATCCGCGCGGTGCGACAGGCCCGGGTGCACGAAGTGCCAGGCGGAGTGTCCCGCCAGAAGCGGGCGACCCGGGGCCATCAGGTCGGCCCGGCAGGCCATCCAGCCCAGGGCCGCCGTCGCCGCGACGCGGGGGCTGAGCGCCGCCGCGCTCCATGCGCCGACGGCGCCCATCGAGAAGCCGAAGGTGCCGACGCGGGCGATGCGCGGGTGGGCGGCCAGCCAGTCCGCGGCGCCCGCCGCCTCGGCTGCGGCGAGGCCGGCGAGGCTCCAGCCCAGGGCGGTGGCGCTTGCGGCCAGCGCCTGCTGCCCGGCGTGCCCCCCGGCCTGCCGCCGCCCGAAGCAGGGCGCATCGCAGGTCAGCGTGGCCATTCCCGCGGCGGCGCAGGCCCGGGCCACGGCGCGCCCCCCGTAGAGGGCGGCCCGGGTTCGGGCCGAGGCCGGGTGGTCGTGCAGCTTTTCCCAGCCCGTCGCGAAGGCCCCGCCATGTTCGTGAAACAGCACCACGCCGGGATGCGGGCCGGGGCCCGGCGGCAGGGTCAACCGCCCAGTCGCCACGGCCCCCGTTGCGTGGCGCAGCGCCACGGCGCCATCGGGCGCGGCGGTGCCGGTGGCGCCGATGGGTGGCAACAGGTCGCGCCAGATCGCGCGCAACCCCTCCCGCCACGCCGCCGGGTCGGTGTCCGGGCGCCAGCCCAGGTCGTAGGGCAGGGCCCGCCGCCGCGCCTCGAGGTAGTCGGGCAGCGCGTCGGGGCGTGGGCCGGTAGCGGCGGCGGTGGCGTCCCCCGCGGCGGGAGGACCCGCCGGGGCAGGCGCCCCATGGGACCCGTCGCCGGGCCGGTCAGAGGGCGCGTTCGTATTCAAGGCTCGCGTCGATCAGGTCGCGCGCATAGGCCTGCGTGGCGCCATTGCCGGCGATGGCCTCGCGGTTAAGCACCTCGACCACGCGGCCCGCCTGCATCACGGCGAAGCGGTCGCACATGTGGTCGATCACGGCCAGGTCGTGGCTGACCATCACGTAGGTCAGGCCCTTTTCGCCGCGCAGTCGCATCAGCAGGTTGATGATCTCGGCCTGCACGCTGACGTCGAGCGCCGAGGTCGGTTCGTCCAGGAACAGCACGTCGGGTTCGACGATCAGCGCCCGGGCGATGGCGACCCGCTGGCGCTGCCCGCCCGACAGCTGATGCGGATAGCGGTCTAGGAAATCGACCGGCAGGCCGACGTCGCACAACGCCTGCGCCATCCGGTCGTCGCGATCGGGGATGTTCTGGATCTTCAGCGGCTCGGACAGGACGGTGCGGATGGAATGCCGCGGATGCAGCGATCCGAAGGGGTCCTGGAACACCATCTGCAACGTCCGGCAACGGTCGGCGGCCGACATCTCGCGCACCGAGCGGTCGCCGATGCGCACCTCGCCCGTCCATTTCGACCACAGCATCGAGGCGCAGCGCAGCACCGTGGACTTGCCCGACCCCGACTCGCCCACTAGGCCGAAGCATTCGCCCGCGGCCACGTCGAAGCTGACATCATGCAGCACGCGCAGGGCGCCGAAGGCGACGGAGAGGTCCGAGATCACGACGGGTTTCACGGGCGGGCCTCCTGTTCCCACGCGGGATCGCGTTGCAGCACCGGCAGGTCGCCCCGGTCGCCCGCGATGCGCGGCTGCGCGGCCAGAAGACCGCGGGTGTAGGGATGCTGCGCGCGGTCGAGATCGCGCGCCTTCAGCGTTTCGACCACGCGCCCCGCATACATGATCAGCACCCGGTCGCAGAAGTTGCGCACGAGGTTCAGGTCGTGGCTGATCATGATCAGACCGATCCCCTTTTCGCGCACAAGGTCGTCGAGGATGCGCAGCACCTGCAGCCGCACCGTCACGTCCAGCGCCGAGGTCGGTTCGTCCGCGATCACCAGGTCGGGGTCGGTCAGCAGCATCATCGCGATCATCACCCGCTGGCCCATCCCGCCCGAGACCTCGTGCGGATAGAGGCGGTAGACCCGCTCGGGCTCACGGATCTGGACGGCGTCGAGCATCTCGACCGCCTTGTCGTGGGCCTGCGCCTTCGAGCAGCGGAAATGCGTGCGGTAGGCCTCGGCGATCTGGTCGCCGCAGCGCCGGATCGGGTTGAGCGAGAACTTGGGGTCCTGCAGGATCATCGACATGCGCCGGCCCCGCAGCTTCAGCATCTGGCGTTCGCGGGCCGCCAGCAGGTCGACCTCTTCGAACTGCATGCGCCGGGCGGTGATGTCGGCGGCGGGCATCAGGCGCATCAGCGCCCGGCCCAGCGTCGACTTGCCCGAGCCGGATTCGCCCACGACCCCCAGCCGTTCGCGGCCCAGCGTGAAACTGACGTTGCGCACGGCGGGCGCGGTGGCGCCGGGATAGCGCACCGACAGGTCCGCGACGTCGAGGATGGGGTCGGTCATGGGCTACCTCTTGTGCATCTGGCGCGGGTCGAGCGCATCGCGCAGCCCGTCGCCCAGCAGGTTGAAGGCAAGGCTGACGGCGAGGATGGCGAGGCCGGGGAAGGTCACCAGCCACCAGCTGTCGATCATGTAGCGCCGCCCGGTGGCGATCATCGCGCCCCATTCGGGCAGCGGCGGCTGCGCGCCCAAGCCCAGAAATCCCAGCCCCGCGGCGGTCAGGATCACGGTCGCCATGTTCAGCGTCAGCCGGATCAGCACCGAGGGCAGGCACATCGGCACGATCGACCGCCAGATGATCCGCAGGGGCGACGCGCCCTGCAGCCGCGCGGCCGAGATGTAGTCGGCCTTGCGGAAGGTCAGCGTCTCGGCCCGCGCCAGCCGCGCGATGGGCGGCCAGGCGGTCAGCGCGATGGCGATGATCGCGTTGTTCAGGCTGGGCCCCAGCGCGGCGACGAAGGCAAGCGACAGGATCAGCGAGGGGAAGGACAGGAAGATGTCCGTCACGCGCATCAGCACGATATCGACCTTGCCGCCGAAATACCCCGCGGCGGTGCCCACGGCCAGACCGATGGGCCCCACCACGATCGTCACCAGGAAGATGATCGTCAGCGTGATCCGCGACCCGTGGACGAGGCGGCTGTAGACGTCGCGCCCCAGCTCGTCAGTGCCGAAGAAATGCGCCCCCGAGGGCGGAAGCAGCGTTTCGCCCAGGTTCTGGACGTAAGGGTCGTGCGTGGCCAGGACCGGGGCGAGGATCGCGGTGCCGACCAGCAGCGCCAGCACGACCAGCCCGAAGGCCGAGGGCGGCTGCCGCATCAGGAACCGCAGCAGCGTGCCGGCGGTCTTCAGGGCCTGCGGGGTGCGTCGACGGCGCGGGGTGGCGGTCGCGGTCGCGGTGTCGGTTTCGGGGCGGGGTGCGGTTTCGGTCATCATGCTCGTGTCCTGGGGTCGAAGACGCGGTAGAGGATGTCCGACAGCACGTTCAGCGCGATGAAGATCACCCCCACGACGAGCACGCAGGTCATCACCGCGTTCATGTCGCCGATCAGCAGGTTGGCGGTAAGGTAGGACCCGAAGCCGGGCCAGGCGAAGACGGTTTCGATCAGCACCGCGCCTTCCAGCAGCGCGCCATAGGCCAGCGCGACGATCGTGACGAGCTGCACGCGAATGTTGCCGAAGGCGTGGCGCCAGATCGTCTGGCGGGTCGACAGGCCCTTCACCCGGGCGGTGGTGATATATTCCTGGTTGATCTGGTCCAGCATGAAGCTGCGCGTCATCCGCGTGATGTAGGCCGAGGACGAATATCCCAGCAGCGACGCGGGCAGCAGGATGTGGTTGAGCGCGCTCGCGAACACGTCCCATTGCCGCGCCAGCAGGCTGTCGATCAGCAAAAAGTTCGTCCGCTCGGGCACGAGGCCGATGTAGAACTGGTCCATCCGCCCCGATCCGCCGACCCATCCAAGCCAGGCGTAGAACACCAGAAGGCCGATCATCCCGGTCCAGAAGATCGGCATCGAATGCCCCATGAGAGAGAAGACGCGGATCACGTGGTCCTGCCAGCGGTCCTTGTTCACCGCCGCCAGAACCCCCAGCGGAACGCCCACCAGCGCGCCGAAGAGGATGGCGAAGGTCGCCAGTTCGATGGTGGCGGGCAGCACCCGCAGGATGTCGGTCAGGACCGGCTGCCCGGTGCGCACCGAGGTGCCGAAATCCAGCGTCGCGACGTCCCGGATATAGAGAAGGAACTGCTCCCACACCGGGCGGCCGAGGCCCAGTTGCTGGTAGACGCGGTCGTAGACCTCGCGGGTGGCGTCCTCGCCGACGATGGCGCGCACGGGATCGTTCGGCATGATCCGCCCGATCACGAAGGTCAGGATCAGCAGGCCGAACAGGGTGACCAGGATCGACGCCCCCTGTCCAACAAGCGCGTTCGTCCGTCGCCGGTCGAGTAGCATGCCACCTCCTCCCTCAGGGCGCGTCCTGCGCCCTGTATGACATATGTTGCAACCTGTTATACAGGAAGCGACCTGTCAAGGGCGTTGGCGGCTGGTCAGGCACGCCTTGGGGCAGGGCTGACGGTCGGGGCAAGGCCGGGCTGTCGCCGGGGCGGGCTATCCCGCGTGTCGGGGCCGGGGGCGCGGCCGGGCGCTTGGGGAAGATCTGCCGCGAAGGGGGATCAGTCCGAGGCGAGGCCGCCCAGCAGGTAGCCCTGCCGCGGGGCGGGCCCGGTGACAGGGGCGCCCGCGATCCGCGCGACCTCTTCCGCGGGCAGGCCGAAGCCGCGCAGAATGACCTCGGACGCGCTTATGCCTATCGGCCGGGCGCTGGCGCCCTGCGCGACCGCGTGCACGCTGCCCAGGACGACGCCTTCGATCAGCGCCAGCGCGACACTGCGGGGCATGGGGGCAAAGCGACCCTCGTCCATGCCCTGATCGACGACGCCGCCGATCTTCTGCATGAGGTGGGCGCTCAGGTCCGCGGCGGGCCAGCCCGAGCGGGCCATGAAGTGGCCGAGGACCGGATGCGATTCGACCAGCGCGATGACCGACGTGAGCCCGGCGCAGATGCGCTCGGCCGGGTCCGCAAGCTGGCCGACCCAGTCCGCCTGACCCATCACGATTTCGTCCAGAACGGCGGGCCCCAGCGCGTTGATCAGGTCGGGAATCGACCGGAAATACTTGTAGAACGTGCCACGGGCCACGCCCGCGGCACGGATCACGTCGTCGATCGAGGTCTGGCCCGGGCCCTTCTTGGCCATGACCTGCAATCCCGCGCGCAACAACGTGGCGCGGGTGCGGGCACGGCGACGGCACCCGGTGCTGACCCTGTGGTCCTGAGTTGACACTTTTGTCATCCTGACAGATATGTCATTCCAAGTTCCGAGAGGGAAGGGCCAGCCGGCGTTTTCCCGCGCCCGATCACGATAGACCCACCCCCATCCAGCGGACGCAGGCTGCGGGGCGCCGGTGCCTCCCGGCCCCAGCCGTGGCCGTCGCCGGGAAAAGTTGGAGAGATCCATGAGATACCGTGCCGCGCCGGTTCCGTTCCTGAGGGGGGCGTTCCCGCTGATCCTGTCGCTGCTGGTCGCCGCGCCTGCCGCGACGGCGCAGCAGGAGACCGGAGGCGAGGTCGTCCGGCCGGCCAAGCTGATGGTGCTGTCGGCGGCGCAATCGCAGCTGGAACGGGATTTCTTCGGCCGCGTCCGGGCGCGTGAAACCGTCGATCTGGCCTTTCAGGTGGGCGGGCAGATCACCGCCTTTCCGGTGGTCGAGGGGCGGCCGCTGGAAGAGGGCGCGCTGATCGCCCGGCTCGACCAGACCCCGTTCGAGCGCGAGGTCGCGCGTGCCGAAGTCAACCTCGACAAGGCCCGCCGCGACCTGACGCGGCTGGAAGAGCTGTCGGACATCTCGGTCACCCAGACCTCGATCCGGGACGCGCAGACCCAGGTCGACCTCGCCGAGGTCGCGGTGGAGGAGGCGCGCGATCACCTGCAGGACGCCACGCTGCGGACCACCTTTCCCGCGCTGGTTGCCCGCCGCGAGGTGGCGACCTTCACCACCGTCAGCGCCGGCCAGCCGGTGGTGCGGATCCACGACATGTCCGAGCTGCGGGTCGATATCGACGTCCCCGAGATTCTGTTCCGCAACGCGCTGGAAGGCGGGCAGGGGGTAAGCTTCACTGGCCGTTTCCCCGGCTACGGCGAAACCTTCCCCCTGACCCTGCGCGAGTTCGAGGCCGAGACCGCCGATATCGCGCAGACCTACAAGATCACGCTGGCCTTCACGGGCGCGGTGCCCGACTGGCTGTTGCCGGGCGCGTCGGTGACCGTCACCGCCCAGGCCGCGCGTGGCGGCGGGGCGCGGCAGATCGTGCTGCCCGAAACCGCGCTGGTCTTCGACCCCGACCGCCGGCCGGGACTGATGGTCTTCGACGCGGACGACGACGCGGCGGGCGCCACCGGCACCGTCCACTGGGAACCGGTCGAGATCGAGGTGCGCGACGATGCCCGTGTCGCGCTCGTCAGCGGCCCCGGCGCCGGCACCGAGGTGGTGCTGGCCGGCGGTGCGCAGCTGCGCGACGGCCAGACGGTGCGCCGCTTTACCGGCATCGGGGACTAGGCCCATGCCCATCGCCCGCGCCGCGATCGACCGGTCGCTTCTGACATGGATGCTGATGCTCGTCTGCCTTCTTGGCGGGGTCTGGGGATTCCTGACCATGGGCAGGCTGGAGGATCCGTCCTTCACCATCAAGAACGCCATCATCCTGACGCCCTATCCCGGTGCTTCGGCCGCCGAGGTCGCGCGCGAGGTGTCCGAGCCGCTGGAATCCGCGATCCAGCAGATGGACGAGCTCGACACGCTCGAATCGTTCAACAAGCCGGGGCTCAGCCGGATCAACGTGCAGATCGCCGACACCTACGACGGCTCGGAGCTGCCGCAGGTCTGGGACCGCCTGCGCGCCCGTGTCGGCGATGCGCAGGCCGACCTGCCGCCCGATGCGGGCACGTCGCTGGTCAACGACAGCTTCGGCGACGTCTACGGCATCTTCTTCGCCGTCACCGCGCCGGGGTTCTCGGATGACGAGGTGCACGACATCGCCGATTTCCTGCGGCGCGAGATCCTGGCCGTCGACGGCGTGGCCGACGTCACGCTGGCGGGCCTGCCGGAAGAGGCGATCTTTGTCGAACCCGACCCGGCGATCCTGACCAACCTCGGCCTGAACCCCGAGGCGATCGCCGGTGCGATCTCGGAATCCACCGCCGTGGTGCCGGCGGGCAGCCTGGACCAGCAGGGCCAGAGCATCCGCATCGACGCGCCCTCGGGCTCGCGCACGGTGGACGAGATCCGGGGCATCACCATCGGCGTCGGCGGCGACGTGGTGGACCTGACCGATTTCGCCAGCGTCAGCCGTGGCCGGGTCGAGGATCCGTCGATGATCATCCGCTTCAACGGGCAGGAGGCGTTCACGCTGGGCGTCTCGGGCAAGGAGGGGCTCAACATCGTCGATGTGGGCCGGCGCGTCGATGACCGTCTGGCCGAGCTGCAGTCGGAAATCCCCGTGGGTGTCGACCTGAACCCCGTCTACCAGCAGCACACCGTGGTCGAGGAGGCGTCCAATGCCTTCCTTCTGAACCTCGCGATGTCGGTGGCCATCGTGATCGTGGTTCTGGCGGTCTTCATGGGGTGGCGGTCGGCCGTCGTGGTGGGGGTCACGCTGCTTCTGACGGTTGTCGGCACGCTCTTCTTCATGGCGCTCTTCGGGATCGAGATGGAGCGCATCTCGCTGGGTGCGCTGATCATCGCGATGGGGATGCTGGTCGACAATGCCATCGTCATCGCCGAGGGCATGCAGGGCGACATGGCGCAGGGCAAACCCTCGCGCGAGGCGGCCGAGGACACGGCGGGCAAGACGCAGATCCCGCTTCTTGGTGCGACGATCATCGGTGTCATGGCCTTTGCCGGCATCGGCCTGTCGCCGGATGCGGCGGGCGAATTCCTGTTCTCGCTCTTTGCCGTGATCGGCATTTCGCTGATGCTGTCGTGGCTGCTGGCGGTCACGGTCACACCGCTTCTGGCGCACTACTTCTTCAAGCGTGGCGCCGCGGGCGCGCAGGGCGCCTATGACGGCCCGATCTTCCGTGCCTATGCCGCCACCCTGCGTCTGGCGCTGCGGCTGCGCTGGCTTGTGGTGGCGGGGCTGATCGCGGTGACGGTCGTGTGCTACTGGGGCTTCGGGCAGGTGCAGCAGCAGTTCTTCCCCGACAGCAACACGCCGCTCTTCTACGTCCACTACCAGCTTCCGCAGGGGGGCGAGATCGACCGCACCGCCAGCGATATGAGCCTGGTCGAGGACTGGCTGGCCGACCGGCCCGAGGTCGTGTCGGTCTCGACCTTCGTCGGCGGGGGCGCGTCGCGGTTCATGCTGACTTACGATCCGAACGAACAGCTGGCGACCTATGGCCACCTGATCATCCGCACCGAAACGCTGGAGCAGATCCCGGGCCTGCGCGACGACCTCGACGCCTTCGGGCGGCAGGCGCTGCCGGGGGGCGAGTTCCGCACCGAACGGCTGGCCTTCGGTCCGGGCGGCGGGGCGGCGGTGGCGGTGCGGTTTTCCGGGGCGGACGCCGATGTGCTGCGCAAGCTTGCCGCCGAGGCCGAGACGCGGATGCTTGAGGCGACCGACCAGCTGCGCGACCTGCGCACCGACTGGCGCGAACGCGAAATGTCGATCCGGCCGCTTTACAGCGAGGGCCGGGCGCAGACCGCGGGCGTCACCCGCAGCGACGTGGCGCAGGCGCTGCAACTGGCGACCAAGGGCCTGACGGCGGGCACCTACCGCGAGGATAGCCGCCTGATCCCCATCGTCGTGCGGATGCCCGGCGCGGCGTCCGAGGGCGGCGCGCACCTGGCAGGGCAGCCGGTCTACTCGGCCGCCGCGGGCACGTTCATCCCGCTTGAACAATTGCTGGACGGGTTCGCCTATTCGGCCGAGGACACGCTGATCCAGCGCCGCAACCGCCTGCCCACGATCACCGTGATGGGCGACGTGCCCGCGGGTGTCACCGCGGCCTCGGTCTTTGCACAGGTCCGCGCCCCGATCGAGGCGATGGACCTGCCCGAGGGCTATGCCCTGGAATGGGGCGGCGAATACGAGAACTCGACCGACGCGCAGGAATCGCTCGCCACCCGGCTGCCGATCTCTCTCATCATCATGGTGCTGATCTCGATCCTGCTTTTCGGCAAGCTGCGGCAGCCGCTGATCGTGTGGCTTCTGGTGCCGATGGCGGTGAACGGCGTGGCGATCGGTCTTCTGACCACGGGCCTTCCCTTCAGCTTCACCGCGCTTCTGGGGCTGCTCAGCCTGTCGGGGATGCTGTTGAAGAACGGCATCGTGCTGGTCGAGGAAATCGACCTGACCCGCGCGCAGGGCGTGCCGTTCACCCGCGCCGTGGTCGAGGCGTCGACCTCGCGTCTGCGACCGGTGGTGCTGGCGGCGGCGACCACGATCCTTGGGATGGTGCCGCTGATCTGGGATGCGTTCTTCGCCTCGATGGCGGTGACGATCATGGGCGGCCTGGGCTTTGCGTCGATCCTGACGCTGATCGCCGCGCCGGTGTTCTACTACCTGCTGTTCCCCGGCGAGCGCCGGGCCGAGGGGCGGGCGGCGGACTGACCGCCCCCCCTCCGGTCGCGGCCCTCCCCCGTCCACGGGGCCGGTCCCGCCCCGTGACGGCAGCGCCGATGGCGCCCGCGTCCCTGCACGAAAGCTCCTCCGTACTGCCGCGTCCGCCACGTCGTGCAGCCGGCTAGCGGCGAGGCCGGCGCTGGCCTGCGCCCGCCTCTCAGCCCTCCGGGCCGCCGGGTCCGGTCGCCCGAGGTCCTGGATGGGCTGGCGATCCTGCTGCCCGGGGTGCAGAAGTGGCGGGGCGTCGTGCGGGGCGGCCCTGCCGCGTCCCGCGACGCCGGAACGAGAGGAGGAGGAAACGGCATGAAGAAGCTGATCGACGATATCGCGGAGGTGGTTCCCGACGCGCTGGCGGGTCTTGTCGCCGCGCATGACGGCCTGGCCCTGATCGAGGGCACGACCACCGTGGTGCGCGCGGATCTGGATACGCTGCGCGGACGCGGCGAGGTCGCGCTGATCTCGGGCGGCGGATCGGGGCACGAACCGGCCCACGCGGGCTACGTGGGTCCCGGGCTGCTGACTGCGGCGGTGGCGGGCGACGTCTTCGCCTCGCCCTCGACCGATGCGGTGCTGACGGCGATCCGCAGCGTCGCGGGGCCGGGCGGTGTGCTTCTGATCGTCAAGAACTACACCGGCGATCGGCTGAACTTCGGCCTTGCGGCGCAGATCGCCCGAGCCGAGGGGCACGAGGTCGACATCGTCGTCGTGGACGACGACGCGGCTCTGGGCACGGCCGAGGAGACGGCCGGCCGACGTGGCATCGCCGGGACCATCTTCGTGCACAAGATCGCGGGCGCCGCCGCGGCAGAGGGTCTTCCGCTGGCCGAGGTCAAGTCCCGGGCCGAGGCTGCAATCGGCGCCGTGGCCTCGATGGGGGTCGCGCTGTCGCCCTGCATCGTTCCGGCGGCGGGGACGCCCAACTTCGAGCTTGGGCCGGACGAGATCGAGCTGGGGCTGGGCATTCACGGCGAGGCGGGGCTCGACCGGGTGGCGATCCGGCGCGCCACGGACCTGGCCGCCGACATGGTGGGGCGCATCGCCCGCGACCGCGGCCTGGAACGGGGCGAGGAGGTCGCGCTGATGGTCAACAACCTCGGTGCGACGCCGCCGATGGAGGTGGCGATCATGACCAAGGCCGCGCTTGCCGCCTGTGACGGGCTTGGCCTGTCGGTGACGCGGATCATGGCCGGCACCTTCCTGACCGCGATCGACATGGCGGGTGCCTCGCTGTCGCTGATGCGGTTGGACGACGCGCGGCGCGCGGCCCTCGATGCCGAGGCGCGGGCGCCGGGCTGGGTGGCCCCGGGCCGGGCCCCGGGTCTCAGGACCGTCGCCGCGCCGCAGGCCGCGCAGGCCGCGACGGAGCACGAGGGCCCGGCCTGCGCCCCCGCGCTACTGGCGGCGTTCCGCGCCGGGGCCCGGGTGCTGATCCAGTCCGAACCCGACCTGACCCGGCTGGATCAGATCGCGGGCGACGGCGATATCGGCCGGTCGCTGGCCGGCGGGGCCGAGGCGGTTCTGGCCGCTCTGCCCGAGCTTGAGGGCCGCTCCGAACCCGAGGTCATGCGCCGCATCGGCGCGGCGATCCGGGCCCGGACGGGGGGCACCTCTGGCCCGCTTTACGCGATTCTCGCGCTGGGGTCGGGCGAGGCTGTCGCCGGCGCGCTCGATGCAGCCCCCGGTCCCCGCCTGGCCCGGGCGTTCCGCGCCGGGGTCGACGCGCTGGCCGCCCTGGGCGGCGCCGCGCCGGGCGACCGCACCATGCTGGACGCGCTGGACCCCGCGGCCTCCGCCATGGCGCAAGAGGGCAGCGTGGCGCAAAGGCTGGCCGCCGCCGCCGCCGCGGCCGAAGCCGGTGCGCGAGAGACCGAGCAGATGACACCGCGGCGCGGCCGGTCGAGCTATGTCGGCGACCGCGTTCTGGGCCATCCCGACCCCGGCGCCCGCGCCGTGGCCCTGTGGCTGGCCGCCGCCGCCGCTTCGATTGAGGAGACCGACGCATGAGTGACGTGACAGACCGCCCGAGCCTCGACCTCGACCCGTTCAGCCGCGAGACCATGGCCGATCCGATCCCCGTCGACCGCGCCATCCGCGAGGCGGGCGACATGGTCTGGCTGCCCCGGTACAAGCTGTGGGCGACGGGCCGCGACGCGGTGATCCGCGAGATCTTCGACGACTGGGAACGCTTCTCCTCGTCCTTCGGGACGGGGCTGACCAACGTTGTGCGGGACGAGCCCTGGCGCAAGCCATCGGTCATCCTAGAAGCCGACCCGCCGGGGCACACCGCGCATCGCAAGGTGCTGCAACGGGTCCTGTCGCCCAAGGTGATGCGCCAGCTGCGCGAGGATTTCTTTGCCCAGGCCGAGGAGATGGTGGCGGGGCTGGTCGCGCAGCGCCGTTTCGATGCAGCGCACGACCTGGCCTTCGCCTTCCCGTTCAAGGTGCTGCCCGACAGTGTCGGCATGCGCAAGGACGGGCGGGAGCACCTGATGCCCTACGCCACGCTCAACTTCAACGCGATGGGGCCGCGCAACGATCTCTACGAGGCCGCCCGCAAGGTGGTCGAGGAGATGGGCACCTTCGACTACGTCGTCCGGCAGATGGCGCGCGACAACCTCGAACCCGGGGGCTTTGGCGAAGAGATCTTCAAGGCCGCCGATGCCGGAGAGATCACCGCAGACAGCGCGGGGATGCTGGTGCGCACCTTCATCTCGGCCGGGATCGACACCACGGCCTATGGCATCGGGCTGACGATCCGCGCCCTGCTGCAGCACACCGAACAGTGGGAGATGCTGGCCGCCGACCCGTCGCTGGCCAACGCGGCGTTTGAAGAGACACTGCGGTGGACGCCCTCTTCGCCGATCATCGGCCGCACGACCGCGTCGGCGTTCGACTTTCACGGTGTGCGTCTGGGCAAGGAGGAAAAGGTGCTGACCTTCCTCGCCGCCGCGAACCGCGATCCCGACAAGTGGGAGGATCCGGATCGGTTCGACATCACGCGGCGGGCGGCGGGGCACCTGGCCTTCGGCTGGGGCATCCATGCCTGCGTCGGCCAGATGGTCGCCCGGCTCGAGGCGGCGGCGGTCCTGACGGCCCTGGCCCGGCAGGTCAGCGCGATCCGCCTGACCGGAGAGCCGGTGCAGATCTTCAATAACTGGCTGCGGGGATACGAATCGATCCCGGTCGAGGTGACGCCGAAATAGGCGCACCGGCGTCTCGTCGCGCCCCACTCCGCCCCGCCCCGCGCCGGAAGGCGTCGAGGGCGGGGGCATGCGGCAACGCGGTGGGGCAGAGAGCAAAACGGGGCGCCGCTCGGGCACCCCGTTTCATGTGCCGACAGGCATGTCCCCGGGCTGGCGCAGGCCAGGACGGGGGCGGTACCGGGGCGCTGGGTCAGTGCGTCAGGCCGCTGCCGCCGAGAGCGAGCAGGTTGAAGGGCAGACCCTCGACCGGGATCGTGGCGGTTTCCTCCATCGTCTCCGCGTCGAGCACGCGCAGCTGCGCCTCGTCGGGGTCGCTGATCACGATACGGTCGCCCGCGATCGCCAGGCAAGGCCGCGGGTCGCGCCAGTGGCCGTCCATCGAATAGGGACCGGTCACCTGACGGCTGTCCTCGATCTCGGCCGACAGCAGGTTCAGCCGGTGCAGCGTGCCGTCCTCGGTCAGGATATAGGCATCCTGCGGGCGCGCGGGGTCGAGGATGGTGTCGACCTCGCGGTAGGGCAGGGACACGCGCGTCATCGCGGGCTCTTCCTGCGGAGAGATCACGACCACCGCGTCGGGGCCGTGATCGCCCAGGAAGATCTGCATCGCCTTCGCGCCCCAGACATGGCCGGTGTGTTCGTCGGGCGCATCCTCGGGGTAGGGCAGCATCCCGAAGACCGGCGCGCCGTCCTCGATCCGGACGGTGGCCACGCCCTCGGCACAGCCTGCCAGCAGCAGGTTGCCCGAAATCGCCTCGCCATGCAGGTCGGTGCAGGTCTGCATCTCGCCCACCTGCGCGCCCCCGGGGGTGAAGGCCGCGAGGCCGGCGCGCGGCGGCAGGTCGTCGCCCTTGGTCGGGGTGTCGGTGGCGACCGAGCTGATCACGTAGTCGCCGAATGGCGCGGCAAAGCCGTGGTGTGCGCGCGCCTGTTCGAAACGCTTCGGGTCGGTCGCGCCGTCCAGCATCGCGGCGTCGTCCAGGATCGCCGCGTAGCCGCCGCGGTCGAAGTTGATCGCGCTTTCGCCGTCATGCGTGACGATGTGAAACGGGCGCGGTCCGGTCAGGGCGCCGTCGATCAGCGCCGGGTCCGAGACGCTGATGTCGGCATGATCGCCATGGGCGTGCAGGGCCACGCCGCTGTCGAGGAAATTCACTTGGTCGTGGTCGGACTGGATCGCGACGATGGCTTCGCCCGTGGGTACGGAGAAGAGGGTCGCGGGGCCCGCGACATCGAAGGTCCAGCGGGTGTCGGGCGTGTCGAGATCCAGCGCCGTGATCCGGCCCGTCTCCTGGTCCGCGACGAAGATGCGCCAGATCGTGGTGTCGTCCTGTGCCATGGCAGGGCCGGCGATGAAGGCCGCGGAAAGAAGCGCGGCCCGGGTTAGTCGGGAAGTCATGGATGCCCTCGATATGGTTGCGAAGCGGCGCAGCCCTCCGGGACGGAGGACGCGTCGGCATTTCCACAAAGTGTTATGACATAACATCGCACTTGGCAACCGGCCCGGGCGTGCGGCTGGGCGGATATGCGCAAGTCGCGCGGCTCTCAGGTCAGGGGCGATGCCGCTCGGGCGCGGCGTCGCGAACCGGGGCGAGCGCCTCGGCGGCCTCGGCGGCACGGCGGACGCGGGGCAGGTCGTCCAGCGGCACCTTCCAGCGGCGGGCGTTGTAGACCTGCGGCACGAGGCAGAGATCGGCCAGCGTCAGGGCATCGCCGTGGCAATGGCGGCCCGTTTCGGGCGTGTCGAGCAGGGTCTCCACCGCGGCCAGCCCGCGCCGGATGAAATGGCGCTGCCAGCCCTGCCGCAGCTCTGCGGGATCGGAAGGGGCGGCCAGGCGCACCACCTCGGCCATGACGGAAGGGTTGCAGACGGGATGCGTGTCGGCGGCGATGACCTGCGCCAGCGCCCGCACCCGTGCCCGGCCCGCGGGGTCCGGGGGGAGAAGCCCCAGGTTCCGCGTTTCGTCCAGGTATTCGAGGATCGCCAGCGACTGGGTCAGCCGCAGCCCGTCGATGTCGAGCACCGGCACGAAGCCCTGCGGGTTCCGCGCGACATGATCCGCCGCCGACTGGTCGCCCGCCAGCAGGTCCACCGGCACCGCGCGATAGGCGAGGCCCGCGAGGTTCAGCGCGATGCGCACACGGTAGCTGGCCGAGGACCGCCAGTAGTCGTAAAGCGTCACGGTCATTCCCGGGCCACTTCGAGCGCCGCGCGGATGATGCGGACATCGCCCACGTGGTTGCACAAGGTCAGGATCAGCCGGGCATTCAGCGCGCTGCTTTCCTCGGGCGACAGCCCCTCGTGCGCGGTCAGAAGCAGGTCGTAGACATCATCGGGCCGGTCGAGGTTGCGGTGGGTGACAAGCGCGGTCATGCGGCGGCCCTTCCGGTGGCGCGGTCCAGGGCCGCGGTGATGTCGTCGGCTGTGGCGGTCGCCCACCGGGCCGCGACGTGCTGGTCGGGCCGCAGCAGGTAGAGCGCGCGGTCATGGTCGCCCATGTAGCGGGTGCGCAGATCATCCCCGGGATCGGGCAGCGACAGGGTGGCAAGGCCGGTGCCCTCGGGCGCGGTCTGGCCCAGGGCCAGAAGCACGAAGCCGCCGCGCAGGTGGTCAAGCAGGTAGCCGCCCTTCAGCGGCGCGTCGGGGCAGGGGGCCCCGGGCCGCGCCCCGGCGGGGCCCTGCGGCAAGGCATCGGGGGAATTGAGTGGCGATCCGTCGTAGATCGCCGGTGCAGACAGGCGGCCCGAGTTCACGAAGGGGCGGGCAAAGTCGTGCCGGCGCGACAGGTGCAGCACCGCATCGCGGAACACCCGGCTGATGTCGGATTTCGGGGTGATGAAGTCGGTCGACCGGGTCGAATGGCGGATGTTCTCGTCCGTCGCGAAGATCCGTTCGTCATCGTAGCTGTCGATCAGCGTTTCCGGCGCGGCCCCCTGCATCACCATCGCCAGCTTCCACCCCAGGTTGTCGGCATCCTGCATCCCGCCGTTGGCGCCGCGCGCCCCGAAGGGCGACACCTGGTGCGCGCTGTCGCCCACGAACAGGACCCGGCCGTGCCGGAACGACTGCATCCGGCGGCACTGGAAGGTGTAGATCGAGGTCCAGACAAGCTCGTAATCCGCGCCGGGCAGCATTTGGTCGATGCGGGCGCGGATCCGCTCGGGACGCAGCTCGGCCTCGCGGTCGACGTCCCAGCCGATCTGGAAATCGATCCGCCAAATATCGTCGGGCTGCTTGTGCAGCAGCGCGGAATCTCCGGCCTCGCGAAACGGCGGCTCGAACCAGAACCGCCGCTCGGTCGGGAAATCGGCGGTCATCTTCACGTCGGCGATCAGGAAGCTGTCGCGGAACACCTTGCCCTCGAACCCCAGCCCCAGCGCCTTGCGGGTGGGGGATCTTGCGCCGTCGCAGGCCAGCACCCAATCGGCGGACAGGGCGTAGGGCCCGTCGGGGGTGGCCACGGTCAGCCCGGCGCCGTCGTCACGCACCTCAAGCCCCTCGACCCGGTTCCGGCCGCGGATCTCGATGGGCGCGCCCTCGGCGATGGCCTCACGGATGCGGGCGACGAGGTAGGTTTCGAAATAGGGCTGCTGCAGGTTGATGAAGGCGGGCCGGCGGTGGCCGCCCTCGGGCAGCAGGTTGAAATCGAATACCTTGTCCGCCCCGTGGTAGACCTTGCCCAGATTCCACACGACGCCCTTGTCGACCATCGCGTCGCCACAGCCCAGCCGGTCGCAGATCTCCAGCGTGCGCTTGGAAAAGCAGATGGCCCGGCTGCCTTCGCCCGCCCCCTCGTCATCGTCGAGGACAAGGGTCGGGACCCCCTGCAGCCCCAGATCCAGCGCAAGCGCCAGCCCGATGGGGCCGCCGCCGATCACCACCGCCGGATGATGGGCGACGGTTCCCGCCGCCTGGTCGGGGCAGCGGGCATAGGGGTAAAGCTGTCGCATCTGCGTGTCGTCGTCCAGCACGGCGGTCTCCTCCCGTCGAATGTGCCGTGGGGGGCGCCCGCGTCGTGCAGCGCGGGTGCCCCGGTCGCGGCCCTCCGCCCGGTCGGGCGGCAGGGGTGACAGCGCGGTGCCCGGGCCTCCCCCCCGAAGCGCGCGCGTGCCTGCCCGTGGGGGTCAGCCCTGCAGGGCCTCCCACATCTCCTTGTCCCGTGCGGCGGTCCAGACGCGCGGGGTGTCGATGCCGCGCGCCTCGTCATAGGCGCGGGCCACGTTGAAGGGCAGGCAGTGTTCGTAGATGGCGTAATCGGCGAACCTCGGGTCGCAGACCTCGCGCACATGGGCCATGGCGTCCTGCAGCGACCCGCCGCGCACCGCCACCCGGCGCACCGCGTCGAAGGTCGAGGTCACGAAGTCCGAGGTCGCATCCAGCGCGGCGTTGACCTGGTCGCGGCCGACCAGCGCGTCGCCTCGCCCCGGCGCGATGGCGTCGAGGTCGAAGGCCCGGATGCGGTCGACCGTCGCGGGCCAGTCCGCGTAATGCCCGTCGCCGCAGTAGCAGGCCGAGTGGTATTCGACGATATCGCCGGTGAACATGACATTCTGGTCGGGCACGTGGATCACGATGTCGCCCGCCGTGTGGGCGCGGCCCAGCTTCATCAGGTCGATCCGGCGCTTGCCCAGGTAGACCGACATCCGGTCGCTGAAGGTCGTCGTGGGCCACGTGAGGCCGGGGATGCTTTCGTGCCCCTGGAACAGGCGGGGGAAGCGGTCGAATTCGCTGTCCCAGTCC
Organism: Mesobaculum littorinae; assembly: GCF_004011175.1. GTDB lineage: Bacteria > Pseudomonadota > Alphaproteobacteria > Rhodobacterales > Rhodobacteraceae > Tranquillimonas > Tranquillimonas littorinae. The sequence continues at coordinate 239,166 of NZ_RQXX01000004.1, read as the reverse complement.
TCTTGCCCGCGTTCGGCCACCATGGCCTGCGCGACGTCGGACATGATGACCTCGCGCGCGCCGTAGGCGCTGGCGCCCAGCACGCGGACCGCGTGGTAGTGTGTGAGGGCGAGATGGGTGATCGGCTTGTCGGTCACCTCGCGGACCTTCTCGATCACCATCTCGGCCAGGCGCGGGGTGGCCTGCGCCTCGACGATCATCACGCTGTCGTCGCCGATGATCACGCCCGAGTTCGGATCGCCCTCGGCAGTGAAGGCCCAGAGCCCGTCACCCACCTCGGTAAAGCTGATCTTCTTGTCCGCCATGTCGCCGGCGGATGCGAATGCCTTGGCCATGCGGCCTCCTTGCTGGGTCAGGGAAAGTCGGGGGCGGGCAGGATGCGGCCGGTGCAGGCGCCGAAGCCCACGCGGTAGCCATCGCCCTGTGCGTGCCCCTTGAGCGTCAGGATGTCGCCGTCCTGGATGAAGGTCCGGCTCTCGCCGCCCAGGTCGAGCGGGGTCTGGCCGCCCCACGTCATTTCAAGGAGCGAGCCGCAGGCGTCCGGCGTGTCGCCCGAAATCGTGCCCGAGCCCAGAAGATCGCCGGTCCGCATTGCGCAGCCCGACGAGGCGTGGTGCGCCAGCTGCTGGGCTGCGGAATAGTAGAGCCGCTGCATGTTGGTGCGGCTGACGGTATGGCCGTTCATCTCGACCGACAGGTCCACGTCGTAGTTGCCGGGGAAATCGGTGCGCAGGTAGGGCAGCAGCGGCACCTCGCGCTCGGGCTCGGGCACGGCAAAGGGCGCCAATGCCGCGCGCGTGACGATCCACGGGCTGATCGAGGTGGCGAAGGCCTTGGCCTGAAACGGGCCCAGCGGCTGGTATTCCCAGGCCTGCAGATCGCGCGCCGACCAGTCGTTCAGCAGCACGTAGCCAAAGATCATCTCTTGTGCCTGCGCGGTTGTGACGGGCTCGCCCATCCGCGACGGCGTGCCGACGATTGCGCCGATCTCAAGCTCGATATCCAGCCGCTTGCAGGGGCCGAAGGACGGCATTTCGGCGTGCTTGGCCCGGGTCTGGCCCACCGGGCGGCGCACCTCGGTGTCCGACACGACGACGGTCGAGGCGCGGCCGTTATAGCCGATGGGGATGTGCAGCCAGTTGGGCGGCAGCGCATTCTCGGCCCCGCGGAACATGGTGCCCACGTTGGTGGCATGCTGGCGCGAGGCATAGAAATCGGTGTATTCCGCGACCTCGATCGGCAGGTGCATCCGCGCGCCGGACATCGCCACCAGAAGCGGTTCGACCGCCGCGCGCTGTTCGGCGCCCTCGGCCAGAAGCTCGGTCAGGCGGGTGCGCAGCGCCTCCCACGCCTGCGGGCCTTCGGCCATGAAACTGTTCCACGCCGGCGCCTGCAACAGGCCGTGGGTGCCGGTCAGCCCGGCCTTTTCGGCGCGGGCGAGGTCGAGGATCATGTCCCCCACGGCGACGCCGCAGCGCGGGCCGGCTTCGGCGGTCGAGAACACCCCGTAGGGCAGGTTGTTGAGGGGGAAGTCCCCCTCGGCATCATTCGCGCTTTCGATCCAGCTTCGCTTGAGCAAGCCGTTCCTCCCTTTTTCCTTGTGCCGCGGCCCCCTGTGGCCCGGGGAGCGCGCGGGCGGGCTACTTGCGCCCCGGCGTCCCGTCGAAATGCTTTTCCAGCCCGTCCCAGCAGTCGACGTAGTCGTCCTGCAGCGGCGCCTCGCGGGCAGCGAATTCGGTCAGGTGCTGGGGAAAGCGCGTCTCGAACATGAAGGACATGGTGTTGTCCAGCTTGTCGGGGCCGAGGTCGGCGTTCGACGCCTTTTCGAACGCGTCGCGGTCGGGGCCGTGGGGCAGCATGCAGTTGTGCAGGCTCATCCCCCCGGGCACGAAGCCCTGCGGCTTGGCGTCGTACTGCCCGTAGATGTTGCCCATCAGCTCGGACATGACGTTGCGGTGGTACCATGGCGGGCGGAACGTATCCTCCATCACCATCCAGCGTTCCCGGAACAGCACGAAGTCGATATTCGCCGTCCCCTCGACGCCCGAGGGCGCGGTCAGCACGGTAAAGATCGACGGATCGGGGTGGTCGAAGAGGATCGCCCCCACCGGGCAATAGGTTTTCAGGTCGTACTTGCAGGGCGCGTAGTTGCCGTGCCACGCCACCACGTCCAGCGGCGATTGCGGGATCTCCGAGCGGTGGAACTGGCCGCACCACTTCACGGTGATGGTCGACGGCACCTCGCGGTCCTCGAAGGCGGCGACCGGCGTCTTGAAGTCGCGCCGGTTGGCCATGCAGTTCGCGCCGATGGGCCCACGGCCCGGCAGGTCGAACTTCTGCCCGTAGTTCTCGCAGACGAAGCCGCGCGCCGGGCCCTCGATCACCTCGACCCGATAGACCAGCCCGCGCGGGATGATCGCGATTTCCTGCGGCGCGATATCGATGATCCCCAGTTCGGTCGCGAAGCGCAGCCGCCCTTCCTGCGGGACGACCAGCAATTCGCCGTCGGCCGAGTAGAAGTATTCGTCCTGCATCGACTGGGTGACGAGGTAGATATGCGCGGCCATGCCCGCGGCGGTGTTGACGTCGCCTGCCGTCGTCATCGTGCGCATGCCGGTCAGCCATGTCAGGCTGTCGTCGCTGTGGGGCACCGCGTCCCAGCGGTACTGCCCCAGCGATGTCACGTCCTGCGGGATGTGGGGCGCCGATTTCCAGTAGGGCAGGTCGATGCGCTCGTACCGGCCCTGGTGCTTCACGCTGGGGCGGATGCGGTAGCACCATGTGCGTTCGTTCTGATGGCTGGGCGCGGTAAAGGCCGTGCCCGACAGCTGTTCGCCGTATAGGCCGTAGTTCACCTTTTGCGGCGAGTTCATGCCCTGCGGCAGCGCGCCCGGAAGCGCCTCGGTTTCGAAGTCGTTGCCGAAACCGGGCATGTAGCCCTCGGTCGTGCCCATCGGGGTCGCGGCCCGGACCAGTCCCGACATCCGTGTCTGATCGGTCATGGAAGCTCCTCCACCTCTTGTCGGACGTGGTAAAAGTTGCTTTTGTAACCAACAAGCCCGGAAATACGAGAGGCGGCGATGAGCGATTTCGACCTGCGGACCTTCCTGCCCTATCTGTTGAACCAAGCGGCGGAAGAGACGAGCCTGGGGTTCTCCCGCGTCTACAAGGACCGCTACGGCATGTTGCGAACCGAATGGCGGGTGCTGTTCCACCTGGGCCGCTATGGCGACATGACGGCCTCGGAGATTTGCCGATTGGCGAAGATGCACAAGACCAAGATCAGCCGTGCCGTCAGTGCCTTGGAGGAAAAGCGGTTCGTCGCTGGGCGGGAAAGCGGGACCGACCGGCGGCGCGAGATCCTGACGCTTCTGCCGCAGGGCCGGCGCGCGTTCGACGATCTGGTGGGCGTGGCCGAACGCCACGACCGCGATCTGACGGCCAACCTGTCGTCGGGCGAGAGGGCGGTGCTGATCGACTGCCTGCAAAGATTGGCGGGGTTCGACAAGTTCCCGGACTGACCGCGATTGATGGTTACAAACTCAACCACTAGCACACGGGGAACAGGGTCACGCTTTGGGAGGAGCTTCATGCGTCGTCTAACGGAAATCTGCCTGGTTTCGGCCGGCATCCTGGGGGGCGCGCAGGGCGCCGCCGCCGCCGATATCGACCTGGTGATGTCAAGCTGGCTGCCGCCGCGCCATCCCATCGTCGTCAACGCGATGAAGCCTTGGGCCGAAGAGGTCGAAGAGGTGACCGAGGGCCGCGTCGGCATCCGGGTGCTGGCCTCGCCGCTGGGCGCGCCGCCGGCGCATTTCGACATGGCCCGCGACGGCGTGGCCGACATCACCTACGGCCTGCATTCGTTCAGCCAGGACGACCGCTTCGACGCCAGTCAGGTGGGCCAGTTCTCGTTTCTGGGCGACGATGCCGTGTCCGTCTCGAAGGCGTTCTACACGGTCTATACCGAAGATCTGGGCGCGGCCGAGGATCACGAGGGCACGCATGTCCTGGGCCTTTTCACCCATGGGCCCGGCGTGTTCCACAATGCCCGGCGCGCGATCGAGGCGCCCGGAGATTTCGAGGGGCTGAAGATCCGCGTGCCCGGCGGCTATACCGCGACGCTGATGGAGGGGCTGGGCGCGACGCCGGTCTTCACCTCGTCGACCGAGGTCTACGAACAGCTGTCGCGCGGGGTGATCGACGGCGCGACCTTCACGCAAGAGGCGCTGACCGCGTTCAACCTGACCGATGACCTGAAGTATTCGCTGACCGTGCCGGGCGGGCTTTACAACACGACCTGGTTCCTCGTCATGGACGAAGACGCGTGGACGCGGATCTCGCCCGAGGATCAGCAGGCGATCGAAGGGATCTCGGGGCTCGCCTTTGCCGAACGTGTGGGACAGGCGTGGAACGACGCCGACGCCGCCGCGCAGGAAGAGATCGACGCCGCCGGCATCGTCTCGGCCCCCGCAAACGACGCGGTGCTTCAGGCGATCACCGAAGTGGCGGACGAGGCCGAGGCCGCCTGGGCCGACAGCCTGCCGGAGGATCGCGACGGACAGGCCGCACTGGCGCGCCTGCGCGAGATGACTGGCGTGGCGATGCCGGGCGCATCGATGCAAGGCGCGTCGGACCGAGGCGCGTCGGACGACAGCACGGGCGGCGACGCGGCTGACGACGCTGCGGCCACGGAAGACGGCGAGGCTGCGGCAGACTGATGCTGCGTGTTCTCTCCGGCGGGCTCGAGATCCTCTCGGGCCTGCTGCTGATCGCGCTCATGGCCGTGACCGGGCTGGACGTCATCGGCCGCTACCTGGTCGATGCGCCGCTGCCCGGCGCCTTCGAGTTGACCGAGATGATCCTGGGCGCGCTGGTCTTTGCCGCGCTGCCGCTGGTGGGGCGCAGCGGCGGGCATGTCGAGGTGGACCTGCTGACCACCCTTCTGCCCGACCGCATCGGCCGCGGTCTTTTGTGGCTGGCGGCAGTGGTCGCCGCAGGGGTGCTTCTGGTTTTCGCCTGGCGGCTTGGCGCGCTGGGCCTGCAACAGGCCGAGGACGGAACGCGCTCGATCTCGCTGGGGCTGCCTTTTGCGCCGCTCGCGCTTTTCGGTGCGGCAAGCTGCCTTTGCGCCGCGATCTTCGGTTTCGTCCGGGCGGCGCGGTCATGACCGCCTCGCTGATCGGGATCGCGGTGCTGCTGGCGCTCGTCTTCCTGCGGGTGCCCATCGGTTTCGCCATGGCGCTGGTGGGCGGGGGCGGCTTTGCCCTTCTGCGCAGCCCGGATGCGGCGGGGGCGATGATCGGCACGGCGGTGTTCGAAACGGGGCTCAGCTATACGCTTTCGGTCGTGCCCCTGTTCATCTTCATGGGGAATGTGCTGGCGCAGTCAGGTATCGCGCAGGGCCTCTTTGCCGGGGCCGACCGCCTGTTCGGACGGATGCGCGGCGGGCTGGCGCTGGCCACCGTGCTTAGCTGCGGCGGCTTTTCCGCCGTCTCGGGGTCGTCGCTGGCCACCGCCGCGACGATGAGCCGGGTGGCCCTGCCGCCGATGCGCCGCTTCGGCTACGACGACCGTCTGGCCACGGGCGCGATCGCGGCGGGCGGCACGCTGGGCATCCTGATCCCGCCGTCGGTGATCCTGATCATCTACGGCCTGCTGACCGAAACCGACATCGGCGACCTGTTTATCGCGGGGCTGCTACCGGGGGCGCTGGGGATCGTGCTCTACCTCGTGGCGGTGGTCGTCACCGTCCGGGTGGACCCGTCGCGCGCGCCCGAGGTGAAAGAGGTCGTCCCGATGTCGCGCCGCGACACGACCGGTGTCCTGGGCACGCTGGCGCTGTTCCTCTTCATCATGGGCGGGATCTACGGCGGCATTTTTACACCGATCGAGGCGGGCGGCATGGGCGCGCTTTTCGCGCTGCTCCTCGCGCTGGCGATCCGCGGGCTGGACTGGGCGGGGTTTCGCGGCGCGGTGCGTGAAACCGTGCTGTCGACGGCGATGATCTTCGCGATCATCATCGGGGCCGAGATATTCTCGACCTTCATCAACTTTGCCGGCCTGCCGATGGAGATGGTCGACATGATCTACGCGCTGGACCTGTCGCCCTGGCTGGTCATCGCGCTGATGGTGGCGATCTATCTGGTGATGGGCTGCGTCTTTGAAAGCCTGTCGATGATCCTTCTGACGGTGCCGGTGTTCTACCCGGTCGTCGCGCAGCTGGATTTCGGACCGGGGGCGCTGGGCAATCCCGACGACGTGCTGATCTGGTTCGCCATCGTCGTCGTGGTGGTGACCGAGATCAGCCTGATCACCCCGCCCGTGGGGATGAACGTCTTCGTCATGCGCTCGGTCATTCCCGACGTCGACCTGATGACGGTGTTCCGCGGGGTGCTGCCCTTCTGGATCGCCGACATCATCCGGTTGGCGCTGCTGATCGCCGTGCCCTGGTTCGCCCTGGCCTTGTTATGAAGGCGGGGGGCAGGCCCCCCGCCGCAATCGTCAGGTCGGATACCCAAGCCAGACAGCCGCGCCGGGCAGCCGGACCCTGCAGTTAGGCCAGACAGCCGGGGCCGGGCAGTGGCTCAGGACCGCCAGGTCAGGAACCGGCGCTCGACAAGGCCGATCAGCCAGCCGACGATCAGCCCCAGCAGCGACAGGATGGTGACGCCGGCAAAGAGCCGTTCGAGATCGTAAAGCGATCCGGCCTCGAGGATGTAAGAGCCGATGCCGTATTGCGCGCCCAGCATCTCGGCCGCGACCAGCAGGATGATTGCGATGGCGATCGACACGCGCAGCCCCGACAGGATGCCGGGAAAGGCGCCGGGCAGCACGATCTTGCGCACGATCGACCACCACGACAGGCCAAAGCTCTGCCCCATGCGGATCAGCTGCCGGTCGACGCTGTCGACCGCGCCGAAGGTGGCGACGACGGTGGGGGTGAAGGTGCCGAAGGCGATCAGCGCGTATTTCGAGCTTTCGCCGATGCCGAACCAGATCACGAAAAGCGGCAGGAGCGCGATCTTGGGTATCGGGAACAGCGCCGAGATCAGCGGCACCAGCCCCGCCCGGGCGTAGCTGAAAAGCCCGATCGCGGTACCGACCGCGATGCCCGTCACGGCGCCGAGGCTGGCGCCCACGGCCAGCCGCATCAGCGACGGCGCAAGGTGCTGCCACAGACGCCCCGAGGCGGCGAGCGACCAGAGCGTTTCGACCACCGCCGAGGGCCGCGGCATCGTCAGGTTCGAAATCGCCCCCGTCCGCGTGCCGATCTCAAGAAGCGCGATCAGCACCACGAAGACGACGATCGCCGCACCGCGCACCGGCACGGGCTGGAACCCGCCGCCGCGAAAACGCACCGGCCGGGTCTGGCCCGACGCAGGACCCGACGCAGGACCCGGGGCGTCGCCCGCCACGGCGGTTTGGCCCGGGCCGGCCTGTGACCGGGGGCGGGGCAGGGGGCGGGTGTCATCCATCGATCAGCTCCATGTCGGCGGCTTCGGCTTCGGCGCGCATCATCTCCCACAGCTCGGCCTGGTGGGCCTCAAGCTCGGGCGTACCCAGGTGCCGCTCCTCCAGGGGGATGTCGATGTCGACCATGCGGTGGATGCGCCCGGGGCGGCGCGACAGCACGACGATCCGATGGCCCAGCCGCACCGCCTCGGCCAGATTGTGGGTGACGTAGACCGCGGTGAAGGGTTCGCGCGACCAGAGCGACACCAAGTCCTCCATCAGAAGCTCGCGCGTCTGGCTGTCGAGGGCGGACAGGGGTTCGTCCATCAGCATGCAGGCCGGGCGCACGGCCAGCGCGCGGGCGATGGCGACCCGCTGCTTCATCCCGCCCGACAGCTGCTTGGGCAGCGCATGGCCGAACTCGGACAGTCGTGTCCGCGCCAGGACGTCGGCGATGATCGCCTCCTGCTCCTTGCGCGGCAGCTTGTGATCTTCCAGCACCAGACGGATGTTGTCGGCGACGCTGCGCCAGGGCAGCAGCGCGAAGTGCTGAAAGATGTAGGTGAGCGGGTTCAGAGATTCCGCCGGCGGCGCGCCCGAGGTCAGGACCGCGCCGCGGGTCGGACGCTCAAGCCCGCCGATCATCCGCAGAAGCGTGGACTTGCCGCAGCCCGAGGGTCCGACGAGGCAGACGATCTGCCCCTGCGGGATCGTCAGCGAGATGTCTTTCAGCACCTCGATATCGCCGTAGCTGTGACCAAGCTCGTCCACGATGATCTTCATCGCCTGCCTCCGGGGCTGCGGGGGAAAGGACGCGGCCGGCCCGGGTGGTGGGCCGGCCGCGCGCCGTCAGTTGGTTTCGACGTAGGAGGGGTCGACCAGCATTTCGAGCGTGATGTCGCCGCTCACCAGGCCTTCGTCCTGCATCCAGTCCAGCTGCGATTGCAGCGACGAGGTCGACAGCGACAGGCCCTCGTTGATGCGCATCGACCCTTCGGCCATGTCCTTGGCAAAGCGGGCGTCGTCGACATCGGTGCTGACGTACTGGTGGACGATCTCGGTCAACTCGGTGACCTCGGCCTCGTCCGCGGTGCCGTCGACGAAGGCGGCGTTGTAGTCAGCCACGCCATGCGACAGGGCGCGCAGGAACGCCTCAGTCTGCTCGCGCTCACCCTCGGCGGTGCCGGTCGAGGTGAAGACGGCGGTGACCTGATAGTCCGGCGCATAGTCCGACAGGTCGCCGATCTTGTGCGCCGCGCCTTCCTCGACCAGCCGCTTGCCGATGCTGGGCTGGATCGCCCAGCCATCCACCTGGCCCGAGCTGAGCGCGCCGATGATCGCACCGACCTTCTGCAGCGGCTTCATCTGCACGTCGGCGATGTCGAAGCCCTCGCCCTCGGCGATTCGGCTCAGCATGTAGTGGAACGACGATCCGGCGGTGGTGACGCCGAAACTGCGTCCGGCCAGTTGCGCAGGTTCGGTCACGCCGTCCTCGAATGCGGCGTTCGAGGCAAGGATCACGTGGCCCTGAACATCGGGATCTTCGGCCAGCGCGCCGCCGATCACCTTGACCGCGCCCTTCTGGGCAAGGTTCATCAGACCGCCGCTGATCGAGGTGACGCCGTAATCCAGATCGCCCCCGGCAACGCCCACCGCCATGGCGGCGGAGCTTTCGAAGAAGGCCAGTTCGACGTTGAGCCCCTCATCCTCGAAATAGCCGCGTTCCAGCGCGATGTAGGTCGGCGAGTGGCTGGTCAGCCGCAGCGCGCCCAGCGTGATGTCCTGGGCCACGGCCTGCCCGGTCGCCCCGGTCAGCGCGGTGCCCGCAAGGATCAGCGCCATTGCGGCGCGGCGTGTCGGAATGAAGTTCTGCATTTTGTCCTCCCTCGAATGTATCAAGCGCAAGCATGCGGATATGAGCCATCGTGCCAACGGCCAAAGCGGTACCTGACCGGTCCGGCGCACCGGGCCTAGCACAGCCACAGGCCCCGGACCATAAGTACGGATGGGGATTGTGACGCCGTGCGCCGCCCTCTGGCCGCCACAGGCGCCCGGCCCCGCCTGTGTCCGGTCGCGCGCCGGCGCCCTGTGGTCCCCCCTGTGGTCCCGGTGCCCGCCCGGGCTAGGTTCCCGTGGCATGACCGAATTGACCCTTCACCACGCGCCGCTGTCGCGATCCTCCCGCACCCTTTGGCTGCTGGAGGAGATCGGTTGCGACTACGAACTGGTGACGCTCGCGATGCCGAAGACGCTCGACGCTGCGCTGCATCCTTCGCCGCCGCCCTCGCTGTGTGACGGCACGGCGCAGATGCACGAAACCGGCGCGATGACCGAGTGGCTGTGCGAAACCCGAGCGCCGCAGTTGTGGCGGGCGCCGGGCACCACGGCGCGGATCGGCTGGCTGGACTGGCTGCACTTTGCCGAAACGCTGGTGCAGCACGTCGCACGCCGCAGCGAAACCGGGGCGAGCGGACGACTGGCCGATGCGCTGGGGCTGCTGGAGGACTGGCTTGCGGGATCGGACTGGTTGTTGAGCGAGTTTTCCGGGGCAGACTGCCAGGTGGGCTATTCGCTGTGGGTGGCCGCGCAGGTGACGCCGCTTGGCCCCTATCCCGCGCTTGCGGCCTATCTCGACCGTTGCGTGACGCGCCCGGCCGCCCGCACCGCGCTGGGCGGTGCGGAGCTCAGGCTGGGCTGAGGCGTGAGCCCAAGCCCGGGCCGCGGGCAAGCCGTCAGAGAAACGCGGTCTCTTCGAACGACCGCAGCTTGCGCGAATGGATCCGCTCCAGCGGCATGTCGCGCAGCGTTTCCATCGCGCGGACGCCGATCAGCAGGTGGCGCGCGACCTGGGTGCGATAGAACTCGGACGCCATGCCGGGCAGCTTCAACTCACCATGCAGCGGCTTGTCGGACACGCACAGAAGCGTGCCGTAGGGCACGCGGAAGCGGAACCCGTTGGCCGCGATGGTCGCCGATTCCATGTCGAGCGCGATGGCGCGGGACTGGCTCAGCCGTTGCACCGGGCCGGACTGGTCGCGCAGCTCCCAGTTGCGGTTGTCGATGGTGGCCACGGTGCCCGTGCGCATGATCCGTTTGAGCTCGTAACCCTCAAGCTCGGTCACCGCCTCGACCGCGTCCTCCAGCGCGACCTGGATCTCGGCCAGGGCCGGGATCGGGACCCAGACGGGCAGGTCGTCGTCCAGAACGTGGTCTTCGCGCAGGTAGGCATGGGCCAGAACGAAATCGCCCAGCCGCTGCGAATTGCGCAGGCCCGCGCAGTGGCCCACCATCATCCAGGCATGCGGGCGCAGCACCGCGATGTGGTCGGTCGCCGTCTTGGCGTTCGAGGGTCCGACGCCGATATTGACCAGCGTGATGCCCGACCCGTCCGCCCGCTTGAGGTGGTAGGACGGCATCTGCGGCATCTTCGCGGCCGGGGGCAGGGGCGCGTCGCTGGCGATGATCTCTTCGTTGCCGGGGCCGACGAAGGAGGTGTAGCCGCTGGCCGGATCGGCCAGCATGGCGCGGGCATAGACCTCGAACTCGTCGACGTAGAACTGGTAGTTGGTGAAGAGGACGTGGTTCTGGAAATGCTCGGCCAGGGTCGCGGTGTAGTGCGACAGGCGCGCGAGCGAATAATCGATGCGCTGCGCCGTGAAGGGGGCCAGCGGCAGCGATCCGTCCGGGTGGGTGAAGCCGAAGCCGTTGACGATGTCGTCATGCGTGGTCGAAAGGTCCGGCACGTCGAAGACGTCGCGCAGGGCGAAATCCAGCACGCCTTCCTGCGGCACGGTGACCGAGGTGTCGTTGGCCACGGCGAAATGCACCGGCATCGGGGTCTTCGACGGGCCCACGGTGACCGGCACGCCGTGGTTTTCGATCAGAAGCCCGATCTGCTGGATGAGGTAGTTCTCGAACAGGTCGGGACGGGTGATCGTTGTCGAATAGGTCCCGGGCGAGGGGACATGCCCGAAGGACAGGCGGCTGTCGGTGCTATCGTGGCTGGCCGTGGCGAACCGGATCTCGGGGTAGAACGCGCGGAACCGCGACGAAGGGCGCCCGCCGCGCACCGCGTCCGAAAACTTTGTGCAGAGGAAATCCGTCGCGGCATCGTAAAGCTCGATCAGCCGGGCGACGGCGGCGCGCGCGTCGGTAAAGCTTTCGGCGTCGGGCGCGGGCGGGGCGATGATGGGAAGTTTCGGGTCGGCTGCTGTCATGTGTTGGGCTCGATCAGGTCGGTCAATTCGAATTTGGTCACGTCGACAAGCCCCAGGTCCGATATGCGGAGCGCGGGGATCACGACGAGGGCGAGCAGCGAGTGCTGCATGTAGGCATTGTTCAGCGTGCAGCCGCACTGGCCCATGGCCGCGACCATGGCGTCGGCGCGGGCGGCGACCTCGGCCGCGGGACGGTCGGACATGAGCCCGGCGATCGGCAGTTCGACCAGGGCAAGCTCGGCGCCGTCCTTCCAGACGGTGACGCCGCCGCCCACCTCGCCCAGCCGGTTCGCGGCGGCGGCCATCATCGCGCGGTCTGTGCCGACGACGATCATGTGGTGGCTGTCATGCGCGACGGTCGAGGCGATGGCCATGCCCGGCCCGTAGCCGAAGCCCGACACGAAGCCATTTGTGACCCCCCCGGTGCCCCTGTGGCGTTCGACCAGCGCGATCTGCGCGACTGCGCCTTGGGCCTCCACCCGGCCGGCCGTGACGGCAAGATCTGCGGTCAGGGCTTCGGTCGGCGCCTGGTTCTCGACCACGCCGATCACCTTGGCGGTCACGCGTTTGGCGCCGTCGGGGGCGGGGATCTCGAAATCCGCGGCGGCAAGCTGCTTGCCCAGCTTCACCGTGGTGCGTACGTCGTTCGGCCAGTCGAGATGCGGGCAGTCGACGCGGATCTGACCGCCTTCGGCGACGGTCTGCCCCCGGGCGATGACATGCTCGATCGGCAGGGTTGCAAGGTCCGAGGTCAGGATCACGTCGGCCCGCCGCCCCGGCGCGATAGAGCCCAGCTCACGCTCCAGCCCGAAATGGGTGGCGGTGTTGATCGTGGCCATCTGCAGCGCGACCAGCGGGTCGCAGCCGCAGGCGATCGCGTGGCGGACGACGCGGTTCATGTGGCCGTCGTTCACCAGCGTGCCGGAATGGCAATCGTCGGTGCACAGGATGAAGTTGCGGGGGTCGAGCCCCTTATCCGTCACGGCGGTGATCTGCTTTTCCACGTCGTACCAGGCCGAGCCCAGGCGCAGCATCGCCCGCATCCCCTGACGCACCCGCGCGATGGCGTCGGCCTCGGACGTGCCTTCGTGGTCATCGGCCGGGCCGCCTGCCGCATAGGCGTGGAAGGGCGCGCCCAGGTCCGGCGCGGCATAGTGGCCGCCCACCGTCTTGCCCGCCTCCTGCGTCGCGCCGATCTCGGCCAGCATCTTGGGATCGCCCGCCGCGACGCCGGGAAAGTTCATCATCTCGCCCAGGCCCACGATACCGGGCCATGCCATCGCCTCGGCCACGTCCTCGGGCGTGATCTCGTGTCCCGTCGTTTCGAGTCCCGGGGCCGAGGGCGCGCAGGAGGGCATCTGGGTGAAGATGTTGACGGGCTGCATCAGCGCCTCGTCATGCATGAGCTTCACGCCGCGCAGGCCCAGCACGTTGGCGATCTCGTGCGGGTCGGTGAACATGCTGGTGGTGCCGTGCGGGATCACGGCGGCGGCGAATTCGGCCGGGGTCAGCATGCCTGACTCGATATGCATGTGCGCGTCGCAGAGGCCCGGGATCAGGTAGCGGCCTTCGGCCTCGATCACCTGCGTGCCGTCGCCGACGCAATGGCCGGCATCGGGGCCGACATAGGCAAAACGCCCGTCGGCAACCGCCACCTGCCAGCCATCGAGCACTTCTCGGCTGTGGACATTGACCACCCGGCCACCCCGGATCACCAGGTCGGCAGGCTCGCGCCCCGAGGCGACGGCGACAAGCCGCGCGGCGTTCTGGGCCCATGATTTGAATGCTGGGTTCGACATGTCGAAACCTGACATCCTTTCGTCCCTGCCTTCAAGAGAAATTCCCGTGACGGTGCGGCGCTCGCGCTCGTGATCGGGGGTGGCGGAACCCCGCTGCCCGTCGCGCGGTTTCCGTCCGACAGTCAGAGTGGCCGCCATGCAGGATATCCCCGATCTGGTCTATTACCCTGATGATCGGCCCGGCATCAGCCGGCGGCGCTGCGGGCGGGGGTTCACCTATCGCGCCCCCGACGGGACCACGATCGACGACAGGGCCGAGCGGCGGCGCCTTGCCGCGCTGGCGGTCCCCCCGGCCTACGAGGACGTCTGGATCTCGCCCCGATCCGACGGGCACCTGCAGGCCTCGGGCCGGGACGTACGGCGTCGCAAGCAGTACCGCTATCACCCCAGCTGGACCGAGTTCCGCTCGGCCCGCAAGTTTGGCGATCTGGCCGAATTCGGCGATCGCCTTCCCGGTATCCGCCGTCGCATCGCCCGCGATCTGCAGGGCGAGGCGGGGGACCTGGACTTTGCCGTGGCCGCGGTGCTGGCGATGATCGACCGGCTGTCGCTGCGCATCGGCAACGCGGGCTATGCCGAGGAGAACGGCACCTATGGCGCGACCACGCTCAAGCGGTCGCACATGCGGCTGGGCAAGCGTGGACTGACGCTCGCCTTCACCGCGAAGGGCGGGCTGAAGGTCAGGCGCGAGGTCCGCGATGCCCGGCTGCAGAAGGTGTTGCACGACCTCGACGATCTGCCGGGGTCGAAGCTGGTCGGATGGGTCGACGAGATGGGCGTCGCGCACGAGGTCACCTCGACCCACGTGAACCGGCGGTTGGCCGAGATCACCGGCAACGCGCGGCTGACCGCCAAGACCTTCCGCACCTGGAACGGATCGGTCGCGGCGCTGCACGAGGCGTCGGTGGCCGAGAAGGTGACGATCAAGGGCATGTCCGAAGCGGCGGCGAAGCGGCTGGCCAACACCCCCGCCATCGCCCGGACCAGCTATATCCATCCCGAGGTGATCGCCCTGGCCGAGGACCCGGAGGCCCTGCCGCAGGACCTGCCGCAGATCCGCGGCCTGCGCGAGGACGAGCGCCGGCTGATGGCCTTGATCCGGTAGGCCCGGCCGCGCCCGGCAGTGCGCCTCTGTCTCCCGCTCCGGCCTCCGCTCCTTCCCCGGACCCGCGCATGGATCGCGGACCGTGCCATGGTCTGGCCGTGCGATGGTGCGGGGAGGCTTGCAGCACCGGTGCTGACATAAAAATAGGGCCGCCCGAAGGACGGCCCGAAACTCGTTACCAAAGGGGCAGGGCGCGGGGGCCTAGTGTTCGGCGACCCACTGGTCGACTTCCTGCCGGGCCTCTTCCTTCGTTTTGCCGTAGCGGGCCTGGATCAGCCCCTCCAGCTGTTCACGGCTGCCTTCGGCCTGATCGAGCTCGTCACCCGACAGCTCGCCCCAGCGTTCCTGGGCGCGGCCCTTCATCTGTTTCCAGTTACCTTGGATCTGATCCCAGTTCATGGTGTCTCTCCTCACCAATATGTCTATGACAGGTGAACGCGCGGTGAAGACTTTTGTTCGATTTTCCGGAATGCGTCAGACCATTCCGGGGATGACAAGGTCGGGCGGGCGATGGCCGTCGGCATAGGTCTTGATGTTGATGATGACCTTCTCGCCCTGCTCGATCCGCCCTTCCAGCGTGGCCGACCCCATATGCGGCAGCAGCACCACGTTGGGCAGATCGCGCAGCCGCGGGTTCAGCGTCTGGCCCTGTTCGTAGACATCCAGCCCGGCGCCTGCGATCTCGCCTGCCGCCAGCCCGCGGACCAGCGCGTTCTCGTCGATCACCTCCCCGCGCGAGGTGTTCACGATCACCGCGTTCCGCTTCACCATCTTCAGCCGCCGCGCGTTCAGCAGGTGAAACGTCTCGGGCGTGTGCGGGCAGTTGATGCTGAGGATGTCCATCCGCGCGATCATCGCGTCGAGGCTCTCCCAGTAGGTCGCTTCCAGCGGCGTCTCGACCTCTGGGCGCAGGCGGGAACGGTTGTGATAGTGGATCTGCATGCCGAAGGCCCGGGCGCGGCAGGCCACGGCCTGGCCGATCCGGCCCATTCCCAGGATCCCCAGCCGCCGCCCCGAGATCCGCCCGCCCAGGAACGCCGTCGGTGCCCAGCCGTCCCAGCGCCCGGCCTGCATGGTGGCCAGCCCTTCGGGGATGCGCCGGGTGACGGCAAGGATCAGCGCCATCGTCATGTCGGCGGTGTCGTCCGTCACCACGCCCGGCGTGTTCGCAACCAGGATCCCGCGGCTGCGGGCCGAGCGGACGTCGATATTGTCGACTCCTGCGCCGTATTGCGCGATCAGCCGCAGCGCGTCGCCGGCCCGGGCCAGAAGCGCCGCGTCGATCCGGTCGGTGACCGACGGCACCAGGACCTCGGCGTCGCGCATCGCCTGCGCAAGCTCCGCCCGCGTCATCGGCGCGTCGGTGTCGCGCAGCCGGACGTCGAACAGCTCGGCCAGGCGCTGCTCGACCGGGGGCGGCAAACGTCGCGTGACGACAACACTCGGCCGTCTTGATGCCATGCCCGGCCTCCTCCTGCTTTCCTTGCACGCGGTCTGTGACCAAGGTGGCAAGGAACGGAGGCCGGCGCAATGTGCGGCGCGGGCCCCGGCGGGGACGATCCGCGCAAGACGGACACGCGCCCCGGGGCAATGCGACAGGCAAGCGAACCAAGCGGAGGCGCGGGATGAGCGTAAGGCGGGCACTCGGGGTCGTCATGGCAACGATCCTCTCACTGACCATTCTGACCGGCGATGCCGGGGCCCAGCAGGCGGCGGCCGCCGATGCCACGGTCCAGCGCGGGCCGGTGACGAACCTTCCGATGCCGCGATTCGTCTCGCTCAAGGCGTCCGAGGGCAACGTGCGGCGCGGACCGTCGCTGACCCACCGAATCGACTGGGTCTACAAGCGCCGCGACCTGCCGCTGGAGATCACCGCCGAGCACGGGCACTGGCGCCGGGTGCGCGACCGCGACGGCGCGGGCGGCTGGGTGCATTACTCGCTGCTGTCGGGGGTGCGCACCGTGCTGGTCGAGGCCGAAGAGCTGCCGATGCGCACGACCCCGGCGCCCGACGCGCCGGTCAGCGCCGTGGCCGAACGCGGCGTCGTGGCGCGCCTGGGCGAATGCGTGCCCGACTGGTGCCGCATCCGCGCGGGCGGCTATCGCGGTTGGGTCCAGACCGCCGGCATCTGGGGCGTCGCGCCGGGCGAGCTGCGCGAATGACGCGGGGTGTGCCGCCGGGGCGGGGCTTGCCGCCGGCGGGGGCCGGAGGTATCCCGGGCGCCCCATGTCCGACGGCAGCACCACACGTATGAACCTCTCCGCGATCGGGGCCTCGGCCTCGGTTGCGCTGTTGCTCGTGCTGGCCAAGCTCTGGGCGCTGGGCCTGACGGGGTCGCTTTCGGTTGCCGCGTCGCTGGCCGATTCCGGGCTCGACCTCATCGTGTCGCTGGGCGGCCTGGTTGCCATCGCCTATGCCGCGCGACCGCCCGACGAGGATCACGCCTTCGGCCATTCCTCGGTCGAGGATCTGGCGGCGCTGGGCCAGTCGCTCTTCATCCTCGCCTCGGCCGTGGCCATCGCGGTGGCGGCGGTGACGCGGCTTCTGGGCGATGCTCCGCCCGCCCTCGCGGACGAGGGCGCGGGAATGGGCGTGATGGCGCTGTCGGTCGCGCTGACCGTGGCGCTGGTGGCCTGGCAGACGCGCGTGGCGCGGGCCACGGGCAACCGCGTGGTGCTGGCCGACCGCCTGCACTACCTGGGGGACCTGATCCCCAACGTCGGCGCGATCCTGTCGCTCTGGGCCTCGGCCGCCTTCGGGCTGACGCAGGTGGACAGCGTGGTCGCGCTGGCCGCGGCGGCCATGCTTCTGACCGGCGCGGTGCGGATCTGGCTCGGCGGCTGGAACGCGCTGATGGACCGCGCCGCCTCGCCCGAGATGGTCGCCGGGATCGAGGAGATCGCCGGCAGCTGGCCGGGCGTGCGCGGCTTTCACGACCTCAAGACACGCACCGCAGGCAGCCGGGTCTTCGTGAACCTGCATATCGAGCTCGACGGCACCCAGACCCTGACCGAGGCGCATGACATCGGCGCGGGGCTGCGTCACGCGATCCTCGACCGCTACCCGCAGGCCGACGTGATCATCCACAAGGATCCGGTCTGATCCGGCGTCGCTGGCATGCCCAGGGACCGTGGGTGCGGGAACATCCACGCAGCAATGGCGCTTGTCCTTCCGAAACCCACGGATCTTGAGGGAGGCCCGCCATGGCTGAGGACACCGGAAACCCCGATCGGCTGCGCAAGAGCATCGACAACGGCGAGGCGGGCGACAAGGCCGTCGCCAACGACCCCGCGGCCTCGCCACTCGGAACGGATGACGAGGCCGGCGGCACCCCGGCCACGAAATCGCAGGTGGCGCATGCCGAAGCGATAGAGACGTCCGCGGAGAAAGAGCATCAGGGCAGCGCCGACGCGGCCGAGGCCGATTTCGGCGAGACACCGGCCGAGATGCAGAACGGCTCTTCGGGCCGCGGGATCGTCATCGCCTGCGCCGTCGTGGCGGTCGTGCTGGTCGTTCTCTGGCTCGTGCTGTGAGGGGCGGATCAATGCCATCCAATGCAAGCCTCGAAGGCCGGCTTCTCGCGCAGCGCAAGGTGCTGATCCGTCTTGTCGCCGCCCTGCCGGACGGCTCGGCCAGGGACGATGTCATCGCCTTCCTGCATGATCGCAGCCAGGTTCAGGACCACGAAGAGGACCCCGGCGTCGTGCCCGGCGACGCGATGTCGATCGAGGGCGCGCTTTCGGACGAACTGCGGCTCATCCTCGAAGGCGTCGACACGCCCCGGTCAAGCTGACGCAAGGGCGGGTCGCCTCGCGCCCCGCCCCTTTTCTTCTCTTCCGAAATACTCCCGCCGGAGGCGTCCCCAACCCGGAACCAGCGTGCACGCAGATCCACACAGCGCCGTCGGCGTCACCACCGGGCCCCGAAAGGGGCCCGGACGGCTGTAGTCAGGCCGCGCTGTCCAGTCCGCGACCCTTCAGCAGCGCTTCGGGCCCCGGCATCCGTCCCCGGAACTCGGTATAAAGCTCCTCGGCCTCCCGTGTGCCGCCGACCGACAGGATGTGCCGTTCCAGTTTCTTCGCCATCTCTGGATCGAACGCGCCGCCCGCCTCTTCGAAGGCGGCGAAGGCGTCGGCGTCCATCACCTCGGACCACATGTAGCTGTAGTAGCCCGACGAATAGCCGTCGCCCGAGAAAATATGTGCGAAGTGCGGCGTGCCATGGCGCATCCGGATCGCCTGGGGCATGCCCAGCTCCTCGAGCACGTCGGCCTGCCGCTCCATCGGGTCGGCCGGAGCCTCGCCCGAGTGGAAGTCGAGGTCGACCAGCGCCGAGGCGAGGTATTCCACCGTCTGGAACCCCATGTCGTAGGTCGTCGCCGCCAGCAGGCGGTCGCGCAGCGCCTCCGGCATCGGCGCGCCGGTGTCGGCGTGGGTGGCGAATTCCTCCAGAACCTGCGGCACCTCCAGCCAGTGCTCGTAAAGCTGGCTGGGCAGCTCGACGAAGTCCCGCGCCACCGATGTGCCGGACAGCGACTCGTAGGTCACGTCGGACAGCATCTGGTGCAGGGCGTGGCCGAACTCGTGAAACAGGGTGCGCGCATCGTCGTAGCTCAGAAGCGCCGGCGCGCCCTTGGGCGGCTTGGCGAAATTGCACACGTTGACGACGATGGGCCGGATCTCGCCCTCCAGCTTCTGCTGGCTGCGCATGGCCGAACACCACGCGCCCGACCTCTTGGGCCCCCGGGCGAAGTAGTCGCCCAGGAACACCGCCATGTGACGGCCGTCACGGGTCACGTTCCAGGCGCGGACGTCGGGATGGTAAAGCGGCGGGTCGATCCGCTCGAACTCAAGCCCGAAGAGCCGGTTGGCGCAGGAAAACGCGGCCTCGATCATCCGGTCGAGCTGCAGGTAGGGTTTCAGCTCGGCCTCGTCGAGGTCGTGCTCTTCCTTGCGTCGCTTCTCGGCGTAGTAGCGCCAGTCCCAGGGTTCCAGATCGCCGTTGACGCCGTCGGCATGCATCATCGCGGTCAGCCGCGTCGCATCCGCCTCGGCCGCGGCGCGGGCCGGGGTCCAGACCTGCATCAGCAGATCGCGGACCGCCTGCGGCGTCTTAGCCATCTCGGTTTCCAGCTTGTAGGAGGCAAAATCGTCGTAGCCCAGAAGCATCGCCCGCTCTTCCCGCAGGCCGAGGATTTCGGCGGCGATGTCGCGGTTGTCGGTCTCGCCGCCATTGGCGCCGCGGGCGGCCCAGGCCTCGAACGCCTTCTGCCGCAGGTCACGGCGTGGCGAGAACTGCAGGAAGGGAACGATCAGCGACCGCGACAGGGTGACGACGGGGCCCTTGGCGCCCTTTTCCTCGCCCGCGGCGCGGGCGGCCGAGACGACGAAGTCGGGCAGGCCGTCCAGATCGGCCTCGGACAGCTCCATCATCCAGTCGGATTCGTCCTTCAGCAGGTTCTGCGTGAACTCGGTGCCCAGAACGGCCAGCTGCGATTTCACCTGTGCCAGCCGGTCGCGCGCGAAGCCTTCCAGCTGCGCCCCCTGCCGGACGAAGCCGCGGCGCGTCAGGTAGAGCAGGCGCTGCTGCTCGGGGTCGAGCTCGAGGCTGTCACGCTCCTGCCACAGCGTATCGATGCGCTGGAAGAGGGGGGCGTTCATGTAGATCTCGGAGGCATAGGAAGACAGCAGCGGCGAGAAGGTGCGCTGCAGGTCCTGCCGCGTGGCGTTGCTGTCGGCGCCGGCGAGGTTGTAGAACACGCCCAGAACCTTGTTCAGCGGGGCGTCGGCGCGCATCATCGCCTCGATCGTGTTGGCAAAGGTCGGGGCGTCGGGATTTTCCGCGATGGCCTCGATAGCCGTGCGGGCCTCGGTCAGGGCGGCGTCGACCGCCGGTTCGAAATCCTCGTCCTTGATCGTCTCGAACGGCGGCATCTCGAAGGGGCCGGTCCAATCGGCGAGAAGGGGGTTGGTCATGCATGTCTCCTTTGGGGAGAACCTAGGCGACCCGGGGCCGTCTGGCCAGTGCAGCCCGCCGCGGAAGGTCGACCCGGGGGTATGGGACGGGCACAAGGGACGGGGCGGGCACCTGCGCCCGGGGGTGCACCTAGGCCCGCTGCAGGGTAGGGATCTTCAGGCGCGCGGACGAAAGAGGAGGGCTGGGGCATGCTGGATCCCACGGGACTACTGGCCGCGGCGGCGGTGGCGCTGCTGGCGGGTTTCGTAAAGGGCGCGGTGGGCTTCGCGATGCCGATGATCATGATCTCGGGCCTGTCGCTGATCCTGCCGCCGGGGCAGGCGCTGGCGCTGCTGATCCTGCCGACGCTGGCGTCGAACGGGTACCAGGCGCTGCGCGGCGGGCTGGGGCCCGCCCGGGCGGCGGCGGCCGAGCACTGGCGCTACATCGCGATCTCGGCGGTGTTCATCCTGGGCGCGGGGCAACTGGTGGCGGTGCTGCCGGTCGCGGCGCTCTACCTGATCCTCGGCGTGCCGGTCACGCTTTTCGCGCTGGTGCAGCTGGCCGGGTGGCGCCCGGTGATCCCGCCGCGCCGCCGGCGCGTGACCGAGTTGGGCGTCGGGGCCTTCGCGGGGTTCGTCGGCGGTCTCTCCGGCGTCTGGGGGCCGCCGCTGGTGTTGTACCTGACCGCGCTCGAAACGCCGAAGCGGATGCAGATACAGGTGCAGGGGGTGATCTACGGTATCGGGGCGGTGACGCTGACCGTGGCGCACCTGCGCTCGGGCGTGCTGACATCCGAGACCGCGCCATGGTCGGCGCTGATGCTGCTGCCGGTGGCCGTTGGCATGGCCCTGGGCATGGCGGTGCAGGACAGGCTGGACCAGCGGCGGTTCCGGCAAGCGACGCTGGCCGTGCTGATCGTGGCCGGGGCGAACCTGATCCGGCGCGGGCTGACCGGCTGACCGGTCGTCACACGTATCGGGGGGCCTGCCGCCCGTATGGCGCAAGTATTTGCCCGGCCGTTCTGTGCGGCCTGACCGGCGTCCTGCGGCGACGACAGCACGAGGCGCCCCCGCAGCAGGCGGGGGCGCGACGATGGGGTGGGTCAGCCGATGGCGACGGCGCGGACGTCGTCGTCGATATGGCCTTCGTACTGCGCGAAGTTCTCCGAGAACATCTGCACCAGCTTTGCCGCCTGCCGGTCGTAGGCCGCGGCATCGTCCCAGGTCCGGCGCGGATCCAGCAGGATGTCGGGGACGCCCTTCACCGTGGTCGGCACCTCGAAGCCGAAATTCTTGTCCTTGCGGATCGGCGCCTGCGCGAGGCTGCCGTCAAGCGCGGCCGACAGCAGCGTCCGCGTCGCCTTGATCGGCATCCGCGACCCGGTGCCGTAGGCGCCGCCGGTCCAGCCGGTGTTGACCAGCCAGCAGGTCGCTCCGTGCTTGGCGATCTTTTGCTTCAGAAGCTCGCCGTAGACCTCGGGCCGGCGCGGCATGAAGGGGGCGCCGAAGCAGGTCGAGAACGTGGGCTCGGGCTCGGTCACGCCGCGCTCGGTGCCCGCGACCTTGGAGGTGAAGCCCGACAGGAAGTGGTACATCGCCTGCGCCGGGCTGAGCCGCGCGATCGGCGGCAGCACCCCGAAGGCATCGCAGGTCAGCATGATGATGTTCTTCGGATGCCCGCCCAGCCCGGTGGCGGAGGCGTTCGAGATGTAGTCGAGCGGGTAGGCGCAGCGCATGTTGGCGGTCAGGCTGTCATCCTCGAAATCCAGCTCGTGGGTCTCGGGGTCGTAGACCATGTTCTCGATCACGGTGGCGAACCGCTTGGTCGTCGCATAGATCTCGGGCTCGGCCTCGGGGTTGAGCGAGATCGTCTTGGCGTAGCAGCCGCCCTCGAAGTTGAAGGTGCCGCGTTCCGACCAGCCGTGTTCGTCGTCGCCGATCAGGATCCGCGCGGGATCTGCCGACAGCGTCGTCTTGCCGGTGCCCGACAGGCCGAAGAACACCGCCGTGTCCACCGGGTTGCCCGGCGCGTGGTTGGCCGAGCAGTGCATCGGCATCACGCCTTTTTCGGGCAGCAGGTAGTTCAGCAGGGTGAAGACGGATTTCTTGTTCTCGCCCGCATATTCCGTGCCGCCGATCAGGATCGTCTTGGCGTCGAAGTTGATGGCGATCACCGTGTCCGAGCGGCAGCCGTGCTTTGCGGGATCGGCCTTGAAGCTGGGGCAGTTGATGATCGTGAAATCGGGGACAAAACCCTCCAGCTCGTCCCGCTCGGGCCGGCGCAGCAGGTGGCGGATAAAGAGGCCGTGCCAGGCGAGTTCCGTCACCACCCGCACGTCCAGCCGGTGCGACGGGTCGGCGCCGCCGAAGAGATCCTGCACGAAATAGTCGCCGCCCGCCATATGGGCGATCATGTCGGCCTTGAGCGTATCGAAGGCCGCGGGCTCCATCGGGGCGTTGTTGTCCCACCAGATCGTGTCCTCGACCGAGGGTGTGCGGACCACGAACTTGTCCTTGGGTGACCGCCCGGTGTGCTTGCCCGTGGTCACGAGGAAGGTGCCCCCCTGACCCAGCGCGCCTTCCTTGCGCGACAGGGCATGCTCGATCAGGTCGGGCTCGGTGAGGTTGTAGTAGACATTGCCCAGTCCGCTTACGCCCTGATCTTCCAGCCTCTGCGTCGGGTTCACCCGTCCTGTCGTCATTATCCGTGCTCCTCTCGCGGGCATGCCGCCACGTTGCTGTCGCGATCCCGCCACGGGGGCGGGGCCGCGCCCGCGGTTGGGGATCCCGGCCGACCGGCCGATCGAGGAAAGCATAACACGGGCGTTTCGCGACCGTATAGCGGCGTGGCGGGAGGTTAGCGCAACCAGCGCGGTGTTAGCGCAACCTGTCGCAGGTGTCCGCCCGTCCCGCCGCAGGGGGTGAGGCAATTAAGTCAATCTTTGCCATTTTAAGGCGTTATTATGGCTGCCGCGGTGGGCCGATTCTCAGTTATGTGTTGATTCCGACCGTGCGTCACAGAATTATGCCCCAAAATTGGCCAATAATTCGAGCAGCAAGGAATTGAAGCTATGTCGAGGATCGCTCTGGTCGACGACGACAGGAACATCCTGACGTCGGTGTCGATGACGCTCGAAGCCGAAGGCTTCGAGGTCGAGACCTACAACGACGGGCAGGCCGCGCTCGACGCCTTCATGAAACGACTGCCCGACATGGCGGTGTTCGACATCAAGATGCCGCGCATGGACGGCATGGACCTGCTGCAGCGTGTGCGGCAGAAATCGTCGATGCCGGTGATCTTCCTGACCTCGAAGGACGACGAGATCGACGAGGTTCTGGGCCTGCGCATGGGCGCCGACGATTACGTGAAAAAGCCGTTTTCGCAGCGTCTTCTGGTCGAACGCATCCGCGCGCTGCTGCGCCGGCAGGAGGTCCTGTCGGGCGAGGAGGTGACCGAGGCCGAGGCGAGCCAGGTCATGGTGCGCGGCGAGCTCAAGATGGACCCCGCCCGCCACGCCGTCACCTGGAAGGGCCGCGACGTGTCGCTGACGGTGACCGAGTTCCTGCTGCTTCAGGCGCTGGCGCAACGCCCGGGCTTCGTCAAAAGCCGCGACCAGCTGATGGACGTGGCCTACGACGATCAGGTCTATGTCGACGACCGCACCATCGACAGCCACATCAAGCGGCTTCGCAAGAAGATGCGCACCGTCGACACCGAGTTCTCGGCGATCGAGACGCTTTACGGCATCGGTTACCGCTACAACGAAGAATAGGGGATGAGCCTGGCGGAGCGGATAGAACGGCCCGAGCCCCGCCGCACGGCGAAGGGCGACGTCGTGCTGGGCGAAGACTGGGTCGGCACCGACGCCACGCTTGAACGCGAGATGCGCGCGCAGCGCGAACGCCGGGGCATCAGCGCGATGAACCGCTCGCCGCTGGCGCGCAAGATCGTCACCTTCAACCTTCTCGGCATCCTCGTCCTGGTGGCCGGGGTGCTGTATCTCAACCCGTTCCGCGACAGCCTGGTCTACCAGCGCGAAACCGGGCTGGTGGCCGAGGCCGAACTGGTTGCCGACGTGTTTGAGGCGCAGCTGGCCACCGCGGGCGATGCCGTGTCGCTGCCGCAGGCCGGCATCGACGCGCAGGCCACGCTGCGGGGGCTGGACCTTGGCGGCACGACCGAGGTCTTCGTCTTCGACCCGGCGCGGACACTGATCGCTTCGACCGCGGGGGAGGCGCGCAGCGCGACCCCCGTCCGCGGGCTGGAACGCGACGACGGCGCGACGCTGATTACCGATTTCCTGAACCGGGTGTGGAACGCGCTGGCCGCGATCCTGACATGGCAGGAGACGCCCGTGGCCCCCGACGCCGCCGAAAGCCGGGCCCGCGACGTGGTCGCGCGCACCCTGCAGGGGGTGACCGAGGTCGAAACCGGTCTTTACAACGACGGATCGACCATCTTCGTCGTGGCCACCCCTATCCTGCAGGGCGACCGGATCGTCGGGGCCGTGGCGCTGACCAGCGCGGCCGGCGAAATCGATGACCTGGTGCGCACCGAGCGCGAACAGGTGCTGCAGATGTTCATCATCGCCATCCTCGTATCGATCGGGCTTAGCCTGCTGCTGGCCTCGACCATCGCCAACCCCTTGTCGGATCTGGCCGCGGCGGCCGAGATCGGGCGCGACCGCAACTCGAAGAAGGTCAAGCCCAGCCGCGTGCGGATCCCCGACCTGACCGGCCGCCCCGACGAGATCGGGCGCCTGTCGGGCGCGCTGCGCGGCATGGTGGCGGCGCTTTACGACCGGATCGACGCCAACGAACAATTCGCCGCCGACGTGGCGCACGAAATCAAGAACCCGCTCGCCTCGCTGCGGTCGGCGGTAGGATCGTTGCGCTTCGTCAAGAAGGAAGAGCAGCGCGACAAGCTGCTGGACGTCATCGACCACGACGTGCGGCGGCTCGACCGGCTGGTCAGCGACATCTCGAACGCGTCGCGGCTGGACAGCGAACTGGTCAAGGAGGAAGAGGAGAGCTTCGATCTCTTGACGATGCTGTCGCGCCTGCTGGACCATTTCACCGAAGAAGCCGAGGCGCGGGGGATCGAGTTCATCTCGGACCTGCCGTCCCGCGCGATCGAGATCGAGGGCCTGGAAAGCCGCCTGGCGCAGGTGTTCGTGAACCTCATCTCCAACGCGATTTCGTTCTGTGACGAAGGCGATGCGATCCGTGTGTGGGTCCGGCGGCGTGAAAACCGCGTGCTGGTGGTGGTCGAGGATACCGGCCCCGGCATCCCGGAAACGGCGTTGACGAAGATCTTCAACCGCTTCTACTCGGAACGTCCCGAGGGCCAGTTCGGCAACAACTCGGGCCTGGGGCTCGCCATTTCCAAGCAGATCGTCGAGGCGCATGGCGGCGTGATCTGGGCCGAGAACATCCGCCCCACCGCCGCCGACGTGACATCGGAACCGCTG
Source organism: Mesobaculum littorinae (assembly GCF_004011175.1). Taxonomy (GTDB): domain Bacteria; phylum Pseudomonadota; class Alphaproteobacteria; order Rhodobacterales; family Rhodobacteraceae; genus Tranquillimonas; species Tranquillimonas littorinae. The sequence continues at coordinate 213,162 of NZ_RQXX01000004.1, read as the reverse complement.
GGCGCGCGCTTCGTCGTCGGCCTGCCGGTGTGAGCACGGCAGAGGATGGCGATACCGCGATCCTGCACGCCAGCGCCGTGGCGGTCGACGGGCGGGGGCTGCTGATCCTCGGGCCTTCGGGCGCGGGCAAATCGGCGCTGGCATTGCAGCTTCTGGCCCTTGGCGCGACGCTTGTCTCGGACGACCGCACCGTGCTGCGCCGGGAAGGCGCAGGGGCGGGGGCGGTCCTGATCGCCGCGCCCGCGCCGAACCTCGACGGCCTGATCGAGGCGCGGTTCATCGGCCTCTTGCGCAGCCCCGCCGCCCCCGCGCCGGTGGCCCTGGTCGTCGACATGGCCCACCCCGAGGGCGACCGACTGCCGCCGGAACGCAACTGTGAGCTATTGGGAGTTCACGTGCCCTTGTGCCGACGCGTGGAAGGGCCTCATTTTGGGTGGGCGCTGATGACGATGCTGCGTCACGGCCGCGCCGAACCCGCCTTCGATCCCGAGGGCCCCGCCCGAAGGACATCGATACCGCGCGAATGACGACAGACCCCACCTCCGTCTTTGATACCGAAAGCCCCGCCGCCGCCGACGCCCTGTCCGGGACCTCGGTCGCGTCCGGCCGGCTCGTGCTGGTCACCGGCCCCTCGGGGGCAGGGCGCAGCACCGCGATCGCCGCCTTCGAGGATCTTGGCTTCGAGGCGATCGACAACCTGCCGCTGACCCTTTTGCCCCGCCTGCTGGCCGGCCCGCTGCGGCGGCCGCTGGTGCTGGGCCTCGACGTGCGCAACCGCGACTTCTCGACCGAGGCGCTGATCGACGTCATGGATCTCGTCTCCGGCCTGCCGGGGCTGAACAGCGACATGCTGTTCCTCGATGCCCGCGCCGACGTGCTGCTGCGCCGCTATTCCGAGACCCGCCGCCGCCATCCCCTCGCCCCCGCCGAAACGCCCGAGACGGGGATCGAGCGTGAAACCGACCTGCTGCGCGCCGCGCGGGCGCGGGCCGACATCATGATCGATACCTCCGAGATGACGCCGCACGAGCTGCGGGCCGAACTGGGCCGCTGGTTCGCCACCGGCGACGGTCCGGGGCTGACGGTGTCGGTGCACTCGTTTTCCTACAAGCGTGGACTGCCGCGCGGCGCCGACATGATCTTTGACGTGCGGTTCCTGCAGAACCCCTACTGGCAGCGCGAACTTCGGGCGTTGACGGGGCTCGACCCCCGGGTGTCCGATCACGTCGCCGCCGACGCGCGCTTTCAGGATTTCTTCGGACGAATCCGCGATCTTACCCTGACGCTGCTGCCGGCCTACGCCGAGGAGGGGAAGACCCACCTTGCCATCGCCTTCGGCTGCACCGGGGGGCAACACCGCTCGGTCGCCGTTGCGGAACGACTGGCGAATGCGCTTGCAGAGGCAGGATGGCGAGTGTCAACTCGGCATCGGGAAATGGAGCGGCGCGCCATCACCGACGCCGCGCCGCAATCGGGGACCGGGCCGTGATCGGGATCGTCATCGTCGCGCATGGGGGGTTGGCGACGGAATTCCTGTCGGCGATCGAACATGTGGTCGGACGACAGACGGGCATCCGGGCGATCTCGATCGAGCCTGACCACGACCGTGCACGCAAGCAGACCGAAATCTGTGCCGCCGCCGACGCGGTGGATACCGGCGACGGGGTGGTCGTGGCCACCGACATGTTCGGTGGCTCGCCCGCCAACCTGTCGCTTCTGGCCTGCAACCCGGCGAACCGCCGGATCATCTACGGGGCCAACCTGCCGATGCTGATCAAGCTGGCCAAGTCGCGTCATCGTCCCGTGCAGGAGGCTGTCGCGTCGTCGCTGGCGGCGGGGCGCAAGTACATCGATGCCTTCGACGGCCCGCCCGGGCGGCTCGTGCCATGAAGGCCAGCCGGGAGGGGACATGACAGAGGTCACGCGCAATCTGCGCATCGTCAACGAAAAGGGTCTCCACGCCCGCGCATCAGCCCGCCTTGTCGAGGTGGTCGAGGCGCATGATGCCCGTGCCGAGGTGTCCAAGGATGGCCTGCAGGCCTCGGGCGACAGCATCATGGGGCTTTTGATGTTGGCAGCATCCAAGGGAACCACTATCGAGGTCCGAACCAGCGGTGCCGAGGCCCTGCGTCTCGCCGATGCGCTGGAAGCTCTCGTCGCCGACCGTTTCGGAGAAGACTGCTGAGCTTCTTCGGGGCCGCGCAAAGCGATGGGGGGCATCCCGGTCATGTCTGACAGCGCGCAACCCGGGTCGATCCTGATGCATCGGCAGCCCCAGCGGCTGACCGGGCAGGGCGATGGCTCGACCCTGGCCGAACAGCCCTACGACCGCCGCCGCCTGTCCTATTCCGGCACCTTTCCGCATCCGCTGCAACGCCTGGCGATCCAGTCGATGGAACTGGCCAGCGGCAAGATCCGCCTGTTGCGCCTGATCCGGCGGTTCGAGGCGATGGGCGTGCCGCAGGGGCAGGCCTTCTGGGCGCAGGCGCTGTCGGTCATGGGGATCGAGCTTTGCACCCCGGCAGACGAGATCGCGCGGATTCCGCGCCGCGGGCCGGTGGTGATCTGCGCCAACCATCCCCACGGCCTGGTCGATGGCATGGTCCTAGCCGAACTCGTGGGCCGGGTGCGCACGGACTACAAGATCCTGACGCGGTCGCTTCTGACCGGGGTGGGCGAGATCGAGGATTTCATGATCCCCGTGCCCTTTGCCCACGAACCCGACGCACTGCAGCAGAACCTCGAGATGCGGCGCAGCGCGATGGCGCATCTGCAAGATGGCGGGGTGATCGTACTGTTCCCGTCGGGCGTGGTCGCGACGTCCGAACGGGCCTGGGGCCCGGCGGTCGAGGCCGCGTGGAATCCCTTTACCGCCAAGATGATCCAGCGGTCGGGCGCCGCCGTGGTGCCGATCTGCTTCCCGGGGCAGAATTCGCGGGCCTACCAGATCGCCAACCGCATCTCGCCCACGTTGCGTCAGGGGCTTTTGCTGCACGAGGTGGTGCATGCGCTGAACAGGCCGCAGACGCCGCGGGTGGGTCATCCCATCCCGGCCGAGGTGGTGGCCCGCTGGGCCGGCAACCCCCGCGGTTTCATGATCTGGCTGCGCGAACGCACGCTGGAACTGGCCCGGGACTGACCGCGCCGGCCCCGCCTTTCCGACCGGATCGCGTGATCCAAGGCGCACCCGCGCCTCTCCACGCGTCTTGCCCCGTGGGCAGGACGTTTCGCCGGGCAACACCGGGGTCGCGGTCAGCGCGTGGGAACGGGGGTTTCGCCGCTGTAATCGTAGAAACCGCGGCCGGATTTGCGGCCCAGCCAGCCGGCCTCGACATACTTCGTCAAAAGCGGGCAGGGCCGGTACTTGGTGTCCGCCAGCCCGTCATGCAGCACGTTCATGATGGCGAGACAGGTGTCTAGCCCGATGAAATCGGCCAGTTCCAGCGGCCCCATCGGCTGGTTCGTGCCCAGCTTCATCGCCTTGTCGATCGACGTCACCGATCCCACGCCCTCGTGCAGGGTATAGACCGCCTCGTTGATCATCGGCACCAGGATGCGGTTGACGATGAAGGCGGGGAAATCCTCGGCCACCGACGCCGTCTTGCCGATCTTCTCGACCACCTCGAGACACGTCTCGTAGGTCTCTTCGTCCGTGGCGATGCCCCGGATCAGCTCGACAAGGCTCATCACCGGGACGGGGTTCATGAAGTGGAAGCCCATGAACTTTTCCGGCCGGTCGGTGCGGCTGGCCAGCCGGGTGATCGAGATCGACGAGGTGTTCGAGGTCAGGATCGCCTGCGGTTTCAGGTGCGGCACGAGGGTCTCGAAGATCTTCGCCTTCACCTCCTCCCGCTCGGTCGCGGCCTCGATCACCAGGTCGCTGGCGCCCAGATCGGCGATCTCGGTCGTGGTGCGGATGCGCGCAACCGCGGCGTCGGCGTCGGCCTGCGCGATCTTCTCACGCCCGACCTGCCGGGCAAGGTTGCCCTCGATCGTGGACCGCGCCGCTGTCAGCGCCTCCTGCGAGATGTCGGTCAGAAGAACGTCGTATCCCGACAACGCGAAGACATGGGCGATGCCGTTGCCCATCTGCCCCGCTCCGATCACGCCTACCGTCTTGATCGCCATATTCGCCTCCGGTGTTCGGGGCGGACCTTATGCGCCGTGCCCGCGCAGGCGCAAGACGGTAGCCGTCCCGTGTCCCGGTCTGTCGCGTCCCGTGCGGCGTTAGACAGATAGAAAGACCCGCATGGCACCTTGATTCCCGGGTGAGTGTAACATTGGGGGCGGCGATGACAGGGGTCATGCCGGTCGAGGCGAATCTCGACTACAAGACGTGCCGATACGGCGCATCAACACTGGATTTCCGGGGGCCGCCCGCAGCGGTGCAGGCCCCCTATACCGTGGTTCTGGGCGGGGATGAGACTTTCGGTCGCTATGTTCCGCAGCCCTATCCCGCGATCCTGGGCGGCGAAACGGGGCGCAGCGTGGTGAACCTGGGGCTGCCGCATGCCGGGCCCGACGTCTACCTGGGGTGCGATGCGGTGCTTGAGATGTGCCGCAGCGCCCAGTCCTGCGTGATCCAGATTACCGGGGCGCAGGCCCTGTCGAACCGGTTCTACCGGGTGCATCCGCGCCGCAACGACCGCTTTATCGGGGAGACCCCGCTGTTGCGCGCGGTCTATCCCGAGGTTGATTTCACCGAGTTCCACTTTGTCCGCCACATGTTGATGCGGCTCGAGGCGGTGTCGGAGGAACGGTTCGCGATTTTGCGCAACGACATGCGCAAGACGTGGGTGGCGCAGATGAACCTGCTGACCTCACGCATCGCGCGGCCGGTCACGCTTTTGTGGCTGTCGAGCCGGGTACCTGACGACCCGGCCGAGTGGATGGGGGCGGGCGATCCGCCCTACGTCTCGGCGGCCGAGCTGCGCGACCTGCGCGGTCGGATCGACGACATCGTCGAGGTGACGACCGCGCCGCTGGAAAGCGAGGATCTGAGAGGGATGGTCGCGTCCGAGGATGACTGGCCGGCAGCGCGCCAGCTGCCCGGGCCCGCGCTGCATTCCCGCATCGCCGCGGAACTGGCGCAGGTGCTGGACCGCCGCGACCGCCGCAACCGCCGTCGCTGACGCGCCGGTCGCCCCCCTGCCAGACGCCCCTTCGTCGTCCGGCAGGGGCGGGGTGTCAGGGCGCCCGCTGGCGCAGGGCGTCGCGGATCTCGATCAGGATCTCCTTTTCCGAGGGGCCCGCCGGGGCGGCGGGCGTCGCCTCTTCCTGCGCCTTGCGCTCGGTCGCGTCCTTCACGCGGTTCACGGCCTTGACCAGCAGGAACACCACGACGGCGATGATCAGGAAATTGAGCACGGCCATCAGGAAGCTGCCATAGGCAAACACCGCCGCGCCCGCATCGCGCGCCTCTTGCAGCGAGGCATAGGTGTCGTCGCCCGACATCACCCAGAACATGTTCGAGAAGTCGATGCCGCCGATGATCAGCCCGATCACCGGGTTGATCAGGTCGGCGACGATCGAGCTGACGATCGCGGTGAAGGCGGCGCCGACGATGATGCCCACTGCCATGTCCATGACGTTGCCGCGGGAAATGAACGCCCGGAATTCCTGAAACATGTTGCTGTCCTCCTTAGCACTCAGGGGTCTCTGCACGCTTGCGCGGCCCTTAGCACACGCGCGTAGGTCTGCCGCTCTTTTTCATGTGCAGGCGCGTTCTAGCTTCGCGGGTGAGAGACAATCACAACAAGGAGCCTGTCATGGCCGACCTGTCCGCATTCCCGATCACCCGGCGCTGGGCGCCGCAGGACCCCTCGAAGATCCAGCTTTACTCGTATCCCACGCCGAACGGGGTCAAGGCCTCGATCGCGCTGGAAGAGCTGGGGCTGGAGTACGAGCCGCATCTCGTCACCCTTGCCGACGAGGACGTGAAGAGCGACGCGTTCCTGTCGCTGAACCCCAACAACAAGATCCCGGCGCTGATCGACCCCGATGGCCCGGGCGGGGCGCCCATGGGCCTGTTCGAATCCGGCGCGATCCTGGTTTACCTGGGTGAAAAGACCGGGCGGCTTCTGGGCGACGGCGCGCGGAAATACGAGATCATCCAGTGGATCATGTTCCAGATGGGCGGCATCGGTCCGATGTTCGGCCAGTTGGGCTATTTCACCAAGTTCGCGGGCGCCGAGATCGACGATCCCCGCCCGCGCGAGCGGTACGTGAACGAGGCCAGGCGCCTCTTGGCGGTCGTCGACGGCCAGCTGCAGGGCAAGGACTGGATCGCCGGGGACTTTTCGCTGGCCGACGTGGCGCTGGCGCCATGGCTCAACGCGCTCGATTTCTATGGCGCGAAGGAGGCCGTGGGCTGGGACGACCTGGCGAACGTGCCGGGCTATGTCGCGCGGTTCTACGACCGCCCCGCAGTGCAGAAGGGCAAGTCGATCCCCGCCACCGACTGATTGCCCCCGCTCGGTGGACAAACGCGGGGGCCCAACGCGGTGGCTCAAGGCTCTTCATGGTCCAGATTGCGCATCTCCGCGACCAGCAGGTCGAGGAAGGCGCGCAGGCGCCCCGTGGCGGATTGCGGCGAAGGATAGACGAAGTGAAACGGCACTTCGGCGCCGGTCCAGTCCGGCAGAAGCCGGACCAGCCGTCCCTCGGCGATCAGCGGCGCGGCGAGGAAGGCGGGCAGCATGCCCGCCCCGCCGCCCGCCAGTATCGCGCTGGCACAGGCCGGGATGGCGCCGAAGGTCAGCGCCCCGGTCACGTCCACCGAACGGCAGTCGCCATCGCGCACCAGGTGCAGCCGGTTGCGGCGCGGGCCGAAGGTGACGGTGGTGATCCGGCGCATGTCCTCGGGCTCGCGCACGCGGTTGATGCCGGGCAGGTCCGGCGCGGCGACAGGTACCGCCCGGGCGGTGTGCAGCCGGCGCATCATCAGGTCGCTGTCGGGCAGCGGACCTACGGTGATCGCGCCATCGAACCCCTCTTCGACCAGGTCCGGCAACCGGTCGAGAAAGGTGAATTCGAGCGTCAGGTCAGGGTGGAGCCGGTGGCAGCGTGCCGCCACGGGGCCAAGGAAGATCTGGCCGAAGAAGGCGGGCGAGGCGATGCGCAGGTGCCCGTCGGCTGCGGCGCCGGACTGGCCCACCGCGCGGCGCAGCGCATCGGCATCGGCCAGCAGGCGGTCGGCCCGTTCGGCCAGCATGGCGCCTTCGGGCGTGATCCGCATCTGCCGCGTCGTGCGTTCGATCAGCCGCACCCCGAGGCTGAGTTCAAGGTCGCGGATCCTTTTGGACACGGTGGACTTGGGCAGGTCGAGCACCCGCGACGCCGCTGCGAACCCGCCCGAGCGCACGACCTGCCGGAACACGCGCAGCGCGCCGATGCTCAGTTCATTATCCACCATCCTGCACGCCCGTCCGCGATTTGCCGATCTTGTCCATGATATTGAATGATCGTAGGTCTCGCGCCAAGCGCCCGCGTCCCCCTCCCTGTCGCGGGCCCGAATCTCTTGAGGTATGTCCATGTCCGATCGCCCGGTCTCGCCCCCCGGTCTTCCCGTCACTATTGCCGTTCTGGGTGCGTCGAGTCTGACGGTGATGGCCAACGCCACGATCTCTCCGGGTCTGCCGGGGCTGAACGATCACTTCGCCGACGTGCCCAACATCCGCTTCCTTGCAGGGCTGATCGTGACCTTGCCGTCGCTCTTCGTGATCCTCTTCGCCTCGGGCTTCGGCTGGCTGGCGGACCGCTACGACCGGTTGCACATCCTGATGGCCGGGATGGCGATCTACGCACTGGGCGGGGTCAGCGGGCTTTTCGTCGAAACCCTGCCGGCGATGCTGGTGGGGCGGGCGATCCTGGGGATCGGCGTGGCGGGGACGATGACGCTGGCGATCACGCTGGCCGGTGATCTCTGGCACGGCGAGGCGCGGCAGAAGTTCATGGGCCTGCAGGCGGCGGCGATGTCGGGCGGCGGCGTCGTCTTCATCATGCTGGGCGGGCTCCTGGCCTCGATGAGCTGGCGGCTGCCTTTCCTGATCTACCTTCTCGCGCTACCCTTCGCGGTCTACGCGGGCCTTGCCCTGCGCGCCGCCGACACCCGGCCCACCCGTGCCAAGACGCCCGAGGCGCTGACCGGCGGAGATGTCGCGCAGACGCCGCCCTTCCCCTGGGCGAGGGTCGGGCCCGTTTACCTTCTGGGCTTCGTCTTCATGGTGGTGTTCTACCTCGTACCGACGCAGCTGCCGTTTTTGCTGGCGTCGATGGACATCACCTCGCCCAGTGCGGCGGCGCTGGGGATGGCGTCGGCGACGCTGGTCTCGGTGCCGGGATCGATGCTGTACGGACGCCTGCGGCGGCACGTTTCGGGGGCGGGCATCTTCGGGATGGGCTTCGTGATCATGGGCGTCGGGGTCAGCATCCTGAGCGTCGCGGGCAATTTCGCGACCATCATCCTGGGCACGCTGACGTTGGGCGGCGGGATGGGCACGATCTTTCCCAACTTCAACGCCTTCATCATGGGTCGGGTGCCCGACGCACTGCGCGGCCGGGCGTCGGGGATGACGACGACGTCGATCTTCGGCGGCCAGTTCCTGTCGCCCTTCGCCTCGGCCCCGATCATCGCGGCATGGGGGCTGCGCAACACGTTCCTGTTCTTCGCGGTGATCATGCTGGCGATCGGCATCGGGATCGCCCTGGGCGCGATGCGCGGCAGTGCGCGACAGGTGCGCGAGGCCTGACCGGGCCCCTCCGGGGCTCTCCGCCTGGCGCGGAGGGGCGTGCGGCGGACAGCGCCGCCAGCGGACAGCCGCGGATGGCAGACATGGGTGGAAAGGGATGACGGCGCCCGGCCAGGAGCCGGGCGCCCTTTGCGATCCCAGGGGTGGCGTCAGCCGCGCAGGACGCCACCGGTCGCCTTCTGGACCTTTTCGACGATCTTTGCCGACACGGCCTCGATATCCTTGTCGGTCAGCGTCTTGTCCTGCGGTTGCAGGCGCACGGTGATGGCCAGCGATTTGGCATCCTCGCCCAGCGACCCGCCGACGAACTGGTCGAAGACGCGGACCTCTTCGATCAGCGCCTTGTCGGCGCCCGCCGCGGCGTTGACGAGGCTCAGCGCCTCGATCTCGCGCCCCACGACAAAGGCGAAATCCCGTTCGACGGCCTGCAGGTCCGACAGGGCCATCGCGGGCCGTGCGGCATCGGCGCTGCGCGGCAGCGGCACCTCTTCGGGGGCGATGGTGAAGGCCACCGCGGGCCCCTTGAGGTCGAAGGCCCGCAGAATGCGCGGATGCAGTTCGCCGAAAACGCCCAGCTCCTTCTTGGGGCCAAGGCAGAGGCGCCCGTGCCGCCCGGGGTGCCACCAGTCGGCCCCGCCGCGCAGTATCTGCACCTTGGCGGGTGCCCCGATGGCGGCCAGCAGCGCTTCGGCATCCGCCTTGGCGTCGTAAAGGTCGACACCGCGTGCATCGCCGTGAACGTCGCGCGGGCCGGTGCGGCCCACCAGCAGGCCCGCGACCTGCAGGCGCTGATCCTCGGGCTCACCGCCCGCCCAGACGGCGCCCACCTCGAACAGGGCCATGTCGCCGAAGCCGCGCGCCTGGTTGCGTGCCGCAGCCCGCAGGAGGCCCGGAAGAAGGGCGGGGCGCATATGGCTCATCTCGGACGAGATCGGGTTCTCCAGCGCCGAGGTGTCTTCGCCACCGCCGAAGAGCTGCGCCGCCTCGCGGTCGATGAAGCTGTAGGTGACGCATTCGTTGTACCCCAGCGCCGCCGCGGACCGCCGGGCGGCCTGTTCGCGTTTTTGCATCGGCGTCAGCACCGGCGCGGGCACGCCTGCTCGCGGGCGCGGCATCGGCACGCCCTTGAGCTTGGTCAGCGAGGCCATGCGCGCGACCTCTTCCACAAGGTCTGCCGGTCCCTGCACGTCGGGGCGCCAGGACGGCACATGGGCCATGTCGCCTTCCATCGTGAAGCCGAGCGCGGTGAGCGTTGCGCGCTGCGTCTCGGCCGGGATCTCCATGCCGACGAGCGTCTGCACCCGGTCGGTGTCCAGCGGATAGGCGCGCGCCACGTCGGGCACCGCGCCTGCCTGCACGACCTCGGAAATCTCGCCGCCGCAAAGCTCGGCGATCAGCGCCGCCGCGTCGTCGACGCCTTGCGCGTTGTAGCCCGGGTCGATGCCACGTTCGTTGCGATACCGCGCGTCCGAGTTGATCTTGAGTGCGCGGCCCGTGCGCGCGATCTGGACGTTGTCCCAGACCGCGGCCTCGAGCAGCACGTCGGTCGTGTCGTCGGTGACACCCGTCGTCTCGCCACCCATGATCCCGCCGATCGACACCACGCCGCTGTCGTCGGAAATGACGATCGCGCCCTCGGGCATCGCGTAGGTGCGTTCGTCCAGCGCGACCATCTCCTCACCGCCCGTGGCGGGGTGGATGCGCAGGTTGCCCTGCAGCTTGGCCGCGTCGAAGACGTGCAGCGGGCGGTTGCGGTCGAAGGTGAAGAGGTTGGTGATGTCGACGAGGGTCGAAATCGGGCGCAGGCCGATGGCCTTCAGCTTCGCCTGCAGCCACGCGGGCGAGGGGCCGTTCTTCACCCCCCGGATCATCCGTCCCATGAAGACGGGCGCCTGTGTCGCGGCCTGCGGGTCGATGGTGACGCCCACGGGGCAGGGGAAGCTGCCCGCGACCGTCGCATGGTCAAGCGGCTTCAGCGTGCCGAGCCCGCGCGCGGCAAGGTCCCGCGCGACGCCATGAACGCCGAGGGCATCGGGGCGGTTGGGGGTGATCGCGATCTCGATCACCGGGTCCACGGCCTCGGGGCGGTTCTGTGCCAGCCAGTCGGCGAAGCTTTGGCCGACCTCGCCCGAGGGGAGCTCGATGATGCCGTTATGCTCGTCCGACAGCAGCATCTCGCGTTCCGAGCACATCATGCCGTGGCTTTCGATGCCACGGATCTTGCCCACCTGGATGGTGGTGTCGATGCCGGGCACGTAGGTGCCGGGCTGTGCCACGACGACGGTGATGCCTTCGCGTGCGTTGGGCGCGCCGCAGATGATCTGGCTTTCGCCCCCGGCCGTCTGCACCCGGCAGACCTTGAGCTTGTCGGCATCGGGGTGCTTTTCGGCCCCCACGACACGGCCGATGGTGAAGGGACGCAGCGCCTCGGCAGGGTTCACGACCTCTTCGACCTCGAGCCCGAGGTCGGTGAGGGTCTCGGCGATCTCGTCGACCGAGGCGTCGGTGTCGAGATGCTCCTTCAACCAGGAGAGGGTGAATTTCATCGCGGCCGTCCTTTGATCTCTGTCGCGCCGTGTCCTAGCGCAGCATGGGGGCAGGGGGAAGGGCCGGGGAGGGCGCGTTCCGTCCGTCACGCCCGGCAGAGCCTGACCCTCCCCGGGGAGGGCGCTTGGCCCTGCGGGATGCAGCCGTCTCGGTGTTCATGCTCAGACGGTGGCGATCAGCCGGGGCACGGGAGCGCCCACCCAGGGTCGGGCGCCGCCCTCGTAAGCGGATTACGAGGCCTGCCCTCAGACCCCGCCCCGCAGCGTCGGCACGTCGAGCGACGCAAAGCCGTAGTGGCGCAGCCAGCGCAGGTCGCTGTCGAAGAAGGCGCGCAGGTCGGGGATGCCGTATTTCAGCATCGCGATCCGGTCGATCCCCATGCCGAAGGCAAAGCCCTGCCACTGGTCGGGGTCGATCCCGCCGGCCTTCAGCACGTTCGGGTGCACCATGCCCGAGCCCAACACCTCGAGCCAGCCGTCGCCTTCGCCGACCTTCACGGTGCCGCCTTCCCACGAACACTGGATGTCGACCTCGGCCGAGGGTTCGGTGAAGGGGAAGTGCGAGGCGCGGAACCGGGTCTTCACCGGCCGCCCGAAGAAGGCCGAAAAGAACTCCTCGAGCACCCATTTCAGGTTTGCCATCGACAGGTCGCGGTCCAGCGCCAGGCCCTCGACCTGGTGGAACATCGGGGTGTGCGTCTGGTCGAAATCGGCACGGTAGACCCGGCCCGGCGCGATGATCCGCAGCGGTGCGCCCTGCGCCTGCATGGTGCGGATCTGCACCGGCGAGGTGTGGGTGCGCAGCACGTGCGGCGGGCGGTCGTCGCCGTCGGCCCGCTTCATGTAGAAGGTGTCCATCTCCTCGCGCGCGGAGTGGTGCGACGGCATGTTGAGCGCGTCGAAGTTGTACCAGTCGCTTTCGATCTGCGGCCCCTCGGCCACGGCAAACCCCATGTCGGCAAAGATCGCGGTGGCTTCCTCCCACACCCGGCTGACGGGGTGGATGCTGCCCACCCGCCGCGGCCGCGCGGGCAGGGTGACGTCCAGCCATTCCTCGGCCAGCCGCGCATCCAGCGCCGCATCCTCCAGCGCCGCCTTCTTCGCGGCCAGGGCCGAGTTGATCTCGTCCTTCAGGGCGTTCAGCCGCGGGCCTTCGACCTGCCGTTCCTCGGGCGTCATCTTGCCGAGGCCGCGCATCGCCAGGGCAACCTCGCCCTTCTTGCCGACGGCGGCCAGCCGCACCTCTTCCAGCGCATCGGCATCGGCGGCCTGGGAAATGGCGGTCAGGTATTTTTCGCGCAGGTCGGTCATGGGCCTCTTGTCCGCAATGCGTCCGGGTGTCGGCCTGCGTGCTACCTTCCGCGCCCGGCCAAGGCAAGCCTCGCCCCCCGAAAGCGTGAGGTGCGCGGCCCTTGCCCGCATCCGGCGGCGGGCCATTTTGCCCAAGGACACCGACAGGAGGAAAGACACATGCTTCGCACGACCCTGACTGCCCTGCCGATCCTCGCCCTCGCCGCGCCCGCGCTGGCCGAGGACGTGAGCTATTCCTACGAGGATACGGACCTCACGGGCTACTACGCCGCCGCGGACGACCCCAAGGGCCTCGTCCTCATCGCGTCCGACTGGGACGGTCTGACAGACTACGAACGCGAGCGCGCCGACATGCTGGCCGAAATGGGCTATGACGCCTTCGCGCTCGACATGTTCGGGCCCGACGTGCCGCTCGACACCATGGAAGAACGGCAGGCCGCGACCGGCGCGCTCTACGAAGACCGCGAGCGGATGCGCGGGCTGACCGAGGCGGGGCTGGCCGCCGCGCGCGACAAATCGGACGCCGCAACGCTGATCGTCGCGGGCTACTGCTTCGGCGGCGGCGTCGCGCTTGAGATGGCGCGCAGCGAGATGGCCGGTGAGGCCGCGGGTTACGCCACCTTCCACGGCACGCTCGCCACGCCCGAAGGGCAGGGCTGGGACGGGGACGAGCCGCCGGTGCTGGTCCTGCACGGCGCCGCCGATACCGCCGTTCCGCTTGCCGACGCGGTCGCGCTGACCGAAGAGCTGGAAGCAGCCGGCAACGACTTCACGGTCGAGATCTACTCGGGCGCGCCGCATGCCTTCACCGTGATGGGCAGCGACAGCTACCAGGAGCGGGCGGACAAGGAAAGCTGGGAGGCCTTCACCGATTTCCTCGAAGAGCAGATCGGCGCCTGAGATCGGGAAAAGGACGCACCGTCCGCCCGGCAGCCTTGCGCGACCCGGGCGGGCGGCCCCAGGCCTGCGGGGGCGGAGAGACGGCTTCGCCGGCCTTCGGCCCCCTTCACGCACGCCCGGACGCAAAAAGGGCCGCCCCGGCAGGGGCGGCCCTTTTCGTCATTCACATCCGTGCGGCGGTCAGGCCAGCGCGGCTTTCGCCTTGTCGACGATCCCGCCGAAGGCATCGGGCTCGTGCACGGCGAGATCGGCCAGGACCTTGCGGTCCACTTCGATCCCGGCCAGCGACAGGCCGTTGATGAACTTCGAATAGGTCAGGTTTTCGTCATGCGCGCGCACGGCGGCGTTGATCCGCTGGATCCACAGGGCGCGGAAGTTGCGCTTGCGGTTCTTGCGGTCGCGCGTGGCGTACTGGTTGGCCTTGTCGACGGCCTGGGTGGCCGTGCGGAAGGCCGTGCTGCGGCGGCCGTAATAGCCCTTCGCAGCCTTGATGACCTTCTTGTGACGTGCGTGGGTGGTGGTCCCGCCTTTAACTCTCGACATCTCTCAGGCCTCCTCAGCGATCGTAGGGCATGTAGGACTTCGCGAGCTTCTGATCGGGCTCGCTCAGGACCTGGGTGCCGCGGGCATCGCGGATGAACTTCTTCGTCCGCTTGATCATGCCGTGCCGCTTGCCGGCCTGGCCACCCATGACCTTGCCGGTCGCGGTGACCTTGAAGCGCTTCTTCGCGCTCGACTTGGTCTTCATCTTGGGCATTTCCGTCTCCTTCCTCGAGAGGTGGACGCAAGGGCTCGGCATGCCGCGTGGCCGGCCCCTGCGGGTATTCGAACGCCGCCCTATAAGGCGCATCGCCCGCACACGCAAGACCGGCCTGCGCTTCTTCTCTTCTTAAATACTCAAACCGACGCATCGGACGGCCCAGGCGCACCGCATGGGCCCTGGGGCCCCGCCGCGCCTATTTACGCTTGTAGGGCGCCATCCCGGCGCGGGCCAGTTCGTCGGCGCGCTCGTTTTCCGGGTGACCGGCGTGGCCCTTGACCCACTCCCATGTCACGTCGTGCTGGCCGCGCGCCGCGTCCAGCCGCTTCCACAGCTCGGCATTCTTCACGGGCTTCCTGGTCGAGGTCTTCCAGCCGTTGCGCTTCCACCCGTGGATCCACTGGCTGACGCCGTTCTTCACGTAGGCGCTGTCGGTCACCACGGTGATCTTCGATGGCCGCGCCAGGCTTTCCAGCGCCGAGATCGCGGCCAGAAGCTCCATCCGGTTGTTGGTGGTGTCGGCCTCGCCGCCGCTCAGTTCGCGTTCGCGCAGGACGCTGTCGCCCTCGCGCGCGATCAGCAGCGCGCCCCAGCCTCCGGGGCCGGGATTGCCGGAACAGGCGCCGTCGGTATAGGCGAAAAGCTCAGGCATCGGCGAACACGCTCAGAAAGGGGTCGTCCCGTCCCGCCATGCCCTTGGCCGTGCCCGTCCGGGTGGCGGTCACGGTCAGGCCCGCATCGCTTAGCATCCCCAGCAACTCCTCTTCGGTGACATAGGTGTAAAGTCGTCCCAGCCGGTCGCGGCTTTCGCCATGGCCCAGCTTCATCGCCACATAGGCCCGCCCACCGGGCCTGAGGGCGCGGTGAATGGCGGTCAGGTGGTCGGGCAGGGCGGTGCGGGGCGCGTGCAGCAGGGAAAACGCGGCCCAGATGCCATCGTAGACGCCCCGGGCCTGCAGGTCGTCGAACCGCGCGCAGCGTCCTGTGACGCCCGGCGCGGCATCCGCGGCGGCGGCCATCTCGGGCACGGCATCCCATGCCTCGACCACGTGTCCCGCCCGGGCCATCCGCGCGGCGTCGAAGCCCGGGCCGCAGCCCAGGTCCAGCAGGCGCGCCGCTGCGGGCAGGCCGTCCAGGAACCGGTCGCGGTCGGCGGCATGGAAATCCGCAGCGACGAGGTCGCGGTAGCGGTCGACGGAGGCACTGTAATAGGCAAGCGTGTCGGGGTCGCTCATCGCGGATCCTCGGGCGGCGGGGCTGGGACCCCGCAATGCCGGGGCCGGGGGCGGAACGCAAGGTCGGCATTGCCCTGGGTGGTGCAGGGTGGGACGGTACGTGTCCCGGGGCGCACG
The DNA here is from genome assembly GCF_004011175.1 of Mesobaculum littorinae. Taxonomy (GTDB): domain Bacteria; phylum Pseudomonadota; class Alphaproteobacteria; order Rhodobacterales; family Rhodobacteraceae; genus Tranquillimonas; species Tranquillimonas littorinae. The sequence goes on along the minus strand of NZ_RQXX01000004.1, from coordinate 197,543 downwards.
GCCGCCGGGCCGCGCCGTCAGGCCGGTTCGCGCAGGACGCGCGGCACCTTGAATTCGACGTTCTCCTGCGCCGTCTCGACGAAGTCCAGCGTCACGTCGTAACGCTCGCGCAGCGCGGCGATGACCTCGTCGATCAGCACCTCTGGCGCCGAGGCGCCTGCCGTCACGCCAAGCGCGCGCATGCCGTCAAGAGACCGCCAGTCGATGTCGGTCGCCCGTTGCACCAGCTGCGCATGGGTGCAGCCCGCCTTGCGCCCGACCTCGACCAGGCGTTTCGAGTTCGAGGAGTTGGGTGCCCCCACGACCAGAAGCGCGTCGATCCCGCCCGCCATCGCCTTGACCGCCGCCTGGCGGTTCGTCGTGGCATAGCAGATGTCTTCCTTGTGCGGCCCGATGATCGACGGGAACCGCGCCCGCAGCGCCGCCACGATGTCGGCGGTGTCGTCGACCGACAGGGTGGTCTGGGTGATGAAGGCCAGCTTTTCGGGATCGCGTGGCTCCAGCCCCGCGACATCGGCAGGCGTCTCGACCAGCAGCACCTCTCCCGGGGGAAGCTGGCCCATGGTGCCCAGCGTCTCGGGGTGGCCCGCATGGCCGATCATCACCATCTGCAGCCCGTTCTGGCTGTGCCTCTCGGCCTCGATATGCACCTTCGAGACCAGCGGGCAGGTGGCATCGACATAGATCATCTCGCGCCGCGCGGCTTCGGCCGGGATCGCCTTGGGCACGCCGTGGGCCGAAAAGATCACCGGGCGGTCGTCGGGGGCCTCGTCCAGTTCCTCGACGAACACGGCGCCCTTGGCGCGCAGGCCGTCGACGACATAGCGGTTATGGACGATCTCGTGGCGCACGTAGACGGGCGGACCCCACTTTTCGATCGCCATTTCGACGATCTTGATGGCGCGGTCGACGCCGGCGCAGAATCCGCGCGGCGCGGCAAGGCGGAGGGTGAGGGGCGGCTTGGTCATGGCCATGAAACTATGCGCGCCCGGGGGCCGCGTAAAGGCGGGGGAGATCACGCTTCGGCGGGGGCGCGCCGTGCGGCTAGAGAAACCCGGCCGTTGCCGCCGCCAGCACCGCGTAACGGCCGGTCTTGGCCAGGGTGACCAGCGCCAGGAACAGCCAGAAGGGCGTGCGCAGGACGCCCGCGACCACGGTGATCGCGTCGCCGAAGGGCGCCCAGGACAGAAGCAGGCTCCAGCTGCCCCAGCGGGTGTACCAGCGCTGCGCCCGCGTCAGCTGGTCCTCGGTCACGGGAAACCATCGGCGGTGGCGGAATCGCTCGATCCCCGCGCCCATGACGTAGTTCACCACCGATCCGAGCACGTTGCCAGCGCTCGCCACCAGCAGGAGCAGCCAGAGCGCGACGTCGCCGCGGACCTGCAGCGCGACGAAGACGATTTCGGACTGGAACGGCAGGATGGTCGCGGCGCCGAAGGCCGCGAGGAACATCGCAGGAAGAGACAGGCCGTCGGTCATCGGGGGCGAACGCCGCCCCGCGCAAGGGGTTCCGCCCCCAGCTGGACTTGCGGCCTGCGAGATGTGGCCGGGGCGGCCGCGTGTCGGTGAAAGGGGGCGTGAGAAAGAGGCGGACGCCGCCCGGTGGCGCGGCGGGCGCAGCGCCAGCGGGGCGTGGGCCGGGGTTAGTTGTCCGCCGATTCGCGCGACCGGTCCCGATCCTCGTCGCGCTGTTCGCGCGGCGGGCGTCCGATCACCTCTTTCAGCTCATCGAGTTCGATGAAGTTGTCGGCCTGGCGGCGCAGTTCGTCGGCGATCATCGGCGGCTGGCTGCGGATGGTCGACACAACGGAGACGCGCACGCCCTGACGCTGCAGGCTTTCGACCAGCGGGCGGAAATCGCCGTCTCCGGAGAACAGCACGATGTGATCGACCCGCGGCGCCAGCTCCATGGCGTCGACGGTCAGTTCGATGTCCATGTTGCCCTTGACCTTACGCCGGCCCTGGCTGTCGGTGTATTCCTTGGCGGGCTTCGTCACCATGGAATAGCCGTTGTAGTTCAGCCAATCCACCAGCGGACGGATCGGCGAATAGTCTTCGTTTTCCAGCAGCGCCGTATAGTAGAAGGCGCGCAGCAATTTGCCGCGACGCATGAATTCCTGCCGCAACAACTTGTAATCTATATCGAATCCCAGCGCCTTGGCAGCGGCGTAAAGGTTCGATCCATCGATGAACAGCGCGAGCCGTTCGTCTCGGTAGAACATGAATGGGTACCCTTTTGAACTTGTCCGCCATTGCGTCGTCGTGAGCGATTGAAATATTGCCTGGCGGAGTTCGGCACTATCTAGAGTTCCTTGGTGATCGCGCAACACTTCAGTCGTATTTCCGGCCGCCGCGCGGTTCTGGTCGCGCTGGGCGGAAACCTGCCCCTGGGCACCCAGGCCAGCGCCGCCTCGCTTGAACGGGCACTGGTGCTGCTGGACCGGCCCGAGTTCCGGCTGGTCCGGCGCAGCCGGATGTTTCGCACGCCGGCCTTTCCCGCGGGCGCGGGGCCCGATTTCGCGAACGCCGCGGCGGTGTTCGTGTCGGCCCTGCCGGCCGAGCGGATACTGGCTCGCCTGCACGCGGTCGAACGCGCCCTGGGCCGGCGCCGGCGGCAGCGGTGGGGTCCACGGACGGTGGATCTGGACCTGCTGGCCGTGGGCGGTGCGGTGTTGCCCGATGCCCTGACGCTGCGTCGCTGGCAGCGGCTGCCGTTGGCGCGCCAGATGCGCGAGACGCCCGACCGGGTGCTGTTGCCCCACCCGCGCCTGCAGGATCGCGGCTTCGTTCTGGTCCCCCTGGCCGAGGTCGCGCCCGGCTGGCGGCACCCCCTGTCGCACCGCAGCGTGGCCGAGATGGCCGCGGATCTGCCCGCGGCGGCCCGCGCTGGGATCGAGCCTTTGTGAGGTTGTTAGAAATCGACTTGTCAAGCTCTTTCGCGGGCCTTACTAAGGCCCTTTCGGACCACTCACACTGATCGGAGACATCCATGGCCCGCGTGACGGTTGAAGACTGCGTAGACAAGGTTCCGAACCGGTTCGAGCTGGTTATGCTCGCCGCCCATCGTGCCCGCGAAATCACCTCGGGCTCGGGCCTGAGCGTGGATCGCGACAACGACAAGAACCCGGTCGTCAGCCTGCGCGAAATCGCCGAAGAGACCCAGTCGGCCGAAGATCTGCGCGAGCGGATGATCGAAAGCCATCAGACCCAGATCGAGGTCGACGAACCCGAAGAGGACACGATGGCTCTGCTCATGGGCGGGGGCGAGACCGCCGACAAGCCTGACGAGGACCCCTCGGAAGAGCAGCTTCTGCGCGCACTGATGGCGGCCCAAGGCCAGCCGTAAGAAGGGGGCGGCCCTTGCCTGCAGGGGCCGGTGGACGGGCCGCAATGATCGACGCAGACGACCTGATCGCGCTGGTCCGTAACTACAATCCCAAGGCCGATGCCGACAAGCTGCGCGCCGCCTACGACTACGGCGCGCAGATGCACGACGGCCAGTTTCGCCAGTCCGGCGAACCCTATTTCACCCATCCCGTCGCCGTCGCCGCCATCCTCACCCACATGCGGCTGGACGATGCGACCATCGTGACCGCGCTGCTGCACGACACGATCGAGGATACCAAGTCGACCTATAACGAGATCTCGGGCCGCTTCGGTCGCGATGTCGCGGAACTGGTCGACGGGGTGACGAAGCTTACCAACCTTCAGCTGCATTCGTCCGAAACCAAGCAGGCTGAGAACTTTCGCAAGCTCTTCATGGCGATGTCGAAGGACTTGCGGGTCATCCTCGTCAAGCTGGCCGACCGCCTGCACAACATGCGCACGATCAAGTTCCAGCGCAGCGAAAAGCAGGTCCAGAAGGCGCGCGAGACGATGGAGATCTTCGCGCCGCTCGCCGGCCGCATGGGCATGCAGTGGATGCGCGAAGAGCTTGAGGACCTGGCGTTCCAGGTGCTCAACCCCGATGCGCGCACCTCGATCATCCGCCGTTTCATCCGGTTGCAGCACGAAACCGGCGACGTGATCGACCAGATCACCACCGACATCCGCCACGAACTGGACCGCGCCGGGATCGAGGCGCAGGTCTTCGGTCGCGCCAAGAAACCGTTCTCGATCTGGCGCAAGATGCAGGAAAAGGAGATGGGATTCTCCCGCCTTTCCGACATCTACGGCTTCCGCGTGATCTGTGGGTCCGAGGCCGATTGCTACGGCATCCTGGGCGTGATCCACCAGCGCTGGCGATCGGTGCCGGGGCGGTTCAAGGACTACATCAGCCAGCCCAAGTCGAACGGGTACCGCAGCATCCACACCACGGTGTCGGGGCGCGACGGCAAGCGGGTCGAGGTGCAGATCCGCACCCGCGAGATGCACGAGGTCGCCGAGACCGGCGTTGCCGCGCACTGGTCCTACCGTGACGGCGTGCCGGCCGAGAACAGGTTCGCGGTCGATCCTGCCCGCTGGATTTCCACCCTGACCGAACGGTTCGACGCTGCCGAGGATCATGACGAGTTCCTCGAGGCAGTGAAGCTGGAGATGTACCAGGACCAAGTGTTCTGCTTCACGCCCAAGGGCGACGTGGTCAAGCTGCCCAAGGGCGCGACGCCGCTGGATTTCGCCTATGCGATCCACACCCGGATCGGCGACAGCTGCGTCGGCGCCAAGGTCGACGCGATCCGCGTGCCCCTCTGGACCCGGCTGAAGAACGGCCAGTCGGTCGAGATCATCACCGCCGAGGGGCAGCGCCCGCAGGCGACGTGGATCGACATCGTGGCGACGGGCCGGGCCAAGTCCGCGATCCGCCGGTCGCTGCGGGAAGAGGACCGCGAACGCTTCATCAAGCTCGGAGCCGAGCTGGCGCGCGTGGCCTTCGACCACGTGGGCAAGCGCGCCACGACCAAGGCACTGGCCGCCGCCGCGCGGCAGATGGGCCTGCACGACGCCGACGTGCTGCTGGAGCGGCTGGGCTCGGGCGAGCTTACGGCGCGGACGGTCGTGCGCACCCTCTATCCCGACCTCGCCGGGACGGGTGGCGACGAAATCGACGCTGCCCGCGCGGTGCTGGGGCTGTCGCCGGAACAGACGTTCCAGCGCGCGCAATGCTGTCAGCCGCTTCCGGGCGAGCGAATCGTCGGCATCGCCTACCGCGGTCGCGGAGTCGTGATCCACTCGATCGACTGTCCCACCCTGGTCGAATTCGAAGAGCAGAACGAACGCTGGGTCGATCTGCACTGGCATTCCGGCCTGCATCCCGCGGTCAACACCGTCAGCTTCGAAATGACGATCGCCAACGGCGCCGGGGTGCTGGGGCGGATCTGCACCTTGATCGGCGAGAAGCAGGCCAACATCTCTGATCTGCGCTTCGTGGATCGCAAGCCCGACTTCTATCGCCTGCTCGTCGATGTTGATTTACGGGATGTGGAGCATATGCATGCAGTAATGCTGGCGCTCGAAGCCGAAAGCGACGTGGCGGCGATCACGCGGTACAGGGATCTCGATCGCAGGCCCTGACCCCGACGAGACAGGAGACCGAACCGGGTGGTATTCAAGCGGCGTCCGCAGCCCTGGCTGAACCGTCTGGGACGGTTCATCTATCCGCGCGGCGGATGGATACGGGCCGTGCGTTATGTCGTCTACCGCCTGCGTCGCCTTCCCGACCCGGCGCACAAGATCTCGCGCGGGATCGCCTGCGGCATCTTCGTCTGCTTCACCCCCTTCTTCGGCCTGCATTTCCTGATTTCGGGCGGCATGGCGTGGTTGATCCGCGGCAATGTCCTGGCGGCGCTGATGGCGACGTTCTTCGGCAATCCGCTGACCTTTCCGATCATCGCCGCGATGTCGGTCGAACTGGGGGCCAAGATCCTGGACACCGGCCATGCCGTGCCGCTGCATCAGGTCTTCGGCGCCTTCGGACAGGCCTCGGCCGAGCTGTGGGCGAACCTGCGTGCCGTCTTCACCTCGGACCCGACGCACTGGGGGCGGCTCGACGACTTTTTCTCGGGTGTGTTCCTGCCCTATCTGGTAGGCGGGCTGGTGCCGGGGCTGATCGCGGCGGTCGTGTCCTATGCGGTCACCCGCCCGGTGATCGCGGCTTACCAGAAGGCCCGCATCGGGCGATTGAAGAAGAGTTTTGCCGCCCGCCGGGCCAAGGCACAGGCGGCTAAGGCGGATTAGGGGCGGCTGGCGTGGCGGGGCCCCGGGACGCCGGAGACGAAAGGGAGGGGACGGCATGGCTGGCAGGCTCAGGCTCGGGGTCAATATCGACCATGTGGCGACGGTGCGGAACGCGCGGGGCGGCGACTATCCCGACCCCTACCGCGCCGCGCAGCTGGCCGAGGCCGCGGGCGCCGACGGCATCACCGCGCATCTGCGCGAAGATCGCCGCCACATCTCGGACGCCGACATCGCCGCGTTGTCCGAGGGGTTGTCGATCCCGCTCAACCTCGAGATGGCCGCCACCGAGGAGATGCAGAGCATCGCGCTGCGGCATCGCCCGCATGCCGTCTGCCTGGTCCCGGAGAAACGGCAGGAGCGGACCACCGAGGGCGGGCTCGAGGTCGCGCGTGACGAAAACCGACTGGCGCATTTCATCGCCCCCCTCGCGGCCTCGGGCTGCCGGGTGTCGATCTTCGTCGCTGCCCACCGCCCGCAGATCGAGGCCGCGCGGCGCATCGGTGCGGCCGTCGTCGAACTGCACACGGGCGCCTATTGCGACGCCCATGCCGAGGGGCGGCTGGCCGAGCGCGATGCCGAGCTGGAGCGCCTGACCGAGATGGCCGCGCTGGCCGCGGACCTCGGGCTTGAGGTGCACGCGGGCCATGGCCTGACCTACGACACCGTTGCGCCCATTGCCGCGCTGCCGCAGGTGGCCGAGCTGAATATCGGGCACTTCCTGATCGGCGAGGCGATCTTTCGCGGGCTGGGCCCCGCCATCGACGAGATGCGCCGCCACATGGACGAGGCCCGCACGACCTGAGACGCCGGCCAGCGGCCCCGCCGACATGACCGCCGACACCCGGCACGGCGCGGGCTGAATTGTGCCACTGTTGCCGTCTCCGGGTGGAGAGCGCAGCGCGGGCTGAGCGTCCGGCAGGCCCCGCAGCAGCAGGCCGGGCTGGGCTGCGTGGGCCGGGGCGCTGTCAGGGCACCACAGCGGGATCGCCCATGCGCTCCTCGGCCAAGGTCGCCATCAGCCAGCGGCGAAAGGCCTGCTGCGGCGGGGCGGGGCTGCGCGCGGGGTCCGAGACCAGCGCATAATGGTGCCGCGTGCGGGCATAGCGGGGGAACGGGGTGACAAGCTTGCCGTAATCCCGCCCCTCGCGGGCCAGAACCTCGAACGCGAGGAAGACACCCATGCCTGAAATCGCGGCGTCGAGGCACATCGAGGCATCGGGCAGCTCGATCCCCTCTTCCAGCATGTCGGACGACAACCCCACGGGCGCCAGCCAGTCGTCCCAGGTAAAAAGCGCGTCGGGGTCGCGGATGATCGGGACGGTCGCCAGGTCTTCGGGGGTCGCAAGCCGGGCCCCGACCTCGGGCGCGCAGACCGGCACGACCAGCAGGTCGAACAGCCGCTCGGCCCGGACCCCGGGCCACCCGCCGGGGCCGACCCGGATCGCATAGTCGACCTCGCCGCGCAGCGGATCGGCGAGGTGTGTGTCGATGTCCAGCCGCACCTTCACGCCGGGGTTCTGCCGGTAGAAGTCGCGCAGCCGCCAGACCAGCCAGCGGGTCGCGAAGATTGGTGCGACCGAGACCCGCACCACGTTGTCGCGCCGCCGCTCCAACGTGTCGAGCGCGCGGCCGATTTCCGAGAACCCGCGGCCCAGGCCCGCCAGCAGTTCGGCCGCCTCCGGCGTCGGCGTCATGCCGTGGCGGTCGCGCAGGAAGAGCGGCAGGCCAAGCTGCGCTTCGGCCCGCGCGATCTGTTGTGAAACGGCGCCCACCGACACGCCAAGCGCCCGCGCCGCCTGCGATAGGCTGCCATCGCGGGCCACCGTGGCCGCGGCCCGCAGGGCGTTCAGGGGAATGCGGTCGGCGCCTTTCATTTAGCCAAGCTTAAGGGGTGCGCCCCATTTCTGCAATTTCACAAACTCCTCACAACGCCGATCTAAAGACCAAGCAAAAGGAATATCGCAATGTTCACGTTTCTCGCCCTTCTGGGGCGCAGGCCGCCTGTCGCCTCCACCCCGCCCGATCCGCTGGATCACCCCGACCTGCGCGGCATGCGGCCCGATCAACTGGCCGACCTGCCGGTGCCGCGCCACCCGACGCCGCCCCACCCAACGCCGACGTCCGAGACGCCGCAGCCGCAGGCCGTGCCGTCGTCCACTCACGCGCCCGCCCCCCGGGCGGGATGCGCCTATCCAAGCGCGCCGCGGGCGTGATAGGGGCGGGGTCACGCAACTGGAGGCTTTCCGCGCGATGATCCTGGGCATTGGCACCGACCTGGCCAATATCGACCGCATCGCGGCGACGCTCGACCGGTTCGGCGATCGGTTCCGCAACCGCGTCTTCACCGAGACCGAGCAGCGCAAGGCCGCGCGGCGCGCCGACGTGGCGGGCACCTATGCCAAGCGCTGGGCCGCGAAAGAGGCCTGTTCGAAGGCGCTGGGCACCGGCCTGCGCATGGGCATCGCCTGGAGGGACATGGCCGTGTCGAACCTGCACACCGGCCAGCCGGTGATGGAGGTCACGGGCTGGGCGCGCGCGCGGCTCGAGGCGATGACGCCCGCGGGCCACAGCGCGGTGATCCATGTCACCCTGACCGACGATCACCCTTGGGCGCAGGCCTTCGTGGTGATCGAGGCGCGGCCGCTCTAGACCGCGGCGGGCTGCTGCGGCCGTCGGCGCGGGGCGCCTCCGTCACGCTCCGGTGACGGGGCTCGCCTTGACAGCCTGCCCCCCGGCGCCCATGAAGCGCGGGACTTTTTCCGTTCAAGGACAGGCGCTGATGGCGACGAAGGCCGACAAGCAGGATGGCGTGTGGGAGACGGTGAAGACCATCGTCTACGCGCTGCTCATCGCAGGGATTTTCCGGACGCTGTTCTTCCAGCCCTTCTGGATTCCCACGGGATCGATGAAGGACACCCTGCTCGTCGGCGATTTCCTCTTCGTCAACAAGATGGCTTATGGCTATTCGCAGTATTCCTGCCCCTTCGGCCTGTGCTCCTTCATCGACGACCGCTGGCTGGGGTCCGAGCCCGAGCGCGGCGATGTCGTCGTCTTTCGCCACCCCGTCACGGGGTCGGATTTCATCAAGCGGCTGATCGGTCTGCCGGGCGACGAGATCCAGGTGCAGGACGGTGTGCTCTACATCAACGGCGAAGCCGCGCCGCAGGTGCCGGCGGGCGAGTTCGTCGAGGAATATGCCCAGCAGGGCAGCGTCGGGAACCTGCCGCAATGCGCAAATGCCGGCGTCGGGATCGGCGGCGACTGCATCAAGGAGCGGTTTCGCGAAACCCTTCCCAACGGGGTCGAACACGACGTGCTGAACATCCGGCAGGGCCCCTATGACAACACCAATGTCTACACGGTCCCCGAAGGGCACTACTTCTTCATGGGCGACAACCGCGACAACTCGACCGACAGCCGGGTCAGCCCGAATGCCATGGGCGTGGGCTTCGTGCCCGAGGAAAACCTGATCGGCCGGGCCGACCGGGTGATCTTTTCCTCGGCGGGGCGGCGGATGCTCTACTTCTGGACCTGGCGCGGCGACCGCTTCTTCGAGGCGATCGAGTGACGCTATCGGCCGAGCTGAGCGCCTTTGCCGGCAGGCTGGGCCACGATTTCGCGCGGCCCGAGCTTTTGCGTCGGGCCCTGACGCATTCTTCGATCTCGTCGCTGTCGCGCCCCGACAACCAGAGGCTGGAATTCCTGGGTGACCGGGTGCTGGGGCTGGTCATGGCCGACGCGCTGCTGCGGGCCGATCGCGCCGCGGCCGAGGGGCTGCTGGCGCCGCGCTTCAACGCGCTGGTGCGCAAGGAGACCTGCGCCGACATCGCCTCCCAGATCGGGCTGGGGCAGGTGCTCAAGCTTGGCCGGTCCGAGCAGATGTCGGGCGGGCGGCGCAAGGCGGCGCTCCTGGGCGACGCGATGGAGGCGGTGATCGCGGCGGTCTACCTCGATGCCGGGCTCGACGCGGCGCGGCAGGTGATCCTGCGGCTCTGGGGCAGCCGGATCGACACGGTCGAGGCCGACGCACGCGATCCCAAGACCAGCCTGCAGGAATGGGCGCAGGGCCGGGGCGAGCCGCCGCCGGTCTATACCGAAACGGCGCGGACCGGGCCGGACCACGCGCCGGTCTTCACGATCGAGGCGCGGCTGGCCGGCGGCCAGACTGCGGTGGCCGAGGCGGGGTCGAAACGGGCCGCCGAGCAGGCCGCCGCGCGGGCGCTGTTGGACAAGGTGACCGGACATGAATGACACCCAAGACACCCCGACGCGGGCCGGGTTCGTCGCGCTGATCGGCGAGCCCAACGCGGGCAAGTCCACGCTGCTGAACCGGATGGTCGGGGCCAAGGTCTCGATCGTCACGCACAAGGTGCAGACGACGCGGGCGCGGATCCGCGGCGTGGCGCTGGAAGGCGCGGCGCAGATCGTCTTTGTCGACACGCCGGGCATCTTCCGCCCACGGCGCCGGCTGGACCGGTCGATGGTCGCCGCCGCGTGGGGCGGGGCGGCGGATGCCGATGTCGTGGTGCTGCTGGTCGAGGCGCATCGCGGGATCACCCCGGGGGTCGAGGCGATCCTGATCGCGCTGGACGAGCAGCTGACGGGGCGCCCCGTGCTTCTGGCCATCAACAAGATCGACCGTGTCGAGCGACCCAGGCTTCTGGCCCTGACGGCCGAGCTGAACCAGCGCTTCGCCTTTGCCGAGACCTTCATGATCTCGGCCGAGAAGGGCTATGGCGTCGCCGACCTGCGCGTCCACCTCGCCGGTGCGTTGCCCGAGGGGCCGTGGCTGTATCCCGAGGACCAGATCGCCGATCTGCCGATGCGCATGATCGCGGCCGAGGTGACGCGCGAAAAGCTGACCCTGCGCCTGCACCAGGAACTGCCCTACCAGCTGACGGTCGAAACCGAGAGCTGGGAGGAAAAGGACGACGGCTCGGCCCGGATCGAGCAGGTGATCTATGTCGCCCGCGACGGCCACAAGGGCATCGTGCTGGGCCGCAAGGGCGAGACGGTCAAGGCCGTGGGCCAGGCGGCCCGGACGGATCTGGAAGAGTTCCTGGGCCGCAAGGTGCATCTGTTCCTGCAGGTCCGCGTGCGGCCCAACTGGCTGGAAGAGGCCGAGCGCTATTCCGAGATGGGGCTCGATTTCGGCGAAGGGAGCTGAGGACTGCCCGTGGCCCGGCTGACCGCCGATTTCTGGGTGCATGCCTACTTGGCGCGTCTGCGGCTGGCCGATATTCCGGCCTTCGTCGTCGCCCGGGGGGATGCCACGGCCGGGGCCGTGATCGTGAAGCAGGCGACACTGGACGGGATGGCGACGCTCTATCAGCGCAGCTTCGACCTGATGACCGGGGATCGCCGCTGGGTCGTGCTGGCCGAGGGCGCGGAGGCCGAGGTCGACGCCACGATCGAACGGCAGCGCCGCAGCGACCCCGATCTCTGGGTCATCGAGGTCGAGGATCGTGCCGGACGCCATCTTCTGGACGAACCGGGCCTGTCTGACTGATCCACGCCGCCGCGGCGGGCCATTGGAGGCCATCGCGGACGCGGCGGACAGGGGAGGCTGCCGTTTCACGTGGCACAAAAGCGAAGGTCAGCGCCCCGCGGGCCAGAGGTTCCCTGTACATGCTGGCCGCGGGGCGCGTCTGGTAGCTGAAGACACGGCCCCTTGGTTTCCCAGCCCCCGGAGCCGCAGCCCCAGAAGAGCCCGGTATCCTTAATTTTTGCTTAAGAGCGGTCGCCATGCCGTTGCCGAAGAGGCAGGGGCAAGCGCGGGCCGGACTAGGCGTGAAAGGCCGAGAGGCAGTAGTAGAGCCCGCGCTCGAACACGTCCGGATCGCGCCGGAACGCAAGGTGCGAGCCGATCTCGGCGTTGTTCCAGTGGGCGAAGCGGGGACCGCGCAGCAGCCGCCCCAAAAGCCGCCGGTCGCAGGCGATCTGGACCACCGGGCCGTCGTCGGGGGCGGCGTCCGCCGGCACGGTCCGGGGCGGGCGTGTCGCGGTGAAGTCCACCGCAAAGCCGTTGCCGTCGCCCACGACGATCCGGGTGCCCGAGGCAAAGCCGATCTGGTCGGCCTTGCGCGCAAAGCGCGGCCAGGCCGCCGCGGCCAGGTCGAAGAGCGTGGCGTCGTCTTCGACCGCGTCTTCGTCGAAGTCATAGGGCGCGGCGCGCGTGCTTTCGACGAAGGCGGCCACGTCCTCGGCCGACGCGGGGCGATAGGGCGCCTCGGCCTCGCCGCGGTCGACATCGAATCCCTTGCCCGCGTTCAGAAGGAAGCCCCGCCCGGTGGGGGCGCCGCTCTTGCCCAGCCGCTCTTCGATCTCCGCCAGCGCGGTGTCGAGCGCAGGGACCCCGCGATGGGCGTTGAGCGGCCCCAGACGCCCGCCCAGCACGTAGGTGCCGGCGAAGGGCATGTAGGACGAAGGCTCGACATGACGGATATACTTGACCGCCTGGGCGATGAACTGGTCGTGCTTGCGCTCGGCCGCGCGGGATTTCAGCGCATCATCCGAAAAGGTAAAGCACTGCGGGAAGGGACCGGCCCCGGCATAGCCGACCAACAGGCAATCGATGCGGGGATGGCGGGCCTTCACCTTGTCCAGCACGCGGGTGGCAAGCTCGTAGGGGCAGTCGTTGGTGTTCAGCAACGCGTGCATGCCGTCCGAGATCACGGCGAGGCTGTCGATCTGGGTGAACCTGAAGTCGCGTTCCACCGGGGCGCAGCCGAAGAACTTGCCGCAGAGCTCGGGGTCGCAGTCGTCGGCGGCGAAGATTTCGATGCTGGCGCCGCCGCCCAGGTCGAAGGGCGCACCATGCGGCAGCTCGATCACCTCGAAGCCCAGCGATTCGATGTTCCGTTTCAGGAACTTTTCGTCGAACTTATGGATCAGAACGGGCTTGGTGCGATCGAGCCGCTCCAGCGTCTTGCGGCTCATGTGGTCGGGGTGGATGTGACTGACGTAGATCCAGTCATACTCCAGATCCTCGGGTGCCATGGGCAGGGGCGGGTAGTGATACCACGACCCGTAATATTCGCCCTGCACAAGCCACGGGTCGGTCAGGATGCGCTGGCCGCCCGCCTCGACGATGACACTGGCCGATTGCAGATGCGTCAGGCGCATGGGCGTGCCCCTTTTCCACGGGAAGTCGTGCGCGGGGCGACCGGGATCAGTCCCGGTCGTCCTCATCCTCGTCGTCCGCGTCGTTGGGCAGGTTGAAAAAGCTGTCGGCGTCGGCGACGTCGCGCTCATCTTCCTTCAGTTCCTCGCCCGAATTGGACAGCGTGAAGGTCTCCAGACCCGAGATCGAGCTGGGAACCTTGGGCTCGTCGCCCATTTCGAGGCTCTGCTCGGTCGAAACCAGACGCCGGCGTTCGTCGTCGGTCATCACCGCGCCTTCGCGGGCCTTCTTGGCGGCGGCCTTCTGGACGGCGGCGTCCAGTTCGGACTGCCGGCACAGACCCAGCGCCACGGGGTCGATCGGCTGGATGTTCTGGATGTTCCAGTGGCTGCGGTCGCGGATCGACTGGATCGTCGGCTTGGTGGTGCCCACCAGCTTGGCAATCTGCGAATCCGCCAGTTCGGGGTGGAACTTCACCAGCCACAGGATCGACGCGGGCCGGTCCTGCCGCTTGGACAGCGGGGTGTAGCGGGGGCCGCGGCGCTTTTCCTCGCCGACGGCGGCAAGGTTGAACTTGAGCTTCAGGCGGTGCAGCGGATCGGCCTCGGCCTTGTCGATCTCGGACTGTTCCAGCTGGTTGTTCTGGACCGGGTCGAACCCTTTCACGCCCGCGGCGACGTCGCCGTCGGCGATGCCCTGAACCTCAAGTTCGTGCAGCCCGCAGAACTCGGCGATCTGCTTGAAGCTGAGCGTGGTGTTGTCGACAAGCCAGACGGCGGTGGCCTTGGCCATGATCGGTTTGTTCATCGCGTGACTCTCCTTCGGGCTCCCCGTCCGGTCCTCGGGCTCCCCGTGGCGGGCGTCGCCGCCCAATGAGGCCTTGGCCGGGGAAAACGGCCGGTCCGGCTGGACCATATCCTCGTTTTCGGGGAAGTTGATTCCCATATAGTCGCCCGATCCAGCGGAGAAAAGCCGAAATGCAACGCTTTCTTGTCACTCTGCTGTGCGGACTGGCGTTTTTGCCCGCGCCGATCCTGGCCGAGGGCGAGCGTGCGGGCGCCTTCGACTACTGGGTGCTCGCCTTGTCGTGGTCGCCCAACTGGTGCGCGACCGAAGGCGCGGCCCGCGGATCGGAGCAGTGCGATCCCGAGGCGGCGCGCGGCTGGGTGCTGCACGGGCTCTGGCCGCAGTATGAGGCCGGCTGGCCCTCATACTGCTCGGGCGCCGCGCAGGACCCGTCACGCGCCGAAACCGGGCAGCGGGCCGACCTGTTCGGCGACGCGGATGCGGCGTGGTACCAATGGAAGAAGCACGGGCGCTGCTCGGGCATGGCGCCCGGCGCCTACTACGACACGGCGCGCGCCGCCTTCGACGCGGTGATCAAGCCCGACGTCTTTGCCCGGATGACCGACCCGCTGCGGATGCCGACCGCGGTGGTCGAGGAGGCGTTTCTCGAGGCCAATGCCGGACTGTCGGCCGACATGATCACGATCACCTGCAAGGGCGACCGCATCCGCGAGGCGCGTGTCTGCCTGTCGCGGGATGGGCTGGATCCGCGGATCTGCGGCGCGGATGTGATCCGCGACTGCACCGCGCAGGATGCGCTGATGGCGCCGATCCCCTGACGGGACCGGCGCCGAAGCGTCACGCGCCGCCCGCGACCTTCAGGACGATCTTGCCGATATGGGACGAGGTCTCCATGCGCGCATGTGCCTGCGCGGCCTCCTCCAGCGGGAACTCGGAATCCATCACCGGCGCCACGCGGCCCGCGGTCAGCAGAGGCCAGGCATGCGCCAGCAGGTTCTCGGCAATCCGTGCCTTGGCCAGGTCGCTTTGCGGGCGCAGCGTCGATCCGGTCAGCGTCAGCCGCTTTGCCATGACCTGGGCAAAGTTCAGCTCGGCCTTCGGACCGCCGAGGAAGGCGATCATCACCAGCCGCCCGTCGGGCGCCAGCGTGCGCACGTTGCGCGGGATGTAGTCGCCTCCCACCATGTCGAGGATCAGGTTCGCGCCGCCTTCGGCGCCCAGGATCTCCTCGAAATCCTCCTCGCGGTAGTTGATGGCCCGCTCGGCCCCGAGCCTTTCGCAGGCGGCGCATTTCTCGGCCGATCCGGCGGTGGCAAAGACCCGGACCCCCAGCGCGTGGGCCAGCTGGATCGCCACGGTGCCAATGCCCGAAGACCCGCCGTGGACCAGGAACCGTTCGCCCGCCTGCAATCCGCCCCGGTCGAAAACATTGCTCCAGACGGTAAAGAACGTCTCGGGCAGGCAGGCGGCTTCGCGCAGCGACATGCCGTCGGGGACGGGCAGGGCGTGGGCGGCGTCGGTTTCGGCGAACTCGGCATAGCCGCCGCCGGGCAGCAACGCGCAGACCCGGTCGCCCACCTGCCACTGCGCCACGCCCGCGCCGACGGCCGCGACGGTCCCCGACGCCTCCAGCCCGGGAAGATCGCTGGCCCCTGGCGGCGGCGCGTAGGCACCCGCGCGCTGCAGCGCATCGGGTCGGTTCACCCCGGCCCAGTCGACGCGGATCACGATGCGACCGGCGCCGGGTTGCGGCACCGGTCGGGTGACCGGCGTCAGGACCTCGGGGCCGCCCGGTTCCGAGATTTCGACGGCGCGCATGCTCTGCGGCAGCTCCAGCGGCATCAGCGGCGCCCCCCCGGGGCGGCAGAGCCCGGAGCCGCGCCTTGAGGCGCCCGCGATCCGGGCCAGCGCCCGGGCAGGGGGCCGCGGCGCGGCGGCTTGACGCGTGACATTGCCCAGTTGGGCCCGGCAAAGAGAACCTTCAGGACCGGATTTTTGCGGGTCTGCGCCTTGAAGGTTTCGATCTTCATCACCTCGTCGATGCGGCGCTCGAGAAAGTCCCACGTGTCCCGTTGTCCGGGCGAATCGTCGCCCAGCCAGAACAGGAGCGTGGCACCGTAGACGCCCGACAGCGTCGCGCGCTTGGTGTACCAGTTGGCATCGGTCGAGGTGTCGCCAAGCTCGGTCCAGATCCGGTCGGCGGTCTGCCAGACGGCGCGCGCCCCGTCGCCGGCATGCACAGGCAGGGCAAAGAGCGTCGCGGCGCGGCGCACAGCCTCGCGGTCTGGGACCAGTTCCAGCCGGATGCGCACCGCCCGGGCGATGCGGTCGCGAAACCGCAGGTCGTCCAGCCGTTCCGCGGCCAGCCGGTCCGCCATGCGGTCGTCGCCGCGGCGATGGAAGGCCAGCGCAAGGTCGACGCCGCCCCGCGGGAACAAGGCGCGCGCCTCGTGCAGCGGTACGTCGGCGTCGCGGGCGGCCCCGATCAGGGTGGCGGTCGACCAGCCGTCGAAGGCCACGTGCATCAGCGCCGCGTCGAGGATGGCGTCCCGCGGCTCGACATGGATCCGTCCCTCGCCCATGGTGGCGCCCGCAGCTCCGCCGGCGGAAAACCGGTCCTGCGCGGACAGATCCTCGCGGGCAGGGCCGGCGGCAGCGCGGGGGGTTTCGGGCCCGGGGCTGGTCTCGGGCCCGGGAGTGGTCTCAGGATCGGCGCCGGGGGTGGGCACGGGGCCCGGGACGGGGCCGGCTTCGGGGCCATCGGTCATTGCATCTCCTCCAGTTGGCGGCGGAAGTGGTGGACAAACTAGGGTTGGTTTGCTATATGGCCACTTCCTGCAATATTTCCCGAAACCCTAACTTAGAAAGGTGGTGACAACCACATGCAGGTCAGCGTTCGCGACAACAATGTCGATCAGGCCCTCCGGGCCCTGAAAAAGAAGCTGCAGCGTGAGGGCGTCTTCCGCGAGATGAAGCTTCGGCAACATTTCGAGAAGCCCTCCGAGAAGAAGGCGCGCGAGAAGGCCGAGGCCGTCCGCCGTCAACGCAAGCTTGCGCGCAAGAAGGCGCAACGCGAAGGTCTTCTCTGAGGCCGCATCACTGAACGCTTCGGGGCCGTCACGGCTTCGTCGAGACGACCCCCGGGCTTACCGCTTCGGGGGTTTGTCGTTTTTAAGGGATGGCAGACGGCGTCCGCGCAGCCGCAAGCAGAAAGCTGTGCTGCCGCGAACGGACTGGTCTCCGTCCGGGCCGCCGGCCATGACCGACTTGGCTCCCCCCCCCCACACAGCCCGCCGCCCGTCCAGCCCGGAGGGTCCACGGGAAACGAAACAGGGGCCCCGCGGGACCCCTGCTTCTTCTCTTCTGAAATACTCCACGGGGGTGCGGGGGTGTGAAACCCCCGCGGCCGTCCGTCACAGCTTTTCGGTCAGGTCCGGCAGCAGCTCGAACAGGTCGCCCACAAGCCCAAGGTCGGCCACCTGGAAGATCGGCGCCTCCTCGTCCTTGTTGATCGCGACGATCACCTTGCTGTCCTTCATCCCCGCAAGGTGCTGGATCGCGCCCGAGATGCCGACGGCGATATAAAGGTCGGGCGCCACCACCTTGCCGGTCTGGCCCACCTGCCAGTCGTTCGGGGCGTAGCCGGAATCCACCGCCGCGCGCGACGCGCCCACCGCGGCGCCCAGCTTGTCGGCCAGTTTCTCGATCAGCTGGAAATTCTCTTCCGAACCGATGCCGCGGCCGCCCGAGACGACGATGCTGGCGCTCGTTAGGTCCGGCCGATCGCTTTCGGCGACCTTGTCCTCGACCCAGGACGACAGGCCGGGATCTTCGCCGGTCGCGACATCCTCGACCGGAGCCTGCCCGCCCGTAGCGGCGGCGTCGAAGGACGAGGTGCGGATCGTCAGGACTTTCTTGGCGTCCTTCGATTTCACCGTCTGCACGGCGTTGCCGGCATAAACGGGGCGCTCGAAGGTGTCGGCGTCGATCACGCCCGACACGTCCGAGATCACCATCACATCCAGAAGCGCCGCGACACGGGGCAGGATGTTCTTGGCATCCGTGGTGGCGGGCGCCGCGATATGGTCGTAATCGCCCGCAAGGCTCACCAGAAGTGCCGCGGTGGGCTCGGCGAGGCGGTGACCGTAAAGCGCATCTTCCGCGACCAGCACCTTGGCCACGCCGTCGATAGTCGCGGCCTGGGCTGCGGCGTCCTTCGCCGTCTCGCCGCAGCACAGAAGCGTGATGTCGCCCAGCGGTTTCGCGGCGGCTACGGCCTTGGCGGTGGCATCCATGGCGAGGGCGCCGTCGGTGACCTCGGCCAGCATCAGAACAGCCATCAGACCAGCCCCTTTTCTTTGAGTTGCGTGACGAGTTCGTCAACCGACCCCACAATCTGTCCGGCCTGACGTTCGGCCGGTTCGGTCGTCTTCACCACTTCGAGCCGCGGCGCGACGTCGACACCGACATCGGCGGCGGTCTTTTCGTCCAGCGGCTTCTTCTTGGCCTTCATGATGTTGGGCAGCGACGCGTAGCGCGGCTCGTTCAGGCGCAAATCGACCGACACGATGGCGGGCATCTTGACCTCGATCGTCTGCAGCCCGCCGTCGACTTCGCGGGTGACCTTGGCGGCCTCGCCCTCGATCTCGAGCTTGCTGGCAAAGGTGGCCTGGCTCCAGCCCAAAAGCGCGGCCAGCATCTGGCCGGTGGCGTTCATGTCGTTGTCGATGGCCTGCTTGCCGCAAAGCACGAGGCCCGGCTGTTCCTCGTCGATCACGGCCTTCAGGATCTTGGCGACGGCGAGGGGTTCGATATCCTGGTGCACGTCGTCGGCGGCAACCACCAGGATCGCCCTGTCGGCGCCCATCGCCAGCGCGGTGCGCAGGGTTTCCTGCGCCTGCTTCACGCCGATCGACACGGCGATGACCTCGTCCGCTGTGCCCTTTTCCTTGAGGCGGATGGCCTCTTCGACGGCGATTTCGTCGAAGGGGTTCATCGACATCTTGACGTTGGCCAGATCGACGCCCGAGCCGTCCGATTTCACCCGGACCTTCACGTTGTAGTCGATCACCCGCTTCACGGGCACGAGGATTTTCATCCGCAGCTCTCCCTTTCCTGCACCGGGCCGGAGCGGGCCCGTGTCGCAGCGGAACCTAAACCGCCTCTGCGCCGGTCAACAAGACGCTTGCGACGAATGCGGGCCCGAACCCGTCGCGCGCCCCGAAAACGTCGCGTCGGACGGGCGCCGGGGCACGCCTGGCCGACCAGTCTAGCGGTTGGCGCCGGGGGTCCAGAGCACGTCGTCGCGGCCACCGTCATTGGCCATGCGCGCGGCCACGAACAGCCAGTCCGACAGGCGGTTGAGGTAGCGGATCGCGGCCTCGGTCACGGGCTCTTCATTGGCCAGCGCCACGGTCAGGCGCTCGGCCCGCCGCGCGACCGTGCGGGCCAGGTGCAGGTGCGCGGCCAGCGCCGACCCGCCAGGCAGGACAAAGCTGCGCAGCGGTTCGAGATTGGCGTTCATCGCGTCGATCTCGGA
The DNA here is from genome assembly GCF_004011175.1 of Mesobaculum littorinae. Classification (GTDB taxonomy): domain Bacteria; phylum Pseudomonadota; class Alphaproteobacteria; order Rhodobacterales; family Rhodobacteraceae; genus Tranquillimonas; species Tranquillimonas littorinae. The sequence continues at coordinate 177,900 of NZ_RQXX01000004.1, read as the reverse complement.
TTCCAGCCGACCGGTCTGGGCGTCGGACATGCGCAGCGGCGGATGGTCTTCTGTCTCTTCGCCTTCGCGGGCCGGGCGGCAGAGATCTGCGCCCAGGTCGAACAGGTCGTTCTGGATCGCCGCCAGCCGGGCGTCGCCGTCGTCGGCTGCGTGCTGCCGGGCCATGCCCAGCGTCGCGTTCAGCTCGTCGACCGTGCCGTAGGCCTCGACCCGCAGGGAATCCTTGCGCACCCGCGTACCGTTGCCCAGCGCGGTCTCTCCGCTGTCGCCGGTGCGGGTGTAGATGCGGTTCAGGACGACCATCTCAGCTTCCCCCGAGGCTGCGGACAAAGACGAAAAGCAGGATCAGCCCGACGGCAACAGCCTGCGCGATGATGCGCAGCCGCATGATCCGGTTGGCGTGGCGCCTGTTGAACTCACCGCCCTTGGCGAAGCCGCCGATGCCGACCATCAGGATGCACAGCACCCCGATCACCGCGATGGCGGCGACGATGAAGAGGGGATCCTTGCCCATGCGAACCTCCGTTCCTGTTCCGGCCTGACATAGCCCGGTTCGCGGGCTTTGGCGACCGTGGCGGATCGTCCCGCTGCGCGCCCCGGCTGGGCCAGGCGTCGACGGCAGAAATGCAGGTGTCTTCGGAGGGCGCGTGTCTTCGCAGGGCGCGGTGGCGGCGGATCGCTGCCTGTGGCCCGGTTGCTAGCTGCGTGACAGAACCCGGTCCAGCAGCGGGTCGGGCAGGGCGCGGCGCAGGAGGCCGGCACCCTTGGCCGGGACCGTCACGCGGTAGCGCGCGCGGGGGCGCGGGTGGTCGAGCGCACGGGAAATCACCGCCGTCACCGCCTCGGGCGGCAATTCGAAGCGGTCGCCGGTATCTGTGCCGTAGAGCCGTTTGAGGAGCGAATTGCGGTATTGCTCGGCCCGGGCCGACCCCTCCCAGTCGATCCAGCGTTCGAACTGCTTGATGGCGTTCTGCCGGAACGCCGTGCCGATGGGGCCCGGCTGGATCAGGATGACCTTTATCGGCGTGTCCCGCATTTCCAGCCGCAGCGCGTCTGTCAGTCCTTCCAGCGCGAATTTCGTCGCGGAGTACGCGCCGCGCCACGGGGTCGAGACGTAGCCCAGCACCGACGAGCAATTCAGGATGCGCCCGTGCCCCTGTGCCCGCATCACGGGGATCACGCGGCGAGTCAGGTCATGCCAGCCGAACAGGTTCGATTCGAAGATGGACCGCAGCGCATCGCGCGGCAGATCCTCGACCGCGCCCGGGATCGCGTAGGCACCATTGTTGTACAGCGCGTCGAGCGTGCCGCCGGTGGCGTCGATCACCCGCGCCAGCGCCGCCTCGATCGAGGCGGGATCGGCATAGTCCAGCGGGAAACTCTCAAGACCTTCCGCCGCGAGGCCCGCGCAGTCCTCGGGGTTTCGGCAGGTGGCGAAGACGCGCCACCCGTTACGCGACAGACCCAGCGCGGCGTCGCGGCCGATCCCGCTGGAACACCCGGTGATCAGAATGCTTCTGCGCGCCATACCGCACCCCTGTCCGCGGCCCTGTGCCATGCTTTTCATGCCGAAAGGGCCGCCCGTTACAGGCGGCCCCGTCGTTCATTCGATTCTCGGGTGCCCGAGCCGGATCAGCCCTGACGACTATCGAGGAACTTACCGTAGATATACGCGGTCTTGCCGGTTTCCAGGCGGATGCGGTACCAGCCGCCCTCTTGTTCCAGCATCTCGGCCCTGTCACCCTCGGCCGCTCTGCCGACGACCGGATTGCTGGTCGAAGGGCCGGAACGCAGGTTCACGTTGCTGCCGCTCACGTACCACAGATCCTTTGCGGCCGCAGCTTCGGCCTGCGTCGGAGCCGCGGAGGCGGGTTCGACAACGGCGACCCGGGCCGGGGCAGGGCGCTCATAGCTTTGAGATGCGGCGATGGCCCGCGCGACGGCGCCATCGTAATCGTCGATTGCCAGGCGGTCTTGCTTGGGCTCGCCGGTGGCCGGATCGACCTCGGACGCGTTGGCGGCACCCAGAAGGCCACCGCCGATGTCGCCGCCCCGCGTCACCTCGACCCCGGCGACGTCGACGGGGCGGTCCCCGCCTGCCACGGCCATGGTGATGTAAAGTCCCGCAATCAGCATAGCCGTCAGCCGGATCATGTCTCGTTCCCTCGTCACTTGGCACAGTTCGAACGGCGCGGCGCCGCGATGACGCCACGGACCGTCGTCCGCCTGTTCCTATCCCACCGCTTTACGCCAACGATCCCGGCGGCTATCCAACCGGTATGAGCGACACAGATTCCGGCCCAATCTCCAGCGACCTGTCCGAACCTCTTCGTCGCGCCATTGGCGAGCGCTATCTTCAGTATGCGCTTAGCACGATCATGCATCGCGCGCTTCCCGACGCCCGCGACGGTCTGAAGCCCGTGCATCGTCGAATCCTTTATGCAATGCGCGAATTGCGACTGGGTTCCACCGGAGGGTTCAGGAAATCGGCCAAGATCGCCGGTGACGTGATGGGGAACTACCACCCGCACGGCGACGCCGCGATCTACGACGCGATGGCGCGGCTGGCGCAGGATTTCAACGTCCGCTACCCGCTGGTCGACGGGCAGGGCAACTTCGGCAACATCGACGGCGATAACCCGGCCGCCTCGCGCTATACCGAAGCGCGGATGACCGCCGCGGCCGAGGCGCTGCTGGAAGGGCTGGCCGAGGACGCGGTGGATTACCGCGAAAATTACGACGGCACGCTCAGCGAACCCGTGGTGCTGCCCGCCGCCTTCCCGAACCTGCTGGCCAACGGGTCGAGCGGGATCGCGGTGGGCATGGCCACCAATATCCCGCCGCACAACATCGACGAGCTGGTCGGTGCCTGCCTGCACCTGATCAAGACGCCGGATGCGCGCGACGACACGCTTCTGAATTACGTGAAGGGGCCCGATTTCCCCACCGGCGGCGTGCTGGTCGAGCCGCCCGAATCGATCGCCGAGACCTACCGGACCGGGCGCGGCGCCTTCCGTCTGCGCTGCCGGTGGGAGAAGGAGGACCTGGGCCGCGGGCAATGGCAGATCGTCATCACCGAAATTCCGTTCCAGGTGCAGAAGTCGAAGCTGGTCGAACGCATCGCCGAGCTGATCCAGACCAAGAAGGTGCCGATCCTCGCCGACATCCGGGATGAAAGCGCCGACGACGTGCGGATGATCCTCGAACCGCGGTCGCGCAGCGTCGACCCGGACGTGCTGATGAACATGCTTTACCGCAACTCGGATCTCGAGGTGCGGTTCTCGCTCAACATGAACGTTTTGATCGACGGGCGCACGCCCAAGGTCTGTTCGCTGAAGGAGGTTCTGCGCGCGTTTCTGGATCACCGCCGCGACGTGCTGCAGCGCCGGTCGCGCCACCGGCTGGCCAAGATCGACCGGCGGCTCGAGGTGCTGGGCGGCTTCATCCTCGCCTTCCTCAACCTCGACCGGGTGATCGACATCATCCGCTACGACAACGATCCAAAGACCGCGCTGATGTACGAGGACTGGTCGACCGCGCACCAGGCGGGCATCCCGCGCGCGATGACCGAGGCCGAGTATCGTTCGCCCCTGGCGGGCGTCGCGCCCGACACGCTGGTCACGCAGCCCGACCCGGCCGCGGGCGAAGAGGCGCCCAAGCGTTTCCCGGGCCGCGATCTGTCGGACGTGCAGGTCGAGGCCATTCTCAACATGCGGCTGCGCAGCCTGCGCCGTCTCGAAGAGATCGAGTTGCGGCGCGAACGCGACGCGCTGATGGACGAGCGCGCGGGGATCGAGGAACTCCTCGGCTCGGAAGAGCTGCAATGGGTCCGTATCGGCGAGGAACTGCGCGAGGTGCGCAAGCAGTTCGGACGCGACACGCCGCGCGGTCAGCGCCTGACCCAGCTTGCCGAGGCGGGCGTGGTCGAGGAGGTGCCGATCGAGGCGATGATCGATCGCGAACCGATCACGGTCGTCTGCTCGAAGATGGGCTGGATCCGGGCGATGAAGGGCCATATCGCGCTGGATGGCGAGCTGAAGTTCAAGGACGGCGACGGCCCGCGCTTCATCTTCCATGCCGAAACCACCGACCGGCTGCTGGTCATGGGCACCAACGGGCGGTTCTACACCCTGTCGGCGGCGAACCTGCCGGGCGGGCGCAGCATGGGCGAGCCGGTGCGGCTGATGGTCGATCTGCCGAACGAAGCCGACATCGTCACGATCTTCACCCACGACAAGACCCGCAAGCTGCTGGTGGCATCCTCGGCGGGGGACGGGTTCATCGTGCCTGAGGCCGAGATCGCGGCGCAGACCCGCGCGGGGCGGCAGGTCCTGAACGTGCGCGGCGACGAGGTGCGCGCCAAGATCTGCACCGCAGTTACGGGCGACCATGTCGCGGTGGTGGGCGAGAACCGCAAGATGCTGGTCTTCCCGTTGTCCGAGCTGCCCGAGATGACGCGCGGCAAGGGCGTGCGGCTGCAGAAATACAAGGATGGCGGCCTGTCCGACGCGATCACCTTCGCGCTGGCCGACGGCCTGTCGTGGCAGGATGCCGGTGGCCGGACCCGGCGCGAACCCGTGCTGGACGAATGGATTGCAAAGCGCGCCAGCGCCGGCCGCATGGCGCCGCGCGGCTTCCCGCGCGACAATCGTTTTACCTGAGCAAGGTCGGCGGCGCGGCGTTGCCCTGCGCCGCCCTTTCTGTTCGGTAGCTTCCGGGCCGCGCCTGAGGGCCTCCGCCGCGTCCGCCTGCGCAAGGCTGCCCGCCGTTCGTTTTCCGGGCCGAGAGTGCCGCGCCCGGGTGCAGGGCGATGCCCCCGGAACGGTGCGGACAGGTCGGGGCGTGGTCATCGATGATGACTCGGGACACGACTTTTCACGCGGGTCGCGCCGGACTTCTGGGGCGGAATGCACACCGAAGTGCCGGTTCCGCGCTCTCGCGGGATACGGCCCTAGAAGCTGCGGCGGGCGCGCAGGGCGGCGGTGATGGTGCCATCGTCGAGGTAATCGAGCTCGCCGCCGATGGGCACGCCCTGTGCCAGCGAAGTCAGGCGCGCGCCGGTCCCCTCCAGCGCATCGGCGATGTAATGCGCCGTGGTCTGGCCGTCGACGGTGGCGCCAAGGGCAAGGATCACCTCGCTCACCCCCTCGTCCGCGACGCGCTGCACCAGCTTGGGGATGCGCAGATCCTCGGGCCCGATCGAATCCAGCGCGGACAGGGTGCCGCCCAGAACGTGATAGCGCCCGCCGAAGACCTGCGCGCGTTCCATGGCCCACAGGTCCGCGACGTCTTCGACCACGCAGATTTCGCCGGTCGCGCGCTTTTCGTTGCGGCAGATATGGCAGACCTCGGCGCCCGAGATGTTGCCGCAGACAAGGCATTCGCGCGCACTGGCCGCCACGTTGTGCATCGCGTCGGCCAGCGGCGTCATCAGCAGCGCGCGCTTCTTGACAAGGTGCAGCACGGCACGCCGCGCCGACCGGGGCCCAAGGCCCGGCAGCTTCGCCATCAGCGTGATAAGCGCCTCGATCTCTTCCGAGGCGTTCTGGCGGGGGGCGCCGGGGCGGTCGTCCATAGGCCTCAGAACGGCATCTTCATGCCGGGCGGCAGGCCAAGCCCGTCGGTGACCTTGGCCATCTCTTCCTGGCTTCGGGTCTGGGCCTTTTGCTGGGCGTCCTTGATCGCGGCGAGGATCAGATCCTCGACCACTTCCTTCTCGTCTGGATTGAAGATCGACGGATCGATGTCGAGCGCGGTCAGCTCGCCCTTGGCCGTGGCCGTCGCCTTGACGAGGCCGGTGCCGGACTCGCCGGTGACGGTGATCCGCTCCAGCTCTTCCTGCATCTCGGCCATCTTGCCCTGCATCTCCTGGGCCGCCTTCATCATCTTGCCCATATCGCCGAGCCCGCCCAATCCCTTGAACATCGCGTCGTCTCCCTGAAACCTCGTTTGCCCCCATGTGGCGTGCCTGCGGGGGGTGTTCAATCCTCTTCGAACGGATCCCATTCCTCATCGACCTCGGGCAGGGCCTCTGCCGCCGCCTCGGCCTCGATCTCCTGGGCGGTGCGGATCTCGCGGATCTTCGCGCCGGGAAAAGCCGACAGCGCCGCCTGCACCAGCGGGTGCCGCTCGGCCTCGGCGCGCATGGCCAGCTCTTCGGCGTCGCGCTCTTCGGCGATAGTCTTGGCGCCGCCGCGGCCCACGACCGACACCGCCCAGCGGACGCCGGTCCACATCTGCAGTCGCTGCGCCAGCCGGGCGGCGAGGTCGCGGGGGGCATCCTCGGTCGGCTCGAACTCGATCCGGCCGGGCGCATAGGCGGCAAGACGCACGCAGGTCTCGACCTCGATCAGAAGCTTGGCGTCGCGGTTGGCGCGGATCAGTTCGACCACCGCGGGGAAGCTGTGGAACCGGGCAAGGCCCGCGTCGGGCGCCTGTGCCTGCGCGGTGGCCGCGCCCGAGGGGCCCTGCGGAGCGGATCGGCTGACATAGCCCTGCGCGGTGCCCGCATGGCCGGCCCCGCTGCCACCGCCCCCGCCACCACCACCGGACCCCGCGCCCTGCGGGCCCGGGCCGCCCTGTGGCGCGGGCGCCTCGGGGCGGGGGCTGTCCTGCAGCTTGCGCACCAGATCGCCCGGGGTGGGCAGGTCGGCCACATGGGTCAGGCGGATGATCGCCATCTCGGCTGCCATCATCGCGTTGGGGGCGCCTGCCACTTCCTCAAGCGATTTCAGCAGCATCTGCCACATCCGCGTCATCACCCGCATCGGCAGCTTTTCGGCCATCGACAGGCCGCGGGCGCGTTCGTCGGGGCCGACCGTCGGATCCTCGGCCGCGTCGGGCGTGATCTTGATGACCGAGATCCAGTGCGTGATCTCGGCCAGGTCGCGCAGCACCGCCATCGGGTCGGCGCCCTCGGCATACTGGCTGGAAAGCTCGGTCAGCGCTCCGGGCGCGTCGCCCGCCATGACCATGTCGAAAAGGTCCAGGACGCGGCCGCGATCGGCCAGGCCCAGCATCGCGCGCACCTGTTCGGCGGTGGTTTCCCCAGCGCCATGGCTGATCGCCTGGTCGAGCAGCGACTGCGCGTCGCGCGCCGAACCTTCGGCGGCGCGGGTGATCAGCATCAGCGCCTCGTCGGTAATCTCGGCGCCCTCGGCCCCGGCGATGCGGCGCAGCATGGCCAGCATCTCCTCGGGCTCGATCCGGCGCAGGTCGAAGCGCTGGCAGCGCGACAGGACGGTGACGGGGACCTTGCGGATCTCGGTCGTGGCGAGGATGAACTTGGTGTGCGGGCGCGGTTCCTCGAGCGTCTTCAGCATCGCGTTGAAGGCTGAGGTGGACAGCATGTGCACCTCGTCGATGATGAAGACCTTGAACCGGCCCTGCGCCGGGCGGCCCTCGGCCATTCGGTTGATCTCGCGGATCGAATCGACGCCGGTCGACGATGCCGCGTCGATTTCGAGCACGTCGATGAACCGGCCTTCCGAGATCCGGCGGCAGGGTTCGCAGACCCCGCAGGGGGTCGTGGTCGGGCCGCCGTTGCCATCGGGGCCCACGCAGTTCAGCCCCTTTGCGATGATGCGGGCGGTTGTCGTCTTCCCGGTGCCGCGGATGCCCGTCATGATGAAGGCCTGCGCGATGCGGTCGCTTTCGAACGCGTTCTTCAGCGTGCGGACCATCGCCTGCTGACCCACGAGATCGGCAAAGGTCTCGGGGCGGTACTTGCGGGCGAGCACCTGATAGGCGGGGGCATCGTCGGACATGGGGGCCTTGCGGTCTTTGCTGCGGTGCAGGTGGGGCGAATGGCGGTCGCGCCCAAGGTAGGCGCACGGGGCGGCGGGGTCCAGCCGTCCCCGGCGCGGCCCGGCCCTTAGCGCGCGGTCGCCCGGCCGGTCAGACCAGCCACAGCAATCCGGCGGTTCCGGCCGCGCCCACCGACAGCGCCGTCGATATGATCGTGACCGACCGCGTCGGCAGCGGGCGGGCCTGGTGGGCACGCAGGCGGCCCACGGTGGCGCAGGCCTTTTGCCGGGCCGCCCAGAAGATATAGATCGCCACGAGGCAGAAGAACGTCGCGGCGATGCGCGCGGGCGCATAGCCCATCGCGGTTTGGCCGAAGATCGCGCGGAGGCCGACGGCGATGGCGATCGCGCCCATTCCCGTGCGCATCCATCCCGCGAACGTCCTTTCGTTGGCGAGAATCGTGCGGTCCTCGGCCCAATCCGTGCGCTCTTCGGCAAGCGCCTGCTTGTCGGCGTGCTCGCCCGACTTGGCGGCAGTGGCGGTATCCTTGGCCATGGCCCAGCCTAGTCTGCGGAAGGGCGGGATGGCGAGCGATTTCGTGTCGCGCGGCAGGCTGTCCGACGCGCCCGAACAGGGGGGCTGGCGGCCTTGGCGGGTCGCGAAGGCTGGCTGGCATATGCATGAGGGAAATGGTGAGAGGCTGACAACGACCCAAGCGAGGCTCGTTACGGCTGCTTCCTTCCGGACCTGACCGGGTTGGCGAGGTGCTTGCCCGCGCCAACCTCTCACCGCCCCATCTAGTCGATCGGGGCCCGGTCTTCAATCCCCCGGCGTATGTCCGTGAACCTTCCGGCCAGCGCGGCGTTCCCCGCCGGACACAAGACGAAAGGGAGAGGCCTCATGGACCTCGGAATTCAAGGCAAGACGGCCATCATCACCGGCGCCTCGGGCGGCATCGGCATGGCCACGGCGCAGCGGCTGGCCGAGGCGGGCGCAAAGCTGATCATGACGGATGTCGACAAGGACAAGGTGGCCGATGCCGCGCGGCAGTTCGACGCAAAGGGCGTGGCGGCCGACCTTTCGACGCCCGAGGGGGTGACCGCGTTCCTCGACGAGGTGGGCGATGCCCCGGACATCCTGTGCCACCTTGCGGGCGTGACCGGTGCCAAGGGCGATCCGCTGAAAATGAGCGAAGAGGACTGGGCGCACGCGCTCGATATCGATTTCCTGTCGGCGGTGCGCCTGGCTCGGCGGATCGGGCCGAAGATGGTCGACAAGGGCTGGGGGCGGATGGTCTTCATCACCTCGGAAAACGTGGCGCAGCCCTACCCGGACGAAACGGTCTACAACGCGGCGAAATCGGCGCTTTTGAGCTTTGCCAAGTCGATTGCCATGCAGCATTCCGGCAGCGGCCTGCTGGTAAACTGCGTGGCGCCGGCCTTCATCGAGACGCCGATGACGGACGGGATGATGGAGAAACGCGCCGACAGCATGGGCGTGTCGAAGGACGAGGCGATCGAGAGCTTCCTCGAAGAACAGCGCCCCTACCTGGTGCTGAAACGGCGCGGCAAGCCCGAGGAGGTCGCGCCCGTCGTCGCGCTTCTGTGTTCCGAGCTGGCAAGCTTTGTCACCGGGGCGAACTGGCGTGTGGACGGGGGCGCCGTCGGATCGATCAACGTCTGAGCCTCGCGCGCGTCAGGCCCGTTCAGGGACCTCTTGCGCAAGGCCCCCGGCAGCGCCGGGGGCCGGGCCGACGCGCCACGGCTAGCCCGGCGTGCGGTCGGCCCAGCCGGCGAAGGTCCTCTCGAACGCGACGACGATGTAGTAAAGCAGGATGCCCAATAGCCCCAGCGCGATCAGCACCGCGAACATCAGCGGGTAATCCGCGTTGATCTTGCCTGAATCGAAGAGATGACCCAGCCCCTTGCCGTGGGGTTCGACGATCTCCATCAGGTTGGTGCCGATGAAGGCCAGCGTCACCGCGACCTTCAGCGCGCCGAAGAATTCGGGCAGCGTCTTGGGCAGCGCGATCTTCCAGAAGATCGTGACCTGGCTGGCGCCCAGCGACCGCAGGATGTCGCGGTACTCGGGTTCCAGCGTCGACAGTCCGATCGCCACCGACACGGCGATGGGAAAGAACGAGATCAGGAAGGCGATCAGCACCGTGTTGAAATCATCCGCGCCGATGAAGATCAGCGCGATGATCGGCACCACGGTCGCCTTCGGGATCGCGTTGAAGCCCACGAGCAGGGGATAGAGCGCATCGCGCATGGTGCGCGAAAACCCCATGAGCGTGCCGAGGCCGACACCGAAGACCACGGCCAGCACCAGCCCCGCCACCGTGCGCCACAGCGTCTGCCAGCCGTAGATCAGGAACAGCTCCTTGTATTTCCAGAAGGCGGGCCAGAGGTCGCTGGGCGACGCCATCTTGTAGTCCGGCCAGCCGTTGACCCAGACGAGCGCCTCCCACAGAGCCAGGAATATCACCATCGCGGTCAGCGGCACGCCGACCTTCTGCCAGAGTTTCGTGCGCGTCATGGCATCCGCTCCGGCAGGGTTGCGGGGGTCGCGCGCTGGCCCGGGGCGGGATCGGGCGTCGGTGCGGGTGGCGTGGACGTTTGGGGTTGCCGGTCCTCGGGGGCTTCGCGGCCCTGCGCGATCTGGATCTGGTGGCGCAGCACGTTCAGCATCCGGGCGGCCTCGGGCGTATAAAGATCGTCCAGCGTGCGCGGCCCGGTATCGGGCACCCGCATCCGGTGCTGCACCGTGGCCGGGCGGCCCGACAGCACGAAGATCTCGTCGGCCAGGAAGATCGATTCGCGCAGGTCATGCGTGATCAGGACCGCGGTGAAGGGCTGCTCGGCCCGCAGCGCGTGCATGGTCTGCCACAGGTCTTCGCGGGTGAAGGCGTCGAGCGCGCCGAAGGGTTCGTCGAGGATCAGGACCTCGGGCTTGTGGACGAGCGCGCGGCACAGCGAGGCGCGCTGGCGCATGCCGCCCGACAGCTCGGACGGGCGCTTGTCCTCGAACCCTGCGAGCCCGACCAGCGCCAGAAGCTCGCGCGCCCTGTCTTCGCGCTGGCGGCGGCTCAGCTTGTTGGGCACGATTTCCAGCGGCAGCACGACGTTGTCGAGGATCGTCCGCCATTCCAGAAGCACGGGGTTCTGGAACGCCATGCCCACGGTCGCGCGGGGGGAGCGGACCGGTTCGCCATGCAGGCGCACTTCGCCCCGGTCGGGCCGCATCAGACCCGCGATCAGGCGCGTCAGGGTGGATTTGCCGCATCCCGAGGGGCCAACGACGGCGGCGAACCCGCCCTCGGGGACCGCGATGTCGAGGTCGCGCAGAACCGGCAGCGGGCCGGCATCGGTGCGATAGGCGTGGGTCACGCCGGCGATGTCGATGAGATCAGTCATGAGAAAAAAGACGCGCGGACGGGAGGAAGGGAGGAGAGAGAGAGCCCGCCCGCGCGAGGGATTTCACTTCAGCATCAGGCTGCCGTCATCGGGCAGGTATGCATCCGTGAAATACAGGGCGGCGTTCGCGTCGCCCTGAAACTCGTAATTCTGGGCGATCTGCTCCAGCCCCGCGTCGAAGCGGTCGGCATCGATCCCGCCCATGCCGTTTTCTAGCACCCAAGGGGTGGCGACGTTGGCGTCGATCGACATCTGCAACCGTCGCTTTTCCAGCTCGGCGTCCGAGGCCGGGTTGCGCGCGATCAGGGCCTCGATCGCGGCGTCGGGATCCTGCATCGCGGCCGACCAGCCAAGGGCCACGGCCGACAGGAAACCCGTGACGACCTGCGGGTTCTCCTCGGCATAGTCGGTGTTGGCGATGATCGCGTTGCCGTAAAGCTGAAGCCCGTGGTCGGCCATCAGGATGGTCGAGATGTCGTCCTCTTCGACCCCCAGCCGCACGAGGTTGAGGTAGGAGGAGAAGTTGAACCCGGTGATCGCGTCGACCTTGCCCTCGGCCAGCATCGGCTCGCGGGTGGGGAAGCCCACCGGCTCGACCTCGATCGCGTCCATGTCGAGATCGTTCGCCAGCGCGAAGGCGGGAAACTGCGCCCAGGCGCCATCGGGTGGCGGCGCGCCCAGGATCTTGCCTTCCAGGTCGGCCGGGGTCTCGATCCCCTGGCTGACCCGGCCGATCACCGCGAAGGGCGGCTTGTCATAGATCATCATCACCGCGGTGACGGGGGCGTCGGGGTTCTGGTCGAGGAACTTGATCAGGCTGTTGATGTCGGCAAAGCCTACCGGGTAGGCGCCCGTCGCCACCTTGGGGATCGCGTCCAGCGACCCCTGGCCGGCGGAGATCTCGACCTCCAGCCCCTCAGCCTTAAACAGCCCGTCGTCGATGGCGAGGAAATAGGGCGCGGCGGGGCCCTCGAATTTCCAGTCGAGAGCGAAGGGCACGTCGGTCAGCTCCTGCGCCGCCACTGGGCCCGCGAGGGTCGCAACGGCGGCGGCAAAGGAGAGGGGCTTGAGATACATGTAACGGGGTCTCCACGTCGGCAATCTGTCCCTGCCATTCAGCACCCCGCCCGCCCGGATCGCGAGCGTGCAGGAGCGTTGGCGGGCCGCCGGACGGGATGTGCCGGGAAATGCCGCTTCGATTTCGGGCATATGCCCGAAAATCAGGAGGTTTCGAAAGCCAGCCCGACGGCGCGTGCCCCGTCTCCCAGCGTTTCGGCCACCATGTGGGCGAGGCCGGGCGAGGGGCGGGTGGCATCGGGGATCTGCACGACGAAGAGCCCCGCCGTGCGCGCCGCGCGGGCGCCGAGGTCGGAATCCTCGAAGGCCACCGCATCGCGCGGCGCCACGCCAAGCCGGCGGGCGGCTTCGAGATAGACGTCGGGTGCGGGCTTGCCGGCCCGGACCTGGTCGACCCCCACCAGCACCGGGACCTGCCCGGCCAGCGCGGACCGCTCGATCTTGCTTTCCGCGTTGGCGGTGTGGCTGTTGGTGGCCACCGCGAAGGGCAGGCCGCGCCGGGCGAGGTCGGCCAGAAAACCGGGGGCGCCGGGCTTTACCGGCACGCCCGCGACCGCCGTGCGCCGGTCGAGCGCGGCGTTCCAGGCCGAGGTGATGCGCGCGGCATCGTAATCCGTGCCGAGATGGGCGTTGATGCGCGCCGCGTTGGCCTGTGCGTCTGCCCCCACGAGCGTGAGCAGGAACGCCTGGCCGAGGGGGTGCCCCAGCTCGGCCATCGCCTCGGCCCCCGCTTCGAGTGCGAGGCGCTCGGTGTCGAGCAGCAGTCCGTCGAGGTCGAAGATCACGGCGGCGATGGGGGCGGGCAGGGTGCGTTTGCTCATGTCTGCGGGCATACGACAAACCCCGGTGGGGCGCCAGCGGCAGGCGGTGCGATCTGAGCGGAGCGCCTGCGGCGCACGCCTGTTCGGGGGCCGCCCCTGCGGGGCGGCGGTGCCTCCGGCGGGAGTATTTTTGAAGAGAAGAAGGCGCGAAACAGGTGGCGGGCGGCGCCGTGGGGGGCGCCGCCCAAGGAGGCCTAGAGCGTCGGGCGGTACCGGGCAAAGCCGTCTTCGCCTTCGCCCGCCGGTTCGATCTGCGCACCGGGGACGGCATCGGCATAGGCGGCGCCGGCGGGGCCGGTTTCGAAGATCACCGACTGGCCGTCCATCGGGGCGAAGGACCAGTTGCCGTCGGCCTTGGGGTCGATCGTGCCCTGGTCGACGATGTAGCGCACGATCACGTCGCGGTTGGTGTCGGGGCCTTCGAAGACGATGGTATCGCCCATCGCGCCGGGGAAGCTGCCGCCGCCGCTGGCGCGGTAGTTGTTGGTGGCGACGATGAATTCTTGCGCCGGGTCGATCGGGGCGCCCTGGTACTGCAGGTTCACGATGCGGCTCGCGTCGGGGTTCGCGACCGCGCCGTCGCTGTCGAACTTCGAGGGTTGGCTGAGGTCGATCTGGTAGGTGACCCCGTCGATGACGTCGAAGTTGTAGCTGGGGAAGTCGGGGTTGAGGAGTTGCGGATCCTCATCGCCCGGCTGCACCTGGTTGAACATGCCCGCAGAGCGTTCCAGCCAGTCCTTCACCTGCGCGCCGGTGATCTTCACCGCGCGGATGGTGTTGGGATAGAGGTAGAGGTCGGAGACGTTCTTGATCGCGATGTCGCCCGCGGGAACGTCGGTGTAGTAATCGGGCCCGCCGCGGCCCCCGGCCTTGAACGGCGCCGCGGCCGAGAGGATCGGCAGGCCCTCGTTCTCGGTCCCCTGCATCATCTGTTCGATGTACCAGGTCTGCGCGTTCGACACGATCTGCACCGAGGGGTCATCGGCCACCAGCGCGAAGTAGGAGTGCAGCGGCGCCGAGGTCTTGCCCACCGCGCGGCGCACGTAGGCCAGCGTCGCCTCGTGCTCGGTCTCGACCGCATCCAGCACGGCGGGCACGCTTTCCACCGTCGCCGTCACCTCGCCATCCTCGGAGCGTTCCGAGATCGGCCGGGTTTCGACCGAGTGGCTGACCACGCGCCATTCGTTGCCGTCGCGTTCCAGCAGCAGGTCGATGACGCCCAGGTGCGAGCCCCAGAAGCCGCTCATCACCGCGGGGGTGCCGTGCAGAGTGGAGTCCGCGACGCTGAGCCCGTCCCAGCCGTCGTAGGTGGGCGAGGGGAAGACGAGGTGGCTGTGCCCCGTCAGGATGGCGTCGAGCCCGTCGACGGTACCGAGCGCGGTCGAGGCGTTCTCCATCATCTCTTCGGGCTGGGCGGCGCCGATGCCCGAGTGGCTGAGCGCGATGATGATGTCGGCGCCTTCCTCGCGCATCTGCGGCACGTAGGCCTTGGCCGTGGCGACAATGTCGCGCGCGGTCACGCGGCCTTCGAGGTGGGCACGATCCCACTGCATGATCTGCGGCGGAACGAAGCCGATGAGGCCGATCTTGATCGGGTGCGTGTTGCCGGCGCCGTCGGTCAGCTGCTTGTCCATGATGACGTAGGGCTTGACCAGCGTCGTGTCCTTCGTCGGATCGCCGCCCTGTTCCTTGGCCACGTTGGCTGTGACGACGGGGAAATTCGCCCCCGCGAGCGACTTCATCAGGAAATCGAGCCCGTAGTTGAATTCGTGGTTGCCCAGCGTCGCCGCCTCGATCCCGACGGTATTGAGCGCGGTGATCACCGGGTGCATGTCGCCCTCCTTCATGCCCCGCTCGTAGGCGATGTAGTCGCCCATCGGGTTGCCCTGAAGAAAGTCGCCGTTGTCGTAGAGGACCGAGTTCGTCGCCTCGGCGCGGATCTTCTCGATATGCGCGGCGGTGCGGGCGAGGCCGACGGTATCGACCTCTTTGTCGGCGTAGTAGTCGTAGGGATAGACGTGGACGTGGATGTCCGTCGTCTCCATCACCCTCAGGTGGGCCTGATTCGCCGCGGCGCGGGCGGAATAGGGGTGCAGCAGGACGAAGGCGGAGCCTGCGGTGCTGGTGGCGAGGAACTGGCGCCGGGTCATCGGCGGGGTCATGCGGGACATCGGTCTCTCCTGTCTGGACGACGCGTCGAGTAGACGACCGAGGTCACAACTTCTCAACACTTTTTCCCTGAGCGGGCATGATGAGCCCGTGGTGCCGCAAGGTCAGGCCGAACGCCGCCGACCGCCCGGCTTGCCAAGGGGGAGGTAGGCGCCCATGCCTTGGGCGGACCCCGGTGCACGGAGGCGGGAATGAAACTTGCGGAAACGGTGACCTTCGGAGGCTCGGGCCTGGACCGCGCGGCGCATCTGCGCGGCGACGCGGACGCGCTGGATGGTCTCGCAGGGCAGGAGGGGGCGGGCGTGCTGCCGGTCTGGGCGGGAAAGCCGCTTTTCGACATGGGACGGGAGGGCGCGCCGCAACCCGGCTGGCTGGACCCCGGCGATCCGCGCCTCGCCGGGCGGGCGCGGATCTTCCTGGGGTTGGACGGCGGGCCGGGGGGCGCGGGCCGCTTTGCCTGCGACGTGTCGGACTGGGCGCTGGATCCCCTGCCCGAGGGCGCGGGTGGCGGGTTCTCGGCCGCGCCGCAGGGGGCGGCCGATCTGCCGGATCACCTGCGGTTCGCCGAGCTGCGCGGGCTGATGTCGGACCTCGATCCGCGTGCGGCCGAACTGGCGGTGACCGCACGGGCACTTCTGGCGTGGCATGGCGCGCACCGGTTCTGCGCCAATTGCGGCGCCTCGAGCGATGTCGCGATGGCGGGATGGCAGCGCAACTGCCCCGCCTGTGGACGGCATCATTTCCCGCGCACCGACCCGGTGGTCATCATGCTGATCACCCATGGCAACGACGTGCTGGTCGGCCGCTCGCCCGCCTGGCCCGAGGGGATGTTCTCGCTTCTGGCCGGGTTCGTCGAGCCGGGCGAGGGGATCGAGGCCGCCGTGCGCCGCGAGGTGGCGGAGGAAACCGGCGTGCCTGTGGGCGAGGTCGGCTATCTCGCCTCTCAGCCCTGGCCATTTCCGGCGTCGCTGATGCTGGGCTGTCGTGGCACCGCGCTGTCGCGCGACATCCACGTCGACGGGGTCGAGGTCGAGACCGCGCTCTGGGTGTCGCGCGAAGAGATGGCCGAGGCGTTCCTGGGCCGGCATCCCCTCATCAGGACGCCGCGGCGCGGCGCGATCGCGGGCTTCCTTCTGGCCAATTGGCTTGCGGACCGCTTGGATTGAGGCGAGTGTCCGGTGCGTAACGAACGGACCGCGTAACCGGAGAAGGCATGAAGTTTTCGACAAGGCAGGATATCGCGGCGCCGCAGCAGAGCGTCTTCGAGGCGGTGACGGATGTCGATTCCTTCGAGCGTCAGGTGATGCGGCGTGGCGTCGATCTTGAGCGCGTGTCGGGCCCCGGTGCGCCGGGCATGGGGCTGGCCTGGACCGCGCGCGTGCCGTTCCGCGGCACGACCCGCAAGGTCGAGGCCAAGGTGACCGCCTTCGATGCCCCCGAAAAGTTTGCGCTGCGGGGTGTGTCCGAGGGGATCGACATCGATTTCACGGTCGAGCTGATGGCCCTCTCGCGCACGCATACGCGGATGTTCGTGGCCTCCGAGCTGAAGCCGCTGACCTTTTCGGCGCGGCTGATGGTGCAGTCGCTGAAGCTGGCCAAGGGATCGCTGAACCGCCGCTTTGCCAAGCGGGTCGAGGATTATGCCGCGACGATCGAAGACCGGTATCGCCGGGGCCGCCCCGCCTGAGCCGGGGCAAGGCGGTCAGCGGCGGCGGGAATCGGCGGGATAGACGCCCAGCATCCGCAGCTCGGACGTGAAGTAGTCCAGCTCTTCCAGCGCGCGCTGAACATTCAGGTCGTCGGGGTGGCCTTCGATATCGGCGTAGAACTGCGTCGCGGTGAAGTTGCCGTTGACCATGTAGCTTTCAAGCTTGGTCATGTTGACGCCATTGGTCGCGAAGCCACCCATCGCCTTGTACAGCGCCGCCGGGATGTTGCGCACCCGGAACACGAACGAGGTGATCATGCCCGCGCTGCCGCGGCGTTTGAAATCCGCCTCGCGCGACATCACCAGGAATCGCGTCGTGTTGGTCTTCTGATCCTCGATATGGCGGGCGATCACGGTCAGCCCGTACATCTCGCCCGCAAGCTCGGAGGCCAGTGCCGCCTGCTTGGGGTCGCCCCGTTCCGCCACGATCTGCGCCGACCCGGCGGTGTCGGACCCCGCCACCGGATGGATGCCGTTCGACCGCAGGAAATCGCGGCACTGCCCCAGAAGCATCGGGTGGCTGAGCGCGGTCTCGATGTCGTCCAGCGGCGTGCCGGGAATCACCAGAAGGTTGACGTGCACGCGCACGAAGGCTTCGTCGACGATGTGCAGCCCCGACGAGGGCAGCAGGGAATGGATGTCGGCGACGCGGCCATAGGTCGAATTCTCGACCGGCAGCATGGCGAGGTCGGCATCGCCCTTGCGCACCGTTTCGATCACGTCCTCGAAGGTGCGGCAGGGAATCGCATCGAATTCGGGGCGGTATTCGCGGCAGGCCTGATGCGAATAGGCGCCGGGCTCTCCCTGGAACGCGATGCGTCCTATCATGATGCCTCCCACTGGTCCGGATCGGGGCGCCCGAACGGCCTCGCACAGACGATGCGTCGCGGCGGACGAGACACAAGGGCGTTTCGTCGCGGGCATATCGCTTGAAAGCCGGGGAAGGAAACGGGTAGATAGCGGCGGAATTCGTGACGGGAGCGGAACGCGACATGTTCGACACAATGACCGGCGTTAAGATCGTGGGCGGCTTCTGCGGCACGCTTCTGATCTTTCTTCTGGGGAACTGGGCCGGCGAGGCCCTGTATCACGTCGGCGGGACGGCGCATGGCGATGCCGAGGGTGCGGAAATGGCCTATGCCATGGAAGTGTCCGAAGACGGCGGCGGCGGTGCCGAAGAGGAAGAGGTCGATTTCGCGACCCTGATGGAGCAGGCCGATGCCGATGCGGGCGCCCGTGTCTTCGGCAAGTGCAAGGCCTGCCACAAGGTCGACGGCACCAACGCCACGGGTCCGCACCTGGACGGCGTCGTGAACCGCGAAGTCGATGCCGTGGCCGATTTCGGCTATTCCGGCGCGCTGGAAGAGGCGGCCGACGTCTGGACGCCCGAGAACCTGTTCCACTTCCTCGAAAGCCCCCGGAATTTTGCCCCCGGCACGGCGATGAGCTTCTCGGGCCTGCCGAGCGCCGAGGACCGCGCCAACGTCATTGCCTATCTCGAGTCGACGGGCGGCTGATCCGATCGCCGATCCGACACGTCTTCAACGCCGGTCCATTGGGCCGGCGTTTTCGATTCCCGGGGCCCGTGTTCACGGAATTTCAACTTGAACCCCCGTCCACTGGCCTCGTAGCGTCCTCGGGATCCTAGTCCGAGGTCCGTCCCAGAAAGGGAAGTCCGCCATGCCGAAGCACCCCTGTCTCCGCAGTCCCTCCGCCGTGTCGCGCGGGCTTGCCGGCCTTCTCGCGGGGGTCGCGCTGACCGTCCTGGTCCCGCTGGCCCAGCCCGCCCAGGCGCAGGAGCCCGATGTCGAGACGCAGGCGCAAAGCGCGGCGGGCACGCTTCAGGCGGACCCCGACACAGGGGCCGAGGGCGCTGCCCCCGCCGGCACGACCGAAGGTGCTGACGCCGCGACGGCGCCCGGGGCCGGGACGACCGACACCGCCGATGAAACCGCGACGGACGCCGCCGTCGAGGGCGCGATCATCACCGCGCATGCGTTCTCGGACCTGGGCGACATCAAGTATGGCCCCGATTTCGAGCATCTCGAATACGTCAATCCAGACGCCCCCAAGGGAGGTGAGCTGTCGACCTGGGCGCGCGGCACCTTCGACAGCATGAACCCCTACACCCGGCAGGGGCGGGCGCATGCCTATTCAACGTTGCCCTACGAATCGATCATGACGTCGACCGCCGACGACGCCTATGCCAGCTACTGCCTGCTTTGCGAAACGCTGGAATACCCCGAAACCCAGGACTGGGTGATCTTCAACCTGCGGCCCGAGGCGACCTTTTCTGACGGTACGCCGCTCACCGCCGAAGACGTGGCCTTTACCTTCAACCTCTTCGTCGAACAGGGTCTGCCGTCGTTCCGCGTCAGCGTGGGCCGGCTGATTCCGCGGGTCGAGGTTCTGGACGAGCACCGGGTGAAATTCCACTTCAACCCCGACGCGCCGCGCAAGGGGCTGATCGGTCAGGCCGGCGCCATGGTGGTCATGTCGAAGGCCTGGTTCGAGGAAACCGGCGCGCGGCTGGATGAGAGCCGCCTGACCCAGCCGCCGGGCTCGGGGCCCTACATGATCGACGACGTGCAGGTGAACCGCCGCATCACCGTGCGGCGCAACCCGGATTACTGGGGCGAAGACCTGCCGATCAACGTCGGGCGCAACAACTTCGACACGATGCGCGTGGAGTTCTTCGCCGACACCAATGCCGCGTTCGAGGCGTTCAAGGCCGGCGAATACACCTTCCGGCAGGAAACCTCGTCGCTGACATGGGCGACGCAATACGGGTTTCCCGGCATCCAGAACGGCAGCATCGTCAAGGAAGAGCTGGCCGATGGCAGCCTTCCCGCCGCCACCGGCTTCGTCTTCAACCTGCGCAAGGAAAAGTTTCAGGATCCGCGGGTGCGCCGGGCCCTGGGGCTGATGTACAACTTCACCTGGACCAATGACACGCTGCAATACGGTCTCTTCGCGCAGCGCGACAGTTTCTGGCAAAACTCGGATCTGGCCGCGCAGGGCGTGCCCGAGGGGCGCGAGCTTGAGTTGCTGGAGAAGGTGGCCGACAAGATCGACCCCGAGATCCTGACCGAGCCCGCGGTGATGCCGCACGAAAGCGGCGACCGTCAGCTGGACCGGCGCAACCTGCGCGAAGCCTCGCGCCTGCTGGACGAGGCGGGTTGGGAGACCGGGCAGGACGGCCTGCGCCGCAAGGACGGCCAGGTGCTGAGCGTCGAACTGCTGGAGAGCAATCCCAGCTTCGACCGGATCTTCGTGCCCTTCGTCGACAACCTCAAACGTCTGGGTGTCGATGCCCGTTATTCGCGGATCGATGACGCGCAATACACCGCGCGGGAACGCGACGGCGATTTCGACATGATCTACGACTACTACCGCAACGGGCTTGAGGAAGGTCTGGGCACGGGGCAGCGCTTCGGCTGCGAAGATCACCTCGACAGCGTGTTCAACCCGGCCTCCTATTGCAGCGAGGCGGTGGATTTCCTGATCGAACGGACGATCGATGCCGAAACGCTGGACGAGATGCAGGCGGCCGTCCGCGCCATCGACCGGATCCTGCGCCACAGCTACATCATGATCCCGACCTACTATAACGATGCCTACTGGGTCGCCTATTACGACATGTACGGCCATCCCGATCCGCTGCCGCCCTACGCGCTGGGGGTCGAGGATTTCTGGTGGTACGAGGCGGACAAGGCCGAGGCGCTGAAAGCCTCCGGCGCGCTCTGAGGGTTTGATGGGCGCCTACATCCTCAGACGTCTGTTGCTGATCATCCCCACGCTTCTGGGGATCATGATCGTCAACTTCACCCTGACCCAGTTCGTGCCCGGCGGCCCGATCGAGCAGATCATCGCGCGGGTCGAAGGCGGGGGCGACGTCTTTGCCGGGATCTCGGGCGGCGCGGGCGATGCCGCGGCGCCGGGCGGTGGCGCGGCATCGGACTATGCCGGGGCGCGCGGGCTTCCGCCCGAATTCATCGAGGATCTCGAGCGCGAATTCGGGTTCGACAAGCCGCCGCTGGAGCGGTTCCTGTCGATGATGTGGAACTACATGCGCTTCGATTTCGGCGACAGCTACTTCCGGTCGATCGGCGTGCTGGACCTTGTCTGGGAAAAGCTACCCGTATCGATCACGCTGGGATTGTGGTCGACGATCATCGCCTATGCCGTGTCTATCCCTCTTGGCATCCGCAAGGCGGTGCGCGACGGGTCGGGCTTCGATACCTGGACCAGCGGGGTGATCATCGTCGCCTACGCGATCCCGGGTTTCCTGTTCGGGATCCTGCTGCTGGTGCTTTTCGCCGGCGGCTCTTACTGGCAGATCTTTCCGCTGCGCGGGCTGACCAGCGACAACTGGAATCAGCTCAGCCTTCTGGGCAAGGTCGCCGACTATTTCTGGCACATCGCGCTGCCGGTGGCGGCCTCGACCATCTCGGCCTTTGCCACGCTGACGCTGCTGACGAAGAACTCGTTCCTTGACGAGATCAAGAAGCAGTACGTCGTCACCGCACGTGCCAAGGGCCTGCCCGAGGGGCGGGTGCTTTATGGCCACGTCTTCCGCAACGCGATGCTGATCGTGATCGCGGGCTTTCCTTCGGTCTTCATCGGCGTGTTCTTCTCGGGCTCGATCATCATCGAAACGATCTTCTCGCTCGACGGGATCGGCCGGCTGGGGTTCGAGGCGGCGGTGGCCCGGGATTACCCGGTGATCTTCGGCACGCTGTTCTTCTTCGGGCTGATCAGCCTCGTCGTCGGCATCCTGTCCGACCTGATGTACGTCTTCGTCGATCCCCGCATCGACTTCGATTCGCGGGAGACCTGAGTTGGCCGATCGCGACCCACGACCCGGTGCCCCACACGATCCCGCCGAACCGACCGAGCCCGGCATCGCGACGCCGCCGCCCCATCCCGGGCCGGGCGGCCACGACGCACCGCCACCGGTGCGCCCGGGCCTCGATGCCCCGACCGAACCCGCCGCGTCCGAGTCAACGGTGACCGCCGGAGGCCCTGCGGCGCGGCGCCGGCGGATGTGGCTGAGCCCGCTCAACCAGAGGCGCTGGCGCAATTTCCGCCGCAACGGCCGCGCGTTCTGGAGCCTGTGGCTGTTTGTCCTGCTCTTCGGCCTGTCGTGCTTTGCCGAGTTCCTGGCCAACGACAAGCCGATCCTCGTCAGCTATCGCGGCGATCTTTACGCCCCCGTCTTCAACTTCTACCCCGAAACGACCTTCGGCGGCGATTTCCGGACCGAGGCCGTCTATACCGATATCGAGGTGCAGTGCCTGATCGCCTCGGGCGGGGTCGAGGATTGCTTTTACGAGCCCGAAGAGGTTCTGCAGGCGGCCGAAATGGGCAGCTACAACGGCGAGCCGCTCGAGCGGGGCTGGATGCTGTGGCCGCCGATTCCCTATTCCTATGACACGATCAACGACA
Source organism: Mesobaculum littorinae (assembly GCF_004011175.1). GTDB lineage: Bacteria > Pseudomonadota > Alphaproteobacteria > Rhodobacterales > Rhodobacteraceae > Tranquillimonas > Tranquillimonas littorinae. The sequence goes on along the minus strand of NZ_RQXX01000004.1, from coordinate 155,515 downwards.
TCGGTGTCGCCGCACCCTCGGCCCCCGACGGCGCGCACCTGCTGGGCACCGACGACACAGCGCGCGACGTGCTGGCCCGGGTGATCTACGGCTTCCGCCTGTCGATCTTCTTCACCTTGATCGTCACTGTCCTGACCACGATCGTCGGGATCGCCGCAGGCGCCGTGCAGGGCTTCTTCGGCGGGTGGCTGGACCTCGTGTTCCAGCGGGTGATCGAGATCTGGGTGTCGACGCCGCAGCTTTACGTGATCATCATCCTCTTCGCGATCCTGGGGCGGGGGTTCTGGCTGCTTGTCTTCGTCACCGTCCTCTTCGGCTGGCCGGCGCTGGTGGGCGTCGTGCGCGCCGAATTCCTGCGGGCGCGCAACTTCGAATACGTCCGCGCGGCCCGCGCACTGGGCGTCTCCAGCACCAAGATCATGTTCCGCCACATGCTTCCCAACGCGATGGTGGCGACGGTTACCATGCTGCCCTTCATCATCACCGGCACGATCTCGACCCTCGCGACTCTCGATTTCCTGGGGTTCGGCCTGCCCGCCTCGGCCCCCAGCCTGGGTGAGCTGACGTTGCAGGCCAAGCAGAACCTGCAGGCGCCGTGGCTGGCGTTCACCGCGTTCTTCACCTTCGCGATCATGCTGTCGCTTCTGGTCTTCATCTTCGAAGGCATCCGCGACGCCTTCGACCCCAGAAAGACCTTCCAATGACCGCCGTCCTCGATGTCCGCGACCTGACCGTGAGCTTTCGCCAGGACGGGGCGGTCATCCCCGCCGTGCACGGCGTCTCGTTCGAGGTCGGGCGCGGTGAGACCGTCGCCCTCGTTGGCGAATCGGGGTCGGGCAAATCGGTGACGGCGCTGTCGACCGTCGATCTTTTGGGCAGCAGCGCGCAGACCGGGGGATCGGTCCGCTTCGACGGCGAAGAACTGCTGGGCGCGCGCGAAGACGTGCTGCGCCGGGTGCGGGGCAACGACATCTCGTTCATCTTCCAGGAACCGATGACATCGCTCAACCCGCTGCACACGATCGAGCGTCAGCTGGGCGAAAGCCTTGCCCTGCATCAGGGGGTGCAGGGGCGCGCCGCGCGGGGGCGTATCGTCGAGCTTCTGACGCAGGTGGGCATCCAGGATCCCGAAAGCCGCCTGACCGCGTACCCGCACCAGCTGTCCGGCGGACAGCGACAGCGGGTGATGATCGCCATGGCGCTGGCCAACCGGCCGACCCTGCTGATCGCGGACGAACCGACAACCGCGCTCGACGTCACGATCCAGGCGCAGATTCTCGAGCTGCTGTCCGAGCTCAAGCGCGATCTGGGCATGTCGATGCTGTTCATCACCCATGACCTTGGCATCGTGCGACGCTTTGCCGATCGGGTCTGCGTGATGCAGAAGGGCGAAATCGTAGAGCGGGGCCCGACGCGCGAGATATTCGAGACGCCGCAGCATCCCTATACGCGGATGCTGCTCTCCGCCGAATCGACCGGCGTGCCCGTGCCGGTGCGCGATGATGCGCCGGTGGTGGCCGAAACCCGCGATCTGCGCATCTGGTTTCCGATCCAGCGCGGTCTGCTCAAGCGCACTGTGGGGCACGTGAAGGCGGTCAACGCCGCCAGCCTGACGGTGCGGGCGGGCGAAACCGTTGGCATTGTCGGCGAATCGGGGTCGGGAAAGACCACGCTGGCACTGGCAATCATGCGGCTGATCTCGTCCGAGGGTCCGATCCTGTTTCTCGGCCGCGATATCCAGGGGTTGAAGTCCAAGGCGGTGCGCCCGCTTCGCGGCGACATGCAGATCGTGTTTCAGGACCCCTACGGATCGCTCAGCCCGCGGATGACGGTCGAGGAGATCATTGCCGAGGGCCTGGGCATCCATGGCAAACCCACCGCCGCGGAAAAGCGCGACAAGGTGGCCGCGATCATGGCCGAGGTCGGGCTGGATCCCGCGACGATGCATCGCTATCCGCACGAATTCTCGGGCGGGCAGCGGCAGCGGATCGCCATCGCCCGGGCGATGATCCTGAGCCCGAAGCTGGTCGTGCTGGACGAACCGACCTCGGCGCTCGACATGACGGTGCAGGTGCAGATCGTGAACCTGCTGCGCGACCTGCAGCAGAAGCACGACCTTGCCTACCTGTTCATCAGCCACGACCTGAAGGTCGTGCGCGCGCTCAGCCACAAGGTGATGGTGATGAAGCGCGGCGACGTGGTCGAGGCCGGCCCGGCGGACGAGATCTTCGATGCGCCGAAGACGGACTATACCCGCGCTCTGATGGCGGCGGCCTTCGACCTCAAGGCCTCGGACGCGCCGGTCGCCTGAGCGGCGCAGGGGGGCGATCTTCGGTCGGCTCGGAATGGTTGTGATCGGCATGAAAAAAGGCGCCGGACATCGGCGCCTTTCTGACGACAGGGGAAAGCCCCACCTGTTTATGTTGCGCCCCTCAGCCGGGATTGATCGTCGAACACTCGATGTCGCGGGCGGCCAGGCGGCGGCAGGCCAGGGCGGCTGATTCCTGCGTCATGCCGACGAAATTCGCCTCGTAGCCGCCATTGCCGTGCACCACCTTGCGCAACGCATCGTCCAGCGTGCCCAGCTCGACCAGTGCGGTCTTCAGCAGAACCCGCTCGGCCTGATAGCGCGACCCGTACTTGCCGACGTTGATGCCGAAGTGCCGCCCGCCCGACGTGGAAAGCCGGGTGACGACCTCGCGCGCGATCTCTTCGCCGACAAGATCCTCTGGCCGGGCACGCGGGTCGATCGTCGCCGCCCCCGCGGCGCCCATCGGCACCATCCCGTCGGCCGAGGCGACCATCATCGTGCCGCGCAGCGGGCGCGCCATCGGACGGCGCGAGATCTTCACGACCGTCATGCCGGGGGCTGCGCCAGCGGCGGGGTCGGGCAGGGCGGCGTAGTTCGGCGGCGCGGGCAAACGCACGGCGACCTGCGTCGCGGCCTTTTCGAACCCTAGGTCGAGCAGGCTGGCCACCTTGGCGTTGCGCGCGGGCGTCGACCTTTCGCCGAACACCGTGGCGATGATCCGCTCCTGACCATGTTGGGCCGAGGCGACCAGGTTGAAGCCCGCCGCGTTGGTGTACCCGGTCTTGATGCCGTCGGCGCCGGGGTAATCCGACAGGAACCGCCGGTTGGTGTTGGACACGTCGCGGATGCCCGCGTTGGTCGTCTGACGCGAGAACAGGTTGTAGTACTCGGGGTAGTCGTAGAACAGATGCCGGCCCAGCAGGGTCATGTCGCGGGCGGTCGACAGGTGCCCCTCTTCCGTCAGGCCGTGGGCGTTGCGGAAGGTCGTGCGCGTCATCCCCAGTGCCTGGGCGGTGCGGTTCATGCGGCGGGCAAAGGCGGCTTCGGACCCCTCGATCGCTTCGCCGATCGCGGTGGCGGCATCATTGGCCGATTTCACCGACGCGGCGCGGATCAGATAGCGGAACGCGATCTGCTGGCCCGAGCGCAGCCCCAGCTTCGAGGGCGGTTCGGCCGCGGCCTTCTGCGAGATGCGGACCTGGGTGTCGAGGCTGATTTCGCCGCGTTTCACCGCCTCGAACGCGATGTAGAGTGTCATCATCTTGGTCAGCGAGGCCGGATGCAGCCGTGCATCCGCGTTTTCCGCATGGAGCACCTCGCCCGAGCGGGCGTCGATCACCATGGCCGCGAAAGGCGCGGCAACGGCGCCGGACGCGGCGACGGCTGTCGTGACGACGAATGCTAGAAGATATGCGGCCGCATTGAACCGGCCGCGGAAGAACTGCCCTGTACGTTCCACGGGATCACTGCCTTTTTATCTGCCTCCGCGGCCGAGTCTTCTATGTGACACGGGCGTGTCACGCTGTCCGATCCGCGTTATGGACCAGATGATAGCACGGCATTTCCCGTTGGAAAATAGCCGCGTTTCAGGGGGCTAGCCCACGCGGTTCAGGCATTGGCAGATATTGACGCGGAATCGCCGCGGGCCGCTAGATCTTTGTTCCGACAGATTTACGCAATTCCGGCTCTGCCAGTTTTTCAAGCAAATCCGGCAGCGCGCCCAGATCGGGAATCTCGTGGAATTTCGGGTTGTTCTCGGGAGGATCCGCGGCCTCCAGCGCCCAGACATGGCCATGTGGCACAAAGACACCATGGCCGCCGGCCTCGATCACGGGCAGCACGTCGGATTTCATCGAATTGCCGATCATCACCGCCCGGTCCGACCCGTCGCCATGTTCGGCGAAGATGCGCGCATAGACCGGCGCGGTCTTGTCCGACACGATCTCGACCCCGTCGAACAGATCGCCCAGGCCCGATTGCGCCAGCTTGCGCTCCTGATCCAGAAGATCGCCCTTGGTGATCAGCAGAACGCGGTGATCTTGGGCCGCTGATTCGACCGCCGCGCGGGCGTGGGGCAGCAGGTCGACGGGGTGGGCCAGCATGTCCTGCCCCGCCTCGATGATCTGGCGGATGACTGTGGCGGGCACGCGATCCTCGGTCACCTCGATCGCGGTTTCGATCATCGACAGCATGAACCCCTTGATGCCGAAGCCGTAGCGCCCGAGGTTGCGCCGCTCGGCCGCCAGCAGTCGGGTCTCCAGGTGGTCGCGGTCGGCATGGTCGGCCAGCAGGGCGGCAAAGCGGTCCTGCGTCAGCCGGTAGAACTGTTCGTTGTGCCACAGGGTGTCGTCGGCGTCGAAGCCGATGGTGGTGAGCCGTGCCAAAGTGCCGAAACCTCGCGGATGCCGTCGCTGCGATGCCGCGGGGCCCCTTTTCACTCCGCGGGCCATCCTTATATAGTCGGATCGGACGACGTGCATCCAGCAAATCCGATAATCAGCTCAGACCCGCGGGAGATACGGCTTGACGGTCCAGCCTCATACCATGTCGGGACCAGACGATCCGCGCCACGGCGATGGCGACGTGGTTCTGGAAACCCGGACGAAAACGCAGCGCCCTCCGCTTTACAAGGTGCTGATCCTGAACGACGACTACACCCCGATGGAATTCGTGGTCCACGTGCTTGAGCGGTTCTTCGGACTGACCCACGCGCAGGCCTTCGAGGTCATGCTGACCGTGCACAAGAAGGGGGTCGCGGTGGTCGGCGTCTTCTCGTTCGAGGTGGCCGAGACCAAGGTGGCGCAGGTCATGGACTTTGCCCGCCGTCACCAGCATCCGCTGCAATGCACCATGGAAAAGGAGTAGAGGGGCCCCGGGCCCCGATCCCATGCTGTCCAAACGTCTGCCGCTGGCCGCCGAGCGTGGTCTATTCGAGGATGCCGGCCGGGTCTGCGTGCTGGGTGCGCGGGGCGGCGACGACCTGACGCCCCTGGGCGACGATGTCGTCGTCGTGCAGGGCTTCGCTGCCGATCACCAGGCGCTGTCGCGCCGGGGTCTGACCGTCGTGCCCGAGATTGGCGCGGTCGAGCCCGGGGTTCGCACGGCGCTGGTCGTCCTGCCGCGATCGAAGGAGGCCGCGCGCGACCGCATCGCGCGGGCCGCGGACCTGGTCCAGGGCGGCCCGGTCTTCGTCGACGGGCAGAAGACGGAAGGCATCGACGCGCTGCTGCGCGACTGTCGCGCGCAGGGCGACGTCGACGAGGTGATCTCGAAAGCGCATGGCAAGATCTTCCGGCTGCGCAACGCCTCGGTCGCGCGGTGGCGGGCCGAGCCGCAGCGCGTCTTGGATGGCTACCTGACCGCGCCGGGCGTGTTCTCTGCCGACGGGGTTGACCGCGGGTCGGCCCTGCTGGCCGATGCGCTGGTTGCCGCGGGGCTGAAAGGCCGGGTCGCCGACCTGGGCGCCGGGTGGGGCTATCTTTCGGCGCGGCTGCTGAAGGACGCGCCCAAGGTCGTCTCGGTCGATCTGGTCGAGGCCGAGCATGCCGCGGTGCAGGCGGCCCGGCAGAACGTCACCGACCCGCGCGCGGCCTTTCACTGGGCAGATGTGACGCGCTGGAAACCGGCCGAGCTTCTGGACCATGTCATCATGAACCCGCCTTTCCACCAGGGCCGCGCGGCGGATCCGGGTCTGGGGCGGGCCTTCATCGCCGCGGCGGCCGCGGCGCTTGCGCCGTCGGGCACGCTGTGGCTGGTCGCGAACCGGCATCTGCCCTATGAGAGCGCGCTCTCGGATCGCTTTGCGCGAATCGAGGATCTGGGCGGCGATACCGCGTTCAAGCTCTATCGCTGCGAAAAGCCCCGCCGCGGGCGGTGACAGTCAGGCGCCGGGCGGGTGGGCCTTAGCCGCCCCGCCACCCGGCCCCGGGAGGCACGATCAATGTCGTTTTCGATTTCCGGCAAGACCGCGGTTGTGACAGGGGCGGCCAACGGCGTCGGTCTCGCCATCGCGCGGCATTTCCTCGACGAGGGGGCGAACGTGATGTTCGCAGACATGGACGAGGCACGGCTGGTCGACGAGGTCGGCGCGCGCGGGGACGAAGCCGATCACGCCCGCTATTTCGCGGGGGACCTGCGCGAAAAGCTGGCCGTGGCGAACCTGCTGTCGGCGACGATCGACGCCTTCGACCGGGTCGACATCCTAGTCAACGCATCGCGCCAGATGGTGCTGAGCGATCCGCTGAACCCCGACGACGACGCGGTCGAATCGCTGATGCAGCAGAACCTGATGACCTCGCTGCGGCTGAGCCAGAGCTTCGCGCGTCGGATGATCCGGCAGGCGGAAGAGGACGAGTCCGAGGGGCCGGCGGGGTCGATCATCAACCTGTCGTCGATCGCGGCGCGGCGCACGCATCCCGAGCTTCTGGCCTACTCGGTGTCCTCGGCGGCGCTGGACCAGGCGACGCGGTCTCTGGCCGTCGCCCTGGCGCAGCATCGCATCCGGGTGAACGCGGTGGCCTTCGGGTCGGTGATGTCGGCATCGCTGCGCGGCGCGATCAAGGAACACGCCAAGTTCCGTGCCGAGATCATCGAACACACGCCGCTGTCGCGCATCGCTTCGCCGGGCGAGGTGGCCGAGGCGGTGCAGTTCCTGGCGTCGGACGGATCGGGTTTCATGACCGGGCAGATCCTGACCATCGACGGCGGCCGCACGCTGATCGACGTGGTGGACGCGCCCGCGCACTGAGCCGCCGCGACCGAGCATGAGCGCCTGCGGCGCACGCCTATGCATTTTGCGCCGCGCTGGCGCGCTGCGCGGTGCCTCCGGCGGGAGTATTTTCAAAGAGAAGAAGTTTGGGGGACGGTATGACCGCTGAGACGATGGCGGAGGAGAAGGCACGGGCCTCATCCTGGTTCCGGGCGTTGCGGGACGAGATCGTGGCCGCCTTCGAGGGGATCGAAGCGAGCCACGCGGGGCCCGGCGCGGCTGGCGGGCCCGGGGCGTTCGACGTGCGCGAGACGGTGCGCACGGCGCAGGACGGATCGGACGCCGGGGGCGGGCTGATGAGCGTGATGCGCGGCGGCCGGGTGTTCGAGAAGGTCGGCGTCAACGTCTCGACCGTCTACGGGGCCCTGGGCGAGGCCGCGCAGACCGCGATGGCGGCGCGCAAGGGGCTGCCGGGCATGGCCGAGGATCCGCGGTTCTGGGCCTCGGGGATTTCGCTGGTGGCGCATATGCAGAACCCGCACGTGCCGGCGGTGCACATGAACACGCGGATGTTCTGGACCCCGCATGGCTGGTGGTTCGGCGGCGGCGCCGACCTGAACCCCTGCCTGGACTACGCCGAGGACACCGCTGATTTCCACGCGGTTCTGGAGCGCCACTGCGCGCCGCACGGGCAGGACCTCTATCCCCGCTACAAGGCGTGGGCGGACGAGTATTTCTACATTCCCCACCGCGGGCGGGCCCGGGGCGTGGGCGGCATCTTCTACGACGATCATTGCAGTGGCGACTGGGACGCGGATTTCGCGCTGACGCAGGATGTCGGGCGGGCCTTCCTGGCCGCATACCTTCCGCTCGTCGCCCGGCGGCGCGACACCCCCTGGACGGCCGAGGACCGCGAGGCGCAGCTGGTGCATCGCGGGCTCTATGCCGAGTACAACTTGGTCTACGACCGGGGCACCAAGTTCGGGCTTTCGACGGGGCATGACCCCGATGCGGTGCTGATGAGCCTGCCGCCGCTGGCGAAGTGGATCTGACCGGGGTCTGATCGTGGGGCAGGGGGACGCGTCGGGATCCGGCGCGCCCCCTCTCCCGGCCCCCCGGCTGCCGGGTCAGGACCCGCGCAGGGCGTCCAGCATGATGTGCACGTGGTCGGGGTCGGCATCGGGGGTGATGCCGTGGCCGAGGTTGAAGACGTGCGGACCGCCCGCGAAGGCATCGCGGATCTCGCGGGTGCGGGCGGCCAGGCGCGGCCCGCCTTCGACCATAAGCGCGGGGTCGAGGTTGCCCTGCACGCAGACCTCGCTCTGAACCTCGCGCGCGGCCCAGTCCAGATCGACCGCGGTGTCGAGCGCGACGCAGTCGGCGCCCGTGGCCGGGCCGAAGCCCTTGAACCGGGCGCCCGCCTCGCGCGGGAAGGCGATGACCGGCAGGCCCGGGTGGCGGCGCTTGAGCTCGCCGATGATGGCGCGGGCGGGCTCCAGCGCGTAGGTGTCGAAATCCTCGGCCGAAAGCGATCCGGCCCAGCTGTCGAACAGCTTGATGACCTCGGCGCCCGCGTCGACCTGCGCCGAGAGGTATTCGATCGTCGCCTCGGTGATCCGCTGCATCAGCGCTTCGAAGAGCGGCCGGTTCTCGTCCTTGAGCTTGTGCGCCGGGGCCTGATCGGGGGTGCCGCGCCCAGCGATCATGTAGGTGGCCACGGTCCAGGGCGCGCCGGCAAAGCCGATGCGCGCGACATCCGCGGGCAGGGCGTCGCGCAGGATGCGCAGGGTCTCGTAGATCGGGGCGGTGGTGGCATGCACGTCGGCGGCGGGGCCGAGGCGGGCGAAATCGGCCTCGGTCGTCACGGTGGACAGGCGCGGGCCCTCGCCCTTGACGAAGGTCAGGTCGGCCCCGAGCGCCTGTGGCACCAGCAGGATGTCGGCGAAGAGGATCGCCGCATCGAAACCATAGCGCCGGATCGGTTGCAGCGTGACCTCGGCGGCCAACTCGGGCGTGTAGCACAGGCTGAGGAAGTCCCCCGCCTTTTCCCGGGTCGCCCGGTACTCGGGCAGGTAGCGCCCGGCCTGGCGCATCAGCCAGACGGGGGGGATGTCCTGGCGCTCACCGGCCAGCGCGCGCATCAGCTTTTTCATCGGGGGCTCCCTTGGCTTGGCACCGGGCTCTGGTCCCTTCGGGGGCGCGCAATGTCAAGCGGCAGGGCATTGCGAAGCCGGGGGCGCGCGCTTATGCCTCTGCCCCATGACCAGCCTGACCTCCGCCACGACCCGCCCTTCGCCCCAATCACCGCTCAAGATCGGCACGCGGGGCTCGCCGCTTGCGCTTGCGCAGGCCAACGAGACGCGCGACCGGCTGGCGCAGGCCTGGGATCTTCCGCAGGAGGCGTTCCAGATCGTGGTGATCCGCACCACGGGCGACCGGGTCATCGACCGTCCGCTGCGCGAAATCGGCGGCAAGGGGCTGTTCACCAAGGAGATCGAGGACGCGCTGCTGTCGGGCGGCATCGACATCGCAGTCCATTCTATGAAGGACATGCCGGTCGATCAGCCCCAGGGCCTGACGCTGGATACCTACCTGCCGCGCGAGGATGTGCGCGATGCCTTCGTCACGCTGAACCGGGGGCTGCTGTCTGAGCTGGGCGAAGGCGCGGTGGTCGGAACGTCAAGCCTGCGGCGGCGGGCGCAGTTGCTGCACCGGCGCCCCGATCTGCAGGTGGTCGAGTTCCGGGGCAACGTCCAGACGCGGCTGCAGAAGCTGGCCGATAACATCGCCGAGGCGACGTTTCTCGCCTGTGCCGGGCTGAACCGCCTGGGCCGTGACGACGTGCCGGCAACCCCGGTCGAACCCGACGAGATGCTGCCGGCAGTTGCGCAGGGGGCGATCGGAATCGAGCGGCGGCTGGAGGATCGCGCGACAGCCGATCTGCTGGCGGCGATCCACGACGCGGACACCGCGCGGCGCATCGGGGCCGAGCGGGCGTTCCTGGCCCGGCTCGACGGATCGTGCGAGACGCCGATCGCGGGCCTTGCAGAAGAGGACGCGGGCATCCTGCGCCTGCGCGGCGAGATCCTGCGCCCCGACGGCAGCGAAAGCCTGGCGGACGAGGTTTCGGGCCCGGTCGAGGATGGCCCGGAGATGGGCCGCGCTCTGGCCGAGACCCTGCTGTCCCGCGCCGCGCCGGGCTTCTTCGACTGGCGGGACTGAACACCTGGGCGGACGCCCCGGTCCGGGGCGCCGGGACAGGGCGCGCTGGTCCAAGCCGCCACGCCGGCCCCGGCCCCGGCCGGGGCCCGGTCAGGCCGGGGGGCGGGGTTTACTCGGCACGGTCGATCAGGGCCTGCACATCCGGGCCCAGCCCCTCGACAATCAGGGCCACGCCGTCCGCGTTGGGGTGGATGCCGTCGGCCTGCATGTAGTCGCGCATCGCCGCATCGCGGTCCCCCGTCGCTTCGAGCCCGGCAAAGAAGCTTTGGGCGTAGAGCGTGCCGTAGTCCTGCGACAGTTCGGGATACATCGCGTCGAACGCCTGCTTGAAATCGGGCCCGTAATTGCCCGGGGCGGTCAGGCCCACCAGCAGCACCGGCACGTCGGCCTCTGCCGCGGCGTCGAGGATGCGGGACAGGTTGTCGCGGCTGACGGCGGGGTCGATGCCGCGCAGCATGTCGTTGCCGCCAAGTGCCACGATCATGCCGTCGACCTCGTCCGTCAGCGTCCAGTCGACGCGGGCCAGCCCCCCCGCCGTGGTGTCGCCCGACACGCCCGCGTTGATCAGCCGCACATCCTCGCCCCGGTCCCGCAGCCACTGCTGCATCTGCGGCACGAAGCCGTCCTCGACCGGCAGGCCGTAGCCCTGCGTCAGGCTGTCGCCCAGGGCGGCGATCACGGTTTCCGCCGCCGCCATTCCCGGCAACGCCGTCGTCGCCAGAATGAAAGCGGCGCCAAGCTTGCGGGCCGCGCCTGCAGCCCCATATCGGGCAGGGTGCCGCAAAGGAGCGACCATGGATCCGATCCTCTCTCTCAAAGACGTGCGCCTGTCGCTTGACGGCAATGCCGGGCGGGTGGAGATCCTGAAGGGGATCAGCCTGGATGTGGAGCGGGGCGAGACCTTGGGGCTCACGGGGCCTAGCGGATCGGGCAAGTCGTCTCTCCTGATGCTGATGGGCGGGCTGGACCGCGCCACCTCGGGGCAAGTCGGCGTTCTGGGGCGCGATCTGGGTGCGCTGGGCGAAGACGCCCTGGCGCGCTTCCGCCGCGATCATATGGGGGTCGTCTTCCAGTCCTTCCACCTTATCCCGACGATGACCGCGCTGGAAAACGTGGCGACCCCGCTGGAGCTGGGCGGCGCGGCCGATGCATTCGACCGCGCGGCGGAAGAGCTTGCGGCGGTGGGCCTGTCGCATCGCGCGGGTCACTACCCGGCCGAGATGTCGGGCGGCGAACAGCAGCGCGTCGCGCTGGCCCGCGCCGCCGCGCCGCGGCCCGAGATCCTTCTGGCGGACGAGCCCACCGGCAACCTCGACGGCACCACCGGAGAGGCCATAGTCGATCTGCTGTTCGGGCTGCGCGACCGTCACGGTGCGACGCTGGTCCTCGTCACCCACGCGCCCGACCTCGCGGCGCGCTGCGACAGGCGCATCACGCTTGAGGATGGCCGCCTGTCGGGCCCCGCCCGGGCCGCGGCGGAATGACCCTGCGTGTCGCCGCCCGTATCGCCCGGCGCGAACTGCGCGGGGGGCTGCGCGGGTTTCGCGTGTTCCTCGCCTGCCTCGCGCTGGGCGTGGCGGCCATCGCCGCGGTCGGGATCGTCCGCGATTCGATCCGCGCCGGGCTCGACCGCGAAGGCGCCACGCTTCTGGGCGGCGATGCCTCGGTCGAACTGACCTACCGCTTTGCCGACCCCGGGGAACGCGCCGCGATCGACGCGCGGGCCGACGCCGTTTCGGAAATCGTCGAGTTCCGGTCGATGGCCGTCGTGCCGCGCGACGGCGATGCCGACCGCGCGCTGACCGAGGTCAAGGGCGTCGACGGAGCCTACCCGCTGCTGGGGTCGGTCACGCTCGACCCCGCGATGCCGCTGTCGCAGGCCCTGGCGGGGCAGGGGGGCGCGCCAGGTGCGGTGATGGCGCCGATCCTTGCCGACCGGCTGGGGCTGGAGGTGGGCGATACCTTTCGGCTGGGCACACGGGATTTCGTGCTGACGGCGCGCCTGCTGCGTGAACCCGACGATGCGGGGGGCGGCTTTGCGCTGGGCCCGCGCACGCTGGTCGCGCGCGAGGCGCTGGCCGGGTCGGGGCTGTTGCAGCCCGGCACCCTGTTCGAGACCGAATATCGCATGCGGCTGCCCGAGGGCACCGACCTCGACGCCGCGCAAGAGGATGTGCAGGCGGCGCTGGGCCCCGGCACCCGCTGGCGCGACAGCCGCAACGGCGCGCCGGGCACCGAGGAATTCGTGCGCCGGCTTGCCGCCTTTCTTGTTCTCGTGGGGCTCGCGGGCCTTGCGGTGGGCGGTGTCGGAATCGCCTCGGCCGTGCGCGCGCATCTGGTCGAGAAGACGCCGACGATCGCGGTGCTCAAGACCTTCGGTGCAGCCTCGTCGACCATATTCCAGGTCTATTTCTTGCAGATCGGTGCGCTGGGCCTTCTGGGCCTCGCGCTCGGGCTCGTACTGGGGGCGCTGGCGCCGCTTTTGGCCGCGCCGCTGATCGAGGCGCAGATGCCGATCCCGGTCGAGATGGGGCTGCATGCGCGGCCGCTGGTCGAGGCCGGGATCTACGGAAGTCTCGCCGCGCTGATCTTCACGCTCTGGCCTCTGGCGCGCGCCGGCGATATTCGTCCCGCCGAGCTGTTCCGCGAAGGGGCTGGGCGGCGCCGGGTGCTGCCCGGCTGGCGCTGGGTGGCACTGGTGGCCGTGCTGGTCGCGGCGCTGGTCGCCGTGGCGGCGTGGCTGTCGGGGCTGGCGCGGCTGACGCTCTGGGCCGCCCTTGGGCTGGGCGTGGCCTTTGTCGCGCTTCTGGCGGCGGCCTGGGTGGTCCGGCGGTTGGCGCGACGGCTGGCCCGGGCGCGGGCCCTGCGCGGGCACAGCGCGCTGCGCATGGCGCTGGCCTCGGTCGGCGGACCGGGGGGCGAGGCCGCATCGGTTGTGTTGTCGCTGGGGCTGGGACTGTCGGTGCTGGCGGCCATCGGGCAGATCGACCAGAACCTGCGCAGCGCCATCCAGCGCGACCTGCCCGAAATCGCCCCGAGCTATTTCATCGTCGATATCCAGCCCGATCAACTGGCTGGCGTGATGCAGCGGCTGGACGACAATCCGGGCGTCGAGACGGTCGAAACCGCGCCGATGCTGCGCGGCGTGATCACGCAGATCAACAGCCGTCCCGCGCAAGAGGTCGCGGGCGATCACTGGGTGATCACCGGCGACCGCGGCGTGACCTATTCCGACCGCCCGCCCGAAGGCGCGCGCGTCACGGCGGGCGACTGGTGGCCCGAAGGGTATGACGGCCCACCGCAGATCAGCTTTGCCGCCGAGGAAGCGGCCGAAATCGGCCTGGAGCTGGGCGACACGCTGACCGTCAACATCCTGGGCCGCGACATCACCGGCGAGATCACCAGCTTCCGCGACGTGGATTTCTCGTCCGCCGGCATCGGCTTCGTGCTGTCGATGAACCCCGCCGCGCTGAGCGGTGCGCCGCACACCAACATCGCCACCATCTATGCAGAGCCCGAGGCCGAAGCCGCGATCCTGCGCGACCTGGCGCAGGCCTATCCCAACATCACCGCCATCGGCGTGCGCGAGGCCATCGACCGCGTCGCCGGCGTTCTGGCCGGCATCGCCGCGGCCGTGACCTACGGCGCGCTCGCCACGCTGGTCACCGGGGCGGTCGTGCTGATCGGCGCCGCGGCGGCGGGCCAGCGCGCGCGGGCCTACGAATCCGCGGTGCTGAAGACGGTGGGCGCCCGCCGCGCCACGATCCTTGCCAGTTTCGCCCTGCGATCGGCGCTTCTGGGCGTGGCGGCGGGGGTGGTGGCGATACTCGCGGGCGGCCTTGCGGGGTGGGCCGTCAGCCGCTTCGTGATGGAGACCCGATTCGTCTTCGACGCGGTTTCGGCGCTGGCGATCGTCGCCGGCGGCGCGGGGCTCACCCTGCTTGCCGGACTGGTTTTCGCCTGGCGCCCGCTTTCCGTTCGGCCCGCCCGGGTGCTGCGGGCCCGGGAATAGATCAAGTCTCACCGAAGCTTACCGCCCTTCCAATATACCAATTCAATTTTGGCGCGAATTGGTTTCGAGCTTTTGGAACACCGCGCGCCCTTTTCGGGTTATGGTGACGATGCTCAGAAGCGGGTTGCACGAATCCTTGCGCGCATCGCTTCCCGGCGGGAGGATCCTCAATGTATTACGAAATGATCGGTTTCGTCGACGACCGCACCGAGTCGGAGTGCGAACATTGCCTTCCGATCCTCAATCTTGCGACGACCAGCTTCTTTCTCGATTTCGACGGCGTTCTTTGCGATCTGGCCGACACCCCCGATTCCATCGAGGTTGATCCGAAGCTTCCGGCGCTGCTGACCAAGCTGTCGGACCGCGTCGAGGGTCGCCTCGTGGTTGTGTCCGGCCGCGGGATCGACGATCTGGCGGCACGACTTCCGGGCTTTCGCGGCACGCTCATCGCCGGGCATGGCGCGGAGGAGCGGATCGCGGGCCGGATGCACCGCCACAAGATCGCGGGTGCCGAGATGGTCGAACGGCTGGGCGACATGGTCGAGGCGTTTTGCGCCACGCATGCCGGCATGCTGTGCGAACGCAAACCTACCGGAGTCGTCCTGCATTTCCGCAAGGCCGAGCGTGAAGCCGGGCGCGCCTATGATTTCATGCGCGCGCTCGACAACAGCCATGAAGGGTTCAGCCTGCATCACGCCAAGATGGCGTATGAACTGCGACCGACCGGCGTCTCGAAAGAGGCGGCGATACGCAGGGTTATGGACCGGGAGGGCTTTTACGGTACAAAACCTGTGTTCTTCGGCGACGACGCGACCGATGAACCGGCCCTGTCCTGGGTCGGCGCGCGCGGCGGCATCGCGGTAAAGGTGGGCGAAGGCGATACCGTCGCCCGGTACCGGGTGCCCGACCCGGCCTTCGTGCGAAGCTTCCTATCAGAGCAGTTGGGACGATAAAGCCCCCGCGTCATCTGATCCCGCCCCTCGGCCACGTCCCGCCCGAGCCCGCGCATGTCGCGGGCTTTTTTATGCCTGACTGAAATAATCGGAATTGACAGGTCCGACGATTTCGCTCAGGTATGAATGCGATCCCGCGATGGCGATGTCCGGCGGGGCGGATCGTAGATACAGGAGGGCGACTGATGCGCGCCGTTAAGCAAGACGAATGGATCACTGCAACTCCGGGCCCGGCGCCTGAGCGCGGCGCCGCCATGGCCATGCGTCCGGCGACACCGCCGCAATTGCGCGTCCATGATGCCCGTGAACTGGCTGGTGACGCGCCCGAGGCCATCCTGCGGCTTGACGGGATGGATTACCGCCTGCGCATCACGCGGTCGGGCAAGCTGATCCTCACGAAATGAGCGCCCTGACCGGCATGCCGTCGCGCGTCGGGTGCGACCGCGGCGCCGCCCCGGTGGGGGCGCTGGCGGCGTGGCCTGACGCCGATGCCCGGCTGGTGCGCTGGCTGCGGCAGTGGTGCGACGGCCCAGAGGGGCAGGCCGCGGTCTGGGACGAGATGTCCACCGCGCTGTCGCCTTCGGCTGCGCAGGGCGGCATCACGGCCCTGCAGGACCTGCTGCAATTGATCATGCAGGCGGGGCGCCGTCCCCTGATGCGCCATGCCGCCACCTGCGACTGCGTCGGATCGGACGAGGCTGTCTTTGCCAACTTCGTCATGACCGCGGCGACGGGCGACCGGGAAGAGGCGATGCTGATGGCCGCTCTGCTGGTCCGGGCCGACCGGATGGCCGAGGCGGCGTATCTGGCGCAGACCCTCGGCCTGGCGGCCCGGCGGATCGGGCTGCGGTTGCGCCCGGGCATCCCACGCCCCACGCATATGTCGCCCACCACCCACTGACGCCCGAACAACGACCCCATAAGACGACCCAAGCTTTCCCCCAACAGAGGATATTCCATGCAACGGACGATGACCGCCACCCTCGCGCTGCTCGCCTTCGGTGGCGCGCCGGCTTTCGCCGATCAGGCCGCGGTGCTGACCACCTATGCCGACATCGCGCACGCGGGGTACGAGGACAGCCTGACCACCGCCAAGCGACTGCAGACCGCGGTGGACGACCTGATCGCCCAGCCTTCGGCCGACACGCTGCAGGCCGCGAAAGAGGCGTGGCTGGCCGCGCGCGTGCCCTACCAGCAGACCGAGGTTTATCGCTTCGGCAACGCCGTCGTCGACGACTGGGAGGGCAAGGTGAATGCATGGCCGCTGGACGAGGGCCTGATCGACTATGTCGATCAAAGCTACGGCGGCGCGACCGACGAAAACGAATACGCCGCGTTGAATGTCATCGCGAACCCGACCTTCACGCTGTCGGGCGAAGAGATCGACGCCACCGAGATCACGCCTGACCTGCTGGAAGGCCAGCTGCACGAGGCGGACGAGGTCGAGGCGAACGTCGCCACCGGCTACCACGCCATCGAATTCCTGCTCTGGGGTCAGGATCTGAACGGGACCGAGGCTGGCAACGGCGACCGCCCCTGGACCGATTACGCCACGGGCGAGGATTGCACCGGCGACAACTGCGACCGCCGCGGCGCCTACCTGAAGGCCGCCACCGACCTGCTGGTGTCGGACCTCGAGTGGATGACCGGGCAGTGGGCCGAAGGCGGCGACGCGCGCACCGGGCTGATGGAGGACGAGGCCGCGGGCATCACCGCGATGCTGACCGGCATGGGCTCGCTGTCCTACGGCGAACAGGCGGGCGAGCGGATGAAGCTGGGCTTGATGCTGAACGACCCCGAGGAAGAGCATGACTGCTTCTCGGACAACACGCATAACAGCCACTACTACGACGGGCTGGGCATCCGGAACGTCTATCTGGGCGAATACGTGCGCGTCGACGGGTCGGTCGTATCCGGCGAATCGCTGTCCGACCTCGTGGCCGAGGCCGATCCGGCCGTGGACGAGGCGCTGACCGGCGCGCTCGATCACACCATGGCCGAACTTGGCCAGATCAAGACCGCGGCCGAGGCCGGGCTGTCCTACGACATGATGCTCGAACGCGGCAACGACGCGGGCGAAGCGCTGGTGACCGGCGCGGTCGACGCGCTGGTGGCCCAGACCCGCGAGATCGAGCGTGCGGTGACCGCGCTGGGGCAGGACCAGATCGGCTTCGAAGGCTCGGACAGCCTCGACAATCCCGACGCCGTCTTCCAATAATCGTCTGACCCGATATCCAAGCCACGTCGGGCGGTCCCTTGCAAAAGGGGCCGCCCTTCGCCGTCAGGAGGTCAACCATGGCCAAGGCCAAGAAACTGCCCAGCCCCTGCATCGATGTCTGCAAGTTCCGCCGCGAAGGCCACTGCATCGGCTGTTCTATGACCAAGACGCAAAAGAAGATGTTCAAGTCGCTGAAGCGGGTCGACCATCAGCATGCCTTCGTCGACATGCTGGTCCACCAGCAAAGCGACATGGGCAAATACGGTCACTGGACCCCGGCCTACCTGAAGAAGCTGGCCAAGAAGGGCATCGCCCCGCCGTTCGAGGTCTGATCTCCGCGCGGCAGCCTGATGCGGCCGCCCGATGCGGCCGCCCGATGCGGCAGTCTGCTCTGGGGGGCGCACAGGAAAAAGGCCCCGGGCGCGCCGCGCCGGGGCCTTTCGCATATCATGGGCGGGGGGTGCCGCCTGTCGTCGTTACTGAAGGTGCGAGCGCAGCATCCAGGCGAATTTCTCGTGCGTGCGGCCACGCTCGATCGCCAGATCCTCGGTCAGCGTGTCGCCATGTTCGGCGGCCAGCGCACCGGCACCGGCCAGCGTCTGGGCAATGGTCTCTTCGGCTTCCATCAGCAGCCGCACCATGTCCTTGTCGGACTGGGTGCCGTCCTGCTCTTTCACCTTCGACCGGTCCAGCATGCCGGCCAGCTGGCCCGGGGCGTGGATGTCCAGCGCGCGGATCCGCTCGGACAGGTCGTCCTGCGCGACGAAGTGATCTTCGTAGATCTCTTGGAACAGCGCGTGCAGCGGGCCGAAGGCCATGCCGGTCACGTTCCAGTGGAAGTTCTGCGCCAGCATCGTCGTCACGACGGTTTCGGAGACGGCCTGGCTCAGCGCCTCGGCGATCGCTTGGGTGGCAGAGGGGCTCAGATCGCTTGCAGTCTGGGTCATAAATGGCTCCTAGTTCTTAGATTGCCGGGGCGATCCGGCGTTCCAGTTTAAATATAGAATAATTCTAAACTGAGTGAAGCCCCCCTGCAAGCTTCGCCGCGAGAAAACCGACAGAGCGGCGCGCTTCGGGCGAAACGCGCGAATGCAGGAGGAAGGTCGCGCTCATGTCATCGCCCCGTTGCAGGGCGCCGATCAGCGACACGAGCCACGATTCGTCGAAGGAAATGTCGGCCGATCCGGGACGGTAGAACCGCGGAGCGCGGTGCAGCGCCTGGCCCAGCGTGCGGACCAGCGCCTCGGCCGTGGCGGTTGCGGCGGCGTCGCGGTCCAGCGACAGCATCTGGCAGGCGCGGAACAGGTCAAGCCGCGCGGCGGCGCGACAGTTCAGCGCAGCCATCCGCAGGTGAAACAGAGCATGGCGCGGGGCATCCTCCTGTAACCACGGGCGGGGCGGCTGATCCGGGGTCCGGTCGAACTTGCGCAATGCGGTCATCGGCGTCTCCTTCACGCAGCCCGAAGCCCGGTAGGCCTCTGGCCATCGCTTATTCCCGACTGTATTTATCACCTATCAGGTGGTACGGGAAGGACCCAATGGCGAAGAATGCATCTCTCGGACGATGGGTCGCAGTCGGGCTCGGGCTCGGGATCGGCCTGGGCACGGGGGCAGGGACGGGTGCGGGGACCGGCGCAGCGACGGCCCAGACCGCGGCCGCGGAGCAGCCCTCCGACACCTACGCCCCCACCACGGCGGCGGACAAGACCAACGCCGCAGCCTTGCCCGATGCCCTGGCCGAGCCGCATCTCGACGTCATTCCCCGCACCGAAGACGAAACCGCGCGAATCGCCGACGTCACCGCCCCCGCGCGGGACTTTTCTGCGCCCGAACGGTTCGAGGCGAACCAGGCCGGCGCCGCCACCGTCCGGGCGCGCACCGATGCCGACGCGTTTTCCCAGTCCTCGGCCAACATGCCCTTCGAGAGCGAGCTGAACTTCAAGGTCGGCAACGGGCTTTTCAAGAAGCTCTGGGTCTCGTCGCCCTCGTCCACCCTGGCGTCGGACGGGTTGGGGCCGCTTTACAACGCGCGGTCCTGCCAACGGTGCCACCTGAAGGACGGGCGCGGCCATCCGCCCGCGGGCCCCGACGACAGCGCCGTGTCGATGTTCCTGCGGATCTCGGTCCCCGCGCCCGAGGCCAGCGAGATGAGCGAGATCGAGGCGTTCCTCGTCACGCTGGGCGAAGAGACGCGGCGCACCCGCCCCGACCCCACCTATGGGGGGCAGTTGCAGGATTTCGGGGTGGCGGGGCACCCGGCCGAATACCGTCTGGACGTCGCCTATGCCGAGCGCGAGATCGCGCTGTCGGGCGGCGAAACGGCCACCCTGCGGGTGCCCAGCTACACGGCCGCCGACCTGGGCTACGGCCCGCTTGCGCCCGGCGCGATGCTCAGCCCGCGCGTTGCCCCGCCGATGATCGGCCTTGGGCTGCTCGAGGCGATCCCGGCCGCGGACATCCTTGCCGGCGCCGACCCTGGGGATGCCGACGGCGACGGCATTTCAGGTCGGGCGCAGGTGGTCTGGTCCTTCGAATTCGACCGTCCGATGCTGGGCCGGTTCGGGTGGAAGGCCGGGGCGCCGACGATCCGCGAACAATCCGCCAGCGCCTTTGCCGGCGATATCGGGATCTCGTCTCCGATCTTCGACACCCCGTGGGGCGACTGCACCGAGGCGCAGGCGGACTGCCGGGACGCACCGCACGGCGACGACGACGCGCGCGGCACCGAGATCGATGTCGAGGGGCTGGACCTGGTCACCTTCTACAGCCGCAACCTGGGTGTGCCTGCGCGCCGCGACGAAGGCGATCCGCAGGTGCTGCGGGGCAAGCAGATGTTTCACGACGCCGGATGCGCCTCGTGCCACACGCCGAAATACGTGACCCACCGGCTGAAGGATCAGCCCGAGCAGAGTTTTCAGCTGATCTGGCCGCACACGGACCTTCTGCTGCACGACATGGGCGAAGGGCTGGCCGATCACCGCCCCGAGGGGCGCGCCACGGGACGCGAATGGCGCACGCCGCCGCTGTGGGGGATCGGCCTGACCGAACAGGTGAACGGCCACACCAATTTCCTGCACGACGGTCGCGCAAGGTCGCTTCTCGAGGCGATCCTGTGGCATGGTGGCGAAGCTGCGGCGGCACAGCAGGCGGTCGTCGCGATGCCCGCGCCCGACCGCGCCGCCCTGATCCGCTATCTGGAGAGCCTCTGACCCAATGCGCCCCCGTTTCGCCCGCCCCCTTGCCACCCGCCTCGATACGGACACCTCCGATACGGTCACTTCCGATACGGCTCGCCCTGATGTCGCCGACCCGACGCCACCGCGTGCTCCGCGCGCGAGTGCCTGGCCCGTGCGGCTGATCGCCCCGGCGCTGATCGCGGCGGGCCTCGCCGCGCCCGCGTCGGCGGGGGTCGAGGAGGCGGTGACCCAGCACATCCTGCCGCGCCAGGACGCCTTTGCCCAGGCGACCGCCACGCTCGACACCGCGGCGCAGGGGGACTGCACCGCTGCCAAGTTGGAGGCGCCCTACCAAGAGGCGTTCGACGCCTGGGCCCGGGTCGGGCATATCCGGCTTGGCCCGATTGAAGAGGACGGACGTGCGCTGGCCATCGCCTTCTGGCCCGACACGCGCGGCATGGTGGCGGGAACCTTGCGCGATCTTCTGGCCGACCAGCCGCCCGAGGTCGCCGACCCGGCCGAGTTCGCCGAGTTCTCCGTCGCCGCACGCGGGCTCTTCGCGCTCGAGCGGCTGATCTACGACCCGGACTTCCGCGACTACGGTGCCGACGACTATGCCTGCACGCTGGCCCGCGCCGTCACCGCGGATCTCGCCCGCATGGCGGCCGAGATCGACGCCGAATGGCCCGACTATGCCACCACGCTCACCACCGCGGGCGAGGCGGGAAATAGCCGCTACCTGTCGCGGGACGAAGCGGCGCAGGCGCTGTTTACCGTGCTCTTGACCGGGCTCGAATTCGACGCCGACCAGCGGATCGGGCGGCCCCTGGGCTCGTTCGAGCGGCCGCGCCCCGCGCGGGCCGAGGCATGGCGGGCAGGTCGATCGCTGCGCAATGTGGTCCTGTCGCTGGAATCGCTGCGCGACCTGGCCCAGCGGCTGACCGACGCCCCGGTGCCCGAGACCCTGGCCGCGTTCGACCGCGCCATCGCCGAGGCGCAGCAGCTGAACGACCCGGTCTTCGCCGGTGTCGAGGACCCGCAGGGCCGGTTCGAGGCCGAGATCCTGCAGCAGCGCATCCAGGCGGTACGCCGGGCGGTCGAGACCGAGATCGGCCCCCGGCTGGGCGTCGCCGCGGGCTTCAACTCGATGGACGGGGACTGACCCGCCGCTACCGGAGATACCATCATGACCAGCCGTCGCCGCTTTCTCGCCGGACTTGCCGCCGCCTCGGCGGTGCCGCGGCTCAGCTGGGCCGAGGCGGGCAGCCCCGCCTATGTCGCCGCCGCGCGCGACCCCGACGGGCAGTTCGCGCTTTACGGGCTGGGGGCGGACGGCAGCGACCGCTTCCGCGTCGCGCTGCCCGATCGCGGCCATGCCGCCGCGATCCACCCCGACCTGCCGCTTGCCGTGGCCTTCGCCCGCCGGCCGGGGCGGTTCGGCGTGGTGATCGATTGCGCCACGGGCCGCGAGACGGCCCGGCTCGAGGCGCCGGAGGGCCGGCATTTCTACGGCCACGGCTGTTTCATCGACGAGGGCCGGCTGCTGGTGACCTCGGAGAACGCCTACGACACCGACGGCGCGGGCCGGTTGGGGATATGGGACCGGCGCGCGGGCTGGCGCCGCGTGGGCGAGGTCGCGACCGGCGGCATCGGGCCGCATGATGTCCGGGCGCTGCCCGGGGGCGGCGTGGTCGTGGCCAATGGCGGCATCCGCACCGATCCCGACCAGGGGCGGGACAAGCTGAACATCCCCGATATGCGCCCGTCTCTCGCCTACGTGACGCTCGGGGCAGGGGGCGGCGATGTGTCCGATGACGGGATCGACGAGCTGGTCGAGCTGCCCCGCGACATGCGCCTGAACTCGATCCGCCATCTCGCCCTGTCGCCCGCCGGGGACGAGGTCGCCTTTGCCATGCAGTGGCAGGGCGACGTGGCCGACGGCATGCCGCTTCTGGGGCTGCACCGACGCGGGCAGGCGCCCCGCATCCTGTCGGGCGACCTGGGCGAACAGATCGCGATGGAGGGGTATGCCGGGTCGGTCGCCTGGTCGGGCCGCGGCGGGCTGGTCGCCATCACCTCGCCCCGGGGCGGGCGGCTGCACGTCTTCGATGCCAAGTCCGGGACGCTGGCCCATGTCTGGCGGCGGGCCGATGTCTGCGGGCTGGCCACGGCGCCGCAGGGGTTCTTGGTGACCGACGGCGCGGGCGCGGTGCACCTGCACGACGGGACCGAGGCGCAGCTGATGGCCACCCCCGCGCGGGCCTGGGACAACCACGCGCTGCCGCTGACCCCCGCCTGACCACCCGACCGCAGGCCCGGCAGTCCCAAGCCGGGGTCGCGACCTAGCACAGCCCCCTTTCCACGGCGAGCAGCGCCGCCTGGGTGCGGTTCGAGATGCCCATCTTGCGATAAAGCGTCTTCACATGCAGCTTGATCGTCGGTTCGCTCAGCTGCAGGTCCCGGGCGATCAGCTTGTTGCTCTTGCCTTGGCTCAGCCCCTTCAGCACCTGCCGTTCGCGCACCGACAGGCGCTGGGCCAGCGCGGCCGCCCGGGTCCCGGACGTGACGGCGTCGGGCGGGAGATAGCGTTCGCCCGCCGCCATGAAGGTCAGCGCATGCATCAGGCTTTCGGGGGCCAGCGTCTTGGGCACGAACCCCGCCGCGCCGTGCGACAGCGCCATCGGAGCGATGTCGCAGGTGGCGACACCCGACATCAGCGCCACCTTCATCTCGGGCCGCGCCGCGATCATCCGGTCAAGCCCGCGCAGCCCCTCCATCCCCGGCATCGCGTAGTCCAGCAGCGCCACGTCCCAGGCGGCGCCCGGGGCGGCAGCCAGGTGCAGCGCCTCGGGCAGGTCCGCGGCGGTACCAACCTCAAGCCCCTGCGTCCGGGTCAGCCACTGCGACAGCGCGTCCCGCAGCAAGGCGTGGTCGTCGGCCAGTATGAGTCTCATCTCCGGCCCCCTCATGCCGATAACGGTCCCGATTCTGATGCCGGTGCCGAATGCCCGAGCCGCACCGGTGGGGCGCGGTTGTCTTCCTGCCGGGGATACGCCGCAAGTCTCAACATTGACTGACCGGATTGCATTCAATTGCACGCAGTTTCCCCCTTTGCCCTCTCTGCCTATCCCAATGCCCTGCCCACGCATGCGCCGCTCCATGGCACAAAAGGGGCTTCGGAAACCTGAGCGGAGCATTCTGGATGTATCGCGGCGATCCTGCCTTCGAGGAGGCCCCTGCATCGAAGCCGTCAGCCGTCTTGCGGGCCGGGGGCATCGGAACCCATGGCAGCGGACCGTCACACCCCGATACGACGCACCCCGGCGCAGGGTACTTCGGTGTGGCACACCCCCGGGAGCGACATGGCGATGCGGGGCCTATCCGGCGCCTGGGCTATGCGGTGATAGCGCTGATCGGCACCCTTGCCATTGCCATCGCGGTGGGCACCGGGGCGCCGTACCTGTTCGGCGGGACCGTGCCGCTGGCCCCCGCCTTGCAAGAGGCGACGTTCGAGACCGAGTGGAGTCTTTCGCGGCTCGACCACTATTTCGGCCGGATGCAGCGCGTGATCACCGGGGACGAACCCGACGTGGCGGCCCTGCGCACGGCCCAGGCCGCGTTCGCGGCCGAACTCGCCGCACTCGACCCCGCGCAGGGGCTTGACGGCAGGACCGTGCGGGCCGAACGGCCCGACGTGGTAGAGGCGCTGGCCGCGCTGCGGCCTGCCGCGCGATCGGTCGGCACGCTGATGGCACAATCGAATGCAGAGATGCGCCGTGCCCTGCCCGAGCTGCAGGAGCGGATCGACGCGATGGAACCCGACGTGGCCAAGCTTGTCCGCCAGGGGTTCGTCGAACTCGGCGTGCAGTCGGACCGCAAGGGGCAGCTGATAACGTCGATCCTTACGGCCTTCGGCCTGCTGTCGGCATTGCTTTGTGTCGCGCTGGCGGGGATCGCCCTGCGCCTCAACCGGGTGTCGCGGCAGAACGCGAACCGGGCCGACGAGCTGCGCGAGGCTTCGATCCGCAACCAGGCGATCCTGGACGCCTCGATCGACGCCATCGTGGTGGCCGAAACGGACGGGACGATCCGCGAATTCAACGCCGTCGCCGAAGAGATCTTCGAATGCCGGGCCGAGGACGCCGTGGGGCGGAACCTGAACGAGGTCATCGTGCCCCCGGCGCAGGTCGACGCGCATGATGCCGCCCTGGCGCGGTACCGCGCCACCCGCCGCCGGCGGCTGCTGGGCGGGGGACGCGTGCGGCTCGAAGCCCGGCGCGGAGAGCGCGGGACCTTCCCGTCCGAGGTGTCGATCCAGGCGATGGGCGACGAGCGTGCCGATTTGATCGTGGCCTTCATCCGGGACATCACCGCGCAGGTCGCGGCCGAGGAAGAGCTGCGGTGCACGCGCGACCGGGCGCTGGCTAACGAACGGGCGAAATCCGATTTCGTCGCGGTGATGAGCCACGAGATCCGGACGCCACTGAACGGTCTTCTGGGCACGCTGGAACTGCTGCGCTACACGACGCTGTCTCCGGCCCAGCGCTGCCATGTCGACGACATGGAGGCCTCGGGCCAGGTGCTGCTTGGCCATGTCGACGACGTGCTCGACATCTCGCGCATCGACGCGGGCAAGATGCCGATCCGGCCGGAACCCTTCGATCCGGCACAGCTTCTGGACGACGTCGTGCGCCAGGTCGCGTCGCGCGCGCATGCGAACGGCAACACGCTGGGGTGGCGCTGGGCGGGCGACCCCGTGCCGGGCATGGTCGCCGATCCCGGGCGGCTGCGGCAGGTGCTCTTCAACCTCGTCGACAACGCCGCGAAGTTCACCCAGGACGGCGAGATCGCGGTCGAGATCGCCGCGATGCGCCAGGACCGGCATGACGAACCGCATCTCGAGTTCCGCATTCGCGACACCGGCGCCGGGATCGACCCTGCCGATATGGATCGTGTGTTCCGCGATTTCGAGACGGCCGACGCCGCTTACGGTCGTCGTGCCGGCGGGACGGGACTGGGGCTGGGCATCGTGCGGCGGCTCGTCGATTCGATGGGCGGCGAGATCAAGGTCGACAGCGAGGTCGGAGAGGGGAGTGAGTTCCGCGTGATCCTGCCGCTGATCGAGACCGCGGCGCCGGAGGCGCCGTCGGAACCGGCGCTGCCCGCCCTGCCGCAGGACGAGCCCGCGATCGCCGCGCCCCGCGCGCTGGACATCCTGATCGTCGAGGACAACCTGATAAACAGGAAGGTCCTGGGCGGCATGCTGCGCGCCGCCGGCCACTCCTTTGTCGAGGCGACGGATGGCGAACAGGGCGTGCAGCTGGCCGCGGCGCATCGCTTCGACCTGATCCTGATGGATATCTCGATGCCGGTGCTCGACGGGCCCTCGGCCACCCGCGAAATCCGCGGGGGCTTGGGCCGGTCGGCGGACACGCCCATCGTCGCGGTCACGGCGCACGCCTTGCGCGACGAGGTCCAGAGCTTCCGCTCTGCGGGCATGGACGACGTGATCGTGAAGCCGGTCGATCGCACGTCGCTGGCGCGGGTGATCGCCCGGCTGGCCTCGGGGCGCGACGCGGCGGACGAGGACGCCCAGCCCCATGCGCTGTTGCCGGGCGCAGGGCAGGCGGAGGCGGATGTCGCCGTCCCGCTGCACGCGGAGGCGGCCGGGATGGGCGTCCAGGCCGCCGATCAGGGGGCGATGGCCGAAGGGACTGCGCTTCGGCAGCCCGCCATGCCCGCCGGGCAGGAAAGCGTGGCCGAGCGCACCTCGGCTTCGGTCATCACCTTTCACCCGCAGGATCATGCGACCGAAGAGGCCGCCGAGGCCGGTATTGGCGCCCTGATGCAACTTGCCGTGGCCGAGGGGAATGCCATCGTCGACGCCCTGCACAAGCGCGGCAGCGAGCCCATGGAGGCCGAGCTTGCCGCGCGGCTGCACCATTTCTGCGGCACCGCCGGCGCCCTTGGGCTCGAGGAGATCCGGTCGGTCCTGGTCACCGCCGGCAACGCCTATCGCTCGGGCGATATCGACCGGGCAGAGAGAGAGGCGGCGCGCATCCCCGCCCTTTGGGAGGCGGCGCGCACCGGACTGATGACGGCCGAGGGCTGGCGCGGCACCGGCGGTCCGTAGGGGTTGGGACAAGCAGCGCCCCGGACTGGGGTGAGCCGCGGGGTGGTCGCGACAGGACCGCCCCCCCGTAAGCCTGTCCCCTGACCCTGACCCTGACGCTGACCCTGACCCTGACGCTGTTCCGGGTCGCGGCCCGAACTGGGGGAAGTCCGCCACGGCGCAGAATGCGGGAAGGCGGGCGAGCCTGCCCATAGGTCGTTGCCCGTCGTGCACCGCAGGGACAGGCAGAGCCTATAGCGCCCCCGGCGCCCCTCCGCCGTCCGGGTGCCTCTGGGGCAGGGAAAACAAGCGATCCGTTTTCGCTTGACGGCCTCGCGCCCCTCGCCTATTTCGGCGCTCGCTCATGGCGGAGTAGCTCAGTTGGTTAGAGCAGCGGAATCATAATCCGCGTGTCGGGGGTTCAAGTCCCTCCTCCGCTACCAAAGCCCCCCTTTAACGATACGCGATGCCGTTGCGGTGGTCCTGCAGGTCACTACAGGCCCCTTGCCGGTGGTGCGGGGGCTGCTGCCTTATGGCCACGGCGCCTCCTCCATCCTCTCACCGGTCGATGCCGATACGAAGAGCCGGGCGAGCGGTCTGGACCAGACGCAGCCTTGGTCGTGCCGAAGAAGCCCTTGTCCCCCACGGGCCTACGCAGCGCGTTTCCCGTAGGCATCTACGCTAGGAGGCATTGGGCCGGATGACAGTCAGCAAGTCGGGCCAGCCACCGCGCCGCCACTCACCGATCCGCGAAAAGCATGTCAGCAAGCCCGCCAAGCGCGGGGTCTATTTGCGATATGGCGGATGATGAAGGGGGCGCAGTGCAAGCGCCCGGGTACCCGCGTCGGCCCCACGTCGGGCCAGGGCGGGGGCCGGTCGCGTCGCGGCCCCCCACCCGTACCCCCAGATGCGTTCAAAGCCTTGGGCCTCGTGGTCGCGGCGGTGCGCTGACGGCGCCGGAGGCGTTCGGTCGCGGATCTGCGGAGAGGGAGGGCCCCCCGCCGGGATGGCGGGGGGCGGCCGGCCTCAGGTGCGCAGCTCGGTGGCCACGAGGTTCGTCCAGTAGGCCACGCCGAAGGGGATCAGCGCGTCGTTGAAATCGTACTTGGGGGTGTGGACGAAGGCCGATCCGGGGCCGTCGCCGTTGCCGATCATCACGTAGGCCCCCGGCACCTTTTCCAGCATGAACGAGAAATCCTCGGACCCGCCGGCCAGCGGCGCCTCGGGGTCGACCATATCCGCACCGACGACATCGGTCGCCGCGGCGACGGCGCGCGCGACCTCGTCCGCGGTGTTGACCAGCGGCGGGTAGCGGCGGGTGTAGATCAGCCGGGCCGTGACGTCGTGTGGCGCGGCGCAGCTTTCGGCGAAGGCACCGAGGTAATGTTCGAGAGCATCGCGGACCTCGGCCCGGTAGGACCGGGCGGTGCCGCGGATCACCACCTTCGAGGGGATGATGTTGGGGCTGTTGTAGTCGCCCGCATCGATGTGGCCCACCGAGATCACCGCCGGATCCGTCGCCGGAACCTTGCGCGAGATGATCTGCGCGACGGAGGCGATGAACTGCCCCGCCGCGATCGTCGGGTCGGTCGACTTGTCCGGCATCGCGCCGTGGCCGCCGGTGCCTTCGAAGATCACCTCCCATGTGTCGCCGGCGGACATGAACGGGCCGGGGCGGGTCTGCACCCGGCCCAGGGGCTCTTTGGGCCCGTTGTGGACGCCATAGACGGCATCGCAGGGGAAACGGTCGAAAAGGCCGTCCTCGATCATCACGCGGGCGCCGCCCAGGCCCTCTTCGGCGGGCTGGAAGATGAAGTGCACCGTGCCGGCGAAATCGGGATCGGCGGCCAGCTTCTCGGCCGCGCCCAGCAGCATGGTGGTGTGGCCGTCATGGCCGCAGGCATGCATCTTGCCCGGCACCTGCGAGGCATAGGGCAGGCCGGTCTGCTCTTCGATGAAGAGCGCATCCATGTCCGCCCGCAGCGCGATCACGCGCTGGCCGGGGCGATTGCCCCGCAGCGTGCCGACGACACCGGTGCCGCCCAGCCCGCGGTCGATCTCGATCCCCAGCTCGGTCAGCCGCGCGGCGACCAGATCCGAGGTGCGGTACTCTTCGAACGCGGTTTCGGGATGGCGGTGGATGTCGCGGCGCAGCTCTGTCAGACGCGCGATGAAGTCTGTGTCTTCGCGCAGCGTCTCAGGCGTGATCTTGGGCATTCGGGTCTCTTTTCTTGGTCTCCGCCTGCAATCCGGCCAGCCCGCGCGCGCAATGCGCGAGCCCGTGCAGGAAGATGGCGATGATGAAGATCGGCACCGTCACGGCGACGAAGATCATCGGCATGTCGAAGGTTTCGGCGCTGGTGTAGATGTTGCGCGCCAGGAACGACCGGCCGGGGTCCATGCCCGGGCCGTAGAAGGAATAGAAGAGGATCGGCCCGAGAAAGACGACGACGGCGGCCCCGCGCAGCAGGGCGGCCCCCGCCAGCACCGGGCGCGGCATCGTGGCCGGCAGGTGTACCAGCCGCGGGTCGAAGCCGATCCGGTAGGACACCGCGGCGCCCAGCAGGCCGACCCAGACCATCGCGTAGCGCGCGGCCTCTTCGGTCCAGGCGGGCGGGGCGGAAAAGCCGTAGCGCGCCACCACCTGCAGCGCGATGAATGCGACCATCATCACGACGCCGATCTGCGCCAGCAGGCGCAGCACGCGATCGACGGCAAAGCTGATCCGGTCGAGAAAGGTCGCGATGGATGACATGGCGGGCTCCGGCTCTGGTCGGGAAGGGCGGTGGCGGGGGGCAGGGACTGCGGCCCCGCCACCCCGTCGCGACGGATGCGCGTCAGTCGACGAACTGCGAGATGTAGTCGACGTCTTCCTGCGGCACGATCTTGTTCCAGACCGACCGCGACGCCTCGACGAACTTGTCGCGCTCACCGTCTTCGAGCTCGGTGATCTCGATGCCGCCGTCCTGGATGGTCTGCTCGAAATACGACACCTGTTCGAGGGCCCAGTCGCGGTTGGCGGCGATGCCGTCGGCGATGGCCGCGTCGACCCAGCCCTGCTCTTCCTCGGTCAGGAAGGAATACCAGTCGTCAGAAACCATGATGACCTTCGGCACCGGCCCGGCTTCGAGCGGGGTGAAGTAGTCGAGCAGTTCGACCTGACCCGCGGCGACGACGGTCGAGGGCGGGTTGAAATGGCCCGTGGCGACGCCGGTCTGCAGGGCGTTGGGCGTTTCGGCCCAGCTGACGACGGTGGGCGTGGCGCCCCATGCCGACATGAAGGTGACCTGATCGCCGTTCTGCGCGCGCAGCCGCATGTTGGCCACGTCCTCGAGCCGGGTGATGGGCTTTTCGGTGTTGAACAGCCCAAGGCTGCCGCCGCGCATCGCGAACCCTGCAACGCGGATGCCCAGGCGCGAGGCCTCTTCGTTGATGCGGGCCAGCGCATCGCTGTCCTCGACCATACGGTCGAACGACGCCTCGTCCGAGGTCAGGAAGGGCAGGAACAGGGTCGAGGCCCAGTCGGACGCCTTCATCAGCGAGCCGCCATTGGCGATGTTGACGGCGATCAGCCCCTGGCTGGTCTGGTCGAAGCGGTCGCTTTCCTTGCCCAGCGTGTTGGACGGGTGCACAACGACGTTGACGTCGTGTTCGGCAAGGCTTTCCGCGAAGGCATGGATGAAGACGTATTCGGCATCGTTCTGCAGATCTTCGGTGCCGGCGAAGGCGACGATGACGTCATCCATCGCCAGTGCGGCGGTGCCGGTCAGCGCGGTCAGGCTGACGGACGCGGCGAGAAGGGTCTTTTTCATCTTGTCTCTCCTGTTGGTTGGTCAGTTGATCAGGCCGAGGTACCTCGGCAGCGTCAGGGAAATCGCGGGCACGTAGATCAGCACGCCCAGCAGGATCAGCTCGACGATCAGGAAGGGCAGCGTCGCCCGGACGAGGCGCCAGTAGCCGATGTCGACCACCGTCGACAGGATCAGCAGCACCCCCCCGAGCGGCGGGGTCAGCAGCCCCACGGTCAGGTTGAACCCGACGAGGATACCCATGTGCACCGGGTCCACGCCCAGCGCGATCGCGGGCGGGATCAGCAGCGGGCCCAGAAGGGCGACGGCGGCCTTGACATCCATGATCATCCCCGCGGCCAGGAAGATCAGGTTCAGCACGATCATGTAGCCGGTGGCGTCCAGCCCGACCTCGCCGATCAGCGCGGCCAGCTTGCGCGGCAACTGCTCGATCGAGGTGAGGTAGCCGAAGGTCGCCACCGCCACGAGGATGATGAATACCGCGCCCGACAGTACGACTGTGCGCAGCAGCGCCTCGTGGATGTCGCGGAAGGTCAGCTGGCCGTAGAACATCCCGACCGCCAGCGCGGCCAGCGACGCGACGCCCGCCGCCTCGGCCGGGGTCATGAAGCCGAAGAGGATCCCCGACAGGATGATGACCGGAAGCGACAGCGCCGGAAGCGCCGTTGCCAGCGATGACCAGAACGGAGGGATCTCCGATCCCTTGCCGCCGGGGTGGTCGTAGCGGTGCGCCATGACGGCGTTGACGGCCATCAACACGGCGGCAAGCAGAAGGCCCGGCACCACGCCCGCCGCGAACAGCGCCACGACCGAGGTGTTCAAAAGTGCGCCGTAGAAGATCAGGATGATCGACGGCGGGATGATCGGCCCGATGATCGACGACGCCGCCGTGATCGCGGTGGCATAGTCGCGCGAATAGCCCTGACGCTCCATCTCGGGCACCAGCGTGTTGCCCAGCGCCGCGGCATCGGCGGTGGCCGAGCCCGAGATCCCGGCGAAGAACACCGAGGTCATGATGTTGACATGCGCCATGCCGCCCTTGAACCGGCCCAGCATCGACAGCGAAAAGCGGATCAGCGCCTGCGTCACCCCGCCCCGGTTCATCAGCTCGCCCGTCAGGATGAAGAGCGGCATGGCGAGAAAGGCGAACACGTCCAGCTGGCTCATCGCGCGTTGCGGCAGCGCCGCGAGATAGCGCGCCTGGTCGAGGGTGAAGAACCCCACGATCGTCGCACCCCCCACGAAATAGGCGATGGCCGACCCCGAAAGCAGCGTCGCGAAGAGAAAGAGGAAGGGCAAGATCGGCATCGTCGTCTCCTTTCGGAAGATGCAATTGAACTTGCCGCCCATAGGCAATACGATAAATTTTGGTTGATCTATAGACAAGAGCTATGGGCGGGCGAAAAATGGCGTCAAAGCCGCGCCTTCGAAGGTGCGGCTAGGGGGGCTGGGGTGAGGGGTCCCGTGGCGCGCGATGCGATAACTGGCGCATTTGCTGCAATATTGGGCAGATCGGAGAGCGCATGGACCGGGTGAACCTGCACAGGCTTCAGGTATTTCGTACCGTATTCGAGGCTGAAAGCGTCAGTGCCGCCGCCCGCCGGATGCGCCTGTCGCAGCCCACTGTCAGCCGTCATCTGCAGATCTTCGAGGACGAGCTGGGGCTCGCTCTTTTCCGCAATGTCTCGGGGCGGCTGGAATCCACGTGGGAAGCGCAGCGTCTCTATGCTGAAAGCGGGGGCCTTTTCGAACGGCTGAGCCAGGTCGAGCAATCGGTCGAATCGATCCGCCGCGGCCAGCAGGAGGCGCTGCGGATCATGGCCACCGCGGCGCTGTCGGGGCGTGTGCTGCCCGCCGCGGTGGGCATGCTCTACCGGCAGTTCCCCGAGCTTGAGATCGTGGTGGACTCGGGCCGCCAGAACCAGCAGCTTCCGGCGCTGCGCGAGGGCTCGATCGACCTTGGCGTCGGCGGCGCCTGGGGGGATCGGCCGGAATTGCAGCAATGGATCATCGGGCAGATGCCGCTGGTCGCCGCGATCCCGCGCAGCCACCCCCGCTCGGACGAAGAGGTGTTCGACCTCGCATGGCTTCAGGACGAAGATTACGTGAACCACAATATCTATGCCCCCCTCGGCGCCATGGTCGAGGGCGAGCTGCAGCGCCGCAGGATCACGCCGCGGCGGCGGCTGACGGCGCTCAGCATTCCCTTCGCGGTGGGTCTGGCGCGCGGCGCGGGCGCCTGCACCATCGTCGACCAGCTGTCCGCCTCGGCTCTGGACGGCCGCGACATGCGGATCCTTCCGCTGTCCCGCCCGATGTCGCTGGACCTTGCCGTGACGCAGCTGGCCGCGCGGCCCGAACGCACCCCGGTGACGGCCTTCGTGGAGGCGATGCGGACGGCCTATGCCTCCGCGCTGACGGGGCGGGCGGGCTAGCCGCCGCCTCGGGGCAGGCGCCCCGCCGGGCGGGATAACGGCTCCGCGCGGGCCTTGCCGCCGGGAAAATCCCGGGTTCCGCCATTGCGGGGCCTCGTCGCACGCGATGATGCGGCTATGTGGTGCGTCGCCGGTGCCGCGAACCGCGGCGCGACCACGGAAGGCGGACAGGCTGTGCCGGTCTTCCCAGCCCACGAACAGGAGCCTTCCATGACGACAAGACCCATCCGCTACCGTGGTGGAGCCATCGTGATCTTCGGCGCCGCTCTCGCGACGCTGGCCCTGATGCTATACGCCTATCTGACGCCATTGACCGGGGTGACCGGCACCGCGGGGGCGCTGCTGGTCATCGCGGCCAGCGTGGTGATCGCCATCGCGGCGCTGGTCCTGCCCGCGCTTGGCGGTCGGGGCGGGCGGAACCTGCTGCGCATCCTTCTTCTGTTCGGGATCCTCGGTACGCTCGTCGCCGCGGCGTTGCTGCACCGCTGGGTCGCCACGGCCGCGATGGTGGCTGCGCTGATCGGCCTTTTCATCGACATGACGCGCCCGGCGGCCACGGCCCGGACGATCAAGACACGGGGATGATCCGCATGACACCCACCACCCTGACCCGGGCGCTGCTGTGCGCCACCGCGCTGCCGCTCTGCCTCGCCACCGCGCCCGTCTGGGCGCAGGGCGACGATACCGCGCCGCTGCAGACCGAAACTCCCGATGCCGGGACGACACCGGACGTCGCGCCGCAGGACGACCCCGCGGCGACCGACCCCGCCCCCGGGGCGGTGCGGGACGTGCCCGCCGCCGCCGATGACGCCGCCGCCGCCGATGACGACGCCGATGCCGGCGCCGATGACGACGGCGACGCAACTGCCGCGGAGGTCACCGCCGAAGACCCCGAGGGCGAGGACGGGCCCACCGTCTACACCACCGCCCCCGACGCGCCGTCGGACGACGCCAAAGCGCCCGAGACCGGGACCGCGGAGCCGGACGCGGCTGCTGACGATACGTCGGACGTCGCGGGCGACGATGCAGCCACGTCCGGGGCGACCGAAGCGGAGGAAACCGGGACAGCCGCCCCTGCGACCTCAGTCGATACCGATGACGCCGAGGTGAATGCCGAGCCGGTTGACGAGACGCCGGAGACCGGTGCCGCCCAAGGCGACGGGTCCACATCCGACGATGCCGAAGCGGAAAATGCAGAGACCGCGCAGGCGACTGCTGCGCCGATCCCGCTGGTGCCCGAGGGCGCGGTCTGGGATTCCTTCCACGGCCAGCTCAACGCGCAGAAATACTCGCCGCTAACCCAGATCACCGCCGAGAATGTGGGCGAGCTGGAAAAGGTGTGGGAGGTCCACACAGGCGACGTTTCGGACGGGTCGGGCGATCTGCCGGCGACCGTGTGGTCGGCGACGCCGGTCTTTGCCAACGACACGCTTTATATCGGCACGCCCTTCTACCGCATCCTCGCGCTCGACCCCGCGACGGGCGAGGAACGCTGGAGCTTCGACACCCAGTCGACGCTCGAGGCGCTGACCCAGCCGGCACTGAAAAACCGTGGCGTCGCCTACTGGCAGGCGGATGACCCGGCCGAGGGCGAGGCCTGCCAGAAGATCGTCTATATCGGCACCATGGACGCGCGGCTTTTCGCGGTCGATGCCGATAGCGGCGCGCCGTGCGAGGAGTTCGGCGATGTCGGTGCACTGGACGTCAACCAGTGGAACGACACCAACGACCGCTGGCCCCTGTCGCTGCTGCAGCCGCCGACGGTGGTTGGCGATCACCTGATCCTGGGCTGGGCGGGCAAGGACTGGGCCTTTGAACAGGCGCCTCCGGGCACGGTCTTTTCGCTGGATGCCCGGACGGGCGAACTGGAATGGACGTTCGAGACGCTGCCCGAGGACATGCGCGAGCAGTCCGGCACAGCCAACGTCTGGACCCACATGTCGGCGGACGAAGAGCTGGGGCTGGTCTACATGCCCGTCTCCTCGCCCTCGCCGAACTACTGGGGCGGCAACCGCACCGAAGAGGCCCCGATCGCGACCTCGACCGCGGCCGTCGATATCGAGACCGGCGAACTGGCCTGGGCCCGGCAGTGGGTGCACCACGACATCTGGGATTACGACATCAACTCGGCGCCGACGCTGATGGACATCACCGTGGATGGCGAAGAAATCCCGGCGCTGGTGCAGGCCACCAAGCAGGGTTTCCTCTTCGTGGTGAACCGCGAGACCGGCGAAGATGTCTGGCCGATCGAGGAGCGCCCCGTCCCGGGCGGCGACGGGTCGGTCGAGGGCGAGGTCTACGCCGAAACCCAGCCCTTTCCGACCAAGCCCGAGCCGCTGCTCGACCAGTCGGAAAAGCCCGAGGTCTGGTGGCTGGCCGACGCCATGAGCTTTGGCGAATGCTCGCGCCTCTGGGACGATCTTTGGTACGAGGGCATGTACACGCCCCCAACGACCCAAGGCAGCGGCGTGCTGACCTATCCCGACAGTTCGGGCGGGGTGCAGTGGGGCGGCGTCGCCTTCGACCCCGAAAACCAGGTCGCCATCGTCAATACTTCGCACATCGTGCAGTACATCAAGCTGTGGGCGCGCGAGGACTACGAAGAGGCCAACAGCGGGTCGGGCAACGAAAGCGGCTTTTCCCCGCAGGAGGGCGCGCCCTACGGCATGCAGCTTGAGGTCGCGCTGAACAGCTTCGGCATGCCCTGCTGGGAACCGCCCTTCGGCGAGCTGGTCGCGATCGACATGACGACGGGCGACATCACCTGGCGCCGCCCGGTGGGGGCCAGCCAGAAATACGGCTTCTTCATGCCCGAAAGCTGGGGATCACCGACGATCGGCGGCCCGGCCGTGACGGCGGGCGGCGTGATCTTCATCGGCGCCTCGATGGACGCCAAGCTGCGCGCCTACTCGATGCAGACCGGAGAGGAGCTTTGGGAAGATCAGGCGCAGGCGCCATCGGTGTCGAACCCGGCGATCTACGAATACGAGGGGCGCGAATACGTGGCCTTCGTGGCCGGAGGCAACTCGATCCTGAAGGACCAGGTCGGCGACCAGATCGCCGTCTACGCCCTGCCGGAGTGACCCGGCGCCCCGCGCTGTCGCCGCCCGATCCGGGGTGGCGGCGGCGCTGGGGTGGCGGCGCGGGGGCACGGGCGACCGCAGCGGACAGGCCCGCCTTCGTCGCCTGGCGCGATGGCGCGATCCGGCCTTAGGGTCAGTCGGCGGCTGAAGATGCGGGCGACCGGCCCGGGGCATCCGGCCCGGGTCATCCAGAACTCCGGTACACCACCGCGTTCCCACTGTTGGCCGGGCACCGTGCGCGGCGCGCGCCGTGCCGGCCGGCCGCCCACCCGCCGCAAGCGGGGGCCTGACGACGCGGCACGGCCCCGACGGGATCAGCCCCGGTTCTGCGCCCAGGACCAGTAAAGCTCGCGCGTGCGGCGGGTGACGGGGCCCACGGCGAAGGGCGTTCCGTCGAATTCCGTGACCGGCGTCACCTTGGCCATGTTCCCGCTCAGGAACACCTCGTCGGCGGTGTGGACGTCGTCGAAGGTCAGGACCGTTTCCGTTACCGTCACGCCGTCGGCGCGCAGGTTGGCGATGTGGCGGGCCCGGGTGATCCCGGCGAGGAAGGTGCCGTTGGGGATCGGGGTCAGCACCGCGCCATCGCGGACGAGAAAGACGTTCGAGGTCGCGCTTTCGGCGAGGTTGCCCATGGCGTCGGCCACGAGGGCGTTGTCGTAGCCTTTGGACTCCGCCTCGACCAGCATCCGCGCGTTGTTGGGGTAGAGACAGCCGGCCTTGGCGCCGACGACCGCGTCTTCCAGCACCGGGCGGCGGAACCGGGTGGTGGTCAGCCGGGCGGTCGCGTCCTCGGGCGGCATGGGGATGCGTTCGAGGCAGATCGCGAAGCCCGCGGGCCCGTCGCCCGGCGCAATGGCGCTGGGGCCGCCGGAGATGCCCCAGTACATCGGCCGGATATAGACCGCGGCGTCCTCGGGGTAGGCCTTGAGCCCTTCGCGGACCAGCGCCACCATCTCTTCCGTGCTGACCGTGGGGTTCAGCATCAGCGCCCGGGCCGAGCGGTTGACCCGCGCGCAGTGCAGGTCGAGATCGGGGGTGGCGCCGTGGGCATAGCGGGCGCCGTCGAAGACGGTCGTGCCCAGCCAGCTGCCGTGGTCGGCGGCACGCATGATCATCGCGTCGCCGTCGTGCCAGCGCCCCTCGAAATAGGTGCGGATATCGGTGCCCGTCGCCATGGCGCCCCCCCTTTCGTGTCCCTCTTCTTCGGGACTAGAGGATTGGGGCGGGGGAATCCAGCGAAGCCGGATGTGGTGCGGGCGGAGGCGGTGACCCTGCGGGGCGCCTTCGGCGCACGACATCTGGCCCTGCGCGCCCCCTGGCGGGGGCGCTACGGGCGGTGCCGCCTCCGGCGGGAGTATTTTTGAAGAGAAGAAGCAGCAGGTGGCTGCGGGCGGCGGGGTCAGTTGGCTTCGGTCAGCAAGGCGTCGAGGTCGAGGCGCGAGGTGGTCATGGCGAGCCCGCCTGATGCGTCCCGGGGCCAGTCTGCGCGGTCGCGGTCGCGGTAAAGCTCGACCCCGTTGCCGTCGGGATCTTCGAGATAGACCGCTTCGCTGACGCCGTGATCGGCGGCGCCGCTGAGCGGGATGCCGGCCCGGAGGACGCGGGCCAGCGCCTGGGCGAGGCTGCGGCGGTCGGGATAGAGGATCGCGGTGTGATAGAGGCCCGTCATATGCGCCGCGGGGCGTGGCCCGCCGAGGCTTTGCCACGTATTCAGGCCGATATGGTGGTGATAGCCGCCCATCGACAGGAACGCGGCCTGCGTGCCGAAGGTCTGCATGACCTCGAACCCCAGCACGCCGGCATAGAAGCCGATGGCCCGGTCGAGGTCGGCGACCTTGAGGTGGACGTGGCCGATCCGGGGTGCCGGCGGCTGGGGGTGGGGCTGTAACATCGGGGTGCGGCTCCTTTGCATGGCGGTGCGGCCAAGCTAGGGGCGGGCGTCGCGCTGTGACAGATCCGTCCGTGCAGGGCAGGCGTGCGGCGATGCGCCATGGGGGCGGAAGGCCACGGCGCGCCCGGCCCGTGGGGCCGGGGGTGGGAACCATGCCCTGGGGGGAGACATGCGCGCCGGCGGGCTGCCGGACCCGCCGAAGGTCGAGACGCAGCGCCGCAGGTATGCCGCGAAGGGGCGATACGGGGAAAGGCGTACCCGGCCCGTGCGACAGTGGCGTGACGTCAGGGTCAGTGCCCGGGCCGGTTGCCAAGGCGGGATCTGTCCGGAACAGGCGGGCCGGGAGTGGCCCAGGGACGCAACCCCCGGGCCCCGGGGGATCGGTCGGGAGGGTCAGGCCTGGCGGCCGACCATGCCGACGATATCGTAGGTGCGGCGCAGTATCGGCGTGGCGATGGCGCGGGCGCGGTCGGCGCCGCGCGCGAGGATCGCGTCGATCTCGTCGGGGTTCTGCATCAGCCGCCGCATCTCGGCCGACATCGGCGACAGCACCTCGACCGCGAGCTCGGCGAGGCGCGGCTTGAAGGTGCCGAACTGCATGCCGGCGACTTCGGCCATCACCTTGTCGGTGGGTTGCTCCGACAGCGCGGCATAGATGTCGACGAGGTTCTTCGCCTCGGGCCGGGCCGAGAGGCTTTCGTAGTCGTCGGGGAGCGGATCGGGATCGGTGCGCGCCTTGCGGAACTTCTGCGCGATCGTGTCGGCGTCGTCGGCGAGGTTGATCCGCGCCATGTCCGAGGGGTCGGATTTCGACATCTTCTTGGTGCCGTCGCGCAGGCTCATGACCCGGGTGGCGGTACCTTCGATCACAGGCTCGGTGATCGGGAAGAAATCCACGCCGTAGTCGTGGTTGAACTTGGTCGCGATGTCCCGCGTCAGTTCCAGGTGCTGCTTCTGGTCCTCGCCCACCGGCACGTGCGTCGCGTGGTAAAGCAAGATGTCGGCGGCCATCAGCGCGGGATAGGCGAAGAGCCCCAGCGAGGCCTGTTCGGCGTTCTTGCCGGCCTTGTCCTTCCACTGGGTCATCCGGCCCATCCAGCCCATCCGCGCCACGCAGTTGAAGATCCATGCAAGCTGCGCGTGCTCGGGCACCTGGCTTTGATTGAAGAGAATCGAGCGTTCCGGGTCGATGCCGGAGGCGATGAAGAACGCGGCCACCTCGCGCGTGCTGCGCGTCAGCGCCGCGGGGTCCTGCCAGACGGTGATCGCATGCATGTCGACCATGCAGAAGATGCACTTGTGCGTGCCTTTTTCCTGCATCTGGGAAAAGCGTTTCAGCGCCCCCAGGTAGTTGCCCAAGGTGAGCCCGCCGGACGGCTGGATGCCGGAGAAGACGCGGGGGGCGAACTGGGTCTCGGCCATGGGGGTGCTCCGTCTGGAAATCCTCGACGCGCTGGCTTACCCATGGCGTCCGAAGCCGTCAAGCGAACGGCCGGGCAAAGAGAGGCCGCCGAGATGAGCAGAGATGTCGACCCGGGCGATCACAACGCCGCCCCCTTCAACCCCGTGCCGCCACTGGTCTGGGCGCTGACGCTTGCGGTGATGCTGCCCGAGATCATCTTTCAGATGGGGGCACGCGGCTTCGTCGGCGGGCCGCAGGCCGTGGGATGGCGGCTGGATGCGCTGAACGCCTACGCGTTCTCGCCGCTCTTGCTGGAGCGTGCGGCCGAGTTCGGCCAATGGGGCGGGGCCGGGTGGCTGCGCCTGTTCAGCTACAGTTTCGTGCATTTCGATTTCACCCACGCGCTGTTCGTCGCGGTGTTCCTGCTGGCACTGGGCAAGATGGTGGCCGAGCTGTTCCACCCCGTGGCCTTTTTGACCGTCTTCTTCGGCTCGGCCATCGCGGGGGCGGTCATCTATACCTTCGTTCTGGGCGATACCCTGGCCCTGGCAGGCGGGTTCCCGGCGGTCTACGGGCTGATCGGGGCGTATACCTTCCTGCTTTGGACCGGGCTGGGCCAGAGGGGCGAGAACAGGCTGCGTGCCTTCACCCTGATCGGGTTCCTGCTGGGCATCCAGCTTGTCTTCGGCCTGCTTTTCGGCAGTTCCAACCAGTGGGTGGCCGAACTTGGCGGCTTCGTCACCGGGTTCCTCTTGTCCTTCGTGGTCAGCCCCGGCGGGTGGCAGCGGGCGCTGCAACGTCTCCGCCAAAGATAACGCGCGGGCGAGAGATCGCCCATTAGGTGTATATTAAGCATATCTGATGCACTACCATGAGGTGCGGGGTCTGCCCCCTACTCGTGATGAGATACGCTTGCTTATGAGTATTCTGCTCAGAAGATTGTCCCAGCCGGTTGCCGCGGTCACCCTTGTGGGCTTCGTCTCTGCTGCGCTGTCCTGCCTGATCGCGGCGATGGTGCTCTTTGTCGGGTGGGGTCTGGGCGAGACGCGGCTGGTGCGCGTCCTTCCCGACCTGCCGGCCATGGTGCCGGAAACGGCGCTGTCGCTGATCAGCGGAGCCATGGGGGCCGCCGGGCTTTACCTTGGTCTGCGGCCCTGGGTGCCGCGTCTGGCCGCGGCCTTCATCGGCGCGATGGTGGCGAGCTTCTTCATTCGTCCCGTCCTGGCGGATGGCCTGCGCGGCAACGATGCGATGTCGATCGCGACGGCGACTCAGCTTCTGCTGATCGTGACGAGCCTTTCGCTGCGCTCGGCCGTCGATGCGCCACGCGGCAGGCTGCGGGTCGCGCTGGGGTGCGACACGGTCGGCGGCCTGATGTCGGTCACCGCGCTGATGGGCTATCTTCTCGATGCGGATGCGCTTTACGGCGTGCCGGGCTTTTCGGAAATGGCGCTGCACACAACCATTTGCCTGTTGCTGGTGCAGATATCGCTGATCCTGCGGACCCCCGATATCGGCTGGCCGGGATGGATCCGGCGCGAGGGCAGCGGCAGCGCCGCGGTGCGGCGGCTGTTTCCGGGGTTGCTGGCCGTCGTCATCGTTGACTGCGTGCTGCAGGATATCGCGATCGACCGCGGTTGGCTGAGCATCGAGTTCGCTCTGGTCATGTCGAGCATGGTGCTGATGGTCGCGGTGGTGGCCACGGGATTGCGGCTGGCGCTGACCGTCAATGCGGTCGAGGCGCGGGCCGTACAGCTTGAACGCCTGCTGCGGGCCGAGGAAGAGGTCGAACACGGCTTCGAGGTACAGACGCTGAAGGCGCAGAACCTTCAGGCGCTGGGGCAGATCGTCGCCGGAGTTGCGCATGACTTCAACAATTCGCTGTCGGTCCTCCGCGGCAATCTCGAGCTGACGCAGCTCGACCCGGACCGGTCCGAGGATTACCTGCGCGAAGCGATCGATGCGACCGAGCGTGCCTCGGCGCTGACCCGCAACCTTCTGGCTTACGGGCGCAAGTCGCAGAACGAACCCACGCGCGAACTGGCGGACGAGATCATCTCGGAAATTTCCAAGCTGTTCCGGCGGGTCCTGCCCTCGAATATCGAGCTGACGGTCGATCTGGACCATGTTCCCGAACAGGCGTTGATGGTCGAGGCGGCGGCGCTGGAAACCGCGCTGATGAACCTGCTGATCAATGCGCGCAACGCCATGCCCAAGGGGGGGCGGATCCAGGTTCTGGCAAAGCCGATGCAGCTTGACCCCGAACAGGCGCTGCAGTTCGATCCGAAACGCCCGCTGCAGCCGGGCGACTACCTGACCGTGTCGGTCGTCGATACCGGGACGGGGATGGATGCCGAAACCATCGCCCGGGCGCGCGATGCCTTTTTCACGACCAACCCGGTGGGCAAGGGGACCGGGCTGGGCCTGTCTTCGGTCGACGCCTTCTGTGCCGACAGCGGCGGTGGCCTGCGGAT
Organism: Mesobaculum littorinae; assembly: GCF_004011175.1. Lineage (GTDB taxonomy): Bacteria > Pseudomonadota > Alphaproteobacteria > Rhodobacterales > Rhodobacteraceae > Tranquillimonas > Tranquillimonas littorinae. Next base: position 113,706 of record NZ_RQXX01000004.1, on the reverse strand, counting down.
CGACAGCACGCCGGGGCAGGGCACGACGATGACCATGGCGATCCCGATCGAGCCGGGTGAAACGGGTGCGGAACCCCTGGACAAGGCCGCCCCCGACGTCCCCGCGACCGCGGTGCCGGCGCAGCTGACCGACCGGGAGGTTCAGGTGATCCCGGATGATGCAGCCCGGCCTGTCCCGCGCCGTGGCACCGGACGGGTCTGGCCCGCGCGCCGTGTCCGCATGGGCGGCCGGCCGGCGCCGACGTCATCCGACGGCGCGGCAGAGGTTCTGCTGATCGGGGCCAAGCCGGGGATCGTCGAACAACTGGCGGAACGAATCGCCGGGCAGGGCCACTCAGTCCAGGAGGTGCCGGATGCGACCGAGGCCCTGACCCTGCTGCGTGAGGGCCTGCGCCCCGTGATCTGCGTGCTGAACCCGGCGCTCAAGCATCAGCCGGACGGTATCATGCTGATCGAAAAGCTGCGGCGCGATCATTCCGCCATCCGGGTAAGCTATATCGACATGGACGCGCGCGTGCCCAGCCCGTCTTTGGTCTAGCCGAACCGGCCTTGCCGGGCGTCCCACGCGACGTGGGGAAAGGCCCCCCGGAACGTCACGCCCGGGACGCACAGGGGCGCGGAGAAGACGGCCGGGACACCCTCGGACGATGGTGGCCGGGCTCACCAAAGGTAAGCCGGCTGGCGCATGCCTGGATGGCGGAGTGCGCCGTCCGGGGAGAATGCGGTGCCTTCACATGGCGAGACCTCAGCGTCGGGGCTCGGTCCGGTCGTGGGAGTGGGGCGTCTCGGGCGCCGCGCGCGCGGCTGCATCGGCGGGCGTTGCGGGGCTGGCGGTGCTTCGGTTGCCACGCTGCACCGCTGCGCGGAAGTCCGAGGGGCGGAACGCGCCGATCACGAAGCCCAGTCCGAAATAGCTGACAAGCCCGACGAGGACGAGCAGACCCAGGTCGCCCGCGCTCCACACCGGATCGCGGATCAGCCATTCGACCCCCAGCAGCACGCCCCCCATCAGGGCGGCGGCGACCAGGATCCGGGGCAACCGCCGGCGGAAGCGCGCGTCGAAATGCACCGCCTCGCCCATCCGCCGGGTCCCGGCATAAAGGCAGGCCGCCATGACCCAGCCCGCGACGGTCGTCGCCAGTGCGGCCGAGAGGAACCCGATGGACGGGGCCAGCCCCACCGCCACCGCGGCGTTGACGACCAGCGATACCAGCGCGAAGCGGAACGGTGTCTTCGTGTCCTCGCGCGCGAAATAAAGGGGCTGCAAGACCTTCTGCAGCACGAAGGACGGCAGGCCCACCGCGTAGATCGCCAGCGCCGCCGCCGTGGCGCGCGCATCGGCGGCGACGAATTCGCCACGCTGATACAGCCCCGAGGCCAGCGCCTCGGGCACCGCGACGAAGGCAACCGCCGCTGGCACGGTCAGGGCCAGCGCCATTTCAGCCGCGCGGTTGAAGGCATGCGCGCCGCCCGCCGTGTCGCCCGCGGTCAACCGCCGCGACAATTCAGGCAGCAGCACCACGCCGATGGCGATCCCGACCACGCCGAGGGGAAGTTGATACAGCCGGTCGGCCAGGCTGAGATAGGCGATAGCCCCGTCGTAGAAGCTGGCGACCTGCCGCCCCACCACGAGATTCACCTGCACCACGCCACCGGCCAGCGCGGCCGGGGCGGCGAGGATGGCAAGCTGCCGCAGCTCGGGCGTCAGGCGCGGGCGGCGCGGGATCAACGGGAACCCGGCCCGCGCCGCGGCGACCCAAACCACGATAAGCTGCGCGATGCCGGCGATGGGCACCGTCCAGATCAGCACGTCGCCCGCGGGCCAGCCCTGCCGTTCGGCCAGTATCAGCGCGCCCACGATCATGACGTTCAGCGCCAGCGGCGCCGCCGCCGCGGCGGCGAAGCGGCCGGTCGAGTTCAGGACCCCCGCCAGAAGCGCGGCGAGCGAGATGAAGATGATGTAGGAAAACCCGATGCGCCCGTAGGCCACGGCCAGGTCGAAGCGTTCGTCACCGACAAAGCCCGCAGCCATCGCGAAGACCAGCCATGGCATTGCCAGTTCCGCCAGCACCGTGAACACGATGAGCACCGTCCCGAGCCCGGTAAAGGCATCCCGGGCAAAGTCCCGCGCGCCGTCCCCCGCTTCGAGCCGCTTTGCGAAAAGCGGCACGAAGGCCATGTTGAACGCGCCCTCGGCAAAGAACCGGCGGAACATGTTGGGCAGGGTGAAGGCGACAAAGAACGCCTCGGCCACGGGGCCGGCCCCCAGTGTTGCGGCGATCATGATGTCGCGCGCGAAGCCCAGGACGCGGCTTGCCAGCGTCCAGAGCCCGACCGTCAGGAAACCCCTGATCAGACGGATTGGTGTCATGCGTCGTGAGCCCTCCGGGCGCCGCTGTCGATGGCCTCGCGCAGCTTGCGCTCGAGGTTCTGACGTTTCGCGGCCGTGTAAATCTTGAGACCGAACATGTCCTTGACGTAGAAGGTATCGACGACCTGCGCGCCATAGGTCGCGATCACCGCGCTGGCGATCGAGATGTTGTTGGCCGCGAGCGTGCGCGTCAGGTCGTAAAGCAGGCCGGGGCGGTCGCGGGTATCAACCTCGATGATCGTGTAGATCTCGGACCCCTCGTTGTCGAAGGCGATCGAGGTCGGCACGCGGAACCCGCGTTCGCGTTTCTTGATCTTGTCGCGCGGCACCAGAGCGTCGCGCGCCACGACCTCGCCGCGCAGGGTGCGGTGGATCATCGTGGTCAGTCGGTCCAGCCGCGCCTCTTCGAAGGGCGAGCCGTCGGCGTCCTGGATCCAGAACACCGCCGTGGCGAACCCGTCCTTCGAGGTGTAGGTCCGCGCGTCGACCACGTTGGCGCCGACCAGCGCCAGTGCGCCGGCAAGCCGGCTGAAGATGCCGGGATGGTCCTGCATCGCGAAACAGGCGCGCGTGGCGTCGCGGTCCTCGTCCAGCATCAGGTCGATGCGGATCTCGCCGTTGTCCATCTGCCGCAGCAGCCGGGCAAACACGACATGGGCGGCCGTGGGCAGCCCCTGCCAGTAGGGCCCGTAGTGACGCGCCGTCTCGTCGCGCAGGTCGCGCCGGTCCCAGTCGGTCAGTGCCTCGCGCAGGCGCTTCTTGGCCTCGGTTTCGCGCGCTTCGCGGTTGAGATCCTCAAGCCCGTTTTCCAGCGCGTTCGCGGTTTCGTTGTAAAGCGCCCGCAAAAGCTGCGCCTTCCAGTTGTTCCATGTCCCGGGGCCCACGCCGATGATGTCGCAGGCGGTCAGCACGGTCAGCAGGTCCAGCCGCTTGCGGGTGCGCACCGCCTTGGCAAAGTCGCGCACCGTGCGGGGGTCGGACAGGTCGCGCTTCTGCGCCATGTCCGACATCAGAAGGTGATAGCGCACCAGCCATTCGACGGTGTCGGTCTCGGCCTGCTTGAGCCCCAGCCGCGGCCCCACCTTGCGGGCGATGCGGGCCCCGACGACAGAGTGGTCCTCGTCCCGGCCCTTGCCGATGTCGTGCATCAGAAGCGCGACGTAGAGAACCTTTCGGTTGATCCCGCTCTCTTTCATGATCCGGGTGCAGACGGGCAGCGGGTCGTCCAGCTCGCCCCGCTCGATCTGCGCCAGGGTCGAGATGCATTGGATGATGTGTTCGTCCACCGTGTAGTGGTGATACATGTTGAACTGCATCATCGCGACGACGGGTTCGAATTCGGGCAGGAAGGCGCCCAGCACGTTCAGCTCATTCATCCGCCGCAGGCCGCGTTCCGGGTTGCCGTGGCGCAGCAGGATGTCGAAGAAGATGCGGATCGCCTCGGGGTCGCGGCGCATCGCGTCGTCGATCCGGTCGAGGTTGGCGGCGATCAGGCGCATCGCATCGGGGTGGATCAGGTAGCCCGTGCGCATCGCCTCTTCGAAGATGCGCAGGAAGTTCAGCTTGTCGGCAAGGAACGCCTCGGGATCCACGTTCAGGCGGTTCTGCACCAGCCGGTAGCCCGCCTTGACCCGGCGCCGCCGGCGGAAGAAGCCCTGCAGCGTCGGCGCCTTCTTGACGTGGTCGGCTTCGAGCGCGGCAAGGAAGATCCGCGTCAGGTCGCCCACCTGCGTGGCGTGGCGGAAATAGGTCTGCATGAAGTGCTCGACGCCGCGGCGCCCGCCGCGATCGGCAAAGCCCATGCGCTCGGCCACCTCGATCTGCATGTCGAAGGTCAGAAGATCGGAGGCGCGGTTGGCGATGAGATGCATGTTGCAGCGCACCGCCAGCAGGAAATCCTCGGCCCGGATCAGTTCGTCGAACTCGGACCGGGAATAGACGCCGCGGTCGACGAGGGCCGAGGCATCGGTCACGCCGTGGACGTACTTGGCGATCCAGAACAGCGTCTGCATGTCGCGCAGCCCGCCCTTGCCCTCCTTCACGTTGGGCTCGACCACGTAGCGCTGGCCACCCTGCTTGCGGTGGCGTTCGTCACGCTCGGCCAGCTTGGCCTCGACGAAATCGGTGGCGGTGCCGCGGAAGAGGTCCGACCAGAGCCGGCGGCCAAGCTCTTCCTCCAGCGCGGGGTCGCCGGCCAGGAAGCGGTGTTCCAGCAGGGCGGTGCGGATGGTGTAATCCTCGCGCCCCAGACGCAGGCAGTCCTTCACAGTGCGGCTGGAATGCCCCACCTTCAGGTGCAGGTCCCACAGCACGTAGAGCATGGATTCGATCAGGCCCTCGGCCCAGGGCGACAGCTTCCACGGGCTGAGGAACAGCAGGTCTACGTCGGAAAACGGCGCCATCTCGGCGCGGCCATAGCCGCCGACGGCCAGCACGGCGAGGCGTTCGCCCTCGGTGGGGGTCGGGCGCGGGTGCAAATGTTGCAGCGCGCAGTCGAAGACCGTCGTGACGATGCAATCCGTCAGGTAGCTGTACGAGGCGACGACCTGTCGCGCCTGTCGCGGCGCTTCGGAAAAGGCGCGGGCGATCAGCGCGCGGCCGTCATCCATCGCCGCTTTGATCTCGGCGGTGATGATCCTGCGGCGCGCGCCGGTATCGCTGTCGTCCGCGGCAATGGCGGCGTCGATGCGGTGGCGCACGTCCACACGGTCGAAAATGTCGCGTGCCGGACGGATCAGACCGTCCGGCACGCGGTGGGTGTCGTTCGAGGGGGCCGGTTCAGAAACCGAAACCGCCGCCGAAGCTTCTGGGGGCAGGGTCAATCACAATCACCTGATTGTTGCGGATCTGCGCGACGGCAAGCGCGCGTTGATTGGTGCCGTCTGCCTGCAGGCGGAACACGCCGGAGGCGCCCGAGAAACCGTCGGTCTGCGTCAGGCTGCGGCGCGACAGGGCGTCGGCGCGCCCCTCGGCGACCAGCGCGCCGATCGCGGCGATGCCGTCATAGGCGGGCGCGGCCACGATGGGGTGCGGATCGCCGCCGTAGCGGGCGCGGTAGCGCGCGGCGAACTGGCCGGCGACGGCGCGGTCGGGAAGGGCGAACCACGATCCCTGCAGCCCGCGCACCGAAAGCGCCTCGGACGGGATGTCGAGCCGCTGCAGGCCGACATACTGCGCCACCTGCGGCGTCAGCCCGTTTTCGGGCAGGAGGTCGGCAAGGAACGGCAGGGCGCCGGTGTTGCCCGAGGTCAGGAACACCGCGTCGGCGCCCGAGGCGCGGGCTTCCTCGGCCAGGCGCGGCACCGACTGGGTGACGCCATTCTGGCTGAGCTCGAAGCCACCGGTGCCGACGACGCGGGCGCCTGCGTTACGAGCTGCTGCGGCGATCGCGTCGCGGCCCTGGATCTCGGCCACGTCGTTGCCGTGGATGACGTAGATGTTGCCCTTGCCCTGCGCGACGGCATAGCGGACCAGCCGGTCGGCGGTGTTCTGGAAGGTGTTGCCCAGGACGAAGACGTTGCCGCCCGCGATCGAGCTGTTGTTGCTGAGCGACAGCACGTTCACGCCCTTCGACGCGACGGCAAGCCCGGCGGCGTTCGAGGTCTGCGAGAAGACGGGCCCGAGGATCACCTTGGCGCCTTCGGACACGGCCTGGTTTGCCACCTGTGCGGCGCGCGACGGGTCGCCGCCGGTGTCGTAGACGCGCAGGTCGATCTCGACCCCGTTCAGGTCGGCCATGGCAAGACGCGCGGCATTCTCGGCACTTTGCGCGATGGTCGCGCCGCCGTCGGGGGCGCTGCGCGGCACCAGCAGGGCCACGGGCACGGGCGCACCGGGGTCGATTCGCTGTCCGGACCCGCCTCCGGGGCCGGTCAGCCCCACGGGTTCACAGGCGGCAACGGCGATAAGCGCGAGGCCGAGCACGATCCGGGCAAGTCGCGCCGGCAAGGTGCTTAGGGTGGCAAGCATGGGCTGATCCTCGTACAGGTTGGGAACGTCGCGGGGTCGGGGCGACCCTATGCGGATGCGACCTTGCTGTAAATTGCGGGAGAACTGGACAATGACCGAGCGCGCCGAAATCCGCCCGCTCAAGGCGGGGCTCTACCTTCTGGCCACGCCGATCGGGACGGCACGTGACATCACGTTGCGGGCGCTCGACATCCTGGCCTCGGCCGACGTGATCGCGGCCGAGGATACGCGCACCGCCCGCAAGCTGATGGAGATCCATGGCATCGCGGTGGGCGGGCGGCCGGTGATCTCGTACCACGATCACAACGGCCGCACGGTGCGTCCGCGGCTTCTGGCGATGATCGCCGAGGGCAGGTCGGTCGCCTATGCCTCCGAGGCCGGCACCCCGCTGGTCGCGGATCCCGGCTATGCGCTGGCGCGCGAGGCGGCGATCGCCGGGCACCACGTCACCGGTGCGCCGGGGCCCTCGGCGGCGCTGGCGGCGCTGACGCTGTCGGGCCTGCCCAGCGACAGGTTCCTGTTCGCGGGGTTCCTGCCGACGGGTGGCGCGGCGCGGCGCAAGGCGCTGGCGGAACTGGCCCCCGTGCCCGCGACCCTGATTATCTTTGAGTCGCCGAAGCGATGTTTGGAAACTGTTAAGGAAATGGAGACCACACTCGGCGACAGAGAGGCGGCGCTGTGCCGGGAATTGACCAAGAAATTCGAACAGGTGATGCGCGGGCCGCTCTCGGCCCTGCGGCAAAGGCTGGAAGAGGGCCCCGCCCTGAAGGGCGAGGTCGTTCTGGTGGTCGACCGCGACCGCGGCACTGCCAGCGATGAGGACATGCGCGCGGCCCTTGCCTCGGCCCTGCCGGGACAGAGCGTCAAGGATGCCGCACGCGAGGTGGCAGAGCGGCTGGGGCTGAAACGGCGCGATGTGTACCAGGCGGCGCTAGAGATGGGCGGCGCACAGGGAAGGGACGAGACATGAGTGGACGCGTTTCCTATCACGCGGGCCTTGCGGCCGAGGATCAGGTCGCCGCGCACTACACGGCCCGCGGCCATCGGATCGCGGGGCGCCGCTGGCGCGGTCGCTCCGGCGAAATCGACCTTATCGCCCGCGACGGCGACGATGTCGTCTTCATCGAGGTCAAGGCCAGCCGCAGCCATGCCGCCGCTGCCGCGCGGGTCTCGCCGCGCCAGATCGAGCGGATCTTTGCAGCGGCCGGCGAATACCTGGCGGGCGAACCGGCGGGGCAGAACACGCCGGCGCGCTTCGATGTCGCGCTGGTCGACCGCACCGGGCGTATCGACATCTGCGAGAACGCGTTTCTTTAGGGACCCGCGCGCGCTCTGCGTCCCCTTCCTGCCGTGCCGGGCATTGTCAGCCGGACGGTGCTGCGCCATGTAAGGTCGGCACAGCCCTAGCCGGATGGACCGCATGACCCTGACCGTCGCCTTTCAGATGGACCCTATCGAGGCCGTCGACATCAACGCCGACAGCACCTTTCGCCTGGCCGAGGCGGCGCAGGCCCGGGGGCACCGGTTGTTCGTCTACGGCCCGGACCAGATGGCGTGGCGCGATGGCAAGGTCACCGCGCGCGGTCGCTGGGCCGAGGTGCGTCGCGTCAAGGGCGACCATGTCACCCTGTCCGAGATCGAGGAGATCGACCTGTCGACGGTTGACGTGATCTGGTTGCGCCAGGATCCCCCCTTCGACATGGCCTATATCACCTCGACCCACATCCTCGACGTCCTGCACCCCAAGCCGCTCGTGGTGAACGATCCCTTCTGGGTGCGGAACTTCCCCGAGAAGCTGCTTGTCCTGCGGTTCCCCGAGCTTATCCCGCCGACGATGATCGCCCGCGACCTCGCCGCGCTGCGGCAGTTCAAGCGTGATCACGGCGACATCATCGTCAAGCCGCTCTACGGCAACGGCGGTGCCGGTGTCTTCCGGCTGGGCCCGGACGACCGCAACCTCGCCAGCCTGCACGAGCTCTTTTCGCAGCTGAATCGCGAGCCCCTGATCGCACAGGCCTTCCTGCCCGCCGTCTCGAAGGGCGACAAGCGGGTGATCCTCGTGGACGGCGAGCCGGTGGGCGCCATCAACCGCGTCCCGGCCGAGGGCGAAACCCGGTCGAACATGCATGTCGGGGGCAAGCCGGTGCCGTCCGAGCTGACCAAGCGCGACCGCGAGATCTGCGCCGCCATCGGCCCCACGCTGCGCGAGAAGGGCCAGATCTTCGTCGGTATCGACGTCATCGGCGACCGGCTGACCGAGATCAACGTGACCTCGCCCACCGGCATCCAGGAGCTGGAGCGTTTCGATGGTATCGACGTCGCGGGCCGCATCTGGGATGCGATCGAGAAACGGACAGGCGCCTGACAGGCGCCGCCCCGACCTCGCCGCCCGGACGATGCGAAGCTGTCGCTGTCGGTGAGGCCCCCCGGGGGTCACGGACACCCGCAGGGGCGCGAAACCCGGGGCGCGCGGACAGGGTATGGGGTGTGAGGCGCCTCACGCCCCCGGGCCGCGGCCCGACGCGGCGAAGGTTGCCGCCGCTTCAGGGCCGGTTGCCGCCGCGCCTTTTCCTGGCTCGACCGTCGCGCCATAGCGTGAAGATGCCCGCGCAGACGACGATACCGGTGCCTATGGCGACATTCGTCCGCACCGTTTCGCCGAACAGCGTCACCCCGATGATCGAGGCGAAGACAAGCTGAAGGTAGGCGAAGGGCTGCACCGCGCTGGCCTCTGCCAGCTCGTAGGTCTTGATCAGCAGCCAGTGCCCGATGGACGCCGTGACGCACAGGATCGCCATCCACGCCCAGTCGGGCGCGGTCATGGGCTCCCACTGCCAGATCCCGATGACGGTCAGCGCGGCCGCCCCCACGGTTCCGGTCCAGAAAAAGCTGGTGGCGGCGGTGTCGCGCCGCGCGGCATAGCGCGTAAGCAGGCCGTAGAGCGCGAAGAGCGTGGCAGAAGCAAGCGCGATGAGCGCGGCGGGCGAGAACATCGCGACCCCCGGCTGCAAAATCACGAGGATGCCGACAAAGCCGATGCCGATCGCGGTCCACCGCCGCCAGCCCACACGCTCGCCCAGGATCGGCCCCGAAAGCGCGGCGATGATCAGCGGATAGCAGGCAAAGATCGCGTGCGCCTCGACAAGTCCGAGGAACACGAAGGCGAGGATCATGATGTTGACCTCGAAGACCAGGATCAGCCCCCGTGCCGCCTGCAGCAGCGGCTGGGTCGTGGCGGCTGCCTTGCGCAGTCCTCCGGCCTTGCGGGTCGCGATGGCGATCACGAAGGCGGCGAAGAACCAGTAGCGGATCATCACCACCATCAGCACGTTGTATTCCGCCGCCAGGTGGCGCGAAATGCCGTCCTGCGCCGCGAAGATGAACGTCGTCAGGCACATGGCGAGGATGCCCAGACGCGTGGTGTCGCGGGGCCCGTCGCCCTGATCCGCGGCCAGCACCCGGGCGTCGCTGCGGGCGGCGTCGGGCGGGGTCATGCGATCACCGCGCGGGTCATGTGCCGTTTGCGGCCAAAGCCCGGGACGCGCGCCACGTCAAAGCCCGCCGATTGCAGCGCGCGGCGCACGTGGCCCGCGGCGGTATAGGTGGCGGCGGTCCCGCCGGGGCGGGTATGCCCGGCCACGGCCGACAAAAGGTCGGGGTCCCAAAGCTCGGGGTTGCGGGCCGGGGCGAAGCCGTCGAGGAACCAGGCATCCGCGGTGCCGGTCCAGGCCGGCAGGGTGGCGCGGGCATCACCCTCGATCACGCAGAGCTTCATCGGGCCCAGTCGCATCTCGCGCAGACCCCGCGCCCAGCCGTCGTGCAATGCCGCGGCGCGCGGCGCCAGCGCGGGAAAGGCCGACAGGGCACGCGCCATATCATCCCCCGTCATCGGGAAGGCCTCGAACGAGGTAAAGGTGAACGCGCCCGGGATCGCGGCGGCCTCCCATGCGGCGCAGGCGGCCAGCGCGTTCAGCCCGGTGCCGAAGCCCAGCTCGGCAATGGCGAAGCCGTCGCGAAACCGCCCCGGGAGGCCATTGCCGTCGAGGAACACGTGGTGCGTCTCTTCAAGCCCGTTATCGAGCGAGAAGTAGGGATCTTCGAACCGGGTCGAGACCGGGGTCCCCTCGGTCCGCCACTGGACTTCGGCAAAAGGCTCTGGCACCGCACCTCCCGAGGATAGGCCGGGATCCGGACCCGGCGCGTATCGGAAACGAGGTCCGAGAGAATGGCAGCGGCAGACGTCACCGTCATGGGCGCGGGGATCTTCGGACTCTCGGTTGCCTATGCCTGTCTCAAACGCGGTGCAAGGGTGCGCGTCGTCGATCCCGGCGGGCCGGGCGCGGGCGCATCGGGCGGGATCGTGGGCGCGCTGTCGCCGCACGTGCCCGAGAACTGGAACCCGAAAAAGGCGTTCCAGCTGGAAAGCCTTCTGTTGGCGCGCGAATTCTGGCCCGAGGTCGAGGCACTGTCGGGGCGCCCCACGGGCTATGCCCCCCATGGGCGCATCCAGCCCCTTGCCGATACACGGGCGGTCGAACTGGCGCAGTCCCGCGCCACGAGCGCGGCGGCGCTATGGCGGGGCGAGGCGGTCTGGGCGGTGATCGATGCCGAGGCCGCGGCGGCCGGACTGCCGCCGGGCTGGCTGCCCGAGGCCGGATCCGGCGCCTATGTCCGCGATACGCTCAGCGCGCACATCCATCCCGCGCAGGCGGTGGCGGCGCTTGCCGGAGCGATCCGGTCCCGCGGCGGGGAGATCACGACCGCCGCCGTGCCCGAAGCCGCCGTTTCCGAAGCCGCCCTTCCCGAAGCCGCCGCGCCCGAGGGCGCCGTGATCTGGGCCACCGGCGCCGCGGGGCTGGAGGATCTGAGCCGCGCCTTTGGGCGCGCCCTCGGCGTCGCGGTCAAGGGGCAGGCCGCCCTGCTGGGCACCGGCGCCGCGCTGGCGCCGCAGATCTTTGCCGGGGGGCTGCATATCGTGCCCCATCTCGACGGCACGACCGCCATCGGCTCGACCTCCGAGAGGGAGTTCGCGGGGACGGACACGGACGCCCAGCTGGACGACGTGATCGACCGCGCCCGCAGCGTCATCCCCGCGCTGCGGGAGGCGCCTGTTATCGCGCGCTGGGCGGGGCTGCGGCCGCGCGCCTATTCGCGCGCGCCGCTTCTGGGCGAATGGCCCGGCCGACCGGGCCACTTCGTCGCCAATGGCGGGTTCAAGATCGGCTTCGGCGTCGCGCCCATGGTGGGGCAGGTGATGGCCGACTTGGTGCTCGACGGGCGGGACGCGATCCCCGAAGGGTTCGGCTTCCCGCCCGATCTCTGACGCCTACATGCGGTCCAGCAGCGCCGGCGTGGGCCAGGCGTCGGCGGGCAGGCCCAGCTTTTCCTGCTCGGCCTGCACGGCCTCTCGCGTCATCTCGCCCAGGATGCCGTCGGCGCCGCCGACGTCATAGCCCCTGGCCTGCAGCGCCTCCTGCAGGCGGATCATCTGCGCCTCGCCCAGCCCGGGGTCGGGATTGCCCGCATCATAGACCGGCGCGCCCTCTAGCCGGGTGGCGAAATAGGCAGCCGTCGCCACGTAGACAAAGCTCTGGTTCCACTCGAAATAGACAATGAAGTTCGGATAGGCGACAAAGGCCGGCCCCTTGCGCCCCTGCGGCAGCAGCAGCGAGGCCGAGAGGTCGGCGCCGTCCCAGTCGCCATCGCGCGGGGTGACGCCCATCGCCTCCCAATCGGCGACCGGTAGCGTGGTGTCGAGCCCGGTGCGCGACCAGTCCAGATCGTCGGGCACCTCGACCTCTTCCAGCCAGGGCTCGCCCGCGCGCCAGCCCAGATCCCGCAGCATCGCCGCGCCCGAGGTCAGCGCATCGGGGGCCGAGGTCTTGAGCTCGACCGTGCCGTTGCCGTCGGCATCCACGCCGTTGTCCAGGATGTCCTCGGGCAGCATCTGCACCATGCCGATCTCGCCTGCCCAGGCACCGGTGGTGGTGTCGGGATCCATGCCGCCCTGCTGTGACAGCTCGATCGCGGCGAAGACCTGCGGCAGGAACAGCTCGGGCCGGCGGCAATCATGCGCGAGGGTGACGAGGGCATTGGCGGTGTTGAAGTCGCCCTGCACCGCGCCGTAGTCCGTCTCGAACGCCCAGAAGGCCAGCAGGACACCGCGCGAGACGCCGTAGTCGCGTTCGATCGCGGTGAAAACGTCGTCCCACTTGTCCGACATGGCCTGCCCGCGGTCGATCCGGGCCTGGCTGATCAGGCGGCGGGAAAAGTCGATGAAGGGAAGCTGGAACACGCCCTGACGACGGTCGGCGGCAATCACCTCGGGGTCGCGCCGGATACCGTCGAAGAACCGCGCGGCGGCGGCGGGGTCGGCGCCCTGCGCCACCGCGGCCTCTTCGGCGGCGGCCTTGAAGCTGGCGAAATCGCCACCGCATTGCACGGCGAGCGGGGGCTGCGCGTCGGTTTCGGCGGCGGTGGCGTCCTGTTGCGCCCATGCGGCGGGGGTAAGGGCCGTGGTGGCGGCGCCCAGCGTCAGGGCGGCCAATGTCAGCGTCGGTCGGGTCATTCGATCTGCCTTTTGCATCCTTGCAAGGGTCGGGGCGAAGTTGTGGCGGACCCTAGCAGGCTGGGCGGCTCAGACCAATGCAAGCGCCCCCACAACCGCGAGAGCGACAGCCCATCCCTGCCAGATCCGGCGCATGGCGGCGTCGATGTCCTCGGGCCCCGCGTCGTGCCGCCCGCGCGGATTGACGAAGGGAAAGGCCTTGCGCCGCCCGTGGTACGAGCGCGGCCCCGACAGCGCGACACCCAGCGCCCGGGCCAGTGCGGCCTCGGGCCAGCCCGCGTTGGGTGATCGGTGGCGCCGGGCCTCGGATGCGATGGCGTCGCGGTCGCGCAGGCACCGCCCGAGCGTGGCGAAGATCAGGGCGGTCAGCCGCGCGGGCACCCAGTTCAGCACATCGTCCAGCCGGGCGGCGGCCCAGCCGAAGGCCTCGTGCCGCGGCGTGCGGTAGCCGATCATGCTGTCGGCGGTGTTCACCATCTTGTAGACGGCGATCCCCGGCAGCCCCAGCAGCAGGAACCAGAAGGCCGGGGCGATCACCCCGTCGGAAAAGTTCTCGGCCCCGGATTCGATGGCGGCGCGGGCGATGTCGGGGTCCTGCATGCCCGCCGTGTCGCGGCCGACGATCATCGCGACCGCGCCGCGCGCCTCGCTCGTCGAGCGGCGCAGCGCCATGGCCACCGCGGCGACATGGTCACAGAGCGAGCGCTGTGCCAGAAGGATCGCCCCCGCGATGGCTTCGGGCAAGGGGCCCAGCGGCAGCGCCTCGACCAGGTCCGCGAGCACCCAGGCGGTGAGGCAGAGCGCGCCCAAGAGCGTCGCGCCACGCGCCCGCCGATGGCGCCCGCGGTTCAGCCAGGCATCACCCCGCCCGATGGCCCGGCCCATCAGCACCGCCGGATGCGGCCAGCGCCGCCACATCCAGTCGGGTTCGCCCAGCGCTGCGTCTAGGATCATGGCCAGAAAAAGGGGGTAGGCGGCGTCTAGCACAGCGCGGCCTCGACCCGTGGCCAGTCCCGCGGGGCGGGCAGGCCCAGCCGCAGCCAGTGCGGCGCGTAGGGAAAGACGCGCGACAGGATATGCGCGCGACCCAGCCGATCCTGCCAGTGCGCCGCATCCTCGACCTCGTAAAGCCGGAAGAGCGTGGTGCCCCCGGCGACCCGCGCCCCCGCGCCTTGCATCAGGCGATCCAGACGGTCCGCATCGCGGCCCAGCCTGTCGCGCGTGACCTTGGCCCAGGCGCTGTCTTCAAGCGCGCGCGCCCCGATCTCCAGCGCGGGGCCCGACACGGGCCAGGGGCCCAGCATCTCGGCCAGCCGCGACAGCGTGTCGGGCGTGGCCGCGGCAAAGCCCAGCCGCAGGCCGGCCAGGCCCCAGAACTTGCCGAAGCTTTTCAGCACCACGACACCGGGGCGGGCGGCGGCCGAGATATGCGAGGCCCCGGGGACCACGTCGCAGAAGCTTTCGTCGATGATCGTCCAGTCAGGGGCCGCAAAGGCGCGCCGTGTCCCGCCGGAGTGGGGCGCGCCCGACGGCTGGCTGCGCTGCGGGTGCCCGTGCGTCCTGCTGCTGCCCGCCCTGCTGATGCCCGTCTTGCTGCTGCCAGCCATGCCCGCCTCGGCGGCGCCGACGTCGGAAGTGGACCAGAGCCTACCGTCGGGGTTGTTGGGATGGACCAGCACCCGCACCGGCTGGCCGGTATCCATGCTCGCCACATCGTGGCCCGCGGCGCGAAAGGCGGCGGCGTGTTCGTTGTAGGTGGGCGCCGGGATATGGGCCGGGCCGCCGGTCACCGCGGGCAGCCGTGCGATAAGGGCCGAGGCGCCGGGCGCAGCCAGCACGCCCGCACCGTCGGGCACGCCCCAGAAGCTGCGCGCCGCCTGCGTGATCCGCGCCGTGGCGGCGCGGTCGGGCAGGGCGGTCCAGCAGCCGGGGGAAAGGTCCGGGATCGGATAGGGCACCGGGTTGATGCCGGTCGACAGGTCGATCCAGCCGTCCCGTTCGCCGCCCCAGCGGGCCATCGCCGCATCGATGCCGCCGCCATGGTCGCGCGGCGTGGACGGACGCGAGCGGGACGCGTGCGGGCCCGGGGCGGGGGCGCTCATGCCGCGCTCATGTCTCGGGCAGTGGTGGATGGCGGGTCACGAAATGCCCCTTCACCGCCGCGGGCCATGTCCGGTAGGGCACTTGGCCGCTGGGACTGGCCGCATGCAGCCGCGCCCAGTCGAGGATCCCCTGCGCCGTCTCGGGCCCCGCGTCGAACCGGCCGAGCGTATAGCACAGCTTGCCCGCCGCCTGGATCGCCACGTTGCAGCCCGACGCGCAGCCCATCAGGCAGGACGTGCGGCGCAGGCGCAGGTCGGGGTCCTCGGGCGACAGACGCTCTTCGATCAGCTCGAACAGATGGGTGCCGCGCGGTTGCGCCCCCTCGGGGCCGGGTACGCCGCCCTCCTTGCAGGTGTCGCACACCGTGATCCAGGTGGGCCCGACGCTCATGCGGCAGAACCTCGCCTATCGGTGGCCGAATGAAAGGAGTATTCTACCATATCACGAATTGAGGTGATTAGATGGCCATTTAGTGGCATTGTTCGCATCTCGGTGTTATGTTTGTCGCGAGAAGTGCTCGCAATCCTAGTCGTTGAGTGTTTTTTATGAAGATACTTATTGTTGCAAGCGAACTGGCCCTGGCCCAGCTCTGGTCCGCGCATCTCGGGCGCGTGGCAGGGGCCGAGGTGCGCATCGTGGATTCGCAGGACTCTGCGATCCAGGCGCTGCAGTTCGAGGATTTCGATGCGGTGGTGCTGGATCTGGGCCTGACCCGGGGCAGCCCGATGGCGGTGTCGGACTTCGTCAGTTACCGGCTGCCCGACATGCCGGTCATCCCGGTGACGCCGAGCAGCTTTTTCTCGGACGGGTCGGTGTTCCGCCACATTCCGAATGCCGCGACCTCGCTCAACAGCCGCACCCCACCCGGAGATCTGGCGGCGATCGTGGCGCATTACGCGGAACGCCCGGTATCGCGCGCCGACGTGGTCATGCGGACTGCGTCGCGCGCAGCGGTGGTGATGACCGCGGGCACGGTGTGCCCCGGGGTGGGCCCCGGGGCGAACGACCGCGTCAGTCGCCCCGATGATGCGGCTCTTCCCAGTCGAGTACCGGGTTGATCGGGATGATCCGGTAGGGGTTCACCGTGTCATGGCTGTAGTGGTAGTGTCGCACGATGTGGTCCAGGTGGACGGTATCGCGGATGGCGCCGCCCGGCCCCTCCCACTGGTATAGTTCGCGGGTGTAGGCCCAGAGGTTCGGGTAGTCGATGATCCGCTTGCGGTTGCACTTGAAGTGCAGGTGGTAGACCAGATCGAACCGCACCAGCGTCGAGAACAGCCGCCAGTCCGCTTCGGTGATCCGGTCGCCAAGCAGGTAGCGGTTTTCCGACAGGATGCCCTCAAGCCAGTCGAGCGAGTCGAACAGCGGGTGCACCGCCTCGTCATAAGCCTCCTGGCTGGTGGCGAAGCCGGCCTTGTAGACGCCGTTGTTGACGGTGTCGTAGACCCGGTCGTTGATCGGCGCGATGGCGTCGCGCAGCTCCTCGGGCCAGTAATCGTCGGTGTTGCCGGTGATCCCGTCGAAGGCCTCGTTGAACATGCGGATGATCTCGGCGCTTTCGTTCGACACGATGGTGCCGCGCTCCTTGTCCCAGATCACGGGCACGGTCACGCGGCCCGACATCTCGGGCGCCGCCTTGAGGTAGACGTCGCGCAGGTAGGGTAGCCCAAAGAGCTTGTCGCCCGTGGCGCCGGGCCAGTCGGTGCGCAGCTCCCACCCTTCGGACAGCATTTCGGGATGGACGACGGAGACGTCGATCAGGCCGTCGAGCTCTTTCAGCTTCATGAAGAACAGCGCCCTGTTGGCCCAGGGGCAGGCATAGCTGACATAGAGGTGGTAACGCCCCGCCTCGGCCTTGAACCCGCCCTCGCCCGAGGGGCCGGCGCTGCCGTCCGCGGTGATCCAGTTGCGGAAAGACTGCTCCGACCGCACGAACTTGCCGCCGGTTTTCGACGTGTCGTACCACTGGTCCTTCCAGACGCCTTCGACGAGTTTTCCCATGTGACCTCTCCTGCATGCTGCTGTTGGGCAAAGAGCTAGCATAGCCTGCCCCGACGCACAGAGGGGCAGGGGGGCGCGGGGCCCCTGCGCCAGCGCACACGGCACGCGGCGCAGGCGGGCAGGGCAGGCGGGCGGCGCAGGCGGACGGGCCCTGCCGGGGCCGGGGATCATCGTGGTCGGCGCCGGTCGGTCCCCGGCGGGCGGGTCAGGCCGAGAGGTTGGCCGTGTGCGGCTGGGCCGCGGGGGCCGGGCGCCGGGTCCCTGTGGCGGCATCGAAAAGATGCACCCGGGCGGGGTCGAAACCCAGCCATAATGCGCCCGGGTCGGGGGGAAGCGCGTGGCGCGGGGTGACCGCGGTCATCCGTCCGGCGTCGGTGTCGCAATGCAGGATCACGCCCGAGCCCGTCATCTCGGACAGCGTGACGCGGGCGCGCAGGGCGGGCCCGCCGGGGGCGGTGCCGTGCAGCGACAGCGCCTCGGGCCGCAGCCCGGCGATGCTGTCGCCCGGCGCCCGCAGTCCGGGCAGATCGCGGGCCAGGGCGAAGTTCATCGCGGGTTGCCCCAGGAACCCGGCGACGAAGCGGTTGGCGGGCCGGTCGTAGATCGCCTCGGGCGTGTCGAATTGCTGCAGGTGGCCGTCCTTCATGACGGCCACACGGTCGGCAAGCGACAGCGCCTCGGTCTGGTCGTGCGTGACGTAGACGATCGTTGCCTTGAGCTTGCCGTGAAGCTCCTTGATCTCGGTCCGCATCTCGGTGCGCAGCGCGTTGTCGAGGTTCGAGAGGGGCTCGTCCATCAGGAAGGTCGTGGTGTCGCGCGCCATGGCCCGGCCCATCGCCACCCGCTGCCGCTGCCCGCCCGACAGCGCGCCGGGCTTGCGGTCGAGATAGGGGGTCAGGCGCAGCATCGCGGCGACCTCTTCGGCCCGGGCGGTACGGACGGCCCTTGGCACGCGGCGCAATTCCAACCCGAAGGCGATGTTCTGGCGCACCGTCATGTGCGGATAAAGCGCGTAGTTCTGGAAGATCATCGCGATGTCGCGGTCCTGCGGCGCCATGTCGTTGGCGCGCTGCCCGCCGATGGTGATGTCCCCGCCCGAGACCTGTTCCAGCCCCGCGATCAGCCGCAGCAGCGTGGACTTGCCGCAGCCCGAGGGGCCGACGATCACGGCGAACTCGCCGTCGCGGATGTCCATCGACACGCCGTGCAGCACCTGCGGGCCGTGGGCGTAGCTCTTGACGATGTCGGTCAGCTGGATCGCGCTCATGCCGCGTCCCCCCGGAAAGCGGCGCGCCGCGCGATGGCAAGGCTGGGACGGTCGGTGGTGAAGACCTTGACGCCAAGCGCCAGAGCCGCGTCGATCTGCGTCGCGCCGTGGGCGCCCCAGACCCCGAAGTCGAGCCCCGCGTCCTGCACCCGTGCCATCAGCTCGGGCGTGGCGGTGTCGACATGCACCCCGATCTCGGGGATGGACCGTGCGCGGGCCAACTCGATCACGCCCGCTGTCCCCACCTGCCGCAGCACCGGCGGACTGACCAGCCACAGTCGCGGCCGGTCGCTGGCCTGTCCCAGCGCCTCGAGCGTTTCCAGCGGGAACGCGCTGAAGCCCGTCCGCTCCAGCATCCCGCCGTGGGCGAGCGCGTCGACCACCCGGGGTACGAAGCCTGCATAGGGCAGCCCGTCGACCCCGGGCTTGATCTCGCAGCGGAAGGCGACCGGGCTGTCGCGAAAGATCCCGCAGAGCTCGGCCAGCGAAATCGGGTGCCCGCCCGCGGCATGGTCGATCACCGCCGCGCGCACCTCGGCCTCGGTCAATGCGGCGATGGCGCCGCTTCGGTCGGTGGTGCGGTCGAGCGTGGCGTCGTGATGCACCATGATCGCGCCGTCCGCGGTGGGATGGACGTCGAATTCGACCTCCTCCAGCGGCAGGACGGCGGTGGCGGCAAAGCCTTGCGGCGTCGAGTCGCCGAATTCCAGCGTGCCGCCGCGGTGCGAGGCGATGCGGGTCATGTGATGCTCCATTACTTGACGGCCCCCATGGTGATGCCGCGCACGAGGTGGCGTTCGACCAGCAGGAAACCGAGGAGGACGGGCAGGATCGTCAGGGTCGAGGCCGCCATCACCAGCGGCCAGTCGATCGACCCCTCGCCCGGGTTCAGCTTGTAAAGCCGCGCCAGGCCGATCTGCAGGGTATAGAGGTCCTGGTCGCTGACGGCGACGAGCGGCCAGATGTAGTTGTTCCACTCGGATATGAAGATGAAGAGGCCCATCGACAGGATCGCGGGCCGCGCCACCGGCACGATCACCCGCCACAGCACCTGCAGGGGCGTGGCGCCGTCCATGTAGGCGGCTTCGTCCAGCGCGCGGGGGATGCCGCGGATGTACTGGCGCAGGAAGAACGCGGCGAAGCCGTTCGAGATCGCGGGCAGGATCAGCCCCGCGTAGGTGTCCAGAAGCCCGACCCGCGCTAGGGTAAGGTAGTTCGGGATCAGCGTGATGTGGCTGGGGATCATCAGCGTCGCGACCACGGCGGCGAACAGCAGATTGCCGCCGCGAAAGGTCCAGCGCGCGAAGGCAAAGGCCGCCATCGTCGCCATCGCCAGCCCCGCGATGGTGACGAGGCCCGAGACGATGATGCTGTTCATCAGGTAGCGGGCAAAGCCGTAGTCGCCGATCGACACGGCGTAGTTGCGCAGGGTGAAATCCAGCGTGCCGGTATAGTAGGCGTTCGCCGTCTGGAACGACATCCAGATCGAATAGAGCACCGGCGACAGGAACAGGAGCCCCGCCGCCAGCGCGCCCAGCGTCAGCATGCGGTCACGAGTCATAATGCACCTTCCGCCCGATCACGCGGGCCTTCACCACTGCCAGCGTGATGAGCAGGATGAACAGAAGTACCGCCAGCGCCGATCCGGTGCCGATGTCGAACAGGGTAAAGCCCACGCGGTAGAGCATGTTGACCAGCATGTCTGTCGCCCCCGCCGGGCCGCCCCGGGTCATCACGTCGACGATGGTAAAGACCTGGAACGCGTCGATGACCGAGATCACCAGCAGGAAATAGGTCGTCGGCATCACCAGCGGCACGGTCACCCGGCGAAACACGTGAAACCGTCGCCCGCCATCGACCGAAGCCGCATCGTAAAGCTCGCCCGGCACGGCCTGCAGTCCGGCGATGTAGATGATGATGTCGTAGCCCAGCTGCTTCCACGTGTTGACGAGGATCAGCACCCAAAGCGCCAGCTGCGGGTCCTGCATCCACGTCACCTTGGGCAGGCCCAGAAGCTGGAAGAGCCCGTTCACCAGCCCCTGGTCGGTCGCGAAGACCCAGGAGAAGACGACGCCGATCGCCACGGTCGAGGTGACGGCGGGCAAAAACAGCGCGCCGCGCAGAACCCGGGCGGGCAGGGTTTCGCGGACGAGGTAGCTGGCGATGGCCAACGCCAAAACCAGCCGCAGCGGCACCGAGACCAGCGCGAAGACCGCCGTCACCTGCAGCGAGTTCCAGAACTGGTGCGAGGTCAGCAGCAGGCGGTAGTTTTCGAACCCGACGAAGGGCTTGTCGGGCGACAGGAAATCCCATTCGCGAAAGCTGAGGTTCACGCTCATCGCGATGGGGAGGTAGGTGAAGGTGGCGATAAAGGCCAGAAGGGGCAGGACCAGCAGATAGGGCGTCGCCCGCCGCAAGACCTGCTGGCGGGCGGCCCCGGTCCGGCGGGCCCGTGCGGGGCCCGCCGACATGTCGGGGGTCAGGGTCAATTCTGCCGCTGCTCTTCGCGCCGGGTCTGCTCGGCGAAGTCCTGCAGCGTCTCCTCGACCTCGCGCTGGCCCAGCGCCATTGCCTGCCACATGTCGTATTCCGTGGCGCGCATCCACGTCACGACCGGCGGGCGCGGGCGGCCGCGCGCGACGTCGAGCTGGTTGATCGCCACGTCGATCCCGGGCTTGTCGGCCAGAGCGTCCTTGGCCAGCTGCTGGTCGGCGGTGTGGCGGTTGATCGGCATGTAGCCGGTTTCCGAGAACCAGATCGCGTTCGATTCCGGCGAGGCGGCGAAGCTGATGAAGTCGTAGGCGGCGTCCTGCACCCGGGCCTCGGCCGAGGCGATGATGCCGATGCCGGCGCCGCCGATGGGGGTGGCGCAGACCTTGTTGCAGGGCATCGGGCGGACCTTCAGCGCGTCGCCCAGCGCCTCTTTCGATTCACCGTAGTTGCCGGTCGAATTCATCATGATCGCGCTGCGCCCGGCCAGGAAATCCTCCTTCCCGGTATCTTCGTCGGTGACGTTGTCGGGCGAGGCGACATCGTGCTCGTGCACCAGGTCCGCCATCCATTCGTAGGCCTCGACCGTGTTCGGCGCGTCGATCAGGATCTCGCCCGTGGTGCTGTCGATCAGGTCGCTGTCATTGGCCATGATCAGGCCCCAGCGCGCGAACTGGCCCGGCGCCGAGATGCCGCGGATGCCTTCGTCGCCCAGCTCTTCCTGCACCTGTTGCGCCACGGTCAAAAGGTCGTCGTAGGTTTCCAGCGGCGGTTCCTCGTCGAACCCGGCCCGGTCGAGGATGTCGGCGTTGTAGTAGAGAACCGGGGTCGAGCTGTTGAAGGGCACGATGTAGTTCTTGCCCTCGAAGACCCCCACTTCGCGCGCGAAGTCGAAGAGATCGTCGGACAGCGGATCGGCGGCGACCTTGTCGGTCAGGTCCAGAAGCACGCCGCGGTCGGCGAAGAGACCGTAGCGCGTGACCTCCATGATCACCGCGTCGGGGGCGCGGTTCGCGGGGATCGCGGCCTGCAGGCGCGCGACGATGTCGTTGTAGTTCCCGACATGCTCGGCCTCGATGTCGATGTCGGGATGCGCGGCTTCGAAGTTTTCGATGATGCGGTCCAGCGCCGCGCCGGAACTGCCGCCGAAGCTGTGCCAGAACTCGACGGTGGTGGTGTCCGTCTGGGCCGTGGCCGGAATGGCGGTGCCCAGCAGGACAAGCGCGCCGGCGGACATGATGGTCTTGGTCACAGGGATTAGGGCCTCCAAACCCGGATAATCGCGAAACGGTGCGGCGGCCCGGGGGCGCGCCTCGGTCGTCCGTTTGCGGTGCGGGAATGTCCGTCAGGCGACGGATCGATAAACCTTTTGTAAAAGGCTTGACCGAGAGGTCGGGCAGATCAACTGATAGCTGTTGGTCTGCCCGGTGTGCTCGTCCAGAGGTGGCTGTGGCTGAAACGGCGCGCGGGCGCCGCCCCGCGGGTCCTAGCGGTAGACCTCGTCCTCGGACGGGAAGGCGCGGGTCTTGACGTCGTCGGCGTAGGATTTCACGGCCGCTTCGATCTGGTCTGCCATGCTGCCGTAGACCTTGACGAATTTCGGCGGTTTGGGGTTCAGCCCCAGCATGTCCTCGAGCACCAGGATCTGGCCGTCGCAGGCGGCGCTGGCGCCGATGCCGATGGTGGGGATGTCGACGGCCTTCGTGATCTCGGCCGCGAGCGGTTCGACCACGCCTTCGACCACCAGCGAAAACGCCCCGGCCTCGGCCACCGCGCGCGCGTCGGCGATGTGCTGCGGCCAGGTCTCTTCGTCGCGTCCCTGCGTGCGGAAGCCGCCCATTGTCAGCGTCGATTGCGGCGTCAGGCCGATATGCGCCATCACCGGGATGCCACGCTCGGTCAGGAAGCGGATCGTCTCGGCCATCCGGGCGCCGCCCTCCAGCTTCACCGCGCCGCACTGGGTCTCCTTGAGGATGGTGGCCGCGTTGCGGAACGCCACGGCGGGGCTTTCCTCGTAGGTGCCGAAAGGCATGTCGACGACGACCATTGCACGTTTCGTGCCGCGCACCACCGCGCGCCCGTGCACCAGCATGAGGTCCAGCGGCACGCCCACGGTTGATTCCATCCCGTGCATCACCATGCCCAGGCTGTCGCCGACCAGGATCACCTCGGCATGGCGGTCGACGATGGCGGCGGTGTGGGCGTGGTAGGAGGTCAGCGCCACGATCGGGTCGCCCCCCTTGCGCGCGGCGATCTGCGGCGCGGTGATGCGGCGAACGGGTTTCTGGGGTTGCGCGCTCATGCACTCACCTCTTTCTGGTCGATCAGGAGAACCTCGCCGAACCGGGCCGAGATCATGATGCCGATGAGCCCCTCGGGGCGGCCCGTGGCGGGGACGAAGCGCCCGGCTTCGACGATGTCGAGCCCGGTCAGTTCGGCGCGCGGTTCGGTGGCGACGACGTCGCGGATCGCCTGGGCCGCGGCCTCGACCGTGGCGCCGCTTTCGTAGACGGCGGCACCGGCCTGCAGTGCGCGGTGCAGCACCGGCGCGGCGGCGCGGTCGGCGGGCGTCAGGCGGACGTTGCGCGACGACAGTGCCAGCCCGTCGGCATCGCGGAAGGTCGCAACGCCGACGATGTCCAGCCCCATGTGCAGATCGCGCACCATCCGGCGGATCACGGCCAGCTGCTGATAGTCCTTTTCGCCGAAATAGGCGGCATCGGGGCGGATGATGTTGAAGAGCTTCGTGACCACCGTCGCCACGCCACGGAAATGGCCGGGGCGCACCGCGCCGTGAAACTGCGCGGCCAGGCGCGTGGTCTCGACGATGGTCTCGTCGTCGCGGGGATAGATCTCGGCGGCGTCGGGGATCAGCACCGCGTCGGCGCCGAGGGCGCGCAGAAGCTCCAGGTCGGCGGCTTCGCTGCGGGGGTAGGTCTCCAGGTCGCGCGGGTCGCCGAACTGCGTGGGATTGACGAAGATTGTCGCGACCACCCGGTCCCGCTCGGCCCTGGCCGCGGTCACCAGCGCGGCGTGACCGTCGTGCAGCGCGCCCATCGTGGGCACCAGCCCCACGCTGTCGCCCGCGCGGCGCCATGCCGCCAGCATCGTGCGCGTTTCGGCAATCGTGCGGCAGATCTGCATCGCGTGCTCCCCCTTCAGGGCGTCTCGATAGGCCAGAGCGGCGAGGCAGACAACACCCGCCGCGCGGCCACGGTGCCGTGTCGTCCAGCGTGCAGCGACCGCACGGGGCGCGATGCCGACGGCAACCGGGCTGGGGGGGATCAGTGCCGAAGCAGGCGACCTTCGGTGCAGCGGTGATCACGGGGGAGCGGCAGATCGGGCGGATGGCGGCAGCGTGCGGCGGCAACATGCGGGGGCAGGTCGGGTGGCCCGCGACGCCCGACGTCGCATTCGGCGCCCAACACGTCGGCTGTCGCGCCCAAGCCATCGCCGTTTCGCGCCTATTTGGGTCGGGGATGGCGCAGGGATGACTGATATGAAAACCCACGTAAAAGCACTGGTCGTCGGCGGCGGCGCCGTCGGCACCTCGATCGCCTATCACCTCGGCCGCGCCGGGTGGGACACGCTGCTGCTCGAACGGGACGAGCTGACGGCAGGCTCGACCTGGCACGCCGCGGGCCTTCTGCCCTACTTCAACATGTCCTACGCGACGACCCACCTGCACGACTACTCGATCAAGTTCTACAAGGGGCTGGAGGAGGAGACCGGTCTCAACCCCGGGTTCTTCGTCGTGGGCAACCTGCGCATGGCCCAGACCAGCGCGCGGATGGACGAATACCGCCTCTATGCCGCCACGGCCGAAACGGTGGGCGTGCCCTTCGAATGGATGACGCCCGACCAGATCAGGGAACGCTGGCCGCTGTTGCGCACCGACGATCTGGAGGGCGCGCTGTTCCACCCCACCGACGGCTACATCAACCCCGCCGACGTCACCATGGCCATGGCCAAGGGCGCCCGCCAGCTGGGCGTCACGGTCGAGCGTAAATGGCAGGTCGACAGCTACACCTGGACTGGGTCCGAGTGGCGCGTCGGGCTGTCGAAGATGGTCGAACGCGGCGGCAACCTCGTCCCCTCGGGCGAGACGTCCGAGATCGTGGCCGAACACGTCGTCACCGCCACCGGCAACCACGCGCAGCGCACCGCGCGGCTGCTGGGGATCAAGATCCCCGCGATCCCGGTCGAACATCAGTACATCGTCACCGAACCCGATCCGGCGTTGGTCGAGTACCGCAAGACCCATGAACAGCACCCCGTGCTGCGCGACGCCGATGCGAAATGGTACGTGCGCGAGGAACGCGGCGGCTGGATCCTTGGCCCTTACGAGGACGGCGCGCCGGCACGGTTCCTCTACGATGTGCCCGAAAGCTTCCGCGCCGACCTCTTCCCCCTCGATCTGGACCGGATCGAAGAGGAATACATGAGCATGATCCACCGCATCCCAAGCTCTGAGACGGTGGGGCTCAAGGACGACTACAACGGCCCGATCTGCTACACCCCCGACGGCAACCCCTTGCTGGGCCCCGCCCCGGGGCTGCGCAACATGTGGCTGGCCGAAGGCTTCAGCTTCGGGATCACCGCCGCGGGCGGGGCGGGCCACTACCTTGCGCAGGTGATGACCGAGGGCGAGGCCGAGATCGACATGGCATCCCTCGACCCCCGCCGCTACGGGCCGTGGATGACGACCGAGTATGCCGCGCGCAAGAACGAAGAGGCGTATTCCCACGTCTACGTCCTGCACCACCCCGACGAGGAGCGTCCTGCCGCGCGGCCCCTGCGCACCGCGCCGGCCTATGACCGGCAAAAGGCGCTGGGCGCCCAGTTCGGCACCGTCAACGGGTGGGAACGTCCCAACTACTACGGCCCCAAGGACGCGCCCGAAGGCTTCGACCACGACGCGCGGTCGTTCCGCCGCGGCAACTGGTGGCGCCACGCCGCGTCCGAGGCGCAGGCGGTGCGCGAAGCCGCGGGCCTGATCGACGCCACGGCCTTTGCCAAGCACCGCGTCTGGGGGCCCGGCGCGACCGCGTTCCTCGACTGGTTCACCACCAACCGCCTGCCCAAGGTCGGGCGCATCAACCTGACCTATGCCCTGACCGTCGCCGGCACGATCCGCGTCGAATACACCATCATCCGGACGGGCGAGGACGACTACACCCTGATCTCGTCCGGCGGCAACCACGCCTATGACCAGGATTTCCTCTACCACGCCATCGCAGAGAAGGAGCCCGAGGTCGGGCGCATCAACGTGCAGGACGTGACCACGCAATGGGGCGTCTTCGCGCTGGCAGGGCCGAAGGCACGCGACATCCTGTCGACCCTGATCCGCGATGCCGAGCCCGACACCGCACTGTCGAACAAGCGGTTCCCGTGGCTGTCGGTGCGCGATATCGAGCTGGGGATGGTCCCCGTCCGTGCCCTGCGCGTCGCCTACACGGGCGAGCTTGGGTGGGAGCTTCACCACCCCATCGAGATGCAGACCCACCTCTGGGACAAGCTGATGGAGGCTGGCGCGCCGCACGGAATGGTGCCCGTGGGCGCGCGGGCGCAGAACTGGCTGCGGCAGGAGAAATCCTACCGCGCCTACGGCAACGAGCTTGGCCGCGACGCCACCCCGCTCGAGGCAGGGCTGGACCGCTTCGTCGACCTGGGCAAGGAGTTCCACGGCAAGGCCGCGATGCAGGACAAGGGCGTGCGCACCGCCTGCGTGACGCTTCTGATCGACGGCCCCGAGGATGCCGACCCCTGGGGGCGCGAGGCGCTCTACCAGGGTGACCGCCGCGTCGGGCGGCTGACGTCGGGCGGATGGTCGGCGGCCTTCGGCAAGTCCATCGGCATGGGCTATGTCGTGCCCGACTGCGCGACGCCGGGCACCAGGCTCGAGGTGCGGATCATGGGCGACCTCTGGCCCGCCGAGGTGACCGAGGACAGCCCCTACGATCCGCAGAACCTGTCGCTGCGCGCCGACGGCTAGCCGCAGGCGGCGTCCGGTGCCGGTAGCCGGGGCAGGTGTCGGGGCAGCCGCCGACGGGGCGGTGCCGCGGACCCGTCCGGCTGCCAAGTGCGGGGAGCCGGGTTAAGGGGTCATGCCGCGGGCCCGTTGCATGGGCGGGGGACGCTGCCTATAGGAGGAAGGGACGACGCCCCGCACACCGGGGCCGGACAGGTGGCCGCCCGCGCTGCCGACCCAGACCGGGGGCAGGGGGCGGCATCGTCGAGGACGCGGCGCGGGCGCCCGGGGCAGAGGGCCCTGCAGGGGCCCGGGTCCCGCCGCGTCGGCGCGCCCTCCGGTCCGATGACAGACAGGACAGATCATGCGCATCGATTTCGATATCACGGCCCCCGTCCCGTCCCGCGGGCCCGGCATCGCCGCGGCGGCCACGCTCTGTCAGACATCCGGCGCGAAAACGGGTCCGGCCATGGGCGAGACGACGCGCGAAGCCGTCCCCCGCGCACGGGCGGTGGCCCTGCCGGGCGCGGCCGCGGCGGCACTGCTGGGCTCCGCCCTCGCCGCATCCGGGCATCCCGGACACGTGACGCATGTCGCGGGCCATGATCACTGGCTTGCCGCGCTCGCCCTCGCCGTGGCCGGGGCCCTCGCGGGCTTGGCGGTCCTGCGCGGCCTGCGCCGCCGGATCGCGGCGCCTCTCCCCACCTCCAAGCTGCAGGCTGACTGATACCCATGCCCCACGACACGCCCGCCGCCCGCCCCGCGACGCCCGCCAGCCCGGCGACCGCCACCTCTTCCGACACCGTGTCCGCTTCCGGCCCGGGCCCTCTGGGCCCCGAGGGGCTGCACCGCCACGACACCGTGCCGGCGCCGGATCAGCGCGTTGGCGTGATGCTCTGCGGTCACGGGTCTCGCAGCCAGTCGGCGGTGGACGAATTCGCCAACCTCGCGGCGCGCCTGCCCGAGCATCTGCCGCCGGACTGGCAGATGGAATACGGGTATCTCGAATTCGCCAACCCGGTCATCCGCGACGGGCTCGACCGTCTGCGCGACCGCGGCTGCACCCGGATCGTCGCGGTGCCCGGTATGCTCTTTGCCGCGATGCATTCCAAGAACGACATCCCCACCGTGCTGTCGACCTACGCCGCCACCCACGGGATCGAGGTCAGCTATGGCCGCGAACTGGGGGTCGATCCCAAGATGATCGCCGCGGCGGGCGACCGTATCGCCGCCGCGGTGGCCGAGGCCGACGCGACGCACGGGCCGGTGCCCGCGCACGACACCTGCCTCGTCGTCATCGGCCGCGGGGCCTCGGACCCCGACGCGAATGCCAACGTCGCCAAGGTCGCGCGCATGCTGTGGGAGGGGATGGGCTTCGGCTGGTGCGAAATCGGCTATTCCGGCGTGACCTTTCCGCTGGTCGAACCCTGCCTCGAACACGTGGCCAAACTGGGCTACCGCCGGGTGATCGTGTTCCCCTACTTCCTGTTCTCCGGCATCCTGATCGACCGGATCTACGGCTTCACCGACCGCGTGGCGACGGCCCACCCGGGGATCGAATGGGTCAAGGCCGGCTACCTCAACAACCACCCCGGCGTTCTCGCCACCTTTGCCGAGCGGGCCACCGAACAACTGGGCGAGACCCCGCCGCCCAATTGCCAGATGTGCAAGTACCGCACCCAGGTGCTGGGCTTCGAGGCCGAGGTCGGCGCGGTCCAGGAAAGCCACCACCACCATGTCGAGGGGCAGGGCGCCCAGGCGCCGGGATCCACGGTGGCCGACTGCACGCTTTGCGACACCTTCTGCACCGGTGAATGCCGCCTCGCCCCCGAGGCGCCGACCCACGACCCTGCTCAGGCCCATCCGCACGAGCATCACCATGACCACGACCACCGACCTGCCCACCACCATCCACACGCCGACGGGCACCAGCACCACGGGCACCACCACGACCACGGGCACGGCCACCAGCACGACCACGACCACGGCCATCACCACGCGCCCTACCCGCATGCCGACCACCCGCTCGGCCCCGAAAGCGCCCGGCGCAAGAAGGTCTGAGCCATGACGCCCCCGCTTCCGTCCGTCGCACAACCGCCCCGGCTTCTTCTCTTCCAAAATACTCCCGCCGGAGGCGCATCTTTCCACCCCACGCCGTCCGCAGGCCCCTGATGCGCCCCTACAAGAAGGACCCCGCCGCGATCTACGCGGAAAGCTTTGCCACGGTGCGCCGCGAAGCCCGGCTCGACCGCTTCCCGCCGGGGCTCGAGACGATGGCCGTCCGCCTGATCCACGCCTGCGGGATGATCGAGATCGCCGACCGCCTCGCCTTTTCGCCAGACGCGGCCGAAGCGGGGCGCGCGGCGCTGGCCGCGGGCGCCCCGATCCTGTGCGATTGCGAGATGGTCGCCGCCGGCATCATCCGCCGCCGCCTGCCCGCCGGGAACGAGGTCGCGGTGACGCTGAACGCCCCCGAGGTCCCCGATCTCGCCCGCGATCTCGGCACGACGCGCTCCGCCGCGGCGGTCGAGCTCTGGCACGACAGGATCGACGGCGCGGTGGTGGCCATCGGCAACGCGCCCACGGCACTGTTCCACCTTCTGGAAAAGCTCGACCGCGGCTGGCCGCGCCCGGCGCTGATCCTGGGCTTCCCCGTGGGCTTTGTCGGCGCCGCCGAAAGCAAGGCGGAACTGGCGGGCGATCCGCGCGGCGCCGAGTTCGTCGCCCTGCGCGGACGCCGGGGCGGCTCGGCCATGGCCTCGGCCGCCGTCAACGCGCTCGCCGCCGTGGAGGAGAGCGCATGATCCCGCGCCCGGTGCGCCGCGCGGCGCACGTCTCGCCGACGCCGGCAACGAGGGCCCGGAAGGAGCTGATACCCGATGTCTGAGCCCTGGCTGCATATCGTCGGCATCGGCGAAGACGGGATGGCTGGCCTCACCCCGGCCACCCGCGCCGCGGTCGAGGCGGCCGAGGTCATCATCGGCGGCGACCGGCACCATCACCTGTCCGACGCGGTCACGGCCGAGCGGCTGTCCTGGCCTTCGCCCTTCGACGCGATGATCGACACGATCCGCGCCCTGCGGGGGCGCCGCGCGGTGATCCTCGTCACCGGCGATCCGCTGTGGTTCTCGGTCGGTGCCCGCATCGGCCGCGCCATTCCGCCCGAAGAGATCGTCTACCATCCCCAACTCTCGGCCTTTCAGCTTGCCGCGGCCCGCATGGGGTGGAGCCTCGCGGACACCGAAACCCTCACCGTCCACGGCCGCCCGGTCGAGCAGATGATCGCCTTCATCCAGCCCGACGCCCGGCTTCTGATCCTGACCACCGGGTCGGACACCCCCGGGCAGATCGCCCGGTTCCTAGCCGATCGCGGCTTCGGCCAGTCGCGCCTGACCGTGCTGGCGAACATGGGCGGGTCGGGCGAGGTGCGCTTTGACGGCACGGCCGAAGGCTGGGCGCACGAGGTCCCGGCCTTCAACACGCTTGCGGTCGACTGTGTGGCCGCGCCGGATGCCGCCCTTCTGCCCCGGGTGCCCGGGCTCGAGGACACGCTCTTTACCCATGACGGCACGATGACCAAGCAGGAGGTGCGCGCCGCGACGCTGGCCAAGCTGATGCCGATGCGCGGTGCGCTTCTGTGGGACATCGGCACCGGATCGGGGTCGGTCGCCATCGAATGGATGCGCGCCGCGCGCTACGCCCGCGCCATCGGGATCGAACCGCGTGCCGACCGACGGGCCATGGCTGCTGCCAATGCGCTGGCGCTCGGCACCCCCAAGTTCGAGATCGTCGAGGGCGAAGCGCCCGCCGCGCTGGATGGCCTGCCCGCCCCCGATGCGATCTTTGCGGGCGGCGGATTCGACGCGCAGGTGTTCGCCGCCGCCTGGGCCGCGCTGAAACCGCTTGGCCGCTTCGTCGCCAACGCGGTGACGCTGGAAACCGAAACGCTGCTGATGCAGCTGCATGCCGAACATGGCGGGCGGCTGGTCCAGCTGTCCGTCGCGCGGGCCGAGCCGGTGGGCCCCTATCGCGGCTGGCGTCCGTCGATGCCGGTGACGCAATGGAGCCTCGTCAAGAGATGAGCGGCACGCTCTACGGCATCGGCGTGGGCCCGGGCGACCCGGAGCTTCTGACGCTCAAGGCCGCGCGGCTGATCGCGTCCTGTCCGGTCGTAGCCTACCCTGTGCTGCCCGGGACCGACAGCTTTGCCCGCCGCATCGCCGCCGCGCATATTCCGCCAACGGCGCGGGAAATCGCGATGGAGGTTCCGATGCGCCCCGACCGCGCGCCCGCCCAGGCCGCCTACGACACGGGCGCCGCGCACCTTGCCGATGCCTTGGCCGCCGGACAGGACGTTGCCTGCCTTTGCGAGGGCGATCCGCTGTTCTACGGCTCGTTCATGTATCTTTCGGCCCGCCTCTCGGGCCGCTTCCCGGTCGTGGCGGTGCCCGGGGTGACCTCGCTCACCGCCGCCGCCGCCGCCGCGCAGCGCCCGCTGGCCGCGCGCAACGACAGCGTCGCGGTGCTGCCCGGCACCCTGCCAGAGGACGTTCTGACCGCGCGGATCGCCGCGGCCGAAACCGTGGCGATCCTGAAGGTCGGGCGACACCTGCCGAAGATCGTCGCGGCGGTGCGCGGGGCCGGCTGTCTCGACCAAGCGAGCTATGTCGAGCGTGCCTCGATCCCGGGCGAGGAGCGGGTCTGCCCGCTGGCCCAGGCCCCGGCCGAGGCGCCCTATTTCAGCATGATCCTCATCTCGAAAGGCACGGACCCGTGGCTGTGACCCCGAAGACGCCCGCATCCGGTTCCGCGCCGCCGGGCGGCCCCGCCGCCGATGCGCCCACTGCGCCCGAGGCCGGGCCGGCAGCCGCCGCGACGCAGCGGGCGGCGGCCTTCGGGCCGTCCCCCGTCGTGCTGGCCCCCGTCGTGCTGGCCCTGTCGCGGTCGGGCGAGGCCGTGGCGCACCGCGTGGCGGCCGAGCTTGGCGCGCCGGTGCATGGGCGCGAGGGCCGTGTCGAGCGGGCCGACGTGGTCTTTGCCGACGCGCTGGCCCATGCCCGCGACCTCTTTGCCGCGGGCATTCCCGTCATCGGCGTCTGCGCTAGCGGCATCCTGATCCGCGGCATCGCGCCGCTTCTGTCGGACAAGCGGGCCGAACCTCCGGTGGTGTCGGTCTCGGACGACGGGGCCGTCGTGGTGCCCTTGCTGGGCGGTCATCGTGGGGCCAACCGGCTGGCCCGGCGGATCGCGGATGCGCTGGGCGGGATCGCGGCGGTCACCACGGCCGGCGACGTCAGCTTGGGCGTGTCGCTGGACGAACCGCCCGCGGGCTGGCGCGTGTCGGGGGCGGCCGATCCCAAGCGCGTCATGGCCGATCTGCTGGCCGGCGTGCCCTACGTGCTGAGCGGACAGGCCCCGGGGCTCGACGCTCTGGCGACCCGCGATGGCGTTGCCTCTGCGGATGGTCCCGAGGGCGAGGCGCGGCTGACACCCGCGGCGGGGGGCGACGCGCTGGTCTGGACCGAAACCCGGCTGGCCCTGGGCGTGGGCTGCGCCCGGGATACCGCGCCCGAGGATTTGCGCGCTCTGGTGCGCGACACGCTGGCCGAGGCGGGGCTGCGCCCCGAAGCGGTGGCCTGCGTCGCGACGCTGGATCTCAAGGCCGACGAGCCCGCGGTGCTGGCGCTGGCGGCCGATCTGGGCGTGCCCCTGTGCCTGTTTACCGCAACCGAGCTCGAGGCGGAGACGCCCCGGCTTGCCACCCCCTCCGACGTGGTCTTTGCCGAGGTCGGATGCCACGGCGTGTCCGAGGGCGCCGCCCTGGCGGTCGCGGGCGCCGGGGCGAACCTGGCGGTGACGAAGCGCAAGACCGCCAATGCCACCTGCGCCGTCGCCCGCGCTCCCGCGGCGCTGACCGCCCTGCCGGGGCGCCGTCGCGGGCACCTGGCGATCATCGGCATCGGTCCGGGGCAGGCGTCGTGGCGCACGCCCGAAGCCTCGCGCCTGATCGCCGAGGCCGAAGAGCTGGTGGGCTATAGCCTTTACATCGATCTGCTTGGGCCGCTGGCCGCGGGCAAGCCGCGCGCCGATTTCCCGCTGGGGGGCGAGGAGGCGCGCTGCCGCCACGCGCTGGAGCGTGCGGGCGCGGGCGCGCGCGTGGCGCTGATCTGTTCGGGCGACGCGGGGATCTATGCGATGGGCGCGCTGGTGCACGAGCTTCTGGACCGGGGGCCGGCGGCGGGTGGGGTTAGCGATGCCGCGCGGCGGGCCGAGGTGGTGACGGCACCGGGGATCTCGGCGCTGCAGGCGGCGGCGGCGCGATCCGGGGCGCTTCTGGGCCACGATTTCTGCGCGATCTCGCTGTCGGATCTGCTGACGCCGCGCGAAGACATCGTGAAACGCCTGCACGCGGCAGCCGAAGGCGATTTCGTCGTGGCCTTCTACAACCCCGTCTCGGCCCGCCGGCGGACGTTGCTGGCCGAGGCGCGCGACATCCTGCTGCGGCATCGCCCGGCGGGGACGCCCGTGCTGCTGGCCCGGTCGCTGGGCCGTCCGGACGAGTGTCTGGCGCACCGCACGCTGGAGACGCTGGCGGTCGACGAGGTCGACATGATGACGGTGGTGCTGGTGGGGTCGTCCCAGTCGCGCGGCTATGGCTCTGGCGAGGGGGCTCGGATCTATACGCCGCGGGGGTATGCGCGGAAGCTGGAGGGGCAGGATGGAGGGGCGTGATCGCCGCTGCGGAGGGGCGCGCTTGGTGCTGCGTGGGAGCCTCCGGCGGGAGTATTTTGGAAGAAAAGAAACAGGGTGGGGCGCGAACGTATCGAGCGTCGCGATCCCCTGGGGGTGTGCATGAAGGTTTGGTTCGTGGGGGCGGGGCCGGGGGATCCGGAACTGCTGACCCTGAAGGCGCAGCGCGTGATCGCGGCCTGTCCGGTCTGTCTTTATGCCGGGTCGCTGGTGCCGGCAGAGGTCGTAGCCGGGGCGCCCGTGGGGGCGCGGGTGCTGGATACCGCGCCTATGACGCTGGATGAGACGCATGCCGAGATCCTGGCCGCACGGGCCCGGGGCGAAGACGTGGCGCGGGTGC
Organism: Mesobaculum littorinae; assembly: GCF_004011175.1. Taxonomy (GTDB): domain Bacteria; phylum Pseudomonadota; class Alphaproteobacteria; order Rhodobacterales; family Rhodobacteraceae; genus Tranquillimonas; species Tranquillimonas littorinae. The sequence continues at coordinate 79,876 of NZ_RQXX01000004.1, read as the reverse complement.
ATTCGGGGGACCCGTCGCTTTACGGCGCCATCGCCGAGCAGATCCGGCGGTTGCAGGCCGATGGCATCCCCTTCGAGATCGTGCCGGGGGTTCCCGCCTATGCCGCGGCCGCCGCTGCCCTGGGGCAGGAGCTGACGGTGCCCGAGATCGCGCAGTCCGTCGTGCTGACGCGGATGTCGATGAAATCGACCTCGATGCCGGCGGGCGAGACTCTGGAGACCTTCGCCCGGTCGGGCGCGACGCTGGCGATCCATCTGGGCGTGCGGGCGCTGCGCGAGATCGAGCGGCAGCTGATCCCGCACTACGGCGCCGACTGCCCGGTGGCGGTCGCGGTGCGGGTGGGATGGCCCGACCAGATGCTGATCCGCGGCACGCTGTCGGATATCCGCGAAAAGGTGCGGGCGGCGAAGGTCACGCGAACGGCTCTGATCCTTGTCGGGCCGGCGATGGGACCGCAGGCGGGGTTCGCCGACTCGGCCCTTTACGATGCCGCGCGGCCGCACCTGCTGCGGCCCGGAAAGCGGGCGGGCTGAGGGCGGCAGGGCCTGCGGGACGGGCCGCCGCGCGGCGCTTCGAATCGCAGTGTGCATGACGGTGCGAGCCCCGGGGTGAATGCCTTGCAAGAGGTTGAGATCGGATGAAAATCGCCCTGACCCTGCTGGCAGAAGACTGTTTCGTGACAATTGTCTCGCTGTACTTGACCGGGCGCGGATTCCGGCCATCCTAGAGGGTGGGAGACAAGGGAGAGAGTCATGTCGGAGATCCTGCCTGATCACGTCCTCGAAGGACTGGATGCCGCGCGCCGGATGGCCCGGGGCCGCACCGCGCAGATGCGCATCGAGGTGCAGGGCGACGCCGGCGTGCAAAGCTATCCGCTGTCGCGCTACTGGGCGCGGGGCTTCGCCATTTCCGGCGGCGGGCTGTCGCGCCTGCGCGGCCTGGCCGACCTTTATGACGGCGACCGGCGTGTCGGGCCCTGCCTGATCGTCGCCACCCATCTCGACGACGACGAGACGGTGTTCGAGTTCAAGCGCGCGCCCACGCTGCTGGACCGCCCGCCCGCCGATTTCGCCCCCGACGATTTTGCCCCCGGTGACGTCGCATCGGGCGGGGGCGCGCCGATTGGGTTGCTGCCCCAGCCCGGGGGCTGAGGCAGGGCCCAAGGGGGCCGCGCGTGTCAGCCCAGCGTCGGCATGGTGAACTGCGGGTCGACCATGCCGGTGGGCCAACGCGTCGTCGTGGTCTTGACCCGGGTGTAGAAACGGACGCCCTCCATCCCGTGCATGTGGTGGTCGCCGAAGATCGACGCCTTCCACCCGCCGAAGCTGTGGAACGCCATTGGCACCGGGATGGGCACGTTGATGCCCACCATGCCGACCTCGATATCCTGGCTGAAGCGGCGCGCCGCGTCGCCGTCGCGGGTGAAGATCGCCGTGCCGTTGGCATAGGGATGCGCGTGGATCAGGTCGACGGCCTCCTGGTAGCTGTCGCGCCGCACCATCGACAGGACCGGGCCGAAGATCTCGTCCTGCCACAGGGTCATGTCGGGGGTGACATGGTCGACAAGGCTGCCGCCGATGAAATAGCCGCCCTCGAACCCCTGCGGGGCGGTGAAGTCGCGTCCGTCGACCGCCAGACTGGCGCCCTGAGCCTCGGCACCGTCGAGATACCCGCGCACCCGGTCGAGCGCTGCACGGCTGATCAGCGGCCCCATGTCCGTGGCGCGGTCCGAGGCCGGGCCGATCTTCAGCGCCTCGATCTTCGGCACGAGCTTTTCGACCAGCGCATCGGCTACCGCATCGGTTACAGGCACCGCGACCGACACCGCCATGCAGCGTTCTCCGGCCGAGCCGAAGGCGGCCCCTATCAGCGCGTTCGCCGCCATGTCGAGATCGGCGTCGGGCATGATCACCATGTGGTTCTTGGCCCCGCCCAGCGCCTGCACCCGCTTGCCGTTGGCCGTGCCGGTGCTGTGGATCTGCCGCGCGATCGGGGTCGAGCCCACGAAGCTGATCGCGCGGACGTCGGGATGTGCGAGCAGGGCGTCGACCGCGGCCTTGTCGCCCTGCACGACGTTGAAGACGCCGTTGGGCAGGCCGGCCTCGGTCAGCCAGGCGGCGATCAGCAACGCGGCCGAGGGATCGCGCTCGGACGGTTTCAGCACGAAGGTGTTGCCGCAGGCCAGCGCCACCGGGAACATCCACATCGGCACCATGGCGGGAAAGTTGAACGGCGTGATTCCCGCCACGACGCCCAGGCTTTGCCGGATCATGTGGCTGTCGACGCCGCCGCCCACGTTCTCGGAAAACTCGCCCTTCAGGAAACTCGGTGCCGAGGTTGCGAACTCGACGACCTCGAGCCCGCGCGTCACCTCGCCCAGGGCGTCGTCGTGGGTCTTGCCATGTTCGGCCGAAATCGCCTCGGCCAACTGGTCCGCGCGATCCCACAGGATCGACTTGAACCGGTCGAGCACGCGCGCCCGGCGCAGGGGCGGCGTGGCCGACCATGCAGGCCATGCGGCGTGCGCGGCGGCGACCGCGGCGTCGACCTCGTCCGCCGAGGCCAGAGCGACCGCGCCCGATTCCTCGCCCGTGGCGGGGTTGAAGACGGGCCCGGTCCGGCCCGAGGTGCCGGCCACGCTCTGGCCGCCGATGTAATGCGCGATGTCGGTCATGCTGTCCTCCGATGCAGTCCCGCCCTGTCTGGATCATCCATTTGCGTATAGGAAGGTCTGGATACGGAGAGCCGTTATGCAGATTCGGGGATCGGGATAAGGCCTGCGGTCGGGTGGAACAGGAGGGCGGCATGAACTGGGACGATGCGCGCTATTTCCTCGCCATTGCGCGGGCGGGGCAGATGCTGGGCGCGGCGCGGCGGCTTGGTGTCAGCCAGGCGACCCTGTCGCGGCGTCTGGCGACGCTCGAAGCGGCGCTGGGCGACCGGCTGGTCGAGCGCACGCCACGCGGGTCGCCCCTGACCGAGGCGGGGCAGGCCTTTCTGGCAACGGCCGAACGCATGGAATCCGCGGCGCTGGCCGGTGTGGCGCAGTTGGGCCATCCGGGCGAGGCGGTGGCGGGCACGCTGCGGCTGGGGGCGCCGGACGGGCTGGGCGGCGCGTTCCTCGCCCCGCGGCTGGGGCGGTTGCGCGCGGCGCATCCCGGCCTGCGGGTGCAACTGGTGCCGCTGCCGCGCAACTTTTCCCTGTCGCAACGCGAAGCCGACGTTGCCGTCACCGTGGGGCGCCCCGAACGGGGGCGTCTGCGCACCCGAAAGCTGACCGATTATTCGCTGGGGCTTTACGCCGCGCCAGGGTACCTGGCGGCGCGCGGGCACCCCGACAGGGCCGCGACGCTCGCGGACCACGACCTGGTGGGCTATGTCGACGACCTCGTCCACACGCCGGGCCTGCGCTACGCCGAAGAGTTCTGGCAGGGCTGGCGGTCCTGCGTCGAGGTGTCGACCGCCATCGGCCAGCTCGAGGCGGTCCGGGCCGGCGCGGGCATCGGCGCGCTGCACGACTTCATGGCGCGGGGGCAGGACGGGCTGGTGCCGGTGCTGCCCGAACTGCGCGCGGTGCGCAGCTACTGGGCGGTCTGGCACGAGGATCTGCGCGGCAGCCGCAGGGTGCGCGCCTGCCTCGATTTCCTGGATGCGGCGGTGTCCGAGGACCGGGCCGCGTTTCTCAGGCCGGTCGCAGGCACCGGAGCGGGCTGAGCCCGTCCGCCCCGTCGGGAAGGTTGGCCCCCAAGGTGGCCCCCCCGAAGTGGCTGCGGGGGAAGGGGCGAGGGCCGCGCCTCTTGTCGATCGGTCGGGCGCCGGGCCATCGCGAAAGGCCGGGCGTCCGAAGGCATGGCCGCGATTGGCGGGGCGGACGGCGAAAGCGGCCCGGCAAATCCGCGCGGGACGGGCAGGGACGGCCGAAGCTGCCAGAGATGGTCCGATCGCGCGGCGGCGTTTCAGCCGTTGCGGTCGCGGCGCATCTCGGCGATGGCCCGGGCGGTGTCGGTCAGCGCGGCCAGCTTGGCGGCCGCGTCATCTCCGCCCCACGCGGCGTTCAGGCGCGCGACCATGTCCTGGGTCTCGGTGTTCATCGCCTGCACGGTCGCCGTCGTCAGCGGCATGCGTTCGTGGGCGTCGACGAAATCCTCGGCCATCTGCGCGATCAGCAGCAGCGGTGCGGCGCGGTCGGGGTCGCTTTCGATCATCCGCGTCGCCCGGGCGACGATGATCTGGTAGGCCCGCAGGCCCTTGCCCTCTTCCTCAAGCGCGGTCAGCACGAAATCGAACATCAGTCTCTCTCCGGTTTGGCCGACCCGATGGTCAGCGGGTGGCGCGGCGCGGGCGAGCCGCCGTTGGCCCCCGACCATGCCGCGGGGTCGGCAAGAAATTCCTTAAGCGTCGCGAGCGCGGCGGCGGGAAAGCTGCCATCCTCTTCGGCCACGGCGATGACGTCCTGCCACGAAGCCAGGTGATGCAGGCGCAGCCCCTTGTCGGCCAGAGCATCCGCCGCGCCGGGCAGCGCATCGTAAAGGAAGATCACCAGCGCATCCGTCACCTCGGCGCCTGCACGGCGCAGCGCCTCGGCAAAGCGCAGCTTGGACGAGCCGTCGACGGTCATGTCCTCGATCAGCGCGACGCGCTGGCCCGGGCGCACCCGGCCCTCGACCTGCGCATGGGGGCCGAGCCCGCGCGGACGCTTGCGGACGTAGTGCATGGGCAGTCCCGCGGTCTGGGCGACCCAGGCGGCAAAGGGGATGCCCGCGGTTTCGCCGCCCGCGACGCTTTCGATGTCGCGGGTCCGCCGCGCCAGCGTCTCGGCCAGCCCCTCGATCACCACCTGCCGCGCGGAAGGATGCGAGATCAGGCGACGGCAATCGACGAAGACCGGCGCGGCCAGCCCGCTGCTCATCAGGAAGGGGCGGTCGATCTGCATCTCGATCGCGCCGACGTCGATCAGCGCCCGGGCGGTGGCGCGGCGCAGCGGCTCGGGGGGGACGGCGCCGCTCATCGCGCGGGGTCCGTCACGTAGTGGCTTAGGATGTCGGTCCCGGCGATCAGGTCCGCGACCTCCATCGCCTCGTCGGGGTTGTGCGATCCGTTGCGGTTGCGCACGAAGACCATGCCCGCGGGAATGCCCGCCTGGGCGAAGACCGCCGCGTCATGGCCGCCGCCCGAGGGCATCAGGAACGGATCCTGCCCGGCGCGCGCCATCGCGGATTCCAGCCCCATCACGACGTCGGGATCCATCATCGCCGGCGCGGCGGGGATCTCGGGGCCCAGGTCGAACCGCAGGCCGCGGGCGGCCTCGATCTCGGAGATGTCGCGGTGCAGCAGCTCTTTCATGGCCACAAGGGTGTCGGCGCTCTGGCTGCGGATGTCGAGCGAGAATGTCAGCTCGCCCGGGATCCGCGCGATGGCGTGCCGGTCGGGATCGGTGCCGAGGATGCCGCAGGTCAGCACCAGATCGCCGCCGCGCTGCAGGGTCTGGTCCCAGGTTTCGTCCAGCCGGTGCATCAGTTCGGCAAAGCCCATCACCGGGTCGTGGCGATAGGCCCGGGGCACGGCGCCGGAGTGCCCCGCCTCGCCCAGGCAGCGGGCTGCGCGGTGGCGGAAATTGCCGCGAATGCCGGTGACCGTCGCGGCGGGGATCCCCTTTTCGACCAGCAGCGGGCCCTGCTCGATATGCAGTTCAAGATAGGTGGCCACGTTCGACAGGTCGGCCAGCGCCCGCCCGGGCGCGGCGCCGGCGATGCCGCATTCGGCAATGTGCGCGGACAGCGGCCGCCCGTCGCCCCGGTGGGTCGAACCCAGCTCGTCCGCGGTGATCGCACCCGTCAAGAGCTTCGAGGCGATGTAGCAGGGCCCGAACCACGCGCTTTCCTCGCCCCGCATCGCGATGACGCGGACCGGCAGGGGCGGGCGCTGGCTCGACCGGCGCAACCGGGCCAGTACCAGGAGCCCCGCGACCACGCCCGCCAACCCGTCGAAGTTGCCGCCCTGCGGAACGCTGTCGACATGGCTGCCGATCAGGATGTGCCGCGCGCCGGGGGTGGAGTCGCCCGGCAGGCGGAAGACGCGGTTGCCGCCCGCATCGGTGTCGACCGCCAGTCCCAGGCCGCGGGCCGCCGCCGACAAGTGGTCCAGCACCCGGGTTTCCAGGGCCGAGAAGGCGGGGCGCGACACGCCCGCGGTGTCGGGGGACATCGCGGCGACCTCGTCCAGCAGCCGCGCGGCCAGGGCATGGTCGTCGAGACGGGGCAGATCGGTCATGACTGCGGCTCCGGTACAAGGTCGTGGGGGGCGGGATCGGCCGGCGCCAGGCTGCCCACCAGGTCGGCCAGGCGGGCGACGCCCTGCGCGTCGCACCATTCCTCGATCTCCCGGATCAGGCGGGGCATCAGCGCCGGGCTGCGGAAGGTGGCCGTGCCGACCTGCACCGCGCTCGCCCCCGCGATCAGGAACTCGAGCACGTCGTCGCGGGTGGCGATCCCGCCGCAGCCGATCACCGGGATCGCCACGGACGAGGCCGCCTGCCACGTCATCCGCAGGGCCAGCGGCTTCAGCGCGGGTCCCGAGATACCGCCCGTCACGTTGCCGAGCTTCGGCCGACGCGTCCGCACGTCGATGGCAAGCCCCAGCGCGGTGTTGGTGGTCACCAGCGCATCGGCGCCTGCGGCCTCGGCCGCGCGCGCGACCTCGCGCAGGACGCCGGTATTGGGGCTGAGCTTGGCCCAGAGCGGCAGGTGGGTGGCCGCGCGGATGCGTGCGATGGCCTCGAAGGTGGTGTCGGGCAGCATCGCGAAGGCGTGGCCGTCCGCCTCGATATTGGGGCAGGAGATATTGGCCTCGATCGCGGCGACGCCGGGCACCGTCATCTTTTCGGCGGCGCGGGCGAAATCCTCGGCCGTGTCGGCCGAGATCGACACGACAAGCGGCGCGCCCACGTCGCGCCACAGCGGGACCTGATCGCGCAGGAAGGCGTCGATCCCCTTGCTGGGGATGCCGATCGAATTGAGCATCCCGCCCTCGATCTCGCAAACGCGCGGGGTGGGGTTGCCGCCGCGGCGGGCCTCGGTCACCGTCTTGGTGACCAGCGCGCCCAGACAGGAGAGGTCGAAGACCTCGCCCAGTTCGGCCGAGAACGTGCCCGAGGCGGGCATGATCGGGTTGGCCAGCGTCAGGCTGCCGATGCGGGTGGTCAGGTCGGTCATGCCGCTGCCTCGGGGATCGCCTCGGCCAGCGGAAAGACGGGGCCTTCGCGGCAGACGCGGTCGTGCACGATGCGCCCGTCGCGGCGGAAGGGGCGCACGCAGCACTGGCACATGCCCAGCCCGCAGGCCATCTGCTGCTCCATCGCGATCTGGCCAGGAAGGCCGTGCCGCGCCGCGATCTCCTGCAACAGCGACGTCAGGCGGCGTGACCCGCAGGTGAAGACCGCGTCGACGCCGGGGCCCGCGATCTCGTCCTCGATCAGCGCGCGCACGCGCGCGGGGTCCGAGGTGCCATCGCTGTCGGTCACCAGCCTCACCTCGGCCCCGTGCGCGCGGAACCGGTCGAGCGACAGCGCAAGCTCGGGCGTGCGGGCCGAGCAGATGGCGGTTAGCGCAAGGCCGCGGCGCTGCGCCTCGGCCGCCAGGGGGGCCAGCGTGGCAAGGCCCACGCCCCGCGCCAGCACCAGAAGCCGTCGCCAGTCGGGCGCAAGGGTGAAGCCACGGCCCAGCGGGCCCAGCACGTCGATCCGGTCCCCCGGGCGCAGCCCGGCCAGCGCCCGGGTGCCAGCGCCCGAGACCTTGTAGAGAAACGACAGCCGCCCCTGCGCCCGGTCCCAGCCGTAGATCGACATGGGGCGACGCAGGAACGGACGTTCGGCCCCGGTTTCGGGGCAGAGGATCTGGAAGAACTGGCCCGGCTTGCAATCAAGGATGTGGTCCGGCGCGGCGAGGTGCAGCAACCGGTAGTCGGCATTCGCGGCGTCGTTCGACACGACCTCGACAAGGGCTTCGTGGACTTTCGGGGTCATCGGCAGGTGACGCTCGTTCAGAAGGGGAAAAGGGGCCGGCGCAGTCCGCGCCCGGCTGTGTTACCCCGAATGATTTCGCCGCGGCCTCACCAGGTCAAGACAAAAATCTAATTTTTGAGACGGTGCGCCTGCGGGTGCTTATTCTTCGGGCACTCCGAAGCGGTCTATCAGCGTTTCCACATGGGCGGCCGCCTCGCCTCCCTTGAGCGCGGTCGTCCACAGGCGGCGCGAGATGCCTTCGTGCAGCTCCAGCGCCTCGGGCGCGCGGGTGACCATGCCGACGCCGATGCCGATATTAGGCTGTTGCCCCAGCCGGAAGGGGCTGATCGTCAGCGCAGAGCCCGCCGGGCTGCGCATGATCTGGAACGAGGTCGCCGGCATCGGTTCGCACGCGACGCCCAGTTGCTGGCCGATCGGCTGGTCGCGCAGCAGCGACACGATATAGCGCGTCTCCTCAAGCGCGGCGCGGCGGCGCTGCGCCAGGGTGGCGGCGTCCAGGTCGTTGCGTCCGGTCATGCCGACCTGAAGGAACCGCTCGAGATCCGGGCTCGAGATGATCGAGGCGATGAGGGGGCGGTGGCGGCGGAACCCATCCTTGCGTCGCCGCAGGATGGTCAGGATCTGCGCGATCCGGTCGCGGCCTTCCGGGGCGTCTTCGGGCAGGGATTCGTGCAGCACCTCGGCCAGGATCGTGTCGTAGCGGTCCGAGGTCAGCAGGTAAGAGACGGGGGAGAACACGCCGATGATCTGGTCGCAGCCTTCCTCGAGCTGGCGCATCCGTTCGAAAAAGCCGCTGGCCGTGGGAATGTACTCGGTGCCCACCCCCAGAAGCGTGGGCAGCGACACGCCGAGTTCGGCCGAAATCGCGGTCAGCATGTCGATCTTGGCGATTTCGCCCTTTTCCGCGCGGTAGAGCGCGGCGCGCGAGATCCCCAGGCGGTCGGCCAGCGTTCCCGGCGACAGGCCGCGCCCCATCCGGTGCGCACGCAGGCGCGCACCGATATCGGAAAAGCTGTTGGACGCGGCGCGTTGGTCGTCTGGCATGGATCACAGAATGGTGCGCGGCCCGAAGACTGTCGATCCCAAAATTGATGGCGTCTGACGGCTCGGGCGTTCGGGCGGCCCTTGGCGTCGCGGATCGCGGGGGCGCACCGGCACCGTCTCAAAATAAATCCCGGGTGGCGCACGGGCCTGTCGACCGGCCTAGCCAGCACGGGCCGTATACCGCGGGGCCTGCGCGATGGGGCCAGCGGGGTTCGCCCTTGGAAAGGCTGTTTCCGAAATTAAGGGAGGGAAGCGTGAACCCCGTTGGTAGGCGGGGTTGCAAATGGTGCCCAGGAGAGGACTCGAACCTCCACGACCTTGCGGTCACTGGCACCTGAAGCCAGCGCGTCTACCAATTCCGCCACCTGGGCCGGTGTGCGTGAGGCGGTGAATTACGCATCTCGCGGTGAGGTGTCAACGCGGAAATCGTCAGGTTTCCGCTACGGCGCCTATCTGCGGCCTTGTCTGCCCTTTCGGTCGTGGTAAGACCCCGATCAGGCGAAATCCGGCGAAAGGTCCATCATGGCGAAGCTTGTCACCATCTATGGCGGGTCGGGTTTTATCGGCCGGCATGTTGCGCGACGCATGGCGGCGCAGGGCTGGCGCGTCCGTGTCGCGGTGCGCAAACCCAACGATGCCCACTTCGTGCGTACCTACGGCGTGGTCGGACAGGTCGCCCCGGTGTTCTGCAACATCCGCGACGACGACTCGGTCCGCGCGGTGATGACCGGCTCGGACGCGGTGGTGAACTGCGTCGGGATCCTTGCCGAACATGGGCGCCAGACCTTCGAGGCGCTGCAAGAGGCCGGGGCCGAGCGCATTGCCCGCATCGCGTCCGAAGAGGGTGTCGATCGTCTGGTCCAGATCTCGGCCATCGGGGCCGACAGCGAAAGCGCCAGTGCCTATGCCCGTACCAAGGCCGCGGGCGAGGCTGCGGTGCTCAGGCACATGCCCGACGCGGTGATCCTGCGGCCCTCGATCGTCTTCGGGCCCGAGGATTCGTTCTTCAACCGCTTTGCCGGCATGGCCCGGGGTGGCCCCGTTGTGCCGCTGGTCGGCGCCGACACGAAGTTCCAGCCGGTCTATGTCGACGACGTGGCGCATGCGGCGGCGATGGCGGCATTGGGCGAGGCGCGGCCGGGCGTCTACGAACTGGGCGGCCCCGACGTGAACACGTTCCGCGAGCTCATGCAGCACATGCTGACCGTGGTGCAGCGCAAGCGCGTGCTGCTGCCGATCCCGTTCTGGATGGCGCGGATCATGGCGGGCGGCTTCGGGCTGATCCGCAAAGTCAGCCTTGGGCTGATCCGCGAACCGCTCAGCTCGGACCAGGTGGCGAACCTGCGGCGCGACAATGTAGTGGGCGACGGCGTGATGACCTTGGCCGACCTGGGTATCACGCCCACCGCGCTTGAGGCGGTGCTGCCGGATTACCTGTGGCGCTTCCGTCCCTCGGGCCAGTATGCCGCGATCAAGGACAGCGCCCGGAACCTGCGCAAGTCCTAGGCCGCGCCGGGCCTAGGAATAGGCCAGCGCCAGCAGCACGATCCCGAGGATGATGCGGTAGATCACGTAGGGCGTGTAGCTGACCGCCCGCAAAAGCCGCATCATCAGCGTCAGCGCCAGAAGCGCCGCGCCAAAGGCGAAGACGGCGCCGATGGCCGCGTTGCGCCACAGCTCGGCATCCGCCTCGCCCACCACGTCCGCGCCCAGCAGCGTCGCCGAGGCGAGGATCGTCGGTATCGACATCAGCATCGACAGCCGCGCCGCGTCCTCGCGTCCGTAGCCCAGGACCCGCGCGCCCGAGATCGTGATGCCCGACCGTGACGTGCCGGGGATCAGCGCGAGGGCCTGCCACAGTCCCATGATCACCGCGTGGCGCAGCGACCAATCGCGCGCCTCGTGCGGTTCGGGGCGGCGGTCGGCCCACCAGAGCACGATCCCGAAGATCAGCATCGCCCAGCCGATGACCGCCAGTGAGCGCAGCATAAGGTCGAGCCCCAGAAGCTTGATGACCAGGCCCGCCGCCATCACCGGAATGGTCGCGACGACAAGGCAGAGCGCCAGCCGTGCGCCCGGCGTGTCGGCGCGCCCGGTCAGCAGGCGGGGCAGGCCCGAAAGCCCCAGCGACACGTCGCGCCAGAAATATAGCACGACCGCCCCCAGTGTGCCGACATGTACCGCGACATCGATGGCAAGGCCCTGATCGGTCATCCCCGTCAGAAGCGGCAGCAGGATTAGGTGACCCGAGGACGAGACCGGCAGGAACTCGGTCACGCCCTGAACGATGGCGACCAGCAAGAGGTTGAAGAGGGTCATGATGCGCCTGCCCCGACTCGGTTTCGGCGCCACCCTTAACCGCAGGTCCGGCGAAGGGAAGCGGGGATATAGGTCCGATACGGATCTAAAAATGTCGCGTCAATCGCTGGGATTTTCCGCGAAACTGAAAAATCATTGCATATAGGTCAGCAGTTATGCCTTTTACTGGCGGGCGGCCTGTTTTATAGGGCGCGGGACGAGTGGGAGAACGTGCCATGGCTGTGCAGAAGATGCTGAAATTCGTGACCGTGCCGCGGGACATGCCCGAAAAGCGGGGCGCGGACGAACGGCGCGAGGATTTCGCCGAGATCTACCGTGAGTTCGCGGATGCCAAGGCGGCAGAGCAGGCGGGGCGGTGCAGCCAGTGCGGCGTGCCCTATTGCCAATCGCATTGCCCGCTGCACAACAACATCCCCGACTGGCTGCGCCTGACTGCCGAGGGGCGCCTGCGCGAAGCCTATGAGGTCAGCCAGGCCACCAATACCTTCCCCGAGATCTGCGGCCGGATCTGCCCGCAGGACCGCCTGTGCGAGGGCAACTGCGTGATCGAGCAGTCGGGCCACGGCACCGTCACCATCGGCACGGTCGAGAAATACATCAACGACACGGCGTGGGACGAAGGCTGGGTGCAGCCGATCCGCCCCGGCACCGAGCGTCCCGAAAGCGTCGGCATCATCGGCGCGGGGCCGGGCGGGCTGGCCGCTGCGGACCGGCTGCGGCGGATGGGGTTCCAGGTCACCGTCTACGACCGGCACGACCGGGCCGGCGGGCTGATGACCTACGGCATCCCCGGGTTCAAGCTGGAAAAGGACGTGGTGATGAAACGCGTCGCCCAGCTTGAGGATGGCGGCGTCGAGTTCGTGCTGAACTGCAACGTGGGCGAGGATCTGTCCTTCGACGCGATCCGCGGCAAGCATGACGCCGTGCTGATCGCCACCGGCGTCTACAAGGGGCGCGATCTGACCGGGCCCGGGTCGGGCGCCGAGGGGATCGTGCGCGCGCTCGACTACCTGACCGCGTCGAACCGCGTCGGCTTTGGCGACGAGGTCGAGGATTACCTGTCGGGCGAGCTGAACGCCCAAGGCAAGCGCGTGGTCGTGATCGGCGGCGGCGACACCGCGATGGACTGCGTGCGCACCGCGATCCGGCAGGGCGCAACCAGCGTGAAGTGCCTTTACCGCCGCGACCGCGCCAACATGCCGGGCTCGCAGCGCGAGGTCGCCAATGCCGAGGAAGAGGGGGTCGAGTTCGTCTGGCTTTCGGCGCCGCGCGGGTTCTCCGGTGATACGGTCGAGGGCGTGATGGTCCAGCGCATGCGCCTGGGCGCGCCCGACGCCACCGGCCGCCAGACGCCCGAGCTGATCGAAGGGTCGGACTACGTCGAAGACGCCGACCTGGTGATCAAGGCGCTGGGGTTCGAGCCCGAGGACCTGCCCAAGCTTTGGGGGGTCGAGGGGCTCGAGGTCACGCGCTGGGGGACGGTCAAGGCCGATTTCCGCAGCCACGCGACCAGTCTCGAGGGCGTTTATGCCTGCGGTGACATCCAGCGCGGGGCGAGCCTTGTGGTCTGGGCGATCCGCGACGGCCGCGAGGCCGCAGACGCCATCGCCGAATACATCGGCGCCAGCGCCGAGATCGCCGCCGAGTAAGCCCGGGCCGCGTTCCGCGCCCCAGGGCGCGGCGACGCCCGGCCCGACCGGCGCGGCCCGATCATCGGGTCGCACCGCGCCGGACCTGCCGACCGCCCCGGGGGATGTGCCCCCGGCTTCGCGAAAAGAACCGTCCGAAGGCCGGTCCGACGCCCCCCACTGCGAAACCGGGGCGCGCCTGCCCCAAGCCCGAGGTCCGATCGCAGGTCGGGCCGCCCTGATCCCGCCCACTGCCTTCGCCGCCCTCGCGTGGCAAAGGCCCCACCCGGAGCCCCGAGATGCGCGACAGAACCGGCCAGTGCCTGTGCGGCGACGTCCGCTTTACCGCCCGCGGGGTGGAGTCGGATTTCGGCGTCTGCTCCTGCAAGATGTGCCAGCGCTGGGGCGGAGCGAGCTTTGTTGCCGTCACCGCGGCCGAGGTCGCGTGGCAGGGCGAAGAGCATATCCGCCGCCGCGCCTCGTCCGACTGGGCCGAACGCGGGTGGTGCGACACCTGCGGCACGCACCTGTTTTACCGCGTGACCGCCCCGGGCATCGACGGCGCGGGATGCCACGAGATCCCGCTGGGCCTGCTGGACGATACCGACGGCCTGCGCATGACGCGCGAGATATTCACCGACCGGCGCCCGGCCGCCTACGATTTCGCGGGCCCGCACGAACGTCTGACCGAAGCCCGGACGCTGGCGATGTTCGCCGGCGGGGAGGGCGCGGAATGACCCCGATCCTTTCGACCTGCGCGACGTCCGATCTGTCCGGCGCGCAGACAGCAATCCTCGTTTCGTCGCAGGGGCGCCGCGCCCCGGCGGCGCGACCGCAAGCCCGGGCGACGCAAGCCGCCGCCCCCCGCCAGGGAGATGACCTATGACCAAGTACGATGCCGAATGGGTTGCGCAGGAAGAAGCGCGGCGCGCCTGGATGGCCGAGAATTCGCTGTACCGCGAAGATGACGAGCACGCCTCCTGCGGCGTCGGCCTTGTCGTGTCGGTGGACGGGTCGAAATCCCGCCGCGTGGTCGAGAACGGGATCGACGCGCTCAAGGCCGTGTGGCACCGCGGCGCGGTCGATGCCGACGGGCGCACCGGCGACGGCGCCGGCATCCACGTGCAGATCCCGCTGCCCTTTTTCCGCGACCAGATTGGCCGCACCGGCCACACCCCGCGCGAGGACGAGATGATCGCCGTGGGCCAGGTGTTCCTGCCGCGCACCGACTTCGCCGCGCAGGAGACCTGCCGCACGATCGTCGAAACCGAAGTGCTGCGGATGGGCTACTACATCTACGGCTGGCGCCACGTGCCGGTGCAGATCGAATGCCTGGGCGAAAAGGCCAACGCCACCCGCCCCGAGATCGAGCAGATCCTGATTTCGAACGCCCGCGGCGTCGACGAAGAGACCTTCGAACGCGAACTCTACGTGATCCGCCGCCGGATCGAGAAGGCCGCCGCTGCCGCACAGGTGGGCGAGCTTTACATCTGTTCGCTGTCCTGCCGGTCGATCATCTACAAGGGCATGATGCTGGCGCAGGACGTGGCCGAGTTCTATCCCGACCTGCTGGATGAACGGTTCGAAAGCGCCTTCGCGATCTACCACCAGCGCTATTCCACCAACACCTTCCCGCGGTGGTGGCTGGCGCAGCCCTTCCGCATGCTGGCCCATAACGGCGAGATCAACACGCTCAAGGGCAACATCAACTGGATGAAAAGCCACGAGATCCGCATGGCGCACAGCGCCTTCGGGGACCTGGCCGAGGATATCAAGCCGATCGTCGCGCAAGGGTCGAGTGATTCCGCCGCGCTGGATTCGGTGTTCGAGGTCCTGGTGCGGGCCGGACGCTCGGCGCCGATGGCCAAGACGATGATGGTGCCGGAAAGCTGGTCGAAGCAGGCCGAGGAGCTGCCGAAGCCCTGGCGCGACATGTACTCCTACTGCAACAGCGTGATGGAGCCCTGGGACGGGCCCGCCGCGCTGGCGATGACCGACGGGCGCTGGGTCTGCGCCGGGCTCGACCGCAACGGCCTGCGCCCGCTGCGCTATGTCGTCACCAACGACGGCATGGTCATCGCCGGGTCCGAGGCCGGGATGGTCCCGGTCGACGAAAGCACCGTGGTCGAAAAGGGCGCGCTGGGTCCGGGGCAGATGCTGGCCGTGGACATGGCCGAGGGCAAGCTTTACCACGACGTCGAAATCAAGAATAAACTGGCCGCGGGCCAGCCCTTCGGCGACTGGGTCGGCAAGATCACCGAGCTGGACGAGGATCTGGCCAAGGTATCCGAGACGCCGCTGTTTTCCGGCGACGACCTGCGCCGCCGCCAGATCGCCGCGGGCTATTCGCTGGAAGAGCTGGAGCAAGTGCTGGCGCCGATGGCCGAAGACGGCAAGGAGGCGATCGCCTCGATGGGCGACGACACGCCCTCGGCCGTGCTGTCTAAGACCTACCGCCCGCTGTCGCACTTCTTCCGCCAGAACTTCAGCCAGGTCACCAACCCGCCGATCGACAGCTTGCGCGAATACCGGGTGATGAGCCTCAAGACCCGGTTCGGCAACCTCAAGAACGTGCTGGACGAAAGCAGCGCGCAGACCGAGATCGTGGTGCTCGACAGCCCCTTCGTCGGCAACGCGCAGTTCGACCGGCTGGTCGAGCAGCTGAATTCGCCGGTGGTCGAGATCGACTGCTCCTTCGATGCCGAGGGCGGCCGCCTGGGCGATGCGCTGCGGCGGATTCGGGGCGAGGCCGAGGATGCCGTGCGCTCGGGCGCGGGGCACCTTGTCCTGACCGACCAGCACCAGGGCCCCGACCGGGTGGCGATGCCGATGATCCTGGCGACCAGCGCGGTGCACAGCTGGCTGACGCAGAAGGGCCTGCGCACCTTCTGTTCGCTGAACGTGCGGTCGGCGGAGTGCATTGACCCGCATTACTTTGCCGTGCTGATCGGCTGCGGCGCGACCACGGTGAACGCCTACCTCGCCGAGGACAGCATCGCCGACCGGATCGAACGCGGCCTGATCGACGGCAGCCTGACCGATGCCGTGGCGCGCTATCGCACCGCCATCGACATGGGGCTGCTCAAGATCATGGCGAAGATGGGGATCTCGGTGATCTCCTCCTATCGCGGCGGTCTGAACTTCGAGGCGGTGGGCCTCAGCCGCGCGATGGTGGCCGAGTATTTCCCCGGCATGCACAGCCGGATCTCGGGCATCGGTGTGTCCGGCATCCAGAAAAGCCTGACGGCGGTGCATGACCGCGGCTTCCGCTCGGCCGGTGGCGGCGTCGCCGTGCTGCCCATCGGCGGGTTCTACAAGGCCCGGAGGTCGGGCGAGACCCACGCGTGGGAGGCGCAGGGCATGCACATGCTGCAGGCCGCCTGCGACCGCGCGTCCTTTGAACTGTGGAAGCAGTATTCGGCCAAGATGCGCTCGCAGGCGCCGATCCACCTGCGCGACCTTCTGGATATCAAGCCGCTGGGCAAGCCGGTGCCGATCGAGGAGGTGGAGAGCATCACTTCGATCCGCAAGCGGTTCGTGACGCCGGGCATGTCGCTGGGCGCGCTGTCGCCCGAGGCGCACAAGACGCTGAACGTCGCGATGAACCGCATCGGCGCGAAATCCGACAGCGGCGAGGGTGGCGAGGATCCGGCGCATTTCGTTCCCGAAAGCAACGGCGACAACCCGTCGGCGAAGATCAAGCAGGTCGCCTCGGGCCGCTTCGGGGTGACGGCAGAGTACCTCAACCAGTGCGAGGAGCTTGAGATCAAGGTCGCGCAGGGCGCCAAGCCCGGCGAGGGCGGGCAGCTGCCCGGCATGAAGGTCACCAAGCTGATCGCCCGGCTGCGGCACTCGACCCCCGGCGTGACGCTGATCTCGCCGCCGCCGCACCACGACATCTACTCGATCGAGGACCTCGCGCAGCTGATCTACGACCTCAAGCAGATCAACCCGCGCGCCAAGGTGACGGTCAAGCTGGTGGCCTCAAGCGGTGTCGGCACGATCGCCGCGGGCGTCGCCAAGGCCAAGGCCGACGTCATCCTGATCTCGGGCCACAACGGCGGGACGGGGGCGTCGCCTGCGACCTCGATCAAGTACGCGGGCCTGCCGTGGGAGATGGGCCTGACCGAGGCGCACCAGGTGCTGGCGATGAACAACCTGCGCGAGCGGGTGACTCTGCGCACCGACGGCGGGCTGCGCACCGGGCGCGACATCGTCATGGCGGCGATGATGGGGGCCGAGGAATACGGCATCGGCACCGCCGCGCTGATCGCGATGGGCTGCATCATGGTGCGTCAGTGCCAGTCCAACACCTGCCCGGTGGGGGTCTGCACGCAGGACGAACGCCTGCGCGAGAAGTTCACCGGGTCGGCCGAAAAGGTGGTGAACCTCATCACCTTCTACGCCCAGGAGGTGCGCGAGATCCTCAGCCAAATCGGGGCGCGCAGCCTCGACGAGGTGATCGGGCGGGCCGACCTGCTCAGCCAGGTCAGCCGCGGGTCGGCGCATCTCGACGACCTCGATCTCAACCCGCTGCTGATCACCGTCGACGGCACCAACCGCATCTCCTACGACCGCGACCGGGCCCGGACGGCGACGCTCGACACGCTCGACGCCGATATCGTCAAGGACGCCGCGCGGTTCCTGAATGACGGCGAGAAGATGCAGCTGTCCTACGCGGTGCGGAACACCTACCGCACCATCGGGGCCCGCACCTCGAGCCATATCGTCAGCCGGTTCGGCATGCGCAACGCGCTGCAGCCCGACCACCTGCATGTCAAGCTGACGGGCAGTGCGGGGCAGTCGCTGGGGGCCTTCGGCGCCCCGGGGCTGAAGCTCGAGGTGTCTGGCGATGCCAACGACTATGTCGCCAAGGGGCTGTCGGGCGCCACGGTGGTGGTGCGGCCGCCGATGCATTCGCCGCTGGTGGCGGCGGACAACACGATCATCGGCAACACCGTGCTTTACGGGGCGACGGGCGGCTACCTCTTCGCCGCCGGGCGTGCGGGTGAACGCTTTGCCGTGCGCAACTCGGGCGCCCATACGGTGATCGAGGGCTGCGGCTCGAACGGCTGTGAATACATGACCGGCGGCATCGCGGTGATCCTGGGCGAGATCGGCGCCAACTTCGGTGCCGGGATGACCGGCGGCATGGCCTATCTCTGGGACCCCGAGGGCAAGGCGCAGACGCTCATGAACATGGAGACGCTGGTGACCTGCCCCGTGACCCAGGAGCACTGGGAGGCCGAGCTGAAGGGCCTGATCGAGAGGCACCTGGCCGAAACCAAGAGCCGGCGCGCCGCCGACATCCTGCAGCACTGGGAGGAGTCGCGCGGCAGCTTCCTGCAGGTCTGCCCGCGGGAGATGCTGGCCCACCTGTCGCACCCCCTGGGTATCGAAGAGGCGCAGGTCCCGGCCGAGTGATGCGGGCGCCTGCCGCCTGATCGCAATCGCGGCCGGCTGCCCCCCCGGGGTGGCCGGCCGTTTCACATCGCGCGCCGGGGCCGTATGCCCCGGCCCGGCGCGTGGCCCCCGCGGGGCGCCCGGGGCACAGTCCCCGGCAACCGGGACGGGCGGCTTGACCCGCCGCCGGGCGCATCGGATAGGGTGCAGCTTCGGGTAGGGGACGGTCGAACACAGGGCGGGGCAGGCGCGCAGGTGGCCAGGCGAAGCAAGAAGACGGCGAAAGCCAGGCCCCGGCCCATGCGCTGGCTGATGCGCTGGGCGCTGCGGGGGGCGCTGGCGGTGCTGTGCCTTGTCGCGCTGGGGATCCTCGCCTTCGACTTCATCAATCCGCCGACAACGCCCTACATGGCCGCGGAATCGCGGCGGCTGGGCGGGGTGTCACACGAATGGGTGGCGATCGACGCCATCGCCCCGGTGATGCAGCGGTCGGTCGTCGCTGCCGAGGACGCCAATTTCTGCGCCCACTGGGGTTTCGATATCGGCGCGATCCGGGCCGCGCTGGACGCGGGCGCGTCGCGCGGCGGCTCGACCATCAGCCAGCAGACCGTGAAGAACGTCTACCTGTGGCAGGGCCGCAGCTGGCCGCGCAAGGCGCTGGAGGCCGCGCTGACCCCGCTGGTCGAAGCGGCCTGGTCCAAGCGGCGCATCCTCGAGGTCTATCTCAACGTGGCCGAGTTCGACGCGGGCGTCTTCGGCGTCGAGGCCGCGGCGCGGCACTACTACGGCGTGCGTGCCGCGGACCTGAGCGCGGGGCAGGCCGCCTATCTGGCCGCGATCCTGCCCGACCCCAAGGACTGGTCGCCGCTGCGCCCGTCCGACAGGGTGCGCCGGCGCGCGGCTCAGATCCGCGACGGGGCCGCGACAATCGCCGCGGACGGCCGCGCCGCCTGCTTCGCACCGGATGCCTGACCCGCGGCCGTCCCTGCGGTAGCCTGCCGTCCGGTCCGACACGCCCAGCCGATGATCCGCGGCGGCTCGTATGGCTGGGCAGGGGGGCTCGGGATCCGACGCTCCGACACACCCCGACGCACAGGAAACCCGACGTGCGGCAAGGGGCTTAACCCGGTGCTGCCCCGGGCACATCACGGGCTCGCCTCGTCGCGCCACATGCCCAGGGGCGCCGGGGCGGGGTGCGTGGCGGGGGATGGCGACGCGTGGGCAGCACGTGGGCGCATCTCGGAAAGGCCGGACCCGGCACGGGCGCGGGCTTGACTGTTGAACCGGCTTCGGTGGTCGGGCATTGAGGGGCAGAACCGTAAGGATCGAACCCCCCTATGAACCGACTATTCCACGTTCCGCTCTCGCCCTTCTGCCGCAAGGTCCGGCTGTGTCTCGCCGAAAAGAAGATCGAGATCGAGCTGATCGAGGAACGCTATTGGGAGCAGGACCCCGATTTCCTGCGCCGCAATCCCGCCGCCAAGGTGCCCGTGCTGCGCCTGGGTGGCATGACGCTGGCCGAATCCACGCCGATCTGCGAGTATCTCGAAGAAATCTATCCCGATCCGCCGCTGCTGCCCGGCAGCCCCGAAGCGCGATTCGAGGTGCGGCGCCTGGTGTCGTGGTTCGACGACAAGTTCCACTCCGAGGTCACGTCGAAACTGCTCTACGAGCGGGTGAACAAGAAGATCACCGGCCAGGGTTATCCCGATTCGGCCAACGTGAAGGCCGGCGCCAAGGCGGTGAAATTCCACCTCGACTACATGGGGTGGCTGCTGGATCAACGGCGCTGGCTGGCGGGCGACCACATGACGCTGGCCGATTTCGCCGCCGCCGCGCATCTGAGCTGTCTCGACTACATCTCGGACGTGGACTGGAACCGCAGCGAATCGCTGAAGGACTGGTATGCCAAGATCAAGTCGCGACCGGCCTTCCGGTCGATCCTCGCCGATCAGGTGCCCGGCTTCCTGCCGCCTCGGCACTACGCCGACCTCGATTTCTGACCCCGCCCCGCGGCGCCCGGCCCGCGCCGCTTCCTCGGCCCCGGCGGGGCGCGGCGGCCCGCGTCCCGACCGGTTGCGCCTCGTCCGCCCTCGCAAGATCGGTGCTGCGGCCCCCCGGAGTGGGGCGCGGCTGACGGGTGCCCCCCTTTCCCGACGCATGGGCCAGGCATGAGCGCGGATCTGAAATCGCGGCTGGTCGCGCAGGCCCTGTCGGACGGCTTTGTCGCCTGCGGCGTGACGCGTCCCGATGCGGCACCGCAGACCGCGGGGCGGTTGCGGTCGTTCCTTGCGCAGGGACGGCATGGCCAGATGGACTGGATGGAGGCGCGCGAAGGCTGGCGCGGCAGCCCCTCGGCGCTTTGGCCGCAGGCGCGGTCGGTCATCATGCTGGCCGAAAGCTATGCGCCGGAAACCGATCCGATGGCCGTGCTGGACCTGCGCGACCGCGCGGCGATCAGCGTCTACGCGCAAGGGCGCGATTACCACGACGTGGTCAAGAAGCGGCTGAAGCGCGTCGGTCGCTGGCTTCTGGAGCAGGCCCCGGGCGAAGAGATCAAGGTCTTCGTCGACACCGCGCCGGTGATGGAGAAGCCGCTGGCGCAGGCCGCGGGGCTCGGCTGGCAGGGCAAGCACACCAACCTCCTCAGCCGCGAGTTCGGCAACTGGGTGTTCCTGGGCGCGATCTTCACCACCATCGACCTGCCCCCCGACACGGCCGAGGACGAACATTGCGGATCCTGCACGCGCTGCCTGGATATCTGCCCGACGAACGCCTTTCCCGCGCCCTTCCAGCTGGATGCGCGGCGCTGCATCTCGTACCTGACGATCGAACACGACGGGCCGGTGGACCCCGACCTGCGCCCCGCGCTGGGCAACCGGATCTACGGCTGCGACGATTGTCTTGCGGTCTGCCCGTGGAACAAGTTCGCGGTCGAGGCGCGGGATCTGCGGCTCTTGGGCGACGGCAGCCTGGTCGCGCCGCCGCTGGCCGAGCTTGCGGCGCTGGACGATGCTGCATTCAGGGCACGGTTTTCGGGTTCTCCGATCAAACGGATCGGACGGGGAAGATTTGTCCGCAATGTGTGCTATGCCATTGGCAATTCTCAAGATCCGTCCCTTTTGCCCGCCGTCCAGGCGCTGACCGGGGACGGGGACGACACGGTCGCCGACGCCGCCGCCTGGGCGGTCGGGCGGCTAAACGGGGGACGACAGGAGTGCAGGCTGCCCGCGCGCTCTTCCACCGGCTCGCCCTCTGGGTCGAGCGGGTCGCAGAACGACTGACCCGACGGCGGCGCGCACGTGATCCGCTGCTCGAACCCTATCGCGGGTTCTCCACTCCCGACCGGCTGATCCTGCGGGGGCGAGTGCTGACCGCGTTGCGGCGTACCCACCCGGAGCCCGAATCCAGCCGGTGGCAGAACCTCAAGCAGATGGCAGGCCTGTTCCTGACGGACGAGGTCGCAGGCGTGGCGGCTGTTGCGCCCTCGCAAGGCG
This sequence comes from Mesobaculum littorinae, assembly GCF_004011175.1. Classification (GTDB taxonomy): domain Bacteria; phylum Pseudomonadota; class Alphaproteobacteria; order Rhodobacterales; family Rhodobacteraceae; genus Tranquillimonas; species Tranquillimonas littorinae. The sequence continues at coordinate 57,965 of NZ_RQXX01000004.1, read as the reverse complement.
TGCAGGAAACGAGCGACCCCGAGGGGTACCTGTGGATCGAGGTGCCGCGCGGCGAGATGGGACCGGGCTGGCACGAGGTCGCGGTCGAGATCGCCGGGCGTCCGGGGACGCGCACCGGCTTTCCGGTGCTGGTCCCGGCCGAGGATGCGCGGCTGGGCGTGATCACCGATATCGACGACACGATGATGGAGACCGGCGCCTATTCCCTGCTGCGCAATCTCTGGACGACCTTCACCGGCTCGGCGCTGACGCGGAAGGTCTTTCCCGACAGCGTCGTGCTGATCGACCACCTGTCGCGGCATGGGCGGAATCCCGTCTACTACGTCAGCTCCTCGCCCTGGAACCTGCATGCGTTCCTGGACAAGGTTTTTTCACGGGCCGGCCTTGTGGCGGGCCCGATGTTCCTGCGCGATCTCGGGTTCCGCGCGGGCGAAGCCGGGGGCACGGGGCACATGGGACACAAGAGCGCGGCGATCGACCGGGTGATGGCGGCCAATCCGGGCCTGCCCTTCGTGCTGATCGGCGACACCGGACAGGCGGATGCGCATGTCTATCTCGAGGCCTGCCGACGCCATGGCGGCCGTGTTTCGGCGGTGGTGCTGCGCCAGCCCGGGCCGGGACCGGATGCGGAAAGCCGCCGTGCCCTCGCGATGATCCGGTCGATGGGCGTGGCGGTCGTCACCGGCACGGACCTGGCCCACGCCCCGGTCGATCTGAACCGGGCGCGGGTGCGCGCATGACCCGCACGCCGGGCGACGACACCCCCGCAGGTCGGGCCGGCGCGGGCGATCCCGCGGCCGACACGCGCCGTGCAACGTCCGATCCGGCGCCGACAGGCGCCCCGGGTGCGCGGTCCGTCGCGCGGTCGGGGCCGGGCCGTGACGCCGGGGCGGCGCATGGCAACGGTACCGCAGGCACGGGGGCCCGCGCACAGACGGGGCAGGCGGGCCCGGACGGGGCGGGCCGGGACAACGTGGACCGGGACGGGGTGGGTTCGGATCGGGCGGACCTTGGTGAACGGCCGGATCAGGCGGCCCGGGGACGGTCAGACGCTGCTTCGGGTTCGGTCGGAGGCGCGGCGGCGAGTTCTGGCGCGGGACCGGACGCAAGCGCATTGATCGGAGCCCGGGACGACCCCGCGGATGGCGCCGGGGAGCCTTCGCGCCGCTGGCTGGAGGACGACGACCCCGATCGCGCACAGCCCCTGCGGGGCATCGCGCTCAAGGTCTGCGCCGTGGCGCTCTTCGTCGTCATGTCGGCGATGATCAAGGCCGCCTCGGCCAGCGTGCCGCCGGGCGAGACGGTGTTCTTCCGCTCGGCCTTTGCGGTGCCGGTGATCCTGGTCTGGCTGGCGTGGCGGGGCGAGCTTGGGCGGGGCCTGCGCACCGCCGACCCGATGAAGCACGTCTGGCGGGGGCTCGTGGGCTCGACCTCGATGGGGCTGACCTTCACCGGGCTGGGTCTGCTGCCGCTCTTCGAAGTGCAGGCGATCCAGTATGCGACCCCGCTGCTCGTCGTGGTCTTCGCGGCGATGTTTTTGGGCGAGGAGGTGCGGCTTTTCCGTCTGAGCGCCGTGGCGCTGGGCCTCGTGGGCGTGCTGATCGTGCTGTCGCCCCGCCTGACGGTGCTGAGCGGCGGCGCGGTCGAGGCGGCGGATGCCGTGGGCGCGCTGGCGGTGCTTGGGGCCGCGGTGCTGGCGGCGCTGGCGCAGGTCTTCGTGCGGCAGATGGTGCGGACGGAAACCACCGCCTCGATCGTCTTCTACTTTTCGATAACCGGCACCGTCCTGTCACTGGCGACCCTGCCCTTCGGCTGGGTCGTGCCCAGCCCCGGGGTGCTGGCGCTTTTGATCGGGGCGGGCCTTCTGGGGGGCACGGGGCAGATCTGCGTGACGTCCAGCTACCGCTTCGCCGATGCCTCGCTGGTGGCGCCCTTTGACTATACCTCGATCCTCCTGGCGCTGGCCATCGGCTACGGCGTCTTCGGCGAGGTGCCGACCGGCGTGATGCTGATTGGCGCCGCGCTGGTCACCGCGGCCGGGGTGCTGATCATCTGGCGCGAACATCAGCTGGGGCTGGAACGCGGCCGGTCGCGCCGCGGGGTGACGCCGCAGGGCTGAGGGCCTTGTCGCCCCGCGCCCCGGATCGGGGCGGCAGGGCCCTGGGCTTGTCCTCAGACCCGCCCGCGTCTTGCCGCGCGAAAGCTGGCATAGGCCAAGGCGCAGGTGGCCGAGATCAGCAGCATCTCGCCCCCGTCCTCGGCCACGGCCAGCGTGGCGTCGAGCCAGCTGGACGGCTGCGCCCCGGCGACCAGCGAATGCACCATGTCCAGCCCGATCCCCACCAGGATCAGTGCGCAGAAGAGGGCAAAGAACTGTCCCACGCGGACCCGCGTCCGCGACCGGCCCCACGCAAGGGCGAAGAGCGTCAGGACCAGCACGCCGAGCGCCGCCCAGATGGCAAGTTCGCCCAGGTCCTGCGCCCGAAGCCCGGCGACGCCGGGCACGCCCAGCCGGTCGACGAGGGCGCCGCCCAGGCGTTCGTGCAGCCGTCCCGCATCGTCGAGGAACAGGATCGCGTAGGCGCCCGAAAGCAGCGCGTAGCCCTGCTGCGGCATCGCCCGCCCGGCCCGCCAGAGCAGCACGGCAATGGCGATCCATTTGAAGAAGTTGCCGTATTCCGAAACGCTGGTGTCGGAATTCAGCGACAGGTCATCGGGAGGCGCACCGACGGTCGCGATGAACGCCACGTGGATGGCGATCAGTACGATGTCGAAGAGCAGGAGCGCGCTGAGAAGCCGCAGCGCGGCACGGCGGTCTTGGTCTGCCATCGGGCATTCATAAATCCCCCGCCAAGGTGCGGCAAGCTGCCCCCGGCGGGCGTGACGGGACGTCCGCGGCGGCCCTGGTGGCCTTTGCCGTCCGGCGACGGACGCGCCCCGCCGCGAGAAAAACCGCTGACCCGGCCCCCATGTGTGCTATGCCACGTGAAACATCCAAGGGGAGCGTATGGGGGGCGTATGACCGTCAAACGTATCGTCGCGAATATCGCGGCCTCACCGATCGCGGATGTCGTGGCCTTCTACGAACGGCTTTTCGGCCTGCACGTGGTCATGGATCACGGATGGATCGCGACGCTGGCCTCAGGCGAAACCATGCAGACTCAGCTTTCGATCGCGTCCGAGGGCGGGTCGGGGACGGCTGTCCCGGATCTGTCGATCGAGGTCGAGGATGCCGGGGCAACCTATCGGCGGGCGCGGGACCTGGGGTGCGATATCGTCTACGACCTGACGGACGAACCCTGGGGTGTGCGCCGGTTCTATCTGACCGACCCGGCAGGCAAGCTGGTCAACGTCCTGTCGCATCGCGACTGATCGCGACCGAGAAAGCCGGGCGTTGACCCCCGGGAGGGGCTGCACCTTTTCCCCTTGTGGGATCGAGCAAAAGAAAACCCGGCCGCATGAGGCCGGGTTTTTTGGGGTGGCGGGATGGCCCGGCGGGCTTTGCGGCCGCGGGCCGGCCGCGCACGGGCGGGGGTCAGGCCGGGGCACGGGCCGGTGCGCGATGCCCTGGCCCTGCCCAGGCGGGGCCCGCCCTGCGGTATTAGCTGCGGACCATCGTCTCGTAGGCCTGCGAGATGTCTCTAGCCAGGGCGCCGACCTCGAAATTGTAGTCGCCGATCTGGCCCACCGGCGTCACCTCGGCCGCGGTGCCCGTCAGCCAGCACTGTTCGAAGCCTTCCAGTTCTTCGGGCATGATGTGGCGTTCGTGAACGGTCACGCCGCGGTCCTTCAGCATCGCGATGACCGTCTGGCGGGTCAGCCCGTTCAGGAAGCAGTCGGCCAGCGGCGTGTGCACCTCGCCGTCCTTGACGAAGAAGATGTTCGCGCCCGTCGCCTCGGCCACGTAGCCGCGATAGTCGAACATCATCGCGTCCGAACAGCCCTTGGCCTCGGCCGCGTGCTTGGACATCGTGCAGATCATGTAAAGCCCGGCGGCCTTCGCCTCGCTCGGGATCGTCTCGGGGCTGGGGCGCTTCCATTTCGAGATGTCGAGCTTGGCGCCCGACATCTTGGCATCGCCATAGTAGTTGCCCCATTCCCAGCCTGCCACGACCAGCCGCACCGGGTTCTTCGACGACGACACGCCCATATCCTCGCCCGCGCCACGGAAGGCGACGGCGCGCACATAGGCGTTGTCCCAGTTGTTGGCCTTCAGCATCGCGTCCTTGGCGACGTCGATCTCGTCGGCCGTATAGGGGATTTCCATGTCGATCAGGCGGCCCGACTTCAACAGCCGTTCCGAGTGGTCGTGCCCGCGGAAGATCTTGCCGTTGTAGCAGCGCTCGCCCTCGAACACGGAAGAGGCGTAGTGCAGCGCGTGGGTCAGCACGTGGACCTGCGCATCGCGCCAGTCCACCAGTTTGCCGTCCATCCAGATCTTGCCGTCGCGGTCGTCGTAGCCGGCCATCGTCTCGCTCTCCTTCACCCCGGGCCGTTCGCCCATTTCCGAAAGTTGCGCAATTGCGTCCGTAGTGGACCTAATGTTGCGAAATTACCTCGGCGGGCTAACAGTCAGGTCTTGGAATGTCAATAAGGCTGACGTAGTATCTGACCGAATTTTAGGCGGACCGCGAAAAGGGGACGGGATGACGGACAGGCCCCAGGCCAGTGGCGAGACGCTGCTGTTTCTCACCGACGATCAGGTGCGACGGGGGATCGAGGCGATGTTTTTCGCCTATCGCGGGTTTACCGCCGACCCCGACCGGATCCTGGCCGAGTATGGCTATGGCCGGGCGCATCACCGGGCGATCCACTTCATCAACCGGCGGCCAGGGCTGACGGTCACCGCGCTTTTGGCGACGCTGGGGGTGACCAAGCAATCGCTGAACCGGGTGCTGCGCGCGCTGGTCGAGGACGGTCTGGTCGAAAGCCGGGTCGGTCCGCGCGACAAGCGCGAGCGCAATTTGTACCTGACCGACAGCGGCATCGCGCTGGAGGCCGCGCTGTCCGAGGTGCAGGGCCGCCGGGTACGCGCCGCGTATCGCGCGGCGGGGCCCGAGGCGGTCGCCGGGTTCCGCCGCGTGCTCGAGGCGATGATGGATCCCGACCTGCACGGCCTTTACGCACGGGAGGCAGAGCGGATCTGATGGCGAGCGACGAGGGGACAGCCGGGACGGGCCCCGACGAGGGCACGGCTGGTCGCGCCGATCCGGTCGCAGCCGACGCGCATCTGCTGATCGTCGACGATGACGAACGGATCCGCACCCTTCTGCGCAGGTTCCTGCGGCGGCACGGTTTCCTGGCCACGGCGGCGCGCGATGCGGCGCAGGCGCGGCGGCTTCTGGCGGGGTTGCAGTTCGATCTGGTCGTGCTCGACGTGATGATGCCGGGCGAGGACGGGATCGCCTTCACCCGCGCTTTGCGCGCGGACTCGGCGGTGCCGATCCTGCTGTTGACCGCGCGGGGCGAGACCGAGGCGCGGATCGCCGGGCTGGAGGCCGGGGCGGATGACTACCTGGCCAAGCCCTTCGAACCCAAGGAGCTTTTGCTGCGGATCGGCGCCATCCTGCGCCGGGTGCCGCAACCCGAACGCCCCGAGGCCGCGCCGAAGGTGCTGCAACTGGGCCGCGTGCGCTACGACATCGCGCGGGGCGAGCTGTGGCAGGGCGACGCGCCGGTGCGGCTGACCGCTACCGAGGCGCAGCTGATGCGGATCTTCTCGGCCGCGCCGGGGCAGGCGATCACCCGCGCCCGGCTGGTCGAAGAGCTTGGCCGCGGCGGGCGCGAGGGCGGCGGCGCTCAGGAGCGCGCGGTCGACGTGCAGATCACCCGCCTGCGCCGCAAGATCGAGGCCGACCCGAAAGAGCCGCGCTACCTGCAGACCGTCCGCGGCGCAGGTTACATGCTGCTGGGCGACTGACGCGGCGGGCTCGGGGAGAGACGGCCGGACAGGTCCGGGGCGCCCGGACCTTGCAATCGCGATCCCGTTAAACCCGGCCCGCAACCCTGACCGCCGCGATCCCGGCAATCGGCAGGCCCCGTGCGGCGGGCGCTCCGGCGGCTCTTTGCCGACCGTGCCCCAGGCGTCACCCTCCTGCGTCCGCCCCGCTGCCCTGTGCCCCCCGCATGTGATACTATCGGTGCGGTGGAACGACGGAGGGTCGGCATGCGCGGCAGTCATCACTACGGGGCCTTTGACGAACAGGCGGCGGCCGCGAGCCGGGCGGATGGCGAAGGCCTTTATGGTCTCTTCCTCTTGGCGCTCGCGCTTGTCCCGGCGACGATCATCGTGGGGCCGTGGTTCCTGCCCAGCCTGTGGCTGGGACAGGCGATCTGGCAGACGGACCTGTCCGAGGGGGTCAGGCTTCTGTTGATCGCCGGGGTGCTGGTCGTGAACGTGACGCTGGTCCTTCTGGCGCTGACGCGCCTGCCGAAGCGCGCCATCGCGTGGATCGGCGCGGCCCAGGGCGTCGTTCTGGGCTCGGCCTTCCAGCCCTTCGTCAGCACGCTCTGGACCTGCGTGATCGTCGTGGTCGCGGCGATCGCGTTCTACCTGATCTTCGGCGTCGTCGCGGAAAAGGTGCAGGGCGCCGGGCCCGCAACCGAACACAAGTCGTAACGCGGCCTGCCGGTCGCGGCGGCCCCGCCCGCGGACGAAAGGTCCAGCTGGCAGGATCGCCCCGTCCGGCGGTGGCAGGCGCGGTACTGCAGGGCAGGCGATTGCCGATCTCGTGCGGGGCGCTACTGTGACTGTCCATGACCACAGCCTATTTCTCGCATCCCTCCAGCTTCGATCACGCCACGCCGCCGGGCCACCCCGAACGGATGGACCGCGCCTATGTGCTGGCCGAAACGCTGCGGGCCCCGGCCTTTGCGGCGCTCGACCGGCGGCGCGCGCCGTCCTGCGAGGCCGAAGAGATCCTGCGTTGTCACCCCGAGGCCTATCTCGACCTGATCGAGGCGAAATCGCCCGGCCACGGGGTCACGCAGCTCGACCCCGATACGTTCCTGTCGCCGGGCAGTTTCACCGCCGCGCGTCACGGGGTTGGCGGCTGCGCCGCGGCGGTGGACGCGGTGCTGTCGGGCGAGGTGGCGAACGCCTTCGTGGGCTGCCGCCCGCCGGGTCATCATGCGGAACGCGAAACCGCGATGGGGTTCTGTTTCTTCGGCAACGTGGCCATCGCGGCAAAGCGGGCGCTGGACCATCACGGGCTGTCCCGCGTCGCGGTGCTGGATTTCGACGTGCACCATGGCAACGGAACGCAGGACCTGCTGTGGGACGAGCCGCGGGCGCTGTTCTGCTCGTCGCACCAGATGCCGCTGTTTCCCGGTACCGGCGCGGCGTCCGAGACCGGAGGATCGGGCAACGTGATGAACCTGTCGCTGGCGCCTGGGTCCGGCGGGGACGAGATGCGCGAGGCCTGGGCGGGCACGATCCTGCCCGCCGTGCGCGACTTTTCCCCCGAACTTATCCTGGTGTCGGCGGGCTTCGACGCGGATGCCCGCGATCCGCTGGCGCAATTGACCTGGAACACCGACGATTTTGCGTGGCTGACACGGGCCATCGGCGAGGTCGCGGACGAGGTCTGCGGCGGGCGCGTGGTCTCGACACTCGAAGGCGGGTATGATCTGGAAGCCTTGGCCGCCGGTGTGGCGGCACATGTGACGGGTCTGATGGAGCTTGGGGCATGACCGACAGCGATACCGCGAAACCCGCCGCCCGGCCGGTGGACGAGATGAGCTTTGAAGAGGCGATGCGCGAGCTTGAGGGCGTCGTCGCCCGGCTTGAATCCGGCGACGTGCCGCTGGAGGATTCGATCAAGCTTTACGAGCGTGGCGCCGAGCTCAAGGCCCGCTGCGAGGCCAAGCTGAAAGAGGCCGAGGAGAAGGTTGCGCGCATCACGCTCGACGATGCGGGCCAGCCCCGGGGCACCGAGCCTCTCGACCCGTGAGCGCTGCGTTCGAGGCCGGGCTTGCCGATGCTGCGCACCGGGCCCACGTCCGGCTGGACGCGGCTCTGACGGCGCTGGGCGACCTGCCGGTGATGCAGGGCATGCGCTGGGCCCTGGCGGGCGGCAAGGGGCTGCGCGCCTTTCTCGTGCTTGAAAGCGCGCGCCTGCACGGCGTGGCGGGGGACGCCGCCGTCGATGCCGCCGCCGCGATCGAGGCCCTGCACGCCTATTCACTGATCCACGACGACCTGCCCGCCATGGACGACGACGACCTGCGCCGCGGTCGCCCCACGGTGCACGTGCAGTGGGACGAGGCGACCGCCATTCTTGCCGGGGACGCTTTGCAAAGCCTCGCCTTCGAGCTTTTGTCGGCCATGGATCTGCCGGCCGCGCCGCGGATCGCGCTGGTCGGGCGGCTGGCCCGCGCGGCCGGGGCGGCGGGCATGGTGCGGGGTCAGGCGCTTGATATCGCGGCGGAAACCGCGCCCGTGCCGCTGACGCTGGACGAGATCATCGAATTGCAGACCGGCAAGACAGGTGCCCTCTTCGGCTGGGCGGCAAGCGCCGGAGCGGTGATGGCCGGGGCCGATCCCGCGCCGCTTGAACGCTATGCCGCGGCGTTGGGGCTGGCGTTCCAGATCGCCGACGATGTGCTGGATGTCGAAGGCGACGCGGGACTGGCCGGCAAGCGGCTGGGCAAGGACGCGGCCGCGGGCAAGGCGACCTTCGTGTCGCTTCTGGGGCTGGACGCGGCCAAGCATCGCGCCGCCGAACTGGTGGCCGAAGCTCAGCTGGCGCTGGCCCCCTACGGCGAAGACGCCGCCGCCCTGCGCGAAGCCGCCGCTTACGTGGTGGCCCGCGACCGCTAGGCGGTGCGGACGGCCGGGTTAGGGCGATGGACGCCGAACCGCGGGCGCGTGCGCGGGTGCCACGGGGTCTGCCCTAAACCGTGCCCTCGGTTTCGATATGCACGGTATGGCCGCAATGCTTGCAGTGCACGGCGTCCGAGTCGTGCAGTTGCAGCCCGCATTCGGGGCAGGGCGCCTTGACCTTCGCGGGGCGGAACAGCACCGTCGCCAGCCGCAGGAACAGCGTCACGCCGCAGATCATGATGACCACCGCCAGCAGGCGCCCGACCGTCCCGGGCAGTGTGATGTCGCCGAACCCCGTCGTGGTCAGCGCCGTGACGGTGAAGTAGAGCGCATCGAGATAGTTGCCGATGTCGTCGGTGCGCCCGTGCTCGGTCGCATAGACCAGCCCCGTCATCACGAAGAGGAAGACCACGAGGTTGACCGTCGCCCCGATGGTCTGTTCGTGCCGACGGAACAGCGGCAGGTCGGTGCGCAGACGCTCGACCAGCTGGTAGGTGTGCAAAAGGCGCAAGGTCCGCAGCACCCGCAGGAAACCCAGGCCCTCGACCAGAGCCGAGGCGAGGAACGACAGCGTGGCCACGATGTCGGCCAGCGTTATGGGCGAGACGAGGAACTTCCATTTCGAGGGCGCGATCCAGGCGCGCGCTACCAGGTCGGCCAGTACCCCCGCCCCGAAGATCAGGCCGATGGTGTCGAAGACGGGACGCCGTTCGAAGAACGACACCAGGATCACGAAGAGGATGGTCACGAGGTCGAAGGCGACCAGTGCGTAGCGGAACCGGTGCGCCCGGTCGCTGTGGCCGTCGTAAAGCTCGGTCAGTGTCGCGCGCATGCCCGCCCTCGTTGAATGGGCGTTCAACCTGCCGGGGTCCGGGGCGGTGGGCAAGGGGGATCGTCCTCGGCAAGGCCCCGCTGCCTGCCGCGCGGTCCGATTGCGGCCGGGGCGCCGGGCGGCTAGGCGGGCGCCGAGGCACGGGGCCAAGGGGGGCAAGCCGATGATGTCGCTGAAAAAGATCAGTCGCATGCCGGTTCTTCGGTCCTTTGCGGTCATTGCGCTGCTGCTGGGGATCGCCGGTGCCGGCTGGCAGGGGTATCGTCACTGGCAGGCCCGCGTCGTCTTCACGTCGCGGGATCTGGGCGCGGCCGAACGCGCGGCCCTCGTCGCGCGGCTGGCGGCCTATGGACGCGCATGGCAGGAGGAGGATGCCGCCACCCTCGCAGACATGCTGCCGCCCGGGTACCTCGATGCCGGAAGCGAAGGCGCGGAGCGTCCGCCCGAGGGGGTGCGCGATCTTTACCGGAGCAACCTCGAAGAATTCTTCGATGGTGTCGATGTGATGCGCGCGGAACCTGACCCGGTGATGGGGTCTTCGGGCGCGGGGCGTGGCGATCTGGTCTTCGCACAGGTCGAGGTGCCCATCGACCTCATGGGGCGCGGCGGCATGCGCCGGATGCAGTTCCCCATCGTCGCGGTCTTGGACGGCGGCGCATGGTGGCTGCTGCAGATTTCGAGCGTCAAGACCCGCGAGGTTCTGAACCTGGGCTATCCCGACCTGCGGGGGCTGACGTTCCAGCGTTTGGCCCCGCCGTCCGACTAGGGCTCGTACATGGCCGCGTGCCCGCTTGATCCCCCGGCCTGCGCCGCGCTAGGCCTGCACTCCATGCTGGTCCTGCCCAACATCATATCCGACCGCGGGTCGCGCTACGCGGTGTCCGGCGGGCCCTGCCGGTCCGAGGCCGAGGCGCGCGACTTCGTGAAAGAGCTCTGCCGGCGCAAGAAATTCGCGAAGGCCACGCATCACTCCTGGGGCCTGCTGACGGCGGAGGGGCCGCTCAAGTCCGATGACGGGGAAAGCGGCGCGGGCGCCGTGATCCTGCGGATGCTGGAGCGCGAGGAGGTCGCCGACCACCTTGTCGTCGTCACCCGCTGGTACGGCGGCAAGCACCTGGGCGGCGACCGGTTCCGCCATGTGCAGGAGGCGGTGCGGCTTTACGTCGAAGAGGCGCGGCCGTGACTTTCGGGGGCAGCCCCGCGGCGGACCTCGAACGGACGCTCGAAAGGTTGGCGCGTTCGGCCTTTCGCGCGCGGTTCCGGCTGGACCCCAAGGATCGCGCCTATGCCGATGCCAAGGGGCGCGGGGTGATTGCGGCCCACGCGGCGGACTTCGTGGCCTCCCGGCTCGCACCCGCCGCGCCACGCAACGACGGGCGGCAGACGCCGATGCGCGGCCATCCCGCCTTTGTCGCGCAGCATGCGACGGCCACCTGCTGCCGGGGCTGCCTTGCCAAATGGCACGGCGTCCCGCAGGGGCGCGAGATGACCGGCGACGAACAGGCCCGCGCCGCCGCTCTGATCATCGCGTGGATCGACCGGCAAATGGGGTATCACCCGCCGCGGCGCGTGTCTCCGGCATCTGCGCCCGTGTCACCCTCCGACGGCGCGGAGGACTAGCCCCCGGGCGCGTCCCGGCGCCGGTCGCGCAGTCGTCGCCTCTACCCTCATCGGGCGCCGGTGCGGGCTTTGTCCGGGATGCCCGGCGCCGCGATCTGTGGAACATCCCGGCGCCCGGCATTGCGGGGGTCAGGCGCCCTGCCGATGGCCGCGACGGCACAGGCGGGTCGGATGCGGCGAAGGTTGCGGCAATCGTGCCCCTTGGATAACACGGCGCGACCCCCATAATGGGTTATGGGGAAGGAGGCCCGCCCATGACGACCCGACCGACCACGCCGCTGCTCGACACCGTTCACAGCCCGGCCGACCTGCGCCGGATGAGCGACGGCGACCTGCGGCGCCTGGCCGACGAGGTGCGCGCCGAAACGATCTCGGCCGTGTCCGAAACGGGCGGCCACCTTGGCGCGGGGCTGGGCGTGGTCGAACTGACCGTCGCGCTGCACGCCGTCTTCGACACCCCCCGCGACCGGCTGATCTGGGACGTGAGCCACCAGACCTATCCGCACAAGATCCTGACCGGCCGCCGCGACCGGATCCGCACCCTGCGGCAGAAGGACGGGCTGTCGGGCTTCACCAAGCGAACCGAAAGCGTCTACGACGCGTTCGGCGCCGCCCACAGCTCGACCTCGATCTCGGCCGCGCTGGGCTTTGCCGTCGCGCGCGACCTGGGCGGCAGGCCCGAGGATGCGGCACTGGGCGACGCCATCGCGGTGATCGGCGACGGCGCGATCAGCGCCGGCATGGCCTATGAGGCGATGAACAACGCGGGCCACCTGGGCAAGCGGCTGATCGTGATCCTGAACGATAACGAGATGTCGATCGCCCCGCCCGTGGGCGCCATGTCCTCCTACCTGTCGCGGCTTTATTCCGAGGCGCCGTTCCAGGAGCTGAAGGCGGTCGCCAAGGGCGCCGTCGGCTTCCTGCCGCCCCCCTTCCAGGAGGGCGCGCGGCGCGCCAAGGAGATGCTGAAAAGCCTGACCGTCGGCGGCACGCTCTTCGAAGAGCTGGGATTCTCCTATATCGGCCCCATCGACGGGCACGACATGGACCAGATCCTTCCGATCCTGCGTACCGTCAAGGACAGGGCGACGGGGCCGATCCTGATCCATGCGATCACCCGCAAGGGCAAGGGCTACGCCCCCGCCGAAGAGGCCGCCGACCGTGGCCACGGCGTGTCCAAGTTCGACGTGGTGACCGGCGCGCAGAAAAAGGCCAAGTCGAACGCGCCGGCCTATACGAAGGTCTTTGCCAAGGGGCTTCTGGCCGAGGCCGCCGCCGACGACCGGGTGGTCGCCGTCACGGCCGCGATGCCCGACGGCACGGGGCTGAACCTCTTTGCCGAACGCCACCCCGACCGCTGCTTCGACGTGGGGATCGCCGAACAGCACGGCGTGACCTTCGCCGCGGGGCTGGCGGCCGGGGGAATGAAGCCCTTCGCCGCGATCTACTCGACCTTCCTGCAGCGCGGCTACGACCAGATCGTGCACGACGTGGCGATCCAGCGTCTGCCGGTGCGCTTTGCCATCGACCGTGCGGGCCTCGTGGGGGCAGACGGCGCAACCCACGCCGGGGCCTTCGATACCGCGTTTCTGGCGAACCTGCCCGGGTTCGTCGTGATGGCTGCCTCGGACGAGGCCGAGCTGATGCACATGGTGGCCACCGCCGCGGCGCATGACGACGGGCCCATCGCCTTTCGCTACCCGCGCGGCGAAGGGCGCGGGGTCGAGCTGCCCGAGCGGGGGACCCCCCTTGAAATCGGGCGTGGCCGCATCGTGCAGGAGGGTAGCAAGGTCGCGCTTCTGTCCTTCGGCGCGCGCCTGGCCGAGGTCGAGCAGGCGTCCGAGGCGCTGGCCGCCCGCGGGATCACCCCCACCGTGGCCGATGCGCGCTTTGCCAAGCCGCTCGACCGCGACCTGATCCTCGACCTGGCCGCGCGCCACGAGGTGCTGATCACGGTCGAAGAGGGGGCTATCGGCGGGTTCGGCAGCCATGTCGCCCAGCTTCTGGCCGAGGAAGGCGTTTTCGACAGCGGCCTGCGGTTCCGGTCGATGGTGCTGCCCGACATCTTTATCGACCAGGCCTCTCCGCGCGACATGTACACGGTCGCGGGCCTGAATGCCGAGGATATCGAGGCCAAGGTGCTGGACACCCTGGGGCTCGACCGGATCGAACGCAGCGCCTGAGCGCCTGAGCGCCGGTCGAGGGGGCGGGAGCCATCCGCCCGCCACCCCCGTTACGGCCTGCCCTCGCTACTCCTCGTCGTCGCGCAGCGCCGCAAGGCCTTCGCGGTAGGTGGGATAGGCGAGGCGGACGCCGAGGTCATGCTTGATCCTGTCGTTCCGCACGCGCTTCGACTCGGCATAGAAGCTGCGAGCCATCGCGGACATCTCGGCCTCGTCAAAGGGCACCTCGGGCGGAACGGGCAGGCCCAGCAGCCGGGCCGCGTGGGCGATGACGTCCTGCGGCGGGGCGGGGTCGTCGTCGCACAGGTTGTAGACCGCGCCTGGATCCGGCCGCGCGATCGAGGCGTCGAGCACCTGCGCGATATCTTCGACATGGATGCGGCTGAAGACCTGCCCGGGCTTGACGATCCGCCGCGCGGTGCCCGCACGCACCTTGGCAAACGGGCCGCGGCCCGGCCCGTAGATCCCCGCGAGGCGGAAGATGTGCAGGGGCAGCCCGCTGTCCTGCGCGAGGCGCTGCCAGTCAGCCTCGGCCGCGACGCGCATCTCGCCGCGCCGCGTGGTCGGCGCAAGCGGCGTCGCCTCGTCCACCCAGCCGCCGCCGTGATCGCCGTAGACCCCGGTGGTCGAAAGATACCCCGCCCAGTCGAGATGTGGCGCCGCCCGCGCCACCGCGTCGCGCGAGACCTGCAACAGGGGATCGCCGCCCGCGTCCGGCCCGGCCGAGACCAGAAGGTGCGAGGCCCGCGCAAGCGCGGCCTCCAGCGCGCCGCGGCCTTCGGGCGTCGGTGCGGCCGCGTCGATGACGACGGCCGCGATGCCGTCCGCGGCCAGATCTGCGGCCTTGTCGGCGCTGCGCGTGGTGGCGGTGATGTGCCAGCCCCGGGGACGCAGCCGCTGCGCAAGCGCCCGGGCCGAATAGCCGTGGCCGAAGGAAAGAAGATGTCCGCTCATGCCCCTTGTGTTGCGTCCCGGCGGGCGGGACGCAAGGCCTGATCGGCGCCCGACCTTCAGGGTGCGCCGGTATCCCCCCCTGCGCGACCGGTCGGTCGCCTCTGGGCGCCTCTCCGGGGAACCTGCATGCCGCGCTTGTCGTTTCGACGCCAGTCCAAGAAAGGGAGGCCGCGATTCCATGTCCGTTCCGAAGAAATACGACGACATCGATTTCACGCCGCCCGCCGCGGCGGCGGACGCGGCCGAAAAGGGGCTGGAGCTGCGCCGCAAGTTCGGGCGCGGCGGCACCGACGTGGGCGTCGCCCGGGCTCGCGATCTGAAGAACCGCAAAACCGTGTCGCCCGATACGGTCGAGCGGATGGTGAATTACTTCGCCCGCCACGAAGTCGACAAGCGGGCCGGCAATTTCGGCGACGACGATGATCCCTCGGCCGGCTACATCGCCTGGCTGCTGTGGGGCGGCGATCCCGGGCGTGAGTGGGCAGACGGCGTGGCCGACAAGATGGAAAAGGCCGACGCAGCCGCGTCCTGACCCCGCTGGTCGCGGGCAGTCGTCCCCATTCCCATAACTCGCCGGAGCCCCCTGATGATGCAGCTTTATCATGCGCCCGCCTCGCCCTTCGTCCGCAAGGTGATGCTGGTTTTGCACGAGACCGGGCAATTGGATCAGGTCGACCCGATCGCGGCCCGCCCCCAGCCCATCGGTCCCGCCGATCCGGTCGCAGGGGCGAACCCGCTGGGGAAGATCCCCACGCTGGTCCGCCCGGACGGCCCGGCGCTTTACGACAGCCGGGTGATCTGCCGCTATCTCGATGCCCGTGCGGGCGGGCGGCTTTATCCCGAGGCCCGGATCTGGGAGACGCTGACGCTTGAGGCCATGGCCGACGGGATCATGGAGGCGGCGCTCCTTCTGGTCTACGAGGCGAGGGACCGCGCGCCCGAAGCGCAGTCGGCGGACTATATGGCGGGGCAGTGGGACAAGATCGACCGCGCGCTCGATGCGATCGAGGAGCGCTGGATGGCCCATCTGGCCGCGAACCGGCGTGACATCGGGCATCTGGCCGTGGCCGCCGCGCTGGGATACCTCGATTTTCGCCATGCGGATCATGGCTGGCGATCGGCGCGCCCGGCACTTGCCGCGTGGTATGCCCGGGCGGTGGACTGGCCCGCGATGGTCGCCACCGCACCCGGGTGAACCGGGGCGCGCGGCGCCCGTGCTGATACCCAAGAGAATCGCTTTGTTTTGACGCCGACCGGCGTGGACGGCGTGGCCTGTGCCGCGTCCCGGGGCCGTGCGACGCGCGAAACGGCGGGACGCGTCCCGGGACGGGGCTATGGGCCCTGCCTCAACTCTCGCAAACGTTACCCTTTTGCGACAGGTCGGCGCGAAGGCGGGGTGCCCCGGCGGCTGTGGTGAAGATGCGCGCCTTTGTCCGCTGGACGGGCCGGGATGAGGATTATAGACAACGCGACAGGCGACTGCGGCGGTTCCGCCGCCGCCTTCGCATGTGATTGGCCCGGCGCGCCCCGGGTCGGAAACGTTGGAGAGGCTCCGTGTCCCACGCAGAAGACCATCATGGCACACGCCGGGATTTCCTGTACTACGCCACCGCCGGGGCGGGCACCGTGGTTGCAGGGGCGGCGGTCTGGCCGCTGGTGAACCAGATGAACCCGTCCGAGGACGTGCAGGCGCTGAGCTCGATCCGCGTCGACATCTCCGGCATCGAACCCGGTACGCAGCTGACCGTGAAGTGGCTGGGCAAGCCGGTTTTCATCCGTCGCCGTACCGAGGATGAGATCGCGCAGGCGAAAGAGGTCGACGTGGCGACGCTGCCCGACCCGATCGCGCGTAACGCGAACATCGACGATACCGCCCCCGCCACCGACCAGAACCGCGCCCTTCCCCCTGCAGGGGTCGAAGAGGGCGCCGAGGGCTCGGAAGAGTGGCTGGTGATGATGGGCGTCTGCACGCACCTTGGCTGCGTGCCGCTGGGCGAGGCCGGCGATTTCGGCGGGTGGTTCTGCCCCTGCCACGGCTCGCACTACGATTCGGCCGGCCGCATCCGTCGCGGCCCCGCGCCCGAGAACCTGCCGGTTCCGGTCGCCGCCTTTGCCGACGAATCCACGATCGTGCTGGGATAAGGAGAGAGAGATGGCTGGCATTCCGCACGACCATTACGAACCGAAGACCGGGGGCGAGCGCTGGCTGCATCGCCGCCTGCCGGTCCTGGGGCTCGTGTACGACACGATCATGATCCCCACCCCGAAGAACCTGAACTGGATGTGGATCTGGGGCATCGTTCTGGCCTTCTGCCTGGCACTGCAGATCGGCACCGGCGTCGTGCTGGTGATGCACTATTCGCCCGACACCGACCTGGCCTTCGCCAGCGTCGAGCACATCATGCGTGACGTGAACGGCGGCTTCATGCTGCGCTACATGCACGCCAACGGCGCGTCGCTGTTCTTCGTCGCCGTGTACATGCACATCTTCCGCGGCCTCTACTACGGTTCCTACAAGGAACCGCGCGAGGTGACGTGGATCATCGGCATCCTGATGTACCTTCTGATGATGGGCACGGCCTTCATGGGCTACGTCCTTCCCTGGGGGCAGATGTCGTTCTGGGGCGCCACCGTGATCACCGGCCTCTTCGGCGCGATCCCCTTCGTGGGCGAGACGCTGCAGACCTGGCTGCTGGGCGGACCCGCCGTCGACAACTACACGCTGACGCGCTTCTTCTCGCTGCACTACCTGATGCCGATGGTCCTGGCCGGGCTGACGCTGGTGCACATCTGGGCCTTCCACACCACCGGCAACAACAACCCCACCGGGGTCGAGGTGCGCCGCGACAGCAAGGACATCGCCAAGCGCGACACACTGCCGTTCTGGCCCTACTTCGTGATCAAGGACCTGTTCGCGCTGGTCGTGATCCTGGCCGTGTTCTTCGCGGTCGTGGGCTTCATGCCGAACTACCTGGGCCACCCCGACAACTATATCGAGGCGAACCCCCTGGCGACGCCGGCGCACATCGTGCCGGAGTGGTACTTCCTGCCCTTCTACGCGATCCTGCGGGCCTTCACCGGCGACGTCTGGGTGGTGATGGGCGCAAGCTGGATCACCGGCGGGATCATCGACGCCAAGTTCTTCGGCGTGCTGGCGATGTTCGGCGCGATCGCGGTGATGGCGCTGGTGCCGTGGCTCGACACGTCGCGGGTCCGCTCGGGCCGCTACCGGCCGCTGTTCCGCTGGTTCTTCGCGCTGCTCATCGTCGACTTCATGCTCCTGATGTGGTGCGGGGCGATGCCGGCCGAGGAACCCTATGCCTCGATCTCGCTGGTCGCCGCGGCCTACTGGTTCGCCTACTTCCTGGTGATCCTGCCGCTTCTGGGCGTGCTGGAACGGCCCGTGGCTGCGCCGGCAACCATCGAAGACGATTTCAATGCGCACTACGCGCCGCACACCGGGGGCACGCAGACCCTCGTGAAGCCGGCCGAGTGAGAAGGGGACAGCCAGCAATGCTGAAACAGTTCGCAACCGCCGCCCTTCTCGGTCTTGGCGCTGCCGGCGGGATCGCCGGCGCCGCCTCGGCCGCCGGAGAGGAATCGCACACGGTCGATGTCGACTTCTCGTTCGAAGGCCCGTTCGGGGTCTACGATCAACACCAGCTGCAGCGCGGGCTGCAGATCTACACCGAGGTTTGTTCGGCCTGTCACGGTCTGCGCTACGTGCCTTACCGGACCCTGTCGGACGAGCACGGGATCGGCTGGACCGACGACATGGTCCGCGCCTATGCCGCCCAGTACGAGGTTTTCGACCCCGAGCTGGACGACTACCGCACCGCGATTCCGACCGACCACTTCGGGGAAAGCTCGCTGTCGAACGCCCCCGACCTCAGCCTGATGGCGAAGTCGCGGGCGGGGTTCCACGGGCCCTACGGTCTTGGGATCAACCAGTTCTTCAAGGGCATCGGCGGGCCC
This sequence comes from Mesobaculum littorinae, assembly GCF_004011175.1. Taxonomy (GTDB): domain Bacteria; phylum Pseudomonadota; class Alphaproteobacteria; order Rhodobacterales; family Rhodobacteraceae; genus Tranquillimonas; species Tranquillimonas littorinae. The sequence goes on along the minus strand of NZ_RQXX01000004.1, from coordinate 39,577 downwards.
GAGCACACCTACTCGATCCTCACCGGCTATACCGGCGAGACGCGGGAACAGGCGGGCACCGTGCTTTACGAGAACCACGCCTTTGATTCGGGCTGGATCGCGATGCCGCCGCCGCTGACCGATGGGCAGGTCGAGTTCGCCGACGGCCACGACAACAGTGTCGAATCCATGTCCAAGGATGTCTCGGCCTTCCTGATGTGGGCGGCCGAGCCCAAGATGATGGCGCGCAAGCGCGCGGGCTTTGCCGGCGTGCTGATGCTAAGCGTCCTGGCCGTGCTTCTCTACCTGACGAACAAGCGGATCTGGAAACCGATCAAGCATCGTCACGCGGCCGAACACCGCGAAAGCTGAGGCCGTCCCGGCCACGGCCGACACCGATCACAGGCGCGTCCCCCAGGGGGCGCGCCTTTTTTCGTTCGGGCGGCGCGGGGCCCGGCCGCCGCGGTCCGGTCTCGGTCCGGCGCAGGAGGGATGTGGTGGGTCTCTGCCACCCGGGCGGGGCGGGTCGCGGCGGAGAATTCGCGCGCGTTCCGCGCCCCTCGACGGCACCCGGCGCCACGGCGGCTGTGCCGCAGGCGCCGCGCTTGCGGGCCGGGTCGCGGATAGCCGGGGTGCGGGCGGGCTCAGCCCTCCAAATAGGTCCGCAAGGCAGGGGGCGGCTGGTCCAGCAGATGCGCGGTCGGGGCGGGCGCGTGGGCGCGTCCGCCGGCCACGAAGACCGTTTGGCCGCCCAACCGGCGGGCATCCTGCGGATCATGGCTGACCATGAGGACCGTCGCACCGATCTCGGTCGCGACCTCGTCGACCAGCGCCAGCATCCGTCGTTTCAAGGCCGGGCCGAGCGCCGCGAAGGGTTCGTCGAGCAGCATCACCGGCTGCGCCCGCAGCAGGATCCGCGCCAGGGCCACGCGCCCCTGTTGCCCGCCGGAGAGCGCGCCGGGCTTGCGGTCGCCCAGCCCCTCCAGTCCTACGCGGTCGAGGCTGCGGGCAACCCGGTCTCGTTCCTCCCGCGTCAGGCGGCCCGAAAGGCGCAGCCCCAGCGCGGCATTTTCGAAGGCGGTGAGATGCGGAAACAGGTTGCCGTCCTGAAAGATCATCGACACGGGCCGCCGGCCCGGGGGCAGCGGCGCAAGATCCCGCCCGTCAAAGGCGACGCGGCCGGCATCCGGCAGGAGGAACCCGGCGATCGCCGACAGCAACGTGGACTTGCCCGCGCCCGAGGGGCCCAGGACCGACACCCGCGCGCCGTTTTCGATCGCAAGGTCGGCGGCAAGGGCAAAGCCCGGGCGCCGGATCTCGACCCCCTCAAGTGTCAGCATCAAGCCGTCCTCCGCGGTCGAACAGCCAGAACAGCGCGAGGCTGCTGGCCAGAAGAATCAGCGCGGCGCCTGCGGCCGCGTCCATCCGGTAGGCGCCCATCAGGCCGTAGAGCGCAAAGGGCAGGGTCCCGGCCGAGGGATCGGTGAAAAGCGCGATCACCCCGAGGTCCCCCATGCTGAGCGCCGCCGCCAGCGCCATCGCAAAGCCCATGGGCCGACGCAGGCGCGGCAGGATCAGCCGCCGCAGTCGCGCGCGCCCCTGCAGACCCAGTTGATCGGCCAGCGGGCCATAGATGGCCTCGGTCGCGCGGGCCGCGGGGATCAGGGCGCGCAGGGCAAAGGGAAGGCTCATCGCGGCATTGACCAGCGCCGTCACCGGCAGGGCGAGGGCCGTGGGATTGGCGATCGGGCGAACCAGCAGGAACAGGCCGACCCCGATGACGAGGGGCGAGACCGCGACGCTCAGATACCCCGCCGCCTCGACCATCCGCGCGCCGGGGCGGGGCCGTGCGGCGGCCAGCGCCATCGGCAGGGCCAGAGCGAGGGTCAGAGCACCCGACGCCAGCGCCACGGCGAGCGAGCGCAGCGCGGCGCCCCATATGCTGGCGGGCATCCGGGCCAGACCCGGCACGCCGTCGAGGAAGATCGCCAGAAGAGGCAGGACGAGGAAGGCCGCCGCCAGCGCGATCAGCGCGGCATCGCCGCCGCGGTGCCAAGGTCCCTGCGCGTCCCAGCGTTCGACGGCCCGGTCCAGCCCGCCCGCCGCCGCCTGCGGCACCGCGAGCCCTAGCGCCAGCAGCGCCGCTACGCCCGACAGCGCGAGTTGCACCAGCGCCAGAAGGGCAGCCTTGCCGAGGTCGAACTCGAACCGGAAGGCCTGGTATATGGCCAGCTCGACCGTGGTGGCGCGGGGGCCGCCGCCCAGTGTCAGGGCCACCGCGAAGGAGGTCGTGCAGACCAGGAAGATCACGATCAGCGTGCCGGGGCAGACCTCGCGCAGCATCGGCCATTCAATATGGCGCCTGATCTGGGGCGGGCCGAAGCCCAGGTCGGCGGCAAGGCGAAAGCGTTCGGACGGCACCGCCAGCCAGCCCTGAAGGATCAGCCGGGTGGCCAGCGGCAGGTTCAGGAAGACGTGCGCCAGGATCACGCCATGCCCGCCGTAGATGTCGAGCGGCGGCAGACCCGCCAGGTCCAGCGCGGCACTGGCCCAGCCATTGCGCCCGAAGACGGTCAGCAGGCCCAGCACCGCGACGATCACCGGCAGGATGAACGGCGCGCCCAGAAGCGTCACCAGCGCCGCGCGCCCGGCAAAGCGGCGCCGCGCCAGCGCCCGGGCGACCGGGATCGCCAACGCCACCGACAGCCCCGCCGATATCGCCGCCTGTCCCAGCGTGAACCGGATCGCGGCCCAGTCCGCAGCGCCCAGTCGCGCCACGCCCTGGGCCCGCGACAGGGTCAGCAGCGCGGTGCCCAGCGTCAGCGCCAGTACCACCGCCGCCGCGATCAGCCCCGCGGCGCCCGCCGCGCCTAGCGGCTGAGGGCGGTCAGCCATTCGTCCAAGGCGGTGTCGCGGATCGCGCGCGCCTCGTCCGGCGACAGAAGCAGCGCGGTCCCGGGGCGGATCAACCCGTCATAGGCGGCGGGCAGTCCCGCCTCCGGGGTGACGGCGGGATACATCCAGTTGGTTTCGGGGATCGCCGTCTGGAACGGTGCAGTCAGCATGAAGTCGAGAAAGTCCCGCGCCAGTTCGGGTTGGTCCGACCCTGCCAGCCGGGCCGCGACCTCGACCTGCAGGTAGTGGCCTTCGTCGAAGGGCGCCGCGGTCTTGGTGTCGTCCGCCTCGGCCGCGACGTGGTAGGCGGGCGAGGTGGTGTAGGACAGCACCATGTCGGCCTCGCCATCCAGGAACAGGCCATAGGCCTCGGACCAGCCCTTTGTCACGGTGACGATGTTGTCGGCCAGCCCCTCCCAGATTTCGGGCGCCGCGTCGCCATAGGCCGCCTTGACCCACATCAGCAGCCCCAGCCCGGGGGTGGAGGAGCGGGGATCCTGGATCACCACCTGCGCCTCGCTGTCGGCGAGGTCGCGGAAATTGGCGGGCGGGTCGAAATCGCGGGCGTGCACGAAGGCGAAATAACCCCAGTCGAAGGGTACGAAGGTATCGTCCTGCCAGTCGACGGGCAGGTCGAGCGGCGGCACCTCGATCCCGTGGGGGGCAAAGAGGCCGGTGTCGCGCGCGGCGGCGGTCAGCGCGGTGTCGAGCCCCAGCACGACGTCGGCATCGGTATTGCCCCCTTCCAGCCTGAGCCGCGCCAGCAAGGCCGCCCCGTCGCCCGCGCCCACGAATTGCAGGTCGCAGCCGCATCGTTCTTCGAACGCGGGTTCGATCCGCGGGCCGGGGCCCCATTCGGTATCGAAGCTGTCATAGGTATAGACGGTCAGCACCGGCGTTTCCTGCGCGGCAGCGTGCAGGGCAGGCAGGGCTGTCAGCGCCGCGAAGATGGCAAGTGGGGTGCGGCGCATCGGGCTCTCCCATAAATCGGAGAGAAGCGGGCAGGCGCAAAACGGCATGACCTTCCCTCCGCCGGTTCTAACCGGTTCAGGTTCGACGGGTCCGCCATCATCGGCGTCTCAGCCCCCGTTCGAGGGGCACCCCGAGGTTCCGATCAACGTAGTGCGTCGAGGGGCGGACGGCAAGGGGCACCATCCGCATCCCTAAGATCGACGCCATAAGGCCGGGTCGCGGGCCGGATTGTGTGGCTTGGCCGGCGGGCTTGAACGGCAGGCTCGATCGGAGGATGGCGAGTTCGTCGGAAGGCCCGTTCGGATGCCGGCCTGTTCCCGCGGACTTGAGCGTTCGGGGCAGCACGGCTAGACCGCGCGGATCAGAGGGGAGATCGGCGATGAGCATCAACACCTACGGGCACCTGTTCCGCGTCACCACCTGGGGCGAAAGCCACGGCCCTGCGCTGGGGGCCACGGTCGACGGCTGCCCCCCGGGCATCCCCCTGGACGCGGCGCAGTTGCAGCAGTGGCTGGACCGGCGCAAGCCCGGGCAGAACCGCTATACCACCCAGCGGCGCGAGGCGGACGAGGTCGAAATCCTGTCGGGCGTGTTCGAGGGGGTGACCACCGGCACCCCGATCCAGCTGATGATCCGCAACACCGACCAGCGGTCCAAGGATTACGGCGAGATCGCCGAGACCTTCCGCCCCGGCCATGCGGACATCACCTACTGGCAGAAATACGGGATCCGCGATTATCGCGGCGGCGGCCGGTCCTCGGCCCGCGAAACCGCCGCGCGGGTCGCGGCGGGGGGTGTTGCACGTGCGGCGCTGGCCGCGCTGGTGCCGGGGTTGAGCCTGCGCGCCTACATGGTGCAGATCGGTCCGCACCGGATCGACCGCGACCGCTTCGACTGGGACGAGGTCGAACGTAATCCCTTCTGGACCCCCGACGCACAGGCGGCCGAAGTCTGGGCCGGCTACCTGGACGACCTGCGAAAGTCCGGCAATTCCGCCGGCGCCGCGGTCGAGCTGTGTCTTTCAGGCGTGCCCGTCGGGCTGGGCGCGCCGGTCTACGGCAAGCTCGACACCGATCTCGCCGCGGCGATGATGTCGATCAACGCGGTCAAGGGGGTCGAGATCGGCGAGGGCATGAACGCCGCCGCCCTGACGGGCGAGGACAATGCCGACGAAATCTCGATGGGCCCCGACGGCCCCGTCTACGGATCGAACCGGTCAGGCGGGATCCTTGGCGGTATCTCGACCGGGCAGGACATCGTGGTGCGCTTCGCGGTCAAGCCGACGTCGTCGATCCTGAAGCCGCGCGCCACGATCACCAAGGGCGGCGCGCCCACCGAGATCATCACCAAGGGGCGGCACGACCCCTGCGTTGGCATCCGCGCGGTTCCGGTGGCCGAGGCGATGGCGGCAGCCGTGATCCTCGATCACCTTCTGCTGGACCGCGGCCAGACCGGCGGCGTGCGCGGCCGGATCGGCTGACCGGCGAAGGGCGGCGACGGCGATCTAGCCCTCGGGCGGCAGGGCCTGCTTCAGAAGCGCCGTCACCGCGGCCTTGCCGTCGCCGGGCGATACGCGCCCCAGCTCACCCTCCGGCGCAAGCAGCACCAGCGTGCCGGGCCCCGACACGCCCAGCCGCTTGGGCAGCGGGTCCTTCTGAGACATCTTCCAGTCGATCGTCACCATCGACACCACCGCAGCACGCGCCCGGTCGCCACTGTGCCAGTCGTCGATAGTGGTCTGCTGCATCCTGCAGTCTTCGCAGTCGGGTGCGGTGAAGATCAGCAGCACCTTGCGCCCGGCCGAAAGCTCTTCTCTCAGTAGGCCGGGCGTGTAGTCCATCATCGCCCCCGCCTGCGCCGTTGCCCAAGTCATCATCAGGGCCAGGGCGGCAAACCCCGGGATCATCGGTCTGGCGGCGGAGTGGGCGGGCGGCATGTCGAACCTCGGCATCAGTGGCAGCTGTGCTGTTAACCGCCGGGGGCCGATTTGGATGCGTCGCTGCTCCGTATTGTGATCGATGCGGAGCGACCCGGCAGTCTTTCGCGCATCCGCGCATCCGCGCATCCGCGCGCGCACCGGGCCGGTCAGGCGAGGCCGGGGCGCGGCGCCTTCTGGCGCGATAGCTGCACCGCCAGGATCCCCCCCGCGATGATCGCGACGCCGATGCCGTCGAGCATGCTCAGCTCCTCGCCCAGGAGGACGGCGGCGATGGCAACGCCGAGAAAGGGATTGAGAAAGTGGAAAGTCGCCGCCTTCACCGCGCCGATCCGATGCACAAGCAGGAACCAGACCACCGTCGCGGCAAGGCCCGGAACCAGTGTGGTGTAGGCGAAGGCCGCGACGAGACGCGCGCTCCAGTCGACGCGGAACTCTTCGAACCCCAGCGCAACGAGGCCGAGCGCGGCGGCGCCGACCAGCATCTGCAGGCCGACGACCATCAGGACGTTGCCGCCGGAACTGGCGCCGCGTACCGACAGCGTGGCAAAGGTCAGCGCCAGCACGCCCAGGACAAGCAGTGCCAGCCCCCCGAGGTCCACGCCCGCGGACAGGCGCGAACCCATGATGACCGCGACGCCCAGAAGCCCGGCAACCAGCCCGGCGACGCCCAGGCGGGGCACGCGGCGACCAAAGAACAGCCATTCCGACAGCGCGACCAGAAGCGGCATGGTCGAAGCCACGATCGCGGCAAGCCCGGCTTGAACCTGCTGCATGGCGACGAAATAGGCGCCCAAGTATAGGGTGTTCTGGCAGATGCCAAAGATCAGGGTGCCGCGCAGTTGCGCACGGGTCAGCCGCCATGTCTGGCCCAGGGCCAGGGCGATGCCGACACCGATGACACCGGAGATCGCGAAACGAAGGCACAGCGCCCAGAGCGGCGAGGCGGCGGCGACGATGATATGGGCCGCCGTGAAGGCCGAGGACCACATCAGCGCAAAAGCCAGTCCCATGCCGAAAGAGCGCAGATCCATGGCCGTCGTCCGATCGTGGCAGGTAGTCCGGGAGAGGACATCCCCGCGCTGCGCCTGAAGATCGGGGCGCGGGGATCGGGGCCCGGGATGCGCGCGGCACCGCGGGCCCAAACGGCCTTAGCCGTTGACGCTGTCTTTCAGCGCCTTGGCGATGGTCATCTTGACGACCTTGTCGGCGTCTTTCTTGATCTGCTCGCCGGTGGCCGGGTTGCGCACCATGCGCTCGGGCCGCTCGCGGCAGTAGATCTTGCCGACGCCGGGCAGGGTGACCGCGCCGCCCTGGCTGACTTCTTCGGTGATGATGCCGGTGATGGCATCCAGCGCTTCGCCCGCGCTTTTCTTGTCGCTGTCCATCTTTTCGGCCAGCGCCGCAACGAGCTGCGTCTTGGTCATCGGTTTCGCCATTTTTATCTCCTCAATTCGCCCTCGCACCGGGGCCATTGGGCGCATGTAACGTGAAGTTCATTCGGGACACAACGATTTCACTCAGCAAAACAAGGCAAGCGGCACATGCTCGCCGGTTTCCGCAACGTCAGCGTCCCTCTGCGGGGCTGAGTGGCGAAAACCTGCGCGCGCCCATCCGCAACCGCGTGGAGGCGGCGGGCCGCAGCCGGGCCCCGGGATCGGGTCGATCCTCGGGGCCTTGGGCGCAATATCACAGCAAACTGCGGTAGGGATCCCATTTCTCCTCGTTCCGGCAGACCTCGCGGTAATATGCCAGTCCTTCAAGATCCGATGCGGCTTCGTCGTCTAGGATCACCTTGCAATGGGTGTGCAGCTGGATCGCCGAGGCCGAGATCCGCGCGGTCAGCGGCCCCTCGACCGCCTTTGCCACGACCGACGCCTTGGCCCGGCCCGAGGCCAGCAGCACAAGTTCCCGCGACTCGAGGATCGTCTCGACCCCCATGGTCAGCGCGCGTTTCGGCACCGCGTCGGGGTCGCCGCCGAACATGCCCGCGTTCTGTGCCCGGGTGACGGGGGTCAGGATCTTGTCGCGGGTACGCGACCTCAGGGCCGACAGGGGTTCGTTGAACCCGATATGGCCGGCTTCGCCGATTCCCAGAAGTTGCAGGTCGATGCCGCCCGCCCCCGCGATGCGGCGTTCGTAGTCCGCGGCCGCGACGGACAGGTCGTCGGCCATGCCGTCGGGAAGGTTTATCCGCGCCGGGTCGATATCGACGTGGTCGAAAAGGTGATGGCGCATGTAGGCGGCGTAGGAGTTCGGATCCTCCGGCGGCAGGCCCACGTATTCGTCGAGGTTGAAGGTCGTGCACCGCGCGAAGGACACGCCCGAGGCGACGAGTCTCGCATAGACCTCTTCCATCGTGCGGCCCGTGGCGAGGCCCAGCACCAGGTTGGGTTTGTCGCGCAGGCGCGATTCGATCAGTTTCGCGGTCAGCGCGACGGCGGCGTCGCGCGTCGGGGCGGGAACGATTTCCATGGGCTACCTTTCGGGCAGGATGTCGGTGCCGTCCTTCAGCACGCGGCCAAGCGTGAGGTCGGCGTCAAGGCTCAGAAGATCGGCATGGGCGCCGGGGGCGATCCGCCCGATCCGGCTCAGGCCCAGCCAGTCGGCGGGCAGGGTGGACAGGCGGCGCGCGGCCTCGTCCAGCGGCAGGCCTATGGCCACGAGGTTGCGCAGCGCCTGATCCATGGTCAGGGCGGAGCCCGCCAGCGTGCCGTCGGCCAGCCGCATGGCGCCGTCGCGCTTGATCACGTCGTGCCGGCCCAGCCGGTAGTCGCCATCCGGCATGCCCGCCCCCGCAGTGGCGTCGGTCACGCCGTATAGGTCGGGGATCGCGCGGCGGGCGGCCAGGATCGCGCCCGCCTCGACATGGACGAGATCGGGAATGACCTCGGCGAAACGCGCCTGTGCCAGCGCGGCGCCGGCCAGCCCGTTGCCGCGATGGGCAATCCCGCTCATCGCGTTGAAAAGATGCGTCACGCCACAGCCTGCGGCCAGAGCGGCGGCACCCTGGGCGTAGGTGCACAGCGAATGTCCGGCCTGCGCCCGGATCTCTGCGGCGGCCAGTGCGTCGCGCAGGGCGTGGTCCGCGTCCATCTCGGGCGCGAAAGTCATCACCCGCACGCGGGCGCGCCGGGTCCAGTCGCGAAGCCGCTCGAGGTCGGGAGCCCGGGCAAAGGGCGGCTGCGCGCCCAGCTTGTCGGGGTTGATGAACGGCCCTTCGAGATGTGCGCCCAGTACCCGCGCCGCGTCGGGCCAGTTTGCCTCCATCGCCGCGGCCACGCCATCGAGAAAGCGTTCGGTGTCGTCGTCCGGCGCGGTCACCGAGGTCGGGCAGATCGAGGTCGTGCCGTGCCTGACATGGGCCCGGGCCGCGGTGCGGATCGCCTCGGCCCCCTCCATCATGTCGGCCCCGCCGCCGCCATGGACATGGGTGTCGACGAAACCGGGCAGGATATAGGGCGGCCGCGGCAGCCCCGTTGGCGTGCCCTCGACGGCCGTGATCCGGTCGCCGAAGGTGACGCGGCCCGCGATCCAGCCGCCGGGCGTCAGGATGGAGCCATCGAGGTGGTCGGTCATCGGAAGGTCCCTCACGAAAGTTCTGTCACGAAATCCCAGCGGTCGCCGCGAAAGGTCGAGCGGGTGAATTCCACCGCCCGGTCGTCGGCGGCATAGCCGATGCGATTGATCAGAAGGGCCGGCGCGCCCGGCGCAACCTTGAGCAGGCCGGCGGCATAGGCGTCGATCGCTACCGCGGTCAGGCGCTGCACCGCGCGCACCGGGCGCATCCCGCGGTCGCCCAGCACCGCGTAAAGCGAGGTCGTGACCATGTCGGGATCGGGCAGCGCGTCGTGCAGGACGGTCGAGGCCTCGAGCGCCAGGGGCTGGCCATCGGCCGAGCGCAGGCGGGTGATGCGGGTGACGGCGGTGCCCGGCGGCACGCCGAGGCCGATCACCTCTTCGGGGCTGGCGATGCCGGTGCCGCTGCTGACCAGCCGCGATTTCGCGACCATGCCTCGGGCGGCGACGTCTTCGGAAAAGCTCGTCAGGATCGACAGGGGCTGCGACACCCGGCGGGCGACGAAGGTGCCCGCGCCGCGCCGTTGTTCGACCAGCCCGACGCCGGACAGCTGTTCGATGGCCTTGCGGATGGTGACGCGGCTGACGGCGTGCATCTCGGCCAGGGCGCGTTCGGGCGGCAGGGCGGCGCCGGGCGCGAACTCGCCGCTTTCGATCTGTTGCGTCAGAAGGTTGGCCAGCGCGCGGTAGCGCGGCAACTCGGGGGTGGAATTTGTCCCGGGGTCATGGTCAGGGGCTGTCATGCCGGGGCTCCTCGGGGGGCAGCGGGGCCAGCGCCTCGCGCCAGCCGTCGCGCGCCATCAGCGCCGCCCCGTCCAGCGCCGTGCCCCGGGGCTCGATCAGCCGCGCGCGCAGGTCGAGCGGGAACCGCGGCGCAAAGGTCGGGGCAAGTCCGCCCAGCAGTGCCACCGGCCCGTCGGGCGCGACGGCCTGCACCGCACGGACGAGCTCTGCGGTGGCGTCATCCAGCAGGGACAGGGCAAACGCATCGCCGCCTCGGGCCGCGTCGATCACGAGGGGGGCAAGGGTGGCGAACTGCGTCGCCCCGGCCGCGGCAAGCCAGACCTGGATCGCGTCGAACTCGTCTCCGATCGCGGCGCCGAGGCTGTCCCAAAGCGGCGAGGGCGTGGTGATCCGTCCGTCCAGCCACTGGGTCAGGCAGGTCACGGCGCGGCGCCCCAGCCATGCCCCGCCGCCTTCGTCGCCGACGGCGAACCCCCAGGCGCTGGCACTGCGCACCCCGCCGCCTGCGTCCAGCGCGAAGGCCGCAACGCCGGTGCCGATGGCCAGCACCGCCCCCGGGGCCCCGGCGAGCGCGCCCAGCAGGGAGGCATAGCCATCCGTCGCCACGACGATTTCGGCGCAGCCCAGCGGATCTGTGCGGTGGAACTCGGCGCGCCGGGTCGGGCTGCGTCCGCCCGCCAGCCCGCAGAACAGCCGCGGTGCCCGCAGGGGCAGGCCGTCCGCGGCGACGGCGACCGCGGCGGAGATGTTGCGCCAGGCTTGATCCACCCCGAGGGTCAGCGACGAGGGGCCGGCGCTGCCTTCGCCCAGCACCCGGCCGGTCGCGGGCTCCAGTAGCCGTACACGGGTGCTGGTGGCGCCGCCATCGACGGCGATCAGGGGACTGGTATCGTTCATGCGCAAGACCGCCCTTTCACAACGCCTACGGGAAAACGCTATACCGCCCTGCGGACCGCCATCAATACCAAAGTTGCGGATTGGTATGCTTGTGCGAAGGTTGGTGTTGAAAATGGTCTGGTCATTGGCAATGCTCTGTCGCAAGATCGATTCGGATTTGTCCATGGGAGGATGCATGAGCACCGAGGCTGTCAGCCCGCGTTTTGCCGCACTCGACACCTGGCCCGTGGCGGATGTGACCACCGCCCTGGTCGAATCGCAGCTGGGTGCCGCCGCGCTGGTCCGGGCCGCCCAACCATGCCTTGCCGCCGCCGCTGACGCCGCCGCCGCGCGGCTTGGGGACGGGGCGGGCCGGATCGTCTATTGCGGGGCCGGGGCCTCGGGGCGGCTGGCCGTGCAGGACGGGGTCGAACTGCATCCTACCTACAACTGGCCGCACGACCGTCTGGTCTACCTGATGGCGGGGGGTGAGCCCGCGCTCGTCCGCTCGGTCGAGGGGGCGGAGGACGCGACCGGGGTCGCGGAAGAGATCGACGCGATGGACCTGGGCCCCGCAGATGTTCTGATCGCGGTCGCGGCGAGCGGGCGCACGCCTTACGCGGTGGCCGCAGCCGATGCGGCCCGCGCACGCGGCGCCCTGACCATCGGGGTGATGAACAACGAAGGCGCGCCGCTGGCCGCCGCCTGCGACCACGCGATCGAGCTGCCGACGGGTGGCGAGGTCGTCGCCGGGTCGACCCGGATGGCGGCGGGGACGGCGCAGAAGATCGCGCTCAACGTCCTGTCGACGGCGGTGATGGTGCGGCTGGGGCGGACCTACGGCAACCTCATGTCCGATCTTGCCTCGTCGAACATCAAGCTGGAAAAGCGCCGCCTGTCGATCCTGCGGAGCATCGTCGATGCGCCCGAGGACGCCGCGCGCGCGGCTTTGACCCGAGCCGGGGGGGATATCAAGACCGCGGCGCTGGTGCTGCGCGGGCTCGACCCGGCCGAGGCCTCGACCCGGCTGGAGGCGGCGCGCGGCCGCCTGCGCACCGCGCTGGAAACGCTGGACCGGGAGAGGGCCTGAGGCTTTGCCCGGCGCAACGAGAGGCGTGACAAGGAGACGACCGCCGGTGCATGGATCGCCGCGGCGACACGGACAAAACAGGGAGACGACCATGAAACATCTGCTGATGAAGACCACCGCCGGCGCGGCCTTGTGCCTGCTGGGCGGCACCGCCGTGGCGCAGGAGGTCACGCTGACCGTGGAAAGCTGGCGGTCCGAGGATCAGGCGATCTGGGACAACACGCTGATCCCCGCGTTCGAGGAAAGCCACCCCGACATCAAGATCGATTTCACCCCCACCGCACCCACCGAATACAACGCCGCGCTGAACGCCCGGCTCGAGGGCGGCACCGCGGGCGACATCATCACCTGCCGGTCCTTCGACGGCTCTCTGCCGCTTTACAACAAGGGCCAGCTGGCCGACATCACCGACCTAGAGGGGCTTGAGAACTTCCCCGATTTCGCCAAGGCGGCGTGGTCGACGGATGACGGCGCCAACACCTTCTGCGTGCCGATGGCCAGCGTCATCCACGGCTTCATCTACAACCGCGAGGCCTTTGACGAGCTGGGGCTGGAAGAGCCCGAGACCGTCGACGAGTTCTTCGCCGTCCTCGACGCGATCAAGGAAGACGGCACCTACATCCCGCTGGCCATGGGCTCGGCCGACCAGTGGGAGGCCGCGACGATGGCCTACACCAACATCGGCCCGAACTACTGGAAGGGCGAAGAGGGCCGGCAGGCGCTGATCGACGGCGAGGCCAAGTTCACCGACGAGGAGTTCGTCGCGCCCTACGAACAGATGGTGCGCTGGACCGACTACATGGGCTCGGCCTACCAGGCGCAAAGCTACTCGGACAGCCAGAACCTGTTCACGCTGGGCCGGGCCGCGATCTACCCCGCCGGTTCGTGGGAAATCTCGGGCTTCACCGAACAGGCGTTCTTTGAAATGGGCGCGTTCCCCCCGCCGGTTCAGGCCGAGGGCGACACCTGCTACATCTCGGACCATACCGACATCGGCATCGGGATGAACGGCAACACCGAACATCCCGAAGCGGCGCGCGAATTCCTGAACTGGGTCGCCAGCCCCGAGTTCGCCGAGCTTTACACCAACGCGCTGCCCGGCTTCTTCTCGCTGTCGAACGCCGAGTTCGAGATCGAGAACCCGCTGGCGCAGGAGTTCATGTCGTTCCGGGACAACTGCGAAAGCACCGTCCGGGTCGCCAGCCAGATCCTGTCGCGCGGCGAACCGAACCTCTGGAACGAGATGTGGGTGCTGTCGGCCAACGTGCTGAACGAATCGACCTCGCCCGAAGAGGCGGGACAGCAGCTTCAGGACGGCCTCGCCTCCTGGTATGAGCCGCAGCAGAACTGATGCGGTGTAGGCCCGTCCCCCGGTGCGGGGGGCGGGTCGCCACGACCGGAGCGCCCACATGACCGACGCAACGACCCAGATGGCGGACCGCCGTCCGACCCGCCGCCGCCGCAGGCGGGCCGGCACGGCGCATATCGTCGTGTTCCTGGCGCCGGCGCTGCTGATCTACACGATCTTCTCGATCTACCCGCTGGTTGAAAGCCTGCGCCTGTCGCTGTTCGACGGGCTGGACGACGGGTCCGCCGTCTGGACGGGGTTGGGAAACTACGCCCGGCTGCTGTTCGATTCCAACTGGTCGGTGCGGTTCTGGAACGCGCTCTGGAACAACCTGATCCTCTTCTTCATCCACATGGTGGTGCAGAACCCGCTTGGCCTTCTGCTGGCGGCGCTTCTGTCGCTGGCGCCGCGCTTTGGCGGCGCCTACCGCACGCTGATCTTCGTGCCGACGCTTCTTTCCGTGGTCATCGTCGGCTTCGTTTGGGAGCTGATCCTGTCGCCGCTCTGGGGCGTGGCCGAGGGGATGCTGAGCGCCGTGGGCCTCGGCTTTCTCTACGCGCCCTGGCTGGGACTTGAGGATTCGGCGCTGACCGCGGTGTCGCTGATCTCGGTCTGGCAATACGTGGGCATCCCCATGATGCTGATCTACGCCGCGCTGCTGTCGATCCCGGACGAGCTTCTGGATGCCGCGCGGGTCGACGGGCTTTCGGGGTGGTGGATCTTCTGGAAGGTCAAGCTGCCGCTGATCCTGCCGACACTGGGGATCGTCGCGATCCTGACCTATATCGGCAACTTCACCAGCGCCTTCGACCTGATCTATTCGATCCAGGGCGTGCTTGGCCCCCCCGACTATTCGACCGACATCATGGGCACGCTGATGTTCCGCACCTTCTTCGGACAGCAGACCCAGATCGGTGACATCTACATGGGCGCGACCGTGGCCAGCATGATGTTCTTCGTGATCCTCGTCGGCGTCACGATCTACCTCGTCGGCGTACAGCGCCGCCTGACCCGCTACGAGATGTGAGGCGGCCATGACCGACACACCCGACACCAGCAGATCCCGCCGCGGCCGCAGCAAAAGCTGGGGCACCGCGGCGACGGTGCACGCCGTCCTTCTGGGCTACACGATCATCGCGCTGTTTCCGGTGATCGTCGTCATCCTCAACAGCTTCAAGAACCGCCGCGGCATCTTCACCGAGCCGCTGGCCCTGCCGGGGCCCGAGACCTTCAGCCTCGAAGGCTATTCCACGGTGCTGAGCGAAGGCAGCTTCCTTCTCTATTACGGCAATTCGCTGATCGTGACGGTCGTGTCGCTGTTTCTGATCCTGCTCCTTGGTGCCATGGCGGCGCATGCGCTGTCGGAATACCGGTTCAGGCTGAACGGGATCCTCAGCGTCTACATGATTCTCGGGATCATGGTGCCGATCCGGCTGGGCACGGTGGCGATCCTGCAGCTGATGGTGCAGCTCGATCTCGTCAACACGCTTGTGTCGCTGATCTTCGTCTACACCGCGCAGGGCCTGCCCATCGCGGTGTTCATCCTGACCGAGTTCATGCGGACCCTGAGCCGCGACATCAAGGACTGCGCCCGCGTCGACGGGCTGTCGGAATACCGCATCTTCTTCGAGGTGGTGCTGCCGCTGGTGCGCCCGGTGCTGGCCACGGTCGCGGTCTTCTCGATGATCCCGATCTGGAACGACCTGTGGTTCCCGCTGATCCTGGCCTCGTCCGACGCGACCAAGACCGTGACGCTGGGTGTGCAGCAGTTCATCGGGCAGTACACCGTCAACTGGAGCGCGGTGCTCGCCTCGCTTTCCATCGCCATTCTTCCGGTGCTGGTGCTCTACGCGATCTTCTCGCGTCAGCTCATCTCGGGCATCACCTCCGGCGCCGTTAAGGGATAAGACATGTCCGACCTCGTTCTGAAAGACGTGCGCAAGGCCTTCGGTAAGACCGAGGTCATCCACGGCATCGACCTGCACGTGACCGACGGCGAATTCGTCGTCTTTGTCGGCCCCTCGGGCTGCGGCAAGTCCACGCTTCTGCGGATGATCGCGGGGCTTGAGGAGATCTCGGGCGGCGACGTGGTGATCGGCGACGAGACGGTGAACGACATCGCGCCGTCGGATCGTGGCATCGCCATGGTGTTCCAAAGCTACGCGCTTTACCCGCACAAGGACGTCTACGGCAACATGGCCTTCGCCCTGCGCCACGCGGGCGAGGACAAGAAGCTGATCAACGAACGGGTGCGCAAGGCTGCCGATATCCTGGGGCTAGAGCATCTGCTGAAACGCCGCCCGAAAGAGCTGTCCGGCGGCCAGCGCCAGCGTGTCGCCATCGGCCGTGCCATCGTTCGCGACCCCGAGATCTTCCTCTTCGACGAACCGCTGTCGAACCTCGACGCAGCGCTGCGCGTGCAGATGCGGGTCGAGCTTCTGCGCCTGCACCAGCGGCTGGAGACGACGATGATCTACGTCACCCACGACCAGGTCGAGGCGATGACGCTGGCCGACCGCATCGTGGTGCTGCGCGATGGCCGGATCGAGCAGGTGGGCACGCCGCTGGAGCTTTATCACCACCCGCGCAACGCTTTCGTCGCGGGCTTCATCGGCAGCCCCAAGATGAATTTCCTTGCCGCCGAGCGTCAGGGGGCCACGACCGTGACCACCCACGGCTCGGCGCAGATCGAGGTTCCGGTCGAGGCCCGCGACGGCACCGGTCCGGTGACACTGGGCATCCGGCCTGAGCATGTCGAGATGGTGGCGCCCGAGGAGGGCACCCTTTCGGGCGAAGTTCTCGTGGCCGAGCGTCTGGGCGGCGAGACCTACCTGCACGTCGATCTCGGCAACGAAGAGCCCTTCGTGGTTAAGGCCGATGGCGGCGTGATGCAGAAGACGGGCGAACGCATCGGCCTGCGCTTCCCGCCGCAGGCGCTGCATTTGTTCGACGAGGATGGCACCGCGTTCGAACATCGCGAACGGCACGCCCTGATTGCCTGAGGTTTCGGACCGAGGCTTTGCCGCGGCCTGCGCCCTGATCGACACGGCCGTGGCGGCGGGCCGCATCCCGGGCGCGTGTTTCGGCGTGGTGGAACCGGGGCGACGCCGGGTTCACGTGACGGGTCATGCCCAGCATGTCCCCTCGCGGCGCGGGATGACGCGGGCGACGGTCTTCGACCTCGCCTCGCTGACCAAGCCGCTCTTTACCGCCGCGCGCATCCTGGACCATGTCGCCGCGGGGCGCATTGCCCTCGATGCGCCGCTGACGGACGCGATCCCGGATCTTGCGATGCACGTGCAGCAAAGCCCGCTGCGGCACGTCACCTTCGCACAGGCGCTTTCACATGAAACGTCGCTGCCCGCGTCGCATCCGATCTACACCTACGGCGCCGATCCCGCGACGCTGCGCGCCTTCGTGCTGCAACGCGACTGGCCCGTGGGCCCGGCGGTCTACTCGGACCTCAACTTCATCCTGCTGGGAATCGCCCTGGAGCGGCTCGAGGGGCGATCGATCCGTGACATGGATCCCGGGGAGGGCTTCAGTTTTGCCCCCGATCCCGCGGCCTGCGCGGCGACCGAGCTCTGTCCGTGGCGCGGCCGCGTTCTGTGCGGCGAGGTGCATGACGAAAACGCGGCCGCCCTGCAGGGGGCCGGGCATGCCGGTCTCTTCGGGACGCTCGACGCGGTTCTGGATGGGGGCGCGCGACTGCTGGCCCAGCCCGGCGCGCTGGCCGCCCGGCGCATGTCGCCCACCCGCACGCTGGGGTGGGAGGCGCAGCATCCCGGTTGGCCCGGCGGGGACCATGCCGGCGCGGCGGCATTCGGGCATACGGGGTTCACGGGAACGGGGCTTTGGATCGACCCGGGGCGCGGCATCGCCTGGGCGCTGCTGACGAACCGTGTGCATCCGACGCGCCATGCCGACAGCGGCATCCACGCGCTGCGCCGCGCCGTGTCGGACGCGCTGCTGGGCTAGGTTTCGATGGCCGCGCGGCTGGGGCAGCGGGGGGCCTGCGCCCCCCGGCTTGGGTCAGCGTTTCGCGGCGACCATGGCCGTGGCATAATCGAGTGCCGACAGCATGTTGACGTGGTTGGCCTTGCCGGTGCCGGCGATGTCGAAGGCAGTGCCGTGATCGACGGAGCAACGGTCGATCGGCAGGCCCAGCGACACGTTCACCGCCGAATCAAAGGCCACCAGCTTGATCGGGATGTGCCCCTGATCGTGGTACTGCGCGATCACCAGGTCGAAAGCGCCGTTATAGGCGCGGTGATAGACGGTATCGGCCGAAATCGGGCCCTGAGCGTCGATCCCCTCGGCCTGCGCGGCCTCGACCGCCGGGCGGATGGCATCGTCATCCTCGGTCCCGAAAAGGCCGTTTTCGCCGCAATGCGGGTTGATCCCGGCCACCGCGATGCGCGGAGCGGACAGGCCCATGCGCTTCAGGTGCCGGTCGCCGGTGCGGATGGTTTCAAGCACGCGTTCCGTCGTTGCACGCCCGATGGCATCCTTCAGCGACACATGGGTCGAAACATGGACGACGTTCAGCCGCTCGGACGCCAGAAGCATCCACGAGGACTTCGACCCCGTCAGGTGCGCCAGCATGCCGGTGTGGCCGTCGTAGTGATGGCCGGCGGCGTTCAGCGCCTCCTTGTTGATCGGCGCGGTGACGATGCAACCGGCCTTGCCGCTGCTCGTCAGCTTGACCGCGTGGTCGATGTAGCGAAACGCGGCTTCGCCGCAGGCGGGGTCGAGCACGCCGAATTTCCCGGGCAGCCCATCCACCGCGACGTGATCGACGCGGATTCCGTCGCCCGCATCGCCGGGGGCGAGGATCGGCAGATCAATACCGCAGGCATGCGCCGCGCGCTGCATCGTGTCGCGGTCGCCGATCACATGCGTCGCGGCGCGGATCTCGGGGTCGCGGGCCGCCAGCGCCTTGACGCTGACCTCGGCGCCGACGCCGGACGGATCGCCCATGGTGATTACGATTGGCGCAGTCATCTTGTCTCTCCTCCGCGTCTGTCAGGTTCGGGATAACCTATAGGTAAATAGGTTACAACGGCTATCGACGCAGGCGGCGCGCTCTGGCATGGTTGGGCGAAGAATTTGGGAATAACAGGCAATTCCCGCATGACAGGGAAAGTTTACAACATGGCCGAAAGAATGGCCGACAGCGGGGCTGGTCACATCGAAGACAGCGGCTTCGGTCCGCAGGTCCTGGTGATCGCGGATGATCTGACCGGAACGCTCGATTCCGCCGTGGCCTTCGCCGGGCCGGGGCGGCGCGTCTGCGTCGCGCGGCGGGTCGAGGCCGTGCCGCAGGCCCTGGCAACCGGTGCGGCGGTGATTGCCGTCAACACCGCCAGCCGCGAAATCCCCGAGGCCGAGGCGCTGGCCCGGTTGCAGGGTCTTTTCGCGATGCTGGACCTTGGCGCCGTTCCCCTGGTCTTCAAGAAGGTGGATTCGCGGTTGAAAGGGCACGTGGCGGCCGAAAGCCGGGCCGTCGCGCAGGCGGCGGGGGCCGCGCGCATCCTCGCCCTGCCGGCGATCCCCGACATGGGCCGCGTGCAGCAGGGGGGGCAGATCACCGGGACAGGCGTCGACCGCCCGATCGATATCGCCGACCGCTTCGGCGGCGGGGCCCGTGACGGGATCGAGGTGCCTGAGGCGGGGTCCGACGCCGAGATCGACGCCTGCGTGGCAGGGGCGCCCGGCGGCACGCTTTGGGCCGGGGCGCGGGGGCTGGCCTTTGCGCTGGCGCGCGCGCGGTTCGGCGCGGCGGGGCAGGGGGCGGTCCCGTTTCTGCCCGCGCCCGCGATCTTTGCGTTGGGGTCGCGCGATCCGATCACCGTGGTGCAGGCCGAGGAGCTGGCCGACCATGCCCCCCGGATCTGCGCGCCCGACGGGCTGCTGCAGCCGGGCGGGGCCGGCGCGCCGCTGACTTTGGTGCAGCTGACCGATGGCGGGGCCGGGCGCCCGGCGCGCGAGGCGGGCGCCGATTTTGCCCATGGGGTCGCGGCGCTGGTGCGCGAATCCGGCACGCGGTTCCTTCTGGCCTCGGGCGGAGAGACGGCGGACGCCATCCTCGACCGGCTGGGCATCGACGTGGTCGACGTGATGGCGGAACTCGCCCCCGGGCTTCCGGTTTGCAGCGCGCCTGCAAGCTGGGGTAGTTTTCTGATCGCGACGAAGTCCGGCGGCTTCGGCGCCCCCGACCTGTTGTGCCGCCTGGCCGGATGGGTCGGGCAGGAGGAGAGTGGCGCGCCGGCGGAGCCGAGGAAGACATGACGCAGAACGCCGAACCCAGGGCCCGCCCGCCTTTGGCCGAAAAGGTCTATGACGCGATGCACGCGCGGATCATGCGCGGCGATTACGGCGCCAACGAAAAGCTGCCCGCCGAGAAAGAGCTTTCGGTCCAGTTCGGCGTGTCGCGCCCGGTGCTTCGTGTGGCATTGGAGCGATTGCGCGACGAGGGGCTGATCTATTCGCGGCAGGGCGCGGGCAACTTCGTCCGGGTCAAGCGCGACAACGCGCTGGGATATGCCAAGGTCGAGACGATTGCCGACATCCAACGCTGCTACGAGTTCCGGCTGACGCTCGAGGGGGACGCCGCCGCGCTGGCCGCCAGGCGCCGCAACCAAGGGGTGCTGGACGAGATGAGCCGCGCCCTGGACATGCTGGCCGACGCTACCGGGTCGCGGCTGCACCGCGAGGATGCTGATTTCACCTTTCACGTCGCAATCGCGAAGGGGGCCAACAACTCGTACTACGTCGAGTCGCTGCGTGCCCTGCGCGAACACATCAATGTCGGCATGAAGCTGCACGGCGAGTCGCTGATGTCCGATGGTGCCTGGGCGCTTGAGGAGGTTCTGGCCGAGCATCGCGCGATCTTCGACGCGATCGAGGCGGGGGATGCGGCCGCCGCGTCCGACGTCATGCGCCGCCACATCATGCATTCGCGCAACCGCCTGTTCGGCGGCAGCCTGCTGGACCTGTCGCTTTAGGCAGTTCGACCGGGCTTTGGGGGGCGTGACGCCCCCCTTCGGGATCGTGCCTCAGCCCAGGTCGTAGCGCGCGAGGATGTCGCGGATGGCCTGATCCTGTTTCGGATCGGGCAGAAGGGCGGGCTGGCGGCTGGCGCCGACCGAGGGGTCCATGCACCACAGCGCCCGCTTTACCAGCGCGGGCGGGTAGCCAAGGGCGTAAAGGTCGGTGCGGAACGCGGTGTAGCGCTCTTGCGCGGCGCGCGCGGCCTCCATGTCGCCGGCGTCGAAGGCACGGATGATTTCGGCCAGCGTTTCGGGCATCGCGTTGCCGAGGCCCGAGATGCAGCCAGCGGCACCGTTTTCCAGCGCCCAGAGGACAAGGTGATCGGGGCCGGAATAGACGTCGAAGCCGTCAACCTCGCGCCCGATCTCCATGTAGGCCTCAAGCGTGTCCTGCTTGCCGCCGGAATCCTTGATGCCGTGGATATTGCCATGCGCGGCAAGGCGGCGGGCGGTGTCGGGCTCGATGTGGTTCTGGGTGCGGGCCGGGATGTCGTACAGGTAGACCGGCGTCTGCACCGCGTCGGCGACACGGGCAAAATGCCGCTCCAGCCCGTCCTGCGTGGCGGCGATGAAGTAGGGCGTGATGACGGCGATGCCGTTCACGCCGATGCGGTCGAACTCCTGCGCCAGCTTGACCGTCTCGTAGGTTGCGGGAGTGCCTGCATTGGCGAAGACCGGCACGGCGCCCGCGGCTTCGTCCACCGCGGCCTCGACCAGCGCGACACGCTCGTCGAAGGTCAGCGCGGTAAAGTCGCCGTTGGTGCCGGCGGCCATGATGGCGTTGCCGGCCGCGACCTGGCGGCGGACCTGCGCGCGGGTGGCGGCCAGGTCGAGCGTCTCATCCTCGGCAAAGCAGGTGACGAGGGCGGTAAAGGCGGTTGAGGGCATGTGGGGCGTCCTTAGTAGGCGGCGTCGTAGATGCGGGCCACGTCCTCGACCGACATGTCGCGCGGGTTGTTGTCCATCAGGCGGCGAATGGCATGGGCCTCGGCCGCCCAGTCGGGCAGGGCGGCGCGGTCGGCGCCGTGTTTCTCCAGCCGCATCTCGACGCCGAGATCCCGGCAGAAGCCGTGCGCGCTGTGCAGCAGGGTCTCTTCGGTGGCGGCGTCGGCCAGTCCCAGCGCGGCGGCGATCTCGGCGGTCTTCTCGGGGGCCACGCTCTGGTTATAAGCCAGCACGTGGGGGAAGATGATGGCGTTGGCCAGCCCGTGCGGCAGCGACAGCCGCGTGCCCAGCGGATAGGACAGCGCATGGCCCGCCGCGGTGTTCACGGGGCCGAGGCAGAGCCCGCCGTAGTAGGAGGCCAGCATCATGCCGGCCCGCGCCTCGGTGTCCGTCCCGTCCTCGACCGCGCGGCGCAGGTACTTGCCCACCAGGTTGAAGCCCATGCGCGCGTAGCCGTCGATCAGGTCATGGGCGCGGATGTTGGTGAAGGCCTCGACGCAATGCGCCATGGCGTCGATCCCCGTCGCCGCGGTGACGGCGGGGGGCACGGAATAGGTAAGTTCCGGGTCGAGGATCGCGATATCGGCCAGCAGGTGCGGGCTTTCGGTGGCGATCTTCGACTTCGTCTCGGGGTCGGTGATCAGCGCGCGGATGCCCGCCTCGGACCCCGTTCCGGCGGTGGTCGCGACCTGCGCCAGCCGCGACGTGCGGCCCGCCACCTTGTTGGGGCCCGCGACGCTGCGCAGATCGGTCTCGGCATCCCAGAGCGCGGCCAGAAGCTTGGCCACATCCAGCACCGACCCGCCGCCCAGACCGACGACAAGGTCGGGCTTGTGGGCGCGGGCGGCGGCCAGCGCGGCCTCGAAGGCGGGCAGGTCGGGTTCGGGCGGGATGTCGTCCAGCACCTTGATGTCGCCCGACAGGCCCAGCCGGTCGACATACTGTGCCGTCGGGCCGCTGGCCACGATCAGCGGCCGCTGCGCGCCCTCGGCCCAGGCGCCCAGGCGCTCCGCCGCGCCGGCGCCGATCTCCAGCCGTTTAGGCTGGTGCAGGGTGATCGGGGTGTCCATTCCGCTCATGTTCGGTCCTCCCATCCGGCGATTGCGACCGCCGAGTATTTCATGTGTTCACGCCGATCCGCGCCACGGTGTCGGCCGAGAGGCGGACATGCTTGATGGCGCGGCGGTGGTAGGTGAAGGCGATGTCGATCCCGCCATCCGCACGGGGCAGAAGCGCAGGATAGGACAGTTCCTGATTGCGGCCGTCGAGCGAATCGTTCGACAGGCAGGTGCCGGGGCCATCCTCGACGATCAGGCGGTGCGGAAAGGTCCGGCCGCCATCATCGCTGATCGCAAGCGTCAGGGGCGCGCGTTCGACGCCCCAGACCGGCTGGCAGCCCCCCTGCGCGTCGGGGCGGTCGTCGGTTTCGCCAAGCTCGTCGTAGAGCGAGGCGCGCCGCGCCGTCGAGGTCGCGGCCGAGATCGGGTTGCAGACCATGGCGACGCGCCCGTCGGGCAGGGCCGCGGCGCAGATCGAAGAATTGTTGTTGGGGATGTCGGTGGGGGCGGGGGCGGACCAAGTCCGTCCGCCATCGTCGCTGTGCGAGCGATGGACCGCATCGGCCTGACGGCGCCGGTAGAGCGCCGCCAACCGGTTATCGCCCAGCGGAACCGGCGTCATGTGCACGGACCCGAGCGAGCCCGGTACGGGCTCCACGGTCCAGCTGGCGCCCTCGTCCCGGCTGACGCCCATCGCGGCGGTGTCATGCGCGCCGGTCCAGCGTTCGCCGGGGCGCGGGTTGCACAGGAACAGCGGCAGCATCCATGCGCCGTCATCGCGCAGGGTCAGCGGGCCACGGATGAAGGTGCCGGGCGGCAACCCGGTTTCGCGCGGATCGCGGGCGGCAAGGCGGTCGCCGTCGCGCACCAGTTCACGCTGCCAGACGCGGGATTCGTCCTGGTTACCCGCGGGCTGCGCGGTGTTGAAAAGCCATGTCCGCCCGTCGGGCGCCACGAAGATCACCGGGTTCTGCTCGGACCGGTCGTCAAGATGCGACAGCCGTGCGGCGGGGCCCCAGGCGGTGGCGCCTTCGTCCAGAAGGCAGGCATGGATCGCGATGTCGGACTTGCCTTCGAGCGATCCGCCGAACCATGCGCAGGCCAGCGTCCCGTCGGCCAGCCGCGCCAGGAAGGCCGCGTGGTTCTGGACCATGGGCGAGGGCAGGAACGCCGCGGCGCCGCCGTCGCGGTCGGCCAGGCGCCCGTCCATGCGCTGCGCGATCTCTTCGGGTGTCATGCGTGGTCTCCTCCCTGCTATGGGCTGAACACTGTCCCTTTATCGGTAAACTTGTCAAGTCGAGCGAGGGTGCGCGGTGCGGGTCGCCTCCATATTGAGAATTATAACCTTAGGAAAGAGGGGGTTATACACGCGCCTAACGTTTCTCAGAAGGTATTTGACATGTCTTATCAAGTTGACCAATATCCGATCAGTTGACGGAGGAGGCCGATGCCGACCGGATTTCAGGCACAGGTTGTAAAGGCCGCGACCCGCTGCGCCGCGGCGGGTGGGGTCGCCGGCGTGACGGCCCGGCTTCTCCGGAGTTTTTGGGATTGCGGGGCCGCGGTCGTGACCGCCGGGCGCTGCGATGCGCGTCGCGGGCGTTGACCCGGGGCGGTGACGAAAGACCAACGATAAGGTTTTTAGGGAGGATACCATGAAACCGAGATACGCACTGGCGGGGCTGCTGCTCGCCACCACAACGGCCGGCGCCGCGCTGGCGCAGGACAGCGAAGTGACCATCGTGCTGGGTGAAGAGCTCGACCTGGTCGAGCCCTGCATGTCCACGCGGTCGAATATCGGCCGGGTCATCCTGCAGAACATCTCCGAGACGCTGACGGAACTGGACGTGCGCGGCGACGGGGGCGTGCAGCCGCGTCTTGCCGAAAGCTGGGAAGAGACCGAGGACGGCACCTGGCGGTTCCACCTGCGCGAGGGCGTGACCTTCTCCGACGGGTCGAGCTTTGACGCAGAGGACGTGAAGCATTCGTTCGAGCGGACGCAGAGCGACCAGAACACCTGCGAGATCTCGCGCTACTACGAAGGCATCGACATGCAGTTCGAGGTGGTCGACGACCTGACCCTCGACATCACCGCGGACCCGGCGCAGCCGATCATGCCGCTTCTGATGACGCTGCTGACCATCGTGCCCTCCGAGACGCCGATGGAATTCGTGCGCGAACCCGTGGGCACCGGCCCCTATGTGCTCAGTGCCTGGAACCCCGGCCAGGACATCCGGCTGGAGCTGCGCGACGACTACTGGGGCGAGACGCCCGAGGTGACCGCCGCGACCTACGTCTTCCGCTCGGACGAAGCGGTGCGGGCGGCGATGGTCGAAACCGGCGAGGCCGACATCGCGCCCTCGATCTCGGTCATCGAGGCGGATGACGAGGCGCTCGACCACGCCTACCCGAACTCGGAAACCACCTACCTGCGGCTCGATCATTCGGTCGCGCCCATGGATGACGCGCGGGTGCGCGAGGCGCTGAACCTCGCCATCGACCGCGAGGCGTTCCTGGGCACCATCCTGCCCGAAGGCGCCGAGATCGCGACCGCCATCGTGCCGCCGACGACCATCGGCTGGAACCCGGATATCGAGCCCTGGGCCTTCGATCCCGAGCGGGCGACCGAGCTTCTGGAAGAGGCCGAGGCCGACGGCGTGCCGGTCGACACCCAGATCCGCCTGATCGGCCGCACCGGCAACTTCCCCGGCGCAACCGAGGTGTACGAGGCGATTGCCGCGATGCTGACCGACGTGGGCTTCAACATCGACCTGCAGATGGTCGAGGTGGCCGAGCACGAGCAGTACTACTCGAAGCCCTTCGTCACCGACGGTCCGGTCATCGTCGGCGCGCAGCACGACAACTCGCGCGGGGATCCGGTGTTCTCGATGTTCTTCAAGTACGACAGCGAAGGCCGTCAGTCGGGGATCTCGGACGAGAAGGTGGACGACCTGATCGACCGCGCCACGGCTGCCTCGGGCGACGAACGCACCGCGCTGTGGTCGGAGCTTTTCGCCTACCTGCATGACGAGGTCATCGCCGACGGGCTGCTGTTCCACATGGTGGGCTTCGCCCGGGTCGCGGAAGACATCGATTTTACCCCGACCATCGCCACCAACAGCCAGCTTCAGCTTGCCGAAATCGGCCTGAACTGACCTAAGCAGACCACGACAGGGGCCGCGCGGTGCAATCCGCGCGGCCCCGCCACCCCGGGAGGAGGACCGCCATGCAACGAATGATCGGCAAACGCGCGATTTCTAGCCTGATCTCGCTATTCGGCCTGATCGTGCTGGTCTTTTTCCTGTCGCGCCTGACGGGGGATCCCTCGGCGCTGTTCCTGCCCGTCGATGCGTCCGAGGAGATGCGGCAGAACTTCCGTGAACTTCATGGCCTGAACGACCCGGTGCTGGTCCAGTTCGGCCACTACCTGGGTGACCTGGTGCGCGGCGATTTCGGCGACAGCCTTCGCAAGGCGCGGCCGGCGCTCGACGTCGTGCTCGAAGCCTTCGTCTGGACGCTGCAGCTCGCTGTCATCACCATGACGCTGGTCACCGTCGCGGCGATCGTCGTCGGCTCGGTCGCGGCCTTCAAGGTGGGCACCAAGTTCGACCGCGTCGCGTCGCTTTTGTCGTTGATCGGCGCGTCGGCCCCCGATTTCTGGATCGCCATCGTCGCGATCGTCCTCTTTTCGGTCAATCTGGGATGGGTGCCGACCTCGGGAACCGGGTCGGTGTGGCACTGGATCCTGCCCATCGCCGTGCTGTTCATCCGTCCCTTCGGCCTGATCCTGCAGGTCGTGCGCGGTTCGATGCTGACGGCGCTGGGCTCGCCCTACGTCAAGACCGCCCGCGCAAAGGGTGTGAAAAACCGCCCCATCATCTTCGTTCACACGCTGCGCAACGCGATGCTGCCGGTCATCACCGTGATCGGCGACCAGGCCGCGGCCCTGCTGAACGGCGCCGTGGTGGTCGAGACGATCTTCGGCTTTCCCGGCGTCGGCAAGCTGATGATCGATTCCATCCTGCAGCGCGACTTCAACGTGATCCTCGCCGCGATCATGGTCACGGCGCTGGCCATCTTCCTCATGAACCTGCTGATCGATCTGGCCTATGCCCTGCTCGATCCGCGGATCCGCACCTGAAGGAGGCGCGCGCCCATGTCCGCCACCACTGCCGAAACTACGCCGGCCAAACCGACCCCGCCCGCCAAGAGGGGTTATCTGGGGATGCTCTGGGCCGACAAGTTCGCCACCTTCGCGGCGATCTTCCTGATCATCGTCGTGTTCTGCGCGCTGTTCGGTCCGCTGCTGCTGGGCGACGCCGCGAGCGGCCAGAACCTGCGGGCGCGCAATGCCGCCCCCTTCACGCTGGAGCGCGGGTTCCTCTACATCCTGGGCGGCGACGCGCTGGGGCGGCCGCTGTTGCCGCGCATCGTCGTCGCGGCGCAGAACACGATCATGGTGGCCGCGGGCGCGGTCGCCGCGTCGTTCCTGATCGGCGCGACGCTGGGGCTGATCGCAGGCTATTCGCGCAAGATCCTGAGCGAGGTCATCATGCGCCTTGCCGACGTCATCATGTCCTTCCCGTCGCTGCTGCTGGCGGTGATCGTGCTCTACATCCTCGAACCCTCGGTCGGGAACCTGATCATCGTTCTGGCGATCACCCGGATCCCGATCTACCTGCGGACCACCCGCGCCGAGGTGCTGGAGGTCCGGGAACGGATGTTCGTGCAGGCCGCGCAGGTGATGGGCGCCTCGACCTTCCGGATCGTGTTCCGCCATATCCTGCCGGTTATCCTGCCCACGCTCGTCACCATCGCCACGCTCGACTTCGCCTTCGTGATGCTGGCCGAGTCGGCGCTGTCCTTCCTCGGCATCGGCATCCAGCCGCCCGAGATCACCTGGGGCCTGATGGTCAGCCAGGGCCGGCAGTACCTGACCAGCGCATGGTGGCTCGCGTTCTGGCCGGGCCTCGTGATCATTCTGACGACGATGTCTCTCAACTTGCTCAGCTCGTGGATGCGCGTCGCGCTTGATCCCACGCAGCGCTGGCGCCTGGAAATCGGAGGCAAGAATGCCTGACCATCTGCTCGAGGTACGCAACCTCTCGGTCCGCTTCCACACGGCGCAGGGGGTCGTGAACGCGGTCAACGACGTGTCGTGGCATGTCGACCGGGGCGAGACGCTGGCGATCCTGGGCGAGTCCGGGTCGGGCAAGTCGGTGTCGTCCTCGGCGATCATGAACCTGATCGATTGCCCCCCGGGCGAAATCCACTCGGGCGAGATCTGGTTCGACGGCAAGGACCTCCTGACATTGTCCGAGGAAGAGCGGCGCGCGCTGAACGGCAAGCGCATCGCGATGATCTTTCAGGATCCGCTGAGCCACCTGAACCCGGTCTACACCGTCGGCTGGCAGATCGCCGAGACGGTCACCGCGCATGGGCGGCCGGGCCAGATGGCGCGGGACCGCGCGCTTGAACTGGTGCGGCGCGTCGGGATCCCGAACCCGGAGGCGGCGCTGAAGAAATACCCCCACCAGTTCTCTGGCGGGCAGCGGCAGCGCCTGATGATCGCGATGGCCCTGGCGTTGAAGCCCGACATCCTGATCGCCGACGAACCCACCACCGCGCTCGACGTCACGGTGCAGGCCGAGGTCCTGACCCTGCTCGAAGAGCTGCAGGCCGAGACCGGAATGGGGCTGGTTCTGATCACCCACGACCTCGGCGTTGTGGCCGAATCCGCAGACCGCGTCGTGGTGATGGAGGGCGGCAAGATCGTCGAGACCGGCACGCCGCACGAGATCTACCATGCCGCCAAACACCCCTATACCCGCAAGCTGATCGCCGCGGCGCCGGGGCAGGGCGAGATGCGCGTGCCGGACGAGACGGCCGAGCCGATCCTGTCCTGCCGCAACATGAAGAAAAGCTATGGCGCCTTCGACGCGCTGAAGGGCGCGAGCTTTGATCTGATGGCGGCCGAGACGCTGGCCGTCGTGGGCGAATCCGGGTCGGGCAAGTCGACGCTCGCCCGCCTGATCCTGCGGCTGGAAGAGGCCAGCGGAGGCGAGGCGCTGTGGAAGGGCCAGGACCTGCTGCAGATGTCGCCGCGCGAGATGGGCAAGGTCCGCCGGCAGATCCAGATGGTGTTCCAGGATCCGACCCAGTCGCTCAACCCGCGGATGTCGGTGCATGACATCATCTCCGAGGCATGGGTGATCCACCGCGACGTTCTGGAGAAACGGCGCTGGCGCGACCGCGTCGTCGAACTGCTTGAACAAGTCGGGCTGGAGGCGAGCCACGCCGGGCGTTATCCGCACCAGTTCTCGGGCGGGCAGCGGCAGCGGATCGCCATCGCCCGCGCGCTGGCTCTGGAACCCGATCTGATCATCTGCGACGAGGCCGTCAGCGCGCTCGACGTCTCCATCCAGGCGCAGGTGATCGAGCTTCTGGGGCGGCTGCGGGACGAGCTTGGCATCGCCTTCATGTTCATCGCCCACGACCTTCCGGTGGTGCGCGACTTCGCCGACCGGGTGCTGGTGATGAAATCGGGCGACATCGTCGAACAGGGCCCGGTGCGCCGCATCTTCGAGGACCCGCGCGAAGGGTATACCCAGCGTCTGCTGGCCGCCGGGCTCGACCCCGACCCCGAGGTGCAGCGCCAGCGCCGCGAGGCCCGGCTGAAGCTGACGGCCTGAGGCGGCGGACCGGCAGGGCGACCGGGGTCCGAGCTTAGTGGAGGAGGAGACGACCATGAGACGTGACAGCGGCTTTGGGCCGATCCGGGGCGCATTGGCGGCCTTGGCGCTTGGCATCGCCGGCCCGGTTGGGGCCGAGATCGTGGATATCACGCCCGATCGCGCCGATCGCCTGCCTGTCGATCTGTTGACCGGCATCCAGTTCGCCCAGAACGATCACGGGTTCAAGCGCGATGCGCTCTACCTCGACCTGCTGCGACCGGTGACCGATGTGGCCACGCCCGTGGTGGTCTTCGTCCTCGGCAGCGGCTGGCAACCGATCGAACGCGAGCGCGTGCTGCCCCAGCTGACCCGGCTGGCCGAGGCCGGGTTCGCCGTTGCCACGGTCGATTACCGCGGCATTGGCGAGGCGCAGTTCCCCGTCCCGCAAGAGGACGTGAAGCGCGCGATCCGGTTCCTGCGCGCCAATGCCGACAGCTTCAACATAGATCCCGACGCGATGGCGCTCATGGGCAACTCGGCCGGTGGGCACATCGCGCTTCTGGCCGGGCTGTCGGACGAGGATGCCTTCGGTCCCGGCACAGGCACGGGCCCCGAGGACAGCAGCGCCGCCGTGCAGGCCATCGCGGCGATCTATCCCGCCATCTACGTCGATGAGATGGCGCCCGAGGGGCTCGGCCTCGTGAACCAGCATTTCGGCTTGATGGCGGGGGACCCCGCGAATGCGGACGCCGTGGCGCCGGGCCTGCCCGAAACCCACATCGATGCCGGCGATCCGCCGGTCTTTCTGGTTCACGGCACCGCCGATCCCATCGTACCCGTTGACCAGAGCGTCCGCCTGCATGATGCACTGGCCGGCGCGGGCGTTGATGCGACGCTGCTTCGGGTCGAGGGGCTGGGCCATTCGATCGAGGACACGATGACCACCCGGCAGGTCGAGGAGGGGCTCGTGTCCTTCTTCGAACGTACGCTGCGGCCCGGCGGCTGAGGCTCGAGAGAAACACATTGGGCAGGGGCTGCACCGCCCCGCCCTGCAATCTGCCGGAGATTTCATGTCCACCGCGCTACACTACTTCAAATGGGCCTTCCTGGTCACCGCCCTGGGCCTTGCCGGAGCCTTCTGGCTGGGGTTCAGGTACGAGGGGACGGTGTCGGGCGCCCTGGCGTTCCTGCTGGTGGGGTCGGTGCTGGCGGTGCTTGAGATCTCGCTCAGCTTCGACAACGCCATCGTCAACGCCAACAAGCTGAAGACGATGGACCCGGTCTGGCAGCGGCGGTTCCTGACGTGGGGCATCGTGATCGCGGTCTTCGGGATGCGCATCGTCTTTCCGCTGGCCGTCGTCGCCATCGCTGCATGGATCGGCCCGTGGGAGGCGCTGCGCCTCGCCGCGACCGACCCGCAGCGCTATGCCGAGATCATGCATGACAGCCACCTGTCGATCTCGGCCTTCGGCGGGACCTTCCTGATGCTCGTCGCGCTGAGCTTTTTCATAGACGAGGACAAGGACATCGACTGGATCGGGCGGGTCGAGGACCGGCTGCGCCGGCTTTCCGCCATCCAGGGCTTGGCCTACGGGCTGGTCCTGCTGATCGTGCTGATCTTCGGCAGCCTCTTGCCCGAGGCGCGGCAGGCCGAGTTCTTCGGGGCCGCGATCCTGGGCGCCGTGGTGTTCATGGCGGTCGAGGCGCTCAGCCATTTCCTGGATGCGGAAACCGACGTCACCGGTGCCGCCGCGCGGGGTGGGTTCGGCGCGTTCCTCTATCTCGAAGTGCTCGACGCCAGCTTTTCCTTCGACGGGGTCATCGGGGCCTTCGCGCTGACGCAGAACCTGTTCCTGATCGCCATCGGCCTGGGGATCGGGGCGATGTACGTGCGGTCGATGACGATCATGCTGGTGGAAAAGCAGACGCTCAGCCAGTTCCGGTTCCTGGAGCACGGCGCCTTCTACTCGATCCTCGCGCTCAGCATCATCATGTTCGCGCAAAGCATGCTGCACGTGCCCGAGGTCGTCACCGGTCTGATCGGCGCGGCGATCATCGGCGTCTCCTTCGTGTCGTCGATCCGGTTCAACCACCGCAGCGCGGGCTGAAACCGGGCGGCCGCCGCCCCCGTCATTATCCGCGCGGCGCAAGTCGGACAGCAAAAAGGGGCGCCCCGTCGGGGCGCCCCTTTCTTCGTTCAGGTGACTGCGGCCTGGCGAGCTTAGCTGACGCCGGCCGGGATCATCTTGGGATAAAGCACCACCGTCGCATTCATCGGAACCTTGGTATAAAGCAGCTTGATCTGCTCGTTCGTCAGGCCTGCACAGCCGTTCGATACGGCGCGGCCGATGGACCACTCGTCCGCCGTTCCGTGGATCCGCAGGTAGGTGTCGCCGCGTCCCTCCTGGAAGAGGTAGAGCGCGCGGGCACCCAGCGGGTTGTTCGGCCCGCCTTCCATGCCCTCTTCGGCGTATTTCCCGTAATGCTCGGGCTCACGCTCGATCATGTCGGGCGTGGGTTTCCACGATGGCCATTCCTTTTTGGCGCCGACGTAGTAGCGGCCGGGCTCGTACAGGCCCTTGCGGCCGACGCGGATGCCGTAGCGCCAGGCCTGCCGGTTGGGCAGGGTCCAGAACAGCTGGAAGTGGTCGGGGAAGACGTGGACCTGTCCGGCCGGAAGGTTGGCGCGCATGGTCACCAGGGCTGGGCGCAGGCGGGCCGGCAGATCGGGGTCGACCGCGGCTTCGGCGGCATCGGGGGCAAGCGGCGCGGCCCCGGCGGCGGCTCCGGCCTCGGTCGCGGCGGCCTGCGCGAGCGCGCTGCCGGTCCAGAGGCTGGCGCCGAAGGCGGCAAGGCCCGAGGCCATCATGTCTCTGCGGTTCATCGTCATGGTGTTTCGGTCTCCAGATGACAGTCTTTTCCAGCCGGTGCGGCGCCGGTGACGACGCGGACGCTGCGGCAGTGCTATCGCCTCAATCGAAGGGCTTTGCCCCAGGTTCCCCGACATGGGCGGTGATGTGGCTTCTGTGCCATGTCCGATACGCCACTGCCAGTATCTACGCAGCAAAAGGGGGCAACGGTTTCGTTCAGGCCACGCCCGTGGGTAACTTTGTCGCGAGGCGGGGCCGCAAACGGGGGCGCGGGCGCAGATGATCGACAAGCTTGAGATGTTCATCGCCGTCGCGACCGAAGGGCATTTCGGCCGGGCGGCGCAGACGCTGGGCATCAGCCAGCCGACCCTGTCGTCGGGGATCAAGCAGCTTGAGGACCAGCTTGGGGTCAAGCTGATCTTTCGCGGCTCGCGCTACGGCGGCCTGACGCCCGAGGGCGAGCGGGCGCTGGTGCGCGCCCGCGGCATAGTCGGCGAAACCCGCCGCCTGCGCGACGAGATGCGCGCGACGCGCGGCGGCGTGTCCGGGCGGCTGCGTGTGGCGGTGGTGCCCACTGCGCTGACCTGGGCGGCCGACCTGCTCAGCCGGTTCGGCGCGCGCCACCCCGGGGTGCGCTTCACCATCCTGTCGCGCAACTCGTCCGAAGTGCTGCGGATGCTCGAGAACCTCGAGGTCGACGCCGGCCTGTCCTATCTCGACAACGAACCGCTCGGGCGGCACGCGACGCAGGAGCTCTACCGCGAAAGCTACATGCTGGTCTGCGCGGCGGGGTCCGAGCTGGCCAGCCGCAGCCACGTGGGGTGGGAGGCGTTCCGCGGTCAGAAGCTGGCGCTGCTCACTCCCGACATGCAGAACCGCCGCATTCTTGACCGCAACCTGGCCGAAGCGGGGGTCGAAGCCGAGGTCTGGATCGAGTCGAGCTCGATCATCGTGCTGGCGGCCAAGGCCGGGGCCAGCGACTGCATGACGATCCTGCCCCGTGACATCGCCACCTTTCTCGCCGCCGGCCGCCCGCTGGCCACCGTGCCGATCGAGGGCGGGCGGGCCGGGCATGCCATGGGTATCGTCGCCCCGCGGGCCGAGCCGCAGACGCCGATGATCCGCGAATTGCTGGCCGAGGGCCGGAGGATGCACGACGAGGCGTCTGGCTGAATCAGCGCGCATGATCGGGAAATCCGATCAATCGACGGGAATCGATTATTGATTCCCGCATGCAAATGCGGTGATGCTCCCCACGACCCAAGGGAGGACAGCCATGTCAGCCAGTGCCGCCACGTCGGGCGCCAGCATTGTGGCCACGGAACAGGACCTGCACGAGATCGGCGAGATCGTCGCCCGTCACGCGCAGCTTGAAGGTCCGCTTTTGCCGATGCTTCACGCACTTCAGGATATGTTCGGCCATGTTCCGCAGGCCGCGATCCCGGTGATCGCCGACGCGCTGAACCTGACGCGTGCCGAGGTGCATGGCGTGATGTCCTTCTACCACGACTTCCGCAAGGCGAAGGCCGGGCGCCACACGGTCAAGATCTGCCGGGCCGAGGCCTGCCAGGCCCGCGGCGCCAATACCCTTGCGGCAACGGCGCTGGCCAAGCTGGGGGTCGAGTGGCACGGCACGACCACCGACGGCGCGATCACGGTCGAGCCTGTCTATTGCCTGGGCCTGTGCGCCAACGGCCCCAACGCGATGGTCGACGGACGGGTCGTGGCCGGGCTGGACGAGACGCGTCTGGACGCGCTTCTCGCGGAGGCGCGGACATGAAGATCTACCTGTCCCGCGATGCCGTGGCCAAGGCCCTGGGCGCCGAGGATGTCGCAGTTGCGATCCGCGACGAGGCAGAGGCGCGCGGCATCACGGTCGAGCTGATCCGCGTCGGCAGCCGCGGCATGACCTGGTTGGAACCTCTGGTCGAAATCGATGCGGGGCAGGGGCGGTTGGCCTACGGACCCGTGCGGGCCGCGGATGTGCCGGCCCTTCTGGGTGGCGAGATCGACACGCTGGGACGGGTCGAGGATATTCCGTTCTTCGCCCGCCAGACCCGGCTGACCTTTGCCCGGTGCGGCGTGATCGATCCGCTCGACCTTGACGCCTACGAGGCGACCGGCGGGCTGAAGGGCCTGCGCCGGGCGCTGGCCATGTCGGGCGAGGCGATTGTCGACGAGCTTAAACTGTCGGGCCTGCGCGGTCGCGGCGGCGCGGGGTTCCCTACGGGGATCAAGTGGGACACGGTGCGGCTGGCCAGGGCCGATCAGAAATACATCGTCTGCAACGCGGACGAAGGCGACTCGGGCACCTTTGCCGACCGCATGATCATGGAAGGCGATCCCTTCTCGCTGATCGAGGGGATGGCCATCGCCGGGATCGCGACCGGCGCCACCCGGGGCTATGTCTACCTGCGGTCCGAATACCCCGACGCGATCGAGGTGATGCAGGAGGCCGTGCGCATCGGCCGGGCCCGCGGGCTTCTGGGGGCCGACGTCCTGGGGTCCGGGCGAAGCTACGACATGGAGATCCGCGTTGGCGCAGGCGCCTATGTCTGCGGCGAGGAGACCTCGCTTCTCAACAGCCTGGAAGGCAAGCGTGGCGTGGTCCGGGCCAAGCCGCCGCTGCCCGCGCTGCACGGGTTTCTGGGCAAGCCCACGGTCGTCAACAACGTGATCTCGCTGGCCACGGTGCCGGTGATCTTCGAACGCGGGGCCGAGCATTTCGCCAATTTCGGGTTGGGCCGGTCGAAGGGCACGATCCCGGTGCAGATCGCCGGCAACGTCCGCTTCGGCGGACTGTTCGAGACGGCGTTCGGCCTGCCGCTGGGCGAGTTGGTGGACGATGTCGCCGGGGGCACCGCCAGCGGGCGCCCGGTCAAGGCGGTTCAGGTCGGCGGGCCCCTGGGGGCCTATTTCCCGCGCGAGAAGTTCGACACGCCCTTCGGCTACGAGGAATTCGACGGGCAGGGCGGGCTGATCGGCCATGCCGGCATCACCGTTTTCGACGACACCGCCGACATGCTGGGCATGGCCCGCTTCGCGATGGAATTCTGCGCCGTTGAAAGCTGCGGCAAGTGCACGCCCTGCCGTCTGGGGGCGACACGCGGGGTCGAGACGATCGACCGCATCGCCGCCGGGGACCCGGCGGCCGCGGCGCTTCTGACCGATTTGTGCGAGACGATGACCGACGGATCGCTCTGTGCGCTGGGGGGTTTCACGCCCTACCCGGTGATGAGCGCGCTCACCCACTTCCCCGACGACTTTGCGCGTCAGAAGGAGGCCGCCGAATGAAGGACTTCATCATCCCCTGGGACGATCGCGACATGGGCACCCCCGCCAAGGAGGGCAAGCCCGTCTCGCTGACCATCGACGGTTTCGAGGTGACGGTCCCCGAAGGCACCTCGGTCATGCGGGCCGCTGCCGAGGCGGGGCTGGATATCCCGAAGCTCTGCGCCAGCGACAACCTCGAGGCCTGGGGGTCGTGCCGGCTTTGCGTGGTCGAGATCGAGGGCCGGCGCGGCACGCCCGCCTCCTGCACCACGCCGGTGCACCCGGGCATGGTGGTGCACACCCAGTCGCAGAAGGTGAAGAAGATCCGCCGCGGGGTGATGGAGCTGTACATCTCCGACCACCCGCTGGACTGCCTGACCTGCGCGGCCAACGGCGATTGCGAGCTGCAGGACCAGGCGGGCGCGGTGGGCCTGCGCGACGTGCGCTACACCCCGGGGCGCAACCACTACGACCGGTCTGGCGCGGGCACGCTGGCGCAGGGAGACGCGCGGGCGCGGGCGCCGCAGATGGATCTGGGTAACCCCGATTACATCCCCGCCGACGATTCGAACCCCTATTTCACCTACGACCCGTCGAAATGCATCCTGTGCAATCGGTGTGTCCGCGCCTGTGACGAAGTTCAGGGCACCTTTGCCCTGACGATCGAGGGGCGCGGTTTCGATGCCCGCGTCAGCGCCGGGATGTCGACCGACGATTTCCTGTCCTCCGACTGCGTCAGCTGCGGCGCCTGCGTGCAGGCCTGTCCGACCGCGACGTTGCAGGAGAAGTCGGTGATCGAGATGGGCACGCCCGAACGCTCGGTCGTGACCACCTGCGCCTATTGCGGCGTCGGCTGTTCGTTCAAGGCCGAGCTTCAGGGCGACCAGCTGGTGCGCATGGTGCCCTACAAGCACGGCAAGGCGAACCGCGGCCATTCCTGCGTGAAGGGCCGCTTTGCCTATGGCTATGCCGAGCATTCCGACCGCATCCTGAGCCCGATGATCCGCGACCGCATCGACGAGCCCTGGCGCGAGGTCGGTTGGGACGAGGCGCTGAGCTTTGCCGCGACCAAGATGCGCGGGCTGCAGGAGGACTATGGCCGCCGGTCCATCGGCGTCATCACCTCGAGCCGCTGCACCAACGAAGAGACGTTCCTGGTGCAGAAGCTGGCGCGCGGCGTCTTCGGCAACAACAACACCGACACCTGCGCGCGGGTGTGCCATTCGCCCACCGGTTATGGCCTGGGCCAGACCTACGGCACCTCGGCCGGCACGCAGGATTTCGACAGCGTCGAACACTCGGACGTGGTCATGGTGATCGGCGCCAACCCGACCGACGGCCACCCGGTCTTTGCCTCGCGCCTCAAAAAGCGGCTGCGGCAGGGGGCAAAACTGATCGTCGTCGATCCGCGCCGCATCGACCTTGTCCGGTCGGCGCATATCGAGGCGTCGCACCACCTGGCCCTGCGCCCCGGCACCAACGTCGCCGTCGTCACCGCGATGGCACATGTCATCGTGAACGAGGGCCTGACCGATGACGCCTTCATCGCCGAACGCTGCGACGACGCAAGCTTTGCCGACTACATGGAGTTCGTGCGCGATCCGCGCCACGCGCCCGAGGCGGTGGAAAGCCTGACCGGCGTGCCCGCGGCGGATTTGCGGCAGGCGGCCCGGCTTTATGCCAAGGGCGGCAACGGGGCGATCTACTATGGCCTCGGGGTGACCGAGCACAGCCAGGGCTCGACCACCGTCATCGGCATCGCCAACCTCGCCATGCTGACGGGCAATATCGGTCGCGCGGGCGTGGGCGTGAACCCGTTGCGCGGGCAGAACAACGTTCAGGGGTCGTGCGACATGGGCTCCTTCCCGCACGAGCTGCCGGGCTATCGCCATGTCAAAAGCCCCGAGACGCGTGGCATCTTCGAACGCCTCTGGGGGGTCGAGATCGACCACGAGCCGGGTCTGCGCATTCCCAACATGCTGGATGCCGCGGTCGAAGGCACGTTCAAGGGGCTCTATTGCCAAGGAGAGGACATCCTGCAGTCCGACCCCGACACCAAGCACGTCGCGGCGGGCCTCGCCGCGATGGAATGCGTGATCGTCCACGACCTGTTCCTGAACGAAACTTCGAACTACGCGCATGTCTTTCTGCCGGGCTCGACCTTCTTGGAAAAGGACGGGACCTTCACCAACGCCGAACGCCGCATCAACCGCGTGCGCAAGGTGATGGCGCCCAAGGCCCGCTATGCCGACTGGGAGGTGACGCAGCTTCTGGCGCAGGCGATGGGGGCCGACTGGAACTATACCCATCCCAGCCAGATCATGGACGAGATCGCGGCGACCACGCCCAGCTTCTCTGGCGTGTCCTACGAAAAGCTCGAAGAAATGGGGTCGGTCCAGTGGCCCTGCAACGACGCATCGCCCGACGGCATGCCGATGATGCATGTCGACGGCTTCGTGCGCGGCAAGGGGCGGTTCATCGTCACCGAATACGTGGCGACCGACGAACGCACCGGCCCGCGTTTCCCGTTGCTGCTGACAACGGGACGCATCCTGTCGCAGTACAACGTGGGGGCGCAGACCCGGCGCACGGGCAACATCGCGTGGCATGCCGAGGATCTGCTCGAGATCCATCCGCATGATGCCGAGAACCGGGGCGTCAACGACGGCGACTTCGTGCGGCTGGCGAGCCGGTCCGGTGAGACCACCCTGCGGGCCAAGATCACCGATCGCGTCAGTCCCGGTGTGGTCTACACCACGTTCCACCATCCCGACACGCAGGCCAACGTGATTACCACGGATTACTCCGACTGGGCCACGAACTGCCCCGAGTACAAGGTGACGGCGGTTCAGGTCAGCCCCTCGAACGGCCCGTCGGACTGGCAGGAGGACTACGCCAGCCAGGCCCGCCAGGCGCGTCGGATACTTCCGGCCGCGGAGTGAGCCCGAGGGTCCCGGGCAGCGCAGGGCCGGTTCCGGCCCGCGCCGTCACCCCAGACGGCGCCGTCCGGCAGGTCTGCCGCGCGCTGCCAGAAGAGACCCCTGTCGCCGTCGTCTGCAACGGCACCACGCAGGCCGTGATGATGGCCACGCCCGACCATATCCCGGACTTTGCGCACGGCTTTGCCCTGAGCGAAGGGTTCATCCGCGATCTGAACGACATCGAGGAGTTCGAGGTCGTTACACACGACGCCGGGCTGGAAGCGCGGTTCTGGCTGGTGGCGGAGCGTGAGCAGGCGCTGGCCGCCCGCCGTCGGACCATGGCCGGGCCAGTGGGTTGCGGTCTTTGCGGGATCGACAGCCTCGACCAGGCGGCGCGCAGCCTTCCCGCGATCACAGCGCCGGGCGCGGCCTTCTCCGCGAGCGAGATCTCGGAGGCGACGGATGCCTTGCGGGGCCAGCAGCCTTTGCACGATGCCACCCGGGCCGTGCATGCGGCGGGGCTGCTTCTGCCGGGGCGGGGGATCATCCTCGCGCGCGAAGATGTCGGCCGACACAACGCGCTCGACAAACTTCTGGGCGCCATGCTGCGGGACGGGATCAACCCCGGCGCGGGCGCCGTCGTGATGACAAGCCGCGTGTCGCTGGAACTCGTGCAGAAATGCGCGGTCGCGGGGGTGCCCATACTGGTGGCTGTCTCGGCGCCGACCGCTGCGGCACTTCGTGCAGCCGAAGCTGCAGGCCTGACCGTCGCGGCGAATGCCCGTGGCGGCGGCTTCGATCTCTATTCCCATCCCCATCGCCTGAGCGGAGAGCCCGATGACGCCTGAAAAGACGGTCCACATGGCCAACCAGATCGCCACCTTCTTCAAGACGCAGCCAAGCATGGACAGCGCCGAACGCCTGGCGGCCCATATCAACGACTTCTGGGAGCCGCGTATGCGGCGCAAGCTGTTCGATCACGTGGCTGACGGGGGCGAGGGGCTGGAGCTCTTGGTGATGGAGGCCATGCGCCGCGATCTGGTCACGCCCCCCGATGCTCCGGTGGACCGCCCCCATAGCGACCACACGACGACTCGCGGCGGCGCCCCGGAATAAATTTCGCCCGGAATCGCGACTCGCCGACTCGATTTTGCCGCTCGGAAGGGCAGCGAGTCGGCCCCGATCCCTAGAATGCCCCTGAATCGTGCGCGCCGAGGCTCGGGTCACCCAGGGGCAACTTTTCCAGAGGCCAAAAGCTTGATCCCCGGCGGGGCGGCCTATCTACCTTTAAAACAAGGACTGTGGCGGTGGCTCGTGACGGGGCCGGCGAAGTTTTTCCCGGTTTCTGCAAAAAACCACTTGCGG
>NZ_RQXX01000003.1 GCF_004011175.1 Mesobaculum littorinae | reverse complement strand
CCGCAAGTGGTTTTTTGCAGAAAGATGACGTTTTCTTCCCAACGCCCGATTTTTTCGCGAAGCGGCTGTAATCACG
Organism: Mesobaculum littorinae; assembly: GCF_004011175.1. Classification (GTDB taxonomy): domain Bacteria; phylum Pseudomonadota; class Alphaproteobacteria; order Rhodobacterales; family Rhodobacteraceae; genus Tranquillimonas; species Tranquillimonas littorinae. The sequence goes on along the minus strand of NZ_RQXX01000003.1, from coordinate 643,241 downwards.
CAATATTTGCGCACGGGACGCAGGTGTCGAAACTAACTTTTGCAAAGCCCCCTGAACGCCCCTCGGGCCCGCTGCACCTGGCCCGCCTGAATCATGGGGCTGTGCCCCCGAAAAACCCGACTCGGGCGACTCGGATTCGGCGTGCGGAACGCAAAAAGGGCGCCCGAGGGCGCCCTTTTTCTGTCTCGCACCATATGGCGGTCAGTGAATCACCGCATCCTGCGGCTTCGGCCGCTGCGACTCGGACAGCCGGTCGCCCACGATCAGCCCATCGGCCCCGGCACTGACCGGCAGGGTATCCCCGTCGGCCACGTCGCCGGCCAGGATCATCTCGGCCAGCGGGTCCTGCAGGCTGCGCTGGATCACGCGCTTGAGCGGACGTGCCCCGAACACCGGGTCATAGCCTTCGTTCGCAAGCCACTGGCGCGCCCCGTCGTCGAGGTCGAGCGTGATCTTCCGCGCCGCGAGCCTCCGTTCGAGCCGCCGCAGCTGGATCTCGACGATCCCGCCCATGTCCTGCCGGCCCAGCCGGTCGAACACCACGATCTCGTCCAGACGGTTCAGGAACTCGGGGCGGAAGTGAGCCCGCACCGCATCCATCACGTCGCGCTTGGCCGCTGCGGCGTCCCCGTTCTCGGGCAGCTGGCTGAGCGCCTGGCTTCCGAGGTTCGAGGTTAGCACGATCAGCGTCTGCTTGAAGTCGACGCGCCGCCCCTGCCCGTCGGTCAGGACACCGTCGTCCAGAACCTGCAGCAGGACGTTGAAGACATCCGGGTGCGCCTTCTCGACCTCGTCGAACAGCACGACCTGGTAGGGCCGCCGCCGCACGGCTTCGGTCAGGACGCCGCCCTCTTCGTACCCGACATAGCCCGGAGGCGCGCCGATCAGGCGGGCCACCGCGTGCTTCTCCATGAACTCGCTCATGTCGATGCGCACCATGGCGTTGTCATCATCGAAGAGGAATTCGGCCACGGCTTTCGTCAGCTCGGTCTTGCCGACCCCCGTGGGCCCGAGGAACAGGAACGAGCCCAGCGGGCGGTTCTCGTCGTTCAGGCCCGCACGCGCGCGCCGGACCGAATTGGCCACCGCCGTCACCGCCGCGTTCTGGCCGATGACCCGCTTGTGCAGACCATCCTCCATGCGCAGCAGCTTTTCACGCTCGCCTTCCAGCATCTTGGACATGGGGATGCCGGTCCAGCGCTCCACCACGCCCGCGATCTGCTCGGGGCGGACGGCCTCTTCGACCATGACGTCGCCGTCCTCGCCGTCGCTTTCGGCCAGCTGCTTTTCCAGCCCCGGGATCACGCCGTAGGACAGCTCGCCCGCCTTCGCCAGGTTGCCCTCGCGCTTGGCGATCTCAAGCTCCGCGCGGGCGCGGTCCAGCTGCTCCTTCAGGTCGCGGCCGGAATTCAGCCGGTCACGTTCGGCCTGCCACTTGGCAGTCATGGCGTCCGACCGCTCCTGAAGCTCGGACAGCTCCTTCTCGATCCGCTCCAGCCGATCCTTCGAGGCCTGGTCATCCTCCTTGCGCAGCGCCTCGGCCTCGATCTGCTTTTGCAGGATGTCGCGGTCCAGCGCATCGAGCTCCTCGGGCTTGCTGTCCACTGCCATGCGCAGGCGGCTGGCCGCTTCGTCCATCAGGTCGATCGCCTTGTCGGGCAGGAACCGGTCGGTGATGTAGCGGTTCGACAGCTGCGCCGCGGCGACAAGCGCCGAGTCCGAGATCCGCACGCCGTGGTGAAGCTCGTACTTCTCCTTGATGCCGCGCAGGATGCTGATCGTGTCCTCGACCGTCGGTTCGCTGACCATCAGCGGCTGGAACCGCCGGGCCAGTGCGGCGTCCTTCTCGACATACTTGCGGTACTCGTCGAGCGTGGTGGCGCCGACGCAGTGCAGCTCCCCGCGCGCGAGCGCGGGTTTAAGGAGGTTCGAGGCGTCCATCGCGCCATCGGTCTTGCCGGCACCCACAAGGGTATGCATCTCGTCGATGAAGAGCACGATCTCGCCCGCGGCATTCGTGACCTCGGACAGGACCGCCTTAAGCCGCTCCTCGAACTCGCCCCGGTACTTCGCGCCCGCGATCAGCGCGCCCATGTCGAGCGCCAGCAGACGCTTGTCGCGCAAGGATTCGGGCACGTCGCCGTTGACGATCCGCAGGGCTAGGCCTTCGGCGATGGCGGTCTTGCCGACGCCGGGTTCGCCGATCAGCACCGGGTTGTTCTTGGTCCGCCGCGACAGGACCTGCATCGTGCGCCGGATCTCGTCATCGCGGCCGACGATGGGGTCGATCTTTCCCTCGCGCGCCGCCTCGGTCAGATCGCGCGCGTATTTCTTCAGCGCCTCATACCCGTCCTCGGCACTGGCCGTGTCGGCAGTGCGGCCCTTGCGGATATCGTTGATCGCCGCGTTCAGCGCCTGCGCGTTGACGGCACCGGCGTCCAGCGCGTCTTTGGCCTTGGATTTCGTAAGGGCCAGAGCGGTCAGGATCCGTTCCACCGGCACGAAACTGTCGCCGGCCTTCTTGGCGACCTGTTCGGCCTGGTCCAGCACCTTGACGGTGGCAGGGTCCAGATAGACCTGTCCCGCATCGCCCGAAACCTTGGGCAGCTTGCCCATGGCAAGGTCCAGCGCCTCGACCACGCGGTCGGGCGCCCCGCCCGCGCGGCGGATCAGGTTGGCGGCAAGCCCCTGCTCGTCATCCATCAATGCCTTAAGCAGATGTTCGGGAACCAGCCTCTGATGGCTTTCCCGGTTTGCGATCGTCTGCGCGGCCTGAATGAACCCGCGCGCACGCTCGGTGAACTTCTCCAAGTTCATAGTCGTCTCCTTCCAGAAGCGCCCCTCGCGGTGCCTGACTGCCAGCACATCCGCCCACGGGGCCTTGCTGTTGTCATATGGTCACAGCATTCGCCCCGTTCAAGTTTTCCTGATCATCAACGGAATATGAAACTTATCCACAACACATGCGTTTTGACGCCAAGAAGACAGTGCCCGCCTTCACCGAGTGGAGAAATGTGATGATCATTTTCGACAGCAGCATCAGCAACGTGTCGCATGACCGCGATTTCGGCCGCATCGAGGCGACCGTGACGTTCGTGGCCAAGGTTGCTCAGGGTCAGCCGACCCGCATGGTGCGTATCCGGACCAACGTGCCGACGAGCGGAGGCGCCTCGCTGCGTGAACGCCTGACGAAGGACGCGGCCGTCCTGGCCCGCCGTCTTCCGGCCGCGCGCCGCAACCTCGCGCCGCGTCCGGTGCATGAAGGCCCGATGCACGAAGAACGCGTCGCCTGATCGCAGCGCCCCGAGGGCAGCGGGCCCCGAGTATTCGCCCGAACAAACGAAAAGGCCGCCCCCGAAGGCCGGCCTTTTGTTTTTCCGGTCGGCCCCGGCGGGGCCGAGAGCACTCTTACTGCGAGGTCAGCGGATCGTCGTCGCTGCCTTCGGGCCCCGACTCGGTCGGAACAAAGGGCTCGGCGCCGCCATCGGGCTCGGAGCCTTCGCCGCCGTCATCGGGATCCGCAACAATCTCGGGCTCGGCCGATCCGCCGCTTTCGCCCTCTTCGGTCTGCGCGGCCTCGTCGGATGCGTCATCCGCAACGGTCTCATCGGGGCCGGCCGCAGCCTCGCCAGTGGGGGCGACGATGTCGGCATCCTCTTCGGCGGCGGCATCCTCCTGCGCCTCGGCCGGGGCAGCGTCGGTCGCCGTATCACCCTCGGTCGCGGTGTCCGCATCCTCGACGGGGGCAACGACTTCGGCCGCACCATCTTCGGTCGCGCCGTCTTCGGTCACAGCGTCTTCGGTCACGCCGCCGTCGGTTGCGGCTTCGGCGCCTTCGGCGTCGTCGGTCGCAGCCTCTTCGCCTGCAGCGTCATCGCCTTCGGCATCCTCGGCAGCGGCGCCTTCATCCGGAGTTTCGCCAGCAGCGCCATCCGTGTCCTGCGCTGCGCCGTCGTTGCCCGCGCCTTCCATCGGCTCGGCGGCCAGGCCCTCGGCTTCGCCAGCGTCCTCTGTGTCGGCACCGTCGACCAGCGGATCGGCAGGGGCCTCGGGCGCCGTGCCGGCACCTGCGGGCCTGTCGGCCGCGACACCTTCGACATCGTCTTCCGCCGTGGTCGGCTCTTCGCCCTGGAACGCGAAGACAAGCGCGATCAGAAGAACCACACCCACCGCGCACACGGCCAGCTGAACAATGAACGAGCCCTGTTTCTTCTTCCGGCCGGAGGGATCAAATTCCGCCATCCCGCTCTCCCTTCTTCATAACAGTTGTCCCGCCCGCGAACTTTCGCACTTGCGTTCGGGGGTCTCGCTCTGCCCTACACAGGGGAGGTAGGCAAAGCCAAGAGGGCAGGAGAGGGAATTGATGCAGGATGACCGTCTGATCGTGGCGCTGGACGTGCCGAACGCGGTGGCTGGGCTGGACCTTGCCGATCGACTGGGGGACGCGGTGTCGTTCTACAAGATCGGCCTGGGAATGCTTACCGGCGGCGGACTGGCGCTGGCGAACGAGCTGAAGACAGAGCGCGGCAAACGCATTTTCCTGGACATGAAGCTTTTCGATATCGGCGCGACGGTCGAAGCCGCGGTGCGCGGGATTGCGCAGTTCGACCTTGATTTCCTGACCGTCCACGGCGACCCCAATGTCGTGCGCGCCGCCTGCGAAGGCGCCGCGGGGTCGCAGACGAAGATCCTTGCCGTCACCATCCTGACATCGCTCGACCGGACCGATCTGGACGCCGCGCTGATCCGCGACGGCGCGATCCCGGACCTTGTCGTCGACCGCGCGGCGGCGGCGTTCGAAGCGGGCGCGCATGGCGTCATCGCCTCGCCGCAAGAGGCGGCGGCGATCCGCGCATTGCCGCAGGCCGAGGGGCGGCTGATCGTCACCCCCGGGGTCCGGCCCGCGGGGGCGGATGCGGGCGACCAGAAACGCATCGCCACTCCCGCGCAGGCAATCCGCGACGGCGCCGACCATATCGTCGTGGGCCGCCCCGTCTGGCAGGCCCCCGACCCCGCCGGCGCCGCTCGGGCGATCCTGGGCGAGATCCGCGGCGCCTGATCCGGCCAACCGGCCCCTCCAAGCGCCGCGTGCGCTTGGCTTCAGCGCCCCTTCAGACCGACACATCCCCGGGCCGTTCAGGCAGACACGCGCGCAGGCGCCTGCGCAGATGGGCAATCGCGCCTGGATGGTCGATGAACTCCGCGATGGGCATGAGCGTCAGGTCCTGCCCCTCGCCCCCCAGCCGCAGCGCCCCGGGGTCGAGCACGGGTAGATCCGCGGCGAAGAACCAATTCGGCCCCGGACACAGCCGCCGCCAGAAGATCCGCGCGGGATCGAGCCGCAGGCCGGTCTCCTCCCGGGTTTCGCGCAACACGCAGGCGAGCGGCGTCTCATCGCCCTCGCGCCCGCCGCCGGGCAGGTCCCACAGGCCGGGATAAAGGATGTCCGGGCGGTCATCGCGCAACAGCGCAACCACATGCGCCCCTGTCAGAATGGCGATCTTCGCGCCGCGAAACGCGGCGTCGGTCATGCCGGGCGCTCGGTGATCGCTGGTCAAACCCGGCCCTTTCGCTCTATATATGGGGCCCTGCCCCCAGCCATTTCGGTGCCGCGATGTCTGCACTTTGCCGCGATTGCCTGACGCGTTTCGACGCCGGTCGCCGATGTCCGGCGTGCCGCAGTCCGCGCGTGCTGGCGCACCCCGAACTCGAAACCCTGTCGATCGCGCATATGGATTGCGATGCCTTCTATGCCAGCGTCGAGAAACGCGACGACCCGAGCCTGCGCGACAAGCCCGTGATCGTCGGCGGCGGGCGCCGGGGGGTCGTGACCACCGCCTGCTACATCGCGCGGATCCGGGGCGTGCGCTCGGCCATGCCGATGTTTCAGGCGCTCAGGCTCTGCCCCGAGGCGGTGATCGTCAAGCCGCGCTTTCCGGTCTATGCCGAAGTTTCGCGCGCCGTCCGCGCGATGATGGAGGACCTGACCCCGGTCATCGAACCCCTGTCGCTGGACGAGGCCTTCATCGACCTGACCGGCACCGCCCGGCTGCACGGTGCGCCGCCCGCGGTGATGCTGGCCGGGCTGGTCAAGCGGATGCAGGACGAGCTGGGGATCACCGGCTCGATCGGGCTGTCGCACAACAAGTTCCTGGCCAAGATCGCCTCGGATCTCGACAAGCCTCGCGGATTTTCCGTGATCGGGCAGGCCGAGACCATGGAGTTCCTGCGCGACAAGCCCGTGTCGATGATCTGGGGCGTGGGCGAGGTGACGCGCACGGGGCTTGAAGCCGCGGGCATCCGCAGTTTCGCCGACCTGCGCCGCTGGGATCACCGCGACCTGATCTCGCGCTTCGGGGGCATGGGCGACCGCCTGTGGCACTTGGCGCGGGGCGAGGATCGCCGCCGCGTGTCGGCCCATGCCCCGGTCAAGAGCATCTCGAACGAAACCACATTTGGCGAGGATACGGCCGACCCGGACCTGCTGGACGGACACATCTGGCGGCTGGCGGAAAAGGTCGCCGACCGCGCCAAGGCCAAGGACATGGCGGGCCGCGTCGTGACGCTGAAGCTCAAGCGCGCCGATCACCGCAGCCTGACCCGCCGGGTCAGCCTGCATGACCCCACGCAGATGGCGGACCGGCTTTATCGCACGGCGCGCGGGCTTTTCGATCAGGTCGCCGACCCCGGGCCCTTCCGGCTGATCGGGGTCGGGCTGTCGGACCTGGTGTCCGCGGCTGTGGCCGACCGCTCGGCCGACCTGCTGGATCCGCAGGCGGCGCAGCGGGCGCAGGCTGAACGCGCCTATGACGCGATTCGCGCCCGCTTCGGCCCCGAGGCGATCGTGAAGGGCCGCGCCCTGCGCTAGGGCTATTCGGCCGCCAGCGGCATGTCGAAGGATCCGATCTGCGCGATCTCGGCCACCACGGCGCCCAGCCGGGCGCGGAAGGCCTCGAACCCCGCGTGGGGCGCGATGCGCTGCTCGTCCATGTAAAGCGACCGGTCGATCTCGATCTGGACGGCGTGCTGGCGTCGGGCCGGGCGACCATAGTGCTGGGTGACATAGGCGCCAGCGAAAGGGGCGTTGCGCACCACCCGAAGGTCGGCGCGCAGGAAGGCGCGTTCGATCCGCTCGACGACCTCCCCGCCCGCGGCCGAGCCGAATCGGTCGCCCAGGACGATCTCGGGCGCGGGGCCGCGGGCGGTCGCGGCCTCCAGCGCCTCGTGCGGCATGGAATGGCAGTCGATCAGGATCGCCTCACCGAACTGCGCGTGCGATTCGGCCAGAAGCCCCCGCAAGGCCGCGTGATAGGGGCGCCAGACCTCGGACAGGCGCGCCTCGGCCTCGGCGAAGGGCAGTTTGCCGCGATAGATCGCACGCCCGTTCGCCACCACCCGAGGAATCACCCCAAGGCCCGAGGCGATGCGTGGATTATGCAGGCTGCGGCGCACGCCCTCGATCAGCGCGGGGTCCAGTTCGTCCGCCGCCCGGTTCAGATCCACGTAGGCGCGCGGCAGGGTTGCCGCGATCAGCGGCGCGCCGGATCCGGGTGCAGGGGCGAAAAGATCGTCGACATAGGCATCTTCGGACGACCGCAGGACGGCGGCATCCAGCTCCGATGCCAGACGGAATCGCCGGGGGTAATCCCGGCCGGAATGCGGTGAGGCGAAGACCACGCTGGTGGTCCGCGCCGCCGGCATCGTCAGACGAAAGGGGGCGTCCACCATGAAATGACCTCCTTCTCGGGAATATAGGGGGAAATTCCGGATTGCCAAAAGGCCTTGAACCCGGTCGCAGGTGCCTTTATAGGACATCGGACCGGCGCGGAGCTTTCCGCGTCGCGTTCGTTTCTGCGATCCCCTGACCGGGATTGCTGTGGGCGGTTAGCTCAGCGGTAGAGCACTACGTTGACATCGTAGTGGCCACTGGTTCGATCCCAGTACCGCCCACCATTATTTGAGCGGGGCCAGATCTGGCCTCAGACGGAAACCCAAGGCGCGACGGCGCCGCGACATGAGGAGAGGACATAATGAAAGTCCGCAACTCGCTCCGTTCGCTGAAGAACCGCCATCGCGATTGTCGGGTCGTTCGGCGCAAGGGCCGCGTCTATGTGATCAACAAGACGCAGCGCAAGTTCAAAGCTCGCCAGGGCTGAACGCGCAGCCGTCCTTCACCGGACGGCACATCGGAATACAGAAAAACCCCGCAGCCGGCGCTGCGGGGTTTTTCTTGTGCTGGAGTCTTGCGTGCCCGAAGCCTGCTGGACCGGCACATGGGCCAGCCGCGGGTCGCTGGACCGCCGTGCCTTAGCGCCCCGCGACAGCGTCCCGTTCGCCCCGCCTGTCTGGGGGCCACCGGCCCGTTGCACGGCCCGCGAAGCTCGGCGGATTGTTTCACGTGGCATGCCCCGGGCGCGACAGCGATGCCGCGCCCGGTTTCCCCCGACCGAAGCCTAGTCCAGAAGCGACCGCACGCTGTCGGCCAGCAGCCGCACCACCGTGGGTTCGTTCAGGTAGCCCGAAGTGGGCAGCCCCGAATCGGACTGGTACTGCCGCAGCGCGCGGCGGGTCTCGTCCGTGAACTCTCCATCCACTGCCCCGGGATTGCGGCCCAGGCCCTCAAGCCGCTGTTCGATCAGCCGCCGGGTGACGGCGTTCAGCCCCAGGGCCTGCTCTTCGGCGGCCGCGGCGCGGTTCTCCTGCCCGCCTTGCTGGCGCAGCTCCTCGATCCGGGCGCGGGCGGTTTCCTCGAATCGGCCGTTAGGATGCTGCTCCAGGTAGCGGCGATAGCCTTCGACATCGTCCTCGCTCCGGGCGCGGGCCCAATGGGCGTTTTCGGCCTCGTCCGCCTGCGCGCGGTTGCGCGCCTCGATGGCGGCCAGACGGTCGCGCGCCGTTTCCGAGTGCAGGCCGTCGGGGTAACGGTCGAGGTACTGGCGCAGCGCGGTCTCGTCGCGCCCCTCGCCGGTGTCCTGCCAAAAGGCATTGTCCTGCGCCTCTCGCTGCCGGCGCCTCTCGGCATCCTCACGCTCGATCTCGGCGGCGCGGACGGCGGCACGGTCGTCCAGCCGCAGGATCTGGTCGCGCGTCAGGTAGGTCGAGCGGGTGAACCCGTTCTCTTCCTGGAACCGGCCGATGGCACTGCGGGTGCCCGGGCCGAAGATGCCGTCGATCCCGCGAGTGTTGTAGCCCAGCAGGGACAGGTTGCGCTGGATCTCGCGCCGCTGATCGCCGGAAAGACCCAGCGCGGACTCGGTCGCCTCGGCCTGCCGGGCGGGGTCGGAAAGATAGGCCAGGCGGTCGCGCGCCTCGCCCGCATGCTGGCCGGAGGGATAGCGCGACAGGTAAAGCTCGATCGCGGCGACAGTGTCGAGTTCGCGCACGACCTCCCACAGCCGGTCGTCTTCGCCCGCGGACGAGCCCCCCGTGTCGAGGAAGGGCTGCCGCCGCGGCGGCTCACCCACTGCGGTCAGTTCGGGCGTGCCGCGCACCATCGACGCGATGCTTTGGCCGCTGTCGGTCAGCCCGGTGACCAGCCCGGCGACCGCAACGGGCGTGCCGGTGACGATCGTCACGCCCGAATCCTCGGGCAGTTGTCCCAGCCCGCGCGTCAGGTAGGCGGCGCCGTCGGACAGGGTACCCCGGTCGCCGCGCTCGGTCGCCAGCACCAGAAGCGCCGGGCCGTCCGCCTCGCCCAGGATGGGCAGCAGGGCGGAGACGGGCAGCGCGCGGCGTGACAGCTCCAGCGCGCCGGCCGCGCCCGCGGCCAGATCGGGGCTGCGGTCGACCGGAAGGAAATAGGTATCCTGCCCGGTGGACAGGAACCGGCCCGACAGCACGACGACCAGCCCCTCGCCGTCGTCGGCGGCCTCCTCGAACCGCTCTGCCAGATCGCGCAGGGCCGAACTGCTGGCGTTGCGCGCCTGAAGCACCCGCACGCCGGCGTCCTCAAGGTCCGAGACCGCGCGCAGGGGAAGCTCCCCACTCGAAAGCGCGCGGTCGCCGCTATAGTCGCCGTTGCCGACGATCATCGCCAGATCGGCGGCGGACACGGGCAGTGCCGTCATCGCCAGAACCCCGGACAGAATCGTGCCTTTCATACCTCTTCCCCTTTTTGAGATCGGCCGCGATGCTGTGCCTCGCGGCGCCGCTATTCAATATCATGCCCCAGACCCGGCGCCCCAAGGCCCGCATTTCAGCCCCGCGCCTGCGCCACGGCATCGGATGGGCCGTCCAGCGCGGCGCGCGTCAGGCCCGCTACCAGCCGGGCCATCCGTTCCGGCCCGCCGGCCAGCCGGGCCAGCCCTTTCGCATCGTCGGGCAGCCCCAGATCGCGCGCCGCCGTCAGCGCGGGACCCGTGGCAAAGGGGTGAAGGTCGGGCCAGACCATCTGCGCCTCGCGCGCGAAGATACCCGCGCCCGTCGCACCGATCCCCTTCACCGCCTGCACCCCTTGCAACAGGTCTTGGGGCGTCTCGGCTTCGTCCCGCAGGTGGCGCAGGTCACCGGACCAGCGGTCGCGCACCAATCGGGCGGCGTCGTGCAGGTAATCGGCGCCTTGGTTGTCGAAGCGGGCATAGCCGTTCCGGTTCAGCACGCGGATGCGGCTCGCGCGCGTGCTGGCCAGAATGCCGTCGATCTTGTGCAGGTCATGCCGCTTCAGCGCCGCCGCGGCCTTGACCGCCTGGGCAGCCGAGATGCGGGCCGACATCAGCAACGCGCCCACCAGCCAGTGAAACCATTGCTGCGGCACGTCGCGGGCAATGTTGGCGCCCATGTCTTCGCTGTAAAGCCGCCCCTGCGACGAAATCAGGATGTCCGCGAGTTCGCCCTGGCCCATGTGTTTCCCCCTGTGGCGGCACCTGCCTCGGCAACGGCGCGGCCACGGGTTGCGTTCCGCCCCCGCACGGCTGGGGCCCGGCGCGGCCCGGGTGTCAGAGCGGCCCGGGCCCCAGGCGATCCACCGCCGCCGCCATCACCTGCAGGCCGCGCACTAGGTCGGCCTCGTCGGTATCCTCGGCAAAGTCGTGGCTGATCCCCCCCTTCGACGGCACGAAGAGCATGCCGACCGGCATGTGACGCGCGGCATTTGTGGCGTCGTGCAGGGCGCCCGAGGGCATTCGCCGCCAGCGCCCGGGCACCGCCTCCTCGGCGGCGGCGGCGCAGGCCTCGACGATCCCCGGGGCCATCGCCACGGGGTCGAGCCCCAGCATACGCCCCAGGTCGACCGTCATGCCGCGGGCCCGGGCAATCTCGTCCGCCGTGTCGCGGATGATCCGCTCCATCCGGGCCAGCCTGTCGGTATCGCTGTCGCGCCACTGCATCGAGAACGCCGCACGCCCCGGCACCACCGAATGCGCGCCGGGATGAAGCGCGACATGGCCGATGGTCCAGACCGTCTGCGGCGTGACCACGTTGGCAAAGCGTTCGGCAATCGCCGCGTTGAAGGCCGCGAGCGCCTGGAACGCGTCGCGGCGACCCGCCATCGGGGTAGTGCCGGCGTGGTTCTGCTGGCCCTTGAAGGTAATCGTCATGTCGCGGATGCCGACGATGGCCTCGACCACGCCCACGGCCTCGCCCGCCCGGTCCAGCCACGGCCCCTGTTCGATGTGCATCTCGAGGAAACCGGCAAAGCGGCCGGGCGCGATCCAGTCGCCTGCCAGGTCGGCCATCCTCTGCCGCGCGGCGGCAAAGCTTTCCCCGTCCGGCGAGGTCAGCGAGTCGGCCTCGTTCAGCGGAAGCTGGCCCGACCAGATGGCACTGCCGGTGGTGACGCCGAACCGCCCCTCTTCGTCTTGGAACGACACGACCGACAGGTCCTGCCGCCCCGCCGCGCGGGCCGCGCGCGCGATCTCGAGCCCCGCGATCACGCCCAGCGCCCCGTCAAGCCAGCCGCCCTCGGGCTGGGTGTCGCTGTGCGATCCCAGAAGCATTCCCCGCTCCGCGTCGGCAAGACCGAAGAGGTTGCCCACCGGGTCGAACCAAGGGGCGAGCCCCGCCTCCTCCATCCGGCCGGCCAGCCAGCGGCGCGCCGCGATGTCGGGGTCGCTGTAGGCGGGACGCACGACGCCCTTGCCCGACCCCAGCCCGGGATTTGCGGCACCGAAGCTTTGCAGCCGGTGCAGATCGGCAAGGAAACGGTCTGGGTCGACGGAAATCATGCGGGGCCTCGTGAGGGATCTGAACGGGCCGACCCTACAGATCCGCGCCGTGGGGCAAACCCCCGACGCGCGGGACGGCTGCGCCTGCCCCTAGAACAGGCGGTAATACAGGAAATCGGGCAGAAGGCGGGCAAGACGGAACATCAGGGCAAACCCCACGGGGAAATTGCGCTGGAACGACCCGGTGGTCATGTGTTCGAAGATTTCCGAGGCGGCGCGGTCGGGCTCCATGATGAACGGCATCTCAAAGTCGTTCTTGTCGGTCAGCCGGGTGCGGACGAACCCGGGGTTCACCAGCTGCACCCGCACGCCGCTGCCGCGCAGATCTGCGTGCATGGTTTCTGCCAGGTGCATCACTCCGGCCTTGGAGGCACCATAGCCGATGGCGCCCGGCAGGCCCCGATGCCCGGCAAGCGACCCCGTCAGGACGATGTGCCCACGACGGCGCGCGACCATCCCCGGCACGACCGCGCCCATGACACGCGCCGCGCCGGTCAGGTTGACGTCGCACATCGTGGTGACCTGTTCGGCATTCCAGTCGGTCGCCTTCATCGGCCAATAGGCGCCGGCCATGAAGACCACGCCGTCGATATCGCCTATCTCCTCTGCCGCGCGGGTCACCGCCGCGCTGTCGGTCACGTCCAGCGGCACCACGTCGGCGCGGCGCGGCAGGGCAGCGGCAAGTCCGCGCAGCGCCTCCTCGTTCCTGGCGCTCAGCACCAGGTCGCAGCCGACGGCCGACAATTTCCGTGCCAGGGCGCTGCCAAGCCCCTGCGAGGCGCCGATTATCCAGTAGCGCCGTCCGGTCCAGTTGGGGGCGTCGTCATCCTGCGGTGCTGTCATGCCACGTCCTTTCTGCGCATGGTTGCGACAAGCTCGGCGACCTTGAAGCCGTACTTGCGAAACTGGCTGCGGTTCATGATCGATCCGTTTTCCAGAAGATACATCCAGTCGACGGTGTCCAGAACATGCCCGCCCGCATCATCGGGCAGGCGTATGCGATAGGCCAGCCTGACCGTCGGGCCGCATTGCTGGCCACGCCCGGTGCCCAGTATATCCTCGCCCCTCGCCTCGAACTCCCCGTTCTCGCCCAACTCGAGCTTCCATTCGCGGTTTTGGACCGCGCCACTGTCGTAATGGAATGTTTCGACCAGGCGGCCCGAGGTGCCCGACCAGATTCCCTCCATCTCGACCGTGAAACGCGAGGCGACGCGCCCAGTCGGCCCGTAGATCACGCCTTCGCAGACCATCGGGCCGTTTAGGTAGGTGGGCAAATCGAACTCGGGGCCCAACCCCTCGTACTCGTCGGGGGACTGCGCGCCAAAGGACATGAACCGGCCACGCACCCAGACCAGGCCACCGACAAGGGCTGCGCCGATCAGCAGCATGATGAACGACGCCATGGGGAAAACTCCAAAACCGGTCGAATGGCAAAAGTCCTGACCGGGCTGGATCAGGCATCGCGACTGGGCCGTGGCGGTTGCTGGGCCGTCGATATAAAAGCGTTCTGCTCCGGCCGAGGTTCCGTCCGAAGCGGCATGTTCTAGCGGCTGACCTCGCGGTCTGGGGGCTTGGGGCGTTGCCGGTATCCCGCGCCGCGCCGCCACAGCCGCAGCGCCTGCCAGTGGATCAGCGTCAGAACCCGGCGGCTGCCGAAGGGCCGGCGCAACGACGACGCCAGAATCGCGCGGGTCGTCAGGGGGCGGCGCGGGCCCGAAAGCGTGGCCACCAGCCCCTCGCCCCCCGCATCGCTGCGATAGGCGATGCGGATGTCGATGCGATCCGCGGCGATGTCGAAGCGGAACCGGTAGCGGCCCGACACGGGCTGGAAGGGCGACACGTGAAACACCTTGCGCGCCTCCACCTCGTCGCCCGTACCGAGTGGGGCCAGATCGTCGCGATGACAAAGGTAGGAGTGGCGGTCGCCGAACGTGTTGCTGACCTCGGCCAAAACCACCCGCAGCCGCCCTTCCGCGTCATGCGCCAACCAGAAGCTGACCGGGTTGAAGACATGCCCAAGCACCCGGGGCTGCGCGAGCAGCAGGAGCCGCCCGTCTGTCACCACGTCCAGCCCGGCCTGCGCCAGCGCCTCGCGCACCCAGGGTGCCCCCCGCCCCCGCCCCGGCGCGCCACCATGGTCGCGGTCGCGCAGGCTCCACACCCCGGGGCGGTTGCGGGTAAAGAGCGTCGGTGCCGTAAGGATCTCTGCCGGCACCTCGGGATCGATGCAGATGTAGTCGATGCCATACCGAAACCCGTTGCGCACGGATCCGTGCCGCCCGTGCCAGGTCTCGGCCGGAACATGTTCGACGATATGGGCCTGCGGTGTCACGCGGCAGCGATAGGCGCGGGATCCCGCGCGGCCAGCGCCCCGGCCACCTCGAGCCCCGAGGCAAGGCCGTCCTCATGGAACCCGTTGCGCATCCAGGCGCCGCAGAACCACGTGCTTCGCGCGCCGTTGCGGGCGCGCACGCCCTCCTGCGCGGCCAGCGCGGCGTGGTCGTAGACCGGATGGCGGAATTCGACCTCGTCATGGATCAGCTCGTCGCGCACCGGGTGGCATCCGTTCAGCGTGACGAAAAGCGGATCGTCCTTCGGGATCGGCTGGAGGGAGTTCATCCAGTAGGTCAGGTCGATCCGGTCGCAGGGGCCGCTGTCGGGTTCGGAATAGACCCAGGATGACCACGCCCCGCGCCGCTTCGGCATGACCCCGGTGTCGGCATGCAGCACCGCCCGGTTGGGCTGATACCGCACCGCCCCCAGAAGACGTTTCTCTTCCTCGTCCGGGTCCGACAACAGGCGCAGGGAATCGTCGGAATGGGTGGCCAGCACGACCTCGTCGAACAGCTCTGGCCCCGCGGCGGCGGTCTCGATCACCACGCCGCCGTCCGAAAGACGCCGGATACCGCCCACGGGCGTGCCCTTGCGCAGCTCGGCCCCCCGGCGCAGCAGCGCCGCCTCCAGCCGCCGGACATATTCCACCGATCCGCCGCGCACCGTGTACCACTGGTGCTGACCGCTGTGGTGCAACAGCGCATGGTTGCGGAAGAACCGCAAAAGCGCCTCGGCCGGAAAGTCGAGGATGCCGGACGTGGGCGTCGACCAGATCGCCCCCGACAGTGGCAGCAGGTAGTAGTCGCGAAACCACGCACCGGTGCCCAGCCGGTCCAGCAGGTGGCCGATGGTCATGCCGGGCGTCGCCGTAGCCTCGGCCCGCTTGTTGAAGCGCAGGATGTCGCGCAGCATCCGCAGGAACCGAGGGTCGGCGGCATTGCGGCGCTGGCAAAAGACGGCAGCAAGGTTGCGCAGCCCGTATTCCAGCCGCCCCCCCCGGATCGAGGCGCCGAAGCTCATGTCGCTGTCCGCGATCGGCACGCCCAGATCCTCGAACAGCTTGACCATGTTGGGATAGGTCGCGCGGTTGAAGACGATGAAACCGGTATCGACGGGCTGATCGCCGTTGCGCCCCGCCATCACGGTGCGGGCATGCCCGCCCAGTCGCGGCTCGGCCTCGTAAAGCGTGACCGCGTGCGTGCGCGACAGCGCATGCGCGGCGCCGAGGCCGGAGATCCCGCCGCCCACCACGGCGATCCGCTTCGGCCCGGGGCCGGATTTCTCGAAAGGCATTCTCGTCTCACTCGTTTGACTTCTGGCACGCTTACGGGCCCGCCGGGGATCCGGATCACAATGGACCTAGGGCGCCGGTGGCGGAAAATCAGGGCTCGACCGCACGTGTCGGTGATCCGACCTTTTCCTCGCCGCGTAGAGGGGACATGATTCAGGATATCGCCCCCTCAGCCGACCGGCCGGACCGCGACATGGCGAACGCGCGGTTTGCGCGGCGCCGCGGGGGGCCGCACGCGCGCCTTCGAGAGCCCCCAAGGGAGAGACTGCCGATCATGCCGACAGCGCAGCCCCCCGCTGGACCGCCACGATCCCCCGAAGACCCCGACTGGACCGCCGCGATGGAGCGGATCCGCACCGCGCGCGACCGGGCGGCCTTTGCCCGCGTCTTCCGCCACTTCGCGCCGCGGGTGAAAGGGTTCCTGATCCGCTCGGGCGCGTCCGAGGCGCAGGCCGAGGACTGCATGCAGGAGGTGATGGCGACGCTCTGGCAAAAGGCGCATCTCTTCGATCCCGCGCGCGCCAGCCTGGCCACATGGATCTTCACCATCGCGCGCAATCGCCGTATCGACGCGCTGCGCAAGGAACGGCGGCCCGAGCCCGAGGACCTGGCCTGGGGCCCCGAGGCCGAGCCGGACCAGGCCGATGTCGTCGCCTTTCAGCAAGAGGCCCGGGGGCTTGCCGCCGCGATCGCCGCCCTGCCCGACGCGCAACGCAGCCTGATCGAGCGGGCCTATTACGGCGAGCTGTCGCATTCCCAGATCGCCGTCGAAACCGGCCTGCCGCTCGGCACCATAAAATCCCGCATCAGGCTGGCGCTGGATCGTCTGCGCCATGCCATGACCTGAGCCGTTCCATGACCGATACAATCACCCATCACCTGACCGACGACCTTCTGGCCCGCTATTGCGCGGGCGAGCTGTCCGAAGGTTTTTCGCTGGCCGTCGCCACCCACCTGTCGCTGTGCGATGCCTGCCGCGCCCGGGCCGAGGCGCTGGATGCCGTGGGCGGCGCCGTCCTGGACGCCACGCCGCCAGCGCCGCTGGCCCGGGGCGCGCTGGACCGTGCGCTTGCCGGACTGGACGAGCGGCCCTCGCCTGCCGCACCTCCGCCCCGGTGCGGCGGCGTGCTGCCCGCGCCGCTGCGCGACTATGCCGGGGGCGAGGTCGACAGCCTGCGCTGGCGCAACATGGGCCCTGGGGTGGAAAGCCTCCTGCTGATCGACGCGCCGGAGGGCAGCGCGCGGTTGTTCCGCATCCGCGGCGGGTCGGAGCTTCCCGATCACGGCCACCGCGGGACCGAGCTGACGCTGGTCCTGAGCGGCGCGTTCCGCGACGGCGACGCCCGGTTCGCACGCGGCGACGTGGAAATCGCGGACGAGACGATGCAGCACACGCCGATTGCAGAACCCGGCGCCCCCTGCATCTGCCTGGCCGTGACGGAGGGACGGTTGCGGTTCAGGGGCCTCCTGCCCCGGTTGGCGCAGCCCTTCTTCGGGGTCTGACAGGCTGCGCCGAGGGGGGGCGATGCGCCCCCTTCCGAAGGCGCGGCTGCCCGGCGGCGGCTAGTCGGTGCGGCGGACCAGAGGCAGCTCGGCCTCGGGCGCGATTTCTTCAAAGTCGAAGTTATCCAGCCGCTTGGCGCGGCGCCCGGCCTTTTCGGCCGAAATGCGGATCTCGGCCACGTCGCGTGCCGCCTGCCCGAAATGGCGGTCGAGGTTTTCGACCCGCGTGCCCAGCCGGTCGACATCGCCGTGCAGCAGAGACAGTTCGCGCCGGATGGCGCCGGCCTGTTCGCGCATCCGCGCGTCCTTGAGGATCGCGCGCATCGTCGTCAGCGTCGCCATGCAGGTGGTGGGCGACACGATCCAGACGCGGGCCGCGAAGCCTTCCCGCACCACGTCGGGGAAATTGGCGTGGACCTCGGCATAGACAGCCTCGGACGGCAGGAACAGGATCGCCCCCTCGGCGGTCTCGCCCTCGAGGATGTACCTTTCGGAAATCGCACGGATATGGTTGCGCAGCGAGGCGCGCAGCGACCGCTGCGCCTCGCGCCGGTCGGCATCGGTTTCCGCCCGGCGCAGCCATTCATAGGCCTCCAGCGGGAACTTCGAATCGATCACGATGGGCCCCGGCGGCTGCGGCAGGTGGATCAGGCAGTCCGCCCGCCGCCCGTTTGACAGCGTCGCCTGCCAGGTGAAGCTGTCCGCCGGCAGCGCCTTGCCCACGATGTCGTGCAGCTGGATTTCACCGAAGGCGCCGCGTGTCTGCTTGTTCGACAGGATGTCCTGCAGGCTCAGCACGTTGCCCGACAGCTTCTCGATCTTCTCCTGCGCGCGGTCGATGGTTTCCAGCCGCTGCTGCAGCTCGCCCAGCGACTTGGCGGTGCGGCTGGCCGATCCGGTCAGGCTTTCGCTCATCTTGGTGCTGACGTCGGCAAGGCGGGTCTCCATCAGCTGCAGCATCTGGGTCTGCGATGCGGCCTGCTGCTCGGCCACGCGGGTCAGGCCCCCGGTCAACTGCTGCTGCCCGTCCGACAGCGCCTGCACCCGCTGGGTGACCCCGCCCATCTGCCGTGCCAGCGGCTCGATCAGATCCGCCGTCGCCTGTGCCCGGCGCAAGGACGCCGCCAGCAGCCAGACCAGCAGGACGGCCACCGCCGTGGCAAGACAGCCGGCAATCACGAGGGGATCGGTAAGCGCGTAGGTCCGCCCGCCAAGATCGATCATGTGCGGCCGAAGAGACGTTCGATATCGGCGAGCTTCAGTTCGACATAGGTCGGCCGCCCGTGGTTGCACTGGCCCGAGCGCGGCGTCGCCTCCATCTCACGCAGGAGCGCGTTCATCTCCTCGGGCCGCATCCAGCGTCCCGACCGGACCGAGCCATGGCAGGCCATGCGCGACAGCACCGCATCGACCCGCGCGCCCAGCGTCGTGGTCTCGCCCTGATCGTCGAGCTCGTCCAGAATGTCGGCGACCATCGCGCGGGCATCGACATGGCCCAGGATCGCGGGCGTCTCCTGCACCGCGATGGCGCCGCCGCCGAAGGGTTCGATGACAAGACCCATCGCCTGAAGCTCGTCCGCGACCTCCATCAGCCGGGCAGAATCGGCGGGCGACATCTCGACGATCTCGGGGATCAGCAGGGCCTGCCGGGCGACGCCGTTCTCGTCGCGCTGGCGCTTGAGCTTTTCGTAGACCAGCCGTTCGTGCGCCGCGTGCTGGTCGACGATGACCATGCCGTCGCCGGTTTGGGCAATGATGTAGTTTTCATGCACCTGCGCCCGCGCGGCCCCGAGGGGGCGATCCGACGGCGCAGGGCCCGCATCGGCCGCTTGCGGGGCCTCTTCGGGGGCGTCGAAGCGGGCCGAGGGCGTCATCTCGGCAAAGCCCGGTGCCGTGTCGGACCAACCGGACTGCGCAGGCTGCGGCGCCTGTGCGGCATAGGCCCGGCCGAGGCTCGCGGCCGAGGGGCGGTCCATCTGATAGACCCGGGCCGGCGCGCCGGGTTGCGTGGCCGAAGGTTCCGGGCGGAACGCTCCCAGCGTCGCCCCCGCCACGGTCGAAGAGGCGCGGTGCCCGGCCTCGGCCAGGGCATGGCGCAGCGCCGACACGATCAGTCCGCGCGGCAGGCCGGGGTCGCGGAACCGCACCTCGGCCTTGGCGGGGTGGACGTTGACGTCGACCTTGTCCGGCGCGCATTCCAGAAACAGCGCGGCCGCCGGGTGGCGATCGCGCGACAGCACGTCGGCATAGGCGCCGCGCAGGGCCCCCACCAGCAGCTTGTCCCGCACCGGCCGGCCGTTGACGAACAGGTATTGCGCCACCGCAGATCCGCGCGAATAGGTCGGCAGCGCGGCATAGCCCGACAGCCCGATCCCCTCGCGCTCGGCCTCGATGCGAAGCGCGTTGTCGATGAAGTCGCGCCCCATGATCCGGCCCAGCCGCCCGGCCAGCGCGTCGAACAGATCGCCTGTCTCGGGCTCGGCGCGGAACACGGTGCGGCCCTCGCCACCATCGCTGACATCGCGCAGGGTAAAGCCGACGAAGGGTTCAGCCATGGCCAGACGCTTGATCACGTCGGCGGTGGCCTGCGCCTCGGCCCGGTCGCTGCGCAGGAACTTCAGCCGCGCGGGCGTGGCGTAGAAGAGATCGCGCAGCTCGACCACGGTGCCGCAGTTCAGCGCGGCGGGGCGCACCGGCTCGGCCATACCGCCCGAAACCGACAGCCGCGCGCCGGTTCCGCCGTCGACCCGCGAGGTGATCGACAACCGCCCCACGGCGCCCAGCGAAGGCAGCGCCTCGCCCCGGAAACCGAAGGTGTGGATCGCAAGAAGGTCGGTGCCGTCGATCTTGGACGTCGCGTGGCGCATCAGCGCCAGCGGCAGATCATCCTCGGACATGCCGCAGCCGTCATCGGTGACGCGGATCAGCGTCTTGCCGCCGCAGGCGATGGCAACCTCGATCCGCCGCGCGCCGGCGTCGAGCGCGTTCTCGACCAGTTCCTTGACCGCCGAGGCCGGGCGTTCGACGACCTCGCCCGCCGCGATACGGTTCACCGCGGCTTCGTCGAGTTGTCGGATAACGGGCCGATCAGGGCCTATGTTGGGTTCGGGATGGGCCATGCCACTAGCGATAGCATGGCCCCCCGCGATTCGACCATGGCCGAAATCAGTCGGCGGGGGGGGTCTCCGCCGCGTCATCCACCCCGGCGTCAGCCCCTTCGCCCGCTGTGGGGGCCGCCGGATTCGCAGCAGACGGGTTGGTGGCCGGACCCTCGGCGCCGGGGGTATCCGAGACGGGGGACGCCGCGTCGGCCGGCGCGGCCCCGGTGGTTGCATCCTCCAGCCCCTCGGGTTCGCCCACCACGACGAAATGCAGATCCTCGGGCCGGTAGATCCGCCGGGCGACGCGGGCGGCATCCTCTGGCGTCACCGCCTCGATCCGGTCGTTGCGGGTGGCGATATAGTCGATCGGCAGCCCCTCCATCTGCATGCCGACGAGGATGTCGGCGATGGGGCCGTTGCCGTCGAACCGCAGCGGATAGGAGCCGGTCAGGTAGGTCTTGGCCTCGTCCAGCTCGGCCTCGGTCACGCCCTCTTCAGCGATGCGGGCCCATTCGTCGCGCAGCACCGCGATGGTGTCGGCCGCGCGCGCGTTGGCGGTGCTCGTCTGCCCCATGATCAGCTCGCCATGATCGAAGGGCACGAGGTAGGAGCCGACGCCGTAGGTCAGGCCACGCTTCTCGCGGACCTCCTCCATCAGGCGTGAATTGAAGCCCCCGCCGCCCAAAATCTGGTTCACGACATAGGCGGGGAAGAAGTCGTCATCATCGCGCGGGATGCCCTCGTGCCCGAACAGCATCACCGACTGCGCGGTATCGAGCGGCACGACCGACACGCCGGGCTCGGCCCGGTACTCGGCCCGCCCGGGCATCGGCGCGCCTTCGGCCGGAAGCTCGCCCAGAAGCTCGTCCAACAGCGGCCCAAGCTCTTCGGGGGTGATGTCGCCCACGGCCCCCACGAAGACCCGGTCGCGCGCCATGGTGGCCTGATGGGCGGCAACGATATCGTCGCGGGTCAGCGCCTCGACCGAGGCGAGGCTGCCGTTCATGTCGCCGCCATAGGGGTGATCGCCGAAGGCATCGGCATAGAAGGTATCGCTGGCGATTTCGCCGGGATCTGTGGCGTTCGACCGGATGATCGACAGAACCTGCCCCCGCACACGGTCGATCGCGGTCTGGTCGAAGCTGGGGGCGACGATGGCCTGCCGCAGCAGATCCACCGCCTCTTCGCGGTTTTCGCTGAGAAACTGTGCCGAGACCGATACCGAATCGAGCGACGCGTCGAAGGAGAAACTGGCCGCCAGCGCCTCGCGCGCGGCGGCAAAGCCCTGCGCATCGAGGTCGCCGGTACCCTCCTCAAGCGTCGCGGCCATCAAGTTGACCGCCCCGCGCCTGTCTTCGGGATCAAGCGCGGCGCCGCCCTGGAACCGGATTTCGAGCGCGGTGAATGGGATCGAATGCTCTTCGACCAGCCAGGCGGTGATACCGCCGGGGGATGTGACCTCTTCGATCTCGACCTCGGCGCGCACGGGCAGCGCGGCGAACAGGGTCAGCGTCAGGGTGCAGGCGAGGCGCAGGATCATTGGGTTTCCTCCATCGCGGCGGGATCGGGCAGAGCGGCAGGCGCGGCATCGGCGCCCGGCGCCGGGGCCCCTTCCGGCGGCCGCAGCCAGCCGGTGACGGCGGCATCGCGGTCGAAGACGTCGCGCGCGGCGGCGACGATATCCTCGCCCGTGACCTGCTGCAGAAGCTCCGGCCAGGCCTCGACATCCTCGATCGTCAGCCCGCTGGTCAGCGCAGCGCCATAGCGGCGGGCGCGCGCCTGTGCGCTGTCCTCGGCATAGATCAGCCCGGCGCGCAGCTGCATCTTGATCCGGTCCAGCTGCTCTTCGTCGACGCCATCCTCGAGAAAGGCCGCGATTTCGCGGTCGAGCGCGGCCTCGGCCTCGTCCAGCGAGGTGCCGGGCGTCGGCACGACGACCAGCGTGAAGGTCGTGTCATCGAAGGAGACGCCATCGTAGTAGGCCGAGGTATAAAGCGCCTCGCGCGTGGCGAATTGCAGGTTCGTGCCCAGCACCGAGGTTTGCGGCGATCCACCCAGAACCGCGGCCAGAAGGGTCAGCGCCGCGGCGCGGTCCTGGTCGCCCGGGTCGCGTTCGGGGGCCAGGTAGCTGCGCGTCAGGTAGGGCTGCGCGATGCGCGCATCCTCGTAGACCATGCGCCGCTCGGCCCGCTGCGGGGGTTCCTGCGGGCGAACGCGGGGGGCGAGATTTTCGGTCGGGGCGAGCGGGCCGTAATGTTCTTCGGCCAGGGCGCGCACCTCGTCCGGCGCGACGTCGCCCGCGACGACCAGCACCGCGTTGTTGGGGGCATAATAGGTCCGGTAGAATGCAAGCGCGTCGTCGAGATCGAGCTCTTCGATCTCGGCCCGCCAGCCGATGACCGGCTTGCCGTAGGGGTGGTTGAGGTATTGCGCCGCCATGCGCTGTTCGGAAAACAGCGCGCCGGGCTCGTTCTCGATCCGCTGGTTGCGCTCTTCGAGCACCACCTTGCGTTCGGTCAGGATGTCGCGGTCGGCCAGCTGCAGATCGCGCATCCGGTCGGCCTCCATCTCCATCATCAGCCCAAGGCGGTCCGAGGCGACGCGCTGAAAGTAGGCGGTATAATCCTGGCTGGTAAATGCGTTGTCGGTGCCGCCGTTGGCCGCGACGATTTCCGACAATTCGCCGGGCTCAAGCTCGTCCGTGCCCTTGAACATCAGGTGTTCTAGGTAGTGCGCGATGCCCGACACGCCGGGCTGCTCGTCCGCGGCTCCGGCGCGGTACCACACCATGTGTACGACGACGGGCGCGCGGTGATCTTCCAGCACCACCACCTGCAAGCCGTTGGCGAGCGTGAAGGTTGTGGCCTCGGCCGAAGGTCCGGCGGTGGCGTCGGTCGCTGCGGCGGGCGGGGCGGGCGGTTCCTGCGCGGCGGCGAGACCGGGCGCCCCGGCCGTCAGCGCAAGGGCGAAACAGGTGGAAAGAAGGCGGTGCATGAAACTCCTCCGTCGGGTCGTGGCCAACCTGAGCCGCCCGGCGGCGGGGCGCAACGACGATCCCGCGGAAGTGTCGAGGATTTGAGCGAACGTGCGCCGCCGTGGGCCAACGGGCGCCGCAACGGGCCGGCAGGGTCGTTACAGCCGGTCGCCCAGCTGCTCTAGAACGCTTGCATAGACCTCGCGCTTGAAGGGCACGATGCGGGGCAGAAGCTCGTCCGGCGCAATCCATGCCCAGTCCGAGAACTCGGGATGCGCGGTGTCGATGCGCACGTCGGCATCCGTGCCGTGAAAGCGCAGCAGGAACCAGCGCTGCCGCTGACCGCGGAACCGCCCGCCCCAGATCCGCGGCACGAGGTCGGCGGGCAGGTCGTAGGCCAGCCAGTCCGCGCCCTCGGCCTCGACCGTGACCAGCCGCGCGGGGATGCCGGTTTCCTCTTCCAGCTCGCGCAGCGCGGCGGTGCGCGGCTCTTCCCCCGGGTCGATCCCGCCCTGCGGCATCTGCCAGGCGTCGCTGTCGCGGTCGATGCGCTGGCCCACGAAGACGCGGCCCTGCGCGTCGGCCAGCATGACGCCCACGCAGGGGCGATAGGGAAGCGCGGCGATCTGCTCGGGTGTCATCGTCACTCCTGTCGGGAAAATGGCGCAGCGCCGCCCCCGGGGCGAGAGGCGGCGCAGTGGTGTAAGGGGAACCGCCGCCGGGTGAAACGGCGGCTCGGTAAAATGGCGGGGCGGACGCTGGCGGGCGTCCGCCCCGGTGGGCTTAGTCCTCTGCCGGCGCGTCGGCGCCGTCTTCGTCGGAGGGGGCGGCGTCGGTCGCGGAGGTCTCGGCCTCGCCAGTTTGCGCGTCATGTGCACCCGATGCGGCCGAGGCGACTTCGGGCCGAAGCGCCGTCAGGCCCTTCAGCACGTCGATGGCGTAGGCCAGCTGGTAATCCTCGTCCCGCAGCTGGGCGGCGTCTTCGGCGGCCTGCTGCTCTTCGAGAATGATGCGCCGCTCTTCTTCGGTCACCGAATCGTTGTCGATGGCGCCGCGCAGATCGGCTTCGGACCGCAGCGGGCGGGCGTCGACCTCTTCCTCCTCGTCCGTCTCGATCACCGCGGGCTGCTGCACGACGATGTCGGGCGACACGCCCAGCGACTGGATCGACCGGCCAGACGGCGTGTAGTAGCGCGCCGTGGTCAGCCGCATCGCGCGGTCGCCGCGCAGCGGCATGACCGTCTGCACCGACCCCTTGCCGAAGCTCTTGGTGCCGATGACGATGGCGCGGCGGTGATCCTGCAGCGCACCGGCGACGATCTCGGACGCCGAGGCCGAGCCGCCGTTGATCAGGACCACGATGGGCTTGCCCTGCGCCAGATCGCCGTCGGTGGCGTTGTAGCGGTCGCTGTCCTCGGGCGCGCGGCCGCGGGTCGACACGATCTCGCCCTCGTCGAGGAAGGCGTCCGACACCTTGATCGCCTGGGTCAGCAGCCCGCCGGGGTTGTTGCGCAGGTCAAGCACGATGCCGTTGACGTTCTCGATCCCGCCGGCGGCCTCGATCTCGCGCTCCAGACCCTCTTCCATGTTGGGGAAGGTCTGATCGTTGAAGGTGGTGACGCGCAGCACGATGGACTTGCCCTGCGTGCGGGCGCGGGCGGCGGTCAGCTCGATCGTGTCGCGGATGATCGACACGTCAAAGGGCTCGTCCCGGCCTTCGCGGACCAGGGTGATGACGATCTCCGATCCCACGGGCCCGCGCATCAGTTCGACCGCTTCGTCCAGGGTCAAGCCCAGCACCGATTCGCCGTCGACATGGGTGATGAAATCGCCCGCCTCGACGCCCGCCGCATCGGCCGGGGTGCCGTCCATCGGCGACACGACCTTGACGAAGCCTTCCTCCTGCGTGACCTCGATCCCGAGGCCGCCGAAGGTGCCGCGCGTCTGCACCCGCATGTCGGCCGCGTCATCGGGCGACAGGTAGCTGGAATGCGGGTCGAGCGAGGTCAGCATGCCGTCGATCGCCGCCTCGATCAGATCGGTTTCGTCCACTTCCTCGACATATTGCGCGCGGATGCGTTCGAAGATGTCGCCGAACAGGTCGAGCTGTTCGTAGATGCTGGCGTTGCGCGTGCTTTCCTGCGCGATGAGAGGCCCGGCGACCTGCGTCGTCAGAACGGCGCCTGCGAGGGTACCGCCGACGGCGGCCATGACGAATTTTCTCATGTGCAATGTCCTAGTTCTCATCCCGTCGGAACCACGCGGCCGGATCGACCGGCGCGTTGTCCTGTCTCAGTTCCACATACAGCGTCTCAGGGGGCGGGGTCACCTCCCCCGCGGTCACGTTCCCGAAATAGGCCGCCGTTTCCGGCCCCAGCCCGGGCATCAGGCCCAGCGGCGTGCCGTCCGGCACCACCTGCCCGACCGTGCCGAAGACCTCGTCGAGGCCGGCGAAGATCATGAGATACCCCTCGGACGGCTCGAGGATCGCCACGTTGCGATAATCGAGAAGCGGCCCCAGATAGCGGATCGTCGCCGGCCACGGGGTGGTAACGACGGCGCCGGGGCGCGCCGCGATCACCAGCCCCGGGCGACGGACGCCCGCGGCGTCGGCCTCTTCGAACCCGCGCAGCACATCGCCCGCGACGGGCCAGCCCAGGTCGCCCTGCGCCTGCGCGAAATCCGGCAGCTCGGGCGCATCGTCATCCTCGGGCAGCGCGGCCAGACCGCTGGCAAATCCCGACAGCGTTTCGGTCGAGGCCAGAAGGCGGCGCATCTCGTCGGGGTCCTCGGTCACCCGGCGCGGCAGGTCGGTGCGGTCCGACACGGCCTGGCTTAGCCGGGTGCGCGCAGCCTGGATCCCGGCCAGCCCGTCGCCAAGCGTGTCGGCCGCGCTGGCCTGCAGTGCGCGCAAGGTGGCAAGCTCTTCCAGATCCTCGCGCAGCGCGCCCACCTCGGCGGCAAGCGCGGGGCTGACATCGGAGAGGATCATGCCCGATCGCGCGGTGCCCACAGCGCCCGAGGGGTGCAGCAGCAGCGTCGTTTCGGGCGTGCGGTTGATCACCTGAAGCGCGCCGATCAGCCGGCCCAGACGGTCGCTTTCGGCATCGAACCGGGCCCGGATCGCCTGTTCGCGCCGCCCCGCACGGCGCATCCCGTCGCGCAGCGCGGCAAGCCCGTCTTCGTAGGCGCGCACGGTGCGGGTCAGCGCTGCCACCCGGTCGCGGGCGCCGTCGGCCCGGGCCAACCCCGCCGCCGCGGCATCGAGATCCGCCGCGGCGCGGCGCGCCAGCGCGCCGGGATCGTCCTGCGCCGCGACGCCTGCAGCGGGCGCGACGGCCAGCACGGCGGCCAGCACGGCGCAGGTCACGGCGGCCAGCGCCGGGGCCGGGCAGGCCGCCCGCACGGTCCGGGCCAGGTCCCGGGCTGGTGCCCAGGCCCGGGCTTCGGCCCTCCGCGACGCGCGGCCATCGGTCATCGGGTGATCAGGCTCTTGCCGGTCATCTCTTCGGGCGCATCCAGCCCCATGAGGTCCAGAAGCGTCGGCGCAAGGTCGGCCAGCCGCCCGTCGGACAGCGTGGCAGCCTCGGGCCCGCCCACGACGATCACCGGGACCGGGTTGAGCGTGTGGGAGGTATGCGGCCCGCCGGTTTCGGGGTCGACCATCACCTCGCAATTGCCGTGGTCGGCGGTGACGATCATCGCGCCGCCGGCCCTCTCTAGCGCGTCAAGCACCTGCCCCAGTCCGCGATCCACCGCCTCGCAGGCGGCGATGGCGGCATCGAGGTCACCTGTGTGGCCCACCATGTCGGGGTTGGCAAAGTTCGTCACGATCAGGTCGTAGCCCTTGTCGATGGCCTCGACGAATTTCTCGGTCACCTCTGGCGCCGACATCTCGGGCTGCATGTCGTAGGTCGCGACCTTTGGCGACTTGGGCATGAAGCGGTCCTCGCCCGGCTCGGGCTCTTCCTTGCCGCCGTTGAGGAAGAAGGTGACGTGGGGATATTTCTCGGTTTCGGCCAGCCGGAACTGGGTGCGGCCCTGCGCGGCGACCCAGGCGCCCAGGGTGTTGACGATCTTGCGCTTCGGGAAGGCCGCCTGCATCCACGCGGTATGCGCCGAAGAATATTCGACCATCCCGAGGATGGCGGAGAAGTCCGGCCGGCCGGAGACGTCGAAATCGGCGAAATCCGGTTGCGCGATGGCGCGCATGATCTCGCGCGCCCGGTCGGCGCGGAAATTGGTGCAGAAGACGCCGTCGCCGTCGGCTGCGCCGGCATAGTCGCCGATCACCGTGGCGGGGATGAACTCGTCGGTCTTGCCCGCCTCCCACGACTGGGTCACCGCCTCGGCGGGGGTGGTGGCGGTGGCCTCGCCCGTGCCGCGGATCATCGCGGCATAGGCGGTTTCGACCCTTTCCCACCGGTTGTCGCGGTCCATGGCGTAGTAGCGACCGGTGACCGTGGCGATGAAGGCGCCTTCGGGCAGCTTGCCCTCGAACTCGGCCAGGTAGCCATCGGCGGATTTCGGCGCCACGTCGCGGCCGTCGGTGATGGCGTGGACCGCCACCGGCACGCCTGCGCGCGCGATCGCCGTGGCGGCCGCGGCGACGTGGTCGAGATGCCCGTGCACCCCGCCGTCCGAGATCACGCCCATCAGGTGCGCAGTGCCGCCGGCCGACTTCACCCTCTGGATGAAGTCGAGGAGGGCCTCGTTTTCGAAGAAAGAGCCGTCTTCGATCGCCAGTTCGATCTGGCCAAGGTCCATCGCCACCACCCGGCCCGCGCCGATATTGGTGTGGCCGACCTCGGAATTGCCCATCTGCCCGGTGGGCAGGCCCACGTCGGGACCGTGGGTGATCAGCTGCGCGTTGGGGCAGGTCCGCATGATCCGATCGAAATTCGGGGTATCGGCCAGCGCGGGGGCATTCGCGTCGCGCTCGGCGCGCTTGCCCCAGCCGTCGAGGATGCAGAGGACCACGGGTTTCTTGCCGGGCATTGGGGTCTCCTTCTGGCTTACGCCATGCTTTTACGCCGATGGCGCGCCAAGCGGAACCGGCAGGACGCCTCCGGCGGGAGTATTTTCAGAAGAGAAGAAACCCTATGCCCGGTGATAGGGCAAACCGGCGAGGATGCTGGCGGCGCGGTAGAGCTGTTCGCCCAGCATCACGCGGGCCAGCATGTGCGGCCACACCATCGCGCCGAAGGACAGCGCGGCGTCGGCCTCGGACCGCAGCGCGGGGTCGATGCCGTCGGCGCCACCGATGACGAAGGCCAGGTCCTGCCGGCCCTGATCACGCCACTGCGCCAGCCTGTCGGCGAAGCCGGGCGAGGAGAAGCTTTCGCCCCGTTCGTCGAGGCAGCAGACAAGCGCGCCCGCGGGAATCGCCCGGCGCAGAAGCGGCCCCTCGCCGGCCATGCCGCCGCCCTTGCGATCCTCGACCTCGACAAGCTTCGCGGGCCCGAGGCCCAGGCCGCGCCCGGTCCGGTCGAACCGGGCGAGATAATCGTCGATCAGCGCACGCTCGGGGCCCGACCGCAGCCGGCCCACGGCGCAGATATGCACCCGCATGTCAGCGGAGTGCCATCAACGGTTCAGCGTCTGCTCGGTCGGGCTGAGCCACATCTTTTCGAGCTGGTAGAATTCGCGCACCTCGGGGCGGAAGACGTGGACGATCACGTCGCCCGTGTCGATCAGCACCCAGTCGCCGGCATCCTTGCCTTCGACCTTGGAGATCACGCCCAGCTGGTGCTTGAGCGCATCGACGAGGTGATCGGAGATCGCGGCGACCTGCCGCGACGAGCGGCCCGAGCAGACGACCATCCAGTCGGCCATCTCGGACTTGCCGCGAAGGTCGACCTTCACGATATCCTCGGCCTTGTCGTCTTCGAGCGAGGTGAGAATGCGGGCCAGTGCGGCGTCGCTTCCACTCCTGTCGGCGCCGCGGCTCATGCGGGCGTCCGAAGCGGCAGCCTGGGGTGCCGCGGTGATGTGCAATGACAGGACATCGTCCTCCTTCACGATGCGCCGTCCGGGCCACGGCGCTGGCCTGTTGGCAACATAGCATCCCGGAGGCCCGATCTCAATGTTCTGCCAGCGGGCGCTTGCGGTCCTACGCCGGAACTCCGCACCCGGTGGCAAGGTTGCCCCAATGCCGCGACCGCCGCGGCGGACACGAGAGAGGCGAACACCGCTATGGCGCAGCACAGGATCGGCGAAAAGGTTTCGTGGAAATGGGCCAATGGCCGTGGCGAGGGCAAGGTGAAGGAGCGCTTTACCAGCCGTGTCACGCGCAAGATTTCCGGGTCAGAAATCACACGCAACGCCAGCGACGACAATCCCGCCTACTTGATTGAGCAGGCGGATGGCGACAAGGTCCTGAAATCGGCGTCCGAACTGGATTGACCCCCGGTGCCCCGCGGCGCCGGGCAGCGCCGTGAAAAGGGGCCATGGCCATGACGGCAGCCGAGGGCGGCGGATCAGCGACAGGGACAGACACGCGGCGGCTTGGCGCGGAATCGGTCGACGAAGCTTTGATCGGCGCAGAGCGGATCGGCGCGGGCCGGGCCCCGGCAGCAGGAAAGGCGGCCGCTCCCGCCCCGAACTCGGCCACCCACCCGCCGCCGCGACGGTCCGACCCGGTGCGCCCCCGCTCGGACCCGGGCCGCCGGGCCGCCTGGGGCGCCGTCAAGGCCATGGTGGTCAACGTGGGCGAGCTGAACCTGTTTCTCGTCGCGGCGGGGGTGGCCTTTTATTCGATGCTGGCCCTGTTTCCGGCCATGGGGGCGGTGATCTCGGTCTGGGGCTTCATCTCGGACCCCTTGATCGTGGAAGAGCAGATCCAGCTTCTGCGCGGGTTCGTGCCAGCCGACGCCTATTCCATCATCGAAACCCAGGTCGCGCAGCTGGTCGATACCAACGAAAGCGCCCTGGGCTGGACGACGATCATTTCGCTCGCCGCAGCGCTGTGGTCGGCGCGGCTGGGGGTTGCGTCGCTGATACAGGGGCTGAACGCGATCTACCGAGAAAAGGACCGCAACGGCGTCCTGCACCTGGTCACCGCCTTCATCGTCACCTTCATCCTGATCGGTGTGGCGCTGGTTGCGCTGGCCAGCGTGGTGGTGATGCCGGTGATCCTGGCCTTCCTGCCGCTGGGCCCGCTGGCCGCGCTGGCGGTATCCGCCGTCCGCTGGATCACCACCGTGGCGGTGATGATGCTGGCGCTGGGGGTGATCTACCGCTTCGGACCGAACCGGAAGGCCGCGCGATCGGCGTGGCTGTCGCCGGGCGCGGGCCTGGCTGTCTTGATCTGGGGCGCGTCCAGCTACGCCTTTTCCTACTACCTGTCGAATTTCGGCAATTACAACGAGGTCTACGGCGCGCTCGGCGCGGTCATCGCGCTGTTGATGTGGCTGTACATCTCGGCCTTCGTCGTGCTGCTGGGGGCGCTTTTAAACGCCGAGCTGGAGTTGCGCACGCGGCAGGATTCCACCATCGGGCCATCGAACCCGCCCGGGTTCCGCGGCGCCTACGTGGCCGACCACTATACCGCCGCTGACTGAGGCAGCGTCCGGCCCCTCGACCGACCGCAAGCCCCCCCCTGGCCCACCGCTCAGGGCGGCGGGGCCTACATCAGCGGCCGGCGCGCGATCTCTTCGCCCTCCATCCCCGCGATCCGCGCCAGCGCGTCGGGGTCGTTGATACGCAGCCGCCCGTCCTGCCACGATGCCAGCTGGCTTTCGCGCAGCTTGGCCAGCGTCTTGTTGGTATGCACCAGCGACAGCCCCAGGGCGTCCGCCAGATCCTGCTGACGATAGGGCAGCGCCATGCCGCCGTCGTGCACCATCCCCAGCTGGTCGGCCCGGTAGTAGATGCGCAGGAGGGCCCAGCAGATCCGCTCGACCGCGGATTGCTGGCCGATCCGGGTCAGCGCCTCGCCCAGAAACGACTCCTCGACCGCCGAAAGCCACGTCATGTCGAAGGCCCGGTGCGGTTGCGACCGAAACAGGCTCCAGATATCCGAGCGGTTGAAGACGCACAGGGTCATCTGGGTCGTCGCCTCGACCGAATGGCGCATCTCGCCCATCAGGCCGGCCTGCATGCCCAGGAAGTCCCCTGGAAAGATGAAGTTCACGACCTGACGGCGTCCGTCGGGTAGTGTCTTGTAGCGTAGCCCCAGCCCGCGCAGCACGGTGAAAAGCTGCGGGCTGTTGGCCCCCTCCATCAGGATCTGCGACCCCGGCTCGACGCTCAGTTCGCCTGCCTTGAACCTCTGCATGAAGGCCAGTTCCTCGCCGGCGAACGGCAGGAAGAGGGATTTCCCGCGCAGCGGACAAGCCTCGCACTTGGTCGGCATTCGCGCCGTCTCCTATGTCACAGTTAAATGCAAACCTAGTGCTAAAGGCGCAAAAGCGGCCAGCCTCAACTTTCGTATTCCAGGTATATCGTGGCTACAGCCGGCCCTATTTTCGACCGCAAGATCAAGGTTCTCATCGTGCAGCGCATGTTCCTTGTCGCGCGCGACCTGCAGGAAACCGTCGAGGACACGCATCCCGGGGCCGAGGTACGCGTCTGCGCCACCCTGCCCGAGGCCGAGCGCGCGCTGACCGAAACCGGCGCCGACATCCTTTTCCTTGGGATCGGAGGAGAGGAGCTGCGCCAGTCACGACTTCCGCAGATGCTTCGCGACAGCGACACCCGGGTCGTCGTGATCGATGGCGCCCCGGGAAGATACGCCCCCTTGCACCAGAGCGATGCCACCCTGCCCGTCCCCTTCGTCACCGATATGGTGCGCGGGATTTTAACCGATCTATTGCAATCTCGCTGAGCGGCCCCGCGGACGCTGGGGAACCGCCAGGCCGGGCCGACTGTTGTACGGTCAACGAAAGGGCTTCGGGCCCACCACCAGACTGCAAGGAGGACCCCATGCTACAATGGGCACTGGTCTTCCTGCCTGTCGCGATGATCGCCGGCCTCCTCGGGCTTGGTGGTCTCGCCAGCATCGCTGCCGGGGTCGCGCAGATCGTGTTCTTCGCGCTTCTCGTGCTCTTCGTGGTTGCGCTTGTCGCGCGCCTGTCCCGGCGGATCTGATGGCAGAAGACATACGAAAAAACCCGGACGGCGCTGATCGCGCCGCCCGGGTTTTTTGTTGCGCCAGGGCCGTCGCCCCGCCGGGTCCCGCGGATCACGCGGTCTTCAGCGTCTCGGTGCTGGAGAAGAACATCGCCTGGCTGACGGCCGACCGCACCTGATCCTCGGCGTAGGGCTTCGAGATCAGGAAGGCCGGTTCGGGCCGCTCGCCGGTCAAGAGACGCTCGGGGAAGGCGGTGATGAAGATCACCGGGATGTCGCCGAACTGCCCCAGCAGATCGTTCACCGCATCGATTCCCGACGAATTATCGGCCAGCTGGATGTCCGCAAGGATCAGGTCGGGGCGCGATTTCGACCCCATCTCGACCGCCGCGGTCCGGGTGCGCGCGATCCCGATGATCTCGTGGCCCATGTCCGAAACGATGGAGTGGATGTCCATCGCGATGATCGCCTCGTCCTCGATGATCATGACGCGGCCGGCCATCGAGCGCTGCATCTCGTCGACGGCGATCTCGACCAGATTCTCCGCCTCGCTCGCCTCGATCTTCATGATGTGGCCGACTTCCTCGAAGTTGAAGCCCTCGACCGTGTGAAGCAGCAGCGCCTCGCGCGTGTTCGCGGTGAGGTTGGCCATGTGATCCATCGCGGCGTGCTCAAGCGCATCGCCCAGTTCGTCGGACACCCCGGCAGGTGCGCCGGCGGTCGACCAGATCATATGGAAGGCGCGGAACAAAGCCACTTTGGGGCGAGTTGAGTTGTCGAAGATCGACCGGTCCTGCAGGATCGCCTCAAGCGTCGCGGCAGCATAATTGTCGCCGGTCGTCTGGTTGCCCGTCAAGGCGCGGGCATAGCGGCGCAGGTAGGGCAGGTCCCCGGCGATGCGGCCGGAGAGATCACCGCCCGTGGTATTCGAACTCATGAATTGTTTTTCCCTGACTTTATCTGCTTTAGGCGGGAACCGAACGCGCCGGCCCGACGTTTGTTCCCGATTCGAAAATAGAAAAGCCGGGCAGGCAGTCCTATATGCACCAGAAGAAAGACACGTCGAAGGTCATGCGGCAAATCGACGAAAGCCTCCGGCACGTCTATCGCGAGATCGCGAATGACGACGTCCCGGACCGTTTCAAGGATCTTCTTGAACGGTTGAAGGAGCAGGACACCCCGAATGAAAAGTAACAAAGACCCGCGTGACGAGCTGGTCGACCATCTGCCCGCGCTGCGCGCCTTTGCAATGTCACTGACACGGAACTCGGCCGGGGCCGACGACCTCGTGCAGGATACCATCGAAAAGGCCTGGAAGAACATCAATTCGTTCCAGGTCGGCACGAACCTGCGCGCCTGGCTCTTCACGATCCAGCGCAACGCGTTCTACTCTTCCCGCCGCAAGGCCAAGCGCGAGGTCGCCGATGTCGACGGTGTGCTTGCCGCGTCGCTGTCGGAAAAGCCCGCGCATGACGGGCGCCTGGCCCTGAACGATTTCCGCGTCGCCTTCGAAAAGCTGCCCGACGAACAGCGCGAGGCGCTGATCCTGGTTGGCGCGTCCGGCTTTTCCTACGAAGAGGCCGCCGACATGTGCGGCTGTGCCATCGGCACGATCAAGTCGCGCGCCAACCGCGGACGCAAGCGGCTGGCCGAGCTTCTGCATCTTGCCGAGGGCGAGGATCCCACCATTTCGGATTCGATGAGCGCTTCGGTGATGAGCGCGCCGACGTCGAGCCGCTGATGGTTCCGGGCGGTCTGGGGTTCGCCAAGCTCGACAGGCTTGATGTCCGGCTCGTGCTGCTGCTCGGGGTGGCGTTGCTTCCCGTGGGGCTGATCGCGATCGCGCAGACCTATCGCATGATCGACGAGGCGAATGCCCGGATCGAGGCCGGGCTGCTGGGCGAGACGATGGATGCGGCCCTGGCCGAGCGTGACCTGATCGCCGGCACCCTCAGCTCGGCACAAAACATCGCGTCGGTCATAGAACCCACCCTCGACACGCCCGACGAATGCTCCGTCCTCCTGAGCGAACTGGTCGAAGAGAACGGCCGGCTGTCCTTTGCGGGCGTCGTGCGCCTGTCCGACGGGGTCGTGGTCTGCGGATCGCGCGGGGTCGACGCCGACGTCTCGGGTTCGGCCGGGTACCAGGCCTTCGCGGCCTCTCCGGTGCGGTCGGTCAACGCCGTGGGCAACCCCTCGATTTCGGATGAATCGGTCGTCGTGATCCGCCAGCCGATCGACCTCGATGACGAACTTTACGGCTATCTCGCGCTGTCGGTGCCGCACACGGCGTTGCCCATCCGGCCCGAGATGTTCAGCCACACCGCCCCGCGCGACATCATGACCTTCAACAACGAGGGCCAGATCCTGACCTCCGACCGCGGGCTCGACACCGCGCCGGACCGTCTGCCCGCCAACCGGTCGCTTTCGGCGCTGCAGACTGAAAACGCGGCGATCTTCACCGACGTCGACGTCTCGGGGGTGGAGCAGGTCTATACCGTCGCTCCCCTGCTGCGGGACCAGGTCTACGTTCTTGCCGTCTGGCCCCCCGCACGGCTGGGCAGCGCCAAGCTGCACGCCTCGACCGCGGTGGCGTTTCCGCTGCTGATGTGGGCCTGTTCGCTGGCCGTGGCCTATTTCGCCGTCCATTCGCTGGTGATCCGGCATATCCGGTCGCTGCGGCACCGCATCCGCGTCTTCACCTCGACCCGGCGGTTGCTGAGCGAACCGCGGCTGGACGACATGCCCGCCGAGCTGCGCGAAGTGACAGAAGCCTTCGTCTACATGACCGACCGGATCATCCGCGACGAGGCCGATCTTGAAAACAACCTGCACGAAAAGGACGTCCTGCTGAAGGAGGTCCACCACCGGGTGAAGAACAACCTTCAGCTTATCGCGTCGATCACCAACATGCAGATCCGCAAGTCGCGCAACGACGAAACGCGGTTCGTGCTGCGCCGTCTGCAGGACCGGGTGATGGGCCTCGCCGCGATCCACCGGTCGCTTTACCAGGCGACGGCGCTGTCGCAGGTCTCGGCCGACGAACTGCTGTCCGAAATCGCCAATCAGCTGGCGGTCAGCGGTATTCCGGCGGGGTCCAACATCGGCTTTTCGGTCGAGCTCGACCCGGTGACGCTCTACCCCGACCAGGCGGTGCCCCTTGCGCTTCTGCTGACGGAATCGATGACCAACGCGCTGAAATACCTGGGCCGTCCCGCGGGCGAGGGCACGAATGGCAAGCCGTGGATCCGCGTCGCGCTGACCAACCAGGAGGACGGGACCGCGACGATGCTGGTGCAGAACACCATCGGCGACCCGGTCAAGACCGAGGTGGGCAACGAAAGGTCCGGCCTGGGCAGCCAGTTGATGGCCGCCTTCACCATGCAGCTGGGCGCCCAGACCGATACCGAGCAGACGGATGACCTTTACTCCGTCCGGGTCAACTTCACGCCCAGCGACTTTTCCGAGGCGACCAAGGACATCTGACCGGCCCGGCGGGGAACCGCCGCGCCTGCGCAGAAGTTTGCCCGGCATGGACGCCCCGCATCTTCCAGACCTGCCCCCCGTCGCCCTGCTGCCGCATCCCCAGGACGCGGAGGGTAACCCGCGTCGCGTGGGGGTCGAGGTCGAGTGCGGTGGCCTGACCGAGGAGCGGCTGGCCGGCATCGCGACCCAGGTTCTGGGCGGCAGCGCCCGGCGGACGGCCGGCTACGAATTCGCGGTGACCGATACCAGCATCGGCGATCTTCAAGTCATGCTGGACACGGCGCTGAAAGACCATGCGCAGACCGAACTGGTGCGCCGGGGACTGGATATGGGACGCGGCGTGATCCCGGTAGAATTCGTGACCGACCCGATCCTGCCCACCGATCTGGTGCACGTGGACGCCTTCTGCCGCGCCCTGCGCGCCGCCGGGGCCACCGGCACGCGCGATGGCGCCTTCCTGGGCTTCGGCGTGCATCTCAACGTGACGGCCGCGGGACTGGGCGTCGACGGGGTGCTGCCCACCCTGCGGGCCTTCGCATTGATGGAGGCATGGCTGCGACGCGCAGATCCGATCGACGCCTCGCGGCGGATCCTGCCTTTCGTCGACCCCTACCCGGCCCGCTTCGTCGATGCGCTTGCCGCGCCCGACGCCGCCGGGTGGGACATGAAATCGCTGATCGACACGTACCTGCGGCTGACGCCGTCGCGCAATCGCGGGTTGGACATGCTGCCGCTGATCCGCCACCTCGCCCCCGACCGGGTGCAGAACGAAGTCGATGGCGCCAGCTCGATCAAGGCCCGCCCAGCCTATCACTATCGCCTGCCCGACTGCCGCATCGACGACCCCGACTGGTCGGTCACCCGCGAATGGAACCGCTGGGTGCGTGTCGAACGCGTGGCGGCCGATCCCGCGGCGCTTGACGCCCTGGCGGACGGGTGGCGCAAGTACCGGTCCCGCCGGTTGCCCTTCGGCCGGGGAAACTGGGCGCTGACCGTATCCGACATCCTGGGCATTCCGCAGGGGCTGACCGCCTCATGACCGAACGTCCGCTGATCGGCGTCACCACCTCGCGGCAATCGGGCTGGCGGATCTTCCCGCTCGTCGCGCTGAACCTCTGGCTGGCCGGCGGGCGCGGCGTGCGGTGGGTCGCCGGACGGCCTTCGGACATTGCCACGGTCGACGGCCTCATCATCGGCGGGGGCGACGACATCTCGCCCGATCTTTATGGTGGCGAGATCATCACCTCGGCCCGGCTGGACCCCGACCGCGACGCGATGGAGCAATGCCTGGTCGAAGAGGCGATGGCGCGCGGCAAGCCGGTGCTGGGGATCTGCCGCGGCGCACAGATGCTGAACGTCGCACTGGGGGGCACCCTGCACGAAGATGCCTACGGCGTTTACACGGCCAGCGACCGGCACTGGACGATTTTGCCGCGCAAAGAGATCGAGATCGTGCCCGACACCCGTCTTGGCCGCCTGGCCGGCGTGCGGCCGATGCGTGTGAATGCCCTGCATTCCCAGGCGGTGAAGGAGCTGGGCGCTGGCCTGCGCATTGCCGCCCGTGACACCGGCGGCATGGTGCAGGCGGTCGAGCGGGTAGAGGAACCCTTTGCCCTGGGCGTCCAATGGCACCCCGAACACCTGTTCTACGCCTATCGTCAAAGGGCCCTGTTTCGCGCCCTGGTGGCCGCCGCCCGAGCCGGGCGCGAGGCAAGGAACCAGCTTCCCGTGGTCAGCGACCTCGCCGGGGCCTGAGGCGAGAAGGGGGACAGGGATGGAGGCGAAGGACGCGGCGGCGCGTGCGCCTCGCCCGTGGCGTCACATCGCGGCCAGCGCCGCCCGGTCCAGGTCGAACACCGCGTGGCCCTGGTCGGCCAGGTAGCGCAGCGCAGTCAGGGGGACCGTGCGCCCCGTCTCCATCCCCTCGCCGCCGATCACGACCGCGACGAAGCGATAGGTATCCTCCGTGACTTCCACATCCTCGATCCGGCCCAGAAGGCCGTCGTCGCCAAAGGCATCGCGCCCGATCCAGTCGCGGGCGTCAGTGCGGTGGCTGGGAGGCTCGGCCTCGCTCTCGGGCACGTCGGCCATTTCTTCGTTCCAGAGCGACTGCATCAGAAGCGGCGCATAGGTACCACCGAAGGGACCGACGATCAGCGGCGGCCATAGCGACAGGCCCTCCAGCGGCGCGCCCTCGCCCGACCAGCGGGCCGCGGCCTCGATCTCGTCCCGCGTCAGTTCAGGCGCGTGCCAAAGACCCTCGGCCGCGTCGATCCGGCCCAGGCGCGACAGGGAAACCACAACGTCGTGCCGGTTCCACCATCCCCCGATGTCGAGCGCGGCGTGCCGTAGCCGCCAGCCCGCGGGATCGCAAAGCAGGGTGCGGACAGGATACCGGTCGTCGCCGGCGGCAACGGTCAGGTTTAGAAGGCGGGTCAGGCGATATGTCATGAGGGCGCAACCATCGGCTGCGCCCTCGGGTTCCGCCACGTCGGTGTGCGCGGTCAGTAATCGCGCTCGAAGAACACGCCCAGGCTGGTGCCGCCTTCGTTCGACACGCCGCCGCGTACGGTCAGCGACCGGGTGACATCGAGGTTCAGGTTCAGCTCGGCCTGTCCTTCGGCATTCACCGTCACGTCGGTATAGACGTTTTCGTTCAGGTAGGCACCCGCGCGCACCGCCGGGTTGCCCTCTTCGTCGGTGGTGACGTCGAGATCATCCAGCCCGAAGTTCTGCCGCAGGTTGCCCACCACGCCGTCGCCGCCGCGCCCGGCCAGCGTCGCCACGGCCGAGGCCAGCTGCGCCGCCTGCAAGGGCGAGATCGAGGTCAGCGACCGGCCGAAGATCAGCCGCGCCAGCACCTCTTCCTCGGGCAGCTGCGGCTGCGAGAGGAAGTCAATGTCGGGCTCCAGCGCCGGACCCTCGACCACGATCTGCACCGTCACGTCGCCTTGGTCAGTCGAGGCGACAAGCCGGATATAGGGCGTGAAATCGCCCTGCAGGGTGATCGTGCCCTCGTCCAGCGTCAGCCGCTGGCCCAGGATGTCGAGCCGCCCGCGGATCAGCTCGAAGCTGCCCGCCGGGATAACGTTGGCGGTGGTACCGGTCAGCGCCAGCGCGCCGCCCAGCTCAGCATCCAGGCCCCGCCCCCGCACGAAGATCTGATTGTCGGCGACGATCTCGATATCCAGCGGATAGGCGACCGAGGCGCCGCCGCCCGACCCGCCTTCGCCCGGCTCTTGGATCAGCCCGGCCCGGGAGCGGGTCGCGCGTACTTCGGCGGGTTCGTTCAGGTGCACGAGGTCCTCCGGGATGGGCCCGGTGGCGCCCAGCCCGGTCGAGGGGATCCGCACCTCGGTCTGACCCAGCGACAGCCGCCCGGCGATGGTGGCGCCACCTGCCAGCGGGCCGTTGATCGTCACCCTCCCGTTCACCGCGGTTTCATAGAGGTTGGGATCGGTCAGGTCGAACCGCGCCAGGTCGATCGTCAGGTCGGCAGGCAGGTTGCCCGACAG
Source organism: Mesobaculum littorinae (assembly GCF_004011175.1). Classification (GTDB taxonomy): domain Bacteria; phylum Pseudomonadota; class Alphaproteobacteria; order Rhodobacterales; family Rhodobacteraceae; genus Tranquillimonas; species Tranquillimonas littorinae. The sequence goes on along the minus strand of NZ_RQXX01000003.1, from coordinate 603,804 downwards.
GCCGATGCTGCCCTGCGCAGTCAGGCCACCGCCCGTCTGCTTGTCCGCCTGCGCCTGCACCCGTGCGGTGCCGTTCTGCAGCGTGACCGTGGCGCCGATATTCTCCAGCACCACGCTGACCGAAGGGACGACCGCCCGCGCGCCGGATGTGGTGACCCGGCCCGACAGCGCGTCGAGCCCCGGCGCGCCGTTCAGCGCCAGATCGAAGCTGACGCTCCCGTCCAGCGAATTGGGCGTCGTGAACCGGTTCGCCAACGCCAGCGGGGCCGTGCCGTCGATATCCAGATCGAGGGTCGAGAAATCGCCCGCGGCCGTCCCCGCGATCCGGGCGTCGGTGCCCCCCGGTCCGGTTGCCGTGACGTCGATCCGGTAGCCGTCGCCCGTCTGGGCAAGGCGCCCGTCGGCGGTCACGGCGCCCGAAAAGCCGTCGACGAAGGGCGAGATGTCGGTCAGGCGCGCGTCGAACTCGACACCGCTGCCACCCGCCCCCAGCTGACCCGAGGCGCTGACGTCCAGAAGCCCGGTATCGACCACCGCACGGGCGATGCGGATCGGGGCGTCCGCAGCGTCGCGGCTGGCGCTGAGGTCGATCTGCGTCTGCCCGCCAAGGATGCGGTCGACCTCGGCCTGCCCGATCCCGAGGTTCGTGCCCGTGGCATCGAGCGTCACGTCGAAGCGCGACAGGTCGCTGCGCATCTGGCCCCGCGCCTCGGCCTGCAGGCCACCCGACAGGGGCAGGCCCGCGACCGCGCGGAACCGCGCCAGGTCGCGCGCGGTCAGGCGGACCGTCCCGTCGACCAGCGGCGTACCTGTGTCGATCTCGCTGATCCGGACTGCCGCCTCGATGATCGTGGCCAGCCCCTCGGCATCCAGCGTGACGGACCATGCGCCGCCGGTTTCCTCGGCCGACAGGTCGGCGTTCAGCGGACCGGACAGGCCCTGGACCACGTCACCGGCGTCGGCCAGCACCAGCTCGGCCGTGATCGCGCCGGCACCCGGGGCATAGCTGCCCTCGCCCGTGGCGCGGATCTGCGGGTTGGCGATGCGGAAGGCGGGGATCTCGACGCCCTCGTCGTTGCGCCGCGCCTCGATATCGACCTCGGTCGCGCCCGCCAGAAGGTTGTCGGCGATCTCCTGCCCGATTTCGACCGAGCGCGAGGCGCCCTCGATATCCACGTCGAAATCGCTGCCGTCGATGCGCGCGGCACCCGAGGCGGTCAGGTTCAGCGACCCCGACAGGGGCCGACCGGCGATGGCCTCGAACCGGGCCAGATCCTCGGCCACCACACGGGCGGTGCCCTCGACCCGCGGCGCGGCGTCGCCCTGCAGGTCGCTGACCACCGCGTCGGCGGCCAGCTGGGCGCCCAGACCGTCGCCCGACAGGTCGACATTCCACGCGCCACCCTCTTCGGCGGCATCGAGCGTCAGGGTCACCGGACCTTCCAATTGCGGCAGGATGCGCGCCGCGTCGGGGACCTCGATATCGGCGTTGAAGGCGCCCGCGCCGGGGGCATAACTGCCGCCGCCAGTGGCGCTGATCTGCGGGTTCGCGATGCGGAACTGCGGCACCTCGATGCCATTTTCGTCGCGCGCGGCGGCAATCTCCAGATCCGTGTCGCCCTGCAGCAGGCCGTCGACCAGATCCTGCCCGATCTCGACCGACCGGGCGGTGCCCTCGGCCGTCAGGTCAAAGGCCGACAGGTCGGTCACGGCGAACCCCGACAGGTCGAGGTTCAGCGCCCCCGCAAGCGGCCGGCCCGCCAGCGCCTGAAGGCGCGACAGGTCGCCCGCGACGACCTGCGCATCGCCCTCGACACGCGGGGTGGCACGCAGGTCGCTGACCCGGGCATCGGCGGTGATCCGGGCGCCCAGACCCTCGGCATCCAGATCGACGGTCCAGACCTCTTCGGCCGCGTCCGCGCGCAGATCCAGCGTCACCGGCCCTTCAAGCTCGGGCAGGATGCGCGCGGCGTCTGCGATGTCGATATCGGCGTCGATACTGCCGCCATCGGGGGCATAGCTGCCCTCGCCCGTGGCGCGGATCTGCGGGTTCTCGATATGCAGGCGCGGCAGGTCGAACTGCTCACCGGCGCGCGCGGCGGTCACGGCGATCTGCGTGCGGCCCTGCATCAGGCCGTCGACGATGTCCTGCCCGATGGCGATGTCGGCACTGCTGCCGTCGATGGCCAGGTCGAACTCGGACAGATCGGTCCGCGCGCCACCGTCGAGCGTGAGATCCACCGCACCTTCGAGCGGGCGCCCGGCAAGGGGGGCGAACCGCGCCAGGTCTTCGGCCGTGACATCGGCGCGACCCGTGACGCGGGGGGCATCCGACGACAGCTCGGTGATCTCGACATCGGCATCGACGGTGGCGCCCAGGCCCGCGGCCTGCGCCACGACGTTCCAGCCTTCCGCGATCTCGCGCGCCTGCACGTCGGCGGTGACCGCCCCGGTCAGCTCGGGCAGAAGAAGTCCCGCGTCCGACAGGCGGAACTGCGCATCGGCGCGGCTTTCCCCCTCGGCATAGCGGCCCTCGCCCGCGAGCGTCAGCTGCGGGTTCTCGACCGTGACGCCGGGCACGATGATCCCGGTTTCGTCCCGCCGGGCCGACCCCGACAGGACGGTTTCGCCCTGCAAGAGGTTGTCGGCCTGCGGGATACCGACCTCGACCGACTGCAAAGTGCCGTCGAGCCCGATGTCAAAGGCCGACAGGTCGCTCAACGCATAGCCATTGGCGGCGACATCGACCGATCCGGCCAGCGGACGGCCCGTGAGGTCGGAGAACAGCGACAGGTCCGCGGCGGCGATATCCGCCTGCGACTGGATGCGCAGCGGCTGATCCTCAGTCACGGTGATCTGCCCTTCGGCATCCACCGTCGCCTGCAGGCCGCCCGCGTCCAGCGTGTATTGCCACAGGCCCTGCTCGAGCGTCGCTTCGAAATCGACATTGGCCGCACCTGTGGCGCGGGGATCCAGCGCGGCGGCGTCCGGCACGTCGACATTGAGCGAAACGAAAGCGTCCTGCGAGGTCAGGTCAGCCTCGCCCGCCACCTGCAGCGCGGGGCTTTGCAGCGACAGGGTCTCGACCCGCGTGCCGGTCTCGTCGCGATCCGCGCGCAGCGTCAGGGTGGTTTCCCCGGCAAGCAGCCGGTCCAGCGCGGGCTGGCTGAGCGAAAGGTCCGTGGTCGTCCCGTCCAGCGCGACGTCGAAGCGGCCCTGAAGCAGGCCGTAGGTCAGGTCCAGCGACAGCTGCGCGCCGCCCGACAGCGGCCGCCCCGCCAGTGCGGAGAAGGCCGACAGGTCCCGGGCCGCGAGATCGGCGTCAAGCGTGATGTCCGTGCCTTCGCCCGTGGCGTCGACCGCGCCCTCGCCCGTCAGCTCGAAGCTGTCGCCGGACAGGGCCAGCCGGTCCAGCGTTACCGGCGCGCCGGCGGTCCAGCGGATCGCGGCATCGCCGGTGATCGCGTCGCCCAGCGCGGCCTGCGCCCCGCCATCGGCCAGCGAAAGCTCTTCCGCGGCGAAATCGAAATCGGCGGTGACGGTCTGCGCGCCGGCGTCGGTGGTGCCGATCCGGCCCGTGCCCTCAAGCCGCAGGTCGCCGATATCTGCCGTCGCGGTGTCGAGCGCATCGATGGCGATCAGCGCCTGCCAATCCTCGCCCCGCGCGGCATCGAAAGCGATGTCGAGGTCGACCCCCTGCACCCGCAGGTCCTGCCCCACGGGCAGAAGCACCGGCGCGCCGCCCTGATCGGCGATGCGCCCCTCGACGTCGATGACATCGGGCAGGCCGTCCGCGCCGACGGCGATGCGCCCCTGCAGCGTCAGCGACTGCGCCGTCAGGCTGAGTTCGGGAATCTCGACCCGGCCCCCCGGATAGCTGGCGCCCTGCACCTCAAGCTGGATGTCGGGGCCGAAGAAGGGGCGGAACTGGGGCGAGAAGACCGGCGCGATGTCGCCGCCGATATCGGCGGCGAAGCTGCGCGTCGTGCCGTCTTCGCCTTCTTCCGACGCGACCGAAACGGTGCCCGCGATCCGGTCTTCGCCGTCGGTCGCCAGCTGGATGTCGGCGGTGAAGTCCGACACCGGGCCCTCGCCCGCCACCGACAGCGCGACCGAGGGGCGGCCGGGCAGGTCGAGCAGGTTCGCGGCGATGCCGTCGGCCCCCTCTTGCAGCGACAGATCCAGCACAAGCTCGCCGGTGTCGTTGGCGTAGCTGCCCTCGAAGGTCAGCGCGCCCTCGGCGTCCAGCCGCTCGACCGCCAGCTGCGCCTCGCCCTCGCCGCCGGCCAGCCGGGCGCTGCCGTTCAGCGCGATCTCGGCCGCCTCGCCGAACAGGGGCTCGCCCAGCGCCACGCGCTCGATATCCAGCGTCTCGATCACCACCGAGACCGGCAGATCGGGAAGCGAGAAAGGCTGCGCCTCGGCCGGGGGCGGCTGCGTCCCGCCCGCCTGCGGCAGGCGCGGCAGGTCGATCGAGGCCGCCGAAAGCTCTTCAACCTCGAGCCGTCCGCGCAGTAGGGCGGACCGGTTCCAGTCCAGCACCGCGTCGCGCAGGGTCAGCCACACGCCTTCGTCATCCGAAATGGACAGCTCGGCGATGGTGGCGCGCGAGCTGAGCGCGCCCTCGAAGCCACGGATGCGCACCTCGCGCCCGGCCGAGGACAGGTTGTCCTCGATCAGATTTTCCAGGAACCCGCCGCCATCCTCGTCATCATCCTGCGACAGGACGGGCTGGGCGGGAAGCGCGACCGCGAGGGTCAGCGCGAGGGGGGCGAGGAACTTGCGCAGCGTGGACATACTCAAAAGGCCTGACCGATCCCGACATACAGCGACACGCCGCTGCCCCCGCCCGAGACGGGGACCGCCGCATCCAGCCGGATCGGGCCAATGGGGGTGTAGTAGCGGACGCCCAGACCGGCGCCCGAATGGCTGTCGCCGCTGCCGGGCACGGAATCTTCGCTGACGGAGCCCCAGTCGACGAAGCCCACGACGCCGATATTATCGGTCACGCCCACCCGCGCCTCGGTCGAGACGGCAAGGTACGACGCGCCGCCCGACTCGACACCCGAGGGCAGCGTGACGCCCAGCGACTGGTAATCCTGCCCGCGCACCGTGCCGCCGCCGCCGGAATAGAAGCGGTAGTCGTTGGGCACGCCTTCCAGGTCGGCGCCCAGGATCGACCCGCCCTGCAGGCGACCGGCGAAGATGAAGCGGTTCTCCTCTCCGAAGCCGCGATAGCCGCGCGCGTCGAAGGTCAGCCGCCCGCCGTTGTCGGCGCTTTGATAGCCCAGGAACGGCGTCAGGTCGGCATCGACGTAATAGCCGTTGGCGGGGTTCAGCGTATCGTCGCGCTTGTCCAGCGTCGCGCCCAGCGGGAAGGTCAGAAGCGAATAGTCGCGTTCGCCGGCCTCGTCCTCGACCCGCGAAAAGCGGTAGGCGATCCCGGCCTCGACGCTCAGATCCTCGGTCACGATGCGGGTGAGCCCCGCCCCGATGGTGCCGGTGTTCGAGGTAAAGTCATCCTCGTTCAGGCGTTCGATTTCGCCCAGGACATAAAGATCGGTATCCGCGCCGAAGGTGGCAGGCCGTTCGAACCGGGTGGCAAAGCTGTAATCCTCGCCCCCCTCCAGGCCCAGCTGCGCCAGTTCGCCGTCGACACGCAGCCGCTCGGCCCCGCCGAAGAGGTTGCGGTGCAGCCAGAAGGCCGACAGCGTCAGCCCGTCGATCGACGACAGCTCGGCGCCGAAGCCGAAGCGCCGCGGCGCCTCTTCGTCCAGCTGCGCCTCGATCCCCATGACGTTGCCGGGGGCCAGCTGCTCGTCCTCGACCAGCGCGACCGAGCGGAACACCTGCGTGCGCCGCAGACGCGAGGCGGCGCGTTCCAGTTCGTCGGGGTCGAAGACCTCGCCCGTAGGCAGGCCCGCGATCTCGACGATGCGGTCGGGCCGCATCCGGGTATAGCCCTGGGGCCGCAGGTCGCCGAAGCGGACGACCGGCCCCGGGGCGATGACGATGCGGGCGGCCAGCGTGTCGGCGTCGTGGTCTGCGACGATCTGCTCGTCACCGATATCGGCCTTGGCCCGGCCCTGTCCGCGCCAGCCCTCGACACCCGCCGAGGCGGCGCTTTCGATCAGCGGCGTGCGGGCCGGTTCGCCCAGCGCAAAGCCTTCGGGAAGCTCGGTCTCGGGCGCCAGCGGATCGACCTCGGCCCGGCTGAAATCGTAGACCGGGCCGGGATCGATGCGCACCACGATCCGGTCGATCCGGTCCAGTCCGCCCAGCGGCGGGATCTCGGACGCCTCGCGCCCGTCGACGAGGATGTTGACCGTGCCGCCGAACCGGCCCTCGGCATAAAGCGCGCCCACGAGGCGGGCGTAATCCGCCCGTGCCGCGGCCAGAAGCTCTTGCGGGTCGTCGACGCCTTCGTCGCGCGCCCCGATCAGAAGCGAGGCATCGGCCAGGTCGTCGCGCAGGTCGTCCGAGGCGGCGGGCGTGTCGAAATCGATCTCGATCGCCGGGGCGGCCGTGGTCGTCAGCAGGATCGCCAGCAGCGGAATACCAATGCGGACAACGGGATTAACGGATACGAATCGCACTGGCTCTGGCCCCCTCACACTTATCCACTTTGATAGACGGGGCGCTGTTGTGTGGCTAGCGCCGCCGGATCACGATGCGGCGGCGTCGATCTGCTGCAACAGGTGCAGGCGGCGATCCGCTCATGCCCCTCCCTCACCCTGCACTCGGGCCCCGTGGCAAGGCCGCACCGGGCTTCGGGCGGTGGCGGCGCGCGCTAGCGCGAGGCGGGCGCGACCTCGGCCTTGACCTGCCCCCAGGTGATCATCGTGAAGACGGCCGTGCCGCCGATCACGTTGCCGATCAGGACCGGGAAGAAGAACCCGAACACCGCCTGCCCCAGCGCCAGGTCGCCCTGCAGCAGCAGGTACGCCATCTCGACCGCGCCGGCGATGATATGGGTGAAGTCGCCCGCCGCCAGCAGCCAGGTGAAGGTCAGGATGATGAAGAAGGGCTGCCGCGGCGCGGTGGGCAGCATCCACACGATGGCGGCGACCAGCACCCCCGCGGGCAGCGCCTTGACGAAGGCCTGCCACGGCGACATCCCGGTGGCGTGCAGTGACAATTCGCGGATCGCGTCCAGCACCTCGGGCTGGAACGCCCCCGACATGATCAGGAACGCGGCCGCGACGAAGGCCCCCACCACGTTGGCCGTCAGCACGATCCCCCAGAGGCGGACCACCTTCCACAAATATTCCCGGCAGGGCTGCGCCATCAGCGGCAGGACCGTGGTGATCGTGTTCTCGGTGAAAAGCTGCATCCGACCCAGGATCACCAGCAGGAAGCCGAAGGAATACCCCAGGTTCTCAAGGAGGAATATCCACTTCGCATCGGGCAGGTAGGCACGAAAGATCGCTTCGCCGATTACCGAAAAGCTGATCAGGATGCCCGCCGCCAGTCCCGACCAGATCAGCGAATGCCTGGGCCGGTTCAGCTCGTCATGGCCGTCGCGGCGGATCACCTCGTAGATCAGTCGCGCCGAAAGACGCGTCGCGTCCTCGACCGAATCCTCCTCGACTTCCTTTTCGTGCTTTCGCGACATCTCGTCGGGGGCTTTGACCAAACCGGTCTCCTTCGGTGTTCTGCACTCTTACACGGGCGGATGAGTACGGGGGCGGACAAGCCGCCCACCCGGCCCGGGAACCCGATCCCCCGCTCCGGCGCTGGACATCGACGGGAACCAGAGGAGACCGGAGATGACACGGAATCATGGGGCGTCGGTGAAGGACGACAAGCTTTACGAGGAACTTCGCCAGGACGGCAACTCGAAGGAGAAGGCTGCGCGCATCGCCAATGCCAAGGCGAACGACGACATGCACCCCTCGCAGAAGGGGGGCGAGGCCTCGCCCTACGAGGACTGGACCAAGGACGAGCTTTACAGCCGTGCGCAGGAAATCGGTATCGACGGCAGGTCGGACATGACCAAGGACGAGCTGATCGCCGCCCTGCGCGAGCACTGATTGCGCCGAGCCGGACAGCCCCCCGAGCGGCGGCGCCGAGGGTCGGGGCGGGCTGCAAGGCGGGTTGGTCCGGCCCGCGCCCCGCGCCATCGCGGTCAGGTCCCGGCAGTCAGATCGTGCGGACGATCAGCGGGTGCACCGAACCGGGGTCGGGCGCCTCGTCCTCGGGCTGTTCCAGCGGGAAGGCGACGCGCGCCAGGGCCCCGGGATCGGTGTCGCGCATCTCCAGCGCACCGCCCAACTGCATCGCGAACTGGCGCGCGACCATCAGCCCCAGCGACCGCGCCCGGTTCACGTCGAATCCTTCGGGCAGACCAACACCATCGTCGCGCACCTCAAGCGCGCCGTCGTCGTCCCCTTCGCGCACCAGCCGCAGGGTCAGAACGATCCGCTGGCGATGCGGCAGGTTGTGTTCGATGGCGTTCGACACGCATTCCGTCGCGATCAGCGCCAGCGGAATGGCCTGATCGTTGGTGATCGGCAGATCCTCGATCTCGAACCGCGGCACCACGCGGCCCTCGGCCCCGGCGGCGGCGATGATGTCGGGCACAATCTCTTCGAAGAAGTGACGGAAATCCATTTCCTGCCGCGACGGGTCGTGCAGCCGCCTCTGGATCTTTGCCACGACCGCCAGTCGGCCCGCGGCACTGTCGAGAGCGGCCTGTGCGGCGGGATCCTCGACCTTGCGGCGCTGAAGCTGCAGCAGCGAGCCCACCACCTGCAAGTTGTTCGATACGCGGTGCTGCAGTTCGTGGAACATCAGTTCACGCGACCGGGCGAGCGTCTCGCTGCGCTCCCGCTCTTCCTGCAGGCGGGCCAGCGATTCGTTCATCACGTGGATCAGCACGATGTCGGTGGTGACGATGAAGATGTAGAAGGCCAGCGCCAAAGCGGTCAGCCCGGACAACTGGAACGAGTTGTAGGGGGCGATGAAGAAATACCACGACGCCAGCCCGCCCAGCGCCGCCTGCAGCGCGCCCGCACGGATGCCGGCGAAGAAGGTCGTCAGGATCACCGCCGGAAAGAAGGTCAGATACGGAAAGCCCAGCGGCAGGTGCCCGCGCAGCAGATAGCGCAGACCGAAAGCCAGCACGAAGCCTACCGTCACGAACGACGCCTTGTAGCCGAAGCTCTTTTCGGCCAGCGCCCAATCCCTAAGTCGTTTGCGCACTGCTTATCCCGCCGTGTTCGCCATATGTGCCCTCTTGAAGCGGCGCGGGCGACTTGTCCAGTGACTTCGCCGACGTCACCCCCCGGTTGAGCCCGCCCGGGACGTCAATCCAGCGGACGCGTGCCGATCTGCGACCCCTCCAGCATCTTCACCTCGCGCTGCGGGAAGGGGATCGAGATGTCGTTCGCCTTGAACGCATCCCAAAGCGCCAGATACACGTTTCCGCGGATGTTGGTCAGCCCTCCCGTGGGGTCGGTTATCCAGAATCGCAGGATGTAATCCACCGAACTGTCGCCGAAGCCCACGATGTGGCAGACCGGCGCGCGGGTGGTCAGCACCCGGTCCACCGCGCTCGCCGCCTCGATCGCGACGCGGCGCACGATGTGGGGGTCATTCGCGTAGGCGGTGCCGAAATAGATGTCGAGGCGGACGAATTCGTTGGAATGCGACCAGTTCACCACCTGCCCGGTGATCAGATCCTCGTTCGGGATCAGGTATTCCTTGCCGTCGCGGGTGACGACCGACACGTAGCGCGCCCCCAGCGCGTTGATCCAGCCGAAGGTTTCGCCCAGGCTGATGACATCGCCGGGCTTCACCGACTTGTCGAGCAGGATGATCACGCCCGAAACGAGGTTCGACACCACCTTCTGCAGGCCGAAGCCCAGGCCGACGCCGATGGCCCCCGACAGGACGGCGAGGCCGGTCAGATCCACGCCCACCGCCTTGAGCCCGATGAAGAGCGCGGCGCCGTAAAGCAGGATCTGCATGACCTTGACGACCAGCACCTGCATCGACGGCGACAGGTCGTCGTCGCGCTTTATCCGGGCCGAAGAGGTCTGCGTGACGATCCGCGCCAGCGTCAGCAGAGCGCCCAGGACCAGCATCGCCTTGACCAGCGTCAGCAGTGACAGACGGAAATCGCCGGATTCGAAGGCCGCCCGGTCCAGGAGGGTCGCGGCTTCATCCCGCCAGCCCAGGTAGTAGAGGATCGTGTAGATCCACAAGAACCACCGCAGCACCACGCGCAGCGCGTGGTTGCGCACCAGCCGGGTGATGAAGGCCACCAGCAAAAGCACCAGCGCGATGGTGGCCACCAGTTCGATAATGTAGCTGCGCGAGGGAAAGAAGAAGATCAGCCGCATCACCGCGAAGGCGATCCAGGACAGCAGCACGAAGTAGATCAGCTGCAGCCGCCGGTTGACCAGCAGCAGCAGGCGCAGCCGCCACTTGGCCCAGCCTTCCAGCGAGTGCATCCAGTCGCGCATCCGCGGCCGGGTCAAGCGTGCCAGCGCCCAGGCCAGCCCCACGCACAGAAGCAGGATCGCCACCTGCGCCAGCCGCGAGGGCAGCAGAAGGTTCGACAGCAGCGCCTCGACCCTCAGCAGCACGAAGCCGAGTGCCTCGCGCAGCCCTTCGAACGACATCTCCATACTGCCCCGCCGCATTTCCCGTGCCCGCCATCCTAGCCGGTCGGGATGGGGCGGCAAGCCACGACTGCGCGCGCCCGTCACCGCGCTGGCGCACTTCGCCCGCAGGCCCCTTCCGGCGCGGCGCGGGACGCATGATGGGGCACATTGCCGTGGCACACGACCCACGCGGGCCCGCCGCCTGCGTCGCGGCCCTTGCGGCAGCCGCCCGCGCCCTTTATTTCAGCGCGGATGGAACGAGTCTTCGATATGGACGACCGGGCCCGCCTGCCGTGGCGGTTCTACGGTGAGACGCGCAGTATCCGCGCCCGACTGTGATCGGGCGCCCGTCCGCGCGCGCCCCCGCCCCCCCCGCCATCGACTCTTGAGACGCCATTACAGCCGGGAGAGGACCGCATGTCCCCCAAGACTCTCTATGACAAGATCTGGGATGCCCATGTCGTGCATGAAAGCGACGACGGCACCTGCCTTCTTTATATCGACCGCCATCTCGTCCACGAGGTGACGAGCCCGCAGGCCTTCGAAGGTCTGCGCATGGCCGGCCGCACCGTGCGTGCGCCCGAAAAGACCATTGCCGTGCCCGACCACAACGTGCCGACCGATCCCACCCGCCTGCAGGGCATCCGGGACGAGATGAGCCGCATCCAGGTCGACACCCTGCGCCAGAACGCCAAGGATTTCGGCGTCGAGATGTACGATGTCGACGACGTGCGTCAGGGCATCGTCCACATCATCGGCCCCGAACAGGGCTGGACCCAGCCGGGCATGACCATCGTCTGCGGCGACAGCCACACCGCGACCCACGGGGCCTTTGGCGCGCTGGCCCACGGCATCGGCACCTCCGAGGTCGAACACGTGCTGGCCACCCAGACGCTGATCCAGAAGAAGTCCAAGAACATGCTGGTGCGCGTCGAGGGCGAGCTTGCGCCCGGCGTCACCGCCAAGGACATCACGCTGACGATCATCGGCCGCACCGGCACCGCCGGCGGCACCGGCCACGTCATCGAATACGCGGGTTCGGCGATCCGCGCGCTGTCGATGGAAGGCCGGATGACCGTCTGCAACATGGCGATCGAAGGCGGCGCCCGCGCCGGCCTGATCGCGCCGGACGAAAAGACCTATGCCTACGTCAAGGGCCGGCCGCACGCGCCGTCGGATGCCGACTGGGACAAGGCCGTCGAATACTGGGAGTCGCTGAAATCCGACGAGGGCGCGCAGTACGACCGCATCGTCGAGATCGACGCCTCGGAAATCGCGCCGGTCGTGACCTGGGGCACCAGCCCCGAGGACGTGCTGCCGATCACCGCGGCCGTGCCCTCGCCTGACGATTTCGCCGGCGGCAAGGTCGCCGCGGCGAAGCGCTCGCTCGACTACATGGGCCTGACGCCGGGCCAGAAGCTGAGCGATATCGAGATCGATACCGTCTTCATCGGCTCCTGCACCAACGGCCGAATCGAGGACCTGCGCGAGGTCGCGAAGATCATGGAGGGCCGGCGGGTCAAGGACGGCATCCGCGCGATGATCGTGCCGGGATCGGGCCTTGTCCGCGCGATGGCCGAGGAAGAGGGCATCGCAGCCAAGCTGCAGGAGGCGGGCTTCGAATGGCGCATGGCGGGCTGTTCGATGTGCCTGGGCATGAACCCCGACCAGCTTTCCCCGGGCGAACGCTGCGCCTCGACCTCGAACCGCAACTTCGAGGGGCGGCAGGGCTACAAGGGCCGCACTCACCTGATGAGCCCGGCAATGGCGGCGGCGGCCGCCGTGACCGGCCGGCTGACCGACGTGCGCGATCTGGCGTGACCCCCGGGCGCCTGTCGCCCCCCATGGGACCCTCTCATCAAGAGGGTCCCATGGGGGCGATGAGCGCCGGACAGGAGATTTGAAAGATGGAAAAATTCGAAAAGCTCACGGGGATCGCGGCGCCGATGCCGATGGTCAACATCGACACCGACATGATCATCCCCAAGCAGTTCCTGAAGACGATCAAGCGCACCGGCCTGGGCGTGAACCTCTTCGACGAGATGCGCTATGACCGCGATGGCAACGAGGTCCCCGACTTCGTGCTGAACCAGCCCGCCTACCGCGATGCCGAGATCCTTGTCGCCGGCGACAATTTCGGCTGCGGCTCGTCGCGCGAACACGCCCCTTGGGCGATCAAGGATTTCGGCATCCGCTGCGTCATCGCGCCCAGCTTTGCCGACATCTTCTTCAACAACTGCTTCAAGAACGGCATCCTGCCCATCGCCCTGCCACAGGAGCAGGTCGACCTGCTGACGCGCGACGCCGAAAAGGGCGCCAACGCGCGCATGACGGTGGATCTGGAAAACCAGGTCATCACCACCTCGGACGGCGACACCATCTCCTTCGACGTCGATCCGTTCCGCAAACACTGCCTGATGAACGGACTCGACGATATCGGCCTGACGCTGGAACAGGCCCCCGCAATCGATGGATTCGAGGGTCGTCTTGCCGCGGAACGCCCTTGGCTCTGATCCAGCGACGCACTGTTTCCGAACCTGAAAAGGCCGCCCGAGGGCGGCCTTTTTTGTGCGCAGAACTGATGCAAAGGGGCACCAATCCCTCCACGAAATCGCCCAGATATTTCGGCAAAGTTAACCCATGATTGAGACGGGTTTTGGAAAGCGGCAACAATTGGGCAAGATTGAGGCAACCCACGACACAGATCGGGGACCGCAGCGAACAAGGGCGCGGCACTGCATCGCGTTCATCCGAGGCAAGGACAGCGGGCAGTGATTTCACGTCTGACAGGCGCCGTGGCGCGTGGGTTTCTGGTGATGGTGCTGATCGCCACGCCGTCGCTCATGGGCACCGGCATCACTGAAGACGGGGCGCAGGTCGTGTCGCTGGTCGCGCTGGCCGCCGCGATCCTGACGATCTCGGAATACGCCTCGGCCTATCCCTGCCTCTACGAATTCCGCGACGCGCCGCCCTTCAATCGCATCCGCTTCGGATCGCTCTTCGCGACCGTCTTCCTGCTGTCGATCATCACCCGGGGGCTGGTCGAGGAAACCTCGCTCACGCTTTTCGTGCAGGCCGTGGGCGGCGTGGTCGGCAAGGCGATGGATTTCCCCTATTCCCCTGTGCAACTGGCGATCGGAATGCTGCCCGACGGCGCCCCGGTGGGGGAGGTTTTGCTCATGCGGGCCATGGTGGGGATGGCCTTCCTCGCCGCGCTGCTGTCGCTGTCGGGCTTCGTCATCTGCTGCAAGGTAAAGCACTGGCCGCTCGATTCGGGCCGGTTCAACGTGTGGATCAACCTGCCGACCTTCGATCCCACCTCGGGCGGCGACGTGGTCGACCGCCTGCGCCGCGACAGCATGATTAACGTCGCATTAGGATTCTTCCTGCCATTCGTGATGCCGATGGTGATTGTCGAGGCGAGTTCGGTGTTCGGCCGGGTCGCGATCGACACGCCGCAGACACTGGTCTGGACGGTTGCGGCATGGGCGTTCCTTCCCACCTCCCTGTTCATGCGCGGGATCGCGATGGGGCGCGTGGCCCGGATCATCGCGCGGCAACGCCAGCTCGACTCCGACCCCGAGGGCGGGCTCGTCACCGCCTGAACGGATGGCCGGGCGGCGCGCGCGCCGCGGTGCTGGCCGCCTGCATCGCCCTGATCGCCCCTGTCCCCGCTCCTGCTCAAACGGGGGCCGAGCGGGTGCGGATCGTCTACTTCAACACAGAACTGGCGCGCGACGGGCCGGGGCTGCTCTACCGCGACATCCTGCGCGCCGACCCGCAGGTGCTGGCCGTGGCGCGCACGCTTGCCCATCTCTCCCCCGACATCGCGGTCCTGTCCGGGGTCGACTGGGATCACGAGGGGCGCGCCCTCGACGCGCTGGCCCGGCGCATCGCCGAGGCCGGCCACCCGATGCCCCACGTCTTTGCCGGCGCGCCCAATGCCGGGGCGGGCAGCGGGCTGGATCTGGACGGTGACGGGCGGCGCGGCGGGCCGGGCGACGCACAGGGCTATGGTCGGTTCCGGGGCGAAGGCGCGCTGGCCGTCCTGTCGCGCCACCCGATCGCCGCGGACGACCTGCGGGATTTCTCGGGCCTTGCATGGCTGGACCTGCCCGACAACCACGCGCCAGAGGGCACGGCGCCCGGGCAGCGGCTGTCGTCGAATGCCCACTGGGATCTGCCGGTGCGCATCGGCGCCACCTCGTTGCGCCTGCTGATCTGGCACGCGACGCCGCCGGTCTTCGACGGGCCGCGCGACCGCAACGGGCGGCGCAATCATGATGAGGCCGCCTTGTGGCTGGCCTACCTGCGCGGACGGCTGGCCCAGCCCCCGCCGGAGAGCCGTTTCATCGTGCTGGGCGACGCCAACCTCGACCCCGCCGACGGCGACGGGCGTACCCTGGCCATCCGGACCCTGCTGGCCCATCCGGCGCTGCAGGACCCCGCGCCCCGCAGCCGGGGCGCCGCCCTGGCCGCCGCGGCTCAGGGCGGGCCGAATGCGGCGCAGCGGGGCGACCCCGCGCTCGACACCGCGGACTGGTTCGAGGACCCCGGAGACTGGGACCGCGCCGCGCCGGGCAACCTGCGCGTCGACTACATCCTGCCCTCGCGCGATCTGCAGGTGCGCGATGCCGGGGTGTTCTGGCCTGTCCCCGACACGCCCGACGCCGCGGTCTTTTCGGTCGACGGCACGCCCGCCTCACGGCATCATCCCGTCTGGGTCGACATCGACATCCCCGGGCGCGGATGGGATCCACGCCCGCTGCCCGAGCACCCCGAGAAGTGACGCCCCCCATGGCGTGCTTCGGATGCGCCCCCGGGCCGGGGCTTCGGGGCGTCAGCCCCTTCCGTCTAAGACAGTCAGCGGCAAGGGCAGTGGCTTGCCGCGGGCCGCGTCAGCGGTCAGGTCGGTGGCGCAGGACCGTGGCCAAAGATGGCCCGTGTCAGGGACCCGTGTCGGTGGCCCTGATCGATGGTCCGTATCGGCGGCGCCGGGCTCAGTTGCCGCCGATGTCGCCGGGCGCGATGGCCACGGACTTCATCACCGCGTGACAGGTCATGCCGGGGGCGAGGGCGAGGGTCTCGGCCGACCGGCGGGTGACCCGCGCCAGCACCCGTCCCGCCGGCGTGGCCAGCGACACCAGCATGCCGGGCCCGGCCCCGGGGCGCAGCGCCTCGACCCGGCCGGGCAAGATGTTCAGCGCCGACAGCCCCTCGGGCCGGTCGCGCGACAGGATCACGTCCTGCGCCGCGATGCGCAGCCGCACCCCCTGCCCCGGCGCCAGATCCAGCGCCGGCAGAAACAGGGGCACACCCCCGGCATCAAGCTCGGTCAGGCCGTCGGCATGGTGGCGCACCACCTGCGCCCGCAACATCGCGCCCGCCGCCCGCACACCGGCCGGGGTCACCATCGGATCGCCCAGAACCTCTTCGGCCGGTCCCTGCCCCACCACGCGGCCGTCCTGCAGCGCGACCACCGTGGTGGCCAGCCGCGCGACTTCGGCCGCGGCGTGGCTGACGTAGAGGATCGGGATCGACACCTCGTCGCGCAGCCGTTCGAAATAGGGCAAGATCTCGGCCTTGCGCGCCTCGTCCAGCGCGGCCAGGGGCTCATCCGCCAGGATCATCTGCGGCGCCGACAAGAGTGCCCGCCCGATGGCGACGCGCTGCTTCTCGCCCCCCGAAAGCGCCGCCGGGCGGCGGTCCAGCAGGTGACCGATACCCAGCATCTCGACGATGCGGGCCTCGTCCGCGGGCCGGGCGTCGCGGGGGGCGAAGGCACGTCCGTACCGCAGATTGCCCCGCACGCTCAGATGCGGAAAGAGCCGCCCCTCCTGAAAGATATAGCCCAGGCGGCGGCGGTGCGGCGGCAGCGCGATCCCCGCCGCGGTGTCGAGAAGCGTCCGCCCCCGCAGCACGACCCGCCCCGCGTCGGGCCGCAACAGCCCCGCGACGGCATTGACGATCGTGGTCTTGCCCGAGCCCGAGCGCCCGAAGAGCACGGTGATCCCCGGCGGCGCCTCGAACGTCACGTCCAGACGGAACGCCCCCTGCGCATGGCGCAGCGCAACCGCGAGACTCATGCCCCCGCCACCCGTCGGGCCAGGCGCGTGCCGATCCACTCGGACAGCAGCAGCGCGGCCATGGCGATGGCGACCGAAACGGCGACCAGCTGCAGCGCCGCCGTCTCGCCCCCCGGCACCTGCAGGAAGGTGTAGATCGCCGAGGGCAGCGTCTGGGTTTCGCCGGGGATGTTCGACACGAAGGTGATCGTGGCCCCGAACTCTCCCATCCCCCGCGCAAAGCCGAGGATCGCACCGGCCAGGATTCCCGGCAGGATCAGCGGCAGCGTGACGGTGACAAAGACCATCGAGCGCGAGGCGCCCAGCGTCGCGGCGGCCTGCTCGAGCTTCGGATCGACGGCCTCGAGCGACAGGCGGATCGCGCGGACCATCAGCGGAAAGCCCATGATCGCGGCGGCCAGCGCTGCGCCCGTCCAACGAAAGGCGAAGACGATCCCCAGCTCGGCCAGCGGTCCGCCCAAGGGGCCCTGCCGTCCGAAGCCCAGAAGCAGAAGGTAGCCCGTGACCACCGGCGGCAGGATCAAGGGCAGGTGCACCAATCCGTTCAGAAGCTGCCGCCCCGGGAACCGGCACCGCGCCAGCAGCCACGCCACGCCCACGCCAAAGGGCAGGCTGACGAGGGTGGCCCAGAAGGCCACGCGGAGGGACAGGCGCACCGCCTGCCACGCCTCGGCATCCAGCCAGTCGAGTGGCGCGTCCACCGGCCTAGTCCGCCAGCACGCGGAAGCCCTGCGTCTCGAACACCGCGCGGGCGGGGACGCTGCGCAGATGATCGAGGAAGGCATGCGCCGCCGCAGGGGCGTCGGCCAGCGCGGCGGCGGGATAGATGATCGGCGGGTGGCTGTCGCCGGGGAACAGGCCCACCACCGTCACCCGCGGTTCGGCGGCGGCATCTGTGGCATAGACGATGCCCAGCGGCGTCGCCCCCGCGGCGACCAGCGCCAGCGCCGCGCGCACGTTGTCGGCCTGCGCCACCCGGGGCGCCACGCCGTCCCAAAGGCCAAGCGAGGTCAGCGCCGCCTTGCCGTAGATCCCGGCAGGGACGGCATCGACCAGCGCCATCGCCAGACGTCCGTCGCCCAGCATGGCGGGCAGGTCCAGATCGGGCCCGATACGCACCCCTTCTGCCTTGGGATCGTGCGAGATCAGCACCAGCGCATTGCCCAGAAGGTCGGCTTGGCTGTCGACGTCGATCCGTCCGGCCCGCGCCACCGCCTCCATCCAGTCGGTGCTGGCCGACAGGAACAGGTCCGCGGGCGCGCCCTGCTCGATCTGCCGCGCCAGGGCCGAAGACCCGGCGTAGGAGATGACGATGTCGTCCTGCGTCGTGCCCTCGTACCCGGCCGCGATCTCGTCCAGCGCGGTCTTGAGGCTGGCCGCGGCGAAAACGGTCACCGTCTCGGCCCGCACGGCGCCGGCACCCAGCGCGAAAAGCGCCGCGAGGGTCGCAAGGCGATGGCGGCGGGCAAGGGGCGGCATGGGGGTCTCCTGCGGGGCTGCGGCGCGGTCCACCCGGCCCTAGCCCCAGCCCATCGCCATCCGCAAGGGCATCCAGACGCCCATGAGGATCATCATCAGGTTCTCGGTCAGCGACACGAAGCCCAGGGGCACGTTCGACGCCCCACCGACGCAGGCGCATTTCAGCTCTCGCCTGTCGATATAGACCGCCTTGAAGACCGACACCGCGCCGACGATCCCGATGAACAGCGCCACCGGCGCGGCAATCCAGATCAGCGCGCCCGCGACCATCAGGATCCCCGCCAGCGCCTCGGCATAAGGATAGACGTAGCCGTAGCGCACCCAGCGCCGGGCCAGCAGGTCGTAGTTCAGGAACATGGTCGAAAAGCTCTCGACATCCTGCAGCTTCTGCAGCGCCAAGAGCGTCATCGAGATCGACACGACCCATTCGGCGGCGCGCAGCGTCAGCAGGCTGCCGAAGGCATACCAGCTGAGCCCCAGCGCCAGCAGGGCGGCGATGGCGAAGATCGTCAGAACCGGGCGATAACTGGTCTCGTCCCCGTCCTTCACGTCCTGTCCGAAATAGCGGCGCAGCTCGTCGTAGCCGCCGATCCGGTCTCCGTCGATCCAAGTCTGCGGCGTGGTCTCGACCCCGTGGCGGGACTTGAAGGCGTCGGTTTCCTCGCGCGTGGTCAGGTGATGGTCCTCGATCGCAAACCCTTCGCGCTCCAGCAGCGCGACGCTCTTCAGCCCGAAGGGACACAGGTGATCGGGCATCACCATGCGGTAGATCCGGGCCGTCTTGGTGTCTGATGTGTCCCTGGGCATGGGGGTCTCCGGCTGTGCGTTCCGTCTCGGGAACGCGCCGCCGGGGCGGTCGGGTTCCCCGAAGGCCATGCGGCTCCCCGACACCCCGGCACGGCGGTGTCAGTCCAGGCGGACGCGGGTGCGGGCGGCGCGGCCGGTGCCGTCGATCACCGACAGGGTGACAAAGCCGGGCCCGGGCGCCGCGATCCAGCTTTCGCGGTCGCGCACGGCGATGGCTACGGGCGCCCCGTCGGCCAGCCAGGTGAAGGGGGGCGTGCCGTCGCGCACCTTCACCGCAAGCTCGCCCGCCACGGCCAGCCGGGCCCCGTCGGGCGGAAAGGCGATGGCGGGGGCGGGGCCGGCGTCTTCGGCCTCGCGACCGAAATGGCGCAGCGGCGCGGGCAGATCGGCCGCCCCGACCGTCAGCGCGTCGGGCGGCGGGGCGGGCAGCGGGGCGCGGTCGCGGCCGATCCGCCCGAAGGCCTGGAACAGCACCGGCGCCGCGAGATCGCCGCCGAAGGCCCCCGGCACCGGCGTGCCGTCGGGACGGCCCATCCACACGCCAACCACGTGGCGCCCATCCCATCCCAGCGCCCAGGCATCCCGGTGCCCGTAGGAGGTGCCGGTCTTCCATGCCAGCACCCCGTGCGGGGCGCCCGGAGGCGGGGTGAGGCCGGTCAGGACGTCCCCCACCTGCCACGCCGCCGCCGGGCCGACGATCCGTCGGCGCGGCACCGCGGCGGCCCCGGCGCGGGCGTGCAGATCCACGCTGCGACCGCCCTCGGCCAGCCCGGCATAAAGGGACGTGAGCCCTTCGAGCGTCGTGCCCACGCCCCCCAGGGCGACGGCAAGCCCCGCGCGCCCGCCGGGCAGCGCCGTGGCGACGCCCGCCCGGTCGAGCGCGGCCATCAGCCTCGCCGGCCCCACCGCCTGCGTCAGCTTTACCGCCGGGATGTTCAGGGACTGCTGCAACGCCTCGCGCAGGCGCAGGGTGCCGCGGAAGCGCCCGTCGAAGTTCTGCGGGGCGTAGCCGCCGAAATCCGTGGGCCGATCCTCGATCAGCGTCTCGGGATGGGCCAGCCCCGCGTCGAAGGCCAGCGCGTAGATCAGCGGCTTCAGCGTAGAGCCCGGCGACCGCATCGCCCGGCTCATGTCGACGAAGCCCTGCCGGCGGTCACTGGCATAGGCGGCCGATCCGACATGGGCGAGGATCTCTCCGCTGCGGTGATCGGCGACGACGATCGCCACCTGCACCCGTGCGCCGGCCCCGCGCAGGGCGCTGCGGGCCAGATCCTCGACCCGCGCCTGCAGCGCGGCGTCGAGCGTCGTGGCGATGCGGCCCTCCTGCGGGGTCTCGGCACGCAGCCGGTCGGCCAGGTGAGGCGCCAGCGCCGGAAGGTCGCGACGCCGGGTCGGCACCGGCTCGGCCCGGGCGGCGCGCGCGGTCTCGTCCGAAAGCACCCCCGCGGCGGCCAGCCGGTCCAGCACCCGGTCGCGCGCGGCGCGGGCGGCGTCGGGATGCAGATCGGGGCGGCGCGCCTCGGGCGATTGCGGCAGCGCCACCAAAAGCGCCGCCTCGGCCGGGGTCAGCCGCGCTGGGTCCTTGCCGAACCACGCCCGGGAGGCCGAGCGCAGACCCTCGAGGTTGCCGCCGAAGGGCGCCCGGGCAAGGTAGAGCCCCAGGATCTGCGCCTTGGTCAGCCGCCGCTCCAGAGCCAGCGCCAGCCGCACCTGACGCAGCTTGCCCGCCCACTGGCCGGTGGGCCCCTCGTCGAGAAGCCGGGCGGCCTGCATGGTCAGCGTCGAAGCGCCCGAGACGATGCGCCCGGCCGCCACGGCCTGCCCCGCCGCGCGCAGGGTGGCGCGGGGATCCACGCCGCCGTGACGGTGGAACCGCTTGTCCTCATACGCCACCAGCATGGCGAGGTAGCGCGGATCGACCGCCGCCGGGTCGACCGCCAGCCGCCAGCGCCCGTCATCCACGGTATAGGCGCGCAGAACCAGCCCCGCGCGGTCCACCACCTCGGTCGAGGTGGTCAGTGTCAGGGACGGCAGGGGCGTGGCATCGATCCACGCATCGTAGCGGTCGCGCAACGTGGCCCCGGCGAAAAGCAGCGCCGCCAGCAGGCACAGCCACGCGGCGCCGCGCCGCTCAGTCATCCGTGACGGCACCGCGCCAGAGCCCCGGGTAATCGGTCACGAAGCCCGAAGGATCGGCCGTCAGCCGGGCCTGGAAATCGGGTGAGCGATAGGCCAGCGTCGTGTCGGACAGGCGTTCATAGCTTTGCACCAGCGGCGCAAGCGCGATCTGCGGATAGGTGAACCACGCCGCCGTCACGGGCACCACGGCGCCCGCCACGGGCGCGAGGCGCCGCAGCGGCAGCAGGTTGGTCGCGGGGGTGAAGGACAGGTCCACGTCCGTCGCGCCGTCCAGCCCGGCGATGCGCTGGTCGTCCAGCGTCCAGCCCTGCGCATCGCGGCGGATTCGCCAGCCGACCGGGCGGCCGTCCTGCGTGCCGGTCACGTCGGCGCCGGTCGTCCGCCACTCGGCGTCGGCCCAGACGACGTAATCCAGCCGGGAACGCCCCTCGGGCCCCGCCATCCGCGCGTGCCCCGACAGCATCCAGCCCTCGGCGCCCGCGATCAGGCGGCAGGTGTCGTCGCCTTCGATGTCCAGCCGCTGCCAGCGCGCGACGGCGACGCACCGGCCCTTGGCCCGCTCGGTCATTCCGCGCCCTCAACGACACTGGCGCGGCCGGTGCCGGTGATCGCGCGGTAGCGCGGGCGATACATGTCCTCGACCTTGGCCGCCGGGTGGCGATAGCTGCCCGGCGACACGGCGCGGATGATGTAGGCCAGCCGGAAGGTGTCGCCCGACCGCCAGTCCACCGCCGCGACGAAGCGGTCGCTACGGAACTCGGTCGCCGCCACGTCCTCGAGCGCATCGAGCCAGTCCAGCGCCCGCACGTCGCCCGACCGCAGCAGGTTGGGGTTGTCGATTTCGAACCCCGCGGGCAGCGGGTCGTCGACGATCAGCCGCGCCTCGACCGGCGCCCAGGGCTGTACCGTAAGAAGGGTGACAAGCCGGGTACCCACGGCCACGTCGTCCAGCGTGGCCGGTGTCCCGTCCAGGGTGAAGCTGCGGCGTTCGATGTCGTAGCCTTCGCCCATCGCCTCGGGCGCGATGTCGGGCACGCCGAAGGTGGTCAGCGTCAGCTCGGCCGTGTCCCCTCCGGTATTCGCCACCTCGACGGGGGCCGCATCGCTGCCCGAGGACCGGCGCCGGACCAGCGGGCCCGTGGCCGCCTGCCCGTCGACGCGCAGATCGGCGGCGCCCACCGCCCCGGGCAGCGCCGCGACCGCCATCAGCGACCAAGCGGCCTCTTGCGTCGAGCGGGGCGCGCCGGGGGCCTGTGCCACCGCGTCGATCAGGCGGGGCCGATCGACGGCCTCGCTGCCGGCCTCGGCCGCCAGGGCCAGCACCGCGGCGCGGTCGCGCAGCGGGGTGCCGTAATCGCCGCGCCACAGGCCCGGGTCGGCGGCCTGCGGCAGCGCGGCCAGCCGCGCGTCGGCCGCGGCGAACATCGCGTCGGCGCGCGCCGGGTCGCCGCGGAAGGCCAGCGCCGCGCCCAGCTGCGCCAGCGCCAGCGGCGTGGCGAAATCGGCAGCCTTGGTGTCGGCATAGTAGCGCAGGTCGCCGACCGCCGCCTCGCCTTCGCGCGCGAGGACGTAGAGGGCATAGGCGATATCCTCGCCGCCCTCCTCGAAATCGGGGGCATAGTTCACCCGGTTGCGCAGGTTGTCGAGCGCGAGGCGGAAGGCCGTGTCGGGCACCGCGACCCCCTGCGCCCGCGCGCGGGAGAGGAAATCGGTGGCATAGGCGTCCAGCCAGAAATCGCCCGAGTCCGGGCGCCACAGCCCGAAACTGCCCGAGGACGCCTGGTTGGTCAGGATCAGCGCCACCGCGCGGTCGAGCTTGGCGTCGATGTCACGGGGCGCGGCGCGGTCCAGCGCCTGCGCGACCGAGGAGAGGTAGAGCAACGGCATGCCCTGGCTCGTCACCTGCTCGGTGCAGCCATAGGGATAGCGGTCGAGCGCCTCGAGCAGCCCCGGCGCGTCGAACCGCGCCAGCGGCCCGGCGGTCAGCGTGGCGGTGCCTGTGCCGGGGCGCAGGCCGGCAAAGACCTCGTCATCCAGGGTGAAGCTGGCGCCGGGGGCCAGGTCGAACCGGCTGGTGCGCGTGATCTCGGGATCATTGGCGCGCACCGGCAGGCGCAGGCTGCGGGTCACCTCCTCGCCGCCCGGCAGGGTGGCGGTCAGCGCGATGGTGTAATCCCCGGGCGCATCCGGGGCGGTCAGCGGCACCGCGATGCGCCGGATGCCCCCCGCTTCGAGCGAAAAGGCAGTGGGCAGGGCGCGGGGCGGCAGCAGGCCCTCGGGCGCCGCGGCGCCGATTTCGACCCGGCCCGCGGGTCCGCCGACATGCGTCACCTCCAGCAGCATCTGCGAGGTGTCGCCGGGGGCGAGGAACCGCGGCAGCGTGGCCGAGACGACCACCGGGTCACGCACCAGCACATCGGCCTGCGCCTCGCCCACGCCGCGTGCAGACCAGACCACCGCCATCAGCCGCAGAGTGCCGTCGAAGCCCGGAATGTCGAAGCTGACCCGCGCGGTGCCGTCGGCGCCGATCTCGACCGGGCCATGGAACAGCGCCACCAGATCCTCGCTCGGCGGTGGCGACTGCATCTGCAGCGCGCCGCCCGCGTCCCCGCCCGAGCGCAGGCGCCCCATCTCGCCGCTCATCCCGTCGATCAGGCGGCCATAGACGTCACGGATGCCGACGCCCAGTTCGCGCTGGCCGAAATAGTGGTCCGAGGGATCGGGCGGCTCGAACCCGGTGACGTTGAGGATGCCGACATCCACCGCCGCGATCGTGGCCCAGGCGGTTTCGCCCTCGGCCACGCCGTCCACCGCCAGCGTCACGTCGAGCGGCCCGCGCGGGCGGATCTCGTCCGGCACCTCCAGCCGCGCCGCAAGCGCGCGGTCGCCGGGATCGACCGTGGCATAGCCCAGCCCGAGGGCCCGCGCCGGGCCCTGCCCCGCCGCGCGGTCCGCAGGCCGCAGCACGCTGGCCGCGACATAGGCCCCCGGGCCCCAGTCGTCGGTCACCGGCAGCTCTATCAGGCTTTCGCCCTCGGGCACGTCGACGGCTTTCATGTCGATCAGGTGATCGGACATGACCGTGATCAGCGCCTTGCCCGCGAACCGCGGCACGATCCGCAGGGTCGCGGTGTCGCCGGGGGCATAGGCCTCGGCATCCAGCGATGCCTCGAGCATGTCCGGGGTCGAGACGGTATCGCCCATCGCGTACCAGCCGGCCGTGAAGGCGGTCGAGGTCTCGGTCGCGCTGCCATCGGCGGCCTCGATCCGCAGCTCGTATTCGCCCCAGTCCACCTGGGCGGCGATGCGCACCGGGGTGTCGCCCAGCGTCACCTCGCCCGAGGCGACGCGTTCGCGGCGGGTCACGGGCTCCCACTGCCAGTCGCCGTACATGCGGAACCACTGGTAGCGGGTCTCGACCCGGTTCAGCGTCCAGCGGGCGGGCATCTCGGGCGCCGCCTGGCCGGGGACGACCGCGATGGCCTGGAACGCGGCCTCGCCGCCTTCGGGCACCACCCCCTCGACGAGGGGGCGCAGCCCGATCATCGGGCCATCGGGGGCGACCGGGCGGGTCAGCATGCGCTCGATCGGGCGCCCCGATCCTTCGCGCAGCCGCACCAGCACGCGCGCCTCGATCGGGCGGCCCTCCATCCCGGACCCCGTCTCGGGCCCAATCTCGGGCAGCGTCAGGGGCAGGATCGCGGTGCCGTCAGGCCCGGTTTCGGCGGCATCGAGATACTGCGTCACAGGGTCGGCGGCGGCATCGTGGCGACCGAAGACATAGCCCGGCCGCCCCTCGAGCCCCTCTGCCGGGGCAAGCCGCACCTCGGCCTCGACCGGCAGACCGGCGGCGGGCGCGCCGAAGAGATAGCGCGCCTCGACCAACAGGTCGGGCCGGGTGCCGGGGCGCAGCGGCCCCTCGGGCAGCGACAGGTCGGCATCGATGCGTTCGGGCAGGAAATCCTCGACCAGCAGCGGGGTCGAGGCCAGCGGCTCGGCCTCGGGGTCGGCGTGGATGTCCAGCCGCCAGGTGCCACGCGGCACCGCGTCGGTGGTGGCGAGGGCGAAGACATGGCCACCCGCATCGGCACCCGACGACACGCGGCGGGCGTATTCCACCCCGTCGGGCCGGGTCAGGATCGCCGTCAGCGGCAGGCCCGGCAGCGACCGGGCGCCCGCATCGCGGGCCAGGACGGTGGCATTGATCGTGTCGCCCGCGCGGTAGACGCCGCGGTCGGTGGCCAGGAACACGTCGACCGGCCCGGCGGCGGGGCGCCCCGCGACCCCGCGATCGGAAAGGTCAAACTCGGGGTCGGTCAGCGGCAGGAACGCCATGTCCCCCCCGGTTTCGGCCAGCACCATCGCCGGCGCCTCGGGCCCGGTGCCGCGGGCGAGGCCGGGCGCGAAGGCCGCGTGGCCCTGCCCGTCGCTCTGGACCTTGCCCAGCACCGCGTTGGCCCGCGACAGAAGCGTCAGCGTCACGTCCCCGACCGGGGCCGCGGTGTCGAGCGAACGGACGAAGACATGCAGCCCGTCATTGCCCGACAGGGTGGTCATCCCGAGGTCGCTCACCACGAACCACTGGGCCGCGGCGGGGGTCTCCCACGGGTCGGCGCCGGGAATCCTGGCGAAGAGGACGTAGATCCCCGCCGACAGATCGCCCGCGACTTCGCCCAGCGGCAGGCGGGTGGTGACGTCGCGGTTGAGATCCCGCGCCACCGCGCCGGTGCCGGTCCAGACCTCGCGGCTCAGCTCGGATTCGAACGTCTCGCGGTCGTATTCCGGCACCTGACCGGCGAACAGGTTCTGCTGCATCGCGCGGATCAGGTTGCGGTCGCTGACCTGCCGCAGCTCCAGCGCGACCTCATCGAGGTTCACGGTCACCACCGGCACCGCGACCTCGCCCCCGGCGGGCAGGATGTAGCCGCGGCCCGGAAAGCGGACGCCGGGCGCGCGGTCCCGCACGTAAAGGTCGAGCGGTACGGACGCCGCCAGCACCTCGCCCGAGGCGGCGAGAAGACCTTCGCGGAAGGTCACGTGGTAGCGCGTGCCATGCTCCACCCCGCTCAGGCACAGCTGGTCGCCCTGGGGCTCCACGGCCAGTCCGGCGGCATCGGCCTGCACGAAGGGCGCGTAATCGGTTCCCGCCTGCGCCAGCGGCTCGGAGAACTGCGCGCAGATCCGCGGCGCCTCGGAATCGCTGTCGATCTGGTGGTCGGTGATGCGGAATCCGAACTGCGCCACGGCCTCGTCCAGCCGGGCGGCAAGGTCGGGATCTTCCGCGTCCGGCGTCAGCGATTGCGCCAACCGCAGGGCGGGGATCGTGTCGCGCCCGCGTTCGCCGCGCTCGAGCGCCATGGCCATGGTCGACAGCGCCTCGACCTGAACCGGAACCGCACGGGCCCGGAGATAGCCGTTGATCGCCGCGGCAAGCCCGCGGTCGCGCAGGTCCTCGTCGCGGGACTGGTCGTTGGTCCGGGCGGCCAGCGCCAGCCGCGCGTAATCGACCCACAGCTCGGCGGCGTCGGTTTCGCCCAGCGCGGCGCCGGTCAGGTCCATCGCCGCGATGATGTTGCCGCGATCCCGCTCGCGCCTCGCCTGCTGGATCAGGTCGACCGCCAGACGCCCGTCGGCAGCGTGGCGCAGCGGCAGGGCCCGCGCCTCGTTCCGCGCGGCGTCGAAATCGGCCGGGCGCAGGAACGACAGCGCATCTGCCCGGGTGCGGGCCAGCGCCAGGTCCCCCGACGGACGGTCGACGACCTCGGCCGAGGTCGCCCCGACAAAGGCCGTCCGGTCGAGGACCGAGGACTTGGGAAAGCAGCTGCCCTTGGTGGCATTATAGGTGAACGCCCGGCAGTCGGCATCGCCGGTACAGGCGGTGATGCAGGCCTCGAGCGTGGTGTCGAACAGGGCGCGCAGGTCGCCGCCGTAGAAATCGGTGTCCTGCGACACGATCAGCCGCCGCTCGGGGATGGGCGCAGCGGGGTCGGCTTCGGGGGTCTGGGCCAGAGCGGGCGCACCCGTCGCCAGTGCCAGCACTATGGCATTCACGATGCGACGCATGGCCACGACTCCCTTCGTATGTCCCGACCCGAAGGATCGCACGCCCCCAGATGCCGCACAATCGCGAATCCCCCGGGCGTGGCGGCCGGGCCTTAGGGCGGCGTTTACCCGTGCCGGGTCAAACACGGTCCGGACGCCCGACACCCGTCGCGCGCTGAACCGGGATGACGCAATGGATCTGCCAGAGCCCCCGCACGAGCCGTCGCATGAGACCCCGCACGGGCCTCAACCCGACCCGCGGGCTGACCGGCTGCCCGACTTGGCGCCCGACTCGCTGGCCGGGCTTCAACCCGAGCTCCGGCACGACCTGCGGCCCGCTCCCCTGTCTCAGTCGCTGTCTCAGTCCCCATCTCAGCCCCTCTCCGATGAACGCCGGCGCAGGCTGGCGGCGGAACGGCTGCTGGAACGGCGCGAGGCCGAGCTTCGCACCGCCAACCGCAGGCTGGCCGCGCAGGCGCTCGACCTGGCCGACCGGGCGGCGGCGGCCGAGCGTGCCGCCGCCGCCCAGGACTCCTGCCGGCAGGCGCTGGCGGCGCGCGATACCGCCCGCGCCCAGACCGAGGCGATACGCGACACGCTGGCCACCACCCTGCATGCGCTGCACACCCTGCCCGAGGCGCTGGCGATCTTCGACCGCGACGCCCGCCTGGTCCTGGCCAACCCCGCCTATATCGAGCTTTTCGACGAGCTGGAGGCGGTGCAGCCCGGCATCCTCTACCACGAGATCTGCAGCCTGCTGATCGACGAGGGCATCGCCGTGCCCGACGGCGGGCGCGAGGCCTGGCTGGCCGAGGCGGCGGCGTGCTGGGAGGGCGATCCGGCGCCCGACCTGACGTTTCGCCATTTCGGCGGTGCGACCCTGCGGATCGAGAACCGGCGGATGCCCGATGGCGGCCGGGTCAGCCGGATCACCGACATCACCGAAGAGATGCGGATGCTGGCCGCGATCGAGACCATTCCCGACGGTTTCGTCCTCTTCGACCAGGAGGACCGGCTGGTCGTCTGCAACCGCCGCTACCGCGAAATCTATCCCGAAAGCGCCGCCGCGATGATTCCCGGCACCCCGTTCGAGGACATCCTGCGCTTCGGCCTGGAGAACGGCCAGTACGCCGCCGCAACGGGGCGCGAAGAGGCGTGGCTGGACGAACGGCTGACCGCCCACCGCCAGGCCGACACGATGCTGGAACAGCACCTGAGCGATGGCCGCTGGCTGCGCATCCTCGAAGCCGAGACCCCGGATGGCGGCCGCGTCGGGCTGCGCGTCGACATCACCGCGATCAAGGCGCAGCAGGCCGCGCTGGACGAGGCGCGCCAGAGGGCCGAGGCCGCGAGCCGGGCCAAATCCACCTTTCTCGCCAACATGAGCCACGAGATCCGCACCCCGATGAACGGCGTCGTCGGCATGGCCGAGCTTCTGGGCGAGACCGGGCTGGATACCGAGCAGCGCCGCTTTGTCGACACCATCCGGTCGTCCGGCGCCGCGCTGCTGGAGATCCTCAACGACATCCTCGACTATTCCAAGATCGAGGCCGGCAAGCTGACGCTGAAGCGGGCCGCCTTCGACCTCGAATCGCTGATCGACGAAACCGCCGCCCTGCTGCGCCCCCGGGCCCGGGAAAAGGGGCTGGACCTGCGGGTCGACTACGACACGGGCCTGCCCGCCCGCTACGACGGCGACGCCGGGCGCATCCGGCAGGTGCTGATCAACCTCGTGGGCAACGCGGTCAAGTTCACCCCCTCGGGGAGCGTGACGATCCGCGTCGTAGGCTTCGCCCCGGATCCCGCGGCAGAGACGGGGACCGGCACGCAGTCCGGCGCGCGCCCCGGCGGGGGCCCCGAACGCTGGCGGCTCCATGTCGCGGTGACAGATACCGGCATCGGGATCGGCAAGGACAAGCTCGGCCACATCTTCGGCAGCTTCAACCAGGTCGACCGCACCGACACCCGCCAGGCCGAGGGAACCGGCCTGGGCCTGACCATCAGCCGCGACCTTGTGCACCTGATGGGTGGCGAAATGTGGGTCGAAAGCGACCCTGGGCAGGGCTCGACCTTCGGCTTCGCCCTGCCGCTGGACCTCGTCGCGCAGACGGGTCCGGCGATGGCGGGCCCGCTCGGGGGCTACCCGGCCCGTGCGCTGGTACTGGACCCGGATGACCGGCAGCGCGTGCACCTGCTGCGGCTGCTGGACGACATGGGGATCGCCCCTGTCGCAGAGGCTGCCGACCTGCGCCCGGGCGATGCCGCCTTCCTCGCCCAGAGCCTGCCGCCCACCCGACGCGATGCCGCGCTGGCCGCCTGCACCGCCTGCGGGGCGGGCCCGGTCTTTCTGTTGGCCCCCGATGCCATGACGCAGGGGGCGGAGGCCCCGCTGCCCGCCGGAATCGCGGAACGGCTGGTGCAGCCGCCGCGCCGCCGCACGCTGGAGCGGGCGCTGCACCGCGCCATGGACGCGCGCGCGATCCCGCCCGCCGCCGTCGACCGGACCGACGCCGCCCTGCTCGCGCCGTTGCGGGTGATCGCGGCCGAGGACAACGCCATCAACCGGATGGTGCTGGCCGGAATGCTGAAAAGCCAGAACGTGGCCCTGCGCTTTGCCGAAAACGGGGCCGAGGCGCTGGCCGCCTACCTGCAGGAACGTCCCGACCTCGTGCTGATGGACATCTCGATGCCGGTGATGGGCGGCAGCGAGGCGACACGCCGCATTCGAAATCACGAAGAGGCCGCGGCCCTGCCGCCCGTCCCGATCATCGCTGTCACCGCCCACGCGATGCCCGAAGATATCGAGGAATTCCGCCGCTCCGGCTTCGACCAGGCGCTGACCAAACCGCTGTCACGCGATCAGCTTCTCGCCACCCTCGACGCCACACGGCAGAAAAGGGACGGGGGCGGTCCCCTATAACGATACGGATCGGAACCCGGTTTCGTGGCGGACCAGCCTGTCCGCCTGGGAGGCGCGCAAAGTCTTCGCCGCGCGCCGCGCCCCAAACCAGCACAAAAATCAGGCAGCCGACGCCGGAGTGCGCGCGGATTGCGGGCAGTTCGCCAAGATATTGCGCTGCGGGGGATAGTCCTTGACACAAGGGGGGTCATGGCTTTTGCCATAGTCTCAAAATTGAAACGGTGGAGATCGCCATGCCCCTCGACAAAGCCCTTCTCTCGCTTCCCCTCGCCTTGCTGGCGCTTCCCGCGGGGGCACAGGAGTTCACCGCCAAGATCGGCAACCTCGAAGCGCCGCAGGCGGTGATCAACCAGATGATCGAAAAGGTCGGCGACCTGGTCTCGGAACGCACCGACGGGGCGGTGGAATTCCAGCTCTTCCCCTCGGGCCAGCTGGGACCGCAGCGCGAGATGACCGAGGCGGTGCAGCTTGGCACGCTGGAGGCCACCGTGGCGCCGATCGCCTTTCTCGGCGGCTTCAATCCCGAAGCCTCGATCGTCGATATCCCCTTCCTCTATCCCGCCGACGAAACCGCCGCGCAGGAGATCCGCGCAGGCGAGTTCGGCACCGCCCTGTGCGAGAGCTTCGAAAGCCGTGGCACGCATTGCGTGGGCCTGTGGCCCAACGGGCGCAAGCAGTTCACCTCGAACACGTCGATGGAGGACATGGACGCGTTCCAGAACCAGACCTTCCGCGTGATGGAATCCTCGATCCTGCAGGCGCAGATGGAGGCGTTGGGCGCCACTGCCGTGCCGCTGCCCTTCGGCGAGCTTTACACCGCGCTGCAGACCGGCGTGGTCGAGGGCCAGGAGAACCCGCTCGACACCATCTTCAACATGAAGTTCCACGAGGTGCAGGATTACCTTCTGGTGTCGAACCACGGCGTGATCGAGAACGTGATCCTGTTCAACCCGATGTTCTGGGACAGCCTGCCCGAAGAGTACCGCGCCACGATCACCGAGGCCTTTGCCGAGGTGATCCCCGAGCTGATCGAGAAGAAGGCCGAAGCGGGCGAAGAGGCGCTGCAGGTCATCCGCGACAGCGGCACCGAGGTGCGCGAGCTGTCCGAAGAGGAAACCGCCGCGTTCCGCGCGGCGATGTATGCCCCGGCACGCGAGGCCTATCTTGATCGGGCGGGCACAGCCGGGCAGACGCTGATCGACCTTTACGAAGAGGCTTACGCGACCGCGACGCAGTAACCCCGCACTGCCAGAACGGAAACACCTTAGCACCCGGGCGGCCCCACGGCCGCCCGGATCATGCTGGAGCGATCAGACCTGATGAAGATGTTCCTTACCGCCCTCAGACTGGCCGAACGCACGGTACTGGTCGCCATCCTGCTGGGCATGGTTGCGCTGTTCGCGCTGAACGTGCTGGTGCGCCAATGGGGCGGACCGATGGCGGCCGAACTGGCCTGGATCGACGAAACCGTGCGGTTGATGAACCTGTTTCTGGTGTTCCTCTCGGCCGGGCTGGCGCTGGAACGCGGCCGCCAGGTCGCCGTCGACACATGGCGCGACCGGATCGCGGCACGCACCGGCCTGCCGCTGCGGCGGATCATCGACATCGTGGGCTGCCTCTTCAGTCTCTACATCGCGTGGATGGCCCTGACGATGGCGCGCTTCGTCTTCTCGACGGGCCAGAGATCGCCGACGCTGGACGTGCCCATCGGGTACATCTACCTCGCCCCCGCGCTGGGCTTTGCCCTTCTGGCGTTGCGCTACGCGCTCAGCCTTGCCGGCGTGGTCCATCGCTTCAATACCCCCGAGCCCGAGGAGATCGCGCAATGATCCTGATCGCCGCGATCTGCGCGCTTGCCGTCCTCCTCCTGGTTACGGGGTTCGAGATGCTCCTCGTCCTCGGGCTGCCCACGCTGGTGGTCAAGGAGGGCTTTTTCGCCGCGCTGCCCGACGCGGTGCTGGCGCAGAAGATGACCGGTGGCATCAACCAGTCGCTGCTGCTGGCGATCCCGTTCTTCCTTTTCGCGGCCGAGCTGATGGGCGAGGGCCAGATCGCGCGGCGGCTGACGACGCTGGTGCGCGCCTTCGTGGGCCATCTGCCCGGCGGCATGGGCTACACCACCATCGGCGCGGCGATGGGCTTCGGCTCGGTCTCGGGATCGGCGCCCGCGACCGTGGCCGCGATGGGCCACATCATCTATCCCGAGCTGCGCCGCACCGGGTTCCCCGAGAAATTCTCGTTGGGGCTGATCGTGTCGAGCGCCGAAACCGCGCTGCTGATCCCGCCCTCGATCGCGCTGATCATCTATGGCTGGCTCTCCGGCACCTCGATCGCGTCGCTCTTCGTGGCGGGGCTGGGCGTGGGCGTGGTGCTGGGGCTCGCCTTCGCCGTCATGGTCGCGCTGCAGGCCCGGCGCAGCGGCGTGCGGGGCGATCCGCGCCCGTCGCGGTTCGAGCTCTGGGCCGCAATCCGCGGCGCGGGCTGGGCCATGGGGATGCCGCTGATCATCCTCGGCGGGATCTACGGCGGGATCTTCACACCGACTGAGGCCGCCGCCGTCTCCTGTGCCTACGCGATCTTCGTGGAATGCGTGGTCTACCGCAAGCTGGGCTTCGGCGGCCTGGTGCGGGTCACCGAACGCGCGGCCATCGCGACGGGCGTGATCTTCATCCTGCTCGCCATGGGCAGCCTTCTGTCCTACTTCATCACGCTGGCGCAGATCCCCGGCGCGATCATCGCCGGGTTCGAGGCGATCGAGGGCGGACCCATCACCTTCCTGATCGTGGTCAACGTGATCTTCATCATCGCGGGCATGTTCGTCGACCCGAACTCGATCCAGCTGATCCTGGTACCGCCGCTCTTTCCGGTGGCCACCGCGCTGGGGATCGACCCGGTGCATTTCGGCATGATCGTCGCGGTCAACGTCACGCTGGGGATGGTGACGCCGCCCTTCGGGCTGGATCTTTTCGTCGCGTCGTCGCAGCTGAACCGTCCCGTGACCACGATCATCCAGGGTATCTGGCCCTTCATCCTCGCCAACCTCGTGGTGCTGTTGCTGATCACCTACGTCCCCGGCCTGTCGACCCTCCTGCCGCGGCTGATCCTCTAGGCCCGGGCGGCGCCCGGCGCGGCGGCGACACAGCGCCCGAAATCCGCCGCGGCCACCGCAATGTGAAGAGCCGCGCGGACCCCGCCCGGGTATAGAGCAGGCGCTGCCCTGACCCAGATGCGAGGTTCGCCATGCGCCGCTTTCCCCTGATCCTTGCCGCCACGCTGCTGGCCGCGCACCCCGCCGCCGCCCGCGTCTGCGACTACCGGCTGAGCGGGTTCATCGGCGGCAAGGGCCCCGATGAGGCCGCGGGCACCGCACCCGTCGCCACCGGCGGCGCGGTCGAGGCGGTCAAGGGGTTCTATTCGCTCAGCAATACCGCCACCGGTGCCACGCTGCTGTCGCAGGGCGGCGGCGCGGGCGGGCTGGTCGCGGGCGCCGGCAAGGGGCTGGGCACCGCCGCGGGCGTTCTGTCGACCCCCGCGGCGCTGACCGCCGGTGCGGTGCTGGGCCTCGGCGTCGGCGCGATGGAGGGGGTCTGCTTCTTCCGCGACGAACGCATCACCGACCCCGCGACGATTCTCGCCATTCTCGACAGCATGTCCGACGCGGCCGATCCGGCCTATTTCCTGCTGGACCCGGCGGGCGGCGACCCCGAGGCCGCGATCCTCTACATGCGCGACGACAAGGGAGAGCCCGTCGCCTATGACGTCCGCGATCTCTACATCGTCAACGGCCAGCTCAAGCATCGCAAGTGGGGGCCCAACCGGTCTCTGGGCCGGGTCGACTATGTCCAGACCTCGGGTGCGGCGGTGCCGTCGTCCCCCGGGGCGCCCGGCACGCCCGACGCCACGGCGGCCCCCGGCGCCCCCTCCGATGCGCCGCCGCCTGCGGACCCCGCCGCATCGGACGCCGTGCCCGGCGCGGCCCTGCCGGCCCCGGTGGAAAGCCTGCCGCTGGATGCCGTGCCCGCCGTGCCGGCCCCCGCGGCCCAGCCGCCGGCTCCGGCCGACGCCGGGACGCCCGCCCGGCCCTGAGCCGCCCCCCGCCTCTCGGGGCCCGACCCGGACGATTCCCCCCGCCGCGCCGCCTCGGCGCGGGGGTGGACGCGGTGCGCCCCGCCGCAGCCCACGGCAACGCGGCATCGGTTTGCGCCCCGTTCGCATAAAGTTCCCAATGAGTTCCGATTTTGGCGGAATTCTGCCGGTTCCATCCTCTCGAACTTGTTCCGACGGAAACTTTCGCGACAATCCCAATCAAAGTTAACCCCGGACGGGCAGTCCATAAAAACGGGGACGAGGGATGATCGCTTCGACACGCATCAGGGGCCTGCTGCGCAGCCTGCCTGTTTTCGCCACACTTCTGGTCCTTACCGCCTGCGGCACCGCCCGCGCCCCCGAGGTCGAGACGACGCGGGGCATCATGCCGCATCGCGCCGCCTTTGCCATTCAAGAGGCCGAGACGCTGCGCGCCGCGGGCAAGCGGGTCTGGTGCGTGCCTTTCGCGCGCAACGCCTCGGGCGTGCAGATCCGCGGCAACGCGGGCACGTGGTGGGACCAGGCCATCGGCCAGTTCCCGACTGGCAAGCGCCCGGTTCCCGGCGCGGTCATGGCGTTCAGCTCGACCCCGTCGCTGCCCATGGGCCATGTCGCCGTGGTGTCGAAGGTCCTGTCCGACCGGATGATCCTGATCGACCACGCCAACTGGGAACGGAACAAGGTCTCGCTCGGCATGGCGGTCAAGGACGTCTCGGACGCGAATGACTGGTCGCGCGTGCGGGTCGAAAGCCAGCCCGGCACCTTCGGCAGCGTCTACCTGATCGACGGCTTCATCTCGCCCGCCTCGACGATCTGATCGCTCTCAACGACCCGGGCGCGGCCTTGCCCCCACCGCCCCCATCACCGGGGGCCCCGGGGCGCGAGAGACTTCCTGACATAACTTGGGCCTGCGCGAAGCGGCGCCAGCTTCACCGCACCCGGCGCGGCAGTCGGCGGCGATGCGCGGCGCGGGGGATTGCGGTTGCAGCTCCCGCTTTCCAGCCCCCGCGTCCCGACCGCCTAGTCGGCGACGAGCACGGTCAGGAAGGCATCGCCGAAGCGTTCGACCTTCATCTCTCCCATCCCCGGCACGGCGGCGAGCGCGCTTAGCGTGGCGGGACGACGCTCGGCGATCTGGCGCAGGGTCGAGGTGGTGCAGGAAAGGTACTTGCCCGTCCCGTCCGGCCCCCGCACGAGATCGCGCTGCGCGGCTTCCAGCCGGTCGAAGATGCTGCCCGCCTCGCGGCCCGCAAGCTTGCGCCGGGTCGGGTGCATCTCTTCCGCGGCGGCGCCGGTCACGACGGACAGGAAGGCATCGCCGTAACGCTCAAGCTTTTTCGCGCCGATGCCGCTGATCCCGGCCATGTCGTCCAGCGAGCCGGGGCGACGCTCGGCGATCTCGATCAGGGTGCGGTCGGGAAAGATGACATAGGCCGGCACGCGCGCGGCCTCGGCCAGGGCGCGGCGCTTGGCCTTCAGCGCGGACAGAAGCGGCGCGTCCTCTTCGCTGACCAGCGCCTTGGCCACGGGGCGCGAGGTCTGGGCGCGCAGGGCGTCGCGGCGCAGATCGACCGTCGCCTCGCCCCGCAGCACGGGGCGAGCCGGATCGGTCATGAACAGCGCGCCGTGGCGTTCGGGATCTGGCCGGACAAGGTCCAGCCCCATCATCTGCCGAAAGATGGCCTGCCATTGCCGCCGGTCGTAATCGCGCCCGACGCCGAAGGTCGGCAGGTCGTCGTGCCGCCGCGCCCGCACCTTGTCGGTCACGTTGCCCGTCAGGATGTCGATCAGGTGGCCCGAGCCGAAGCTTTCGCCCGTCCGCAGCATCGCCGACAGCGCCTTGCGCACCGCCTCGGTCCCGTCGAAGACCTCGGGCGGGCGGTCGCAGAGATCGCAGTTGCCGCAGGGCTCCCGCTCTTCCCCGAAATAGCGCAAGAGGCGCTGGCGGCGGCATCCCAGCGCCTCGGCCAGCCCCAGAAGGGTGTTGAGCCGCGCGTGATCGGCGGCCTTGCGTTCGGGCGGGGCCATGCCTTCGTCGATCTGGGCGCGGCGCAGGCGAATGTCGTCGGGGCCGTACAGCGTCAGCGTTTCGGCCGGGGCGCCGTCGCGGCCCGCGCGCCCGATCTCCTGGTAATAGCCCTCGATCGACTTGGGCAGGTCGGCATGGGCGACCCAGCGGATGTCGGGCTTGTCGACGCCCATGCCGAAGGCGATGGTCGCAGCGACGATCAGCCCGTCCTCCTGCTGGAACCGCCTCTCGACCTCGCGCCGTTCGCCCGCCTCCATCGCGCCGTGGTAATGGCAGGCCGAGTGTCCGTCCTGCCGCAGCGCCGCGGCAAGGCTTTCGGTCTTGGCCCGGCTCGCGCAGTAGACGATGCCCGACTGCCCCTTGCGCGCCGCGGCAAAGGCCAGGATCTGGCGCCGCGGATTGTCTTTCGGCTGGAAGGCAAGGTGCAGGTTCGGCCGGTCGAACCCGCCGAGGAACAGCCGCGGCTGTTCGCCCTCGAACAGGCGGGTGACGATCTCGGCCCGCGTCTCTTCGTCGGCCGTCGCGGTAAAGGCGGCCAGTGGCAGGCCCAGGCTTTTGCGCAGCGCGCCGATGCGCAGGTAGTCGGGGCGGAAATCATGGCCCCACTGGCTGACGCAATGCGCCTCGTCCACCGCGATGAGCGTCGCGTCGGCCTGCCGCAACAGACGTTCGGTCGCCCCCGAGGCCAGACGTTCCGGCGCGATGTAGAGCAGTTTCAGACGCCGCTCGCGCAGGGCCGCCAGCACGGCGTCGGTTTCCTCTTCGGTGTTGGCCGAGGTCAGCGCGCCCGCTTCGACCCCCGCTTCGGTCAGCGCCCGGACCTGGTCGCGCATCAGCGCGATCAGCGGCGACACGACGATGGTCAGGCCGGGGCGGCACAGTGCGGGCAGCTGGTAGCACAGCGACTTGCCCCCGCCGGTCGGCAGGATGGCCAGCGTATTTTCCCCCGCCGCCACGGCCTCGACGATCTCGGCCTGTCCGGGGCGGAAGGCGCTGAAACCGAAAACCTCGCGCAGGACGCGCAGCGGATCTGCGGTCCCGGCATCGGAAGGGGGGCTGGGCGGCATGGATGTTACATCTTCTGGCTGCTCTGAGGCTGCAACATCTCAGATGGAGAATCGGTAAACAAGTCCGTGGCCCTGCGGCGCGGCGCCGCCGGGCCACGCCCGTCGCGCGCCCGTCAGTAGAAGGCGGCGGCGTTGTTGAGCAGGATGATCCGCAGCGCGTAGATGATGAGCAGCGCCACCAGCGGCGCAAGGTCCAGCCCCCCCGTCGCCGGCAGGATGCGCCGGATCGGCCCGTAAAGGGGCTCGAGCAGGCGGTTCAGGCCATACCACAACTGCGACACCAGCGGCTGGCGCAGGTTCAGGACCTGGAAGTTGATGAGCCAGCTCATGATGATGTGCGCGATCATGATGAACCAGATCACGTCGAGGATCATCAGCAGGATCTGGATTAGCGAGGTCATCGGCGCACTTTCCTGAAATATCTGTCGCAAGACTGGGTCGGGGGAGAGGTAAGGACACCCCGCGCGCGAGGCAAGCCTTTGCGGTGCGCAGAGTTGACGCGGCAGCCCGCCTTGCCCCGCCTTGCCCCCGTCGTGACCGCACCGCGCGGGACGCCATGCGTCGCTTTTGCCCGGAACGTCGCGTTCCTGCCTGCCGCGCCGGTTTGACCTTACCGGGGATATTGGCGACATCGGACAGGTCTGGCCAAGGGGGCGCACATGTATCCGGTGATCCGTTTCGTCAAAGAGATCGTGAAGTTCCGCCGCGCGCCGCGGCTGGGGGTTTTCGACACGCATGTCTCGCATCACCGCTGCTGGCCCATCGACATCGACCTGTGGCGCGAGCTTAACAACGGCCGCACCCTGACGCTTTACGATCTGGGGCGCGTGGTGATGATGTATCGCTGCGGCCTGCGCCCGGTGATGTACGAAAACCAGTGGGGCGCGGCGGTGGCCGGCGCCTCGATCCGCTATCGCCGCCGGATCAAGATGTTCGAGCGGTTCGAGATGCGCTCGCGCCTGCTGGGGTGGGACAGGCGGTTCTTCTACATCGAGCAGGCTTTGTGGAAGGGCGAGGAATGCGCCAACAACGTGCTGTTGCGCGTGGCGCTGACCGGGCCCTCGGGCATCGTGCCGCCGCGCGATGCGGGCCTTGCCGCCGAAAGCCCGCCCCTGCCCGACTGGGTGACCGCCTGGATCGCGGCCGAGGATACCCGCCCCTGGCCGCCACGCTTCTAGGCCCCCGCCCCGGCGCCCGCGCGCGGAACCTGACAGGAACGGCCCGGGGCCGGACCGGGGTCCGCCCCCCGCGCCCGGGACCCTAGAAAGGCCCACCAAGTCAGGCCCAACCGGCCCGGCGGCCTGCGGCCGCGCCGTCCTTGTAATGACACCTCGGAGCCCCCTTGTTCGGTCCAACGGTCGGGGGCGACCGTCCTTCGGCCCGGGCGGCCGGGGCCCTGTGGATTTGCGACGGGCGGCGCCGGGACCCTGGCGCCACGCCCGGGCGCAAAGGCGGGGGCCGCGGCGCGTCGACATTGCGGGATCGCCCGCGCCGCGGCATGACTGGCGCAGCCTTCCGACCGCAAGGGGACCCCCGCGCCATGACCGAGGTCACGAAACGCCGCCGCATCTGGGGCTGGTTCTTCTTCGATTGGGCCAGCCAGCCCTATGCCACGCTGCTGCTGACCTTCATCTTCGGTCCCTACATGGCCGAGCTTCTGGCCGACGGCGCCGCGGCGCAGGCGCTGTGGGGCACGGGCGTGGGCCTGGCCGGCGTCGCCATCGCGCTGATGGCGCCGGTGCTGGGCGCGATCGCCGATCAGGGCGGCCACAGGATGCGCTGGATCGCCGGGTTCTCGGCGCTTTACGTCCTGGGATCGGCGGGCCTGTGGTTCGCCTCGCCCGACGCCTTCCGCCCCGGCCTCGTCATGCTCAGCTTCGGCATCGGCCTCGTGGGGATGGAGTTCGCGACGATCTTCACCAACGCGCTGCTGCCGGATCTGGGGCGGCGGGACGAGATCGCGCGGATCTCGGGCAATGGCTGGGCCTTCGGCTATCTCGGCGGGCTGGTGGCGCTGGTCATCATGCTGGTGTTCTTTGCCGAAAGCAGCGCGTCCGGACGCACCTTCGCGGGCCTGTCGCCGGCTTTCGGGCTGGACCCCGAGACGCGGCAGGGCACGCGTTTCGTCGGGCCGCTGACGGCGGCGTGGTACGTGGTCTTCATGATCCCCTTCTTCCTGTGGGTGCGCGATCCGCGCAGCACCGGGCCCGCGCCGCGCCTGCACGTGGGCGGCGCGCTGCGCGACCTCGGCCGAACGATCCGCACCCTGCCGCGGCGCCGGTCGCTCTTTGCCTATCTCGGTGCCTCGATGCTCTACCGCGACGGGCTGAACGGCACCTATGCGCTGGGGGCGATCTATGCGGCGGGGGTGCTGGACTGGTCGGTCGTGCAAACCGGGACCTTCGGCATCCTCGCCGTCGTCACCGGCGCGCTCTTTGCCTGGATCGGCGGGCAGGCCGACGCGCGGTTCGGCCCGAAGCCGGTGATTGCGGCGTCCTGCGCCATCCTGCTGCTGGTGGTGATCGCGGTCATGGCAACCTCGCGCACGCGCGTGCTGGGCCTGCCCGTGGCGCCGGAGAGCCACCTGCCCGATGTCGCCTTCTACATCCTCGGCGCGGTGATCGGGGCGGCGGGCGGCGCGTTGCAGACCGCGTCGCGCACGATGATGGTGCGGCAGGGCGACCCCGCGCGGATGACCGAGGCCTTTGGCCTCTATGCCCTGTCGGGCAAGGCCACGGCCTTTACCGCGCCCCTGGCGATCGCGGCGGCGACGGCCTGGACCGGCAGCCAGCAATGGGGCATCGCGCCGCTGATCGTGCTTTTCGCGGCGGGGCTCGCTCTGCTAGGCTGGGTCAGACCCGACGGAGACCCCTCGCACCCATGATCAGACATTTCCTTCCCGCGCTGCTGCTGGCGCTGGCGGCCTGCGGCGGCGGCGACACCGCGCCGCCCCTCGCCCCCTCGGACGTGACGGTGCTGCGCACCGGCGACCCCAAGCGGCTGTTTTCGGCCGAAACCACCGGCTCGCCGCAAAGCCCGCAGCCCTATGGCTCCTACTCCAAGGGCTGCATGGCCGGCGGCGTGCAGCTGGCCGAGACCGGGCCGACGTGGCAGGCGATGCGGCTGTCGCGCAACCGCAACTGGGCGCTGCCCGAAACCGTCGACTTCGTGCAGGACCTGTCGCGCAAGGCGGCGGCGATCCCGGGCTACAACGGCATCTACGTCGGCGACATGTCGCAGCCGCGCGGCGGGCCGATGTCCTCGGGCCATGCCAGCCACCAGGTTGGGCTGGACGCCGACATCTGGCTGATGCCCGCAACGCTGGGCCTGTCGCGCACCGACCGCGAGAACCTGTCGGCGCAGTCCTACCGCCGCGCGGCGGGGGCCTACACCAACGACCGCTGGGGCCCGTCGCAGATGGCGCTGGTCAAGGCCGCCGCGCAGGATCCCCGCGTCGCGCGGATCTTCATCTTTCCCGGCGCCAAGGTGGCGATGTGCAACGCCGAGCGCGGCGACCGGTCCTGGCTGCGCAAGGTGCGGCCATGGGGCGGGCACCACTATCACTTCCACATTCGCCTGAACTGCCCGCCGGGCGCCACGGCCTGTGTCGATCAGGACCCGCCGCCGCCGGGCGACGGCTGTGCCGACGCGCAGGACTGGGTGAACAACATCCTGAACCCGCCGCCGCGCGACCCGAACGCCCCGGCCCCCCGGCCCAGCCGGCCGGTCACGATGTCGGACCTGCCGCGCCAGTGCTCTGCCGTCCTGTCCCCGGCGTGAGGGCGCATCGCCGCGCGCGCACCACACCCCGGCGCAGGCCGGGACGCATGCCGCGCCTGATCTGCGCGCTTGCCGCCGCGATCCTTCCCGCGATCCCCCTCGCCACGCCCCTTGCCGTTGCCGCGGCACCGGCGGGGGGCGAGGTCCGTGCGACGCTGTCCTCGGTGACGCCGTGGGAAAGCGATACGCCCGGGCACGGCGGCTATTCGGGGATCGAGGTTACGGCCGATGGCCGCCGCTTCTTCGCGCTTTCCGATCACGGCACGCTGGCCTCCGGCGCGCTTGACCGCGAAGGGGCGCGGCTGACCGGCGTCGGACGGACCGGACTCTGGCCCATGGCCGATACCGCGGGCGCGCCCGTCTCGATGCGGCTGCGCGATGCCGAGGGGCTGGCGCTCGCCTCCGACGGAAGCCTCTACGTGTCGTTCGAGCGGGATCCGAGGATCTGGCGATATGCCCGCCCCGGCGCGCGGCCCACGGCCCTGCCCCGCCACCCCGACTTTGCCGGGTTCAACGCGAACGGCGCGCTCGAGGCGTTGGCGATCACCCCCGACGGCACCCTCCTGACGATGCCCGAGGATCCGGTCGCGGGGCGGTTCCCCGTCTACCGGTTTGCAGACAAGCGCTGGAGCCAACCCTTCGCCATCCCCGCCCGCGGCGCGTTCAAGGCGGTCGAGGCCGATATCGGCCCCGACGGGCGGCTCTACCTTCTCGAACGCAGGTTGGCGGGGCCCTTCGGCTTTGCCACCCGGGTGCGGCGTTTCACTTTGGGCGAGACCGCGCTTTCCGGCGAACAGACGCTGGTCGAGACGCGGCCCGGCACGCATGGCAACCTCGAAGGCCTGTCGGTCTGGCGCGACCCAGACGGACGCACCCGGCTGACGATGATCGCCGACAACAACTTCCTGGCGATCCAGCGGTCCCAGATCGTCGAGTACGTCCTGCCCTAGGCCGCTGACCCCGGCCCGGGCAGGGGACGATCCGCCCCATGGGCGCACCGCTGAGGGCGCCCATGTTGGGCGACGCAGGAACACGCGGGCCGCGGTCCACGCCAGCGCAGCGGAAAGGCCGCCGGCGTCCCGTCGTGGGCACCGGCCCTGCGGACACGACCCTTGCGCAATCGCTGCGGCAGAGGTATCGCAGGCGCGCCCCGAGGCACCAGCCACGCGGGGACAAGTCTCCGGTCACCTTGCCAAAACGGACACCCATATGACCCGTCTTCTGCCCGGCATCCTTGCCATGGCCGCGATCGTCGTGGCCTCGAACATCCTCGTCCAGATCCTGCTGGGCCAATGGCTGACATGGGGGGCGTTCACCTACCCGCTGGCCTTCCTCGTCACCGACCTCACCAACCGGCTTCACGGCCCGCGCGAGGCGCGAATCGTCGTTCTGGCGGGGTTCGTCACCGGGCTGATCTGTTCGCTCGTCGGCACCCAGATCGCGGGCGACTTCGGCCCGCTGGTGACATGGCGCGTGGCGCTGGCCTCGGCCGCGGCATTCCTTTGCGCGCAGCTTTTCGACATCGCCATCTTCGACCGGCTGCGCGGCGGGCGCTGGTGGCGGGCGCCGCTGGTCTCGACCCTCGTGGGATCGGCGCTCGACACCGCGATCTTCTTCACCGTGGCCTTTGCCGCCACGCTCAGCTTTATCGAACCCGGCAACGACGTGGCCTGGGCGAACGAGGCTCTGCCGCTGCTGGGGGCCGGGCCCGTGGTGCCGCTGTGGATGTCGCTGGGCGTCGCCGACTGGCTGGTCAAACTTGCCCTCGCCTTGATCGCGCTGCTGCCGTTTCGCCTGATCGTGAGGCAGTTTCGTCCGCAAGCCGTCTGAAAGTCTTTGACAAATGCCGAACCCGTGGCAGGCTGCAGGTATCGGCAATTCAGAGAAAGGAGGTGGTCCAGTGTCTAGAGTGATATTGGAAGATGGGGTCGGAACAGTCAGGGGGGCCGACGTCTGAGGGCAGTCCCGAAGACGGAACATTCCTGATTGGGCCCGGTGCTCTAACTGGCCC
Source organism: Mesobaculum littorinae (assembly GCF_004011175.1). Classification (GTDB taxonomy): domain Bacteria; phylum Pseudomonadota; class Alphaproteobacteria; order Rhodobacterales; family Rhodobacteraceae; genus Tranquillimonas; species Tranquillimonas littorinae. The sequence goes on along the minus strand of NZ_RQXX01000003.1, from coordinate 560,748 downwards.
ATCTCCGTGGATCTCGAAGGGCCGCTGGCGATGCCGGCGGCCCTTTTCCATTCCGCGTCCATCTTTGCCCTGACGCAGCGCAACGGGCACGACTTTTCGCGGCCCCAATTTCCTTGGCCCATTTTCTTGGCCCCCACGAGGGATGTCTCGCGTTGGGGCGGGACGTTCCCAACGCGAAAGCACCCAATGCCCGATATAGCCGGCCTGCCCCTTCCCTGGATCATCGCCATCTTTGCGCTGGCCGCGGCGGCGATCGGGGTCGCGGGGGTCCGCCTGTCCTATGTGGCCGACGAGCTGGCCGACCGCACGGGGATGGGCGAGGTGATCGCGGGCGCGCTGTTCGTCGGCGCCGCCACCTCGATGCCCGGGGCGATCACCTCGATGTCGACGGCGGCACAGGGCGCGCCCGAACTGGCCGTGGGCAACGCGCTGGGCGGGCTGACCGCGCAGACGGCCTTTGTCGCCGTGGCCGACCTGTTCTATCGCCGCGCGAACCTGGAACACGCGGCGGCCAGCGTCACCGGGCTGGCGCAGGGGGTGCTGCTGGTCGTGCTGCTGACGATTCCCCTTATCGCGGCGGGCGAGCCGGCCTTTACCGTCTGGGGCATCCATCCCGCCTCGGCCGCGATCCCGATCGCCTATGCCTTCGGCCTGCGCCTGCTGTGGCACATCGAGGATGAACCGATGTGGGAGCCGGTGCAGACCGACGAGACGCAGGAAGAGATTTCCGACCCCGCACCGGCGGTCGAGGGGCGGATGCGAACCCTCTGGCTGCGCTTCGCGATCAATGCCGCGATCACCGCCGCCGCGGGCTACGCGATCGGCGAGGCCAGCCTTGGACTGGTCGACAAGACAGGCATGTCGGAAAGCGCGGTCGGCACGATCTTTGCCGGCTTCGCCAATTCGCTGCCCGAACTGGTGACCGCCATCGCCGCGGTGCGCGTGGGCGCCGTCAGCCTCGCCATCGGCAACATCATCGGCGGCAACGCGTTCGAGGTGATGTTCCTGTCGGCCGCCGACGTGACCTATGACGGGTCGATCTACGCAGAAATGAGCTCGGCAGATTTCTCGACCGCTTTGCTGGCGTTGATGATGACGGCGGTGCTGCTTCTGGGCATGATCCGGCGGGAAAAGGCGGGGCCGGGACGGATCGGGTTCGAAAGCGTTCTGGTGCTCGCGCTCTATGCCCTGTCCGTGGTTCTGGTCGTGATATGACGGGCCCGTGGGGCGACGGATCGGACGGAGAAGGGCATGCTGCAGATCACGCAGAAGATCGCGATCGAGGACTGGGAGATCGTCGAGCAGTTCGGCCAGTCGGGCGGACCCGGCGGGCAGAACGTCAACAAGGTCGCGACCGCGGTCGAGCTGCGGTTCGAGGCCGAGAGGTCGCCGAACCTGCCGGGCCCGGTCAAGGCCCGGCTGCGGCGACTGGCCGGGCGGCGCTGGACCAAGGAGGGGGCGCTGGTCTTGCACGTCTCGGAGACGCGCAGCCAGGCCCGCAACCGCGAGATCGCGCGTGACAGGCTGGCCGAGCTGATCCGCCGCGCGACCGAAGTGCCGAAACGGCGGGTGCCGACCCGGCCGACGCTGGCCTCGAAACGGCGGCGGATCGAAGGCAAGAAACAGCGCGGCTCGGTGAAATCCCTGCGCGGGAAGGTCGATCCCGAGGGCTAGGGCCCGATGTCGCACCAACGGAATGCGATAGCCGACGGAGGGTGGCGGGCAGACGGGTAGTCGCGGGCAGCACCCCCTGCCCCGGCTTGGGTTGCGCATGGCTCCAGATGCAGCGCCAGTACCGGAAACGGGCACAGGAAGGGCGGACAGGCTTCCATCGGCAGACCTGCTGCCCCGGCACATCGGGACGCTCTGCCGTCAGGAGGCCGCCGGTCTGCTCATGAATTCCTGCGCCAGCCCCCGCCCCGCAGGCCGCGTGGGAGATTTCCGCGACAGACCCGGCCCGACCTCTAGCCGGCCTCTAGCCGACCAGCGCCTCGTGCCGGCACAGGCTTTCGGTCCACAGGTTGCGGCGGCCCGAGAACAGCATCTTTTCGATGCGCCCGCCCGCTTCGCCCAGCATCATCCGCAGCGCGGCGGCGTAGGACCGTGCCTGCGCGGCCGTGGCGGCGGGGTCGTTCTGGCGGAACTGCGCCCAGCTTTCCAGGACGCGGTCGATCTCGTCCGCCATGCAGCCTTCGTAGAGGCCGTCGAAGACGGGTTCGTAGATATGCGTGTCGAGCGTCCGCGCCGCACCCGGGGTCGAGGCATAGTAGGTCATGTTCCACCTCCCGAAGGGCGTGGCCCCCATCGACAGCAGCCCGTCGGCCCTGGCCCCGGGCTGACACGCCGAGGGGCAGAGCGGCACCGCGACCAGCGGCGCCCCGGCGATCTGCACGATTTCTCGGTTGAGAAGGGCAAACTCGTCATCGAACACCGCCGCGGCCGCCCCAAGCGGGTCGGTCGGGCGCGGGCGGGGCGGGGCAATCGGGGCATCGAGCGCGATGCGCCGCCCCAAGCGATCCGCCGATAGCGCCTTGATCCGTTCGAACATGCCTCTGCTCCTGCTCTTGCTATTTTTCGGCAGAAGGCCGTCGAAACATGGCGGCAGCATGGCAGGCCCGGGCTGCAGGCGGCATTTTGCTCAGGCCAATCGGGGGACTGGTTCGCGCCCGGCGACAACAAAATCCAAAGCCCCCCTCTGGCGCGCGGACGGCAACGCAAGGCGGCGCCGCGCCCCCTTGGCGGGGGCGGCAGGCGCGGGGCCGGACCGAACCGCTAGACCAGAACCTCGCGCGCGGTCTGCTGACCGACCCCGAAGATCCGCTTGTAGCGCTCGACCTCCAGCCCCGGGCCCATCGCCTTCATCGGATTGTCGGAAAGCTTCACCGTCGGGTTGCCGTCGGCCTCGACCGCCTTGCAGACCAGCGAAAAGGGCCGCAGCGCATCATTCGCGACCAGCCCGCGGAAATCGTTGGTCAGAAGCGTGCCCCAGCCAAAGCTGACCCGCACCCGCCCCGCGAAGCGGGCCTGAAGCTCGACGATCTTCTCGACGTCCAGACCGTCGGAGAAGATCACCAGTTTCCGCGTCGGATCCTCGCCCCGCGCCTTCCACCAGGCAATCGCGGTCTCGGCGCCCTCGGCGGGATCGCCGCTGTCGATGCGGATGCCGGTCCAGCCCGCCAGCCAGTCGGGCGCACGGTCGAGAAACCCCTTGGTGCCGTATGTGTCGGGCAGGATGACGCGCAGGTTGCCGTCATGCTCTTCGTGCCAGTCGGCCAGCACGCGATAGGGCGCCTCGCGCAGCTCATCCTCGGACTTCGCCAGCGCGGAGTAGACCATCGGCAGTTCATGCGCGTTGGTGCCGATCGCCTCGACCTCGCGGTGCATGGCGATCAGGCAGTTCGAGGTGCCGGTGAAGGCGTCGCCCAGCCCCTCCTGCATCGCCTGGACGCACCAGTCCTGCCAGAGAAAGGAATGCCTCCGCCGCGTGCCGAAATCGGCGATCTTCAGGCCGGGCACGTCGCGCAGGCGTTCGACCTTTTTCCAAAGCTTGGTCATCGCGCGGGCGTACAGCACCTGCAGCTCGAACCGGCCCATCGCTTCCAGCACCTTGCGCGACCGCAGTTCCATCAGAACGGCCAGCGCCGGGATCTCCCACAGCATGACCTCGGGCCAAGAGCCTTCGAAGGTCAGCTCGTACTGACCGTGGCGCTTTTCCAGGTGATAGGGCGGCAGGCGCAGCGTCTCGAACCAGTCCATGAAGTCGGGGCGGAACATCTGGCGCTTGCCGTAGAAGGTATTGCCCCGCATCCACGTGCTTTCACCGCGCGACAGCGACAGCGACCGGATGTGGTCGAGTTGTTCGCGCAGCTCGCCCTCGTCGATCAGTTCGGCCAGCTTGATGTCGCTGGTGCGGTTGATCAGGCTGAAGGTCACGCGGGCGTCGGGCCGGTTGCGGTAGACCGACTGGCACATCAGCAGCTTGTAGAAATCGGTATCGATCAGGGAGCGGACGATCGGATCGATCTTCCACTTGTGGTTCCAGACGCGGGCGGCGATGTCGACCATGGGGGCTCCCTGAATTGCCGGGATGTTAGAGCAAGCCCGGACGCCTCGCGCAAGCCCGCTGGTGCCACCCCGCCCGGGCGCGGGCCGGGGCGGGCCAGACCAGGCTGGGCCAGGGGGATGCGGTCCGCCCGTGTCCTAGTCGAAGGTCACGCCCGCCGCGCGCATCTCGGCCTCGGCCGCGGCGGCAGATCCGTCCATGTCGATGGCGCGGCTGAGGTCGCGCAGCACCCGGGTCTCGAACCCCAGCTTGGCCGCGTCGATGGCCGAGTAGGCGACGCAGAAATCGAAGGCGAGGCCCACGCAGGTCACCCGCGTCACGCCGCGGCTGCGCAAATACCCCTCAAGACCCGTGGGCGTTTCGTGGTCGTTTTCGAAGAACGCGGAATAGCTGTCGATGTCGGGGCGGAACCCCTTGCGGATGATCAGGTCCGCCGGGTCGGTGCGCAGGTCGGGATGAAACGCCGCGCCGGCGCTGCCTTGCACGCAGTGATCGGGCCAGAGCACCTGCGGTCCGTAGGGAAACTCGACCACCGACAAGGGCGCCTGCCCGGGATGCTGCGACGCGAAGGACCTGTGCCCCGCGGGGTGCCAGTCCTGCGTGAAGACACGCACGGCATACGCGTCGAGCAGCGCGTTGATGCCCGGCACGATCCCGTCGCCGCCGGCCACGGCAAGCGCGCCGCCGGGGCAGAAATCGTTCTGGACGTCGATCACGATCAGGGCGTCTTCGGGGGCGGGCATCATCGGGTCTCCGGTCAGCGGGCGCGCGCCCGGGGGCGCCACCCCGGGCAGGGTGATTTGCGGCGCAGGGTTCGGGATCGGGCGGCAGAGGTCAAGCCGCCCTTGCGGGGGACCGCGCGGGGGGCTAGCCAGACCGCCATGATCGATGTCGCCGCCTTCTACCGCTTCACCCCCCTTCCCGACCCTGCGGCGCTGCGCGCTCCGCTGGCCCGGCTGGGCTGTGGCGCGGGCGTCCGCGGCTCGATCCTGCTGGCGCCCGAGGGGGTGAACGGCACCATCGCCGGCCCGCCCGAAGGCGTGGCTGCCGTGCTGGACCACCTGCGCGGCCTGCCGGGCTGCGCGGACCTGACCCCGCGGATGAGCCACACCGAAACGATGCCGTTCGGTCGGCTCAAGGTGCGGCTGAAGCGCGAGATCGTGACGATGGGCCGCCCCGAGGCCGATCCGACGCGCGCCGTGGGCACCTATGTCGCCCCCGCCGACTGGAACGCGCTGATCAGCGCGCCCGACGTCGCGGTGATCGACACCCGGAACGGCTACGAGGTCGAGGCGGGCAGCTTCGCCGGTGCCATCGACCCCGGCACCGACAGCTTCGGCGCCTTCCCCGACTGGTGGCAGGCCAACCGCGACAGCCTTGCGGGCAAGCGGATCGCGATGTTCTGCACCGGCGGCATCCGCTGCGAAAAGGCGACGAGCTACCTGAGGTCGCAGGGCGTGGACGAGGTGTTTCACCTGCAGGGAGGCATCCTGGGCTACCTGGAAACCGTGCCCGAGGCCGACAGCCTGTGGCAGGGCGAATGCTTCGTCTTCGACGACCGCGTGTCGGTGACCCACGGGCTGATACCAGGCACGCTGGGCCTGTGCCACGGCTGCCGACGCCCGCTGACCGAGGCCGAGCGGCAGGGCCCGGACTACGAGGAAGGCGTCAGTTGCAGCGCCTGTGCCGCCGACCTGACGCCTGCCCGCCGCGAAAGATTGCGCGAACGCCAGCTCCAGATACGGCTGGCCCGCGACCGTGGCACCCGCCACCTGGGCGCCTGAGGCGCGCCACCCACGTGGGCGGCGGGTCCGGCGAATGCGCTCTCGGTGCCCCCTCGGCGGCCCCCGGTTCGCTAGGGCCGTCTGCCCCGCGCCGCACCGACTGCTCACCGTTGAACACCGCGCCGCGACCGCGCGACGCAGAGACGCAGAGACGCCGCCTGTCTGACCCCCCCCGCTCTGCGCGATCCCACGGCGCACCGCTCTTGCTCCGCGCCGCGCCCGCTCCAAGTAGAGCGTCAGTTCTGGATATGAGTGAAAGTGAGCCCCCGATGCCGGATCCCGAAAAGTTTGACGCCATCGTCGTGGGCGGCGGGTCCGGGGGACTTGCCTTCGCGAAACGGGCCGGGGCGCTTGGCGCCCGCGTCCTGCTGATCGAGCGGGCCGAGCTGGGCGGCACCTGCGTCAACCGCGGCTGCGTCCCGAAGAAACTGATGTGGGAACTGGGGCGGCACAGACGCCAGGCGGTCGAGATGGAGGCCGCCGGCCTCGCCCCCGCGCCGCAACTGGATTACCCGGCCTTCACCGCCCGCAGGGCCGCCCGGATCGACGGCATCCGACAAAGCTACGACGCGGCGCTGTCCGACGCGGGCGTCACCCTGCTGCGGGCGACCGCGCGGATCGATGCACCGGGCGAGGTGCAGGCCGACGGGCGCCGCTTTGCCACCGACCGGCTGGTCATTGCCACCGGCGCCCGCCCGACCCTGCCGCCGCTGCCGGGGGCCGAACATGCCTCGGTCAGCGACGATGTCTTTGCGTGGGAGGCCCTGCCGCGCCGCATCGTGATCGTGGGCGGCGGTTATATCGGCTGCGAATTCGCCGCCATCCTCGCCGCGCTTGGAAGCGAGGTGACGCTGGTCACCGACGAGGATCGCCTGCTTGTCGGCTTTGACGAGGACGCGGCGCAGATCGCGGCGCAGAACCTCGAGACCGCGGGCGTATCGGTGCGGCTGGGTGCCCCGCTCGAGCGGATTTCGCGCGCGGTGGACGGGGGTTTGCGGGTCAGCCTGGACTCCGGCCTGGTGGAAGAGGCCGAGCGCGTGCTGCTCGCCGTCGGACGCACGCCGAACATCGACGACCTGGGCGCCCTGTCCGAAAGCCTCGAGGTCGCGGACTCGGGGGCTCTTGCGGTGTCAGACCGGCTGGAGACCTCGGTCGCCGGGGTCTACGCGCTGGGGGACGCCGCCGACCGGATCCCGCTGACGCCTGTCGCAACGCGCGACGGCACGGCGCTGGCCGACACGCTTTTCGGCGAAGGCGGCGACTTTGCCGACCTCGGCCTGGTGGCGACCACGGCTTTCGTCTACCCGCCGGTGGCCCAGGTGGGCCGGACCGAGGCCGCCGCGCGCGAGGCCGGGACCGAGGTCGAGGCGATCAGCGACACCGCCCGGGACCTTTCCAGCGGGGTGCTGACGCCCGAGGGGCGGGACGGCACCCAGTTCTACAAGCTCGTGCGCGAGACGGCGTCGGGCCGGCTGATCGGCGCGGCGCTGATGGCCTATGGTGCCGAGGACATGATCGCGACGACCGGCATGGCGCTCGCCTCCGCCCCCGACCGGGCCTGCGTCGCCCGCCCGACCGGCGTGCACCCGACCTTCGGCGAAGAACTGGTGGGTCCCGGCTGACCTGTCCGCCGATAAACGGGGCCGCGCCGCGAACAAGGCCGCAAGCCATCCGGGTGCGATGACCCTGATAGGGTCTCATGCCGGTCGCCTGCCGTTTTACAGGGGCGAGGCGCCTCGTGACGCTGATTTCGGCCGCCCTGCCGCACGGCCGGGGCTAGGCGCCGTCCCGACCCCGCGGCGTGCCAGGGCCGCCGGAACCCTCCGTGGAAATCTCGGTGTCGGGGTCCGCTTCGCCGGCCGGGCCGGGGCGGGCCGGACCCGCGTCGTTTGCGGGGCGGATGGGATCAATCCCCGCGGAGTCAACCCGAAGGGGAGCCTCCGGCGCGGGGGCCTCTCCTGCGGGGGCCGCGTCGGGGCTCTCGGGGATCTCGATCGCAGGGGGCTCGCCCAGCGCGCGCATCTCGGTCACGAGGTCCTGCAGAAGGCCGCTCAGTTGCGCCATGCGCTCGGGACCGAAGGCCTCGGTCACCTCGCGATAGGTGCTTTCGGAATGCGGCGCGATCTCGGCGATGAAGGCGCGGCCCTCGTCGGTGATCGACACCTCGGCGCGGCGCAGATCGCCCGCCACGGGGCGGCGCAGGACGTATCCGCGCGCCTCCATGTCCTGCAGGATCCGGCTGAGCGAAGGGGGCAGAAGACAGGTGGCGCGGGCCAGTTCGCCCACCTCGATCCCAGGCACCATGGCCAGCGCGCGCAGCACCCGCCATTGCTGTTCGGTGATCCGGAAGTGCCGCAGGGTGCCGCGGAACCTCTCCATCACCGCCTCGCGCGCCTGCAGCATCAGGATCGGCAGCGACTGCGAAAAGCTGCGCAGCCGCACCCGGGGCTGCGCCTGCCTGCGCTCGCCCTCCTGCGGCGCCGCGTCGTCGGCGCGGGGCGGTCTGGGCGGCAGGGCCGTCATGCCGGTGCCGCGGGGCGGGGATCGATCATATGGTGAGCACCACGTATCTGCCTTCGGTTTCGACGTCGTAGGTATCGACCTTGTAGGGGCCTTCGGCCATGCCGGTCGCCTCGTCCACGCTGACGTCGAAGGCTTTGACCCGGACGCGCTTGGGATCGCAATAGGAACGTCCCGTTTCAAGATCGAATTCCCAGCCGTGCCAGGGGCACCGCACCATCTCGCGGTCCTCGACCGTGGTGTATTGGCCCGGGCCGGTGGCGTCGGCGAAGGCGGCGATCTTGCCCCAGCAAAGCTCGGCCCCCTCGTGCGGGCAGGTGTTGGAGATCGCCGAGAACCGCCCGTCGCCGCGGTTGAAGATCGCGATCGAGCGCCCCTCCACGTCCACCCGCTTGCCCTTGCCCTCGGGGATCTCGTCCACCCGGCAGATCACGTGCCGCCCCATCGCCGGCCTCCTTTTTTTCGTTGCTGCGTGGTCCGGACGTCTAGAGGTTGTAGACCGCCCGGGCGGTGTCGCGCATGATCGCGCGCTTGACCTCGTCGGTCATGCCGACCTTGAAGGCCCGTTCGGGATGGTCGAAATCCCAGTGCGGGTAGTCGGTCGAGAACATCAGCCGATCGGTCCCGACCCAGCGCAGAAGGTCGGTCATCCGCTTGACCTTCGGCGGCTCTTCCACCGGCTGGGTGGTCAGCCACACGTTCGAGCGGAAGTAGTCCGAGGGCTTCTTCTTCAGGTGCGGCACCTCGTCCTTCAGCCTCTCCCATTCGCGGTCCATCCGCCACAGAAGCGGCGCGACCCAGGCGAACCCGCCTTCGATGAGCACGACCTTCAGCTTGGGGAAGCGTTCGAAGACGCCTTCGAAAATCATCGAGGCCAGCGTGTTCTGCACCTGGTGCGACACGGCGTGGTGCTCTTCGAGGTAGAAGGACACCCAGCCCGACCCGGTGTTGGGCCGGTACCCGTGCGCCGCGACATGCATGCCGATCGGCAGGTCCAGGCTTTCGGCCAGTTCGTAGATCGGCCAGTAGCGCTGCTTGCCCGCGCCCTCCATCCCCCGGGGGGCGACGGCGATCTGGGCAAAGCCCTTGTCGTCCTTGCGGGCCTCGATCTCCTTGATCGAGGCGGCGGCATCCTCTTGCGGGATCGTGATCGCGCCCTTCAGCCGCGGCTCTTTCGAGGTCCAGCGATCGACCTGCCAGTCGTTGTAGGCCCCGCAGAGCGCAGCGGCGAGCCCGGGGTTCAGCTGGTAGGGGCCCGGCCCCAGCGGCTGCAGCATCCCGAATTCCACGTTCAGCGGATCGAGAAGCTGTTCGCGCATGAAATCGAGGTCCGACCCCGCGGCGCCGCCGCCGGGCGGGTAGCTGTCCTGCCGCATGCCGTGGCCCAGCCGCGGATAGGGCAGCGCCCCGAGGAAAGGGTTGGTCCAGCGCAGGCCAAAATCGCGGGCGTGCCGTTTCCACCCTTCGGGCAGATACTCGGCCAGTTCGCCCTTGCTGCGAAAGCCGGGGTGGATGTCGCAATCGACGATGCCAAGCTTGGCGTCGGCAGTCCGGTCGCGTTCGAGAACGGTATCGGCCATCACTTCACCTCCAGTCGGGAATAGGTGGCACGCGCGTTGTCGCGCGCGATCGCGCCCGCCAGCTCGGTCGACAGGCCGGCGGGCCATGCGCCGGGCGCACCGGGATAGGCATGCGGATAGTCCGAGGCCCAGAGCAGGTTGTCGGCCGATCCCAGACAGTCGATCACCGCCTCGATATCCTCGGGGTCGTGGCCCGGCACGTCGAAAGGCTGGGTGGTCAGGCGCAGCTGCCGGGTGATGATCTCTTCGGGGCTTTCCTTGACCCACGGCACCTCGACCCGGGCGCCGCGCCAGTCCTTGGCCACGCGCCACGTCATGCCGAACAGCCAGCTGACCCCCGATTCGGCGGCGACGATCTTCATGTCGGCGAACTCGGTCATCACGCCCTCGGCCAGAAGGCTGGCGACCTGCGTCGCAAAGCCCTGCGGCCACAGGGCGATCTCTTCGGCAAGGTAACTGGGAAAGCCGTTTTGCGTGGGCGCCTGGCGATAGGCCGACCCGGCGTGGATCTGCAGCGCGAAGCCGTGCTTTGCCGCCGCCTCCCATATCGGCCAGAACTGGCGCTGACCCAGAAGCCCCTCGCCCTGCGCCAGCGCGAGGATCTGCACGAAACGCTTGTCGCCCGCGTAGGCCTCGATCTCCTTCACCGCCGCCTCGACATTGCGGAAGGGCACCAGAAGCGAGGCGCGAAGGCGGTCGTCCCGGTCCAGCCATTCGGACGCGAGCCAGCGATTCGTCGCCTGGCAGAGCACGGTCTGCAGATAGGGGTCGAAGATCGCCTGGATGCCGTTGACGACGTTCAGCACGGCCGCCCCGAGGCCCAAGGGGTCCAGCAGGTCGCGTTTCAGCGTGGCGGCATCCTCGACCCCGCCCTTGCCCGGCCCGGCAGCCCCGCCGCGGGTGAAGGGCGCGGTCGAGACGGGGTAGGACATCAGTTCCATCAGGTCGATGTCGCGATAGGGGAACATGTCCTGCCAATACTTGTCGAGAAAGGGCATGAGGTCACCCTGGCGCGGCAAGCGTGTATGCACATCGCAATCGATCGCGCCGATGCCCACGATTGGCGCGGCCTCTGTCTGATCCGGTCTCGTCAGCATCACGTTCCTCCCGTCTGCCCCCGCCTTCCCGACGGCGCCGCGCCTCGGTCACGGGCGGCGATATATGCGTTTAACATGTTAATTGCCACTGTCGCAAGCCCCGTAACCCCTGCGCCACAAAGCCCAAAACTTGGGCTTTAAGTCGCGATAGGTTGTAGTTAACATCCCAACTATCTTGCGTCGGGCTGGCGAAAATAGCGGGCCGCGCCGGAGTTTGGGGAGGAGAACCGCAATGAACCGCATGCTGGCCACGGCCGCATCCATTGCCGTCGGCGCCACCGGCGCGATGGCCGAAACGTATACATACGGGTCGTGGGTGCCCGCGTCCGACTACATCAACTCGGACGCCCTGCCCGAGGTGTTCCGCCGGGTGGACGAAGAGACCAACGGCGAGGTGCAATGGGAGCTGATCGCCGGCGGCCAGCTGGCGGGCGGGGTGGAAACCTTCGCCGCGATCCAGGACGGCCTGATGGATGCGGGCGTCGCCGCGGCGAACTACGTGCCGAACCTGCTGCCGTCGATCGCCACGCTTTACGGGCTGGCCGTGCCGGGCGACGACCCCGTCGCCGCCGCGGGCGCCGCGAACGAGGTGATGATGCTGCACTGCCCCTCCTGCCTGGAGGAGACGCGCAACCTCAACCAGGTGCCGATGGGCGGCTATGCCTCGGCCCCCTACATGCTGATCTGCCGCGACCCGATCACCCGGGTCGACCAGCTTCAGGGGCTGCGCGTGCGCGCCTCGGGCGCGCCGCTCAACATCATGGAAATGGCGGGCGCCTCGACCGTCTCGGTCTCGCTTGCCGATACCGTGTCGCTGCTGCAGCGCGGCGGCGTGGACTGCACCACCGGCATCGGCGACTGGCTGAAAACCTTCGGCTACGGCGATTTCGCCAAGAACGTCACCGATTTCAGCCTGGGCGTGTCGTCCCCCATCGTCGGCCTGATGATCAACCGCGACGTCTGGAACGGCTTCACCGAAGAACAGAAGATGGCGCACCTGCGCGCCGCGCCATGGCTGTCGGCGATGCACACGATCAACAATTTCGTCATCGGCACCAACGAGACGCTGGAGGACCAGATCGCCAACAACGGCGTCAAGATGGTCGCACCCGAAAACCCCGAGGAATGGCAGGCCATGATGGACCGCTACCTTGAGGAACAGCGCACGACCGCGATCGAGATGGCGTCAAATTTCGGGGTGGAAGACCCCGAGGCGTTCCTCGACGCCTATGACGAGGCGCTGATCAAGTGGGGCAAGCTGTCCGAGGAGATCGGCACCGACGTCGACAAGTTCGCCGAGACGCTCTGGGAAGAGGTCTATTCCAAGGTCGACCTGTCGACGCTCTGACGCGCCGCGAAGGGGCCCCGCCGCGGGCCCCTTTTCCCATGGGAGGAGAGCATTGATGACACGACTGACCGCTGCCGCGATCGCGGCGGCCGGGCCCGGAACGGCCGCGTCCGGCCAAGGCCGCAATCCGCATCGCCCGGGCCACGCCGCCCCCGGCATCCTTGCCGCCCCCGGCGCCGAGGGCGCCGAAAGGCCGACCCGGGGAGACCGCCCGTGATCCGCACACTCGACAGCGTGCTTGAGTGGTGGTCGCGGGCCCTGATGGCCGTGGCGATCATCGCGGGCTTTGCGATGATGATCCACATCAGCATCGACATCGTCGCGCGCACGGTCTTCAACTCGCCCCTGCGGACCACCAACCAGATGGTCGCGGGCTACTACATGATCGCCGCGGCGTTCCTGCCCATCGCGCTTCTGGGCAAGCGCGACGATCACATCTCGGCCGACGTCTTTACCGAGTTCATGAGCCCGGGCGTGCGCCGCGCGCTCGACGGCTTCACCACGCTTCTGGGCATCCTCTACCTGGGTGCCTTCACGTGGCAAAGCTGGATCTCGGCCGACCGGCGCATGAACCAGGGCGAAGTGCTGGAGATCCCGGGCGGCTACCTGACGGTGTGGCCGGGCCGCTGGCTGCTGCCCATCGCGGGGGCCAGCCTGTTTCTGTGCTTCCTTCTGCGCTTCATCCGCATCCTGACACCCGGCGCGGGTCCCGACGAGGACCACCACAACCGCATGCCCGAAGCTTGAACGGACCACCATGGACGGATTGACACTCAGCCTCGTCTGCCTCGGCGGCGTTCTGGCCCTTATCGCCATCCGCACGCCGATCGGCGTCGCGCTCGGCGTCGTCAGCTTTCTCGGCTTCTGGGAGCTTCGCAATTTCAACGTGGCGCTGGGCCAGATGCGCGAGGTGCCCTATTACTTTGCCGCGAACTGGGACCTGTCGGCGATCCCGATGTTCCTGCTCATGGGCTCGATCGTCTATGTCTCGGGCATCGCCACGTCACTGTTCCACGCCGCGCGACTATGGCTGTCGGGGCTGCCGGGCGGGCTGGCCGTCGCGGCCAACATCGCCTCGGCCGGGTTCGCGGCGGGCTGCGGATCCTCGGTTGCCGCCGCGGCCGCCATGGGGCGGCTTGCCATCCCCGAGATGCTGAAGGCAGGGTACGAAAAGGGCCTGGCCACCGGCGTCGTCGCCAGCGCGGGCACCATCGCGGCGCTGATCCCGCCGTCGATCCTGATGGTTCTTTACGGCATCTTCGCCGAAACCTCGATCGCGAGCCTGCTGATCGCGGGGATCATCCCGGGCCTGCTGACCGCGGGCGCCTATACCGCGATGATCATGATCCGGTGCAAGCTGAACCCCGCCCTGTCGCCCGCCGCCCCCTACGAGGGGACCGACCTCAGCCGCGAACGCTGGAAGTCGCTGCGCGAGATCTGGCCGCTGATCGTGCTGGTCTTCGGCGTGATCGGCGGGCTTTACGGCGGCATCGTCACCCCGACCGAGGCGGGTGCGGCGGGATCGGTGCTGGCCCTGCTGATCGCTGTGGTCCAACGGCGCATGACCTTCCTCAAGCTGTGGGAGGCGGTGCGCGACGCGATCATGACCACGGCGCAGATCTTCTTCGTCGGCATGGGCGCCTTGATGTTCACCCGGCTTCTGTCCTTCTCTGGCGCCAGCCAGATGCTGACCGACCTTGTTGCGCCGCTGGCGCTGGACCCGGTGCTGATCGTCCTCGCGATGTCGGTGATCTACCTGATCCTCGGCATGTTCCTCGACCCCATCGGGATCATGCTGATCACGATGCCGGTCTTCATCCCGCTGCTGAAGGCGCTGGACTTCGACCTGATCTGGTACGGGGTTCTGGTGGTGAAGTTCATCGAGGTCGGTATGCTGACACCGCCCTTGGGCTTCAACGTCTTCGTGGTGAAGGGCGTCGTCGGCAAGACGATCCCGCTCACCACCATCTTCCGCGGGGTGGGATGGTTCCTGTTGTGCGATCTGGTCGTCGTGATCCTTCTGGTCTCCTTCCCGGGCATCAGCCTGTGGCTGCCGTCGCTGATGAACTGACGCGCATGCGGCGGTCCCCCGGGGCCGCCGCATGAAGATCGACGTCAACGGGCTGCAGGCCTTCATCGCCATTGCCGATGCGGGCAGCTTCAACGCCGCGGCCCAGCGGCTGAACCTGTCGCAGACCGCCCTGTCGCACCGCATCGCCAAGCTCGAGACCGAGCTTGGCATCGCGCTTTTCGTCCGCACCACGCGTCGGCTGGCCCTGACGCCCGAGGCGCTGGCGCTGCTGCCGCGCGCGCGCCGCTCGATCACCGATCTCGAAGGCGCCCTGGGCGATCTCAAGCGGCTGGGCGAACTGCGCCGGCGCGAGGTGACGCTGGGCTGCATACCCTCGCTCGCCTCCTCGGTTCTGGCCGAGATCCTGCATGACTTCCGCGCCAGCCATCCCGGCGTGCGGGTGCGGGTGATCGATACCTACGCCTGGGCCATCGCCGAGCAGGTCGATGCAGGACAGGTCGAATTCGCCCTCTTGACGCGCGAAGGTCCTCAGGCACGCACGCAATACCGCGCCCTTTACGAAGAGGATTTCGTCGCCGTCTGCCGGCAGGACCACGCTCTCGCCGATACCTCGGACACGACATGGGCGGATCTCGCCCAGCACGACCTGATCGGCAACAGCGTCGTGAACGATGCGTTGCGATCGACCGGCATCCTTGCACACTGGACTTATCAGGCCGAAAACATCGCCACCGCCGTGGGCTTCGTCAAGGCAGGCCTCGGTGTGTCGATCGTGCCCAAGCTGGAGCAATCGCAGCCCGGCTATCAGGGTCTGCGCACCATCGGAATCAAAGACCCCAGAGTGACCCGCACCATCGGGCTGCTGACCCGCACCGATACGCCCCCCTCGGACGCCGCCGCCGCTTTGATCGAGCTGATCGTAGACCGGCTGACGGCACTTGGGCCCGCGGCAACAACATGATGAAAGATATTCATCAATAGCGCCATCAATCCCATTTGACGAATAGGCCATGCCCCGCCACGCTTCCCCAAAGGCAGGGGAGGCTGCCGCATTGACGTCAGGGTGGGGGCCGCGCGCCTCGGGCGCAGCTGCGCCCCTTTGCCCTGACTGTCGGCCACGGGGGGACATCATCGCATGGCGAGCGAAAGCTACGACTACATCATCGCGGGTGGCGGGACGGCAGGCTGCATCCTGGCCAACCGACTGACGGCCGACCCCGCCATCCGCGTGCTGATGGTCGAGGCCGGGGGATCGGGGCGGCACCTTTATTCGGAAATCCCGCTCTTCATTCCCTACGTGATCGGCAATCCGCGCTTCGACTGGATGCTGAAGACCGAGCCCGAGCCGAACCTCGGCGGCCGCGTCGTCCCCCTGCCACGGGGCAAGATGCTGGGCGGGTCGACCGGCATCAACGGCATGGTCTACGTCCGCGGCCACCGCTGGGATTACGACAACTGGGCCGCGCTGGGGAATACCGGCTGGGGCTGGTCCGACGTCCTGCCCTATTTCATGCGGTCCGAGACATGGGACGGCGAGGCGATGCAGGGCCGTGGCGGGACCGGCGAGTGGCGCATCGGCGATCCCGGCATGCGCTGGCCCGCGCTCGACGCCTATCGCGGGGCCGCGACGCAGGTGGGCATCCCCGAAACGCCCGACTACAATTCCGGCGACAACACCGGCGTCGCCTATTTTCAGGCCAATATCCACGGCGGACGTCGGCAATCGACGGCCAAGGCCTTTCTGCACAAGATCGCCAAGCGCCCCAACCTGACCGTCGTCACGGGCGCCACGGTCGACCAGATCACGCTGGACGGACACCGGGCCACGGGGCTCTTGTGGCACAAGGACGGCGAACCGCACCACGCCACCGCGAAGGCCGAGGTGCTGTGCTGCGCCGGCGCCTATGCCTCGCCCGCGCTGCTGGAACGCTCAGGCATAGGCGATCCGGAGCGGTTGAGATCCATCGGCATCACGCCCCTGCACGCCCTGCCGGGGGTGGGCCGGAACCTGCAGGACCACTGGCAGGTGCGCGTCCAGACCCGGCTGTCGAACACGGTCACGCTCAATGGCCGCGCCGGCAGCCTGCTGGGCAAGGCCTTGATGGGGCTCGACTACGTCACCCGCCGCAAGGGGCCGCTTTCGGCGCAGCCCGCCCTTCTGGCTGCCTTCACCAAGGTGATGGAGGACGCGGTGGCCCCCGACGTGCAGATTCACGTCTCGGCCGCCAGCTATGACCGCGTGGGCGGGCCGATGCACCCCTATCCCGGCATCACCTCGGCGGTGTGCATCCTGCGCCCCACCAGCCGCGGCCATGCCCATGCCCGCAGCAGCGACCCCGAGGCGCCGCCCGAGATCCTGCACAACTACCTCGACACCGACTACGACCGGCAGATCGCGGTGAAATGCGTCGAGCTTGTCCGCCGCATCACGGGCGCGCCCGCGATGGCGCACCTTTCGCCGCAAGAGGTGGCTCCGGGCGCCGAGGTGCAGGGCCATGACGCGCTGCTCGACTATGCGCGGCGGTCCATCGCGACCACCTTCCACCCCGTGGGCACCTGCGCCATGGGCACGGGGACGGACGCGGTGGTGGCCCCCGACCTGCGGGTGCACGGCATCGGCGGGCTGCGGGTGGTCGATGCCTCGGTGATGCCGGTGATCCCCTCGGGCAACACCGCCGCCCCCACCGTGATGATCGCCGAAAAGGCCGCCGACATGATCCGTGCCGCACAGCGCGACACGGTCGCCGCCTGACCACAGTGTTTTCCCCAAAAGCCCGGTTGCGCGGCCCGCGTCGGCCGTCCCGGACAGCCGAAAGGACATTCTCATGAACAGCGCAACCCAGATCGATTTCCGCCGCACGCCATTCCTGTCGCGCCCTGCCCAGAAGCTTTTCATCGGCGGCCGGTGGGTAGAGGCCGAGGACGGCGCGACCCTGCCCACGATGAACCCCTCGGACGGCAGCGAACTGGCGCAGATCGCCCGCGGCACCTCGGCGGATGTCGACCGTGCCGTCGCCGCCGCCCGCGCGGCCTTCGACGGCCCGTGGCGACGGGTGAAACCCGGCGAGCGGCAGGCGCTGATGCTGCGCCTCGCCGATCTGGTCGAGCAGCACATCGACGAACTGGCCTGGCTCGACACGCTCGAAATGGGGGCCCCCATCGCGCGGCTGCCCGCGATGCGCCGCCGTTCGCCTTCCGTCATCCGCTACTACGCGGGGCTGACGACCGCGCTGCACGGTGATGTCATCGACAACTCGGTCCCCGGCGAGGTGCTGAGCTATACCGCCCGCGAACCCATCGGCGTGGTGGGGGCGATCATCCCGTGGAACGCGCCGCTGGGCGCCGCGCTGATCAAGCTGGCACCCTGCCTAGCCACCGGCTGCACCCTGGTGCTGAAACCGGCCGAGGAGGCTTCGCTGTCGACCCTGCGGCTGATCGAGCTTCTGGAAGAGGCCGGGCTGCCCGAGGGCGTGGTCAACGTGGTCACCGGCACGGGCCCCGAGGCCGGGGCGGCGCTGGCCGCGCACATGGACGTGGACAAGGTGGCCTTTACCGGCTCGTCCGAGACCGGGCGCCGGGTGGTCGAGGCGTCGATGGGCAATCTCAAGCGCCTGTCGCTCGAACTGGGGGGCAAGTCGCCCGACATCGTCTTTGCCGATGCCGACCTCGACCGCGCCGTGGCGGGCGCCTCGATGGCCGTTTTCGGCAACACGGGACAGGTCTGTTCGGCGGGCACGCGGCTGTTCGTGCAGGAGGATATCTTCGAGGATTTCGTCGAGCGCGTCGTCGATTTCTCGCGCGCGCTGCGAGTGGGGCCGGGGCATGATCCGCAGACGCAGATCGGGCCCATCGCGTCCGAGCGGCAGATGAAGCGGGTGCTGGATTACCTCGACGTCGGCACCGCCGAGGGGGCCGAGCTGCGCCTTGGCGGCGGGCGGATGGCCAGTCCCGCGCACGAGGCGGGGTATTTCGTCGAACCCACCGTCTTTGGCGGGGTGCGCGACGACATGCGCATCGTGCGCGAAGAGATCTTCGGCCCCGTCGTCGCCGCGATCCCCTTCAAGGACGAGGAGGAGGTCGTGCGCAGGGCCAATGCCACCGTCTTCGGCCTGGGCGCCGGGGTGTGGACCGAGAACCTGGGCCGCGCGCACCGCATGGCGCGGGCGATCCGCGCCGGTTCGGTCTGGATCAACGCCTACCAGCTGATGGACCCCGCCGTGCCGATGGGCGGCTTCCGCCAGTCGGGCTATGGCCGCGAAAGCGGGGCGGAGCATCTCGACGAGTTCCTCGAGACCAAGTCGGTCTGGATCGACATGACGTCCTGAGCGCGGCCCCCCGATGCACCGCGCCGGGGCATACCCGGCACCCCAGCGGCCGACGGGTGCAGGGCCCGCCGGCCCCGTTCCGGCACCTGCCCCGGCAGCATCCCCGCCTTGGGGTGTCCGCGCCTCGACACGGGGACGGCGGGTCGAGGGGTGTGGCAGGGCTGCCGGGTGTCGCGGCCTTGCCGCCCGGCCCGGCCACCCGGCCTGCCCCGCGTGACTTATCCTGTTCCGGTCCGCTGGCGCAGGCTTATAGCGGCGGCATGACACGCCAAGCGGCTCGCAGCATCCTGACCTTCCTGATGGTCGCCGTCCTGGTGGCGGTCAGCGTGGTCTCCGCGTCCCTCATGGCGCCGGACCGCGAGACGCTGGAGCGGCAGGCGGTGGCCCGGGCGCTCGGCACCCCGATCGCCGAGTTCTGCGGCGTGACCGAGGACGGGCACGACCACCGCTGCCCCTTCTGCCACAAGCTGCCAGATCCGCCGCGGCTGACCGCCCCGGATGCCGGGCGGCGCATCACGCGGGTGATCGTGGATCGCCTTGGCCGCGACCTGGTGGTCGGGCACAGGCATCTCCGCCCGCAGGCCGCGCCCCGCGCTCCGCCCCGCCTTACCTGATCATCGACGTCCACGCCCGCGCGGGGAGTGCCCCGGGCGGCGCCTCACGTGACGCCACGCCTGCACGCGACAGCGGCAGAGCGCCGGCAGGAACCCGTTCGGGCCCCGACCGGGCCGGCGGTGCCGGATGCGTGGCGTCATCCGCATAGCACGACTCGGCCTTGCCCCGCCCACCCCGCGCTGCGGACGACGCGGGCGCAGGCTGCCATCTCAGGACCCAGATCGAATGACCACCCTTTCACCGTCGACCCCTGCGCCGGGCGGGACATCGCCCCGGACCGGCGCCAACACGCTCTATTTCGCCGCATGGCGATGGCACTTCTATGCCGGGCTCTTCGTGGTGCCCTTCCTGTTGATCCTCGCCCTGACCGGGACAATCATGATGATCTCGACTGCCAGTTCGACCAGCTGGGCCACGTGGCCGACGTCGCCGCAACGGGGACCCCGATCCCCGTCACCGCCCAGGCCGAGGCCGCGCTGGCGTCGGTCCCCGGCGGCCGGCTGGACCAGTACGTCGCCCCCGAGGCCGCCGACCGCCCCGCCTTCTTCGCCATCGCGGCAAACGGCACCGTCATGTCGGTGGCCGTCGATCCCTATAGCGGCGAGGTCCTGAACAGCCAGGACAAGACCACCACGCTTTTTGCCATCGCCAACCGCATTCACGGTACCCTGCTTATCGGCGATGCGGGCGACCGGGTCATGGAAACCGCCGCCTCGCCGGTGGTCCTGCTGATCGTCACCGGGCTCTGGATGTGGCTGCCCGAGGCCGGCGTCTGCGCCATCGTGCCGGACCTGCGGGCGCGGGGGCGCGGGCTGTTCAAGTCCCTGCACGCCAGCGCGGGCACGGTGATTTCGGTTTTCCTGATGCTCTTCGTCCTGTCGGGGCTGGCGTGGTCGGGCATCTGGGGCGCGAAGTTCGTGCAGCCCTGGGCGTCCTTCCCGGCCGAAAAGAGCTGGAGCAACATTCCCCTGTCGGACCGCACCCACGCCTCGATGAACCACGCGGGCCACCAGGACGTGCCGTGGGGGATGGAGCAGGTGCCGATGCCGGCCTCGGGCAGCGCGGCAGGTGACGCCGGCGTGTCGCGGGCCGTCACGCTCGACACCGTCAGCGACTGGGCCGGGCAGAACGGGTTCTCGGGCCAGTACAAGATCACCCTTCCGCAGGACGAGACGGGCGTCTTCACGATCATGGCCGAGGTCCGCAACGAAGACGGCGTGATGCCGTGGGAGGACCGGACAACGCATCTCGACCAGTATACCGGCAACGTCCTGGCCGACGTGCGGTACGCCGATTACACGCCCTTGGCCAAGGCGATGGCCTGGGGCATCGGCCTGCACAAGGGGCTGGTGGGGATCTGGAACTTCGTCTTCAACCTGGTGTTCCTGGCGCTGGTGATCGCAACCTGTGTCACCGGGATCGCCATGTGGTGGAAACGCCGCCCCTCGGGTGCGGGGCGGCTGGCCGCGCCGCCGATGCCGCGGGACATGCCGCTGTGGAAGGGCGCGGTGCTGGCAGCCCTCGCGCTGGCCATGGCCTTTCCGATGGCGGGCATCGCCCTGCTGGTGGTCGTCGCGCTAGACATGGTCGTGCTTGCGCGCCTGCCGCGGCTCAAGCGGGTGCTGAGCTGACGGCGGGCCGGGCCGCCCCGATCGCGGCCCGGCCTCTCGCCCCACCTCTTGCCCCGCGGATCGTCCGTGGCACGGCGTCATGCCGCGCTGCGCGGGTGCCCCCACCCGGATCGCGTTGCGAAACAAGGCGGGTGGCAAGGCAGGCGGCAAGGCGCGGGATGCGGCTGCTAGCCCAGCAGCCGCGCCTCGCGGCCGGCAAGCCGCTGTGTCAGTCCCGAAACGCCGCCGGCGGCAAGGCCCAGCCGGGTCAGGCGTTGGAACACGCGGCTGATGCGGTATTCCTGCGTGACGCCGACGCCGCCATGCAGTTGCACAGCCTCCTGCCCGACACGGCGCCCGGCCAGGGCGGCCTTGAGAAGCGCCGCCTCGAGCACGACATCGGCATCCACCGCCCCGGCCCCCAGCGCCATGGCCGCGTGCAGGGACATCGCGTGGATCTCCTGCGCCGCGATCATCATGTCGACCAGCCGGTGCCGCAGCGCCTGGAAATCGGCCAAGCGCTGTCCGAACTGCTTGCGGTCGGGCAGGTAGGCGGCCGTCTCGGCCACCGCGGCCTCGGCCGCGCCCGCGGTTTCGGCGGCAACGGCAAGCCACAGCAGCCGCCGCGCGAGGGTCAGGGCATCCTCGGCCGCGTTGCCTCCGGCCAGAACCGCGTCGCCGGGCAGGTCCATGTCCATGGCGATCCGGGCCGCAGGCGTCCCGTCGAACAGCGGCGCCGGCGTGACGTCGGCCCCGCCCAGCGGAAGCAGCAGAAGCTGCCGCCCCTCGGGGCCATCTGCCGGGGCGATCAGCCAGTCGGCACCTTCGGCCCCCACGATATCGGAAAGCTGGCCCGACACCCGCCCCCCGGCAACGGTCAGCCCGGGGTCGAGACAGGCCGCCACCCGCGCCTCGCCCGCAGCCAGCCCCTGCGCCAGCGTGTCCTGCCCCGACGCGGCCAAAAGCGCGCCGGGCAGGATCGCGGTCTGGGTCAGCGGTACGCCGGCCAGCCCCCGCCCCGCGGCGCGGGCGACGTGCCAGACCGACAGGAGACCGCCGCCGAACCCGCCCGCATCCTCGGGCACGGTCAGGGCGTAAAGCCCGGCCTCGGCCACGGTGGCGGCATCGGCAGAGGTGCCCTGTGGCGGAAACAGTCGCTCGGCCAGGTCGGCCAGCATCCGGTCTTCTTCGCTGATCTCGAAGTCCATCGCGTCTCTCCCCCTCACAGCCCCAGCGCGGCCTTGGCCAGAATCTCGCGCTGGATCTCGTTCGAGCCGCCGTAGATCGACAGCTTGCGAAAGCTCATGTAGCCCGCCGCGGCATCGGCCAGCTCGGGCCCGCCCACCGGCCCAAGCGCATCGAGCAGAAGCTCGGTCGTGGCCTGCTGAAGTTCGGACCCGCGGATCTTCAGGACCGAGGCCGCGTGATCGGGCGCACCGAAGGCCCCCGCCGCCTGACCGGTCAGCGCCAGCATCTGGAGCATGTCGACAGCGCGCGTATCGACCTCGAGCTGGGCAAAACGGCGGCGGAACTCGGGATCGTCCCAAAGCCGCCCCGTGGGCCCGTCACGCTCGGCCAGCTCGCGCAGCAGGTTCAGTCGCATCTTGACCCAACCGAGGCCTGCGATGTTGTGACGTTCATTGCCCAGCAGGAACTTGGCCACGTCCCAGCCGCGGTTCTCCTCGCCCACCAGCGCGTCGGCGCCGACCTCGACGTCGGAGAAAAAGACCTCGTTCACCTCGTGGCGGCCGTCCGACGTCTCGATCTCGCGCACCTCGATGCCGGGGGTGTCCATCGGGAAGACCAGGAAGGAGATGCCCATCTGCTTTTTCGGCGCCTGCGGATCGGTCCGGAAAAGCCCGAACATCCAGTCGGCGTGGTGGGCATAGCTGGTCCAGGTCTTCTGCCCGTTCAGCACCCAGCCGTCGCCGCGCCGTTCGGCCCGGGTGACGAGAGAGGCAAGGTCGGACCCGGCGTTGGGCTCGGAAAACCCCTGGCACCACCAGATGTCGAGGTTGGCGGTAGGCTTCAGGAATTTCTCCTTCTGCGCGTCGGTGCCGAAGCGGGCCAGCACCGGGCCCACCATATCGACGTTGAAGGGCAAGGGCGGCGGCACCGCGTTCACCTGCATCTGTTCGAGGTAGAGGTGCCGCTGAATCGGCGTCCAGTCGCGCCCGCCCCACTCGGCCGGCCAGTGCGGCACGGCAAGGCCCAGCCGGTTCAGGATGCGCTGGCTTTCCACGAAGTCTTCACGCTCAAGCTCGATATCGCGGCGCATCTTGTCGCGCAGCGTCTGCGGGATCTCGGCCCGCAGCGTTTCGGCGATCTCGTCGCGGAAGCGGCGGTCTTCGTCGGTCAGAAGATGGTGCATGGCAGTCCCCTAGAGGTTGGGCAGGAACATCACGAGGTCGGGGAAGGCGATCATCAGCGCGATCACCACGATGTCGGCCCCGATGAAGAACAGCGCGCCCTTGAACACGTCGCCCAGGCTGACGTGATTGGCCGCGACCGACCGGATGATGAAGACGTTCATCCCCAGTGGCGGGGTGATCATCCCCACCTCCAGAAGCTTGACCAGAAGCACGCCGAACCAGATCAGGTCGATGCCCTGCGTCTCGAAGATCGGCAGGAGGATCGGCAGGGTGATCAGCATCGCCCCGAAGGGTTCGAGGAACATGCCGATCAGGATGTAGATCAGCACGACCACGGCCATCAGTCCGAAATACCCCAGGTCCAGCCCCGAAACCGTGCTGTTGAGGAACCCCGCAACGCCCGAGAGCCCGAGGAACCGGGTGAACATCGCCGCCCCCGCCCCGATGATGAAGAGCGCGGCACAGGTGCCCAGCGTTTCGAGAAGCGCGGCGCGGAAGCCCGCCCAGCTGAGCCGGCCGACGACGGTGGCGATGACGATCGCGCCGGCGGCGCCGATGGCACCCGCCTCTGTCGCGGTAAAGAGCCCGCCGAAGAGCCCGCCGAAGACCAGCACGATCAGCAAGATCAGCGGCACCACGTCGCGCAGCAGGCCGCGGCCGTCGATATGATCGGTCGCCGCAGGTTCGTTCGGGATGATGTCCTTGCGGAACACGGCGACGAGGATCACGACCAGTGAATAGGAGATCGCCGTCAGGATGCCGACCGAGATGCCGCCCAGGAACACCTGGGTGATCGAGGTTTCGGCGAAGACGCCGTAGACGATCATCAGGATCGAGGGCGGGATCAGCGCCCCCACCGTGCCGCCCGCGGCCAGGATCCCGGCGGAAAAGCTGGGGCGATAGCCCGCGCGCACCATCTCGGGGATCGCGATGCGGCCCATCGTGGCAGCGCAGGCGATCGACGACCCCGAGACGGCCGCGAAGCCGGTGCAACCGAAGATCGCCGCCAGCCCCAGCCCGCCCGGCACCTTGCGCGTCGCGATCTTGGCGGCGTCGAAAAGTCCCGTCGTCAGGCCCGAATGATAGGCGACAAAGCCCATCAGCAGGAACATCGGCACGGCCGACAGCGTCCAGCTGGCGATGAATTCGTAGGGCGTGGCCGACAGGATGCCGACGGCGGGGGTCAGGCCCAGAAGGAACCAGATCCCGCCGAAGCTGACGAGGATCAGCGCGACGCCGATCGGCACCTGAAGCGCCAGCAGGACCAGAAGGATGCCAAGCGCTGCGAAACCTGCGGTGACGTTCATCGGGCGGTCTCTCCGGTGTCTGAATGCGGTGCGGGCTGGCGCAGGGCGGTATCGGCGTCGCGCCCCGCCAGCGCCACCGCAACCTTGAGCAGGCTGATCAGGCAGGCCAGCGCAAACGAGACGGGCAGCACGAAATACGACGGCCACACCGGCACGGCGACGTTCAGCGACATCACGTAGGTGCCCGTGTGGAACTGGCGCATCGCCTCGATCCACGTGGTGTAGGTCAGCACCACGAAGGCCGCGGCGCACAGCAGGTGCACCAGCACCTGATTGGGCCGCCGCCAGCGGGCCAGCGGTGCGGCGAAGACCTCGACCGAGATCATCTCGCCCCGCCGGTCGGCCCAGGCGAGCGCAAGGTAGGCGACCATCACCATGTAATAGCGCGACACGATCTCGATGGTGGCCGGGATCGGGACGTTGACGATCTGGCGCAGCACCACGTCGACGGTGATGTGGATCAGCATGGCGACGACGCCGATGGCGCCCAGCAGCGCCAGCGCGTCGGTCAGCCTGCGGGCCAGACGGATGAGGGTGTCGATCATGTCGCCTCCTGGTGGCGGGATGGACGGCGTCGCGGGACGGAGCCCCGCCTTACGGGCGCCTCCGAAGCATGAGGTCCCCGCCCGGCGGACCACCCGGCGGGGAGAGGGCGCGAAAAGGGCCGGCACCCGCGGCGCCGGCCCCTGAGGTCAGTGTCGGATCAAAGCCCGTAGGCTTCGGGATCGACCTTGTCCCAGATCTCTTCCTGCTGGCGCTGCGCCAGCGCATCGAGATCGCCGCCGGTTTCGTCGACGATGGCGGTCCACTTTTCGACCAGTTCCTGGAAGCGCGCGATCTTGTCGCCCGCGCCCTCGATCCCGTAGGTGTCGGCGGCCATGCTCTCGACGGTGGCCAGATCCTCGGTCGTGAACTTCTCGGTCGCGTCGATCAGCTCCTGGCTGGGCTCGATGAACTCGATCCCCGCGTCGCGGGCTTCCTGGCGCGCACGCTCGGGCCGGTCATAGCCCCAGTCCTGCGTGAAGGCGACGTTGCCCTTGTTCGCGGCGCGCATGAAGCCCGCCCGCTCCTCGGCCGAAAGCGACTGCCACGTGGGCAGCGCGACGGTGAAGTTCGAGGTCGCGTGATAGGTGCCCAGCGGAATCTCGGTGACGTATTTCACCAGATCGACCATGCGGTAGGACACCAGATCGTTGACCGAGGCCATGGTGCCGTTGATCACGCCCTGGCTCATCTGTTCGAACTGGTCCGAGACAGGGACCGACGCCGGCGCGGCGCCCATCGATTCGGCCCAGCGCGAAAACGGCGACCCGCCCGACCGCAGGCGCAGGCCCTGCATGTCCTGCGGCGTCTCGACCGGCTGGTCGGTCATCAGAACGTAGACATCCGACGACCCGGCGCCGACGAAGACAAGCCCCGCCTCCTTGAACTCTTCAAGGCAATCCTCACAGGTGACGACGTATTCGGTCATCGCCGCGCCCATGGCGTGGGGGTTGGTCCCGAGGAAGGCCAAATCGCCCGCAAGAGCCGAGCTGGGCACCGTGGCGGGGTAGTAGAGCGGCAGGAAGTTCCCGACCTCGGCCACCTGGCTTTGCAGCGAGGCGAGCATGGTGCCGATATTGACGACCTCGGTGCCCAGCATGGTGCCGGTCAGCGCGTCGCCGGTCTCGGACGGCAGGTTCTCCTGCAGCGTCAGGTACATCGGGTCGTAGGCGGGGTGCGCGGGCGGCGCGCCGGGGGCCAGGCGCAGGTCGCGCGCGTCGGCCGTGGCGGCAAATCCCGCGGCAAACCCCGCAACGGCGAGTGTCAGAGCAGTCTTTTTCATCAGGTTTCCTCCCATGGAAATGTCAGTCCGGTCTGTCTGCGCAGCCATTCTGCGGGCTGCGCATCACCCGTCACAGCCCGAGGATCTTGCGGGCATTCTCTTTCAGGATCTTCGGTCGCACATGCTCCTTGATCTCCAGCGCCTCGAAATCGCGCAGCCAGCGGTCGGGCAGAATCGCCGGCCAATCCGAGCCGAACAGAACACGGTCCTGCAACAGGGAGTTAGCATAGCGGACCAGCAGCGGCGGAAAATATTTCGGCGACCAGCCCGAGAGGTCGATCCAGACGTTGGGCTTGTGCGTGGCCAGCGCCAGCGCCTCTTCCTGCCAGGGAAAGGACGGATGCGCGGCGATGATCTTGAGATCAGGGAAATCCGCAGCCACATCGTCGAGGTACATCGGGTTCGAATACTTCAGCCGCATTCCCATGCCGCCCGGCATGCCCGCGCCGACCCCGGTCTGGCCGGTGTGGAACAGGGCGGGCATCCCCGACTCCTGGATCACCTCGTAAAGCTCGTAGGCCATGCGGTCGTTGGGGTAGAACCCCTGGAACGTGGGGTGAAATTTGAAGCCCCGCGCGCCCTTGGCCAGCAGGTTCTTCGCCTCGCGCACGCCGATCTTGCCCTTCCACGGGTCGATCGAGACGAAGGGGATCAGGATGTCGTCATGCTCCTGCGCCAGCTCCAGCATCTCGTCGTTGTTGTAGCGGCGGAACCCGGTTTCGCGTTCGGCATCGACCGGAAAGATCACCGCGGCGATGTTCTTTTCGCGATAGAACTGCGCGGTTTCCGGGATCGTCGGCGGATGGTCGAAGGGCGAGCGGAAGTACTCCTTCATGCCCTCCTGAAAATCGTCGTAGCCGTCATCGGCATGCAGCCCGCAGGGCTCTTCGGCATGGGTATGGATGTCGATCGCCGTGACCTTGTCGAAGTCGATCCGCATGTGTGTCTCCCCCTTTAAGTCTCGTGTCAGCTGGACGTGGCCGACGGCCAGCCCAGAATCTTGTGCAAAAGCCGCAGCAGCTCGGCGCGGTCGTCGGCGTCCAGCGCGGCGGTGGCCCCGGCATCAAGCGCGTCCAGCCTGAGGTTCATGTCGGCGACCACGTGGCGTCCCGCATCCGTCAGCCGCAGGAAGACCGACCGTCGATCCTGAGGCGGGACGTAGCGTTCGACCAGCCCGCGTTCCTCGAGCCCGCTGACGACCTTGGTCATGTGCGACCACTTGATCATCAGCTTGTCCGCGATGGCCCCCTGCCGCGCGCCGGGATTGTCGCCCACGACTTTCAGAACCGTGTGTTCGCCCAGCTTCAGCGGCAGGTCGGCCTCGGCCGAGAAGATCCGGTCGTAGACCGTCACCTGCGCGATCCGCAGCATGAAGGACACCGATCCGTCCAGGTCGCCCAGGGCGACGGCGTCCGCCGGAACCGGCGCAACGGGATCGTCGGAGCCCTGCGGCGCCGCGGTCATGACGATGGTGCGATACGCGCCGCGCGCTTTTCAAGAAAGTCGCGCAGGCGCTGGTGCGCCTCGGGCGTCGACTGGGTGAAGGCGGCGATCATCGATTCGAAGAACAGGCCTTCGTCGTAGCCCGTCTCGGGCACCCGGGGCAGCGCGTTGATGATGGCGTAGTTCGACAGCGGCGCGTTGGTGATCGCCTTCTTGGCCAGCTCGGTCGCCTTGGCGACGGCGCCGCCCGCCTCGGTCAGGTAGGTGACGACGCCGATACGCTCGGCCTCTTCCGCGCTCAGCACGCGGCCGGTCAGCATCAGGTCCATGGTCCGCGGCACGCCCATCAGGCGGGTGATGTTCACCGAGCCGCCACCGCCAAGGAAGATCCCGCGCTGGCCCTCGGGCAGGGCGAAGAAGGTCGTGGCATCGGCGATGCGCACATGCGCCACCGCGGCCAGTTCCAGCCCGCCGCCGATGGCCCCGCCATGCAGCGCGGCAAAATAGGGAATGGCGCCCGAACGGATGCGCTGGAACACCGCGTGCCAGGTGCGCGAGCCCATGATCGACTGCAGCGGATCCTTGATCTCCTGCTCGGACAGGTCGAGCCCGGCACAGAAATGGTCGCCCTGCCCGTGGATCACGACGGCCTTCGCCTCGGCCGCGGCGCGATCGACATGCTCGCTCAGCTCGGCGACCATGTTGTCGCTCATCGCGTTGCGCTTTTCGGGCCGCGACAGCGTCAGGTACGCGATCTCGTCCTCGAGCCGATACTCGATATAGGCCATGCAGCTCCTCCCTCTCCTGCAGCAAACTTAACTTGCCGCCGGGATTGTTTACAAGTGAATTATATTGCTATCATCATTGCCGGGGTCGGCCGCCGGGGAGGGCGCGCCGCCGTGGGAGGATATGATGACCAAGACCGACTGGCCCAGCGCGCCGATGCGCGACGCGGCCGTCCTGGCGCGCGACCCGAAGGTCGAGACGCGCCCCGACGGCACCATCTACATCAGCCACAGGCAAGAGCTGATCGACCATCACGGGACGATCACTGAACGGCTGGTGCATTTCGCGGGCGAAACGCCCGACGCCGTGTTCCTGGCGGACCGGCTGGGCGAGGACAGCGACTGGCGGCGCATCACCTATGCCGAAACGCTGGAGAAGGTGCGGCGCCTGGGCCAGGCGCTGCTGGATGCCGGGATCAGCGCCGAGCGACCGCTGGCGATCCTGTCGGGCAACAGCATCGAACACGCTCTGCTGGGCCTTGCCGCGATGCATGTGGGCGTGGCCTATGCCGCGATCTCGCCCGCCTATGCGCTGACGGGCGGCGACTACGCGCGCCTGCGCGACACGGTCGAGGGCGTGACGCCCGGCATGGTCTATGCCGCCGACGCGGGCACCTTCGGCCCCGCCGTGGCCGCGGTGATGCCCGACCTGCCCTTCGTCACGCGCGATGGCGGCGCGGGCTCGACCCCGCTGGCGGACCTGCTGGCCACCGAGCCGACCGATGCCGTCGACACCGCCTACGCAGCGGTCGAGGACGACACGATCGCCAAGTTCCTGTTCACCTCGGGCTCGACAGGCTCGCCCAAGGCGGTGCCCAATACGCATGGCATGCTGACCTCGAACCAGGCGATGCTGCGGATGGGCTATGCCTATTTCGCCGACGAACCGCCGGTGATCCTGGACTGGTCGCCCTGGCACCACACGGCGGGCGGCAACTCGGTCTTCCTGTCGGTGATGATGAACGGCGGCACGCTTTACATCGACGACGGGCGACCGACGAAATCCGAGATCGGCAAGACGGTGCGCAACCTGCGCGACATCTCTCCGACGTGGTATTTCAACGTGCCCACCGGCTACGACGCGCTGATCCCCTTCCTGCGCGAGGATGAGAGCCTGCGCGCAACGTTTTTCCGCGATCTCAAGATGCTCTGGTACGCGGGCGCGTCGCTGGCGCAGCACACATGGGACGCGCTCGAGGATCTGGCGGTGCAGGCCACCGGCCACCGCATCCTGATCGCCACCGGCCTTGGCGCCACCGAAACCTCGCCCGGGGCGCTCTACTGCACCTGGCCGCAGGACACGGCAGGCAACGTTGGCCTGCCGGTGCCGGGGGTGACGCTGAAGCTGGTGCCCTTCGAGGGCAAGTACGATGCGCGGGTGAAGGGCGCGAACGTCATGCCCGGCTACTGGCGCCGGCCCGATCTGTCGCAGGACTGCTTCGACGAGGAAGGATTCTACAAGTTCGGCGACGCGTTGAAGCCCGTGGACCCCGACGACATCACCCAAGGCCTCGCCTTCGACGGGCGCACGGCCGAGAACTTCAAGCTCGACACCGGAACATGGGTCGCCACGGGCGCGCTGCGGATGAAGCTGATCGAACATTTCGGCGGCGCCCTGCGGGACCTTGCGATCACCGGCGCCGACCGGCCCTACCTGGGCGCGCTGGTGTTCCCGCCCGAACCCGAGATGGCGCAGGACGACGCGTGGCGGGCGCAGATCCGCGACGGGCTGAGCCGCTTTGCCGCCGGCGCGACGGGATCGTCGAACCGGGTGCTGCGGATGCTGCCGGTCGAAGAGCCGCTGTCGCTGGAAACGGGCGAGATGACGGACAAGGGGTCGGTCAACCAGCGGCGCGTGCTGGCGAACCGGGCCGAGCTGGTCGAGGAACTCTATCGCGGGTCGGACCGCGTGATCGAAGCGGAAAGGGGATAGGCGATGAAACTTGAGGGGACATCGGTTCTGGTCACCGGCGGCGGCTCGGGCCTGGGTGCGGCGACGGCGGGCTGGCTGGCCGAGCGCGGCGCGCGCGTGGCGGTGCTGGACCGCAGCGCCGAGGCGGCACAGCGCGTCGCGGACGAGGTCGGCGGCATCGCCTGCGTGGCCGACGTGACGGACGAGACCGCGGTAACGGCGGCGCTCGATGCCGCGACCGAGGCGCATGGCGTGCCGCGCGCGGTGGTGATGTGCGCCGGGATCGGCGGCGCCTCGCGCGTCGTGGGCCGCGACGGTCCCATGCCGCTCGACGCTTTCACGAAGACGGTGCAGGTGAACCTGATCGGATCCTTCAACGTCCTGCGCCTGGCCGCCCACCGGATGAGCGAGGCCGATCCGATGGAGGATGGCGAGCGCGGCGTGGTGATCGCGACCGCCTCTGTCGCGGCCTATGACGGGCAGATCGGCCAGGCCGCCTATGCGGCGTCGAAGGGCGGGATCGTGTCTATGACGCTGCCCATCGCGCGGGAATTCGCGCGCTTCGGCATCCGGGTGATGACGCTCTGCCCCGGCATCTTCGAAACACCGCTGCTAGGCGAACTGCCCGCCGAAAGCCAAGAGGCGCTCGGCCGCGGCATCCCCTACCCCACGCGGCTGGGCCGGCCCGAGGAATACGCACAGCTGGTCGAATCGGTGCTGGTGAACCGCTACCTGAACGGCGAGGTCATCCGCATCGACGGGGCCCTGCGCCTCAGCCCGAAATGGCCGAACTAGGCGCAGTCCAAACGCCACCCGGGTGGGCGTTCCTTGCGAAAGAACCCCGCCCGTGGCCCGGCGGGCACCCCTGAACGAAAAAGGCGCGCCACCCCGCGGTGACGCGCCTTTCTCAACTCCGGCGAAGGTCGCTCAGACCTCGCCCCAGATCGCCTCGGCCGTCTTCACGACAAGCTCAAGCTTGCGCTTCTGGTCATCCATGGTGACCTTGTTTCCCTCTTCGGTCGACGAGAACCCGCATTGCGGGGCGATGCCCAGCTGGTCGAGGTCGCAGTACTTCGACGCCTCGTCGAAGTGTTTCTTGAGCTCGTCGATCGATTCAAGCTCGGGGGACTTCGTCGTGATGAAGCCGGGCATGACCCGCTGCTTGCCCTTGGGAAGCAGCTTCAGCGGCTCCAGCCCGCCGGCCCGGTCGGTGTCGTATTCCATGAAGAACACGTCGATGCCGGTCGAGAAAATCGCCTCGGCCGCCGGATCGTAGCCGCCCTGCGCCACCCAGGTCGACTGGAAGTTGCCGCGGCACATGTGCATGCCGATGGTCATGTCGTCGGGGCGGTCGGCGATCGAATCGCGCATCATCTTGGCATATTCATCGATCAGCCAGTCCGGATCGGTGCCCCGGTCCTTCCACATCTGGCGCTGCTTCTCGTCGCA
Source organism: Mesobaculum littorinae (assembly GCF_004011175.1). GTDB lineage: Bacteria > Pseudomonadota > Alphaproteobacteria > Rhodobacterales > Rhodobacteraceae > Tranquillimonas > Tranquillimonas littorinae. The sequence goes on along the minus strand of NZ_RQXX01000003.1, from coordinate 528,681 downwards.
GAGGTAGGCGTAGAAGATGTCGTCCATCTGCAGATAGCGGCAGCCGGCATCGTAGAAGGCGTGCACCGCCTTCTTGTACGCCGCCGTCAGGTCCGCGAAATAGGCGGTGATGTCTTCCTGGTATTCCTTCACGTGGATGTTCTTCGCATCCAGCCGGTAGTGGCAGCACGACGGCCCGGGGATCGAGATCTTGGGCATCACCTTGGTGGTCCCGGCCAGGAACCGGAAGTGTTCCAGCATCGGGTGATCCGCGGGGAAGTCGATCCGCTTCGACACGACGGGCGCCTTCGCCTTGGTCGTCACGCCCGTGAACGCAAGGCCCGAGCCCTCTTGTTCGACAATGTCGAGACCGTCGAGCATGCCCATGAAGTCGTAGTGCCACCACGAGCGGCGGATCTCGCCGTCGGTGACGACGGGCAGGCCAGCCTCTTCCTGCAGCTTCACCGCGTCGCGGATCGCGGCATCTTCCGCGGCGCGCAGCTCTTCCACCGGGATCGAGCCCTCCTCGTAGAACTTGGTCCGGGCATCCTTGACGCTTTGCGGGCGCAGAAGCGACCCCACATGGTCGGCGCGGAACGGAGGTGTCTTCATCGGTCGGTCTCCTCGATGTCGTGTTCGGCGCATGGATTACCCGCTTGCAGCATCAGTTGCCAGCGGTCGTGCAGGCGCGCCATGTCCGGGCGGTCCGCGTCGACGAGGGCGACGGTGTCGTCCAGCGGCATCCAGGGCTGCGCGGTCGCCGCAAAGATATGCCCCGCCGGGCGCAGCCAGTCGCGCCGGTCCAGCGTTCCGGCCTTGATCACGGCAACTTCGCTGTCGGCGCGACGATGCGTCAGGCGCACGTGGCACCGCGGGCAGAACCGCGCCTCGACGGTCGTGCCCGACCCGCCCTCGTAGGCATGCACCACGGTCTCGCCCGAGATCTCGACGTCCCCGGCGCGCATCTGCAGCGACTCCCCGAAGGCGCTGCCGGACTGCCGCTGGCAGATGGTGCAATGGCACAGGTAGTAGGTCAGCGGCACGCCCGTCAGGCGATATCGGACCGCGCTGCACTGACAGCCCCCGGTCAGCGGACCGGCAGGCAGGACGACAGGGGAGATCTGGGTCATCGGATCCTTTCAGCCAGGCGTGCGGGACGTGTGCCGGGGCAGACCATGCCCCACGCCCGCACCCGGTATAGTCCCACGGTCTTTCGGGGTGTGGTGTTCCGGCGCTGGCGGAAGGTCCGGCGCCCGGGCGGCCATGCCTGCCCGGGTTCGGCCCCCCCGCCATGGCGCGTCGCGGCAACGCCTCCTCCCGTTGCGGCCCGAACCCGGGCCGCCAGTCGCCACGCGGGCCCCGGTGCGGACCCTGCGAAGCGGTCCGACCCTCCGGCCTTCACGCTTCATGGAATCGTGATTAACATGTTATGGAACGGCGACGCAACGGGACGTTGCAGGGCCGGTTCAGAACCAGTTCAGAGGGAAGAGGGTGCCCATGTTGCAGGATATCACCGGCCGCGCGGCAATCGTCACCGGCGCAAGCTCGGGCATCGGGCGCGGCATCGCGATCCAGCTGGCGCAGGCCGGCGCGGTCGCGATCTTGGCCGCCCGCAGCGCCGACAAGCTCGAGGCGCTGGCAGCCGAAATCACGGCAGCGGGGGGGCGCGCCCATGCCATCCCCACCGACGTGGGTGACGAATCGCAGATCCTGCGGCTTTTCGACAGGACGGAGGCGCTGGCCGGGCCGCCCGCGATCCTGGTCAACAACGCGGGTATCGCCGACGACACGGCGATCGAGGACCTGTCTCTCGCCCGGTGGGAGGAGATGCTGCGCGTCAACCTGACCTCGGCCTTTCTGTGCGCGCGCGAGGCGGTGCGCCGGATGAAACCCGCGGGCGGCGGGCGCATCGTCAACATCGGGTCACTCTCGGCGAAAAGCCCGCGCGCGCAGTCGCCCGCCTATACCGCCACGAAGTTCGCGATCGAGGGGCTGACGAAATCGCTGCTTCTGGACGGGCGCGACCATGGCATCACCGCCTGCGCGCTGCATCCGGGTGCAACACGCTCGTCTCTCGCACCCGGGATCACCGACCTGCTGGAAGAGAACTGCATCTTCCCCGAGGACCTGGGGCGCCTGGTGGTGTTGATGTGCCAGATGCCGCCCGACATCGCGATGACCGACACCACTATCCTGCCTGTCCGGGTCCCGTTCCTGGGCCGCGGCTGACCGTCCCGGCCGCCTGCGCCGGGCGGCAGGGACGGAAGCAACCGCGGTGGGGAATTTCAGTCAGGCCCGTCCTCAGGGTCCGGCCAGGGGGCCCGCGCATGCCCGCGGCCAACGACCCCGGGCGGGCCCGCGGAACGGCCCGCCGGGCGGCCACGCACGCGCATCCGCGTGACCTGCCAGGACGGCCTGCCCGTGCTGGGTGTCAGCCCGCCATGCCCAGCTTGCCGGGGTTCATCAGCCCCTTGGGATCGAGCGCGCGCTTGATCGCCTGCATCGCCAGCACCGCGGCGTCGCCGTGTTCGCGGCGCATGAACTTCAGCTTGCCCAGGCCCAGCCCGTGCTCGCCACTGGCGGTGCCGCCCATCTCGAGCGCGCGGCCGACCATCAGGTCGGCAAGCCTGTTCGCCTCGGCCAGATCCTCCTGGTTGCCCGGGCGGATCAGGTAGCTGGCGTGGTAGTTGCCGTCGCCCACGTGGCCGACCACCTGCCCCGTCAGGTACGACCGGTCGATATCGGCGCGCGCGGCCATGATGCTTTCGGCCAGGCGCGAGATCGGAACGCAGATATCGCCCGTGTAAAGCTCCTTGCCCGGCTCGATGGCCTTGGTCGCGAAGTAGAGATCGTGCCGCGCCGCCCAGAGACGCCCGCGTTCGTCGGCATCCGCCGACCAGGCGAACCCCGCGCCGCCGTGATCGGCACAGATCGCCTCGGCGATGCGGGCCTGCTCGGCCGCCCAGTCCTCGGTGCCATGGAATTCGAACAGCAGCGTCGGCGCCACCGGCAGGTCGAGCTTGGAATAGGCGTTGACCGCGGCGATCGCGACCTCGTCCAGGAATTCCACGCGCGCTGCGGGAATGCCGTACTGCACCAGCTCGATGACCGAGTTCACCGCATCCTCGACAGACCCGAAGGTGCAGCTGGCCGAGGTGATGGCCTCGGCGACGGGATGCAGCCGCACGGTCAGCTCGGTGATGACGCCAAGCGTCCCCTCGGCGCCCACGAAAAGATGCGTCAGGTCGTAGCCGGTCGCCGACTTGCGGGCCCGGCTGCCGGTCTTGACCACCTCGCCGTCCGCGGTGACGGCGCGCAGGCCCAGCACGTTGTCGCGCATCGTGCCGTAGCGATAGGACATCGTGCCCGACCCCCGGGTCGACGCGATGCCGCCAAGGCTCGCATCCGCGCCCGGGTCGACCGAGAACATCATCCCCGTGGCGCGCAGTTCGGTGTTCAGCTGCTTGCGCGTGACGCCGGGCTGCACGACGGCCAGCTGATCCTCGGGCCGCACCTCGACGATGGCGCTCATCTCGCGCGTCGACACCGAAAGGCCGCCGCGGGTCGGGATCGTGTGCCCCTCGACCGACGAGCCCGCACCGAAGGGCACGATGGGCACGTCATGGGCAGCACAGGCGCGCACGATCTCCTGCACCTCGGCCTCGGTCCGTGGAAAGGCCACCGCGTCGGGCAGGGCCGGCGCGTGATACGAGGTGTCGCGGCCGTGATGTTCGCGCACCGCCTGCGTGGCCACCAGCCGGTCGCCGAGGAGCGGCTGCAACGCTTCCAGCACCGCGCGCACGGCGGGTTTCTCCATCGTCTCGGTCATCTTTCCGTCTCCTCCCGCCGGGGCATGTCCCGGCCTTCCTTGTGCCACGGCGCAGCCCCGGCACGCGCCGCCCTATCCTGCCATACCCGGTCGCGGGCCCGACAGGGCGCCGCGATATCGCCAGCGCCCCTCCGCCTCTGCCGGGCGCTGTCGGACCCGGTAGCGGCAATCGCCGCGTGTCCCGGATCGTGCCCCCCCGGCTCGCCCGTCACCTACCGCAGGGCCGTCGCGCCGAGGGATCCCGGCGATCGCGTCGTCACCCCTCATGGCGCTTCCTCCCCGAAGGCGAGGGCGGGCCAGCGGCCGGGATGGCGGTGTGTCATGCCCCGTGCGCCAGCGCCCGTCAGCGCGCCGGACTGACCCAGCGCGATGCGGTATTCGTCGATCAGTGTCTCGGCCACATGGGCGGGGCCGTCCTGCCCCAGCGCCGCCAGCCCCAGCATGAACGCCCGGCCCGCCAGCACCCCGTCGGCGCCACAGACCTGCGCACGCAGGATGTCGAGGCCCGAAAGTATCCCGCCATCCAGCAAGAGGGTCGGCGCGGGCCCCACCGCATCGCGGATCGCGGGCAGCACGTCGATGGGCGCGGGCGCGGCATCGAACTGGCGCCCGCCATGGTTCGATACGATCACCCCGTCATATCCCAGCGCGACCGCGTTGGCGGCATCGGCAGGGTGCTGCAGGCCCTTGACCAGCATCGCCCCCGGAAAGGCGTCGCGCAGCCGGGCCAGCACCGGCCAGCCCGCGCCGGCGCCGGGCCCCTCGCGCGCCACGAAGCCCCCGATCGACCCGCGGTCCGGGGCGTCCGCATAGGGTGCAAGGTTGGCGAATTGGCCTACCCCGTGGCGCGCCAGGGCGGCCAGCCATGCCGGGCGGCTGGCCGCCTGCGCGATATGGCGCGGGCCCGGGCGCATCGGCATGCGCAGCCCGTTGCGCATGTCGCGATACCGCCGGGCGGGCAGCGGCACGTCCACCGTGACCGCTACCGCGGTCACCCCCGCCGCCGCCGCACGGGCCAGAAGGTCGAGGCTGACGCGGTGGTCGTCGCCCGGCATCGTGTAAAGCTGGAACCAGCGGCCCTGCTCCAGCCAGCCCGCGACCTGCTCGACAGGGTGCGAGGCCAGCGTGCCAGCCATGTAGGGCAGCCGCGCCGCACGGGCCGCGCGGGCAAAGGCGCGGGTGGCGCCGGGCCAGATCGACCCGTCGCCGCCGATGGGCGCGATGGCCAGCGGCGCGGCGAAACGCTCGCCGAAAAGCGTCGCGCCGGTGTCGAGACCCTCTGCCCCGACCCCGTAGCGCGGCACGATTTCAACCGCGTCAAGCGCCGCCCGGGCCCCGCCCAGCGCCAGGTCGTCTCCCAATCCGCCGACAACGAAGTCGTGCAGGAACCCCGGCAACCGTCGCCGGGCCCGCGGTGCCAGATCCGCGACGCGCGGATAGCGCCTGCGCCACCGGGCAAGGCGATCCTCGACCGTCATCACGTGCCGTCCTCCCCTTGGGGGCCTGCGCCGCAGCCCCACGCCGCAGCCAGGCGCCCCACCCTGCCCGAGATGTATGCATTTCGTCCAGAAATGCGCCAACCTCCTCTTGGCGATCCGGGGTCGGGCGCCCCTTGGGCATATCCAGCGGCGGCGGAAAGACCCTTGTGCCACCCGCGCGATTATGCTGATCTTTTCCCAGCATGCGGGGTTTCGCGCCCACGGGTCAAGCACCCGCATCACGCCGCCGGACGGGAGGAGCCCGGCTGCATACAGACAAGGGGGGAAGGCAGCCCGGACACCACCGGGCTGCGGGAGGAAACGACGAAGATCACCGAAACCGTCAGCCCGGGCGCCGGGGGCGCTGCGCGCGCGCAGTCACACCCCGGTCGTCAGGGCTGACCCGGTCCGCCGGACCGCCCGGCACGCCGAAATCGACCTCGGCGTCCGGGCCGCGCCCGAAGTCCGGGCCCGAACGACCCGCATGCGTTTCTTTGGGAGGAGGAACCGCCATGTCCATGATCGCAATCGCGCGCGACGGGATCGTCGCGGCGGCGGCCCTCGTCGGCCCCACGCCCGGGGGGCATGGCGCGCGCCTTGCCCTGTCGCACCGGGGCCCTGGGGCACGGCAGGGACGGAGGACCGGGATCGCACAGCGGGCGCCCCGGGCCGCCCGGGCGCCACTCGGCCACCCTAGCATGACCCCGGCGCCGCGCGACTTTCGGTCGCCGGCCGGGGGCGCGGGCGGCGTGTCCCGACACAACCACAAGACCGAATTCACCAAGGGAGGAACGACTTGATGAAACTGACACACCTCATGGCGGCGGCATCCGTCGCCGCGCTGGGCACCGCGGCACAGGCGCAGGAGACCACGCTGGCCCTGTCGCATTGGCTGCCCCCCACACACCCGTTGCAGACCACCGGCATGGAGATGTGGATCGACGCGATCGAAGAGGCCTCGGGCGGCGGGATCGCGATCGAGATCTATCCCGCCCAGCAGCTGGGCGCGGCACCCGACCACTACGACATGGCGCGCGATGGGATCGTCGACATCAGCTTCATCAACCCCGGCTACCAGCCCGGGCGCTTTCCGATCATCTCGGCCGGCGAGCTGCCGTTTCACATCGACAACGCCAAGGCGGGCAGCCGTGCGTTCCATGAATGGTACCAGCCCTATGCAGAGCAGGAGATGAGCGACGTGACCGTCTGCCTCGTCCACCTGCACGATCCGGGCACGCTGCACGGCAAGGAGGGGCAGCTTCTGGTGCCGTCGGATATCGACGGCAAGAACGTGCGCCCCGCCAACGGCACCACCGCGCGGATGGTCAACCTGATGGGCGGCGCCAGCGTGCAGGTCCCCGCGCCCGAGATGCGCGAGGCGCTGTCGAAGGGCACCGCCGACATCACCGCATCGCCCTGGGGGTCGCTTTTCACCTTCGGGGCGCAGGATCTCGTGCAGTCGCATCTCGACGTGCCGCTTTACGTCACTGTCTTCGCCTTCCTCATCAACACCGATTCTCTGAACGCGATGTCCGAGGAGAACCGGCAGGTGATGATGGACCACTGCACGCCCGAATGGTCCGAAAAGATCGCCTCGGGCTGGGCGGATGCCGAGGCGGAGGGGCGCCAGCAGATCATCGACCTCGGGCATGATCTCTATGCCCCCGACGACGCGCAGCTGCAGGAGTGGAAGGACGCGACCGCCCCGCTGGTCGACGAATGGAAGCAGACCGTGACGGATGCCGGGATCGAGGATGCCGACGCCGCCTACGACGCCTTCGTCCAGAAGATCCGCGACGCGGACAGCATGGTCGAATGACCGGCGCCCCCTGATGCCGACACCGGGGGCGGGCCCGACCGCCGCGCCCGCCCCCGGCTCGCCGGAACTTGGTCCGCCCGCGCTGGGCCCGCCCGCGCCAGGCCCCTCCACCCCCGGCTCGTCCGCACCTGATCCGCGCATATCCTGTCCGCCCGCCCCCTGCCTCCGCCACCACAAAGGAACCATCACCGCATGATCCGAACCTTGGAACGCATCTGCCAGGCCGTCGAGGTCATCGCCGGGCTGCTTCTGGGCGCGGTCACGCTCCTGGTCGTGGCCTCGGCCGTGGGGCGGTACCTCTTCGCTGCGCCGGTGCCCGACGCCTTCGACATCTCGCGCCTGATGATCGGCGCCTGCATCATGTGGGGCTTTGCCTCGGTCGGCTATCGCGGCACACACATCAAGGTCGACCTCTTCGTCGAGATGGTGGGACCGCGCATCCGCCGCTGGGTCGATTTCTTCGCCTGGGCGGTACTGCTGGTGTTTGTCGTCCTGCTGACGTGGAAGATGCTGGGCCGGGTCGAAAGCGCCTTCGCCTCGAACGAATCCACCTTCGACCTGCGGCTGCCGGTCTGGCCCGTGATGACGCTGATCTGGATCGGCACCGCCTTTTCCATCTTTACCGTCGCGGTGCGGATGTTCCTGATCGCCGCGGGCCTTGGCACCCTCGATCCCGAAGATCCCGCCGAGATGAGGGTCGACTGATGTCCGGAGACGCGCTTGCCATCACGGGCTTCGTCGCCCTTTTCATCATGATCGCCCTGCGCGTGCCCATCGGCGTCGCCATGGGGCTTGTCGGCGTCGGCGGCTTCGCGGCGGTTCGCGGGATCGACCCCGCACTGAACCTGCTGGCCACCTCGCCCATCCGGGTGATCGCCGACTTCAACCTCAGCCTCGTGCCGTTCTTCATCCTGATGGGCGTCTTCGCCACGAACTCGGGGATGAGCCGCGAGCTGTTTCGCGTGGGCAACGCCTGGCTGGGGCAGTTCCGCGGCGGCCTGGCGCTGTCGACCATCGCCGCCTGCGCGGGCTTTGCCGCGATCTGCGGATCCTCGGTCGCCACCGCGGCGACGATGACCAAGATCGCCATGCCCGAGATGAAGCGCTTCGGCTACCGCGAAGACACCGCGTCGGGCGTCGTGGCCGCGGGCGGCACGCTGGGCATCCTGATCCCGCCCTCGGTAGTGCTGGTGGTCTATGCCTACATCACCGAAACCGACGTCGGCGCGCTGTTCATCGCGGGGATCATCCCCGGCCTCCTGGCGGTGCTGATGTACATGGCGACGATCCTGATCGCCCACCGCCGCGGCCTGCCCGACGGCACACCCTTCGACCTGCGCGAAGCACTGTCGTCGCTGTCGGGCGTCTGGGCGGTGATCGTGCTGTTCGTCGCGATCATCGGCGTGATCTACGCGGGTATCGCCACGCCGACCGAGGCCGCGGCCATCGGCGCCTTCCTGACCATGGTGATCGGCGTCGTGCGCCGCCGCATGGGGCTGCGCGAGATCACCGAAAGCCTGGTCGAGGCGCTGCGCACCTCGGTCACGGTCTACACCGTGCTGATCGGCGCGATGCTCTTCGGCTATTTCCTCGCCATCACCCGCGCGCCGCAGAAGCTGACCCAGTGGCTGGTCGGCATGGACATGTCGGCGCATGGCACGCTGGCGCTGATCCTTCTGTTCTTCGTGCTGGCGGGCTGCATCCTCGACAGCATGGCGATGATCATCCTGCTGGTGCCCATCGTCTTTCCGGTGATCACGCAGCTGGGCTTCGACCCGATCTGGTTCGGCATCATCATCGTGATGACCGCCGAGCTGGGCCTGATCACCCCGCCCGTGGGCATCAACGTCTTCGTCATCAACTCGATCGCCCGCGAGGTGAAGCTGACGACGATCTTCCGTGGCGTGCTGCCCTTCATCGTGTCGGACATCCTCCGGCTGATCCTGCTGGTGGCATTCCCCGCCATCACCCTCTTTCTTCCCGGGACAATGAACTGATGATCGAGCCTCCCCGCCTGCGCCTGACCTGCCAGATCGACGCCGAACTCGGCCCGCCCATGGAACGCGGCACCGTCTCGGGCGCCGTGCACCGCATCATCCCGATCATCGGCGGCACCGTGTCGGGCGAACGGATCTCGGGCCGGGTGCTGAACCTCGGCGCCGATTGGCAGATGGTCCACGACAGCCACGCCGAGCTTGATACCCGCTACGGGCTGGAAACCGACGACGGCGCCTTGATCGACATCCGCAACTTCGGCCTGCGCCATGGCCCGCCCGAGGTTCTGGCGGCGCTGGCGCGCGGCGAACCCGTCGCGCCCGAGGCCTATTACATGCGCACGCACCCGCGCCTGCACTCGGCCGATCCCCGCTATGCCTGGGTCAACCGCACGATCTTCCTGGGCACCGGCGAACGCTACAAGGAGGCGGTGCGCATCGGTATTTTCGAGGTTCTGTAGCGGAAGGGAACCCGGGCGCCTCAGCCCCGTTGCGCAGACATGGACTGGATCGCATTTCCCATCTTCCTGGCCACCTGCGCCGCCGCGGGGGCCACGGGCATCATCTTCAAGCCGGGCACGTGGTACGCGCAACTGTCAAAGCCGCCATGGACCCCGCCCAACAAGCTGTTTCCCATCGCGTGGAGCGTGATCTACGTGCTGATGGCCGCCGCCGCCGCGCGCATCGCGGCGCGCGACGGGATCGGCGTGCCGCTGGCGCTCTGGTCGCTTCAGATCGCGCTCAACACCCTTTGGACGCCCGTGTTCTTCGGCAACCGGATGATCCGGGCGGGGGCTGCGGTGATCGGCTGCCTGGGGCTGGCGATCACCGCGACGATGGTCGCGTTCTGGCAGATCGACACCCTCGCGGGGGTTCTGCTGCTGCCCTACCTTCTGTGGGTGCTCTACGCCGGGTCGCTGAACGTCGCGATCTGGCAGCGTAACCCGCATGCCACCGGGCTCAGGCCCTCCGAACGCTCGTCGTGACGTAGTTCACCGACAGATCGCGGTCCGACAGGCTCCACGACCAGCCCAGCGGATTGAAGACGAAGCCGGTGCGGTCGACCGGGTCGAGCCCGGCGCGCCCGATCAGCGCGAACAGTTCATCGGGGGTGATGAACTTGGCCCAGTCATGCGTGCCCTTGGGCAGCCAGCGCATCACCCACTCGGCCCCGACGATCGCCATGGCAAAGCTCTTGGCGTTGCGGTTGATGGTCGAGCAGATCATCACGCCGCCGGGCTTCAGCAGGTCGTGGCAGGCGCGCAGGTAGGCCTGCGGGTCGGCCACGTGTTCGACCACCTCCATGTTCAGCACGGCGTCGAACTGCTCGCCCGAGGCGGCCATGTCTTCGGCCGTCGTGTGGCGGTAGTCGATTGTCAGGCCGGATTGTTCGGCATGGACCTGCGCGACGGGGATGTTGCGCGGCGCCGCATCGGCGCCCACGACATCCGCCCCGAGCCGCGCCATGGGTTCCGACAGAAGCCCGCCGCCGCAGCCGATATCCAGGATGCGCAGCCCGGCAAAGGGCGCAGGCGCGCCCAGGTCGCGACCGAACTCGGCGGCGATCTGGCGGCAGATGTAATCCAGCCGGCAGGGGTTCAGCATGTGCAGCGGCTTGAACTTGCCCTGCGGGTCCCACCATTCCGCCGCCATCGCCTCGAACTTGGAAACTTCGGCGGGATCTATCGTGCTGGCCTGCATGGCCTCTCCTTCACTTGGCGGTTCACGTGCGGGCGTGTCTTTCTGCGCCCGCCCCATGGCCGGATGCCTTTCCCCGCTATATAGGTCAATCATGGACAAGGTGACCGGCCAAATCAGCGCAACCCAGTTTCTTTACCCGCCGACCGACCCTTTCGACCAGCGGATGCTCGAGGTCGGGGACGGTCACAGGCTTTATGTCGAACAGTGCGGCAACCCCGATGCCCCGGCCGTCATCGTGCTGCACGGCGGCCCGGGCGGCGGCTGCTCGCCCGCGATGCGGCGGTATTTCGACCCCTCGGCATGGCGGATCATCCTGTTCGACCAGCGCGGCTGCGGACGGTCGCGCCCCCATGCCAGCGTCGAGAACAACACCACCTGGGACCTGGTCGCGGATATCGAGCGCATACGTGAAACGCTGGGCATCGACCGCTGGGTCGTCTTCGGCGGCAGCTGGGGCGCGACGCTGTCGCTGGTCTACGCCCAGACCCACCCCGACCGCGCGCGCCACCTTGTGCTGCGCGGCATCTTCCTGATGACCGAGGCCGAGCTGCAGTGGTTCTACGGCGGCGGGGCGGGCATGTTCTGGCCCGAGGTCTGGCGCCGGTTCACCGACCTCGTCCCCGAAGCCGAACACGACGACCTGATCGCCGCCTACCACCGGCGCCTGTTCTCGGGCAACGTCACCGAAGAGACGCGCGCCGCCCGGGCCTGGGCCAGCTGGGAAAACACGCTGGCCTCGATCGACAATGACGGCCCCCGTGGCGAAAGCCCGGCGGAATACGCCCGCGCCTTTTCGCGGCTGGAGAACCACTATTTCACCAACCGCGGGTTCCTCGAAGAGGACGGCCACATCCTGAACCGGATGGACCGGCTGGCCGACGTGCCCGGCACCATCGTGCAGGGCCGCTACGACATGATCTGCCCGCCGGTCGCCGCCGATCGGCTGCACCGGGCGTGGCCGGGATCGGCCCTGATCGTGGTGCCCCGCGCGGGCCACGCCCTGTCCGAACCCGGCATCAGCCGAGAGCTGGTTGCCGCGACCGACCGCCTGCGCAGTATTGCCCGCTAATTGGGCATTTGCCCGGAACAGGGTGTCGCAAACCGGCAGGATGTCCCGTTTGCGACATCCGGTGTCGGTTTCGGTTTACTAATCCCGCGCAGCCTCTTAAAAATGCGCCCTAATAACGAAAATTGAAAAGGGGGATACCCTTGGACTCTGTAGCGCGTGTCGTCGCCCAGAGGCTCTTGCTCGGGATACTGACTCTGATCGTCGTATCTGTCGTCATCTTCGTCGCCGTGAACCTGCTGCCGGGCGATTTCGCCCAGGCCTTCCTGGGACAGGGCGCGACCGAAGGGGCGGTGAATGCGATCCGGCGCGACCTGGGGCTCGATCAGCCTCTTGTCCTGCGTTATTTCCACTGGCTTGGAAACGCGCTGACCGGTGATCTCGGGACGAGCTTCGCACAGGCCAATTTCTCCAGCTTCACCGGCACGGCGGCCGAGAACCTGCCGACCGTGGCGTCGCAGATCGCGCCGCGCTTTGCCAACACCATGTTCCTGGCCGCCGTCACCGCCTGCATCGCGGTTCCGCTGGCCCTGACCCTCGGCATCCTTGCGGCGCTCTACCGCAATTCGCTGTTCGACAAGACGGTCAACATGGTGACGCTGAGCTCGATCTCGAGCCCGGAATTCTTCCTGGCTTATATCCTGATCCTGTTCCTCGCGGTGCTGAACCCGGTGCTGCCTTCGATTTCGAACATCTATGCCGACATGGGGCTGGGTCAGCGGCTTGAACGCACGCTGCTGCCCGCGCTGACGCTGACGCTGGTGGTCACCGCACACATGATGCGGATGACCCGGGCGGCGATCATCAACCTGCTGGCCTCGCCCTATATCGAGATGGCACGGCTGAAGGGGCTCAGCCCGATGCGCGTCGTCGTGCGCCATGCGCTGCCCAATGCGCTGGCGCCCATCATCAACGTCATCGCGCTGAACCTTGCCTACCTGATCACCGGCGTCGTCGTGGTCGAGGTTGTCTTTGTCTATCCCGGCATTGGTCAGCTGTTCGTCGATGCGGTGAAGAACCGCGACATCCCGATGGTGCAGGCCTGCTGCCTGATCTTCGCCTGCGCCTACATCCTGCTGAACCTGCTGGCGGATGTCCTGTCGATCCTGTCGAACCCCCGCCTGAGGCACCCGAAATGAGCTGGTCTGGTATCTTCGCCGCGATCGTCGTCCTGGTGCTGACGGCCTGGGCGTTCCGGTTCGCGGGCCGCAGGACCGGGCGCCCCTATTTCCGCGACATGGGCTTTGCCTCGGCCCTGGGGTGGGTGCTGCTGGTCGCGCTGGTGGCCTATGCCGTCTACGCGTTCTTCTTCGTCGACCAGGCGGTGTTCTTCCGCTGGCTGATCATCGGCGTCGTCATCGCCGCCGTCTCGGCCTTCGCCTTCCGGCTGCTGGGTCGCCACGTGGGCACCGCCGGCAGCCGCAAGGCGTTCCGCCACATGCCGCTGACGGCAAGCTTCGGCATCCTGACGATCGTCGTCTACGCTCTGGTCGCGATCTTCGCGGCGTGGCTCGCCCCCTACGGGCAGGAGGCCATCGTCGGCAACGCCAACATCCTGCCCGGCGGCAATCCCGCCACGGGCGGCGATCCGGCCTTTCCGCTGGGCACCGACCAGATCGGCCGCGATCTGATGAGCCGGCTGATCTACGGCGCGCAGAACACCGTGGGCATCGCCTTTGCCACCACCTGCCTCGCTTTCCTTCTGGGCGGCACGCTGGGGTTCCTGGCGGCGACGGTCGGCGGCTGGCTGGACCAGGTCATCAGCCGCGCGGTCGACGTGCTGATGGCGATCCCCTCGCTGATCTTCGCGCTGCTTCTGATGACCATCGCGCTGGCCTGGGCGGGGTCGTCGGGCGGGCAGCTGACGCTTTACATGATCGTCATCATCGCGGTGATCGATTCCACCCGCGTCTACCGGCTGGCCCGCGCCGTCGCCGGCAACATCGTGGTGATGGACTACATCGAGGCGGCGCGCCTGCGCGGCGAGAGGATGGGCTACCTGATCTTCCGCGAGGTGCTGCCCAACGCGACCGCCCCGCTTCTGGCCGAGTTCGGGTTGCGGTTCTGCTTCGTGTTCCTGACCATCGCCTCGCTGTCGTTCCTGGGCGTGGGCATCCGCCCGCCGCTGGCGGACTGGGGCACGATGGTGCGCGACCTGAGCCAGTTCATCAACTTCGCCGGCTATTCGCCCCTGACCGCGGCGCTGCCGCTGATGGCGGCGGGGGCGATCGCGCTGCTGACCCTGGCGGTCAACTTCCTCGTCGACTGGATGCTGCACCGTTCCTCGGGACTGAAGGACTGACGCCATGACCGACAGACAGCTTCTTCTGAAGATCCGCGACCTGCATCTGGAAGGGCAGAGCGACGAGACCTGGATGCCCATCGTCAACGGCATCGACCTGGACCTGCACCGCGGCGAGGTACTGGGCCTGATCGGCGAATCCGGCGCGGGCAAATCCACGCTGGGACTGGCCGCGATGGGGTTCACCCGCGATGGCGTGCGCATCTCGAAAGGGTCGGTCGAATTCGACGGGATCGAGCTGACCAACTCGAGCCTCGAGGACAAGCGCAACCTGCTGGGCAAGCGCATCGCCTATGTCGCGCAGTCCGCGGCCTCCAGCTTCAACCCCGCGCACAAGATCATCGACCAGCATACCGAGGCGCCCGTGCGTCACGGCGTGCAGGGCAAGGCCGAAAGCCAGCGCGACGCGATCGAGCTTTACGAACGGCTGCGCCTGCCCAACCCCGAAGAGATCGGGTTCCGCTATCCCCACCAGGTGTCGGGCGGACAGCTGCAGCGGGCCATGACGGCGATGGCAATGTCCTGCCGGCCCGACCTCATCATCTTCGACGAACCGACCACCGCGCTCGACGTGACCACGCAGATCGAGGTGCTGGCCGCGATCCGCAAGATCGTCGCCGATTTCGACACCGCCGCGATCTACATCACCCACGATCTTGCCGTCGTGGCGCAGATGGCCGACCGCATCAAGGTGCTGCTGCGCGGGGACGAGGTCGAAACCGCCGACACCCGCGAGATGCTGACCAATCCGCAAGAGGACTACACCCGGTCGCTCTGGGCCGTGCGCAGCTTCGAGACCGAGGCCAAGCCCGCACCGGCCGTCGACGCCACGCCCGTGATCTCGATGTGCGGGGTCACCGCGGCCTATGGCAAGATCGACGTGCTGCACGATGTCAGCTTCGACATCCACAAGGGCCGCACCGTGGCCGTGGTGGGCGAATCCGGCTCGGGCAAGTCCACCGCGGCCCGGGTCATCACCGGGCTGCTGCCCCCGCGCGAGGGGTATGTCGAATTCGACGGCCAGCCTCTGCCCGGCGACTATCGCAAACGCTCGAAAGAACAGCTGCGGCAGGTGCAGATGATCTACCAGATGGCCGACACCGCGCTGAACCCGCGCAAGACCATCGGCGAACTGATCGGGCGCCCGGTGCAGTTCTACACCGGTCTGCGCGGCACCAGGCGGCGCGAGAGGGTGCGCGAGCTCTTGTCGGAGATCGAGCTTGAGCCGGACCGTTTCATCGACCGCCGGCCCTCGGAACTGTCGGGCGGGCAGAAACAGCGTGTGGGCATCGCCCGGGCGCTGGCCGCGGAACCCCGCTTCATCATCTGCGACGAGGTCACGAGCGCGCTGGACCAGCTGGTGGCCGAGGGCATCCTGCGGCTTCTGGCGCGCCTGCAGGACGAGTTGGACCTGTCCTACATGTTCATCACCCACGACCTGGCCACCGTGCGCGCCATCGCCGACGAGGTCGTGGTGATGAAGGACGGATCGGTCGTCGAACAGGGGCCCAAGGGCCAGATGTTCACGCCCCCGCACCACCCCTACACCGACCTTCTGCTGTCGTCGGTGCCCGAGATGGACCCCGACTGGCTGAACAACCTGCTGGCCGAACGCGGGGCTGGAAACATCGGCGACGCCGCTGTCGACAAAATGTGATGCAAGAAGCGTAGGCGCCAACGGGAGCCGGGGCAGGATTGCTGTAAGCTAGGCCTGACCGCCCCTTCGACCCCGCGGCGCGAGAGACAAGAACAGACCAAGAGATACGGGAGAGACCAATGACCAATATTTCCAGACGTGGCCTGCTGCGCACCGGCGCCGCCGCGGGTGTCCTTGCAGCCTCGGGCCTGCCGCTGCGCGCGCAAGACGCCAAGCGCGGCGGACGCCTGCGCATGGGCCTGAACGGCGCCAACACCTCGGACAGCTGGGACAGCCGGACCCATTCCGACATCTTCATGACCTCTTCGGCGCAGGGCGCGGTCTTCGACAGCCTGACCCAGGTCAGCGCCGAGGGCAGCCTGGTCGGCGAACTCGCCACCGACTGGGAGGCCTCCTCCGACGCCAAGACCTGGACGTTCAACCTGCGCGACGGCGTGACCTTCCACAACGGCAAGCCGTTCAACGCCGACGACGTGATCGAATCGCTGCAGCTGCACGTCGCCGAAGGCTCGAAATCGGCCGCCGCGCCGATCGTCGAAGGCGTCGAGATGAAGAAGACCGGTGACCTGCAGGTGCAGTTCACCCTGCCCACCGGCAACGCCGATTTCCCCTTCCTGCTGTCCGACTACCACCTGCTGATCTATCCCGCGGGCCAGATCGAGGAGGCGATCGCCAAGGGCATCGGCACCGGCCTTTACCGCGTGCAAAGCTTCGACCCCGGCGTGCGCTTCGTCGGCACCCGCGTCGACAGCCACTACAAGGACGGCGAAGCCGGCTGGTTCGACGAGATCGAGATCATCGCGATCAACGACCCCTCGGCCCGGATGAACGCTCTGATGACCGGCCAGGTCGACGTGATCAACGACATCGACTTCAAGACCGAGCCGTTGATGCGGCAGAACCCGATGATCGAGGTCTTCGAGGTCACGGGCAACCACCAGTACACCATGCCGATGCTGACCGACACGGCGCCCTTCGACGACGTCAACGTGCGCCGGGCGATCAAGTACGGCATCAACCGCGAAGAGATGGTGCAGAAGATCCTGCAGGGCCACGGCATGGTCGGCAACGACCACCCCATCGGCCCCGCCAACCAGTATTACGCCGAAGACCTCGAACAGCTGGCCTTTGACCCCGATCAGGCGAAATACCACCTCAAGCAGGCGGGCCTCGATTCGATCAATGTCGAGCTTTCGGCCGCGAGCACCGCGTTCAACGGCGCCATCGACGCCGCGCAGCTGGCGCAGGCCTCCCTGGGTGTGGCCGGCATCAACGTCTCGGTCATCCAGGAACCCGCCGACGGCTACTGGTCGAACGTCTGGCTGAAAAAGCCCTGGTGCCTGTCCTACTGGTCCGGCCGCGCGACCGAGGACTGGATGTTCTCCTCCGCGCTCGAAGCCGGCGCTCCGTGGAACGACACCCACTGGGACAACGAGCAGTTCCAGAAATGGCTGATCGAGGCGCGCGGCGAGCTGGACAGCGAAAAGCGGGCCGAGATCTACCGCGACATGCAGAAGATGCTGAGCGAGGACGGCGGCTATATCGTGCCGATGTATGCCAACCTGACCGGCGCCGCCTCGACTCGGCTGGGCCATGGCGAAGCGATTGGCAACCTCTTCAAGGCCGACAACAACCGCCTTGCCGAACGCTGGTGGTTCACGGGCTAAAATCACCCGCCCCGTCCGGGCCGGAAACGCGGCGCGAGGGTTCCCCTTCGCGCCGCGTTCGCGTTTCGCGGGGGGCGTTCCGTGCTCCATGCCCCGCTGCCGAGGTCCCCTCGGCAGGCCGCTGACCGCGACCGCCAAAGCTCAACCCTTTGTGAGCGGGGTCGATTCGCATCCCCTTGCGTTTACTTCGCGCGATTCGGATGCCACAGGAGGATGGCCGCCGCTGCCGGGCGGTCTCTCCGCGGTTATCCGCCGGTGACGATTTCTGAGGAGCCTGACCTGATGACGACCCGCCGCAACTTCATCCTGTCCGCGACAGCCAGCTTGGGCGTCGCCCCTCTGGCCGCCCGGGCCAACGTGTTCGAGCCGCACCACTCGCTCGAAGAGATGCGGCCGCGCCGGGTGCAGGTGCGCTACGACGTCGAGCCCGGGTCGATCCACGTCTTTCCCGACATCTTTCACCTGTACTTCATCACCGCGCCGGGCGAGGCCATCGAGTATCATGTCGCCGTGGGCGAGGCGGGCCGCAATTTCCAGGGCAATGCCACGATCCAGCGCAAGGCCGAGTGGCCCAGCTGGACGCCCACGCAGAACATGATCGACCGCGAGCCCGAGACCTATGCGAAATTCGCCGGCGGCGTTCCGGGCGGCCCGGACAACCCGCTGGGGGCGCGCGCGCTGTATCTCTATCGCAACGGGCGCGACACGATGTATCGCATCCACGGCACGCCGCAGCCCTGGACGATCGGCACCGCCGTGTCTTCGGGCTGCGTTCGGCTGATCAACGACGACATCGTCGACCTCTACCAGCGGGTCGAGGTCGGCGCGTCGGTCAAGGTCTACCGCAACGCCTTCGGCTGATCGCCTCACGGGCCTGCAGGCTCACGGGCCTTCAGGCCCCCTTTGCCGGGCCCGCTTGCTTCCAAGCGCGGCCCGGTTTCGTTTTCAGGTCGCCGGTGCGAAGGTCACGGCCCGGCAAACTCCCTGTCATGGGTAAGCGAGGGGACGCGGGCGTGGGCCCTGTCGACCTCGTCCAGGTCTAGATCGACCAGGGTGATGCCCGGCGCGGTGCCGCCATCGGCCAGCACCTCGCCCCAGGGCGCGACGGCAAGGGAATGCCCGTGGGTGCTGCGGGCGCGCCCCTCGGTCGCGGCATGGGTCCCGCATTGCGCCGGCGCCAGCACATAGGCGCCACATTCGATGGCACGGGCGCGCAGCAGGGTTTCCCAGTGCGCCGCCCCCGTGACCGGAGAGAACGCCGACGGCACCGTCAGGATCTGCGCCCCCGCCTGCCCCAGCGCCCGGTAAAGCGCCGGGAACCGTACATCGTAGCAGATCGTCATCCCGATCCGGCCCAAGGGTGTCCGGGCCAGCACGGCTCGGTCGCCCGGACGATACCCGGCGGATTCGCGGTAGGTCTCGGTCTCGCTGACCGTGACATCGAACATGTGGATCTTGTCATAGCGCGCGGCGACGGTACCGTCGGGACCGATCAGGAAAGACCGGTTTGCAAAGCGCCCATCGGGGTCGTCGGTCTTCACCGCGAGTGAGCCCAGAAGCAGCCAGATGCCGCAGTCCCGCGCCACCTCGCGCATCCGCGCCAGCGTCGGGTCCGTAGCTTCGGGCTGCAGCACCGCCAGTTGCCGGCTGCGCGAGGCCGAGACGCAGTTCGTGACCTCGGGCGTCAGGACAAAGCCCGCGCCCCCGGCCGCGGCGTCGCGCACATAGCCCTCGGTCACGGCCAGGTTGGCCTGCGGGTCGTCCGAGCTTTGCAGTTGGATCAGGGCGGCGCGCATCGGTCCTAGCCCTGCGCGGCGCTGCCGGTCAGCATCGGGTCCAGCTTGCCCGCGGCATCCAGCGCGTAAAGCTCGTCGCAGCCGCCGATATGGGTGCCGTCGATGAAGATCTGCGGGAATGTGCGCCCACCCTTGGCCCGGTCGATCATCACCGCCTTCTGATCGGGGTCGCGGCCGATGTCGATTTCGGAATAGCTCGCGCCCTTCTTGTCCAGCAGGCGCTTGGCGGCTTGGCAGAAGCCGCACATCGGGCGGGTATAGATTTCGATCATGGCCATGCGGGGGCGGTCCTTTTGCGAAGAGTGTTACGCAGAACCTAAGTCTCCGGGGCGACGCGCGCCAGTACCAGCACCGAAACCCGGGCCGCCCCGGCCGCCTGCGCCGCGCGGGTCGCGGCCCAGAGCGTCGCACCCGAGGTCATCACGTCGTCGATCAGCACCACGTCCGCCCCGCGCAGAACAGCGCCCAGGCGGGGATGCGGGCGGATCGCCCCCTCAAGGTTGGCAAAGCGCCGCGCCCGGTTCAGTCCGTCCTGCGAGGGCGTGCGCGCGACGCGGATCAGGGCCTGCGGCGCCGACCGCCCGCCAGCCAACCGCGCCACGGCCCGCGACAGCAGGGCCGCCTGATTGTAGCGGCGGGCGATCCGGCGGGTCCAGTGCACCGGCACCGGCACCATGACCTGCCCCGCGCGGATCATCGGGCCCGCCCCCGCAAGCATCCAGCCCGCCGCCGGTCCGGTCAGGTCGAGCCGGTCGCCATGCTTCAGCGCCAGCACCAGCCGCCGCGCCGATCCGGCATAGCTCAGCGCGGCGCGCCCCGCCTCCCACGGGGGCGGGGCGGCAAGGCAGGCATCGCAGCGCACCGCCCGCCCGTCGGGTTCGTCGCCCGGCAGCGCCGCGCCGCAAGCGTCGCAGACCAGCCCCGTCAGGAACGGCATGTCGCGCCAGCAGGGGCCGCACAGCCCCGGCGCCGCGACAGGCGTGTCGCAAATCGCGCAATGGTGCGGATAGATCAGGGACAGAAGGCTTTGCATCATGCGCGGGCCAGGCCTATCTGACTGGTCATGCAAAGCCCTCCGACCCTGACCGATATCGCCACGCTGGCCGCGCACCGCCGCCGCACCCGCGACACCGCGCTGTTTTTGCACGACGAGGCGATCCTCGAGGTCAAGGAGAAGCTCATCGACGTTAACAGGACGTTTACGCGCCCCTGCATCATCACCGGACAGCCCAAACCCTGGGCCGCGGCCTTTCCGCAGGCGAAGATCGTTCCGGATGACGAGATCCTGGACCTGCAGGAGCAGGCGCATGACCTGGCCATCCACGCGATGTCGCTGCACTGGGCCAATGATCCCGTGGGCCAGCTGGTGCAGATGCGCCGGTCGCTGCAGCCCGACGGCCTGGCGATCGCCGTGCTGCCGGGCGGACGCACGCTGCACGAGCTGCGCACCGCGCTGGCCGAGGCGGAAAGCCGGATCACCGGCGGCCTGTCCCCGCGGATCGCGCCGATGGCCGAGATTCGTGACCTGGGCGCGCTGTTGCAGCGGGCGGGATTCGCCCTGCCGGTGGCGGATTCCCTGCCGCTGGCCACGCGCTACGCCGATGCATTTCGACTGATGCACGAACTGCGCCACATGGGCGAGGCCAACGCCCTGGCCGAGCGCGACCGGCGCCCGCCCCCGCGCGCCCTGTTCCCTCTGGCCGCCGCGCTTTACGCCGAGAACTTCCCGTCCGAAGGGGGCATCGCCGCGACGTTCGAACTGGTGTTCCTGTCGGGGTGGGCGCCGTCGTCGACCCAGCAGCAACCCCTGCGCCCAGGCTCGGCCCGACAGCGACTTGCCGATGCGCTTGGCACCGACGAGCAGCAGGCCGGGGACACCGCGACGCCGCGCCGCGATTGACCGGAGGCGCAAGTCGGTTATCTCGGGACCAGACCCCCAACGGCTGGACAGGAGAGACCGTGATGCAGGACCAGGCCCCCCGGAAGACGCCGGAGCATGCGCCCGCCGATCACCCAGCCCTGCCGCCCAAGCGGGTCGGCGTGCTGGTCGCCAACCTCGGGACGCCGGACGGCACAGACTACCGGTCGATGCGGCGCTACCTGGGCGAGTTCCTGTCGGACCGGCGGGTCATCGACTACTCGCCCTGGGTCTGGCAGCCGCTTTTGCAGACGGTGATCCTGTCGAAACGGCCTTTCACCTCGGGCGCGGCCTACCGCACGATCTGGAACGAGGAGGCGAATGAAAGCCCCCTCATGACCATCACCAAAAGCCAGACCGCCAAGCTGCGCGAGCGGTTCGCCGGCCGATTCGGCGACCAGGTGCAGGTCGAATTCGCGATGCGCTACGGCAACCCCGCGACGGCGGCGACGCTGAAGCGGATGGTCGAGGCGGGGTGCGAACGCATCCTGTTCTTCCCCCTCTATCCGCAATACGCGGGCGCCACGACGGCGACGGCGAACGACGCCTTTTTCCGCGCGCTGATGAAGGAACGCTGGCAGCCCGCCAGCCGCACCGTGCCGCCCTATTTCGACCGGCCCGACTATATCGCGGCGCTTGCGGGGTCGGTGCGCCGTGCCTATGCCGACATGGCTCAGGAGCCCGACATCCTGTTGTGCTCGTACCACGGCCTGCCCGAGCGCTACCTGAAAGAGGGCGATCCCTATCACTGCCAGTGCCAGAAGACGACGCGCCTGCTGAAAGAGGCTCTGGGCTGGAGCGACGACCGCATCGCCACGACCTTCCAGTCGAAATTCGGCCCCGAGGAGTGGCTGAAGCCCTACACGGTAGAAGAGGTTGCGCGCCTGGCCCGCGCCGGCAAGAAGCGCATCGCGGTGATGGCACCCGCGTTTTCGGCCGACTGCATCGAGACGCTGGAAGAGATCAACGCCGAGATTCGCGACAGCTTTGTCGAGGCGGGAGGGGAAGAATTCGCCTATATCCCCTGCCTCAACGACGAGCCCGCGCATATCGACGTGCTGGCCGCGGTGATCGAGGAGAACCTTGCCGGCTGGGTGGGCTGAACCGCCGGGCGCCGGGTCCACCGGCGCCTATCCTGCCCGGCAGGCGCATCACCGCGCCGGTTCCGGGCGAAGCGATATTCGGGCGCATAACGCGTTGGGCAGATAGCGCGTTGGTCAGATAACGCTCTGGCCAAATAAAAACGGCGGACCGAAGGCCCGCCGTTTTAAGTCTTTCGAACCGTCGTGAGACGATTAGTCGTTGGCGACCACAGCGGCGACGACGGCCAGCAGCAGCAGCGGAACGACGATGCCGCCCGACGACGAGCTGGTTTCTTCGACGACAACGGGGGCTTCCATGACGGGGGCCGGCTGAGGAGCCAGACCGCCAGCGAAAGCACCGGTAGCGGCGACCGAAAGCGCGGTGGCGAGAGCGAGTTTCTTCATACTATCCTCCAGTATTCGCCTGCGTCCGTTTTTCTAAATATCGGTTGCAGGCACCCAAGACTGTACCTCGTTCCTGCGTTTAAGCAGCATTGCAGGCACGTTGCAAATGTGGACACGCCCGCTAAAGTTCCGCCAGCGTTGAATTTCGTCATATTGGCAACACTTTGCATCCTGTTGCCGCTATGCCGCGCATCGCGACGCGCGGCACTGTCGCAAACTGCGCAACCATCGGGCGATGCCGGACCGCATCTTCCCCGATAGCCGGGCCTCGTGGCCCGCCCGGGCAACATATCTGCGTGATCCGGGGGGCCGCATTGCGGATTTTCCTCCCCCCCGGGCGACAGGCTCGGCTATGTCGGCCAGCGAGGGAATCGCCCGGCAGTCCGTCGGCCCATTCGATCCGTCCCGCGCGCCGTCCGGCCCCGCCGCAGGCCGCGGGCGGGGTTTCGGCACCGCGCGTTTGCGGGTAGATTCCGGCCTGATCTGCAACGGGGATAAGAACTTGAGACGCGTTTTCGCCCTTGGCCTGCCTGCCGCCCTTCTGCTTGCCGCCTGCGCGGCGCCTCTGCCGCCGGTCCAGGTGGGCCCGGATGGCGAACCCGTGGGCCGCGCCTATCGCCTGACCGAGGCCGACACCGACGACGTGCAGTATCGCGTGCTGGATGCGGCCAACGCGCTACGGCAGGCCGCGGGCCTCCCGGCGCTGCAACTGAACGCCGCGATGAACGCCGCCGCCGCCACGCATGCGCGCGACATGTCGATCCAGAACCGGCCGTGGCACTTCGGCTCGGACGGGTCCTCTCCGATCGACCGGGTGCGTCGCGCGGGGTACACCGGCACGGTGGTGGGCGAAAACATCTCGGAAACCTACGAGACCGAGCTTCAGACCCTCACCGCGTGGATGGACGAAGGCCCGACGCGCAAGACGGTGATGGATCCCCGCGCCCGCAACATGGGCGTGTCGTGGTTCCAGGAGCCCAACGGCAAGATCTGGTGGACCATGATCACCGGGACCTGACCCCGGACCGCGGCCCCTTCCCCGCGGGCGGAGGGGCCGGTTTTTGCCTGCGTTCAGGCGCCCGTACGGACCCCGAACGCAGGCGGGCCAGGCGGGCCGCGCTCACCGACCTTGGATCAGGGCAGGATGGTGATCGGGGTGCCGTCCTTCACCATCGCGTAGATGTCTTCCATCTGGCGGTCGGTCACGGCGATGCATCCGGCCGTCCAGTCGCGCGGCGCACCCTTCTTGTAGTAGGGGCCCTGGCCGTGGATGAAGATGTCGCCGCCGGGGCGCTGACCCAGCGCCTTCGCCTGCGCGACGTCGATCACGTTAGGATAGTTCATGCCGACCGACAGGTGGTAGCGGCTGTTGGGGTTGCGGCGGTCGATGATGTAGGTGCCTTCGGGCGTGCGACCGTCGCCTTCGACCCACTTGTCGCCGACGGGGGCGAAGCCCAGCCCGATGTCGTAGCTTTTCAGCTTCTTCGAGCCGTGCATCAGGTACATTTCCCGCTTGTTCTTCATCACGATGACCCGCGTGACCTCGGGGCCGTTATACGTGCGGAACTTCGAGTCCCCGCCGCAGCCCGAAATCAATGCCACCAGCAGGAAGACTCCGACCCAGCGGAAGATACTCATGGAATTTACTGCCCCGATTTTTGTGATTTCGGGGGACTATAACGGCGACGGCAGGCACCCGGAACTCGCGATCGCGTGATCGGTGCGCGACGAAGTGCCGTCAGTGGCGGGAAAACCGCGCCGCCAGTTCCACATGCGTGGACCAGCGGAACTGGTCGACCACAGCGATCCAGTCCAGCCCGTATCCCGCCCGCACCAGACGTGCCGCATCGCGGGCAAAGGTCGTGGGGTTGCAGGATACCGCGGCGATGGTCGCGGGCCCGGCCTCGGCCAGCGCGTCGGTCTGCGCCTCGGCGCCCGCGCGGGGCGGGTCGATCACGGCGGCATCGAAGCGCGACAGCTCATCGGGCAGAATCGGACGGCGGAACAGGTCGCGCGTCTCGGTCGTCACCCGGCGCAGGCCCGGGGCGTGGCGCCAGCCGCGGTCCAGCGCCGCCAGCATCGCCGCGTCGCCCTCGACCGCGTGCACCTCGGCGCGTGCGGCCAGCGGCAGGGCGAAGGTGCCCCCCCCGGCGAACAGGTCGACCACCCGGTCGGCGTTGCCAACCGCCTCGGTCACCGCCGCGGTCAGTGCCGCCTGTCCGTCGCGCGTGGCCTGCAGGAAGGCGCCCGCGGGCGGCACCACGCGGGCCGTGCCCAGCGTCTGGCCGGGCGGCCGCGCCTCGGCCAGCTGCTCGCCGTTCCACGTCAGCCGCGCCACGTCCGCTTGCCCGACCCAGTCGGCAAGCGCCACGCGCAAGTCGCGGTCGAGCGGCTTGCCCCCCGACACCGCCAGATCGAGCCCGTCCTCGGAAAGCGTCACGTGCAGCGCCATCTCGCCCTTGCGCGACCCGCCGAGAACCACCAACCGTTCGAACGCAGGCAGGGCGGCCAGGATTTCGGGCCGCAGGACGAGGCATCCCGGGATCTCGGTCAGGGTTTCCGAGGCGCGGCCGTGGAACCCAACCAGCGCGCCCTTCTTCGTGCGATGCCCCGACAGGACCGCCCGGCGACGCGAGTTCGCAGGGGAGGTGGCAATGCCGCGGATCGGCGCATCCAGATCATGGGCGGCCAGCGCGGCACGCACGACATCCGCCTTCCACCCCGCGACGAAGGGGTCGGCGGCGTGTTGCAGCGCACATCCGCCGCAGGCCCGGTAATGACGGCAGGGCGGCGACACCCGCTCGGACGAAGGCTCAACGATGCGCGGCGCGGCGATGCGGTCGCCCGTGACCTCGCCCTCGATCAGTTCGCCCGGCAGGGTGCGGGCGGCAAAGACGGGTGCCCCGTCCGGGCCGCGGGCGATGCCGTCGCCCAGATGGCCAAGGCGCTCAATACGAAATTGCGGCATCGGGTGCCTCCGACGTCCAGCCCGACAGGTAGGTCCGCACATCGCGGGGCCTGCGCAGGTGGGACACGTTCAAATGCGGATTCTGCGCGATCAGCTGCGCGACACGATTGCGGTTCGGCACGCGCGTCCGCAGGATGAAGCCAAGGAACTCGGCATCCAGCTTTTCGGGGCAGAGCGCGGGAAGATCCGGCCGCGTCCGCCCGCGCCATGCCAGCCAGCGGCGCAGCACCCGCCACAGACGCAGGCCCACCGGCAGATCCAGCCAGATCAGCGTATCCGCCCGCGCGGCACGGTCGTTCCACGTCCGCGAATGGCCCCCTTCAAAGATCCACTCGGGGCGGGCGTGCACCTCGCGGCACATCCGGGTCTTTTCTTCCGTGCTGCGTTCGATCCAGCCGGGTTTCCAGTGAATCTTGTCGATATGCACGACGGGCAGGCCAGTCGCCTCGCCCAGCTGGCGGGCGAGCGTGCTTTTGCCCGACCCCGGGCCGCCCACGATCATCACCCGTTTCACGCGGTCGGATCCTCGAAGTTCATGAAGCCGCCCGACTGCCGCCGCCAATAGCGGGCATAGACACCGTCCAGCGCAAGAAGCTCGGAATGCGTGCCCTGTTCGACGACGCGCCCGGCCTCGAGCACGATGATCCGGTCCATCTGCGCGATGGTCGACAGGCGGTGGGCGATGGCCAGCACCGTCTTGCCCTCCATCACCCGGTCGAGTGCGGACTGGATCGCCGCCTCGACCTCGCTGTCGAGCGCGCTTGTCGCTTCGTCCAGCACGAGGATCGGCGCGTCCTTCAGGATCGCGCGGGCCAGCGCGATGCGCTGCCGCTGCCCACCCGACAGCTTGACCCCCCGCTCGCCCAGATGCGCGTCATAGCCGGTGCGGCCCTTGAAATCGGTGAGGTCGAGGATGAAGTCGTGCGCCTCGGCCCGGCGGGCGGCTTCGAACATCTCCTCGTCGGTGGCGTCCGGCCGACCGTAAAGGATGTTGTCCCGCGCCGAGCGGTTGAACATCGCGGTTTCCTGCGTGACCATCCCGATCTGGCGCCGCAGGCTTTCCTGCGTGACGGTGTTCACGTCGTGCCCGTCGATGCGCACCGCGCCTTCCTCGGTCTCGTAGAGCCGCAGAAGCAGGGCCACCAGCGTCGACTTGCCCGCGCCCGAGGCGCCGACGATGCCGACCTTCTGGCCCTTGCCGATGGTCAGGTCGATGTCGCGCACGCCGCCCTTTTCCTGCCCGTAGGCAAACGTGACGTCGTCGAACCGGATCTCGCCCCCGGTATCGAGGTCGACCGCCCCGGCCCGGTCGGTCAGCGCGTGCGGCGGGGTCAGGGTGTTCATCCCGTCCTCGACCTCGCCCATGTTGGCGTAGATCCCCATCAGCGTGAAGCTGACCCAGCCGGTCATCTGCGCGATACGGATGGAAATCGCGCCCGCCGCGGCGATGTCCCCGGTCGAGGCCGCGCCCTGCCCCCAAAGCGCCAGCGTGCCCCCCACCAGCACCACGGGCAGGATCCCCGCCAGCGACATCAGCGCAAAGCGGAAGCTGGCCGAGACCAGCCCGAATTCGATCACCCGGTCGCGGAAGGTCGAGATCGCGCCCAGCGCCGCGCGATCCTCGAATTCGGCATGGGCGAACAGCTTCACCGTCTTGATGTTGGTGATGGTGTCGACGACCTGCCCCGACACCATCGCCCGGCTGGCCGCGCGGCCCTGCGCGCGCAGGCGGATGCGCGGCATGAACCAGCGGATCAGCCCGATATACGCGCCCAGCCACACGAACAGCGCCACCGCCATCACCCAGTTGATCGTCGTCAGCAGCAGCGCCGACCCGATCAGCGAGGCCAGCGCGAAGAACACGACGTTGATGACCTCGCTCGCGACCTCGGTGATCGCGCGGCTGGTCTGCATCTGTTTCTGCGCGATACGCCCGGCAAAGTCGTTGTCGAAGAAGGTCACCGCCTGCCCCAGCGTCCAGCGGTGCAGCCGCGACAGGACCAGAGGATTGACGTTCGGCGCCACGATGATCGAGTTCGAGGCCGAGGACAGCCCGAAGAGCACCGGCCGCAGGATCAGGAAGAACGCCGCCACGGCGATCATGAAGCCCGCGTTCTCGGAAAACAGCCGGGCGGGGTCCGAGGCCAGCGCCACGTCGATCACCTGCCCCAGCAGCACCGCCGTCACGACCTCGGCCACGCCGGCGGCGGCCGAACAGGCGGCCGCGATCCAAAGCCACTTCCACGCCCCGCGCAACGCCCATCGCGCGAACGCCATCAGCGTGCGCGGCGGCGGCCCGTCCGCAGGGCGGAAGGCATCGATCACGTCGGCAAGCCTGCGGAAGACTCCGGCCGGTGAAGCTGTGGGCGCGGGGAAGGTCATCGGCGCTTATCTATGCCTTTGCCGGACAGGGGCAACAACGAACCGCCCCGCCCCCGGTGGATTCCGCCCGGCTTCGGCGGTGGGCCGCCTCCGTCGGCGCAGGCCCTGCGCGGGGGTCGGGCAGGGGGCTGAAAGCGCCCGCGTCACTCCGCCCCTTTTCACCGGCTCTGACGTTCGGCTAGATGCTGCCATGCTTCGCCGGATCGCCCCTCGTCTCTTCACCCTCTGCGCCATCCTGGCGATCGCGGTGGCGTCGGCGTTGTCCGCGGCGCAGATGGCGCCCGACCGGGCCGAGGCCGCGCAGGCGGCGACCCTCGCGGCGCTCGGTATCGCCGACCTCGATCTCTGCGGCGACGAGGCGGGTCACGACCACCGCTGCCCCTTCTGCCACCTGCTGCCCGAACCGCCCCTGTCGCGCGCCGTCCTTGCCCGCGCGATGGAATTCCCGGGCACCGCGCCGATCCCACGCGGCGACCTGCTGCACGGACCCGACTTTCGCGACCCCGCGATTTCGGCCCGCGCGCCACCCCGCTTCGTCTGACCGACACCACCCCAGGATCCCGCGGCCCGCGTTGAGCGGTCCGCCCTTCTTTCAACGGCAGCGCGCGTCCCTTGCGGCGGCTGCCCGGTCATGGACGAACCTATGAAACTTGCTCAGATCACCTGCACCGCCGCGGGCCTTGCCCTGCTGGCCCCCGCCGCCATCGCGCACGTCACCGTGGTGGCCGAAAAGTCCGCGCCCGGCGCCACCACCAAGCTGACCCTGCGGGTGCCGCATGGCTGCGACGGCGAAGCCACCGAAGAGATCCGCGTCGAGCTGCCCGAGGGCGTCTACGCGGCAAAGCCCATGCCCCACGCGGGATGGGAGATCGACACCGAAACCGGGGCCTATGCCACGCCCTATGACAATCACGGCACCGAGATGACCGAAGGCGTGCGCAGCATTACCTGGTCGGGCGGGTCGCTGCCCGATGACTTCTACGACGAATTCAGCTTTCGCGCCGCCCTCGGGGCCGAACTTGCGCCCGGTGCGGTCCTCTACATGCCCACGGTGCAGACCTGCGCCACGGGCGAAGAGGCCTGGACCGATACCTCGGGCGGGCATGACGGCAAACCCGCACCGGCCCTGACGCTGGCCGAAGCCCCGACGGCGCCCGCCCATGGTCACGATCACGGGCACAATCATGGGCACACCCACGATCATGCCGCGCAGGATCATGCCGCACACGACCATGGCAGCGACGGTCACGCCATGCAGGCGCAGGCTGCGGGGGCGACCGCGGATGTCACCCTCGGCGACCTCACGCTGTCTTCGGCCTTTACCCGCGCGACGCTGCCCAATGCCCCGGTGGGCGGCGGCTTTTTGACCGTCACCAACGACGGAGACACCGACGACCGGCTGATCGCGGCCACCTCTCCCGCCGCCGGCCGGGTCGAGATCCACGAGATGGACATGGACGGCGACGTGATGCGGATGCGCGAACTGGCCGACGGCCTGCCGATTCCCGCAGGCGACACCGTTGCCCTGCAACCCGGCGGCTATCACCTGATGCTGATGGAGCTTGCCGCCCCGCTGGTCGAAGGCGAGACGGTCGACGTCACCCTGACCTTCGAGACGGCTGGCGAGGTCACGCTGCCGCTGGCGATCGGTGCGCCCAACGCGACCGGCGCGGGGCACGAGGGGATGCACTGATGCTCGCACGTATCGGCAAGCTGCGCCTCGCGCTCTGGGTCGCGGTGGCGGTGGCGCTTGCTGCCATCCTCTGGCTGCAGGTGATCGAGCCCCGGCTCAGCGCCGCCGTCGCGGGCAATTTCGGCCGGGGCGATTACGAGCTGACGACCACCGACGGTGATCGCTTTACCGAGGCGTCGCTGAAGGGCGCGCCATCGGCGGTGTTCTTCGGCTTCACCCACTGCCCCGAGGTCTGCCCCACCACGCTGGGGGACATCGCCACCTGGCAGGACGCGCTGGCCGAAGAGGACCGCGACCTGCGCGTCTTCTTCGTCACCGTGGATCCCGAGAGGGACACGGCAGACGTGCTGGGCGACTACGTGTCGTGGGTGCCGGGCGTCGCCGGGGTGACCGGCTCGCGGGACGAGATCGACAAGGCCATCGATGCCTTCCACATCTACGCCCGCAAGGTCCCGCTGGAGGGCGGAGACTACACGATGGACCACTCGGCCAACGTGCTGCTCTTCGACGCGGAGGGTCGGCTGTTCGAGCCCATAGGCTACGGCGAAGGCCCCGACCGCGCGCTGGACAAGCTGCGCCGCCTCTTCGCGGCCTGACCACCCCCGGGGCGCGCCCCACCTACGCGGGCGCGCGCCCCGGACTGCTCTCCCCTCTCGCAAGGCGGTGGGGCGGGGGCGCGAAGGGCGCGCGCACTTCCCCAAAAGGATCGCAGTGCCGTCGCCTGGCCGGCCCGGCATCACCTCCGCCCATCGCGCAGCGCAGGCGTTTCGCACGGCATGCCGCCGCGCTTCGACGCGTGCCGGACGTCCGACCCTGCAGGGAGGGGTGTCTGCCAAGCGCGACACAGTCGGCGTCATCTGTCAGGAAGATCAGTGGTGAGCCGTGCAGGATTCGAACCTGCGACCCACTGATTAAAAGTCAGTTGCTCTACCAACTGAGCTAACGGCCCACTCGAGGCGCTCTCCTAGACGGGGTGGCCGGGGGGGTCAACCCCAAACCGCGCGGGACTTTCAATGACCTGAAGACAAGCGTATAGCGCGCGCCATGACCGACACGCGCCACACCCCCGGGATTCCCTTTGCCAAGATGCACGGCCTTGGAAACGATTTCGTCGTGCTCGACCTGCGGGCCGGCGGCTCCCCGCCGCAGCCGCGGCTGGTGCAGGCCCTGGGCGACCGGCACAGGGGCGTCGGATTCGACCAGCTGGCGGTGATCGAAACCGATGCCGGCGATGCCGACGCCCGGCTGACCTTCTACAATGCCGACGGATCGCTGTCGGCCGCCTGCGGGAACGCCACCCGCTGCATCGCGCGGCGCCTGCTTGACGAAACCGGCGCGACCGCGCTGTCGCTGCGCACGGAACGCGGACTGCTGACGGCGCGTGACGCGGGGGGTGGCCTGACCTCGGTCAACATGGGTCCGCCGCTTCTGGACTGGGACGCGGTGCCGCTGGCCCGGGCGATGGATACGCTGCACCTGCCGATCGCGGGCGACCCTGTCGCCACCGGCATGGGCAACCCGCATTGCACCTTTTTCGTCGCGGATGCCGAGGCGGTGGACCTGCCCGAATTCGGCCCCGCGCATGAGCATCACCCGCTTTACCCCGAGCGCACCAATGTCGAGGTCGTGCAGGTGCTGTCGGACACCGAGATCCGGGTGCGGATCTGGGAACGCGGCACCGGCATCACGCTGGCATCGGGGTCGTGTTCGTCTGCCGCGGCGGTGGCGGCCGCACGGCGCGGGCTTACCGGGCGGCGGGTGACGGTGCGACTGGATGGCGGCATGCTCGACATCGACTGGCGCGACGACGGCGTCTGGATGACCGGCCCCACCGCGCATGTCTTCGACGGCGTGCTGACCCCCGAATTCCTGGAGGCCCCGGCATGAACGCGCCCGACCCCAAGCTGAAGCTGCCGAACCTGTCCGCGCCGGTGTTCTCGACCCATGGCTGCCGGCTGAATGCCTACGAAACCGAGGCGATGAAGCGCCTGGCGACCGAGGCGGGACTGGGCGACGCGGTGATCGTCAACACCTGCGCCGTAACGTCCGAGGCGGTGCGCAAGGCACGGCAGGACATCCGGCGCCTGCGCCGCGACAACCCCTCCGCGCGGCTGATCGTGACGGGCTGCGCCGCGCAGACCGACCCCGACAGCTTTGCCGCGATGGACGAGGTCGACCACGTGGTCGGCAACTCGGAAAAGATGGCGCCCGCGACCTGGGCCCGCCTCGCCCCTGATTTCACGGGCGAGACCGAACGTGTGCTGGTCGACGACATCATGTCGGTGCGTGAAACGGCCAGCCACCTGATCGACGGCTTCGGCACCCGCAGCCGGGCCTATGTCCAGGTCCAGAACGGCTGCGATCACCGCTGCACCTTCTGCATCATCCCCTATGGCCGGGGCAATTCCCGCTCGGTCCCCGCGGGCGTCGTGGTGGACCAGATCCGGCGCCTGGCCGCCGAGGGGTTCAACGAGGTCGTTCTGACGGGCGTCGACCTGACGAGCTGGGGCGCGGACCTGCCGGGCACCCCGCGGCTGGGCGACCTGGTGCGCCGGATCCTGAAACTGGTGCCCGACCTGCCCCGCCTGCGAATCTCATCCATCGATTCGATCGAGGCCGACCCCGCGCTGATGGCCGCGCTGGCCGAGGAAGAGCGGCTGATGCCGCACCTGCACCTGTCGTTGCAGGCGGGCGCCGACATGGTCCTGAAACGGATGAAGCGGCGCCACCTGCGCGGCGATGCCATCGCCTTCTGCCAGGAGGCGCGGCGCCTGCGCCCCGACATGACCTTCGGCGCCGACATCATCGCGGGCTTTCCGACCGAGACCGCGGAGATGTTCGCCGACAGCCTGCGTCTGGTCGAGGAGTGCGGCCTGACATGGTTGCACGTCTTCCCCTACTCGCCCCGTCCGGGCACGCCCGCGGCGAAGATGCCGCAGGTCGACGGCCGGGCAATCCGTGACCGGGCCGCACGCCTGCGGGCGGCGGGGGCCGCGGCGGTCTCGGCCCATCTTGATGCGCAGGTCGGGCGCACCCACAGGGTGCTGATGGAAAGCGACCGGATGGGCCGGACGGAGCATTTCGCCGAGGTCCGCTTTGCCAGCGATCGCCCCGTGGGCCAGATTGTCGAGGCCCGGGTCACAGGCCGCGATGGCGACGCGCTGACAGTCGCCTGAGGCGCAAACCGGGCAGCGGTCCCCGGCCTGCGCCGCCCCGCCCTGCCATGCTGCCTGAGTGACGCCCTGCAGGCCCTCTGATCCCTGTGGCGTCGGTCGCCCGCGTGGACGAGCTGCGCGGCAGAATCGACCCTACTCCAGCGCCGCCTGTGTCTGCGCGCATCGCGCGCCGTCGTAGAATGTGTCAAGCACGCGGGCAAAGACCGGGTCGGCGCCGGGCTGTGCGGCGAAGAGGGTCATCGACGACCGCAGCTTCATCGCGTCGATGCCGCCGAGTATGTCCTCGGGCGGGGTGTCGGGATGCGCCAGCATCGCCTCTGCCGCCCGGACCAGGCGGGGGCCCAGCACCGGATCGTCCAGATAGGCGCGCGCCTCGGCACCATCGCGGATCGCGTAGTGCTGCGCGGTCTGGGACCTGCCCAGGCCCTTGAGCTGCGGAAAGATCCACCACATCCAGTGGCCGGTCTTCGCCCCGGCCCGCAGCTGCGACAGCGCCTGGTCGTAACTGTCCGCCTGAGCCTCGTGGAAACGGGAAAGATCCTGTGTGGGCATACCCGCCTAACGCGCGGCCCGCGCAGACGGTTGCGCGATGCCGAAGACCGACCCGCGAAAGCCCCCCGGGATGGGGGGCGCGCCGCCGGGGTGGACCCCGCCGCCGCCCCGACGCCTCAGGCCGGGCGGTCGGCGTGGCCCAGGTCACGCTCGGGCCAGGCATGGTCGCGCAGCCGCTGCTTCAGCGTCTTGGCGTCGGGAAAGCCGCCATCGGCCTTGCGCTCCCAGATCACCGCGCCGTCGCAGGTGATGACGAAGACGCCCCCCGTTGCGGGGATCAGCGTCACCCGCTCCAGGTCCTGCCCGAAGCTCGACAGCAGCTCCTGCGCCATCCAGCCCGACCGCAACAGCCAGTTGCACTGGGTGCAATAGGTGATCTCGATCGCCGGGCCGGGCCCGGGCGCCTCAGGCGGCATAGTCCGACCCTTCGGCGTCCAGGATTGCCTTGAGCTCGGCCAGGTGCCGGGCGTCCATCTCGGGGTAGTCCTCAAGCTCCTGCGCGGTCTTGGCCGCAATCTCGTCCGACAGGCGTTTCAGCGGCATGCCGGTCTGCAATGCGCGCACATAGGTTTCGGCCGCGCGCTCGAAGTAATAGAGCCGGTTCCACGTCTCGGCGACGGTATCGCCGATCACCATGACACCGTGGTTGCCCATCACCATCACCTTCTTCTTCGGGTCCGAGAAGAGCGCCGCGCACCGCGCTCCCTCGTCTTCGAAGGCAAGCCCGCCATAGTCGGCATCGATGACCACGCGGTCGAAGAACATCGCGGTGTTCTGGTCGATGGGCGGCAGCGTCGGGTCCTGGAACGTGGCCAGCACCGTGGCAAAGATCGAATGCACATGCATCGCGCAGCGCGCATGCGGGCAGTGCCGGTGCAGCCCGCCATGCAGGCCCCAGGCGGTCGGATCCGGGGCATCGGGGCCGGTCATCGTCTCAGGGTCGTCGGCATCGATCAGCAACAGGTCTGACGCCTTGATGCGCGAGAAATGCATCTGATTGGGGTTCATCAGGAACCGCCGCCCCGAATCGTCGATGGAAAGCGAAAAGTGGTTGGCCACCGCTTCGTGCATGTCGAGCCGCGCCGCCCAGCGAAAGGCCGCGGCCAGATCAACCCGCTCCTCCCAGTGTTCGAGGTTCGGGCGGGGCGTCGGCGCGTCGGGCGTCATGGGCATCCTCCTTCAATCGGTCGATCAGCTGCGCCGACCCTAGGGGCCGGACACCGGATTGGCCAGTTCGCGCAGAGTCCCTTCATCGGCGGCCGGCACGGGCGGCCCGGCGCGCAGGCCTTGGCGGCGATCGACGCCGCGCTATGTCGCGGAAAGACAAGGAAGAAAGGAGACCCGGGATGACCGATCTGCCAAAATACACGCTCAGCCCCGCGCCGCAGTCGGATGCATGGGTGCTTCGCGCGGATGATGGCAACACCGAGGTCGCGCGCTTCGACACCAAGACCGACGCCCTGGCCGGTGGCGCGCTTGAGGCCGCCCTGCCGGACGGCCGCGGATCGGTGAAGATCCAGAGGGAAGACGGCGTCTTCGAAGAAGAGCGCACGTACCCGCGCAGCGCGGATCCGCGGCGCTCGCCCGGCTGAGGCCTAGACGAATCCCAGCCGCTTGAGTGCGGCGCGGGCGGTGTCCCGGCGCACCGGAGGCCCGCCGAGGGCGTCGCGGTTCAGCTTCACGACAAGGGCATGCAGCCGTTTGGTCGAGATCTCCTTGCGCAGAAAATCCGGAATCGTGTCTTCCGGCAGGGCGAGG
This sequence comes from Mesobaculum littorinae, assembly GCF_004011175.1. Taxonomy (GTDB): domain Bacteria; phylum Pseudomonadota; class Alphaproteobacteria; order Rhodobacterales; family Rhodobacteraceae; genus Tranquillimonas; species Tranquillimonas littorinae. Next base: position 493,459 of record NZ_RQXX01000003.1, on the reverse strand, counting down.
ATGGCTTCGGCATCGGACGTGGCAGAAATCGTGGTCGACATAAGGACCCCCCAAAAGCGTTCCCAGTGGTCGTAACGATTATTTAACAAATCCCCGACTGGATGTAAGCGCCCAATTTCGGCAGTGCAGCATTGCTGGCGCGCCACGCCCGCGGCACGGCGCCACGCGTCCGGGCTCAGACCTTGGGTCGCCGCAGGGTATCGCCGTATTGCAGGTTCGGGGCCAGCTCCAGCCTCTGCCCCGTCTCGGTCAGCGCGCCGCTGGCCCGTTCCGCGACGATGCGCGCGGCGGCGCGCCCGATTTCGCGCCGGCCGGCATCCATCGTCGCCAGGCGGGCGGGCAGACCGTCCAGAAGCTCCATTCCGTTGAACCCAGCGAGGCCCAGCCGCTGCGGTACGCCGACCCCGTTCTCAAGGCACCACAACAGCCCGCCGGCACCGATCATATCGTTGGAGTAATAGATGAAATCCAGGTCCGGGCTGCGCTGGAGGATCTTCTGCGTCAGCTCGCGCCCCTTAAGCAGGCCAGATCCGCCCTCGTAGAATTCCTGATCCACGATTTCGCGACCATCCTTGGCCAGCGCCTCGGTAAAGCCTTCGAACCGTTTCCGCGCGCGGTGATCCAGCGGCATCTTGGTGCCGATGAACCCGATCGACTCGTATCCCTGCCGCACGATCGCCCGCGCCGTCTCGCGCCCCGCGCGGCGGTGCGAGATGCCGACCACGGCGTCGATGGCCTCGCCGTCGGTATCCATGATCTCGACCACCGGTATGCCGCTGGCCTTGAGCATCGCGCGGCTGGCCGCGCTGTGCTCCAACCCGGCGAGAATCACGCCCGAGGGCCGCCACGACAGCATCTCGTACAGGACGTCCTCTTCCTTTTCGGGACGGTAGTCGGTGAACCCCAGGACAGGCTGCAACGGCGTGTCGTCCAGCACCTCGGAGATGCCCGACATGACCTCGGGGAACACCATGTTGCGCAGCGACGGCACGATCACCGCGACAAGGTTCACCCGCGACGAGGCCAGCGCGCCTGCGATCTTGTTGGGCACGTAGCCCAGCTGTTTCGCGGCGGCGAGCACCTTTTCGCGCGTGGTCTCGGACACGTCGCCCCGGTTGCGCAGCACCCGGCTGACCGTCATCTCGCTGACGCCCGACGCTTCGGAGACGTCGCGCAGGGTCATCGGGCGGCGCGGCGGGATCGCGGGCGCCTCGTCATCCAAGGCGGCAGGGTCGGTCGGCGGCAGGGTCGGATCGTCGGTCACGTTCGGGAAATCCTGTAAGGACGTTCAGTTAAACGCATTCTCCGCGCCGCTCCAAGATCAACCTGCGCCGGCCAGCACCGGTGTCGCCCCCGTGCAGCAGGTCAGGGCCGCAACGGCCCCCCGAGGGCGCCCAGAGGGGCGTGACAGCCGCCGCGGGGACCGGTAAGAGGCACGGGGCGGCCCCGTGGCTCAACTGGATAGAGCAATCCCCTCCTAAGGGATAGGTTGCAGGTTCGAATCCTGCCGGGGTCACCATCCCTCCGCCACCCATGATCCTGCCGCGGCGCGGGCGTCAGAAGCGGGGGTTCAGCCCCAGCTCGTCCTGGCACTCCGGCGCCACGATCCAAGCCTGGAGGCGGGTGCGGATATAGGCGCCGGCAGACGTGTCGAACTCGGCCACCGGATCGGGCGTGGGCATGCCGTCGCAGACAAGGTTGCCGGGCCGGTCGATGTAGAGCACCCGGTCGTAGGCGCCGACGGGCAGCGGGAAGTGCTTTTCGTAGTAGTTGGCGGCGCGCCCCTGCGGCACCGGCGCGAAGACGGGGATCGTCGAGTCGCGCCCGGTATAGAACAGGTCGGCCAGGATGCCGCGGTGATCGGCGACGATGGCCCCGGCCCCGGTTTCGACGGCGACGCTCAGGATCTGCTGCGTCATCTCGTCGGCGCCGATATAGCGCCGCAAAAGCGGCTCGCCGCCCGGGCGCACGGCCGCGGGAAAGAGCGACAGCACCGCCACCGTCAGGCACAGCGCGCCGTTCACCGCAAACGAGGCCACCAGCCAGCGCCGCCGGTCGAGCAGGAACAGGACGGCCGCCAGCAGCCCGGGGTAGTAGGCCGTGACTGCCCAGTTCTCGTAGGCGCGGGCCAGAAGCGCCTGCACGCAGATCAACGCCACGACCGGCAGCGACAGCCAGACCAGGCTGCGCAGTACCGGCGTCCTTCCCCGCACCGCGGCGATCAGCAACGCGCCCATCATCACCGGGCCGAACACGCCGAACTGGCTGAGGAAGAAGCTTCCCAATTCGTCCCAGTGCAGTATCGGCCCCGCGCTTTCGTCGCTGCGCACCCACTCGATATTGTCCATGGTGTGGGCGACCGTGGTCAGATCGTGGGTCAGGTTCCAGACGACATTGGGCGCGGCGACCAGCACGAAGCCCACCAACATCAGTGCCGCCGCCCGCCATCCCGGCCGCGCGGCGGGCACGAAGATGGCCGCAAGGGCCGCGGTGCCCAGCAGGTAGATCGCCGCGTATTTCGCCAGGAAACCGAAACCCAGAAGCAGCCCTGCCAGCAGCGCGTCGCGCTGACTGGCGCCGCGCAGCAGCCGCAGGTAGCACAGCAGCGCGCCGGCATAGAACGGCGCAAGGATCGTGTCGGTGGTGATGAGCAGCCCACCCACGGCCGTCATCGGCAGCGTGACATAGCTGACTGCCGCCCAGAATGCGGCGCGCGGGCCGGCCAGTTCGCCCGCCGCACGGCCCAGGATCACCGCCGTGAGGCCATGGCACAGCGGCGCTGGCAGGCGCACCCAGAACACCGCGTCGGATCCGGCAAGCTCGGTCACCGCCCGGATCACCCAGCCGATCAGCGGTGGCTTGGAATAGTATCCGAAGTCCAGCCGCTGTCCCCAGAGCCAGTACTGCGCCTCGTCGACGTAAAGGTCGATGTCGTTGACGGCCAGCACCACCACCCGCAGAAGCGTGACGCCCAGCACCACCGCCAATGCCGGCCGCAACCCTTCGCCGGGGCCTGTTTTGTGCGCGGCGTGCATCGGCTCAGACTTCGTTCTTCACCCTGGGCCCGCCATCCTCGGCCTCGCTGGCGGCGGGCTCGTCCTCGTGGCGTTCGGCGTGGATCAGGTACAGGTTCCGGGCATAGATGAAGATGCCCGTCGCCTGTCCCAGCACGAAGACGGGGTCGCGCCGGTACAGCGCATAGGCCAGCAGGACCACACCGCCGCCGATCGAGAAATACCAAAACGCGATGGGGATGTAGCTGCGCCGCGCCCGTTCAGAGGCGATCCATTGCACGAGGAACCGGCCGGTGAACAGAAGCTGCCCCAGAAGACCAAACGCCACCCAGGAGAACTCGCCCCAGCTTTCGACGTGCAGCATGCTGAAAACGAAGTCCATGTCGTGTCAGCCCCCAGTGCCCGTGGAACGATCGGAAAGGTCGTCAACCGGCATGGTCTGGGACCGAAGCATGGTGTCGGACCGACCCCCGGCCTCGGACGGGACCATGGCTTCGGACGGCACCGCACGTTTGCGCCTGCGGATCAGCCAGAGAACGCCCATGAGATCGACCGCGCCCACAAGCCCGCGTTGCAGATTGTTGTATTTCGACGTGCCGCCGCGCCGGGGCCGGTGAGAGACGTCGACATGCGCCACCGTCCAGCCGTCGCGCACGAAGAGTGCGGGCAGGTAGCGGTGCATGTGATCGAAATAGGGCAGGCCGAGAAACCCCTCGCGCCGGAACGCCTTGAGCCCGCAGCCCGTGTCGCGCGTCCCGTCGTTCAGCAGCGCACCGCGGATCGCGTTCGCCGCCCGGCTGGCCAGCTTTTTCGAGGTCGTGTCCTGCCGCCCGACCCGTTGGCCGGCGACCAGCCCCAGATCCGGACCATGCTCACCCAGGAAGGGTGCGTAAAGGCGCGGCAGTTCCTCGGGCGGGTTCTGGCCATCGCCGTCCAGCGTGGCGACGATCGGCGCCCGGGCGGCACGAACCCCCGAATGGATCGCGGCGCTTTGCCCCGCGGCGCGGGGGTGGCGCAAAAGCCGCAGGTGCGGCACCTCGCCCGTCATCTGCCGCACGATGTCCGCGGTCGCATCCTCGGACCCGTCGTCGACGACGATGATCTCGACCGTCTCGCCGGCACAGGCCGCAGCGATCCCCCGGATCAGCTCGGCGATGTTCTCGGCCTCGTTGCGGGCGGGGGTGACGATGGAAATCTGGGGCATGCGGCCTTGCTACGGAATGCGATCCGCCAGCAATAGCGGCGGCCTCGGGGCGAGGACAAGCACGTAGGGACGAAAACCGGCCGCCGCAAGCTGACGACGGCACGTCGACGCCGTCCCGGTGCATGGCTGCAATAGCCGCCGACCGGACGTCGCGGGCGGCGGGTCCGGCCCGCCACCCCGTCGCGGACCGGTCGGGCGCGGGTACCGGGGGCAGGTGAGGCGACCGGCTGGTCAGGCGACGGGGGCCGCGCCTAGACCATCCGGATCACGTTCTTGTCGATGGCCAGCATGTAGCCCTTGCGCGCGATGTTCTTGACCAGAAGCTCGCTGACCATCTGGTTGCCCAGCGCGTCGCGCAACCTTTTGATCCGGGTCGCGCCCGCGGCCTCGTCGCAATCGGCGGCCAGTCGGCCCGAGATCATCGCCTCGATCTCGGCCCCGGACAGCACGTCCTCGTCCATCCGCGCCTCGGCCAGCACGCTCAGGGTTTCGATCGCGGCCTGGGTCAGCTTGAACTCCATGTCGTTCAGGTAAACCGTGTTCTCGTCCCGGCTGATCATCAGCGACGACACCTGGATGCCCTGACGCTCGATCTCGCCCATCCTGCGGTTCAGCGCCACCAAAGCGACCAGGAACACCAGCGTCGCCACCAGAAGCCCGGTGGCGAAGACCAGAAGGACGAAGATCACCATGCGGTAGCTGGCCAGGACGTCCGAAAAGGACGTGCCGGACTGGGCGAGGATCTCAAGCAGCTTGATCTCGGCGGCGTCGGTCAGGTCGTTTTCGACGAAGATCCGCTCGACCCGCTGGTTGAAGGCGTTGGCGTCGGGCAGCGTCGCGAAAAGCAGGACGGCCGCCAGCGCCAGGATCGCCACCACCGCCGCAACCCCGAGGGTGATCACCCGCGCGGTAGACCGCCGCGTGTCAGTAGCGAAGGAAATAGTCGGACGCACTGCCCCGCCTTTCATCCAGCCCCTCGCGCCCGAAGGTCGACACCACGCTCAGCAGGGTCCAGCCATCGGCCGCCAGCCGCCGCTCGATCTCGGCCCGGCGCGCGGCGGCATCGTTGCAGAGGTTCTGGGGCAGTTCAATCACGCCGTAGTGCAGCTGCAGAGGGCCGCCGTCCCGCTTGGCCTTGTAGTCGGCATAGCAGGCGGCGGGCGCGGCGGCGGCCTGCAGGATCAGGGCCATGGCCACGGCCAGGGGGGCGAGGATACGCAACAGCATGGGATGGGCGGCTCCTTTGCGTGGCGGGCGGGGCGGCGGCGCGCCGGTCCCGGGAAGAATGGGGCAAGCCTGCGGCGGACGGGCCGGATAAGCAATATCCACAGGCCCCTCTGCCCCGCGCTATCCGATAACAACGGCGCGATATTGCCTGTCGGCAGGGGCAGCGCCCAGATCGAAGCCAGCAGATCGGGCCACGCACCGGGCCACTCACCTGAACAGCCCCGGGCGGTACCGCCCAAGCCCCGGGCTCCGAGACGGGGCCGCCCCGCAAGACGCCGCATACGGAGAGCCGTCATGATCCACGCCCTGCCCCGCCGGAAGCCCGGCCCGAACCAGGGGCCGACCGCGCGCAAGGTGCCACGGCATGGTGCAAGCGCCCTGTCGTGGCTGGCGGCGCCGATTATCGGCTTCGCGATGACCTGCGGTCTTGCTTCGGGCGGCGTGGCGCAGACGCGCACGGACATGGGGGCGGATACGGGCTTTGCGGCCCCCTTCGACGGGGCGATGCTGCAGCTTGCCCGGGACCGTGAAGGCTGGGCCGATGGCCGCGCCTACAGCCCGTCGCACGACGGCGGGCTGCCCTACTGGCTGGACGATGGCCGCGGGAACCATGGGCGCGATGACCGCGACCGGGGGGGCCGGGGCCGGCACCCGGGGCGCGGACATGGCCATGGCTGGGACGACGACCGGGGGCATGGCGGCCGACATGACCGGTGGCACGACGATCGACACGGAGGGCCCCGCCACGGCTGGGGCCGCCCGATGCCCGAGTCGCTCGACCTGCCCCGCGCCTGCTTCCACCGGATCGAAACGCCGCACGGGCTGGCCGAGGTCTACGGGACCGACTGCCTGGCGCGGCTTCGGGTGAGGGACCTGCCGTCGCGGTGCCGCACCCGCATCTATGCCTATGGCTATCCCGGCGACGTCTACGACGCGCGCTGTCTTGGATACGTCATGCGGTGAGAGGTTGAGGCCCGGCTGACCGTCTCCGTGTGACGTAAGGAGGCGGCTCCGGCGAGCAGCGGCGTGGGAGTCATCCCGCACATCTCCGTTCCACGCCGCACCGGGGCAGGGGCCCTCTGGGTCCCTGCCCCACCTTCCGGATGGGCGGCATCGCACCCCGCCCATCCGATCCCGCCTCCGACCATCCGGACGCGGACGACCCTTGGATAGTCCGGCGGGCCGACAGCGCACGCGTCCGCCCCACACCGCTGATCCGGCACCCGACCGCGCCCAGCCAGCCAGCCAGCCAGCCAGCCAAAGCGGAAACCCCGCGCCGTCTGCAGAGCAAACGCCCTTTCCACCATGCGGATCCGGCGCCCTTGCCCGCGGCTTCCACGCACTTGCTTGCCCCGTGACAGGCGCCCCAGCCGCCCGCGTCGCGGCACCGGACGCCTCGCGCCGGCGCGACGGCCGCGCAAATGGCAGCGCAAACGGCGCCCGCGCAGTGCGCGCAACCGCGTGCCGGGTTCCCAAGTCACGCGAATTCGTATAGGCGAGCGCAATCTGAAATGCGGCGCGCCGGACCCCGCGCGCCACGCGAGACGACAGACCAGGGGTCGGAGGCAATACGGCCTCCACGCAACAGGGACCGCGGGGACCGCCCCGTTCATGGTCCGACAAGGATACGCTGATGTTCAACGTTACCACGAAATCCATGCAGTGGGGCGACGAGACCCTCACGCTCGAAACGGGCAAGGTCGCCCGTCAGGCCGACGGATCGGTCATCGCCACGCTGGGCGAAACCTCCGTCATGGCCAACGTGACCTTCGCCAAGAGCCAGAAAGAGGGGCAGGACTTCTTCCCCCTCACCGTGCACTACCAGGAAAAATACTATGCCGCGGGCAAGGTGCCCGGCGGCTTCTTCAAGCGCGAGGCGCGGCCGACCGAAAAGGAAACGCTGACCGCGCGCCTGATCGACCGCCCGATCCGCCCGCTCTTCGTGCCCGGCTTCAAGAACGAAGTGCTGGTGATGTGCACCGTGCTTAGCCACGACCTGGTCAACGACCCCGATGTCGTGGCGATGATCGCCGCCTCGGCCGCGCTGACCATCTCGGGCGCGCCCTTCATGGGCCCGATCGCGGGCTGCCGCGTCGGCTTCGTCGATGGCGACTACGTGCTGAACCCCGATGTCGACGACATGCAGGGCCTGCGCAACAACCCCGAGCAGCGGCTCGACCTCGTCGTCGCGGGCACCAAGAACGCCGTGATGATGGTGGAATCGGAAGCCTACGAGCTGACCGAAGCCGAGATGCTGGGCGCCGTCACCTTCGCGCACGAGCAGATCCAGCCGGTGATCGACCTGATCGTCGACCTGGCCGAGGACGCGGCGAAGGAACCCTTCGACTTCACGCCCCCGGACTACTCGGCGCTTTACGACCGGGTCAAAAGCCTGGGCGAAGACCAGATGCGCGCCGCCTTCGGTATCCGTGACAAGCAGGAGCGGACGAACGCCATCGCCGCCGCCCGCGACACGGTGAAGGCCCAGCTGTCGGAAGAGGAAGCCACCGACCCGAACCTGGGCTCGGCCTTCAAGAAGCTCGAATCGGCGATCCTGCGCGGCGACATCATCCGCGGCGGCGACCGGATCGACGGCCGCGACAAGGAAACCGTGCGCCCGATCGTGGCGGAAAACGGCATCCTTCCGCGCACCCACGGGTCGGCCCTGTTCACCCGCGGCGAAACCCAGGCGCTGGTCGTGACCACGCTGGGCACCGGCGACGACGAGCAGATGATCGACGCGCTTCAGGGGACCTACCGGTCGAACTTCCTGCTGCACTACAACTTCCCGCCCTACTCGGTCGGCGAAGTCGGTCGCGTCGGAAGCCCCGGCCGTCGTGAAATCGGTCATGGCAAGCTGGCCTGGCGCGCCCTGCAGGCGGTCCTGCCCGCGGCGACCGATTTCCCCTACACCATCCGCCTGGTGTCCGAGATCACCGAATCCAACGGCTCGTCGTCGATGGCGTCGGTCTGCGGCGGTTCGCTGTCGATGATGGACGCGGGCGTCCCGCTCAAGGCGCCGGTGGCCGGTGTGGCCATGGGCCTGATCCTGGAAGACGACGGCCAGTATGCGGTTCTGACCGACATCCTGGGCGACGAGGATCACCTGGGCGACATGGACTTCAAGGTTGCCGGCACCGAGAACGGCATCACGTCGCTGCAGATGGACATCAAGGTCGCGGGCATTACGCCCCAGATCATGGAAGAAGCGCTGGCCCAGGCCAAGCGTGGCCGGATGCACATCCTGGGCGAGATGGCCAAGGCCCTGACCGAGGCGGGCGACTTCTCGGTCCACGCGCCGCGGATCGAGACGATGCAGATCCCGACCGACAAGATCCGCGAAGTGATCGGCTCGGGCGGCAAGGTGATCCGCGAGATCGTCGAAGTGTCGGGTGCCAAGGTCGACGTCAACGACGAGGGCGTGATCAAGATCGCCAGCGCCAACGGCGAAGCCATCCAGAAGGCCTACGACATGATCTACTCGATCGTGGCCGAGCCCGAGGAAGGCAAGGTCTACAAGGGCAAGGTCGTGAAGATCGTCGATTTCGGCGCCTTCGTGAACTTCTTCGGCAAGCGTGACGGGCTCGTCCACGTCAGCCAGATCGAAAACCGCCGCCTGAACCATCCCAGCGACGTGCTGACGGAAGGTCAGGAGGTCTGGGTCAAGCTTCTGGGCTTTGACGACCGTGGCAAGGTGCGCCTGTCGATGAAGCTCGTCGACCAGGAAACCGGCCAGGAAGTGACCGAGGAAAGCGCCGAGTAAGGCGCCCCCTCCCACACTGAACGACGAAAGGCCCCAGCAGAAATGCCGGGGCCTTTTGCATTGCGACCCGAAGGCCCGGAGGGTGGCGAGGATCCCGCCGTGCCCCTCGCGGCGCGTTCGGACGGGGCTAAAGGCGGGCCAGCAGCTCTGCCTTCTTCTTTTCGAATTCTTCGCGCGACAGCAGGCCGCGTTCGGCCAGCGCGCCCAGACGCTCGATCTGCGCGATAACGTCATCGGCGTCATGGACGCGGGCGGGCGGGGCCACGGGCGGAGGGGTGGGCGGCGATCTGTCCTCGGTCATCGGTGTCTGGGTCGCCCCGTGGGGCACGCCTTGCGCACGCGCCGGATCGCCGCCGTCGACGCGGGTCAGATCCTCGGCGCGGACGGTGCCGTGCTGGCTGGAAAAGCTCAGGGTCTGGGCGCCCGATTGCGCCTGTGACACGCCGCCGATGTCGTGGTCGCCGGTATCGTAAAGCTCGGTCCGGCCGTTGCGTTCGATCGCCAGCCTGCGGCGCCCGGGAAAGACCGCGTAGCGCATCGCGTTCTGGCTGCCGCTGCTGGACGGGCGGCCCAGGTCGGGCGGCCACCAGTCGCCACCGCCGGCCCGCTCGAACTCCGATCGCTCGAAGAGCGCGCCGCCCCAGGCGGTGCCTGCGCCGCGCCCCTTGGGTTCGGAGACCTCCAGCCCGCCCTCGCGGACCAGGGCGGCAGCGTCACGGATCACCGCGTCGACGCGCGCCTTCAGGTCTGAATTGAACATGTCGCCGATCATCAGCATGCCCCCGTCGGACCACTGTCCCATGCCGCCCAGATCGGGGTGATTGAACTGCGCCTGCCGCCCCTGGCCTGCCGCCAAAGCGCGCAGCAGATGTTCGATCGCACCGCGGCTGATATCATGGCGCTGCGCCAGATCGTCCACGGCGCGGCGTCCCTTGTCGGTCAGCATGGCGCGGTCTCCTCCTCGGTCTCCCCCGTCCCAACGCGCGAAGGCGGCGGGCAGGTCCGCGGGACGAATGAGAGGCCCCGGCAAGCGGCGCGCACCGGGCCGCGCCGTGTTCCGGGCGACCCATGGGGTGGCGGGCGCGCACCGGGCGGCGGCGCCGGTCGGCACGCCCCGGGCCAGCAGAGCCCATGCAGGCCGGCGCATCCGGGCGCGCCAGGCCCGGACATGCAAAGGGGCGCCCCGCGGGACGCCCCTTGAACACCGGACCACGCGGGTCGGCGTATCAGCCCGGCAGCTGCGCCTTGCGCAGGTAGGGCAGGACGGTGGTGAAGTCGCCGAACTTGGCCTTCGCATCCTCGTCCGAGACCGAGGCGGGGATGATCACGTCCTGGCCCACGGTCCAGTCGGCAGGGGCGGCCACGCCGTTCTTTGCCGTCATCTGCAGCGCATCGAGCGCGCGCAGCACCTCGCCGAAGTTGCGGCCGACGGTCATCGGGTAGGTCATCGTCAGCTTCAGCTTCTTGTCCGGCCCGATGATGAAGACCGACCGCACGGTGGCGCTGTCGGCGGGGGTGCGGCCATCGGGCAGGTAGGCCTCGGCGGGCAGCATGTCGAAGGCCTTGGACACTTCGAGCTCTTCATCCGCGATGATCGGGAAATCGACCGCGGCGCCGCCGGCGGTTTCGATGTCGCCCTGCCACTTCTTGTGGTCCTCGACGCCGTCCACCGACACGCCGATCACCTTGGTGCCGCGCTTCTTCCATTCCTCGGACAGCTTCGCCACCGCGCCGAACTCGGTCGTGCAGACGGGGGTGAAGTCCTTGGGGTGGCTGAACAGAATGGCCCAGCTGTCGCCGATCCAGTCGTGAAAGCCAATGTCGCCCTGGCTGGTCGCGGCCTTGAAATCGGGGACGGTATCGTTGATGCGAAGTGCCATGTCACACCTCCTGTTAATGAATTTCTCACCCCCCGATATATGACCTGCGGGCCGGGGGGAAAGGCGGATTGCGGCAATTTGGAACAGGCATGCCGCCGCACCCCGCGCCGGGGCGCCAATGTCGTGCAGCGACACGGCGCGCGGGAACGGGCGTTTCAGCCAGCGCCGCCCCAGCCCTCGGACTGCATTTCGCGCAGGCGCGAGGCGGTGCGCTCGAACTCGAACGACCCCTCGCCCTCGATATAAAGGTTTTCCGGGATGGCCGCCGCCGAAACGATCAGGCGGGTGCGGGCCTCGTAAAGCGCGTCGATCAGGGTCACGAAGCGCCGGGCCTCGTTGAAGTTCGCACTGGACAGCTGCGGCACGTCCTCCAGCATCAGCACGCGCACCGCCTCGGCCAGCGCGAGGTAATCGGCAGCGCCCAGCGGCCGGCCGCAAAGGTCCCAGAACCCCGCCCGGGCGACGCCGTTGGAATAGGCGGGGATCGCGACCTCTCGCCCCTTCACCTTCAACGTCAGCCCCTCGCCCGGGCCGTCGGCAAGGTCGGCCCAGATCCGGTCCATCTCTGTGCGTGCGGCCCGGTCGGCGGGGGTGAAATAGACCTCGGACCCCGCCAGCCGGTCCTGCCGGTAATCGCGCACGGCATCCAGTTCGCGCACCGCCATGTGCTGTTTCAGAAGCTCGATGAAGGGCAGAAAGATCTGCCGGTTCAGCCCGTCCTTGTATAGATCGTCCGGCACACGGTTCGAGGTGGTGACGATCACCACGCCCGCCTCGAACAGCCGCTCGAAGAGCCGCCCCACGATCATCGCGTCGGCAACGTCGGAAATCTGCATCTCGTCGAAGCACAAAAGCCGCAGGTTCTCGCCGATCTCCTCGGCCACCGGCTTGATCGCGTCGTCGACGCCGCGCTTGCGGGCGCGGTCGAGTCCTGCGTGAATCTCCTGCATGAAGGCGTGGAAATGGACGCGCCGCTTGTCCTGCGTGGGCGCGGCGGCAAAGAACAGGTCCATCAGCATCGACTTGCCGCGCCCGACCCCGCCCCAAAGGTAAAGCCCGCGCACCGGCTCGGGCTTCTTCCACCCGAAGAAACCGCGCCGCGGCTCGGGCGCCTCCAACGCGTCGAGGATGCGCTGGAATTCGTCCAGCACAGCCTCTTGCGCGGGGTCGGCCGTCAGCCCGCCGTCGGCCACGCGTGCGGCGTAGAGATCGCGCATGTCTTCGCTCATTGCCTGGTCCTTCTGCAGCGGGCCCGGCGCGGTAACCCACGCCACTGGCTTCGGGTCCCCGAATATCCCGCCGCCCGCCGGTCCGAAAGGGTGCCGGGGCGCGGCTGGCACGGCGCACCGCTTTGCCCTACCCTGCCCGCGTCCCCGCCCGGAGCCTTGCGATGAAAGACAGCCCCGCCCCCAAGGGCCCCAGCTTTGCCTTTGAGGATGCCGCCCGCGCGCGCGGCGCCCTGCGCATCGCGGGCGTCGACGAGGTGGGGCGCGGCCCGCTGGCGGGGCCGGTGACGGCCGCGGCGGTGGTGCTGGATATCCGCGCGGTGCCCGAGGGCCTGAACGATTCAAAGAAGCTTGGCCGCGCCCGCCGCGAACGGCTGTCGGAAGAGCTGCATCGCTGTGCCGAGGTCTCGATCGCCCATGCCAGCGTCGAGGAGATCGACAGCCTCAACATCCTGCGCGCCTCGCACCTGGCGATGCAGCGGGCGCTGCAGGGGCTGTCGCGCCTGCCCTGCCACGCGCTGATCGACGGGCACATGTTGCCACGCAACCTTTGCTGTCCGGGCGAACCGGCGGTGCGGGGGGATGCGCGCAGCCTTTCGATCGCCGCGGCCTCGATCGTGGCCAAGGTGGCGCGCGACCGGATCATGGTGGAGCTTGCGCAACACTATCCCGGCTACGGCTGGGACACCAATGCGGGCTACGGGACGAAGGCCCATCACGCCGGACTCCGAGATCTTGGCGTGACACCTCACCATAGGCGATCCTTCAAACCTATCCACAACATCTTGTGGCAAGAAGATTTGCCAAGCCTCTGATTCAAAAAAGAAATTGACGGGGAATCGGGTTTCGTCGATCTTTTGTCCACAACGAGGGCCCACAAGAGGCCCCGGACATGAGGCAGAGATGAAGACGATGACAAAAAGCGGCGCCGCGGCGCTACCGCTCAATTCAATTGTGTCCGGCGACTGCATCGAGGTGATGCGGTCGCTGCCCGAGGCGTCGGTCGATCTTATCTTCGCCGACCCGCCCTACAACCTTCAGCTGAAGGGCGATCTGCATCGTCCCGACAATTCGCGCGTCGATGCGGTCGATGATGCGTGGGACAAGTTCGACACCTTCGCCGCCTATGACCGGTTCACCCGGGAATGGCTGGCCGCCGCCCGCCGCCTGCTGAAACCGCACGGCGCGATCTGGGTCATCGGGTCCTACCACAACATCTTTCGCGTGGGCGCCGCGTTGCAGGACGCGGGCTACTGGATCCTGAACGACGTCGTGTGGCGCAAGTCGAACCCGATGCCGAACTTTCGCGGCAAACGGCTGACCAACGCGCACGAGACGATGATCTGGGCCAGCAAGTCCGAAGGCGCGAAGTACACCTTCAACTACGAAGCGCTGAAGGCGCTGAACGACGGCGTGCAGATGCGGTCGGACTGGGTGCTGCCGATCTGCACCGGGCACGAGCGGCTGAAGGACGAGCGCGGCGAAAAGGCCCATCCGACGCAAAAGCCGCAATCGCTGCTGCACCGCGTCATGGTTGGCTGCACGAAACCCGGCGACGTCGTGCTCGACCCCTTCTTCGGCACCGGCACCACCGGCGCGGTGGCCAAGATGCTGGGCCGCGACTGGATCGGCATCGAACGCGATGCGGGCTACATCAAGGCGGCCGAGGCGCGGCTGGCCAAGGTGCGCAAGTACGACCGCGACGCGCTGGTCGTCTCGACCTCGAAACGGGCCGAACCGCGGATCCCCTTCGGCCAGCTGGTCGAACGCGGTCTGCTGCGCCCCGGCGAAATGCTGGTCAACGCGCGCGGCAAGCAGGCCAAGGTACGGGCCGACGGCACGCTGATCGCCGACGACGTGCGCGGATCGATCCACCAGGTCGGCGCCGCGATCGAAGGCGCGCCATCGTGCAACGGCTGGACCTACTGGAGCTTCAGCCGCGACGGCCAGAAGGTGCCGATCGACCTGCTGCGCCAGCAGCTGCGGGCCGAGCTGGGCTAAGCCCTTTCCGATAATCCACAAGTTACCGCCAGCGCCTGCGTTGTCTTTTCGCAGGCGCCACTTGCCCCGCCGGCAGTTGTCCGGCGGGGTTTTTTCCGTCCCCAGGGCACCTACCTACTGAACCGAAAAGTTCACATGAAAGGACACCTCATGGCCGACGAGATGCTTCAGATCCGGCTGGCAAGCCGCCCCGATGGCCGTCCGACGCCGCAGAACTTCGACCTCGACCGCGGGCCCCTGCCGCAGCCGGGCGACGGCGAGATGCTGGTGCGGGTAATCTGGCTGTCGCTCGATCCCTACATGCGTGGCCGGATGAGCGCCGCCAAAAGCTATGCAGATCCGGTCGAGATCGGCGACGTCATGGAAGGCGCCGCCGTGGGCGAGGTCGTGACCTCGAAAAACCCGGATTTCGCCGAGGGCGACGTCGTTACCGGCCGCTTCGGCTGGGTCAGCCACGCGATCTCGGACGGCACCCAGGTGCAAAAGCTCGACCCCGCGCAGGCGCCTGTCTCGACCGCGCTTGGCGTTCTCGGCATGCCGGGGATGACCGCGTGGACCGGGCTCAACCGCATCATCGGCATCAAGAAGGGCGAGACTGTGCTGATCTCGGCCGCGACGGGCGCCGTGGGGGCCGTGGCGGGCCAGATCGCCAAGGCGCAGGGCTGCCGGGTGATCGGCGTCGCGGGCGGCCCCGAGAAATGCGCCTATGCCGAGCAGGAGCTGGGTTATGACGTCTGCCTCGACCACAAGGCCGCGCAGGACGGCGAGACGCTGGCGAAACAGATCGCCGAGGCCGCGCCCGACGGCATCGACGGCTATTTCGAAAACGTCGGCGGCAAGACCCTGATGGGCGTGCTGCCCAACATGGCCGTGCACGGGCGCATCGCGATCTGCGGCATGATCTCGTGGTACAACGGCGCCAACATGGATCAGACGATGCCGCTGCCCAAGGCATGGTCGACGATCCTGACCAACCGGCTGAAGGTCGAGGGCTTCCTCGTCCCCGATCACTGGCAGCATTACCCCGAATTCGTGTCCGAGGCCGCGCCGATGGTGCAGGACGGCCGCATCAAGTACCGCGAGGATGTGACCGAGGGGCTTGAGAACGCGCCCGAGGCCTTCATCGACATGCTCGAGGGCGGCAATTTCGGCAAGAAGCTGATCCGCGTCGGCGCGGACGCCTAGGCAAGTCGCCCGGGGCGGGCGCCCGCGGCAGAAGCTGTCGGCGCGCGGGGGGCGCCCGTCTCTGCCGCTGTCCCTAGCGGGGCAGCGGCAGCCGGCCCTTGTTGTAGGGGGCCCAGTCGGTGATCTCGGGGTAGTAGGTCTTTCGCCAGCGCCGCACCCGCGGGTTCATCACCCGCCGCCACACCGGCGGGACCATCGCCACCATGTTCATCAGCGGATAGCCGTGCGGAAGCTGCGGCGCCTCGTCGGCCCCGTAGCTTTGCAGCAGCGGGAACCTGCGGTCGGGCTTGTAATGGTGGTCCGAATGCCGTTGCAGGTTGATCAGCAGCCAGTTCGTCGCGCGGTGCGAGGCATTCCAGCTGTGCCGTGGCTGGACATGTTCGTACCGCCCGTTGCCCAGGTGTTTCCGCGTCAGCCCGTAATGTTCGACGTAGTTCGTCAGCTCCAGCTGCCACACCGCGACGGCGGCCTGAAGCACGAACAGCCCCAGTCCCTGCCAGCCGCCCAACACCACCGCCAGGGCCAGGAACCCCGCCTGCAGCCCCCAGTAACGCCAGAACGGATTGCGCCGGTGCCTCCAGGGCAGTCCGCGCCGCGCCAGCAGCGCCCTTTCGGCAAGGAACGACGAGACAAGGCTTTGCCGCAGGACCCGGGCAAAGAAGCGGTGAAAGCCTTCGTTGTAGCGTGCCGTGACCGGATCGCGCGGGGTGCCGACATAGCGGTGGTGCACCAGCAGGTGCTCGGAGCGGAAATGCCCGTAAAGCACCATCGCCAGTAGCAAATCGCCCAGCCAGCGTTCGACCCGGTTGGTCTGGTGCATCAGCTCGTGCGAGTAGTTGATGCCGATGGTGCCGGTGACCACGCCGACCCCGGCGAACAGCCCGACCTTTTCCCAGCCGCCCAGGTGCGTCGCGTGGGGCATCCACGCGATCAGCCCCATCACCAGCAGAACCTGCGCCGGGAACCAGATCATCGTGATGGCGCGATACCAAAAGAGGTCGGTCTCGGGCGTCATCGGGTCGGCATTCTCCTCGTTCAGCCCGGCCAGCGTGTCGAGAATCGAAAACAGGTACCACGTCACACCCGGCAGCAGCAGGAGCCACCAGCCGCCGCGTGATGCCACGAAGAGCGTCAGCGGGATCAGCAGGATCGACAGCCAGAAGGGCAGCGCCGCGCGCAGGTGAATGGCCGCGGTCACAGAGGCCTGCGCCGGCGCGTCGGATGTTTCGGGGGTCGCCATCGGCCAGGCCTCCTGCCGCGGGAAAGGTCCGCGGGCTATGCGGTCGGATCACCATAGCGCGCCGGCAAGCTTCGCTCAATCATCCGTACCGCCCACCCACTCGACGCGGGCCGGAGCGGCGACCGACGCGCGCCGGTGCGCCCGTAACCGATCGGGTCGGTGGCCCGTCAGGGTCGCAGCCCCCCACGCACTGCTCCCCGACGCACGCCCCCCCCGTCGCACGCCCCCCCCGTCGCACGCCCCCCCCATGGGCCGCCGCCAAGGCGCAACCTTCTGCAGTGTCACGTGAAACAGCGCCGTGGCCGGGTGCAAGACGCCCCACCGCCCTGCGGATACGCCATAGGCCTTCGACCGACGGGCCCGGCCTGCGCAACCGCCGCCCCCCTTCGGTCAATCATCGGTCAGGCGCGGCCGGGCAAGGTCGAAGGCCTTGCGCATGAGGGTCGGCAGGTCAGAGGGGCGGAATGCCCCGGCCGGAACGAAGCCGCGCCCGCTTTGCAGCTCATCCGCCCCGCCATCCCCGGCACAGCCCGCCTGCGGCCCGACCTGCGCGATCCAGAGGCGCAGGCGCAGGTGGAAATGGGTAAAGGTGTGGCGCACCTCCTCGCCCGTGTCCTGCCACCCGGCGGAAAGCGGCGGCATCGGATCCGCGGGCGGCGCGCCCTCGACCCAGTCGCTGCCGGGCCAGCCCAGCATGCCGCCCAGAAGCCCCGTTTCCGGCCGCCGCTCCAGAAACCACGCCCCGTCGTCGCGGCGGGCGACCCAGATGATCCCGTGGCGCACCGGCTTGGCCTTCTTCGGCGCCTTGCGGGGCAAATCGGCCTGCACGCCCGCCGCGCGGGCTGCGCAGGGGTCGCGCCACGGGCAGATGCCGCAGGCGGGATTGCGCGGCGTGCAGATCGTGGCGCCCAGGTCCATCACCGCCTGCGCATGGTCGCCCGGATGCACTGGTGGCGTCAGCCGTCCGGCAAGCTCGGTCAGGGGTCCCTTGGCCTGCGGCAGCGGCGTTTCGACCAGGAACAGGCGCGACATCACCCGCTCGACATTGCCGTCGACCACCGTTGCGGGCCGGTCGAACGCGATCGCGGCGACTGCTGCGGCGGTATAAGGGCCGATGCCCGGCAATGCGCGCAACCCCTCGACCGTATCGGGAAACCGCCCGCCCAGCTCGGCCGACACGACGCGCGCGCATTTCAGCAGGTTGCGGGCGCGGGCATAGTAGCCAAGCCCGGCCCATTCGCCCATCACCGCGCCATCCTCGGCCGCGGCCAGCGCGTGCACATCGGGCCAGAGCGCGGTGAAGCGGCGGAAATAGTCCCGCACCGCGGCAACCGTGGTCTGTTGCAGCATCACCTCGGACAGCCACACGGCATAGGGATCGGGCCGCGCTCCCGCCAGCCGCGCGGCGGGGCCGACGCGCCACGGCAGATCCCGGCCATGGCGCCCGTACCACGCCAGCAACGTCGCGCTCAGCTCTTCGTCACGCAATCTTTATGCCTCCCGCACGGCCTTCGCTCTGGCCTGCCCCGGCCCCGGGGTTACAATAGTTCCAAGACATCCGCAGGACAGGGCGCCCCGGTCACAAGGCCGCGCCCCCTGCGATCAGCCCACGCCCCGGGGGTCGCACGGCGACCCGCAGGGGGCAAGCAGGACGGAATGGCGATGGCCGAGGGCAGCACGGGGGGCAGGCAGCGGCGCGGCGGGCGCGGGTTCCGCCAGACCGGGACCCTGCTGGAACGGCGGATCCGCGAAGCCGGCGAAAGCCGGGGCTTCGCGATCACCCGCCTTCTGACCCACTGGGACGAGATCGTGGGAACCGACACCGCGGGCATGGCGCGCCCCGCCGATGTCAGCTACGGCCGCAAGGGGTTCGGCGCGACGCTGACCCTGCTGACCACGGGGGCGATGGCGCCGATGCTGGAGATGCAGAAGGAAAAGATCCGCGAGCGGGTGAATGCCTGCTACGGCTACGCAGCGATTTCCCGCGTCCGCATCACCCAGACCGCCCCGCAGGGCTTTGCCGAGGGCAAGCCCGCCTTTGCCCATGCCCCGAAACAGAAACCCCGCCCGACGCCCGAGGCCGAGGCGCGGATCACCAAGGATGCCGCGCAGGCCGCGGCCCCGGTGGGCGACGAGGGCCTGCGCACCGCGCTCGAGGCGCTGGCCCGCAACGTTCTTGCAGCGAAACACAAGACCTAGAGGCTTTTTTATGACCCGATTTCTCGCATCCGTCCCGGCCGCGATCCTGCTGTCCGCCGGCGGGCTTCTGATCGGCGACGTCGCCGGCACCGCGACCGGCCCGTTGTCGATGGCAGCGTCGGCGCAGGCGACCGAGACGGACACCGGCACGGGGACCGAGACGGAAGCCGGCGCCGAGACCGGCACTCCGGGCTCGACCGAAATGGGTGCAAGCGACACGGGCGTAACCGACACGGGCGCCTCGGATCAGGACAGCACGGATTCCGAAACCGGGGCCGAAGAGGCCGCCGAGGGTGAAGAGGCCGCCGACACTGGCGCCGAGACTGCTGCGGAGACCGCGACGGACACCGCCGCCGATGCGGATACCGGATCCGCGCCGAAGGTGGTCGAGATGACGATGGGCGACGCCGATGCGCCGGTCACGGTGGTCGAATACGCCAGCTTCACCTGCCCGCACTGCGCGCATTTCCACCAGGATGTCCTGCCGCAGATCAAGGCCAACTACATCGACAGCGGCGACGTGCGCTTCGTCTTCCGCGAGGTCTATTTCGACCGCTTCGGTCTCTGGGCCGGGATGGTCGCGCGCTGCGGCGGCGAAGAGCGGTATTTCGGCATCGCCGACGTGATCTTCGAACGGCAGCGCGAATGGACCCGGGGTCAGCCCGCCGAGATCGCCGCCAACCTGCGCCGCATCGGCAAGACCGCCGGCATGGACGAAGCCACGCTCGACGCCTGCCTGCAAGACGCCGAGATGGCCGAGGCGCTCGTCGCCCGGTTCGAGGAGACCAGCCAGGAGGACGGGATCGACGCGACGCCGTCCTTCATCATCAACGGCGAGAAATTCTCGAACATGGGTTACGACGCCTTCGCCGAAACGCTCGACGAACAGATCGAAGCCGCCCAGTGATCGCGGCCGCGCGCCCGGCCCAATGGGCCCGGGCGCGCCCTCTGCACCCCCGCTGATCCCGGGGCGCCGCCACGCGTCGGGGTCGGTCAGCCCCGCCGGTCGGCAAGCATCCCCGTCAGAAGCGGGGCGAGCGGCGCCCAGTCCGCGACCGTCATCCGCACCGGCAGCACCAGAACCTCGCGCCGTTCCTGCGGCGACAGGCGCACCGCGTCCTTTTCTGTGGTGACTAGCTGGGCATGCGCCTGCCGCGCCTCCTGCAGCAGCCTTTGGAACAGCGCCGGGGCGATGGGTTCGTGATCGCCCAGCGCATGCGCGGCGGCGATCCGGGCGCCCATGTCCCGCAACGTGGCAAAGAACTTCTCGGGCCGGCCGATCCCGGCAAAGGCCACGACGCGCAGGTCCGACCAGTCCATCCCCGTCTGCAACGGCGCGATCCGGCCGCGCAGCCGCGGCAGGGCCCCCGCCGCGGGCCATGCCGCGTCGAACCCGGCCTGCGCCTCGGGCGCGCCCACGCTCAGCACCGCGTCGGCCCGGGCCAGCCCGGCCGCCACCGGTTCGCGCAGCGGGCCCGCGGGGATCACCCGACCGTTGCCGAAGCCCGTCGCCGCATCGACGATCAGGATCGACAGGTCCGGGGCCAGCGTCGCCGACTGGAACCCGTCGTCCATCAGCACGACCTCGGCCCCCGCCCGGGCCGCGGCACGCGCGCCTTCCAGCCGGTCGCGGGCCACCCAGGCGGGGCCGAAGGCCGAAAGCAGCAGCGGTTCGTCCCCGACATCGGCAGAGGTATGACGCGCCGGATCGACCTGCGCCGGCCCCGCAAGGCGCCCGCCATGCCCCCGCGACAGGAACTGCACGCGGTGGCCGGTATCCGACAGGTGCTGCGCCAGCGCGATGGCCGCCGGCGTCTTGCCCGTCCCCCCGGCGCTGAGGTTGCCGATGCAGATCACCGGCACCGGTGCGCGGGGCCGCGCCCCCCCGGTGCGCCGCGCCGTTTCGCGGGCATAAAGCCAGCCCAGCGGTGCCAGGGTCCGCGCCTGCCAGCCCGGGCTGTCGGGCGGGCGCGACCAATGCCGCGGCGCGCGCATCAGGGCCCCGTCCGCGACGCGTTGCGGGGCTGGGCCTCCACGTTCCCCGGCGCGGCGCCCGGACGCGGCTCCTGCCCCTTGTCCTGCCGACCGGTGCGGGCTGCGGCGCCTTCGGACAGCATCTGTGACAGAAGCTCGACGATGCGGTTGGTGGCCTCGGCGCCCTCGGTCACCGCGATCCACGCCCGCTGCGCCATCTCGGCGGCGGCATCGGGGGACAAAAGCCGCGCCACCGCGACGCCCAGCTCTTCGCCCGAGGCGACACCATGCGCCGCACCCGCCCGGTGCAGCCGCACATAGTCGCCGGGGTAGCCCGAGGTCGCCGGCCCGTGCAGCACGGTCGATCCCAGCGCCGCAGGCTCGAACGGCGACCGCCCGCGGGCGCCCGGCACGGCGATCAGCGTCTGCCCCAGAAAGGTGATCGGGGCGAGGCGATACCACAGCCCCAGCTCGTCCGGCAGATCGGCGATCAGCACCTGCGTCTCTTCCTCGGGGTCTTCGCCGTCCGACCGCAGGGCGGCGCGCAGGCCCGCCGCCTCGACCCGCGCCCGCAGGGTCGTGATGTCGTCCAGGCGATCCGGCGACAGGATCAGAAGCAGCCGGTGAGACAGGCGCGCGGCATGCTGGTGCGCCGTCAGCACCGCGCCGATCTCGTCCGGGGCCGCGCAGGCCGCCAGCCAGACCGGCCGCGCCGCCAGGATCTGCGCCAGCGCATCGCGCTCTTCGATGTCGTAGGGCAGCACGATGCCGCCGCGCATCAGCGGCCCGGGCGTTTCGACCCGCCCCTGAAGCCCCGGCGTGCGGGCCAGCCGCTGCGCCTCGGGTCCGCGGGGGGCGATCACCGCGCGCACGCCTTCGTAAGGCGGGCCCGAGGCAAAGGGGGCGAGCCGCCGCCACGCGCCGCCGCCGCGCAGCGTCGGGTTGGCCCAGACCGCCGGCACCCCGGCACGATGGCATTGCGCCGCGTAGGGGCCGATCAGGTCACCGACCCACAGCACCGCCTCGATCCGATGCGCCTCGAGGAACTGGCGCACCGCGCGCGGTGTCTGCACCGGCGCACCGGTGACCCGGGCGCAGCGCGGCAGGTCGAGCGGCACGGTGTCGCTGTCGCTGGTCACCACGGCATCGAGGTCGGGCTGCAGCTCGGCCAGGCGGAGAAGAAGATCGCCGGCGGCGTCCGCGGATTGGTCTTCGGCGAAGTGCAGCCAGATCGTCAGAGACCAAGCTCCTCGGTCGGCGAGGCGGCGGTTTCCTCGTCGCGCAGCCGGTGCAGGTGGGCGATGAAATAGCGCATGTGGGCGTTGTCGACCGTGCGCTGCGCCTCGGATTTCCAGGCGTTGTAGGCCGAGGCATAGTCGGGATACATGCCGACGATGTGGATCTCGCCCACGTTCTTGAACACGTTCTTCGAGGGATCGACGAGCTCGCCGCCGAAAACCAGGTGCAGGCGCTGTGTCATGCCGTTCTTCCCCTTCTTGTGGCTGTCGCGGCGGACGATAGACGCCGCCGCGCCGGGGTCAACCACGCAATACCGCGACGTTGCTGCATCTCCGGCACCGGGCCGGGCACCCCGAACGACCACGCGCCTCAGGCCCCGACCGGGGCCGCCGCGACCTCAGCCGGGCGCGGTGCACGCCAGGATGTCGCCGTGCAGCGCCGGGCCGGCCCCGAGGATGCCGCGGCTCTGGCGCGACAGCGAGTTGAACTGCAGCACGCCGCCGCGGCTGTCGGTCACGGTGCCCCCGGCCTCGGCGATCAGCAGGGCGCCGGCGGCGATATCCCATTCCCACGTTTCGCGGAAGCTGAGCATCGCGTCGACCTGCCCCTCGGCCACGAGGCACATGCGGAAGGACAGAGCGGGATGGAACCGGCGGTCGAAAGCGGGCGCCCGCCCCTGCCAGTGCCTGTCGTTCAGAACGGGGCGCGAGGCGGCGAGGCTGGCGCCCGCCACTCCGGCGCGCGCCGACACCCGCAGCCGCGTGCCGTTCAGCGTGGCCCCCTGCCCGCGCGCGGCGGCATAAAGCCGGTCCGACACCGGAAGGTAGACCACCGCCGCGGTGATCTGGCCCCCCTCGCAGACGGCAAGGGAATGGGCCCAGATCTCGTCGCCCGCCGCGAAGGACCGGGTGCCGTCGATGGGATCGACGATGAAGGCGCGTTCGTGTGCGGCACGGTCCGGGGCGTCGGGGCTTTCCTCGCTCAGCCACGCGTAGCCGGGGCGCGCGGCGGTCAGCGTCGCGTGCAGCGCCCGGTCCACGGCCAGGTCGGCCTCGGTCACCGGGGTGTCGTCGGATTTCGACCATGTCTTCGGCTGCTGGCGCCAATGCCCCAGCGCGATCGCACCCGCCGCACGGGCCGCGTCGATCAGCAGGGCGAGATCAGTCGCCGGCAAGGGTCAGCCCCTCGACCAGAAGCGACGGCACCACCCGCGACAGGTGCGTCCGTGCGTCGTTGGCGGCCCGGATCGACAGCAGCATCTCGGGCAGGCTGCCCGCCAGCGTGCATTCGGTTACCGGATAGGCCGGCTCGCCGTTCTCGATCCAGATCCCAGAGGCCCCGCGCGACCAGTCGCCGGTATTGGGGTTGATCGTGGCGCCGATGAAGGACGTGACCAGAAGACCCGTGCCGATGTGGCGGCAGAGCGCGTCCAGCCCCGCATCGCCCTGCGTCAGCGCCACGTTCGACACTGCCGGGTGCGGCGGGGCGGAGGGGCTGCGCACCGCGCTTCCCGTCGGTGCCGCGCCCAGCTTGCGCGCACTGGCCAGATCCAGCGTCCAGCCCTGCAACACGCCGTCCTCGACGATGGCGCGGCGGTGCGTCGACAGACCCTCGGCATCGAAGGGGCGCGACCCCGCGACGCGCGGGCGGTGCGGATCCTCGATCAGCGACATCCCCCGGGGCAGCACCTGTTTTCCCAGAAGATCGCGCGCCCAGGAGGCGCCGCGCGCCACGGCGGCCCCGTTCGTGGCCGACAGCAGGTGCCCGATCAGCGAGGCGGCGATGCGTTCGTCGAAGATCACCGGGTAGGCCCCCGTCTTCGGGCGGCGCGGATTGGCCCGGGCCAGCGTCCGCTCGGCAGCACGGCGGCCGATCTCTTCGGGCGACAGGAGGTCTTCTGCGAAGACGCGCTGGTCGGCGTAGAAGTCCCGCTCCATCCCCGTGCCTTCGCCGGTGATGGCGCCGCAGGACACCCCGTGCCCGGTGCGTTCGTAGTCGCCGACGAACCCGTTGGACGATGCCAGCCGGATGCGGTGGCGCGAGAACCCGGCCGAGGCCGACAGCACCCGGGCGATCCCCTCACGCTCAAGCGCGGCGGCCTCGGCCCGGCGGGCGGTGTCTTCCAGAACGGCGGGGGCCGGATCGTCCGAGGGGTCGGAAAGCTGCAGCGCGTCGATGTCCCAGAACGTGGCCAGCTGCTCGGCCTCGGCCAGGCCGACGCCCGGATCCTCGGGCGCCTCGCGGGCCATGGCGACGGCGCGGGCGGCCATCGTCTCGATCGTCTCGTCGCGGGTGTCCGACGCCGACACGCAGGCCTGCCGCTTGCCTATCAGCACCCGCAGCCCGATCTCGATCCCCTCGGAGCGTTCGGCATGTTCCAGGCTGCCCTCGAGCACGTCGATCGAGGTCGAGGATCCGTCGATGACGATGGCGTCGGCCTCTTGCGCGCCGGCGAGGATCGCGGCCTTGAGCATCGTGCCGCTGAGTTCGACGAGATCGTCCGACATTCTGGATCCTTCCCTTGAAAGCCCGCTTGCACCTAGTCCGCGCAGGGCAGTGCTGCAAGGGAACAGGCGTCCGGCGCCGCGGATCGCGGCCGGTTCGTCTGGCACTTTCGCCCGCGCGCGTTACATCGCGCCGGACCGACCGACCACGGCGGCGCGGCGCCGGCCGGCCATGATGGAACGAAAGATCAGGAGATGGAGATGCAGGACACCGACAGGTACCGGACCGACGCCGGCACGCATGTGCTGGTTCAGGTCCCCGAGGCCGATGCCCAGCGCCTGCTAGACGCCGTGACGCAGGTCCTGCCGCTTGACTGGGGCGACTACGACCGGGTGTCGTTCCGCACGGCGCCGGGCATTCAGACCTACCGGTCGCGCGGCGGCGGGCGGAACCCGGCAACACCCGGAGAGGTCGAGGTGCCCTGCTGCGAGGTGTCGTTCTTCGTGCCCGGCTCCGCCGATCTCGACATGGTGGTGCGCGCGCTCTACGACATCCACCCCTACGAGGAGCCCGTGATTTTCCTCACGCCCACCACCCGCACCCGCCACATCCGCGGCGTGGACGAGGAGAATCCGAACCGCTTCTGGAACCGCCCCGCGGCCGAATGGGTGCCCGAGGCGCTGCGCGACAAGGGCTGACCCCGTCGGGCAGGCGCGGACACACCCGCAAACCAGGGAGGCACAGGTTGGACAGCGACCGGATCGGCGTGATCTCGGACACCCACGGGCTGCTTCGGCCCGAGGCGCTCGCCGCGTTGGCGGGCGTCGGTCACATCCTGCATGGCGGCGACATCTCGGACCCCGCGCACCTGGATCGGCTGGCCCGGATCGCGCCGCTGCATGCGATCCGCGGAAATGTCGACCGCGGCGACTGGGCCGACGCGCTGCCAGAGACGAGGACGATCACCCTTGCCGGGATGCAGATCTACATGATCCACGACCTCAAGGCGCTGGACTTCGATCCGGCGGCGCGGGGGATCGACGTGGTCATCTCGGGCCATTCCCACGCGCCCCGGATCGCCGAGGAGGGCGGTGTGCTCTACCTCAATCCCGGGGCGGCCGGACGGCGGCGGTTCCGGCTGCCCATCACTCTGGCTTATCTCTGGGCCGAGAACGGGCGTCCCCGGGCCGAGCTTCACCCGCTGCCGGTTTGACCAACCAGTCGCGGGCCGGGCGCGCCGGGCCTCTGACATCTGGGCCCGTAACCTCTTTAACCGCGACCTCTTGGCCGGCCACATGTCTTTGCGTCATCTTCCGGCCCGTCACGCGGGCGCCGGGCTACTCGCCGACCGGCGCAGCCTCGGCGACCTGCGTGCCGATCTGCTCGGCCGCCCGCTGCAACGCGGGCAGGTGTTCGGCCACGAACCGGTCTTCGGGCATGGCGCTGCCGACCCATGACAGGTTCACCGCGCCCACCACGCGGCCGTTCACCCGGACCGGCAGGGCCACGGCCATCACCTGCGACTCCCATTTCGACGAGGCGAAATAACCCTTCTGCCGCACGCCGTAGCCCGCCTTGCGCGTGGCGGACAGCAGCGCCTCGACCCGGTCGGGACTGTCCGCCACGCTTTCCTGCGGATCGCCACGCAGCCGCAGATCGGCCAGGATGCGGTCGCGGTCGCCGGGGTCGGTCCAGGCCAGGATCGCCCGCCCCATGGCCGACGGCAGAACGTGGATGCGCCGCCGCCCGATGTCGCGGTTGACGAGAAACGGCGAAATCCGGCGCGAGTTTTCCAGCACCCGGATCGCCCCGTCGTCGTAGACCCCGATATCCGACGGCCAGAGCACCCTCTGGCACAGCGCGTCCAGCGCGGGCGCGGCCGCCTGCGCCAGCCGCCCGGTCAGCCTGCGGTCGCCGCCGATCCGCGGATCGGTGGACGCCCGCCACAGGCGGTCGGTCCGCCCGCACCAGGCGAACCCTTCCGATTCGAGCGTCACCAGCACGCGCAGCAGGCTGGCCTTCGGCGTGCCCGTCCGCCGCGACAGATCGCTCAGCCCCAGGGGACCCGCCGTCTTCAGGACGTCGAGGATGCGAAGCCCCCGCGCAAGACTGTCGATCTGCTTGACCATGGCCCTATCCGGTTCACCAGGTGAAACAGTGACGCGATTGCGCTTGGAAGTAAATCGGACGGCTTCGATACTGATCGAAGCCGGACCGCAGGCCGCGGCCCCGGCACCGTCCAAGGGCGGGGGGAGGAGAGACATGGCCAGATCGTTGCTGCGCGGGCCCGGCCCGGCGCTATCGGGGATTTGCACCGTGGGTGCTGTGATCCTGGCCCTGATCGGGGTCTGGATCGCCGGCTTCGGCAGCATGAGCGAAACGCTGATGCGCGTCGGCACCTTTGCCCTCGCCGGGGCGGTGGCCCTGACCGCGCGGGCCGCCGAACGCTTCGAACCCGGGGCGCGGCGCTGGATGCTGGTGCTGGACGCGGTGCTTCTGGCGGCGCTGGCCGTCGCGATCTGGCGCTATTTCCAGATCGGTCAGGCTCTGGAAATCGGGCTCTACTTCTTCACCGCGACGGATCTCTGGATCGGTTACCTGGGCCTCGCCGTCCTGCTGGAGCTGACGCGCCGCGCCTTTGGCTGGCCGCTGGTCATCGTCTGCGCGCTGGCGCTGGGCTACGCGATCTTCGGCAACAGCCTGCCTTGGATCTTCCGCCACTCGGGCTATTCGCTGCAACAGGTCCTGCAGGTCGTCTGGTACAGCTTCGACGGTGTCTTCGGCACGCCTGTGTCGGTGGTCGTGACGCTGATCCTGGTCTTCATCGTCTTCGGCTCGATCCTCGAGGCGATCGGCGCGGGCCCGGTCCTGCTGAAATTCGCCTTCGCGCTGACCGGACGCACCCGGGGCGGCCCGGCCCATGCGGCCATCGCAGCCAGCGGCGTCTTCGGCACGATGTCGGGGTCCGTCTCGGGCAACGTGGTGGGCACGGGCGTGATGACGATCCCGATGATCGTCGAACGCGGGTTTCCGCGCCGCTACGCCGGCGGAGTCGAGGCCGCGGCCTCGTCCGGCGGGCAGTTCATGCCGCCGATCATGGGCGCCGTGGCCTTCATCATGTCCGACGTGACCGGCATCCCCTATCTGGAGATCTGCGCGGCGGCCCTGCTGCCCGCGCTCTTCTACTACGCCTCGCTTTTCGTGTCGGTGCATCTCGAGGCGGTGCGCCGCGACATCAGGCCGATCCCGCGCCGCGACCGCCCCAAGCTGAACCGCCACGACTACGTGATGTCGCTGTGCTTCCTGTTGCCGCTGGCGCTGATGATGTTCCTATTGCTGACCGGGCGGTCCCCGGCCCTGGCCGGGTTCTGGGCGGTAATTTCGGCCGTCGGCCTGGGCTTCGTCCTCAACCCCGACCTGCGCCGGCACCCCTGGCGGGTGCTGCAGGGGCTGGAGCATGGCGGGCGCGCGGCGGCGCAGATCATGGTCGCCGTCGCGGCCATCGGCATCGTCATCGGGGTGATGAACATGACCGGCCTGGGGCTGCGCTTTGCCGGCGTCATCCAGAGCATCGCGGGCGATTCGCTGTTCCTGTCGCTGGTGATGATGATGCTCGGCAGCCTTGTCCTGGGCATGGGGATGCCCACCGTCCCGGCCTACCTGATCGTGATCCTGGTCATGGGCCCGGCGATCGAGATGATGGGCGTGCCCACCGTCATTGCCCACCTCTTCGTCGTCTACTTCGGGGTGCTCAGCTCGATCACGCCGCCCGTGGCCATCGCCGCCTTTGCCGCCGCGCCCATCGCCCGGGCCGACCCGGTGGCCATCGGGGTGGATGCCTGCCGCATCGCGCTGATCGGCTTCGTCATCCCCTTCGTCATGGTCTACAACCCCTCGCTGGCGCTGGTGGCCGACGGGTTCAGCTACGAAGGGCTGGCGTGGATCTGCCTGCGGCTCATGCTGTGCATCTGGATGTTCTCGACCGCCTTCGCAGGCGTCGGTGCGGGGCGGCTGGGGGTGCCCATGCGGGTGGCACGCCTGGCGCTGGGTCTGATCGTGCTGGTGCCCGAGCTCTGGATCGAGGCGCTCGCCGCCGCCGCCGCGCTGGCGCTGGCCATTGCCGACCTGCGCCCGCGGATCGCGGCCGAGGGGGACGACGGCCCTGCCGGGACGGATACGACGCCCGCGCCCGGACCCGGTCTGGCGGTGTCGCCCCCCGCATCGGTGCAGGCGGCGGGCAACGCGCCGCCCCGCCGTGCCTGACACGAGCCATCGCCGCGCCGGGGAGGAGGGGCCGGTTCAGCCGACCACCGGGATCCGCGCCATGCCGACGCAGGCCCGGCAACGACCCCTAGGGGAGGAGGAGAGCCGATGAAGACCCTGACGAGGTTCATGGCCGCGGGCGCGGTTGCGGCCACTGCCCTGTGCGCCGGGCTGACCGCCCCCCCGCCCAGGCGCAGGACGTCTACCGGATCACCACGGCATTTTGGGAAGGGGCCGAAGCCCAGCGCGGCACCACCCAATGGCTGCGCAACGTGGCGCTGGACACCGCGTTCACCGATTTCAACACGCCGCTGCATCCCGGGGCGCTGCGCTACTACGAGGAAATCGGGATGACGGTGCCGGACGCACTGCGCCCGGCGGACTGAAGACTTGGCGGGCTGCCCCGGGGGCGGCACGTCGGGCGGCGCGGGACGGTCCCGCCCGCCGCTGCGACAGGGAGGATAGCAGACCATGACATTTCTCGGACGTATCGCCGGGGCCGCACGCGGCACGGCGCTTGGCGGCGCGGCGCTGGCCTGCGGGCTGGCCATCGCCCCCGCGGCGCAGGCGCAGGAATTTTACCGGATGGCCACGCTGGGGCCCGGATCCTCGCCCTACCTGGTGATGAGCACCTTTGCCCAAGTCGTGAACGAACGGCTCGACGACGTCGAGATCCAGGTTTCGGCCACCGGTGCCGCCACGCAGCACGCGATGGAAGCGGCGATGGGGCAGCTCGACTTCTTCATGTGGTCGGCCAGCGTGCACCAGCTGATGCAGGACGGCGCGGCGATGTATGCCAACATTCCGCAGGCGGCCGAGCTTAGCGGCAACCTGCGCGCCGTCTTCGCCTTTCCGCTGGGGCTTTATCACATCACCACCTACGCCGATTCCGGGATCGAAAGCCTGGACGACCTGGCAGGCCAGGACGTGTTCCTCGGGCCCCCGGGCGGCGGGGCGACGACGATCATGGCCAACACCATCGAGGCGGCGACCGGGCTGGTCGCGGGCGAGGACTATACCCAGGTCCAACTGGGCTGGGATGCCGCCGCGCAGGCCTTCCAGGACGGGCGCATCGATGTCTACATCAACTCGACCAACGCGCCGTCGCCGGTGATCCAGCAGATGGCGCTCAGCCGAGAGCTGCGGTTCCTGGGCCTGAGCGACGAGCAGCTGGCGATGGAGTCTGTGCAGGCGATCACCGGCCGGCCCGGCGGGGTTCTGGGCAGGATCGAACCCGGCATCTACGGCGAAAACCAGGTGAATACCGAGGCGGTGCAGACCCTGGGGTCGATCGTGGGGGTGGGCGCGGGCATGCATGTCGACGCCGACGCGGTCTACGAGATCACCAAGGCCTTCTGGGAAGGCGTGGCCGAGATGCAGGACAACGCGCCCTGGCTGCGCGAGGTGCGTCGCGAGAATGCGCTGCAGGCCCTGAACCTGCCGCTGCATCCCGGCGCCCTGCGCTACTACGAGGAGATCGGCATGGAGATCCCCGACGCCCTGCGGCCGGCCGAATAACACCCGACCCAGGTAACCCCTGACCCCAGGCCGGGGCGGCCCGCATCGCCCCGGCCCCCTGCCGACGAAAGCCTTTCAAGATGCCCGCGATCAAGAACATCCTTTTCATCATGGCCGACCAGCTGCGCGCCGATTACCTGTCGTGCTACGGCCATCCGCATATCCAGACGCCCGCGATGGACGCGCTGGCCGCGCGCGGCGTGCGCTACGACCATGCCTACGTGCAGGCGCCGATCTGCGGGCCGTCGCGGATGAGCTTCTATACCGGGCGTTACGTCGCCTCGCACGGGTCGACCTATAACGGCGTGCCGCTGCGGGTGGGCGAGCCGACGATGGGCGATCACCTGCGCCCCCTGGGCCTTCGCACCGCGCTGGTGGGCAAGACCCACATGGCCGCCGATGCCGAGGGGATCCGGCGGCTGGGCCTCGATACCGCCTCCGAGGCCGCGATCTTTGCCGCGCAATGCGGGTTCGAACCTTTCGAACGGGACGACGGCCTCTGGCCGGATCGCCCCGGATCCTACGACATCGCCTACAACGACTATCTCCGCGCCCAGGGCTACGAGGGCGACAATCCGTGGCACACCGCCGCGAACTCGGTCCGCGGCGATGACGGAGAGGTCCTGTCGGGGTGGGAGATGCGCCATGCTGGCCGCCCTGCCATCGTGGCCGAAGAGCATTCCGAAACGGCCTACATGACCGACCGCGCGATGGACTTCATCGACGCGGCGGGCGACCAGCCGTGGTGCCTGCACCTGAGCTATATCAAGCCGCACTGGCCCTATATCGCGCCCGCGCCCTACCACGACATGTACGGCCCCGACGACGTGATCCCGGCCAACCGCGACGCCTCCGAACGCGACGACCCGCACCCGGTCTACGCCGCCTTCATGGGCCACGAGGAAAGCGGCAACTTCGCCCGCGAGGAGGTGCGTCGCACGGTGATCCCCGCCTACATGGGCCTGATCCGGCAGTTCGACGACCATATCGGGCGGCTCTTCGCCTTTCTCGAAGACCGCGGGCTGGCGCAGCACACGATGATCGTCGTCACCTCGGACCACGGCGATTACCTGGGCGATCACTGGCTGGGCGAAAAGCAGCTGTTCCACGAGGAATCGGCCCGCGTGCCCCTGATCGTCTACGACCCCCGCCCCGAGGCCGATGCCACCCGCGGCACGGTCGACAGCGCCCTTGTCGAGGCCATCGACCTTGTCCCGACCTTCGTCGAGGCGGCGGGCGGCACCGTGCCCGGCCACATCCTGGAAGGTCGGTCGCTTGTAGGGCGCCTGCACGGGGAGACCGGGCCATGGCGCGACGCGGTGTTCTCGGAGCTGGATTTCGGGTTTCGCAAGGCGCGGCTGGACGTCGGCACCGAGCCTTGGGCGTCACGCGGGGTGATGCTGCGCACCGAGCGGTGGAAATACATCGAATACGGCGACCTGCCGCCGCAGCTCTTCGACCTCGAGACCGATCCGCAGGAAAGGACGGATCTGGGCCGCTCGGACGACCATGCCGCCATCCGCGCCGACCTGCATGAGCGCCTGTTTCGCTGGCTGCGCGACCGGCGGATGCGGATTACCACCTCGGACGCCGAGGTCGAGGCGCGCACCGACCGTCACAAGGCCGCGGGCATCCCCTACGGCGTCTGGTAGCGCGACGCCGCAAACGTCACGCTCCGCCGCGGGGGACCGCGCGGGACCGCGAGCCCTGGCCGGTGGCCTACGGGCGAACGGGGAGCGGCATGATTGGGTCGAATGTCCGAACCAATGTGCCGCTCATGTGAAAACCCGGACAGCTGCGACACGGGGCGGCCCAGCGCCGGACGGCGCTTTGCGCGCGGGGCACGACCTGTCGGACGAATGATTTCGCGGGCCGGTCTGCGAAACTTCGGAGGGGCCCATCGGAACCCCGTGACCCGGGGCGAAACGCAGCGGCCCGGCCTCTGCGAGGGGCCGGGCCGAAAGTGGAGGCCAGCCGCCCTGCGGGGGCGGCTGGCGGGAACAGGGTCCGCTTATTGGATCCGCTGGCCGTTGGCGGTGACGGCGCCGTCCTCGTCGATGACGATCTCGCTTTCCAGGCGGTCGTCACCCGCGGGGGTGGCAAACATGCCGGTCATCATCGTGACGAACCCGGCCTGGTTGCCGTCGATCACGCCGGCGTCGGTCAGCTTGCCCAGCAGGCCCTGAAGACCGGTGATGACGATGTCGGCCTGCCCGGTGACCGGCGGCGTGCCGGGCACCGCGCCTTCGCGCGACTCGAATTCGCCCGACCCGGTCAGTTCCGCACCGCCGAAGCTGAGCTTTAGGGTGTCGATCGTGGTGGTCCCCACCTCGAACGGCGGCTCGCCCATGGGCTGCTGCGGTTCTTCGTCCATGTCCGCCTCCATCAGCTCGAGCATCACGTCGGTCGCCATCATCGTCGTGCCGGCAACCTCGAAGCTCAGGCTCGGATCCTCGACCGCGTCGGTCAGGGCGGGAACGCCCATCATCGCGAAGGCCATCGGGTTACCCTCGACCCCCGAGACCGACACGTCATAGCTCACCGGGCCCGTCGTCTCGCCCTCTTCGGGCAGGTCGAGCGAGGCGCCGAAGGTGGCATCGGCCACATCGACCGTGATTTCTCCGGCGTCGGGCACGGGCGCATCGCCCCTGATCGACAGGCCCGAGACGTTGGTATCGTAGTCCATGTTGCCGCCACCGGCCTGGAACGCCAGCGTCGCCGCGTCGAAGGTCGAATCGATCCGGGTCCCTCCGCCCGACATCTCGTAATTCGTGGTGCCGTTCGACAGGGTGTAGTTGAGCTTGAGCACACCGTCGCCCGCGATCATCGCCGCCATGTTCTGGGCCGAGCCGAACTGGGCCATCGGCCCGGAAAAGACGACCTCAGAATCCTCGGCGGTCATCTCAAGCGTTGCGGGCCCGGGCATCAGTTCGCTTTCCGAGACCGAGGTAAAGGTCAGCGCGCCGATCTGCATCTTGCCGTCGAGCGCCCCCTCGGCGCCCTCCTCGCGCAGCCGCGGCGTCGTGTAGCTACCCGAGACGTCGGTCATCTCGAACTCGAGATCCTGCGAATAACCCGCCATCGGATCGAATTCGTCCGAGAGGTAGGGGTCGAGCTCGTCCGCGCCCGCCATGTCGTCGCCAGCCGTGTCGTCACCGGCCGTATCATCGCCGGACATGTCGTCACCGGTCGCGCCCTCTTCGCCGGAATCATCCCGCTGCGGCGCGTCGGTGGCGTCCTCCTGGGCGGTCGCGTCGGCATCTTCTTCCTCGTCATCCGGGCGGGACGAGGTCATGGAGGTCGTCATGGTCGGCGCGGTGAACTCCGTCGTCACCATATCGCCCTCTTCCGAAATCAGCGTTTCGGCGCCGGGCAGGCCAATGGTCATGTCCATCGCCAGGTCGAACGACGGGGCGTAGGCCGGGCTGATGGTCTGAATTGCCTCCATGTCAAAGCTGTCGGACATGGTCATGCGCACCGCGCCGTCGTCGGTTTCCACGAGACGGACTTCGGGAATCGTGCCGGTGGCCGACATGCCCTCGATCTCGTAGGCCACGGTGACGTCGGTCAGGACCAGTTCGCCGTCGCCGGCCGTCTCGCTGCCGGCGGTCAGGGACTGGCCCATCGCTTCGGACTGGGCGACGATCTCGGCCCAGGCATCGGCCACGGAGAGGTCGGCCAGTGCGGCCTGCGGTACGAGGAACGGCGTCGCCAGCATGGCCCCGGCGATCAGGCGAATAGAGGTCATCAAACGTCTCCCGTTTTGTGCAATCTGAGGTATCCGGACCTGGTCCGGATTTCGGCGCGAACGTCTCCCCCCTGCACTGCGACGTCAAGAGCATCCGGCATCGCGTCGCAAACCCGGCAAGGCCCCGCCGTCTGAACGTCATTCCCGCTGGCAGCCCCCGCCCGCGCGACCTAGGTTCGGGCGCATAGGACGCAGGCAGGTGCCCACCGCGCTGGTATTTTGACCCCGGGGCTGGCGGTGCGCCACGCCCCTTCGGGATGACAAGGGGCCACGCCCCTTCGGGACGATGAAGGGCCACGCCCCTTCGGGACGATACGGGAGAAACGACATGGCCGAGATGACAGGAAAAACGGTTCTCATAACCGGGGCGAGCCGGGGGATAGGCGCCGCCGCCGCGCGGGCCTTTGCCGCGGCGGGGGCCCGGGTGGCGCTACTGGCACGCAGCAACGACAGCATCGCCGAGATCGCGGGCGAAATCGGCCCCGATCAGGCCATCGCCATCCCCTGCGACGTCACCCGCTACTGGGAGGTCGCCGCCGCCATCGAGGCCACGCAAAAGACCTTCGGAAGCCTCGATGTCCTGATCAACAACGCGGGCGTGATCGACCCCATCGCCGGGCTGGCCGAGGTCGACCCCGACGCGTGGGACCAGGCCATCGACATCAACCTCAAGGGCGTGTTCCACGGCCTGCGCGCCGCGCTGCCCGTGATGCAGGCGCAGGGGACCGGGACGATCATCGCCATCTCGTCCGGGGCGGCGCATAATCCTGTCGAGGGCTGGTCGCAGTATTGCGCGGCAAAGGCGGGCGCGGCGATGCTGACGCGCATGGCCGCGCATGAAACGCAAGGCTCGGCGCTGCGGATCATGGGCCTGTCGCCGGGCACCGTCGCCACCGACATGCAGCACAGGATCAAGGCCTCGGGCATCAACCCCGTCAGCCAGCTCGACTGGTCCGACCACATCCCCGCCGACTGGCCCGCCCGCACGCTGGTGTGGATGTGCGGGGCCGAGGCCGACGCGTATCTCGGGCAGGAGATTTCGCTGCGCGACCCCGAGGTGCGGCAGAAGGTCGGACTGGTTTGATCACGCTCGATCGCGACGGCGCGCTGTGGCGCATCGTCATTGGTCGCGCGGAAAAGCGCGGCGCGCTGACGGCCGAGATGGTGGCGCAGATCGCCTCGATCACCGAAGCCGCGGCGGCCGAGGCGCAGGTGCTGGTACTGACCGGCACGGGCGATGCCTTTTCCGCCGGGGCCGACCTGGCCGAGGCGCATTCGGGCCTGGCCCGCGACCCTGTGTGGGAGCGGCTCTCGGCCGCGGTCGCCGGGTTTCCCGGCCTGTCGATCGCGGCGATCAACGGCACCGCGGCGGGCGGCGCTCTGGGCATGGTGCTGGCCTGCGATCTGCGTGTCGCCGTGCTGGGGGCCACGTTCTTCTACCCCGTTCTGCGCCACGGATTTGTGCCCCCACGCTCGGACCCCGGGCGGCTGGTGGCGCTGGTCGGGCCCGGCCGGGCCAAGCTGATCCTGATGGGCGGCGCCCGCATCGACGCGGACGAGGCGCTGCGGATCGGGTTGATCGACCGGCTCGTCCCCCGCGAAGAGCTCGACCGCGCGGTGGCCGGGCTGTCTGAGGAGGCGCTGGCGACCCGGCCCGACGTGCTGCGCGAGGTCGGGCGCCTCTGCGATCGGCACTAGCCGCGGATCGTCATTGCCCGGCCCCGCCCCCTGGCGCGCGCAAAGCCCTTGCCGCGGCGCCAAGGGCCCCTGCCTGTACCTACCGCCGCTTGCGTTGGCGCCGCAGCGACTTGCTGGACCGGGCGTGGAACTCGGGCGGGCGCTTTCCCACCCAGGCGATGAAGGCCGCCAGCCGGGGATGCGCCTGCAGGGCCGCGACGCTGGCATAGTCGCGCGCGATCTCGGTTTCGGTCAGGGTCGCGTGTATTTCGTTGTGGCAGATCTGGTGCAGCCGCACCGTCTCGCCCCCCTTGCCGCCGCGCAGCTTGGGGACAACGTGGTGCAGGCTTTGCTTGGCCTCCGGCGGGATCGGACGGCCGCAGAGCGGGCAGTGGGGGTCGTCGGGCATGGTCAGTCCCTATATAGGCGGCATCGGCCCGGCGCGTAGACCGCGGTGCCACGACGACGCGAAGAAAAGGGGACAGGAATGGGCGATGCGCTGGTGATCGGCGGCGGCCCCGCCGGGCTGATGGCGGCCGAAACCCTGGCCCGCGCCGGTCATCGCGTGACGGTGGCCGAGGCCAAACCCTCTTTCGCGCGCAAGCTGCTGATGGCTGGCAAATCGGGCCTGAACCTGACCAAGGACGAGGCCGCTCCGGCCTTTCGCGCCGCCTACGGACCACTGCCGGACCCGGTTGCCGCGGCGCTTGGGAATTTCGGCCCGCGGCAGGTGATGGACTGGGCAGAAGGGCTGGATCAGACCCTTTTCACAGGCTCGACCGGCCGCGTGTTTCCGCACGCGATGAAGGCCTCTCCGCTGCTGCGGGCATGGTTGGGGCGGTTGGAGGACGCAGGCGTGGCGCTGCGGCGATCCTGGCGCTGGACCGGGTGGGAGGGCGACAGCTTTCGCTTCGCCACCCCGCAGGGCGAGGTCGCGCAGCGGCCCCGGGCGACGATCCTCGCGCTCGGCGGGGCCAGCTGGCCGCGGCTGGGGTCGGATGCGAACTGGCTGCCGCTCTTTTCCGCGCGCGGCATCGCGGTCGTCCCCTTCGCGCCGGCCAACGCGGGCCTGCGGGTTGCATGGTCGGACAAGATGGCGCCGTCCTTCGGTACACCGATCAAGGGCGTGGCCTTTCACGCGGGCGATACCGTCAGCCGGGGCGAGGCCGTGATCGGACGGCACGGGCTGGAGGGCGGCGGCATCTACCCGCTGGGCCCCGCGCTGCGCGCGGGCGCGGCGCTGCAGGTCGATCTCTGCCCCGACCTGTCGCATGCGGATCTGGCTGCGAGGCTGGTCCGGGTGCCACGCAAGGCCTCGGTCTCGACCCGCCTACGGCGCGGGCTGGGGGACGACCCGGGCCGGCTGGCGCTGGCGCTGGAATGCGGGCGGCCGCTGCCGCAGAGCGACGCACTTGCCGCGCGGCTTAAGGCGCTGCCCGTCGTGCATGCGGGCCTGGCCCCGGTGGCCGAGGCGATTTCGTCTGCCGGTGGCGTCGATGCGGCCGAGCTTGACCCGGGCCTGATGCTACACCGGGCACCGGGCGTCTTTGTCGCAGGCGAGATGCTGGATTGGGAGGCGCCGACCGGCGGCTACCTGCTGACCGCCTGCTTTGCCACGGGGCGGCACGCGGGCCTGTCGGCGGCGGCGTGGCTGGACGCGCGCGAAACGTAAGGCGGGGAAATGGCCCCTTCCGGGGGCAAAACGTCTGCAGGCAGGCGCATGAAGGCGCAGCCGGCAGCGACGCGGGTTCGGACGGGGCGCTTGGCACGCCCCGCCCGCAACGCTCAGCGGCGGATGCCGAGGCGCTTGATCAGGTCCTGATAGCGCGACTCTTCGCGGGCCCTCAGGTAATCCAGAAGCTTGCGGCGCTGGGCCACCAGTTTCAGAAGGCCACGACGCGAGTGGTTGTCCTTCTTGTGGGTCTTGAAGTGCTCGGTCAGCGTGGCGATGCGGCTGGTCAGGATCGCGACCTGAACTTCCGGAGAGCCGGTGTCGCCCTCCTTGGTCGCGAATTCCTTCATCACGCGGGTCTTTTCTTCGGCAGTGATCGACATCGGGGTCTCCTTTCGGATTTTGGGGTCATGGCGCAGGCCGGGATGTCGTCCAGCTCAGGCCCGTGGAGCCACGGCAGCCCGCAGGCCACCGAGAATGCGCGCGTATAGAGGAGAATCGCCCGCGTGGGAAGGCCCCCGCGGCAGAAGCCCGCGCCCCCGGACCGGCGTGTCAGCCCAGCCGCCCCCTGAAGGGGTCCTGAGGCCCCATGTCGGGCGGGATGCCGGCCGCTTTCCCTGTACCCGGGGCGACCACCCGGGCACTCGCCGGACAGGGGCAAATGGGACGTCGACGTCCGGGTGACGGCTGGGCCCGGACTGGTGATGCCAACGCCACCCCGCGGCGCGGCGTCACCAGACCTGCGGTTGCGCCGTGTAGGGGATGTAAAGCGGGTGCTTGGGGTGGCCCGCCTGGGTCAGCCCGAGGTGATGCAGCCTCGCGCCGGTCGCGCGCATCAGGCGTTCGACCTCCGCGCCGCGGTTCAGGTGGGCGCCGTGGGTGCCCCAGGCGCAGACGATGGTGTCGGCCCAGGCGCAGCCCCCGGTGATCGCGGCGTCGTTTTCCGGGCCCACCGGATCGGACGCGGCGCGCATCTTCCTGGGGTCGGTGTCGCGCCAGGCAAAGATGTTGCACACCCGGAAGCTGCCGAATCCCAGCGTGCGCGCGCGACGTTCGCACCGCTCGACCGTGGGGTCGTTCTGCAGCTCTGTCGCGGTCGAGGGGTTGAGCATCACGAAGAATGCCCTGCGGCCCGAAGGCTCCCACACCCGCGTCAGCGAATAGCGGTAGTTCTCGCAGTCGGAATAGACGGCCTCGGACGCCGCGTCGCCCTTCTGGTGGGTTCTGGTGATCATGTCCCGGTCCGTCGTGGCCTAGCCATTGATCCGCAGGATGTGTCCAGCGAGGTAGAGCGAGCCGCAGATCAGGATGCGGGCGCCGGGATGGGTGGCCGCAATGTCGCACAGCGCGGTGTCGACATCCGGCGCGACGGTCGCCTCGATCCCGGCGGCGCGGGCCGCGGCCGCGGTGTCGGCGGCGTCGAGCGTCGCGTCCTGGTCGGGGATCGTCACGGCCGTGAGGCTGCGCGCGACCCGGGCCAGCGGCCGCAGGTAGCCGCCCACGTCCTTGGTGTTGAGCATGCCGCAGACCAGGTGCAGCGGTCGGTCGTCCATCGCCGCCAGCGTTTCGGCCAGCGCCTCGCCCGCGGCGGGGTTGTGGCCGCCGTCCAGCCACAGCTCGGCCCCCGGAACCAGCCCCACCAGCCGCCCGCCGCGCAGCCGCTGCATCCGCGCGGGCCATTCCGCGCGGGTCACGGCGGCCTCGCAGGCATGCTCATCGGCGCCGAGGTGGCGCAGCGCGGCCAGCGCCGCGCCGGCATTGTCGATCTGGTGCGGCCCCGGCAGGACCGGGGGCGGCAGGTCCAGAAGGCCGGTTTCGTCCTGGTAGATCAGCCGGTCGCGGTCGCGCGCGGCATGCCACTGCTGACCGCGCGCCAGAAGCGGGGCGCCCAGACGTTCGGCCCGCGCCTCGATCACCTCCATCGCGGCGTCGTCCTGCGGGCCCACCACGACCGGCACGCCGCGCTTCAGGATCCCGGCCTTTTCCCCCGCGATCTGGCCCAGCGTGTCGCCCAGGTATTGCTGATGATCCAGCGAGATCGGGGTGAGGATCGTCAGCGCCGGCGTTTCGACCACGTTGGTCGCATCCAGCCGTCCGCCCAGACCGACCTCGAGCAGGGTGTAATCCGCCGCGTGCCGCGAAAACGCGAGGATCGCGGCGCAGGTGGTGATCTCGAAATAGGTGATCTGCGCGCCGTCGTTGGCCGCGTAGCATTCGTCCAGCACGGCGGTCAGCGTTTCCTCGGGGATCAGCTCGCCCGCCAGGCGGATGCGTTCGTGGAACCGGGCGAGGTGCGGCGAGGTGTAGACATGCACCGTCTTGCCCTGCGCCTCGAGCCCCGCGCGGATCATCGCCAGGGTCGAGCCCTTGCCGTTGGTGCCCGCGACATGGATCACCGGCGGCAGGTTGCGTTCGGGGTGGCCCAGCGCGGCCAGCAGCCGCCACATCCGGTCGAGCGTCAGGTCGATGATCTTGGGATGCAGCGCCATCATCCGCGACAGGATGGCATCCGACGCCGAGGCGGAGCCCCCGGCCCCGTCCGATCGGGCGTCGCTGCCGGCGCCGGGGGTTGTGTCAGCCGTCATGTCCGGGGCCCTCGCGGTGCAGCGGGCGCGGTCACGCCTTGGGGGCGTGGCCGAGCGTCTTTTCAGCCAGTTCGGCGGGGCTTTCCTGCGCCTCGGGCCCGTCGGCGGGGGGCGGCAGTTCGCCCTGCACGGCAGGCGGCAGGCCCATCAGCAGCCGGATGATGCGGATCAGGTCGCCGCGCATCTGGCGCCGGTCGGTGACGCGGTCCAGCATGCCGTGATCGATCAGGTACTCGGCGCGCTGGAACCCCTCGGGCAGCTTTTCGCGGATCGTCTGTTCGATTACCCGCGGCCCTGCAAAGCAGATCAGCGCCCCCGGCTCGGCGATCTGCACGTCGCCCAGCATGGCATAGGACGCGGTGACACCGCCCGTGGTCGGATGGGTCAGCACGACGATATAGGGCAGCCCGGCCTCGCGCAGCATCTCGACC
Organism: Mesobaculum littorinae; assembly: GCF_004011175.1. GTDB lineage: Bacteria > Pseudomonadota > Alphaproteobacteria > Rhodobacterales > Rhodobacteraceae > Tranquillimonas > Tranquillimonas littorinae. The sequence goes on along the minus strand of NZ_RQXX01000003.1, from coordinate 452,968 downwards.
GCGACGGTGGCGCGGGGCATCTGCATCAGGCTCAGGATGCCCTCCTGCATCCGCGCCCCGCCCGCGGCGGCGAAGATGATGAAGGGGCATTTCTTGGCGATCGCCCGCTCGGCCCCGGCAAGAAAGGCGTTGCCAACGCCCATCCCCATCGACCCCAGGATGAAGCGCGAATCCTGGCAGGCGGCGACCACCGGGGTGCGGCCCAGTTCGCCCTCGGCCACCAGCATCGCCTCTTTCTCGCCCGTCGCCTTCTGCGCGGCGCGGATCCGGTCGGGATAGCGTTTCTGATCGCGGAACTGCAGCGGATCGGCCACCGGCTGCGGCACCTCGATCTCGACGAAGGTGCCGTTGTCGAAGAAGGCGTCGAACCGCTTGCGCGGGTCGATCTGCATGTGGTGCCCACAGTTCGAGCAGACGTTCAGGTTCTCGGCCAGATCGCGATGAAACAGCATGGTGCCGCATTCGTCGCACTTGGTCCAAAGATTGTCCGGCACCTCGCGCCGCGCGAAGAGCGAATTGATCTTCGGACGCACGTAGTTCGAGATCCAGTTCATCGCCGCAGTCTCCTCTTCGAGGCGTCCTCCGAAGCCGTCACCGGCCCGTCGCGGTCAGATAGAGCCCGCGCGCCGTGAATGCAATCGTGTCAGCCGCCACCGAAGCACGGCCCAGATCAGCGTGATCAGCACCGCGTCGCCCAGCATCAGCCAGCGCAGCGGGCCTTCGTCGTCCAGCGCGTAGGGCGTCAGCCACAACGACAGCCCGGTGATCGACCCTTGCGTCGTCAGCACCAGAAGCGCCACGGCGTTATTGGCGAAATGCATGCCCCAGCTGGCCCCCAGCCCGCCCGAGACCCGCACGAGGTCCGCCGCGAGAAGGCCGAAAAGCGCGGCCGATGCCACGACCGCCAGCGTGTTCGCCCCGGCCGAAACCGGGTCGTAATGCAGCGCGCCGAACAGCAGCGCGGGCACCAGAAGCCAGATCGCCGGGCTGCGGAACCGTGCCGCCAGTTGCTGGCCCAGGTAGCCGCGGAACAGGATCTCTTCCGCGCCGGTCTGGATCAGCAGGCCCAGCGCCGACAGCGGCAGCAGAGCCACCCATGTCGCGGGCGCGAGGTTCGGCCGCGCGTCGAAGACCAGCGCCCAGAGCGCGAGCGCGGGAAGGTAGACGGCGATCACCGTGCCCGCGCCCAGCACGAAGTCGCGCAGCAGCCGCCGGGCGGGCCCGAACAGCGTGCCGGGCCTGCGCCCCTGCAACAGCCGCGCCGCGATCATCGGCCCCAGCGCCATGCCCGCGAAGGTGGCCATCAGGATCAGGGTCGAAACCGGAAGCTCGGGCACGGCGACAGCCTCGGCCACTCCCCAGAAATCACGGTCGGGCCAGACGGCGGCGGAGACGAACAGCGTCACCGCGATCCAGGCCACGTAGACGCCAAGGCACAGCACGAGGCCAAGCAGCAGCCGCCAGATCGCCGGATGGCGCTGCGCCGGACGCACGTAGAGGTCGAAGACCACCGTGCGCAGCGGACCCGAGGGGCCTGCGGGCATCGCCGGCGGGGCGTCGCCCTGGGGCGGCCGGTCCGGGGGGGATCCTGCGGGCATGAGACGTCTTTCCATCGGCGGCGGGTGATCCACGCATAGCCGCCGGGGTCCCCGCGCGCAATGCACCCGCCCTCGGGCACAGGTGCCGCCCCACTTGTGAACGGCCCTCCGGTCGCCTATGCCGAGTCACGCCAGAGGATGGAGGACGCCCCGATGCTCAAGCGCAAGACCGACAAATCCCGCTTGCCCAGCCGCCACGTGACCGAAGGACCCGCCCGGGCGCCGCACCGGTCGTATTACTATGCCATGGGCATGTCGGAAGAAGAGATCGGGCAGCCGCTGATCGGCGTCGCCACCTGCTGGAACGAAGCCGCGCCCTGCAACATCTCGCTCAGCCGCCAGGCGCAGGCGGTGAAACTGGGGGTGAAGGCCGCCGGCGGCACGCCGCGCGAATTCACCACGATCACCGTGACCGACGGCATCGCCATGGGACACGAAGGCATGCGCTCGTCGCTGGCCTCGCGCGAAGCCATCGCCGACACGGTCGAGCTGACGATGCGCGGGCATTGCTACGACGCGATCGTGGGGCTTGCGGGCTGCGACAAGTCACTGCCGGGTATGATGATGGCGATGGTGCGGCTGAACACGCCGTCCGTGTTCATCTACGGTGGTTCGATTCTGCCGGGCAAGGTGCCGTCGGGCGCCGACGTGCCGGAAGACTTCGCCACCCGCGACCTGACCGTGCAGGACATGTTCGAAGCCGTGGGCCGGCACCAGAACGGCACCCTGTCGGATGCCGCGCTTGCCGTGCTGGAACGCGTCGCCTGTCCCTCGGCCGGGGCCTGCGGCGGCCAGTTCACCGCCAACACCATGGCCTGCGTGAGCGAGGCGATCGGGCTGGCGCTGTTCAACTCCTCCGGCGCGCCCGCACCCTATGAAAGCCGCGACCAGTATGGCGAGGCGTCGGGCCAGGCGGTGCTGAACCTGATCGAGAAGAACATCCGCGCCCGCGACGTCGTCACCCGCAAGAGCCTCGAGAACGCGGCGCGGGTCGTGGCCTGCACCGGCGGGTCGACCAACGCGGGCCTGCACCTGCCCGCCATCGCGCACGAGGCGGGGATCGAGTTCTACCTTGAGGACGTCTGCGAGATCTTCCGCGACACGCCCTATTTCGTCGACCTCAAGCCCGGCGGCCAGTTCGTGGCCAAGGACCTTTACGACGCGGGCGGCCTGCCCGTGGTGATGAAGGAGCTGCGCAAGGCCGGCCTGATCCACGAGGATTGCATGACGGCCAGCGGCCGCAGCATCGGCGAGGAACTGGACCGCACCACGCGCGAAGCCGATGGCCGGGTGATCCACCAGGTGTCGAACCCGATCACCAAGACCGGCGGCGTCGTGGGCCTGAAGGGCAACGTGGCGCCCGAGGGCGCGATCGTGAAGGTCGCCGGCATGTCGGCCGAGGAACAGGTCTTCTCGGGCCCCGCGCGGGTATTCGAATGCGAGGAAGACGCGTTCGAGGCGGTCAAGGCACGCTCCTACAAGGAAGGCGAGGTGCTGGTCATCCGCAACGAGGGCCCCGCCGGCGGCCCCGGCATGCGCGAGATGCTGGCCACCACCGCCGCCCTGTCGGGTCAGGGCATGGGCAAGAAGGTCGCGCTGATCACCGACGGTCGCTTCTCCGGCGCGACCCGCGGCTTCTGCGTGGGGCATGTCGGCCCCGAGGCGGCGCAGGGCGGCCCCATCGCGCTGCTGAAGGACGGCGACGTCATCACCATCGACGCGGTGAAGGGCGAAATCTCGGTCGACCTGCCGGACGAGGAGATGGACCGCCGCCGGGCCGAATGGACGGGGTCGAAACCCACGAACTACCAAAGCGGCGCGCTGTGGAAATATGCCCAGCTGGTCGGCCCGACCTACAAGGGTGCCGTGACGCATCCGGGCGCGGCGCAGGAAACCCACGTCTACATGGACCTCTGAGAGGGAGACCGGGGCGGATGGCCGAGCCGAAGACAGACCGCGCGTCTGACACGGTCCGCCCCGCACCGGGGGCCCGCAGCGGGCCGCGCGTCGCGTTCGACCGGTTCCTTGAGCGCCGGTCGCTCAGGCGCTGGCGGGGTCTGGCCGAAGCCGCCGCCGCGCTGGACCTAGGCGCATTGCGGCACCTGCGACAGCAGGCCCTTGCGCTGCGGCGCCGGGTGGATCGGGTGATCTACGTCGCCGACAGCCGGCTGACGCTGCCGATGGTGGGGTCGAACGCGATGCGCCGCCCGCCGGGTGCCGACTGGGCCTATCGCCCCGACCTCTGGCGCGGGCCCTTGCTGGTCCGCGGGGCGGCGGACGTGCCCACGGGCACCGCGCTGGATGGCGAAGCGACGCTGTTTCACGATTGCCCGCTGTCGGAGATCACGGTCCGGCAGGTGCGCAACACCTCGGAAAGCGACCTTGCGCCCTATGGCCTGCGGCTGGACGTGTTCGGATTCCGCGGCTCGTTCCTCAGCCTCGCGCTGACCCTGCCCGAGGCCGCCGCAAAGGGCCTGCGGCGGCGGCACATCGTGCAGCTTTCGGCCTTTGTCGACGCGGAAACGCCGCTGACGATCCTGGCCCGGCTGAACATCAAGCACGGGCCCAACAGCGACCAGATGGTCCAGCGCCTGCCGCCGGGCGACCGCGAGAGGGTGGCCGAGTTCGACCTTGCCTACCTGCAGCTGAACGAACGCCGGATCGAGCGGATCTGGGTCGACCTGATCTTCGAAGATCCCGGGATGATGGGCGTCGTGCTGCGTGACGTGACGCTCAACCGGCGCCCCCGGGCCGAGATGTAAGCCGAAAGGGCCATGGCATGACCGAGCTTCTGGTGACCAAGACCCGCCTGATCGCGGGCGTCTGGGAGGGGCGGTTGCAGCGCCTGGGCGCCGCGGCCGATGCCCCCGCGCCCGAGCTGTCCGTCACCTACCGCGACCAGGTGCTGCGCGACGTGGACCTGCGCCCTCATCCCGACACGCCCGAGATCTGGGCCCTGCGCGCCCCGATCCCCGCCGAGGCGCTGAGCGACGGGGTCCAGACCTTCATGATCGTCGACCGCCAGACGGGCGAGCGCGTGGCCGATTTCGCCGTCGCCGCGGGCGAGGCGCTGGCCGGCGACCTGCGGGCCGAACTGGACCTCTTGCGGTCCGAACTCGACCTTCTGAAGCGCGCGTTCCGGCGACACTGTCGCGACACCGCCTGACGAGGGCGCGGGGCGGGGCTACGGGATGGGGTCGCGACGCATGCGTTTCGCTGCCCGGCACGATCCGGGTAAAACCGCTATATTGTCGGTCGCTCTCCACAAACTCGCCCGAATTGACGGCCATATCCGTTCCTGCAAGGCGAGGACGGATATCGAGCTATGGACAGACTGACCGAAATGGAGGCCTTTGCCACGGTCGTGGACCAGGGCGGCTTTACCGACGCGGCCAAGAAGATGGGCATTTCGAAATCCGCCGTGTCCAAGCATGTCAGTTCGCTTGAGGCCCGGCTGGGTGCCCGGCTTCTGAACCGCACGACCAGGCGCGTCAGTCCGACCGAGATCGGGCTGGCCTATTACGACCGCGCCCGGCGGGTGCTGAACGATGCCGGCGAGGCGGACAGCCTTGTCACCTCGATGCAGTCCGCGCCCTCGGGCCTGTTGCGGATCAGCGTCGCCACCGATTTCGGCGTGAACCACCTGTCGCCCGTGCTGGGCGATTTCCTGCAGGAATTTCCCGACATCACCGTCAACATGGTCCTCGACAACCGCTATGTCGAGCTGATCTCCGAAGGCTTCGACATGGCGGTGCGGATCGGCGAGCTCGAGGATTCGTCGCTGCGGGCGCGCAAGCTGACCGAGACGACGAAGCGGATGATCGGCGCGCCGTCGTATTTCCAGAAATACGGCCGCCCGATGAAGATCGACGACCTGAACGACCACAAGCTGCTGCATTATTCCAGCCATTCCAACGGCGCGGTGTGGAAGCTGACCGCGCCCTCGGGCGAAAAGCGGCAGGTGCGCACCGCGGGCTGGCTGTCGGTGAACGACGGGCAATCGCTGCTGAACGCCGCGATCTCGGGCCTTGGCATCGCCTACCTGCCCAGCTTTCTCTGTGCAGAGGCGCTGGAAAAGGGTCTCGTCGAAGAGGCGATCCCCGACCTGCCTGTCGAAACGCATGGCATCTACGCGGTCTATCCTCCGGGCCGGTTCACCCAGCCCAAGGTCCGCGCCTTCATCGATTTCCTGGTCTACACCTTTGCCGAGAAAGGTCCCGACCGCTGGTAACCACTTCCCTCGGGTGCGCACCGCGTTCCTGTTGTGCCCAACTCGGGCGGGCTGCGGCCCGCCCGTTTTTTATTGCCGGGCCAACGGGCCAATCGGATACGTCATGATAGTCAGGGGAGCCGGGCGACAGCCCCGCGTGACGGGCCTTGTTCGGGGCCCGCAGCCGTCCAACGGCGTCCGACCTACTGCGTGCGGACCGCTTCCCTACTGCGTGCGGACCGCTTCGACCCGGCGGTTGGCCAACCGCCCGGCATCGCTGTCATTCGCGGTGCGCGGGGCCAGATAGCCTACGCCACGGGCGTCCAGCCGGGACGCCTCGATCCCGTAGGACGACACGAGCCGGTCGCGCACCGAAGCGGCACGGCGTTTCGACAGCGCGATATTCGTGTCCAGCGCCCCTTCGTCGTCGGTATGTCCGACCAGCGCCACGCGGCGCGACGGCTCGGCCTTCAACCAGTCCGCCAGCGCGGAAAGCGATGCGTAGTCGCCCGGGCCCAGCGCGTAGGAGCCCGTGGAAAACGCCAGATCATCCAGCGGAACCCGGCCCTGCGCCTCGATCAGGGCAGCAATATCGGACATCTTTGCCGTATCACGCTTAACCCCGGACACCAGATCGCCGGGGGACATGGTCGAGGCGACCAGGCTGCCGGGTTCCGAGGCCGCGGCTTCGTCCAGCCGGGTGATCTGGATATAGCCTGCGCCGGGCGACCGGCTGACGAACAGGCTGACCAGATCCTCGGCATCCTCCGTGCCCCGTCGCGCGGCAAGATAGCGGTAGTCGCCGAGGTCGACATGCATGTCGGGTTCGGGCAGCACCTTGGTGCCATAGCGGAAATCGAAGCCGCCGCAGGCCGTATCCTCGCATTCGAAGACGACTTCGTATCCCTGATCCTGCAGGGCCCGGCGCATCGGAGCCAGTAGATCCAGCGTGCTGGCGGGGGCTGTGTCGGTGCGCCAGGCCTGTTGGTCCAGTCGACCCTCGGCGGTCACCGTGTCGATGCCCGCGCGGCTCCAGCCGCCCACCGGCATCGCATAACTGTCGAGCCCGGATTCCGTTTGCCCCGTCACCGTCGCCCCGGGCGGCATCAGCTGCGCGGGCGTCCAAGCCGCAGCGGCACCCCCGCCCAGACAGGCGGACATGGCGCAAAGGGCGGCAATGAAAGGTCGTCCGGTGGAAACCATCGGTTTGCTCGCGTTGAAATCCTGCCTCAACGTCCCGTTCGCCGGAATCGTTCGATCTTGGCGGCAAATACCTGATCCGAATCGGATATGTGTTGCCACTATGCCAAAGTATCGCCCACCGAGGCGTTAAGCGGATGCGGTTTTTTCCACCCTGCGCCGGACCGGCGGGATCAGGCCGATCGCCTCGGCCCGGGCCTCAGGCGCCCGCGATCCGACCGTTCTGCACCGCGGGGGCCTTGCGATAATGGTAGCCCGCGACGGGCGCCATCCCCAGCGCGGTATAAAGCGCGACCGCCGGGGCATTCTGCGTCCGCACGGCCAACCCGACCGTCTGGGCGCCCTGCGCCTCGGCCCAGCGCCCTGCCTCGATCAGCATGTGCCTAGCGGTGCCCTGACGGCGCGAGGCCTGCCGTACCTCGACCGCGTGGATCATCGCCAGGTCGCCATGCAGCGCGACAAAGGCCGCGCCCGCCGGCGTGTCGCCGCTACGGCCGAAGATCGCGGCCTTGGGCCATGGCGCCCGCTCCATCACCGCGACGCGCGCGGCATCGACACCGCCCTCGCCCCAGATATCGAGCATGATGGCCAGCGGCTCCCATATCGTGAAGGCGGCGGCGCGCGGCAGGCTGAGCAACGACAGCGCCCCCACCGGGGCTGCGAAGAAAGTCACCGGATCGAACAGGGCATAGCCCGAGGCATCGAGGATCTCGTCCAGCATCTCTTCGCCCGGACGGATGGCGAAAAGCGGCCGCTGGCCCCGCATCTGCATCGCCTCGACCGCCGCGTGGATGTCGCGTTCGCTGACCGGGCCCTCGGCCGTCGCGGCCGAGACGCGGCTGCCGCCGCCCTGCCCGTCGCGCAGGGTCCAGGGTCCAAGGCGTTCACGCGCGGCGGGCGGCCACGTAGCCTCCATCGCGGCATAGATCGTCTCGGGCGTGGGCTGCATCAGGCGGGCCCCGCGAACAGATCCGACAGCGTGGTCAGGGCCGTGTTGATCCGGCCTGCGTCGGTGCCGCGGATCACCACGTTCACCCCGAAAGCGCCGTTCTGCACGTAGGGGTAAGAGCCCATCTGAAGGTCGGGATACTGCGCTGCCAGGTCCGACAGCGGCCCGGCAATGTCGCCTTCGCCGCGTTCGATCCGCAGCGACTGGCTGAGCAGCGGCGCCCCGCCCGTGATCCGCGGCAGGACCGAGGCCACCATCGCCTGGAATACCGACGGCACCCCCGCCATGACATGCACGTTCTCCAGCGTGAAACCGGGCGCGACCGACACCGGGTTGTCGATCAGCGTCGCCCCCTCGGGGATCCGGGCCATGCGCAGGCGGGCCGCGTTCAGCTCTTTCCCCTGGCCGTCGTAATGCGCCTGCAAAAGCGCGCGCGCGTCGTCGCGCACGTCGATGCTGCGCCCCAGCGCCTGCGCGATGCAATCCGCGGTGATGTCGTCATGCGTGGGGCCGATCCCGCCCGAGGTGAAGACGTGATCATAGGTGTCGTGCAGGTCGCGCACGGCGGCGACGATCGCGTCGGCGCGGTCGGCCACGATGCGCACCTCGGCCAGATCGACGCCATGCTTGGTCAGTTCGCCGGCGAGGAAGTGCATGTTGGAATCGCGGGTGCGGCCCGAAAGGATCTCGTCTCCGACGACCAGCATCGCGGCGGTGGGGTTGGTCATGCCGTCTGTCCTTGGCCTGTGAGGCCGCGCGCCCGCGCGCACGGCGACGTTGTGGCGGCAGCTATACGCCGTCGGGCCGCGGGTGTCCAAGGGGCGGCAATGCGCCCCGCCCGGCGTCGGCCCGACCCTCTGGCGATCCGGGGTCAACTGCCCTATCTTGGGGACCATTCAAGGAGTTTTTTTCGTGGACGACGTGACAAGCGGCCGCCTGACCAAGGACGGCATTCGCATTTACGAAGCCGGCGATTTCGCTGGGATGCACGCCGCCGGCGCGCTGGCGGCGCGGCTTCTCGACGACATCGCGGCGCACGTGGTGCCGGGTCAGACGACGGGTGAGCTTGACCGGCTGATCACCCAGTGGGTGGACGAGGCCGGCGCGACCTCGGCCACGATCGGCTACAAGGGGTATCAGCACGCAAGCTGCATTTCCGTCAACCACGTGGTCTGCCACGGCATTCCGGGGGGCAAGAGCCTCAAGGACGGCGACATCCTCAACATCGACATCACCGTCATCGTCGATGGCTGGTTCGGCGACAGCAGCCGGATGTATGTCGCGGGCAAGCTGGGGCGCAAGGCCGAGCGGTTGATCGAGGTGACGCACGAGTCGCTGATGAAGGGGATCGAGGCGGTGAAGCCCGGCAACACCTTCGGCGACATCGGCCACGCCATCCAGTCCTATGTCGAGGGCCAGCGCATGAGCGTGGTGCGCGATTTCTGCGGCCATGGGCTGGGCCGGGTGTTCCACGCCCCGCCGAACGTGCTGCATTACGGCCGCCCCGGCACCGGCCCGGTGCTGGAAGAGGGCATGTTCTTCACGATCGAGCCGATGGTGAACCTGGGACGTCCCGAAACCAAGGTGCTGGCCGACGACTGGACCGCCGTCACCCGCGACAAGTCCCTGTCGGCGCAGTTCGAGCATTCGGTCGGCGTCACGGCGGACGGGGTCGAGATCTTTACCCTGTCGCCCGGTGGCCTGTTCCACCCCACGTACTGAACCCCCGCGAAAGCGGCGGCGCTTGGGGCCAAGGGCAAGTGCGGCAAGGGTCGCCACGCCCTCACCACGCTGTCCCATTCGCCGGAACCGGTCGTCGGGTGCGCGGGCTTGGCGCGGGTCAGTGCGCGAAGATGTCGACCTCTGGCCAGCCTTCCAAGTCCAGCCGCGCCCGCGTGGGCAGGAAGTCAAAGCACGCCTGCGCCAGATCGCCGCGCCCCTCACGCTCGAGCCGCGCCTCGAGCGCCGTTTTCAGCCGGTGCAGGTGCAGCACGTCCGAGGCGGCGTAATCCAGCTGTGCCGGCGTCAGGTCGGGCGCGCCCCAGTCGCTCATCTGCTGGTGTTTCGAGATGTCGGTTTCGACCAGTTCCTGCAGCAGGTTCTTCAGGCCGTGCCGGTCGGTATAGGTGCGCACCAGTTTCGAGGCGATCTTGGTGCACCAAACCGGTGCGGCCAGCGTGCCGAAGGTGTTGTACATCGCGGCAATGTCGAACCGGCCGAAATGAAAAAGCTTGAGCACCGCGGGATCGGCCAGCATCCGCTGCAGGTTCGGGGCCGAGGTATGGCCGCGCGCGACCTGCACCATGTGCGCATGCCCGTCGCCGCCCGACATCTGGATCAGGCACAGCCGGTCGCGGTGGGGGTTGAGACCCATCGTCTCGCAGTCGATGGCAACCACCGGCCCCAGGTCCAGATCGTCCGGCAGATCGCCCTTGTAGAGATGCTTCGTCATGGTCCCGCCTTTCGCCCGTCTCGCGCTGTCGCCTGTCTCGCGGGTGTCCAGCCACCCGGTGCCATGCCCGGAGTTAACCGCTTGCCCGCGCCCCTGCAACGCGCCACGTCAGGGCGTGGGTGAAGCGGGGTCCGGGACGCGTGACAGGCGTCGCGGGGGACAGGGTCAGGCGGCTTTCCGATCCTCGTCCGTGGGGGCGGGAGTGTCGGACGCGGCAAGCCGGGCGGTGGCCTTCCTGGAACCGCTGCGCGCCAGGATCACGTCGAAGGTCGTGCCTTCGTTCACGGCGCTGCTCAGGGTGATGTCGCCGCCATGGTGTTCGGCGATGAAACGGGCGATCGACAGCCCCAGCCCGGTGCCGCCATGGCGCCGCGTAGCCGACCCGTCGACCTGCCGGAAGCGTTCGAATATCGCCTCGGCGTCGGCCTCGGGGATGCCGCAGCCGGTATCCGACACCTGAATGCGAACCATGTCGCCCTCGGCCCAGGCCGAAAGCGTCACGCTGCCCTCCGAGGTGAATTTCACCGCGTTGCCGACGAGGTTGTAGAGCAGCTGTTTCAGCCGCACCGCGTCGCCGTCGAGTGTGACCTCCTCGGCGTTGCAATGCAGGCCGATCCCCTTGCCGTCGGTGGTGGTGCGGAACTCTTCGCAGACCTCTCCGACCAGTTCGTCCAGCCGCAGCTCACCATATTCGAAGGACATGCGGCCATGTTCGATCTGCGCCCAGTCGAGGATCTCGTTCACCATGGTCAGAAGATGCCGGGCCGAGGACTGGATCTTGCGGTTGTAGGTCTGCGTCGCCTGCACCAGCCTGTCATGCAGGCGCAGGATCTCGGGGTCGGCGTCCGCGCGTTCGCTCACCGCCTTGCGCATCGCGGCATAGTCGGGAAGCACCTCCGGGTTCGACAGGAACGAGGTATAGCCCAGGATGATGGTCAGCGGCGTGCGCAGCTCGTGGCTGACATTGGCGAAGAACTCGCTTTTCGCGCGGTTGGCATCCTCGGCCTCTTCGCGCGCCTGCTTCAGCTCGGTCACGTCGACCCAGACACCGGCGGTGTAGTTGTCGCGGGTTTTCTTTTCGCAGATCTTCAGCCAGCGCCCGTCGGGCAGACGTTCCTCGACTATGCGGTTGCCGGCGCGATGGGCGGCGAACCGTTCGGCGATGAATTCCTCTTCGCGACCCTCGGCCTCGGGGTACTGGCCATGCGCCACGCCGTAGCGCACGATCTCCGAGAAGGTCGTGCCGGGCCGAATGACCTTGGCCGCGCGACTGTAGATCTCGATATACTTGCGGTTGCACATCGCAAGCCGGTCCTCCTCGTCGTAGATGGCGAAGCCGTCATCGAGCGATTCGATCGAATGCAGCAGGGTCTGGCGGGCCTCTTCGCGACCGCGGGCAAGCCTGTGGATCGCCGTGACGATCCCGACGATGCACAGCACGATGGTCAGCACGATGCCCGCGATCCACCCCGCATTCGGCGCGACCAGCGGCCAGCCGCCCGCGGGCGCGATGCCCAGTTGGATATCCCCGTCGGGCAGGTCGATGGTCTGCAAGATCGCGTCGCGTTCGAACACCGCGGGGGCGCCGGCCATCATCCGTTCGGGCTGTCCCGCGGCGTTCATGCGGCGCATCGCGGTGATGTACCCTGGGCCCGCGTCGCGAAACCCGGCATCTGCCAGCAGCACCTTTTCCGGCAGCACCAGGCTGACCACCCCCCAGAACGTGGTGTTCCCCGTCACGGGATCGGGAACATAGACGGGGTGGCGCAGGATGTAGCCGCGCCCCCCCTGCACCAGTGACACCGGCCCAGACAGGACCGGCGTCCGTTTTCGGCGGGATTCGTTCACGCTGACCAGTTGCGAGGGCACGATGCGGTAGTCCATGCCGATGACGTTCCGGTTGCCCTCTTCGGGGTAGACGTAGGTAACCTCGAGGTTGGGGGCCACGGCCAGCTGCATGCCCTCGGCCTCGCCGTTGATGAGGGGGCGCGCGAAGGCCTCGAACTGGTCCTGCGTCAGGTCGGGGGTGACGGAAATCGTGCCCGCCAGGCCGCGGGTGACCAGCTCCATGCGGAAGATTTCCTGCCGCAGGGCCTCGGCCACGCGGTAGGACTGGTCCGACAGCTCGGCCCGCAGCGACGCGGTGTAGCTGCGCAGATAGGCGCGCTGCAGGTAATAGGTCGTCAGGAAACCCAGTATCGAAACAGCGGCGATGGTCGTCAGATAGATCGCGGCGCTTTGCTTGGCGTTCTTGGGTCTGTTCACGATCGGCACCTTTCCCCCGGACCGCGCGCGGCCCGAGACCGTCACCGCATGCGTTCGCGACTTGCACGGAGACTGTCGTAAGGGAATCGGAACCAAATGATGGCAAAACCGGTTCTTTTGGCCGGTCATACAAAGATGACGTTGCGGCGCCTTTCAGAGCGGGGCGGCGGGCTCCAGCCTCGGGCCATTCCGCCCCTGCCCCACGCGCAGCGGAACGGGGTCGGCCAGGCGGCCACCGAACCCGCCCGCGGGGGCGGCATTCTCGAACGCCAGAAGCATCGCGGTGCCCTCACGGTCGTGCTGGATCCGCCCGGCATAAAGGCGTTCTGAGCAGATCAGCTCGGCCGTCGAGATATCGAACGGCGCCTCGGGGTCGGGCGCGTGGACCGACCAGATGCCACCCGTCTGCCCTGCGCGATGGCCCGCCAGCTTGGCCGCGTCGCAGGAAAAGATCAGGAACCTCTGCCCCTCGACGACGACGATCTGCAACACCTCGAGATGGCCGAACCCAGCGCCCGGCTGGCTGAGCGGGGGGCCCGCGGTCCAGCTTTGCAGGTCGGAGGAGCTTGCCTGCCCCACGATACCGCGGTCGCTGTCGTCGGCGCCCCCGTCGCGGGACCGCGCCGTGATCAGCATCCGCCATAGCCCGGCCGCGTCGTCCCGCCAGACCCAGGGATCGCGCCACGCCTCTTCGGGCCAGGAGGAATGGCCCAGGGTTTCGTACCAGCGGGGATCAGCGGTCAGCACCGGGCCGGGGTGTTTCTTCCACGTGGAAAGATCGGGCGAGGTCGCGCGCCCGATGGTTTCGATGTTTTCCGTGGTTGCCGGATCGGTGAAGACCGACCCGGTGTAAAGCATGTGCCACAGCCCGTCCTGCGCCTGCACCACGCTGCCGGTCCACGTTGCCGAGGCATCGAAGCTGCCGGGCGCGCCCGCGTCGAAGATGCGTCCGTGATCCGTCCAGGCCGTCAGATCCTGCGAGGTCGCGTGCCCGATCCGGGCGTTGCGGTGACGCAGGTCGGGGTCGCCCAGCGCGTGCGGGGCATGAAGATAGAACAGGTGGAACCGGTCGCCGTCATCGGCCAGCCAGATGTCCCACGTCCAGTGATCGGGCAAGGAAAAGCTCATGCCCCCATGGTGGGGGCGCAGACGCCGGGGTCAAGAGAGCGCCGTGCCGAAAAGCGGCGTCATGCCGGGTGGCGGTGGTCAGACGGTGTTAGACAGACAGCGGCGGACAGACGGCGATGGCCGCAGGCCGATGGCGGGACGGGTGCGATGCAGGGGCGGGGCGAACAGGGCGTCGGCCGGGACGCGGGCCGGCGGGGCGCACCCTGGTGCCCCGGCGTGTCAGGCAAGCAGCGCGTCGCGCGACAATTCGAAACCCGACGCGATCCAGCGGGCCTCCAGCTCGGACAGGCGGCGGCCCAGCGCCGGGCCCTGTAGCCCGGGCATCAGGTCGCGGGGTTTCACGGGAAACTCCGCAGCCGCCCCGTTGGCGATATCCTCCTCCAGCGTCGCGGAGATCGGCGCGCCAAAGCTCGCCGCGCGCAAAAGCTCGATGTCCCGCGCGGCCTCGGCGCCATGGCGATAGGCCAGTTCGGCCGTGCCGGCTTCGTCCCCGATGCCCGCGCGCAGAAGGGTCAGGCGGCGCTCTTCCTTCCGGCTGAGCCGCAGGTAGTCGGCCGCTTCGACCCCGCCCAGCACCGCAAGGCGGCGCAGCGGGTCCGCCATGACCCCGATATCCCCCTCGAGATGGACGAGAGGACCCAGCGCGCGATCCTCGGCGCCGGGAAGGATGCGCGGCAGGATCCCCGCGGCCGCCATTGATGCGACGGCGGGGCCCGGGTCGGGCGCGGCCAGCAGCTTTTTCATCTCGGCGCCGACACGTTCGCGCGACAGCCGGTCCACCCCCTCGCCCAGCTCGGCGGCGGCGGCATAGCCTTCGGCGTTCAGCCCGCGATGCGGATCGCCGAACCACGCGTGGAACCGGAAGAACCGCAGGATGCGCAGGTAATCCTCGGCGATGCGGTCGTGCGGATCGCCGATGAAGCGGACGTGCCGCTCGGCGATATCCGCGATCCCGCCCATCGGATCGCGGACGTGGCCCGCGCTGTCGGCATAAAGCGCGTTCATCGTGAAATCGCGCCGCCGCGCGTCATCCTCGATGCTGGTGGCATAGACAACGGTCGCATGGCGCCCGTCGGTGGCCACGTCGCGGCGCAGGGTCGTGACCTCGTGCGGGATGCCATGAGCGATAACGGTGACGGTGCCATGGTCGAGTCCGGTCGGCACGGCGCGAAACCCCGCCGCCTGCGCCAGCCCCGTCACCCGGTCGGGAGGCGCGTCGGTCGTGATGTCGATATCGCCGATCTCGCGCTGCATCAGCGCGTCGCGCACGCAGCCGCCCACCAGCCAGGCCTGGTGCCCGCCCCTTTCGAGCATCCGCATCACGCCGCGGGTGCCCGGTCGGGTAAGCCAGTCGCCAGAAACCTGTGTAGACACCTGCGTCATTGAGACAGCCGCCCGGCCAGGCCGCGCAGGATCCGCGCCGTCGCCCCCCAGATGTAGTAGGGCCCGAAGGGCGCGACGTAGTAGCGGCGCATCGTGCCGCGCCAGATCCGCTCTTCGACCCGAAAGCGGGCCGGATCGGCGGCATGGGTCCAGGGAACCGAGAAGATCTCGGCCACCTCGCCCGGCTCGGGGCGCAGCGGTACGGCCCGGGGCAACCAGGCCAGGATCGGGGTGACGGTGAATCCGGTCACCGTCTCGTGCGCGGGCAGCGCGCCCAGGAGCTCGGCCGCGCCGTCGGGCAGGCCGATCTCTTCCCGCGCCTCGCGCAGCGCAGCGCCTTCGGGGCCCCCGTCCAAGGCTTCGATCTTGCCCCCAGGGCAGGCGATCTGGCCGGGATGGTGACGCAGGGCCGACGACCGCTTGGTCAGCACCAGCCGGGCGCCGGCCTGCGCATCGGCCTGAAACAGAACCAGCACGGCCGCATCCCTAAGAATGCGGCCGTGGGTCAGTTCGACATGCGGGTTCAGGTCGAAATCCGACGATGCGGCGCTGTCCTTCCGCTGTGCGGCGATCAGCGCCTGCCGGATCTCACTGCTGTCCATCGGGGCCATGCTCGGCCTCGAACCCCAGTGTCTTGGGATCGAACTCGTAATGCGCGCCGCAGAACTGGCAATCGGCCGTCACGATCCCGTCGTCGGTGGTCATGTGGCCGATGTCCTTGGCCGAGTAGATCGACAGGCTTTGACGCACGCGATCGGCCGAACAGGTGCAGCCGAAGGTCATCGGCTGGCTGTCGAAGACGCGCGGCGTCTCTTCGTGAAACAGCCGGACCAGAAGATCGGTGGGATGCACGGTGGGGCCAACAAGCTCCATCTCGTCCACGGTGTCGAGCAGGATATTGGCGCGGTCCCAATGCTCGGCCTCGTCCCCGTCGAGAATATCCTCGGCCCCGAGAAGCCCGTCTTCGCCCGAGCCGCCATCGGCACTGCCGCCCGCCCCGGGCGACGCCTTGGGCATGTGCTGCAGCATCACGCCGCCGGCGCGCCAGCCGCTGGTGCCGTCGGCCATCTGCGATTCCCCGAAGGCCAGCGCAAAGCGCGTGGGCAGCTGTTCGGACTGGGCGAAATAGGTCTCGGCGCAGGAGGACAGCGACCCGCCGGCGATCGGCGTGATCCCCTGGTAGGGCGTCATCCCCTCGCCCTGGTCGATCAGGATCGCGAAATAGCCCTTGCCAATCAGGTCGAACGGCTTCGCACCGGGATCGAGCTGATCCTCCTTGAACCCGGCATAGGCGCGCAGCCGCGCGGGCTTGCCATCGTCGGTGGGGGCGAAATAGTCGGTCGCGATCAGCGACACCGGCCCATCGCCGCGAATCTGCAGCGACAGCTTCCAGCGCAGCTTGATCGTCTGGCCGATCATCGCGGTCAGCAGCGCGGCCTCGGCGATCAGCGCCTCGACCTGTTTGGGATAGTCATGTTGTTCAAGCACCTGGTCGAGCACCCCGTCCAGCCGCGCGACGCGGCCGCGGATGTCGGACCGGTCGAGCTGGAACGGGAGGATCGTATCGTCCCAGGCAATGCGGGATCCGAGGGTCATGGGCTTTCCTAAGCTATCGGGGATTGGCATACCGCCTCTAGCTATGCACGACAACCGATGCGCCAAGGGGGCGATGCCATCATGATTCCGCGAATAGGAGACGTCCCGCTGCGCGGGCAGCCGTATCGCCTGCGTCCCGGCGCCTACGCCGTGCTTGAACGCGACGGCCGCATCCTGCTGACGTTCCAGTCCGCGCCCATCCCCGAATATCAGCTTCCGGGCGGTGGCATCGACCCCGGTGAATCGCCCCTGCCCGCGCTGCACCGCGAGGTGTACGAGGAAACCGGCTGGCACATCGCCCGGCCACGGCGGATGGGGGTGTTCCGGCGCTTCGTCTACATGCCCGACTACGACATCTTCGCCGAGAAGATCTGCCACGTCTATCGCGCCCGTCCGGTCCTGCGCCACGGGCCGCCCCTGGAACCGGGGCACAGCGCCGCCTGGCTGCCGCTGGACCGGGCGATCGCGGCCGTGGGCAACGACGGCGACCGCGAATTCCTGATCCGCCTCGGGCTGAACGCCGGCTAGCGGAATTCAAGCAGCGCGCCCGACAGGTCGTCGGGGAAATCCTGCCCGTCGATCAGCGCGCTCAGATCCCAGCTGAGCGCGTTCAGCGCCTGCTGGCCGCGCAGCCCGGCGTTGCGCACAAAGATGTCGGCCAGCCCGTCTTCGTCCAGCATGCCGCCGTCGGGCGTGGGGCATTCCGTGACCCCGTCGGAATAAAGGAACAGCCGGTCGCCCGGCTCGAACTCCAGCTCGATGCGCTCGAACTCGGCGCCCTCGATCAGGCCCAGAGGCAGGCCGCCGGTGCCGGGAAACTCGACCCCGCCGGCGGCCCGCTGGACCAGCGGGTTGGGATGACCGGCCTGCGCCAGCCACGCCCGCCGCGCGGTCAGGTCGATTTCGGCGATGGCGAGCGTGAAATAATGCTCGGTCTCGACCTCGCGCAGGAAATCGCTGTTGAGCTTGGCGCAGATCTCTTCGGGCTGGAGCATCGCGATGGCGCCGCTGGCGGTCCGGCACAGCGCATCGTTGCGGTCGGGCGTGGCGCCGGAAAGTCGCGCGGCCAGACGCGCGGTGATCAGCGCCGAGGCCACCCCATGACCCGAGACGTCGAGCGAATAGAGCCCGATCCGGTCCGGCGCGACCGGGAAATAGCCCACCAGATCCCCGCCCACATGTCCCGAGGGCTGGAACAGGAACGACAACGTGCCGCCCGGCAGGGAAACGCTGTTCGTCGGCACCAGCGAATTCTGCAGCTTCCGCGCCTCGATCAGGTCGCGGTTCAAACCCTCGTAGACGCCGCGCAGGCGGGTCAGCGTGCGCGTCACCAGGCGGTTCTTCTCGATCAGCTCGCGCTCGACCCCAAGGATCCGGTTCGCCGCGGTGATGCGGGCCCGCAGTTCGTGCGGATTGACCGGCTTGACGATGAAATCGTCGGCGCCGCCTTCCAGCCCCTGTGCGATGTCATCCTTGCTGGCCTTCAGGGTCAGAAGAACGAAATAGACATATCGCTCACCTCCACGCCGGCGCAGTTCGGCACAGAATTCGGGCCCCGTCATGCCGGGCATCGTCCAGTCCGACAGGACGAGGTCGAAGCCTTCGGCGGCGCACAGGTCCAGCGCGGCCTGCCCGGTGGCGGCTTCGCCGACCTGGAACCCCCAGCGGCGCAGGTAGGAACACAGAAGCTTGCGCTGCGACGCGCTGTCGTCGACGACGAGGACGCGCTGCACCGCGTCTTCGGGCGCGATCCGACCATGCTTGAAGATCAGATCGCCCTGCACCGTCATCGTCCGCCTGCCCCAGTTACACCCACCCGCTGATATCGTGGCAAGCTTAAGAGCTGGTGAACCACGGCGCGGCCGGGAACGGGGGGCGCGTGGATGCGGGATAACCCGGCCTTAAGGCCTCTGCGCCATGCTGGGCGCCCGAAACCGGCAGGATGGGTGCGATGGAGATTTGCTGGCAGCGGCTGAACGAGGTGCGCGACGACATCGGCGTCGAGGATTTTGCCGACATCGTCCACCTTTTCCTGGAGGAGACCGAGGAAGGCCTGACCTCGCTCGACTGGGCGGGCCCGGTACAGGACCGGGCCGACAGGCTGCATTTTGTCAAGGGCGCTGCGCTGAACCTAGGCCTGAGCGGTCTGGCCGAAGGATGCAGTGCCGCCGGGCGGCACGCGCTTGAGGATCCGGAGCAGGCGCAGGCGGATCTGCTGACCTGCTTTGACCGGACCCGCGCCGTGCTGACCGAAGAACTCGGTCCGCCGCCGGACCACGGCGGCGCCTAGATCAGCAGCTCGCCCAGCAGAGTATCGTTGGTGATGTCGCGGTAGAGGAACTCGGCTGCGTCGAGCTTGGCGAAAAGCTCGGGGAAGTTTCCGGGGTTCCGCGTCTCGATCCCGATCAGGACCGATCCGAAGTTGCGGGCCGACTTCTTGAGGTATTCGAAGCGGGCGATGTCGTCCTCGGGGCCCAGCAGGTCGAGGAAATCGCGCAGCGCGCCCGGTCGCTGCGGCAGGCGCAGGACGAAGTACTTCTTGAGCCCCGCCGCCCGCTGCGCCCGTTCGCGCACCTCTGGCAGACGCTCGAAATCGAAATTGCCCCCCGAGGTCACGCAGACCACCCGCTTGCCCGCGATCCGGTCGCCCACGTCGCGCAGCAGATCGACCGACAGCGCGCCCGCGGGTTCCAGCACGATGCCCTCGGTGTTCAGCATCTCGAGGATGGTCATGCACAACCGATCCTCGGGGACAGCGAAGACGCAGGCGGGGTCGACATCGGCCAGCGCCCGGAACGGGCGGGTGCCGATGGTGCCCACCGCGGCACCGTCGACGAAGGTGTCGACGTTGGGCAGGGAGACCGGCGCGCCCCCGGCCAGCGCCGCGGCAAGGCTGGCGCCGCCCGCGGGTTCGGCCAGCAGCATCTGCGTCCGTGGCGACGCGGCGGCCAGCACCTGCCGCGTGCCGGCCGAAAGCCCGCCGCCGCCCACGGGCAGGATCATCACGTCGGGCGGGGTGTCGAGTTCTTCCAGAACCTCGACCGCGACGCTGGCCTGCCCCTCGATCACGTGGTCGTCGTCGAAGGGGGCGAGGAAATGGCCCCCCGCCTCGGCGCAGAATGCCTTGGCCGCCGCGAGCGTGTCGTCGACATAGTCGCCGACCATCCGGATCTCGACAGCGTCGCCGCCGAAGGCGCGGGTCTTGTCGACCTTCTGCTGCGGCGTGGTAACGGGCATGAAGATCACGCCCCGCACCCCGAAATGCCGGCAGGCATAGGCCAGCCCCTGCGCATGGTTGCCCGCGCTCGCCGCGACGAAAAGCCTTTGATCCGGCGCGGTCTCAAGCGCGCGGCCCATGGCATTCGACGCGCCGCGCAGCTTGTAGGAGCGCACCGGCGTCAGATCCTCGCGCTTCAGCCAGATGTCTGCACCGAACCGGTCGGACAGGTAATCGTTGCGCATCAACGGCGTGGGCGGAAACAGATCCCGCATGCGTCGGGTGGCGGCCTGCGCGGCGTTCAGGAAATCGGTCATGGCCCAGCCATGGCGCAACCCCCGCGCCAAGGCAAGCGCGCGCGCTTGCCCCCTTGGGCGAAAGGGGCTATCCGCCCATGCAACCTGAATGAACGGAGCCGCATCATGTCCGCACCGAAGAAAGTCGTTCTGGCCTATTCCGGCGGGCTCGACACCTCGATCATCCTGAAATGGCTGCAAACCGAGTATGGCTGCGAGGTCGTGACCTTCACCGCCGACCTCGGTCAGGGCGAAGAGCTGGAGCCCGCGCGCGCCAAGGCCGAGATGATGGGCGCCAGCGCCATCTACATCGAGGATCTGCGCGAGGAATTCGTGCGCGATTTCGTGTTCCCGATGTTCCGGGCGAACGCGCTTTACGAAGGGCTCTACCTGCTGGGCACCTCGATCGCGCGGCCCCTGATTTCGAAACGTCTGGTCGAGATCGCCGCCGAGACGGGGGCCGACGCCGTGGCGCACGGTGCCACCGGCAAGGGCAATGACCAGGTCCGCTTCGAACTGGCCGCCTATGCGCTGAACCCCGAGATCAAGGTCATCGCGCCGTGGCGCGAATGGGACCTGACCAGCCGCACCCGGCTTATCGACTTTGCCGAGAAGAACCAGATCCCGATCGCCAAGGACAAGCGCGGCGAAGCGCCGTTCTCGGTCGATGCGAACCTCCTGCACACTTCGTCCGAGGGCAAGGTGCTGGAGGATCCCGCCGAAGAGGCGCCGGGTTACGTCTACCAGCGTACCCAGGACCCCGAGACCGCGCCGGACACGCCCGAATACGTCGAGATCGGGTTCGAAAAGGGCGATGCCGTCTCGATCAACGGCGAGGCACTGTCGCCCGCGACGATCCTGACCCGCCTGAATGAACTGGGCGGCAAGCACGGGATCGGCCGGCTCGACCTGGTCGAGGGCCGTTTCGTCGGCATGAAATCCCGCGGCATCTACGAGACGCCCGGCGGCACGCTTCTGCTCGAGGCGCATCGCGGCATCGAACAGATCACGCTGGACCGTGGCGCGGCGCATCTCAAGGACCAGATCATGCCGCAATACGCGGAACTGATCTATAACGGCTTCTGGTTCAGCCCCGAACGCGAGATGCTGCAGGCCCTGATCGACAAGAGCCAGGAGCATGTGACCGGAACCGTGCGGCTGAAGCTTTACAAGGGTCTGGTCCGCACCGTCGGCCGCTGGTCGGATCACAGCCTTTATTCCGAGGCGCACGTGACCTTCGAAGACGACGCCGGCGCCTATGACCAGAAGGACGCGGCGGGCTTCATCCAGCTGAACGCCCTGCGGCTCAAGCTTCTGGCCGCGCGCGACCGTCGACTGAAGGGCTGACACGAAAAAAGGGCGGCTCCCTGAAGGGAGCCGCCCCACCCGTCGCCCAGAAGGCGCCCGGGATCTGTCTCTTACTCGGCGGTGATGACCGTCGTGACAAGCTCACCGTCCACACGGTCCGGGCCGTCTTCCTCGGCACCCAGCGTGTATTCGAAGATGCCGGTTTCGCTGCCGCCGGCCTCGGAATGGACCATCAGCATCAGCATGTCGCCCGGCGCGACCTCTTCGGTGAGGATCGCGGCGACGTCGTCTGTGGTGCCCATGCGGATCGGCGCGTGGCCGACAACAGGGCCCGGCGCCATCTCGGAATCGGTGCGGTGCACGACCAGCCAGCCTTTTTCCTCGGCCGTGATGCTGTCCGCGCTGACGACGCCGTTTTCAAGCGGCTGATCGGACGCGGTGATTGACGGGGTCATGTCGTCCTGTGCAAGGGCTGCACCGGCGCTCAGGATGGCGATAGCGGTGATGGTCGTAAAGCGCATCATCATCGATCGTCTCCTCTCGTTTCCGTATCGCACCGGCGCTGTCCGCCGGCGCATATCGGTGACGACACGTCGGCCCGCCGGACAAAGTTGCAGTGGAGCCAAGAAAACCTGGGGTTCGTCACCCTTGCGTGAGATCGCGATGCCCGACCTTGCCTGCCCCGCCCCGGCGCCGACATGATGACGCGCAAAAGCGGAGGATTACGATTATGCGAACTTTGTTCCGATCCACGGCCAGGCTCGCGGCGCTTGCCGCGGCGACGACGACATCCCTGGCTGCCGGCCATGCGACGGCGGACACCGCCTATGTCGCGGGCGGATGCTTCTGGTGCGTCGAGGCCGATTTCGAAAAGGTGCAGGGCGTCAGCGAAGTCGTCTCCGGCTATACCGGCGGCACGGTCGAGAACCCGACCTACAAGCAGGTGACCCGTGGCGGCACAGGCCACTACGAATCCGCCGAGATCGAATACGACCCCTCGCAGGTCAGCTACGCGCAGTTGATGAACCTCTTTTTCCGCTCGGTCGATCCAACCGATGCGGGCGGGCAGTTCTGTGACAGGGGCGACAGCTATCGCACCGCGGTCTTCGTCGAGACGCCCGAGGAACGGCGCATCGCCGAAGAGGCCAAGGCCGCAGCCGCCGCCGAACTGGGGCAGGAGATCGTGACGCCGATCCTCGACAAATCGCCCTTCTACGTGGCCGAGGATTACCACCAAAACTACTACAAAAGCACGGAATCGACGCTGACGCGCTTTGGCTACATCCAGCGCAAGGATGCCTACGACAACTACCGCGAAGCCTGCGGGCGCGACGCCCGTATCGAAGAGCTCTGGGGCGCCGACGCACCCTTCGTGCACTGACGCGCGGCGGGCCGGGCCCTACGCGGCGGTCCGGCTCCATTCCCCGCGGCCAAGCGCGGGCGCTGCCGCGCAGGCCAGCGCGACGCCGATCGCCCCCGCCACCCAGAAGGGGACCGTCAGTGCCGTGTCGCGCGGCAGCGCGCCTTCGGCCAGCGTGACCAGAACGCCCGACAGCACCGCGCCCACCGGCATCATGCCCCAGGCGATCAGCCGGTAGAGACTGTTCACACGCCCCAGAAGCGCGTCCGGTATCCGCCGCTGCCGGTAGGAGACCGACACGATGTTCCACACCATACCCGCCGCTTGGAACACCGCCAGCGTCAGGCCCAGCCACGGCCCCGAGGGCGCCAGCGGCATCGCCAGGAAACACAGGCCCGACAGAAGCAGGGTCGCCTGCGTCGTGCGCGCCGGGCCCAGCCGTCGTGCGATCCGGTCGCCGGCCAGCACGCCCAGGATGCCCCCCACGGCCCCCGCCGACAGCACCAGTCCGAAGCCCGGGGCAGAGAGGCCGAGGTTTTCCTGCGCATGCAGGACCAGCCCGACGAAGGCGATCTGGAAGGCCAGGTTCCACGTTCCCGTGACGACCGCGAGCAGCCGCAGAAGCGGCGCGCCCGCCAAGAACCGGTAACCTTCGCCCAGTTCCACGTGAAACTTGGCGCGCGCGGGGCGGGGCCGAGCGGGCACGGCCAGCGGCACCACCAGCAGCAGCGCCACACCGTAAAGCGCCGCGTTGCCCAGGAACGGCATGGGCAGCGCCAGCGCGATCATCGCCGCCCCCAGCGCCGGCCCCGCCAGCCCGTTGCCCAGCGTCTCGACAGCCCAAAGCCTGCCATTCGCGACCTCGAGCCGCGCGTGCGGGACCAGGGCGGGCAGCATCGTCTGCGCCGCGTTGTCGCGAAACACCTCGGCAGTGCCCACGATGGCAGCCGCCGCGATCAGCGCAAGGTAAAGCGGCCCGGGCCCGGCATCGGACCCCGTGGCAAGTCCGGGCATGGGCGCTGCGATGACGGCCAGCCCGCAGCCCAGGAACGCCAGGCCGCGCGCGGTGTCCGCCCACAGGATCAGCCGCTTGCGGTCCACCCGGTCGGTGATGACGCCGGCGGGCAGCGCCGCCAGGAACCATGGCAGCCGCAGCGCAAAGGGCACCAGCGCGATCAACAGCGCGTCGCGCGTCAGCAGGCTGGCCATCCACGGCCAGACCGCGACTGCGATTCCGTCGCCAAGGTTGGTGATGCCGCTGGCCGCAATGAAACGGATGATCGGGTCCACGATCTGCCCTCCCCATCTCTGGCCGCGCTCCGACGGCCCGGGTATAGGAGGGGTCCGAACGAGGAAAGACAAGCCATGGCCAGCGACGCACCGACGCCGATGATGGCGCAATATCTCGAGATCAAGGAAGCGACCCCCGGGGCGCTTCTGTTCTATCGCATGGGCGATTTCTACGAGATGTTCTTTGACGATGCCGTTGCCGCGGCCGAGGCGCTGGACATCGCGCTGACCAAGCGTGGCAAGCACCTGGGCGAGGACATCGCCATGTGCGGTGTGCCCGTGCATTCGGCTGACGGCTACCTTCTGACCCTGATCCGCAAGGGATTCCGCGTCGCCGTCTGCGAACAGATGGAGGACCCGGCCGAGGCGAAGAAGCGCGGCTCAAAATCCGTGGTCAAGCGCGAGGTCGTGCGGCTGGTCACCCCCGGCACGTTGACCGAGGATGCCCTGCTGGAGGCGCGGCGGCATAACTTCCTTGCCGCCTTTGCCGAGGTGCGCGACCAATCCGCGCTGGCCTGGGCCGACATCTCGACCGGCGAGTTCCGGGTGATGCCGCTGCCGCTGATGCGGCTCGGCCCCGAACTGGCCCGGCTGGCCCCGCGCGAGGTACTGGTGCCCGACGCCCGCGAACGCGAGCTGGCCGAGATCGTCGAGAGCATGGGCGCCGCAGTCACCCCCCTGTCGCGTGGCAGTTTCGATTCCACCTCGGGCGCCGACCGGCTGACCGACCTTTTCCGGGTCGAAACGCTCGATGCCTTCGGCAGCTTCGAACGGGCCGAGATTTCGGCGATGGCCGCGCTGGTCGACTATCTGGGCATCACCCAGAAGGGCCGCCTGCCCCTGTTGCGCGCGCCGGTGCGCGAAGCCGCCGACCGGGTGGTGCAGATTGATGCCGCCACGCGCCGCAACCTTGAACTGACGCGCAGCCTGTCGGGCGGGCGCGACGGGTCGCTTCTGGCCGCCATCGACCGCACCGCCACCGCGGCGGGCGCTCGCCTGCTCGAGCGGCGCCTGACCTCGCCCTCGCGCGATCTGGAGCTGATCCGCAGCCGCCACCATGCCGTCGCCCACCTGGTGAATGAGCGCGGGCTGGCGCAGGACCTGCGCAATGACCTGCGTGGCGTGCCCGATATCGACCGCGCTCTGTCGCGCCTCGCACTCGACCGGGGCGGCCCGCGCGATCTGGCGGCCATCCGCGCCGGGCTTGAGGGGGGCGATGCTATCGCCGCGCGGCTTTCGGTGGACGGCATGCCCGCGGTGCTGTCCCGCGCGGCCGAGGCGCTGACCGGGCACGATGCGCTTCTGGACGCGCTGGATCAGGCGCTAGTCGCCGAACCGCCGCTGCTGCTGCGTGACGGCAACTTCATCGCACCGGGCTTTGACGGCGACCTGGACGAGGCGCGGACCCTGCGCGACGAGGGCCGCGGCGTGATCGCCGGGATGCAGGCGCAGTATGCCGAGCTTGCCGGCATCCAGAGCCTGAAGATCAAGCACAACAACGTGCTGGGCTATTTCATCGAAACCACCGCGACGCATGCGGAAAAGATGCTGGCCGCGCCGCTTTCGGCGACCTTCATCCACCGCCAGACCACGGCCAACGCGGTGCGCTTCACGACCACCGACCTGTCCGAGCTGGAGACGCGGATCCTGAACGCCGGATCGCGCGCGCTGGAGATCGAAAAGCGCCTTTTCGAAAGCCTGCGCGCCCGCGTGGTGGACGCGGCGCAGGATATCCACGCCGCCGCCCGCGCTTTGGCCGAGATCGACCTGTCGGCCGGACTGGCCGAAATCGCCCGGGCCGAGGACTGGTCCCATCCCCGCGTCGACGACAGCCGCGCCTTCGAAGTCGAGGCCGGGCGTCACCCCGTCGTTGAGCAGGCGCTGCGGCGGCAGGGGGGCGAGCCCTTCATCGCGAACGACTGCGCCCTGTCCGACGGCACCGCCCCGTCGTCCGTCTGGCTGCTGACCGGGCCCAACATGGCCGGCAAATCCACCTTCCTGCGGCAGAACGCGCTGATCGCGCTGCTGGCACAGGCCGGCAGCTTCGTCCCTGCCGCCTCGGCGCATATCGGGATGGTGTCTCAGATCTTTTCCCGCGTGGGCGCGGCGGATGATCTTGCGCGCGGGCGGTCGACCTTCATGGTCGAGATGGTCGAGACCGCCGCGATCCTCAACCAGGCCGATGATCGGGCGCTGGTGATCCTGGACGAGATCGGGCGTGGCACCGCCACATACGACGGGTTGTCGATCGCCTGGGCGACGCTGGAGCATCTGCACGACGCCAACCGGGCGCGCGCGCTGTTCGCCACGCATTACCACGAGCTGACGCGGCTGGCCGATCGTCTGCCCGGCGTGCGCAACGCCACCGTCGCGGTGAAGGAGTTCGAGGGCGACGTCATTTTCCTGCACGAGGTGCGGCAGGGCGCGGCAGACCGGTCCTATGGGGTGCAGGTCGCGCGGCTGGCGGGTTTGCCTCCCGCCGTGGTCGAGCGTGCGCGGGTGGTGCTTGAGGCGCTGGAACAGGGCGAACGCGAAGGCGGCAGTGCCGCGCAGAAGGCCCTGATCGACGACCTGCCGCTGTTCTCGGCAGCGCCGCCCCCTGCCCCGGTCGCAAAAACCGCGCCGTCGGAGGCCGAGGCGCGGTTGCGGGACATCCATCCCGACGAGCTGACGCCGCTGGAGGCGCTGAAACTCGTCTACGATCTGAAGAAACTTACGACGTAAGGACGTTTACGACGCGGGGGTGGAGCTGACGCCGACATGCGCGGGCCGCAACAGGCGGTCGTGCAGCATGAAGCCGTCGGCCATGACCTGGATGATCTCTCCGGCGTTGGTGCCGGGCACCGGGGCTTCGAACATCGCCTGATGCATGTTCGGGTCGAACTTTTCGCCGGTCTCGGGCGAAATCTTCTCGATCCCGTGCTTGGCGAAGATGCTCACCAGCTCGCGCATCGTCAGCTCGACACCTTCAAGCAGGGCCGAGGCGGCAGCGCGCTGTTCGTCGGTCACCGAATCGAGCGCGCGCTTGAGGTTGTCGTAGACGGGCAGAAGGTCGCGCGACAGTTTCGAGCCGCCGTATTGCTCGGCCTCCTTGCGGTCGCGGTCGGACCGCTTGCGCGCGTTCTCGGCGTCCGCGATGGCGCGCACGAAGCGATCGCGCAGGTCGTCCCGTTCCGCCCTGAGCGCGACCAGCTCCTCGGCCTCGGCCGAGCCGGGCTGAACCGGTTCGGGCTGCGGCTCGGCCCCCTGCTCGGGCTCGATGCCGGCAGCATCGGCTTCGGCGGCCTGCTCGGCGGCGGCGGGGTCGGCGCCCTCGCCCTTGCCACTGTCGCGCAGGATCTCCTGAATTGCGTCTTCGATATCCTGTTGCTCGGACTTCGTCATCTTTCGCACCTGTTAGCCGCGGTCGGACAGAAGGCGTCCGACCAGTTGCGCCGTGTAATCGACAATCGGCACGATGCGTCCGTAATTCAGCCGCGTCG
This sequence comes from Mesobaculum littorinae, assembly GCF_004011175.1. Classification (GTDB taxonomy): domain Bacteria; phylum Pseudomonadota; class Alphaproteobacteria; order Rhodobacterales; family Rhodobacteraceae; genus Tranquillimonas; species Tranquillimonas littorinae. Next base: position 425,234 of record NZ_RQXX01000003.1, on the reverse strand, counting down.
GACCGATCACGCCCACAGCGCCGATGATCTTTCGGTCAGCGTTCATATATGGACTGACCACCAAAGAGGAACCCGAAAGTGAGAAAAGCTTGTTTTCGGATCCGATGAAGATGCGCACGCCTTCGCCTTCGTCGGTCAGTTCCAGGAACTCCGCGATGTCGCGCTTGCGCTCGAGATCGTCGAAGAGACTGCGAATCCGCTCGACCTCTTCGACCTGGGTCTTGTCAGCCAGCAGATTCGCCCGACCGCGCACGATCAGACGCTCATAGCTCTGGCCCTCGTTTTCCCAGATCGCCGCACCGCTTTCGACCAGTTCGGCCGCCAGCGCGTCCAGTTCGCGACGCCGCAGCGTGATTTCACGCTCGATCCGGCTGCGCAGTTCGGTAACGGTCCGCCCCTCGGCCAGCGCGTTCAGGAAATTCGCGGCCTCGCGCATCGACGATGGCGTCTGCCCGGCGGGCGGGCGGAACACCCGGTTTTCGACATGCCCGTCGGCAAAGACCAGAACGACCAGCGCACGGTCGGGCGCAAGGCTGACAAACTCGATATGCCGGATCGGCGCCTCGTGCTTGGGCGCCAGAACAAGGCTCGCCCCCCGCGTGACACCCGACAGCGCCGAGCCCACGCGATCCAGAAGCGCACCCACGCCCGAACCGTCCTGCCCCAGCGTCTGGTCGATCATCTCCTGATCCTGCGAGGACAGATCGCCGACCTCGAGAAGCCCGTCGACAAACATCCGCAGACCGGCCTGCGTCGGCACCCGCCCGGCGGAGGTATGCGGCGAATCCAGAAGCCCCATGAATTCGAGGTCCTGCATCACGTTGCGGACCGTCGCGGCACTGACCTTTTCGGACAGCGTCCGCGTCAGCGTGCGGGACCCCACGGGTTCGCCGTGCTCCAGATAACCTTCGACCACGCGGCGAAAGACTTCGCGCGACCGGTCGCTCATCTCGGTGAGAAGCGTGTTGCCCTTATCCATGCGTCGCGTGTCCTGCCATCCCTATGAATAAAAGTGCCCACGTGGGCCGCGTCAATCGGGGTTGCGCGACGATAGCGTGCATGGCTTACAGAGCGCGATTTCACGAGAGGGAAAAACAATGCGGCCATCGGGACGGCAAACGGACCAGCTTCGGTCCATCAGTATCGAAACCGGCGTGACGCGGCATGCCGAGGGCTCCTGCATGATCCGCTGCGGTGATACGCATGTCCTGTGCACCGCCTCGATCGAGGATCGCCCGCCGCCGTTTTTGAAGAACACCGGCCTGGGCTGGGTCACCGCCGAATACGGCATGCTGCCGCGCGCCACCCATACCCGTGGCCGGCGCGAGGCCAAGAATGGCCAGACGGGAAGAACACAGGAAATCCAACGGCTTATCGGTCGCAGCCTGCGGGCTGCCGTGGATCGCGTGGCCCTGGGCGAACGACAGATCACCATCGACTGCGACGTGATCCAGGCCGATGGCGGCACCCGCTGCGCCGCGATTACCGGCGGTTGGGTGGCGCTGCGCCTTGCGGTGAACAAGCTTCTCAAAGCCGGAATCGTGACCAGCGATCCGATCAAGGACCATGTGGCCGCCGTCAGCTGCGGGATCTACGCAGGTCAGCCGGTGCTGGACCTCGATTACCCCGAAGACAGCGAAGCCGGCGTCGATGGCAATTTTGTCCTGACCGGGAATGCCCGGCTGATCGAGGTTCAGATGTCTGCCGAAGGCGCGACCTTCTCGCGTGACGAGATGTCGTCGCTGCTGACCCTGGCCGAGGCCGGAACCGCGGCCCTGGTCGACGCGCAAAAGGCGGCTCTGGCATGACCCGGCGGTTTGACGGTGACACGCTTCTGATCGCGACCCACAATCTGGGCAAGCTGGACGAGATGCGCGCGCTTTTCGAACCGCGCGGCATCACGGTCACGTCGAACGCCGACCACGGCCTGCCCGAGCCCGAGGAAACCGGCACGACCTTTGTCGAGAATGCCCGGCTAAAGGCGCGGGCTGCGGTTGCCGCCACAGGCCTGCCCGCGCTGGCCGACGATTCCGGGATCGAGATCGACGCGCTGAACGGTGCCCCCGGGGTCTATACCGCGGACTGGGCCGAAACACCGAATGGTCGTGATTTCCCGATGGCGATGACCAAGGTCAACCAAAAGCTGGAGGCTATGAACGCCCCCCTGCCCCGGCGGGCGCGGTTCTGCTGCACCCTCGTCTTGGCCTGGCCCGATGGGCATGACGAGGTCTTTGAGGGCCGCATCGAGGGTCAGGTCGTCTGGCCGATGCGGGGCGTCGAAGGCCATGGCTACGACCCCATCTTTCAGCCGGAGGGGTTCGACATTACCTTGGGCGAAATGTCCGCCGCCCAAAAGAATGAGCTTAGCCATCGTGCCGTTGCCGTCGGAAAACTCCTCGCCGCCTGTTTCTGAAGACTGGCGCAATGGGGGCTTTGGTCTCTATGTCCACTGGCCGTTCTGCCAGGCCAAGTGCCCCTATTGCGACTTCAATTCGCACGTCGTGTCCGGCGTCGATCAAACCCGCTGGGCCCGCGCACTGGTCTCTGAGATCGATCGCTATGCTGCTCTGACCCCGGAGCGGCGTCTGTCTTCGATCTTCTTCGGCGGCGGCACACCCAGCCTGATGGAGCCTGCAACCGTCGAAGCCGTCATCGCTGCCGCACAGCGACAGTGGAATTTTTCCAACGACATCGAAATCACGCTGGAGGCCAATCCCACGTCGGTCGAGGCGGATCGCTTCGTTGGTTACCGCGCCGCTGGCGTCAACCGTGTCTCGATGGGGATTCAGTCGCTCGACGACACCTCCCTTCGGGCCTTGGGACGCCTTCACACCGCAGCCGAGGCTCTTGCGGCTTTCGACGTCGCCCGCAGCACCTTCGACCGTGTCAGTTTCGATCTGATATACGCGCGGCAGCATCAGTCTGCGCGAGAGTGGGAGGCGGAGTTGAGGCGCGCCCTGTCCTTCGACCTCGATCACCTCTCCGTTTATCAACTGACGATCGAGCCCAATACGGCCTTTGGTGACCGCTTTTCCCGCAATCGTCTGCCAGGTCTCCCCGATGAAGACCTAGGCGCCGATATGTGGGTGATCACGCAGGATCTGTGCCTGTCCGCCGGCCTGCCCGCCTACGAGGTGTCCAACCATGCCCGCCCCGGTTCGGAATCGCGGCATAACCAGATCTACTGGCGCTATGGCGATTACGTTGGCGTCGGTCCGGGGGCGCATGGCCGGGTCACCACCACCGCACGAACAGCGACAGCCGCGGTGACCCAGCCCGGCAAATGGCTTGCGGATGTCGAGGCGGGCGTTGCCCCGGACACGACGGAACTCCTAAGCCCGCAGGAGCAGGCAGAGGAGTATTTGCTGATGGGGCTACGACTGTCAGAGGGGATTTCTCTGAACCGGATTGGGTCCCTGAACCCGCAGGCCCTGAACCAAACCGCCCTGTCCGACCTTCTGGCAAACGGCTTTCTGGAAGAATGCGATGGCCAGTTGCGCACGACGGCCGCAGGTCGGCCGCTGCTCAATGCGATCCTCGCTCGCTTGGCGGCTAGTCCGTAAAGCCCTGTCCGGCGGTCAGCCGCCGGCAAAGATCGTCCAGCTCTTCGAGGCTTTGGTACCCGATCACGACCTGGCCGCCCTCGGTCCCCATTTGGTGGTCGATTGAAACCTTCATTCCGATATTGGCGGAAAGATCGGACTCAAGCGCCCGCGTATCCGCATCCTTTTCGCCCTGCGGCGCCCGGCGCTGACTTTTGCCCTCCGGCTTGGGCTTGCGCACCAGCTTCTCGGTCTCACGCACGGACAATCCGCGTTGAACCACGTCGCGGGCCAAGGCGCTGGGATCCTCCGTCGTGATCAACGCCCGGGCATGACCGGCGGACAACGACCCATCACGCAGCAGGCCCTGAACGTCCGAAGGAAGGTTCAAGAGACGCAATAGATTGGCAATGTAACTCCGGCTCTTTCCCATCGCCTCGGCGAGCTTTTCCTGCGTGTGCCCGAAGCGATCCATGAGCTGACGATAGGCGCCCGCCTCCTCGACCGGGTTCAGATCAGCGCGCTGGATGTTCTCTATGATGGCGATCTCGAGCACTTCCACATCGGTGAATTCGCGGATCATCACCGGAATTTCGTGCAGTTTCGCCATCTGCGACGCACGCCAGCGCCGTTCCCCGGCGACAATCTGGAAATGACCGTCACGCTGCGGATCGCGACGCACGATCAATGGCTGGATCACACCCTTTTCCGCGATCGACGACGACAATTCGTCCAGCGCTTCCTTGGTGAATGTCCGGCGTGGCTGGTCGGGATTGGGTGCGACGTTCTCGATCGGAACCATCATATCTCGGCGCGGGGCTCCATTCTGCTCGGGGTCTTCTGGGGTAACGTCGGCCATCAACGCCGAAAGCCCGCGGCCCAGGCCGCGACGTTCCATTTTCTTCTCCGCCATCAGTTCTGCTCCGCCGTTTCTGGCCTTGCCCGTTCAAGGATCTCGCGGGCGAGCGCCCGGTAGGCAAGGCTGCCTTTTGAATTTGGGTCGTAATCCAGAACCGACTGCGCATAGGACGGCGCCTCGCTGATGCGGACGTTCCGGGGCACCACGGTTCGGAAAACAAGCTCGCCTAGCGTATCGCGCGCGTCTTGCTCGACCTGCTGGGCAAGCCTGTTACGCCCATCGAACATCGTCATCACCACACCTTCGATCCGCAGATCCGTATTCGCGGATTGACGCACCTGGCGAACCGTCAGCATCAATTGGGATAGTCCTTCGAGGGCGAAAAACTCGCTCTGCAGCGGTACCAGAACCGAATTCGCCGCGATCATCGCATTGACCGTCAGCAAACTGAGGGACGGTGGGCAATCGATCAGGACGAAATCATAACTGGATCCGTCGTCCGACGCTTTCTTCAGGGCATTTCGCAGCAAACGTGTCCGGTGTTCGATCTTGACCAACTCGATGTCGACCGAGCTAAGATCCGAGCTTGCCGGAGCAATGTCGAGGTTATTAACATCCGTGTTCCGAACGACGTCTGCAAGATCTCGGCCCTCGAGAAGAAGATCATAGGTCGTCAGTTCCCGATCCTCGGGCTCGATTCCCAATCCGGTCGAGGCATTCCCCTGGGGATCGAGATCGATCAAGAGGACGCGGCTGCCCAAGGCAGCAAGCCCCGCGCCAAGGTTGATCGCGGTCGTGGTCTTTCCGACCCCGCCCTTCTGGTTGGCGACTGCTATGATCCGCACGTTATTCGCCTCCGCGCCGGCGTATATCGCCGATCAAAAGAATTTTCCCGTCAGGTGCGGTTTTACTGTCATGTACAGCACAGGAGAAGGTCCAAGCGGCATCTGCGTCGCGGATTTCCGCCTCATACCGGTTGCCCTTAAGGAAAATAGCTGTTCCAGAATCTTTCAAATGGGGAACAGAGAGCCCGAGAAGCTTCTCCAGCGGCGCCAAAGCGCGGGCCGAGACGATATCCGCTTTCTGCGGTGGCGCATCCTCGATCCTTTGGGCGATCACCTGGGCCGGCAGCCCAATTTCGCGAACAGCGGTCCTCAGAAAGGCTGCTTTGCGCGCGTCGCTTTCTATCATCGTCACGCTCTGACTAGACGAAGCTGCACAGGCGACGATGACCCCGGGGAACCCCCCACCGCTGCCGATGTCCGTCCAAGTGGTCCAATCCGAAGCGTGGGTGAGTATCTGCAAGGAGTCCAGAATGTGGCGCTGCCAAATGCTCGGGAGATCATTTTTGGAAATGAGATTGATGGCCGGCGACCATTTTAGGACGAGGCGTTCGAACGCCCGCAGCTTTTCAACTGTTTCACGTGAAACATGCTGGGTCAGGTCGTTCATGATGCGCGCCGAAGCGATCCTGCCCGCACATTAGCCAGGAGTACCGCGAGCGCTGCCGGCGTCATCCCCTCAAGCCGGGAGGCCTGGCCGATGCTGCGCGGCTGGACCCGAACCAGCTTTTCCCGGAGTTCGTTCGAAATGCCGCGCATCAATGCGAACTGGAAATCTTCCGGGATTGCCAAAGCTTCGTCGCGCTGAAGGGTGTCCATCTCTCGCTGTTGACGGTCTAGGTATCCGGCGTAGCACGCCTCATTCTTTATCTGCTCGATCGTAGCGATATCAATTTCGCCCATCTCGGAATCCAGCGTCCTGACCGATTGCGCCTCGACCTCACGAATTGTCAGAAGATCAAGCGCCGTGGTGCCCCGACCTTCGTTCCGCCGAACATCCAGAGACGCCAACTCGTCCGATGTGACTTTGCGGGTTCTAAGCTTCGTGTAAGCGGCCTCGCGTAGCGCCATTTTCTCTGCAAAGGCCGCCTGCCGCGCATCTTTGACGCAACCAAGGTCCTTCCCGAGCGGCGTAAGACGCTGGTCTGCGTTATCCGGCCGAAGAGAAAGCCGGAACTCAGCTCGAGAGGTGAACATCCGGTACGGCTCACTCACCCCCCGCGTCGTCAGGTCATCCAGAAGGACGCCTATATAGCTTTGCGCGCGTGTAAAGATGACGGGGTCCCGCCCGCGAACGGACTGGACCGCATTCAGGGCTGCAACCAATCCCTGCGCCGCAGCTTCTTCGTAGCCAGTAGTGCCGTTGATCTGCCCGGCGAAGTAAAGACCGTCATACCCGCGCACGGCGAGGCGAAGATCTAGGCACCGGGGATCGATATAGTCATACTCGATCGCATAGCCGGGCTGAAGGATAACCGCCTCTTCCAAACCGCGGATCGAATGGACGTAATCATATTGGACCTCTTCCGGAAGAGAGGTCGAAATGCCGTTGGGATATACCGCGTTCGAGGTCAGCCCCTCAGGTTCAAGGAAGATCTGGTGAGATGTCTTGTCTGCAAACCGAACAACCTTGTCCTCGATCGACGGGCAATAGCGCGGGCCGGTCGAACTGATGCTGCCGCCATACATGGCCGAGCGCCCGAGGTTGGCCTGGATGATCTCATGCGTCCGCGGGTTGGTGTGCGTGATACCACAATTGACCTGTGTCGCGACGGGACCAGACGACAGGAACGACATCATCACCGGTTCGGCGTCGCCCGGTTGCGTTTCCAGTGACTTCCAGTCTATCGTTGATGTGTCGAGACGCGGCGGCGTTCCGGTTTTTAGCCGTCCCATCGGCAGATCCATGCCGTCCAGAGCATCGCCGAGACCGGTAGAGGCATTGTCGCCAATACGGCCGGCCGTGATCTTTCGGTCACCGATATGAATGAGGCCACGCAGGAAAGTGCCGGCCGTTAAGATCGTAGCTGCGGCCCGAATTTCAGTTCCGTCCTTCAGCTGGGCGCCGAGGATATTCTGACGGTTGCGGACGAAATCAATGACCTCACCATAAATCAGGTCGATGTTCGTGGCCGCTTGCATCTCTGCCAACATGGCGCGCTGGTACAGCGCTCGGTCCGCTTGGATCCGCGGTCCCTGAACTGCCGGACCCTTCCGGCGATTCAAAAGACGAATCTGGATGGCAGCCTGATCGGCGACACGGCCCATGATGCCGTCCATCGCGTCGATTTCGCGGACGAGATGCCCCTTGCCGATACCGCCGATGGCGGGGTTGCAGGACATGACCCCGATGTCCTGCTTCTTCATCGTCACAAGTGCGACCGACGCGCCCATTCTCGCAGCAGCGTGCGCAGCTTCGGTGCCGGCATGGCCGGCGCCGATCACGAGGACATCATAGTTGGAATGTTTCACGTGAAACGCTCCTATTTCCCGATACAAAAGGACGAGAAGATCGAATCGAGGACGTCTTCCACATCGACCTTCCCCATCAGAAGGTCGAGCGCCCGGGCTGCCAGCCGAATCTCGTCCGAGACAATCTCATCTTCCCCCGCGCAAGACAACATCGAGATCGCTCTGTCCAGATGCGCCACACCAGAGGTTAGTGCAATCCTTTGCCGACCGTGCGAAGCGCCAGCGGTCGCTGGCACCCGGGCCCGCAGGACCTTTGCCAACTCATCCAGAAGTTCGGGGATTCCCTGGCCAGTCAGACCCGAGATTGCTCCAGCATCGCCGGTCAGATCAGATTTACCGACCGCGATGATGTCACCATCCCTGAACAGCGTATCTTCGACAGTGTCCTGCAGGCTATCCTTCAGGAAGATCCGAAGATCGGCGCGTTCCGCTCGGCTACGCGCCGCCGCTATACCCAATCGCTCGACGGTATCCTCGGTCTCTCGCAGACCTGCCGTATCCAGAAGCGTGACCGCCATCCCGTCGAGATCCATCCGCACCTCGATCACATCGCGGGTCGTTCCGGCAATCTGCGATGTAATAGCAGCCTCACGGCCTGCCAACCTATTGAGAAGCGTAGATTTTCCGGCGTTCGGACGCCCCAGGATCGCAACTTCGAACCCTTGGCGGACGCGTTCGCGCGCGATAGACGTGTCGGCTTCTTGCCGCATGTCCCCCGCAATCCCGGTCAACCGATCGAGGAGCCGGTCGCGCAGGTCCTGCGGAATATCCTCTTCCGAAAACTCGATCGTCGCTTCGATAAGGCCGAGCGCCTCGATCAGCCGGTCGCGCCATGACAGGGCCTGCCGCCGCAGCCCTCCGGCCAGCACATCCTGCGCAAGCTTTCTCTGAACTTCCGTCTCCGCATCGATCAGGTCGCCCAGGGCTTCGACCTGGGTCAGGTCCATACGGTTGTTGGCCAATGCGCGGCGGGTGAATTCGCCAGGTTCCGCCAACCTCAGGCCGGGTTGCCGCGAAAGCGCCGCCTGGACCGCGGACACCGCGGCGATACTGCCATGGATCTGCAGCTCGACCGTGGACTCGCCGGTGAAACTCTGACCCTCGGGAAAGCAGAGAACCAGCCCCTCGTCGAGCGTTTGCCCCTCTTCGTTCCGTAAACGCCGGTGGCTCGCCACGCGCGGTGCGGGCAGAGGGCCGGCAAGATGCTCGGCCGCGGCAAAAGCCGCGGGCCCGGACACCCGGATGACCGCAACGCCGGCGCGCCCATGTGCCGTGGCAAGGGCAAAGATTGTGTCCATGCCCGACCTCCGCAGACGTCAGGTGTTCATCGAGTCGAAGAATTCCGAGTTCGTCTTGGTCTGCTTCAGCTTCGACAACAGGAATTCGATCGCATCGGTCGTACCCATCGGGTTCAGGATGCGGCGCAGCACGTAGGTCTTCTGCAGATCGGACTTCTCGACCAGCAGGTCCTCTTTCCGCGTGCCGGACTTAAGGACATCCATCGCCGGATACACACGTTTGTCTGCGACCTTGCGGTCGAGCACGATCTCGGAGTTGCCGGTGCCCTTGAACTCCTCGAAGATGACCTCGTCCATGCGGCTGCCGGTGTCGATCAGCGCGGTCGCGATGATGGTCAGCGATCCGCCCTCTTCGATGTTCCGGGCCGCGCCGAAGAACCGCTTGGGCCGTTGCAGCGCGTTCGCATCGACGCCGCCAGTCAGCACCTTGCCCGAGGATGGAACGACCGTGTTGAAGGCGCGGCCGAGGCGGGTGATCGAATCCAGCAGGATGACCACGTCGCGCTTGTGTTCGACCAGGCGTTTCGCCTTTTCGATCACCATGTCCGATACAGCGACGTGCCGGGTCGCGGGTTCGTCGAAGGTCGACGACACGACCTCGCCCTTCACCGACCGCTGCATGTCGGTCACCTCTTCCGGGCGTTCATCGATCAAAAGGACGATCAGATAGCACTCGGGGTGATTTTTCTCGATGGAATTGGCGATATTCTGCAGCAGAACCGTCTTGCCGGTGCGCGGCGGCGCCACGATCAGCGACCGCTGACCCTTGCCGATGGGTGCAACCAGATCGATCACCCGGGCAGACCGGTCGCGGATCGTCGGATCCTCGACCTCCATGTTCAGCCGCTCGTCGGGATAGAGCGGTGTGAGGTTGTCAAATGCCACCTTGTGGCGCGCCCGGTCGGGATCTTCGAAGTTGATCTTCTCAACCGTCACGAGCGCGAAATAACGTTCGTTCTCGTCCGGCGCGCGGATCACGCCCTCGACCGTGTCGCCGGTGCGCAGCGCGTACTGGCGGATCATGTCGGGCGACACGTAGATATCATCCGGGCCGGGCAGATAATTCGCCTCGGGGCTGCGCAGGAAACCGAATCCGTCCTGCAGCACCTCGAGCACGCCGTCGCCGCCGATCACCCACTCTTCCTCGGCCCGCTCCTTCAGGATCGAGAACATCATGTCGCCTTTGCGCATGGTCGAGGCGTTCTCGATCTCAAGCTCTTCGGCGAGGGCCAGCAGATCCTTCGGAGACTGGGCTTTCAGATCCGAAAGGTTCACGCGGTCTTGGCTCATGCAAATATCCTGTCGCGACCGCATCGGGCGGCCGGGGTCGTCTTGATCGGGGAAAATGTCAGCCGGACGGCTGCGGCCGAGAGCTAAGGACTGCCGTGCCCTGAGTCAAGATGGTTCAGAACGGTCGCACGATGACCGACACGACGATGACGATCAGCAAAAGCGTCGGCAGCTCGTTCATCATGCGGAAGCGGCGGCCCGTCACGGTGTTGCGACCGGCGGCGAAATCCTTGCGCCGCGCGCCCAGCCATTGGTGAAACCACGTCATTGCCAGCACCGCCGCAGCCTTGGTCCACGGCCAGATCTGCGACCAATCGATCAATCCGGGCGTGAAAACCAGGCAAAGACCGAAGATCCAAGCCGCGATCATCGCCGGGTTCATGATCGCGCGCAGCAATCGCCGCTCCATCGTCTGGAAAAGGGGATCGAGCGCGGGCGTCTTCTGCACCTCTTCTGCGTGATAGACGAAGAGGCGTGGCAGGTAGAACAGCCCCGCCATCCACGCGATCACCGCGATGACGTGCAGCGCAAGCGTCCATGGGTAAAGCGAAGAAAAAAAGAGTCCCATGAGGTCGGTCCCGGCGGTTTGAACAGACCTCCTTCTCTTAAAGAAATATTTAAAGAGATGAAGAGGTTTGTTGGTCCTGTGGGCATGTGAATTACGGGGTTCATCCCAAGAGTTTTCCCCAGCCTTCACGGACGGGAAAGAAACGTTCACCGACTGGGAAAAAACCTAATTAAATTTTGCGAAACAGACGCTTATCGGCATCTTGGACGCGCTTCGTTCTGTGGAAAACTTCTGTGCGAGGCGTGGAGTATCGATTTCATCCACATTTTCGGGAAACTGGGCTCCACCGGTTGATATCCGGGGTGGACACTGTGCAGCGCGACCGTGAAAACCCACAGGCAGACGCGCCGCCCCGATCTGTCCCACGTTGTCCGCTGAGTCCTTCGCGGTTTATCCACAGAGGCCTGCACATGCCCGACCTTATCCTCGCCTCCGGCTCCGCAATCCGGCAGCAGCTGTTGCGGTCAGCGGGGCTGGAGATCGCCGTCGAACCCGCGCGCATCGACGAAGACGCCCTGCGCGCCGGGCTTGAGGCCGAAGGCGCCCCGCCGCGCGACGTGGCCGACACGCTGGCCGAGGCAAAGGCGCGCAAGATCGGCCAGCGCCATGCGGACACGCCCGTGCTGGGCTGCGACCAGGTGCTGGCGCATGACGGGCGTATCCTGGGAAAACCGCCGACCGCCGACGATGCCGCCGCGCAGTTGCGTGCGCTGTCGGGACATCGTCACAGCCTGCTCTCCGCCGCCGTGCTTTACGAGGGCGGCAAGCCGGTCTGGCGCCATGTCGGCGTGGTGCGGATGCAGATGCGAACGCTGAGCGAAGGATATATCGCCGAGTATGTCGCGCGGAACTGGCCCGGGATCGGCGACAGCGTCGGCGGCTACAAGCTGGAGGAAGAGGGCGCGCGCCTGTTCTCGCGGGTCGAGGGCGATTACTTCACCGTCCTCGGTCTTCCCCTTCTCGACCTCTTGTCCTTCCTCACGGCGCGCGGCAGTCTGAAGATATGACCAGCGATCCAATTCCCCTGGCAGGCGTCATCGGCTCACCGGTCGCGCACAGCCGTTCGCCCGCGCTTCACGGCCACTGGCTTCGGGTGAATGGATTGCGGGGACATTACGTGCCGCTTGATGTCGCGCAGTCGGACCTGCGCGAGGTGATCCGCAGTTTGCCCCGGATGGGGTTCGTCGGCGCGAATGTCACGATCCCGCACAAGGAGGCGATCCTCGACATCGCCGACGTGATCACGGACCGGGCGGCGCTGATCGGCGCGGCCAATACGCTGAGCTTTCGCGACGGCAAGGTTTACGCCGATAATACCGATGGGTTCGGCTTCATGGAGAACCTGCGCCGCGGCGCGCCGGGGTGGCAGCCAAGCTCCGGTCCGGCGGTGATCTTCGGCGCGGGCGGCGCAGCGCGGGCGGTCATAACCTCGCTTCTCGACGCCGGCGTGCCCGAGATCCGACTGGCCAACCGAACCCGCGCCCGCAGCGATGCGCTGCGGCAGGAATTCGGCACCCGCGTCACGGTCTACGACTGGGTTCAGGCCGGCAATACCTTTGACGAGGCGACCACTGTGGTCAACGCCACGTCCCTGGGAATGGTAGGCAAGTCCGAGTTTCGCGTGCCGCTGGATGGTCTGGCCCCCGGAACGGTCGTGACGGACCTCGTCTACACCCCGCTCGACACGGCCTTTCTGATCCGCGCGCGCGAGCTTGGCGCCACCACGGTCGATGGTCTGGGCATGCTGCTCTACCAGGCTGTCCCGGGGTTCGAACGCTGGTTCGGAACGAAGCCAGTCGTCGACGATACGGCCCGCGCGGTGGCGTTGGGAAAATGAGCGCGCCGGTCAGGATCGGTCTCACCGGGTCGATCGGCATGGGCAAATCCACCACTGCCGCCATGTTCGGGGACCTTGGCGTGCCGGTCTGGGACGCCGATGCGGCGGTTCATCGGCTCTATTCCAAGGGCGGAGCGGCGGTTGAGGCCATCGCCGCGCTGCGTCCCGAAGCCATTCGCGACGGTGCGGTGGATCGCGCCGCGTTGAAGGACTGGATCGCCGAGGATCCCGGCGCGCTTGCGCAGATCGAGGCCGTGGTGCATCCGCTGGTGGCCAGGGACCGCGCGTGTTTCACGGGAAACACCGTCGCCCCGCTGATCCTCTATGATATTCCCCTTTTGTTCGAAACGGGCGGAGACGCCGAGATGGATCATGTCGTCGCGGTCTCAGCCCCCGCGGAGGTGCAGCGCGACCGGGTCCTGGCGCGGGCGGGCATGACCCCGGCGACCTTTGACCGGATCCTGGCCGTGCAATTGTCCGACGCGGAAAAGCGGCGACGCGCCGATTTCGTGGTCGAGACCTTGACGCTTGCCGGGGCAAGGCAGCAGGTGGCGGATATCCTTGTCCGGATCAGAAAGGAGCATGGTCTTGCGTGAAATCGTTCTCGATACCGAAACCACGGGGTTCGAGCCTGAAACCGGCGACCGGATCGTCGAAATCGGTGCGGTCGAGCTTTTGAACCACGTGCCCACCGGCAAGACCTACCACCAGTATATCAACCCAGAGCGGTCGATGCCGCAGGGCGCGTTCGAGGTGCACGGGCTGGGCGACGAGTTCCTGCGCGACAAGCCGGTGTTTCGCGAGATCGGGCAGGCGTTCCTGGATTTCGTGGGCGATGCCAAGCTGGTGATCCACAACGCCGCCTTCGACATGAAATTCCTGAATGCCGAGCTGGGGTGGATCAAGCTGCGTCAGCTTCCGTGGGAGCAGGCGATCGACACGCTGGCCATCGCGCGCAAGCGGTTCCCGGGCTCTCCGGCTTCTCTCGATGCGTTGTGCCGGCGGTTCAACATCGACAATTCCAGCCGGACGCTGCACGGCGCCCTTCTCGATTCCGAAATCCTGGCCGAAGTGTATCTGGAACTGATCGGGGGGCGGCAGCCGGATTTCGCGCTAAGCCACGATCAGGGCAGCGTCAGCGAAGGTCAGGGCCAGGAGGCGTGGAAGCCGCGGCCGCGGCCGCATCCCCTGCCCGCCCGCGTGACCGAGGAAGAGGCCGCCGCCCATGCCGCGTTTGTCGAGGGGCTGGGCGACGATGCGCTGTGGAAGAAGGTGGGCTGACGCCCACCTTGACCACCGCTTCAGTTCGCGGGCGTGGTCGCGGCCTGCTGCTTCTGCCGTTCGGTCAGCATCTGGCGGTAAAGCGCGACGAAATCGATGGTGTCGAGGTTCAGCGGCGGGAAGCCTCCGTCGCGCGTGACATCCGCGACGATGCGGCGGACAAAGGGAAAGATCATCCGCGGGCATTCGATCAGCAGATAGGGATGCAGCTGCGCCTCGGGGACATTCGTCACCTCGAACACGCCGGCATAGTCCAGTTCCAGGGCGAACAGGGTCGAGTCCTGCGCCTTCGAGGTGATGTTGAACTTGGTCGACACCTCGTACTGGTTGTCGGCCTGACGCTTGCGCGCGTCGAGATTGACCTGAACCTGGATCTCCGGCTTCAGATCGCCGCCCTTGCCCTTCTGGGCCAGGATGTTCTCAAAGGACATGTCGCGGATGAACTGGGTCAGGATCCGCATTTTGGGCGCCTGAACCTGCGTCTCGGCACCATTCGCGCCCTCGGCGGCGGGGGTGGTTTCGTCTTCGGCCATTGTGGGTGTCCTCACACTCTCAAGAATTGAGAGGTGTTTAGCAGGCCCTGCGCGTGGTCTCAACGCAGGGCCGTGCCGGACGCGACCCAGGGGCCCGGAAGGTCAGTGCCGGGTCCAGCCCGAGGGGCCCGAGGACGGGCGGTGCGTCGGACGTTTCGGCGTATCCAGATCCTCGTACTCGGCATCGACGACGTGCGGCCGGTGGGGTTCGGGCTGCGGCGGCCTCTGGCCATAGCTGAACGTTTCGACCCGAACGCGGGACCGGATCTGCGCATAGGCCCAGCGGCGGACCGGCGGGATCAGCAGCAGAAAGCCGGTCGCGTCTGTGAAGAAGCCCGGTGTCAGCAGCAAGGCCCCCGCCAGCAGGATCATCGCGCCATGGGCGAGCGGCTCACGCGGATCTCGCAATTCGTTGAACGACCGGCGCAACTGGTTCATCGCCATCGCGCCCTGCGTGCGCACAAGGTAGGTGCCCGCGAACGCGGTCAGCACGACGATCAGAAGCGTGGGCCACAACCCGATCAGGCCGCCGACCTGGATGAACAGCGCGATCTCGATCAGCGGAACCGCGACGAAGATGGCGAAAAGCCACATGGCATTATCCCTTTGTATCAGGGCGCGGCGGTAGACTTGGGGCGCCCCCTCACCTACATAGGTTTCTGGGCAGCCGGTTACCAACCCCCGGCCCACGTGAAAGAGGTCTCCATGGGTTCCGCCGCCATTCAGCTCCTTGTCCTCGCAGGGATCGCCGTATTCCTGATCCTGCGCCTGCGCAGCGTGCTGGGCACACGCGACGGTTTCGAGAAACCGCCGCTTACGGCCGCGTCCCCCGAGGACCGGCGCGCAGGACGACCCGAGTTCGAGGTGATCGAAGGCGGACCGGATCGCGACATCATCGACCATGTCGAGGACGGGTCGGAAAGCGCCAAGGCGCTCGCCGCGATGAAGATGGCCGAGCCCGGGTTTTCCGTCAGCGAATTTTTGCAGGGCGCCCGTGGCGCCTACGAGATGATCCTGATGGGGTTCGAACGTGGCGAGATGGAGGAGATCCGCGGTTTCCTCGCCCCCGACGTGGCCGAGGTGTTCGACGAGGTGATCGCCGAACGCGCCGCCAAGGGCCTGATGATCGAGGCCGATTTCGTCGGCGTGCGCGAGGTCAAGCTGGTGCGCGCGCATTATGACCGCGACACCTCCGAGGCCGAGGTTACCGTGCGCTTCCTGGGCGAACTGACATCGGTCGTGCGCAACAGCGCGGGCGAAATCGTCGAAGGCAGCCCGACCGAGATTCGCCGCCAGAAGGATATCTGGACCTTCGGCCGGATCATGGGCGCCGACGACCCGAACTGGCATCTCGTCGCAACCGGCGAATAAGATGCGGAGGCTCCGGGCGGCATGTCTCGCGGCTGTTGCCGCGACCAGCGCCGGGGCCGCGCCCGCGCCCGAGGTCACGCATTCCATCCTGCCCTTCGCCGATCTGGCTGGGTGGCAGGATACCGACCACGAGGCCGCGCGCGACGTCTTCCTGTCCACCTGTCGCGACATGCGTGCCACCCAGTGGCCCGAACTCTGCGCCATGGCGGCCCGCCCCTTCGACGCGCGGCTGTTTTTCGAGACGTTCTTTCGCCCCGTCCTGATCGAAAACGGCGCTGACGGGCTGTTCACCGGGTATTTCGAACCCGAGCTGCGCGGCGCCCGCACCCCTGACGACAGGTTCCGCTATCCCCTCTATGCCCTTCCGCCCGAGATCGAGGCAGGCAAGCCGTGGCACAGCCGGGCCGAGATCGAGACCGACGCCCTGTTGGCCGATCGCGATCTTGAAATCGCATGGCTCGAAGATCCGGTCGATGCGTTCTTCCTGCAGATCCAGGGCTCGGGCCGGATCCGCATGCAGGACGGCAGCCTCGTCCGCGTGGGCTATGCCGGAAAGAACGGGCGGGACTATCGGTCTATCGGCAAGGAACTGGTGCGGCGGGGCGAGTTCGAGGCGCACGAAGTTTCGGCCGACGTGATCCGCAACTGGGTGCGGAAGAACGGCGAAGAGGGGCTGAAGCTTCTGCATCATAACCCCTCCTACGTGTTTTTCCGCGAGGTGTCCGAGGTGCCAGCGGACAAGGGCCCCTTGGGGGCGATGAACCGGTCGATCACCGCGATGCAGTCCGTCGCCATCGATCCGGCCTACGTGCCGCTGGGTGCGCCGGTCTGGATCGAGAAGGAAGGCGCCGAGCCGCTGCATCGGCTGATGATCGCACAGGATACGGGCTCGGCGATCAAGGGGCCCCAGCGTGCCGACATCTTCTTCGGCACGGGTCGGCAAGCGGGCAAGGCTGCCGGCCAGATCCGCGATCCGGGCCGCATCGTCGTGCTGCTGCCGATCCAGACCGCCTACGCGCTTGTCCCCGGCTCATGAGCCGCAAGCGTCGCGATCTCAGGCCCGAGGAAAGGGAGCTTTGGAACCGGGTGGCGCGCACCGCGGCGCCGCTGCACGAGGCCGGGACAAAACCCAAGCCGAAGGGCGCAATGACGCCCACCAAGACGCCTGCCCAGCCCGCGGCGCAGCCCGACCCGCTGCCACAGTTTCGCATGGGCGAACGGCGAACCGCGACCGCCCCGCATCACGACGTGCTGCCGCCGCTTGAACAGCGTCTGGCCCAGGCGCCGGTGGCGATGGACCGCAAGGCGTTTCTGCGGATGAAACGGGGCAAGCTGACGGTCGAGGGGCGGATCGACCTGCACGGCATGACACTGGACGAAGCCTATCCCCGGCTGATGGGATTCATCCTCGAGGCGCGGGCGGGCGGAAAGCGTCTGGTGCTGGTCATCACCGGCAAGGGCCGCGACACGGCCGAAGGCGGGCCGATTCCTACGCGTCGCGGGGTTCTGCGCCATCAGGTGCCGCAATGGCTGCGCAGCCCCGGCCTGCGCGGCGCGGTGCTTCAGATATCCGAAGCCCACCGCAGCCATGGCGGCCTAGGGGCGTACTACGTGTATCTCCGGCGCTGAAAGCAGCGGTTTCGCGCGGATCACGGCGATGCCGGTCAGGACGGCGGCGGCCAGAACGTAAAGGCCGATCCCCACCATCTGGTCGGGGAACACGATCCCCGCGTCGATCAAAGCCCCGGTCAGCGCGGGTCCGAGGGCCGTGCCGAAGACCAGCACCGCTGTCGCCAGCGACCGGATCCCGCCCAGGTGACGGGTGCCGAAGAACTCGGCCCAGAACGCGTTCGGGACGGTGGAGTTGGCACCCTGCGTCATGCCCAGCAGGGCCATGGCAATGCCCGCCGACACCAGGCTTTCGGCCCCGCTCATGATGAAGAACGCCAGCGCCAGGGGGATCTGGTAGAGCGGCATCAACCGGGCCGTGCCCAGCCTGTCGATCAGCCAGCCTGACACCAGCATCGCCACGACCGACCCCAGCGTGAAGACAGGGATCAGCGCGACGAAGGCGATGTGATCCCATCCCTTCACCTCGGCCAGATGCACCTGCTGGAAGAACATCGCGGTGGAAAACGCCGACGGCGCCAGAAGCGACGGGATCAGCAGCCAGAACAGCCAGTGCCGCAACATGTCGCGCCGATGCCATTGCCGGCCCAGCATCCCCACCGCCTGCGTGTCCTGCGCGACCGCCTGCGGCGTCCGCTCGAGCCTGAGCAGGGGCAGGAGGAGCGGCACCAAGCACAGCGCCATCAGGGCGGCCAGCACCCAGAGCATGCGCCAAGAGACGACGTCCATCAGCGCCACGAAGGCCAGGGGCAGCACGGCCGACCCGACCTCGACCCCCATGATCGCGATCGACAGCGCCCGCCCCCGCGCGGCGATGAACCAGCGTGCCATCGCGACGGTCGCGATCAGCATGCACATGCCCTGCCCGAAGAGCCGCAGCGCGAAGATGCCCAGCGGCAGCAGCCAAACCACCGGCATCGCGGCCATCCCGAGGCAGGCAAGTGACAGGCAGACCAGAACGCCGGCGCCCAGCACCCGGACACGGAACCGGTCGATCAGCAGGCCGGTCCAGACCATCGCCAGGGCCGAGGCCGTGGTGCCCATGGCATAGATCGTGCCCCAAGCACCATGGGAGAGGTCGAACGCCGCGCGGATCTCGCCCGCGAAGATCGAGATGAAGAAGGTCTGACCGAAGCTCGAAGCAAAGGTCAGCAGCGCCCCGGCGGCAAGAAAGGGGGCGTTGGCGCGCAGGAAGGCGAAAAAGGTCATGTGCGCCGTCTTCTGCCTGTCGCGCGGAAAAGGAAAGCCCCGCTGGCCTCCCTGTCTCCCGCGCACCGCGCCCGCCATGCCACGTCTCGGTCTGCCGTCGCAGTCGGGGCACCGCCGGGCGCGATCGCCCGGAACCCGGGCCGCCCCCGTCACGTGGCGTCGGGGGCAGTGCCGGCCGGTCCAACGAAAACGCCCCCGCAGGGCTCTGCGGGGGCGGATGCGGTGTGGTAGCGGGTGGCGGAGGTCAGAGCACGTAGCGGCTCATGTCAGTCGAGCGCGACAATTCGCCAAGGTTCTTCTCGACGAAATCGGCGTCGACCGTCACCGTCTCGCCCGTGCGGTCCGGGGCGTGAAAGCTCAGCTCTTCGAACACCCGTTCGATCACGGTGTAGAGGCGCCGCGCGCCGATATTCTCGACATTGCCGTTCACCTCGGCCGCGATACGGGCCAGCGCGGCGATGCCGTCGTCGGTGAACCCGACCTCGACCCCTTCGGTCTTCATCAGGGCCGAATACTGCCGGGTCAGGGCATTGTCGGTCTCGGTCAGGATGCGGACGAAGTCGCCTTCGGTCAACGCGCGCAGCTCCACCCGGATCGGCAGGCGGCCCTGCAGCTCGGGCAAAAGGTCCGAGGGCTTGGCGATGTGGAAGGCGCCCGACGCGATGAACAGGATGTGGTCGGTCTTGACCTGCCCGTACTTGGTCGACACCGTCGTGCCCTCGATCAGCGGCAGCAGGTCGCGCTGCACGCCTTCGCGGCTGACCTCGCCGCCGCGGGCATCCTGCCGCGCGCAGACCTTGTCGATTTCGTCGAGGAAGACGATCCCGTTTTCCTGCACCGCTTCCAGCGCGGCCTTGTTCACGGTCTCGTCGTCCAGAAGCTTGTCGGCCTCTTCGCCCAACAGGATGTCGTAGCTTTCCGACACGGTCATCTTCTTGCGCGTGGTACGGCCCTGGAACGCCTTGCCGAAGATATCGCCCAGGTTCATGCCGCCCGCGCCCTGCCCCGGCGGCATGCCCGGAATCTCCATCATGCCCAGAGGGTTCGAGGTGTCGGAAACCTCGAGCTCGATCACCGTGTCGTCAAGTTCGCCGTTGCGCAGCTTCTTGCGGAACATGTCGCGGGTCTGGTCGCGGGCGCCTTCGCCGGCGATGGCCTCCAGCACGCGCTCTTCGGCGTTCTTCTGCGCACGGGATTTCACGTCCTCGCGCATATGTTCGCGCGTCATGGTGATCGATTGTTCGACCAGGTCACGGATGATCTGCTCGACATCGCGGCCGACATAGCCGACCTCGGTGAACTTCGTCGCCTCGATCTTGATGAAGGGCGCGCGGGCCAGCTTTGCCAGGCGGCGCGAAATCTCGGTTTTGCCGACGCCGGTGGGGCCGATCATCAGGATGTTCTTGGGATACACCTCGTCGCGCAGGTCGGCGCCCAGCTGCTTGCGCCGCCAGCGGTTGCGCAGGGCCACGGCCACGGCGCGCTTGGCGTCGCTCTGCCCGATGATGAAACGGTCGAGCTCGCTCACGATTTCGCGGGGGGTCAGGTCTGTCATGGGATCTCCTGGAACTGAAGGGAGGGGATGGCGGGCGCCTTAGCCGCCGATCTCCTCGACCGTCAGGTTGCCGTTGGTATAGACGCAGATGTCCGCGGCGATCGCCATGGCCCGGCGCGCGATATCCTCGGCCGACATGTCGGTGTCCATCAGCGCGCGGGCCGCGGCGAGGGCGTAGTTGCCGCCCGACCCGATCGCGGTCACGTCATGTTCGGGCTCCAGCACGTCGCCCGCGCCGGTGATGACGTACAACTCCTGCCCGTCGCTGACGATCAGCATCGCCTCAAGCTTCTGCAGGTACTTGTCGGTGCGCCAGTCCTTGGCCAGTTCGACCGCGGCGCGCTGCAGCTGTCCCGGGGTCGATTCCAGCTTGGTCTCCAACCGTTCCAGCAGCGCGAAGGCGTCCGCCGTCGATCCGGCAAAGCCTGCCACGATCTCGGATCCGCCGGGCGCCAGCCGCCGCACCTTGCGCGCGGTGCCCTTGATCACGGTCTGGCCCAGGGTCACCTGCCCGTCGCCCGCGATCACAACCTTGCCTCCCTTGCGCACGCCCACGATCGTGGTCCCGTGCCAGCCGGGAAAATCTTCCGAAGCCATCGGCCACTCCTTGCTTGTCGGGGGGACATATGGAGCCCGAAGGCCCGGATGCCAACCATTGCCCTTGGTCGCGGGGCCCGAACCGGCTAACGGGCGCGTATGAGCACGCCGCGAAAGCTACGCATCTTCTACGACGCACACCTGCGCGACCGGGCGCGTGCGGGGCGGCACAATTTCTCGAACCGGATCCGCGCGGCCTTCGAACGTCACCGCTTCGAGGTCGAGTTCGTGCTGAACACCGACGCCGCCCGCCTGCAGTCCGCGGCCGAGCCCGGCTATGCCCTGTTTCACATGGACGACCCGTTCCATCCCCGCGCGCTGACGATGCGGCTGGCCTATTACTTCCCCTTCTGGCGGATCGAGGCGTCGGCCAAGCGTTGGGAATGGGACGTGGCGAAGGCCCGTTTCGACCCCCGCGCCATCGACCCCGAAGCCGCGGCACTGTTCGTGCGGCGCGCCCGCAATCGCCAGTTCCCCGAGGCGGCCGGTCCGTCGCCCGCAGGGGGTTACGTCTACGTCCCGCTGCAGGGCCGCCTGCGCGATCACCGGTCGTTCCAGTCAATGAGCCCGATCGAGATGCTGGGCGAAACCCTCGCGGCCACCGGGTCGCGGCCGGTCCGCGCGGGTCTGCACCCGAAAGAGGACTACGACGCCGAGGATCTGGCCGCGCTGGACCAGATCGCGGCGGTGAACCCGCGGCTCAGTATCGAACGCGGGCCGATGCTGCCGCTTCTGCAGAACTGCGACATGGTGGTGACGCAGAACTCCTCGGTCGCGCTGTCGGGATACTTCTTCGAAAAACCCGCGGTGCTGTTCGGGCTGATCGATTTTCACCACATCGCCGCCAACGTGGCCGACCTGGGCGTGGCCGAGGCGTTTCAGAGGGCCGCATCGATGCGGCCGGACTATGCCCGCTACCTCTACTGGTTTCTGAAGGAGACCACGATCAACGCCGGCGACGACACGGCCGAGGCGCAGATCATCGCCGAGGTGCGCCGCCGCGGCTGGGTGTTCTGACCGGGACGCCACGGCAGGGCCGCAGCGCCCGGGTTTGCACGGGCGCAGGCGGCACCCGTCACTTGCCGGGGGCGACGTCGACCAGCGTCTCGAACCCGCCGTGGACGATGCGCCTGCCGTCGAAAGGCATCTCCATCATCTCGTCCGGCATATCTTCGAACACCTTCTTCATGCCGGCGTTCCGGGTATCGCGATCGGGCCATTCGATCCAGGACACGACGACGGTTTCATCCTCCTTTGCCTGCACCGCGCGATAGAAATCCGTGACCTCGCCATGCGCAATATCGTCGGCCCAGCATTCTATGACACGCAGGGCGCCATGGCGCAGAAAGATCTCGGACGCCTGCATGGCATGGTCGCGATAAAGCTCGCGGTTGGCGATCTGTACGGCGGCAATGAAGTTCTCGAAATAGGACATGGGGGGCGCTCCTCGGGGCAGACATGACGTTGGGTCGGGGTTGATAAGTTGATATCAACTTTTATACTGACCCCATGTCAACACAATCCGTTTCGGGCGTCGGCTACGACACCACCCTGCATGTGCGCGATCACTGCCTGTGCCTGCACACCTTGCGCGCCGCGCGGGCGATCGCGCGCCGGTTTGACGAAGCATTTCGTCCGCTCGACCTGAAAAGTGGTCAGTTTTCTCTGCTGATGTCCCTGAACCGGCCCGAGGCGCCGGGTTTGGGAGAGGTCGCGCAGCTTCTGGCGCTGGACCGCACGACCCTGACCGCCAATCTCAAGCCGCTGGAGCGGCGCGGGCTGGTCCGGGTTACCCGCGACGACCAGGACCGGCGGATCCGGCGCCTGCAGTTGACCGAGGCGGGTCAGGTACTGCTCGCCCGCGCCGTGCCGATCTGGCAGGCGGAACAGTCCCGGATCGAAGCCGCGCTGGATGGCAAGGCCGATACCCTGCGGGACGGGCTTGCCGCGCTGCGAACGGGGGCAGGGACCGGCACAGGGGCAGCGGCTGGGGCCGGCGAAGACCCGCAAGGCTGACGCCCGCGGATCCCACGCACGACAACGGCCGCCCCCGGGGACGGGAAGCGGCCGCAGCGATCCACCTGACGGGGTGGCTCAGATCTCGGAGTCGATCCAGCTTTGCAGCGCGGCCTTGGGCGCCGCGCCGACCTTGTTCGAGACGACTTCGCCGCCCTTGAACATGAACAGCGCCGGGATGCCCCGAACGCCCATCTGCGCGGGCGCGTTGGGGTTCTCGTCGACGTTGACCTTCACGATCTTGACGCGGCCGTCATAGGCCTCGCTCAGCTCTTCGAGGGCCGGGCCGATCTGTTTGCAGGGTCCGCACCACTCGGCCCAGAAATCCACCACGACGGGGATGTCGGACTGTTTCACTTCGGCGTCGAACGTGTCGTCCGTGACGGGGACGGTGGCCATGGGATCTCTCCTTACCAGGATATCGGGATCGGAACGTAGGCACCCCCCGGCAGGGCGTCAAGGCGCGGGCAGGTCGGCCGCCGCCCGGGCAAGGGCCTGCGATGTCAGCGCGTCCGGCAAGGACATCAGCGTGCCGGTCCGGGTCCAGAGCAGCGCGGTTTCGATCCGCCGCCCGGGGTAGGTCAGGCGCAACGCGGCGGCATAGGCCCCCATCTGCCGCAACAGCCCCTCGGGCACCGCGTCTGCCCCGGGCGGGACCGACCGGTTGGATTTGTAGTCTATGGCCAGTACCCGGTCGGGGCCCGGGATCAGCAGGTCGATCGTGCCGAAGACCTGCCGCCCGTGAAGTTCGGTCAGCGCGGCGGCGATGTCGACCTCGGCCAGCGCGTCGGACCTGAGTGCGGCAAGCTCTGGCATGTCCAGAACCATCGCCGCCTCGGCCGCCAGCTCCTCGGCCATGTCGGTGGACATCTCCGCGGCCCCCGCGCCTGGCATCGCCTCGGTCAGCTCGGTCATTTCCGCTTTGCGCGCGGCCAGAAGCTGCGGCGCGGCGGTGGCCCAGTCGGCGCGGGGCAGGGCGGGCAGGTGTTCAAGCAAGTGGTGCAGCAAGGTGCCGCGCGCCTTGGCCTGGTCCCGCGGCAGGCTTTCGCCCGGCAGCGCCTTGGCGCCGCCAAGCTCCGATGGCGACAGGATCGGCAAGGGGTCGACAGGCGCGGCCGCGGGCGTGTCGATCCAGTCGGGCAGGGCGCGCGGAGGCTCGGCCGGGGGCAGCGGCGCGTCGGGCAGGCCGGCGTCCCAGTCGGCATGCAGAACGCGCCGCCCCTCGCCGAAGGGCGTCTCCAACGGTACGGAAACCTCGTCGCCCATGCCCGCGGCAGTGGCGGCATACCAGGTGCCGCCCATCCGTGCCGGATCGCCCGCGCCGCAGACGATCAGCCAGCTTTCCGCCCGTGTCATCGCCACGTAAAGCAGCCGGTCGGATTCCTCGGCATCCTTGCGCATCAACTCGGCGCGCGCGTCGAGCAGGGGCTCGGGCGCCTCGGCCTTTCGGGTGCGCCAGAAAGCGCGGCCATCCGCGTCGCGCAGGATCTGCTGGCGCGGCTCCTGCAACGCGCGCATCGTGTCGGGCAGGATGACGATCGGGGCCTCGAGCCCCTTGGCGCCATGCACCGTCATCACCCTGATGCGGCGGCCGGCGGCCTCGGACTGGCGGCGCACCTCGATCTCTTCGGCCGCGAGCCAGGCGAGGAACCCGGTAAGCGACGGTATATCGGCACGCTCGTAGGCCAGGGCCTGCGACAGCAGCTCGTCGATGCCGTCCTCGGCCTCGGGCCCCAGCCGCGCCAGCAGCCGGTCGCGCCCGCCGTGCCGGACCAGGATGCGGTCGAGCAGGTCGAAGGGCCGCAGGTAATCGGCGTTGTCCCGCAGGTCGTGCAGCATCTCCAGCGTGTCGGGGCGGGCGGCGTGATTGCGCAACGCGGTCCACAGGAACGCCCCGCCGCGGGGCTGCGCGAGGTCGTAAAGCTCGCCCTCCGACCAGCCCAGAAGCGGCGAGCGCAGCGCGGCGGCAAGCGACAGGTCGTCTTCGGGCGTGGCGAGAAAGGTCATCAGCGCGATCAGGTCACGCACCCCGATCTCTTGCCCCAGCTTCAGCCGGTCGGCCCCCGCGATGGCCAGATCGGCCCGCTTGCAGGCGCTGATGATCTCGTCGAACAGCCGCCCGCGTCCGCGCACGAGGATCAGCACGTCCCCCTCGTGCATCGGGCGGCGACCCTCCCTGGTGGGGATCGTCTCGCCGCCGTCGCGCATCTGGCGGATCCGGCCCGCGATGGCCTCGGCCAGCCGCACCTTGGCGTCGACCGGTGACACGCGGTCGACCGGGTCGAACCAGTCGGGGTCATCTTCCGCCGGAATAGGCTCGGCCAGAGGCCACAGATCGACACGACCCGGCTGCGCCTCGTGGAACGCGCGGTGCCGCACATCGGGACCAAGCGCGCGGTCGGGGCTGGCAAAGACACGGTCGACCGAGGACAGGATCGCGTCGGACGAGCGGAAGGAATGCTGCAATTCCATCCGGTGCAGCCCGGTGGCCGCCAGCTGCGCGGCGAACTGGCCGTGCATCCGGTCGAAGGCATCCGGGTCCGCGCCCTGGAAGGAATAGATCGACTGTTTGCGGTCGCCCACGACGAAGATCGTGCGGCGCCCGGCCTCTTCCCGCCCGTGTCCGGCCGCGATTTCCTGGGCCAGACGTTCGATCACCTGCCACTGCACGGGGCTTGTGTCCTGCGCCTCGTCGATCAGGATGTGGTCTATCCCGCCGTCGAGACGGTAGAGCACCCAGGCCGCGACCGCCGGATCGGTCAGAAGCCGCCGGGCGCCCAGGATCAGGTCGTCGAAATCGAGCCAGCCGCGCGCCTGCTTGCGCGCCGCGTAGGCGGGCAGGAACACGCCGGCAAAGCGGTGCAGCGCCGCCGTCTTGCGGGCGGCAAGAAACGCCAGCCGCCGAGGCCGCACCTCGGCCACCCGGTCGGCCAGTGCATCCAGCGTGTCGGCATGGACGCCAAGCGCGGTGCGCGTGGCCTTGGTGGGAAACTTCCCGGCCTTCGAGGCAAAGGGCTCCTTGGCCGAGGCGCCAGTCAGCAACACGGCCTCGAGCCGTTCCAGATCGGCCATCCGGGGGTCATCGCAGTCGATCTCGGCCAGCTTCGGCGCGGCCTTGACGTCATTGGCGGACCCGGCGCGCAGGGCGGGCAGCAGGGCGTCGAAACAGTCACGTTCGTCCCCGTCGAAGACCTCGGCCAGCAGGCTGTCCTCGGTGGCATCCCCGGGGGCGCCCAGGGCCCGGGCGATGTCGACCGGGGAAAGGGGCGGATCGAAGGCGTCGCGCGTGCGGGCCAGTTCCTGCGTCAGGGAGGTCAGGTCGTCGTCCATCGTGACATGCCGTGCGAGGTCGGCCAGCGCCCCCGCCTCGGGGCCGTCGGCGATCTCTTCCACGATTTCGGACATCAGCCGCGCGGCGCTGCGTTCGTCAAGCTCGGTAAAGTCGGGCGACACCCCGGCCTCGAGCGGGAAGCGCCGCAGGAGGGCCGCGCAGAACGAGTGGATCGTCTGGATCTTCAGCCCGCCGGGGGTTTCCACGGCGCGCGCGAACAGCGTGCGGGCCCGCGAAATCGCACCCGCGTCCAGGTCGCCCTCGACCCCCAGATCGGCAAGCTTGGCGCGCAGATCGGGTTCGGGCGCCATCGCCCAGGCGCCCAGCCGCCGGAACAGGCGGTTCTGCATCTCGCTCGCCGCGGCCTTGGTGTAGGTCAGGCATAGGATGTTCTGCGGCGACGTCCCGTCCAGCAGCAGCCGCGCCACCCGGTCGGTCAGCACCCGTGTCTTGCCCGAGCCCGCGTTGGCGGAAAGCCATGTCGAGGCACGCGGATCGGCGGCGGCGATCTGGCGCAGGGTGGCTTCGTCGCGCGGAGGGGTCATTGGCCCACCTTCTCGGGCTTGGCGGGATCGGTTTCGTCCCATTCGCCGTAGCGGGCGAGGTGGTCGTAGTCGCCCGGGCTGTCCACGGAATAGGGCGCGCGGCGCGACGGATACCCTTTTTCGGGGGCGTCGAAGGCCGCGATCAGGCGCAGCAGTTCCGCGATCACCTGCGCGGGATCCACGGGCTCATCCTCGGACGGGTCGCGCAGACGCATGGTCGAGACTTCGGGCGTGCTGCCCAGCCCGATATGCGCCACCTCGGCCACCTGCGCCGCCGGCACGTTGCGAAAGGCGCCCGCCTCGGCCATCGCGGCCTCGAGCAGAAGCTGCTTGTCGAAATGGCGGATCTGCTTGGGACGGGGCGGCGTGCCGGTCTTGTAGTCGTAGATCGCCAGCGTGCCGTCGGCGCGCTGGTCGATGCGGTCGGCGGTGCCGATCAGGTCGAACCCGGCGGCAGGCAGCGACAGGCGCCCTTCGCGTTCGCCGGGCAGCGGGGTGGCCGTGGCGCGGCGCTCGCGCTCACCGGCCAGGAACCAGTCGGCCACCCGTTCGATCCGCGCCGACCAGAGCTGCCGCGCCGCGGGCCACGGCACCTCTTCGCCCAGAACCCGCGCGGTGATCTGCAACAGGGAATCGCGCGCTTCGGGGGCATCGGGGTCGGGACCCTTGGCCACGATCTCTTCGAAGATCGCGTGCAGCACGGTGCCGCGCAGCGGGGCATCGGGGGTCGGGCTGATCGGGGGCAGCGGCTTCAGCCCCAGGATATGGCGCGCGTAGATCGCGTAGGGATCGCGGATCAGGGTTTGAATCCGCGTCACCGACAGTTGCCGCGGCCGGGCGGCGACCGGCGGCACGGGCGCGGGGCGCGTGGCGGCGGGCACGCTGTCGAACCGGGTTTCCAGCGCCGTCGCCATGTCGGTCCAGACCTGCCCGCGGCTGCGCATCGCGGCCAAGGCTTCGGGCCCCGACTGGTCGGGCAGGCCTTCGAGCAGGTTGGTCAGCCGGTTCAGCCAGCGCGACATCACGGTTTCCGCCTCGGCATCGCGGGTGGCGCGGGTCAGCACGACCTCGCGTGCCGCGATCGCCTGCTGGAAGTCATGCGCCTGCAGCCCCACCCGCCGTTCCGGCAGCAAGAGACCCGCCGCATGCCGCATCCGCCGGTTCAGCCAAGGGTCGGGCGGTGGCATCGCCGGCCAGACCCCTTCGTTGAGACCGGCGAGGATGACCACGTCGGCCCCCTGCACCCGCGCCTCGAGCGTGCCCCATATCATCACGTCGGGATCGGGGCGGACGGGGTCGCGCACCTCGCGGCCCGCCAGCACGTTGTCGAACAGCGCGACGTAGTCGGCGGGTGTGGTTTCGCCCCCCGCGTCGGCATTGGCGATCAACTCGTCGCGCGCCTCGACCGCCCGTTCGCCCGCGGTCTTGTCCCACAGCGCGCCGCTCCCCTCGGCGCCGGGGCCCGCGGCGATGCGTTCGGCCGCGGCCAGATGCGCGGCGACGAGGTCGGGCAAGGGGGCGGGGGCAACATCCGCCAGCGGCAGGATCTCTGCCGCGATCCACGCAATCCAGTCGGCCAGCCCGGCCTTGTCGTGGGTGTCGGCCCAGCGGTGCAGCGCGGCGGCGTCGGGAAAGGCGGGCCCCTTCTTGCGCAGCCACAGCTCCAGATCGCGGGTGCGAAGCAGGTGCTGGCCGCGCGCGCCCGCGGTCGAGCTGGTGAGCGGGTGTTTCAGCAGGGTCAGCAGGGCTTCGGCACTGATCCGGCGTCCGGCGAGGCTGGCGACATGGCGCAGGAACCGACCCGGGGCCGACAGGGCCAGCGGACGCCCGGCGCTGTCATCGGGTTCGATCCGCCAGCGGTCCAGCGCGGCGGTCACGCGGCGCGTCAACTCTCGGTCGGGGGTGATCAGCGCGGCGCTTTGGTCGGCCCTGAGCGCCGCGCGCAGGCGCAGCGCGATCGCCAGCGCCTCGCGTCGCGGGTCGGCGGCCTCGATCAGCGTCATGCCGCCGCTTGCGTCGCGCAGATCCCCCAGCGCGGGGCCGTCGCGCAGCCACTGATCGGTCACGGGCGCGGGCCGCAGCGCGAGCGAAACGAGCCTGTTGCGGGCCTGCCGCGGATCGGCGTCGGTCCAGCGGGCAATGTCGGCGGGCGTCAGGTCCAGACCCTGCAGCAGCCGGGCAAAGCGGAACTGGGGGTGATCCTCGGCCTCGAGCGCGTCGTCGAGGCTGCCCCACACCGCATGGGGCAGGTCGAAATCGACGCCCGGCAGCACCACCGCGCCCTGCGGCAGCCGGGCCACCGCGCGCATCAAGAGCGCCGTGGTCCCGCGCGACCCGGTCGACCCCGCGACGATCACCGGGTGTTCGGGCGGTGCGGCCTGCCAGCGGGCGATCAGAGCCTCGACGGCCCGGCGCTGGCGCAGTTCCGGATCCGCGCCGCCCTGAGCGGCGGCAAACTGGGACACGATCTCGACAAAGCGCAGCGATCGCGCCCAGTGGCCGGACTGATCGCTGACGTCGAGCGCATGCAGATCGGCGGCGGTGACGCCCTCGCCCTGCATCTCGTCCAGCAGCGCGGCAAGGCTGTCGGCCAGGTCGAAGACCGCGCTGCGCGGGGCGAGATCGGGCTCGCGCTCCAGCAGCGCCGCGATCAGCTGCGCGATCTGCAGGCGGCGGCGCAGGGGCGGGACCGCGGGCGTAGTGTCGGCATGGCCGGCAGCAATGGCGCCCAACAGCCGGATCCGGGGCAAGAGCCGCGCCGGCCCCGCCTGGAACAGGTCGCGCAGGCGGCGCTGCATCCGGGCGGTGTTGACGTAAAGCTCGACCCGGGCCAGCGCCTCGGGTTCGGCCCCCTGACTGCGGGCGACAAGGCCCGCGACCAGCTCGGCGGCGAAATCGGCACCGGGCGGCAGGCCGTAGAGGCCCGGCCGGAAAAGACGGTGGGTCATGCCCGTTCTCCGGCGCTGGCCATGAAGGGGGGCAGGATCGCGGCCAGCCGATCGGCCCACGCGCCGCCGCCCCGGACGGTCAGCCGACGCGCGGTGTCTCCGGTAACCTCGAAGGCCAGCTGCAACGCATCGTCGGGCGTGTCCGCACCCAGGCGGTCGGGCCATTCCACAAGCACGAGGGCGGTGGCGAAGGCCTCGTCGAGCCCCAGTTCGAACACCTCGTCGGGGTCGCCCAGGCGGTAGAGATCGCTGTGCCAGATCTCCAGCCCGCCCGCGTGGTAGTTCTGCACCAGCGTGAAGGTGGGCGAGGGGATATCCTCGGCCAGGCCCGCGCGGTCCAGGTGCCAGCGGATCAGGCTGCGGGCAAAGTGGCTTTTGCCCGCGCCCAGCGTGCCGTCCAGCAGCAGGGTGTCGCCGGCGCCCAGATGCGGGGCCAGCGCATGCGCCAGTTCCGCCGTCCGGTCGGGCGAGGACAGGGCGATGGCGAAAAGAGGGGCGGGCGACGAGGCAGGCAGAGGGGCGGGCATGCCCCAGTCATACCCGCCGCAGTTGGCCGTGCAAGCGGCATCAACCCTGCCGTCGCACCGGCTCGATCCGGCCCCAGATCGCGCCCTCCAACGTGTTGGCCAGCCCCGGCACGGCGAAGATCACCATCAGGGCGCCTCCCGGCAACGGTTCGAAACGGCAACAGATCCGGCGTCCGTCGCGCAGCTGGACATCGGCGGGCCAGGCGGCACGGGTGCCCATCTGCTCGGCAAACCCGCGCAGGTCGCACCAGACGGGGGTGGGGAAGGTCATCTCCCCCCAGTGTTCGATGGCCGACCCCAGCGTCACCGGGGCGACACGTTCCAGCGAATGCTCCTTCCAGAGACGGTCGTAGGCGCGGTTCGACACGACCATGATCCCGCTGGTGGAAAAGACGGCGATTGCGTCCGGCAGGGAATCGAGCACCGCCTGATCGGTTTCGCGTTCCAGCCGGTGTCGGCGGCTGCGCAGGATTTCGTCGGTGACATCCGAGAACATCAGCGACAGAGCGCCCTGCGGCTGCAACATACCGGTGACACGCACGATCTTGCCGTCCGCAAGGTGCCAGGTTTCGGTGAAGCTGCCGTCGGAATCGGCCCGGTCCAGCGCCGTCAGACGGTCGCGCCATTCCTTGTAGTCCTTCGGCTCGGGGATCGTCCTGCGGTCCCGCAACGCATCGAGAAAGGTATAGAGATCGGGCATCGTCAGCAGATCCGCCGGTGGCAGGCCGATCAGGTCGGCCAGGGCGGGATTGAACAGCAGCATCTCGCGTTCCCGGCCGAAGACCACCAGCCCCAGCGGGAGTTGGGCAAAGATCTTCGACAGCGTCTGCACCACGTCGTTGTGCCGCGTTTCGGCCCGGACAAGGGCCTGCGCCGCGATCGCGGTGACAAGGTAGCGGGTCCCGCATTCCTCGACATGGCAGTCGTGCCAGGGCGGCGTTCTGCGGTCGTCCGGCCCGGCGCCGTCGGGCAAGAGGCGCTGCACCGCCCTGGACGACGCCGGCCCGTCGAAATCGATTGAGAACAATGCCGGCGGCGGCCAGCCTTCGCAGCGGTCTTCACCCAGCCGCGCCTGGCAGAGGTCGATATAGGCGCGGTTCACCCATTCGATGACGCCGGTGTCGGATTGAAGCCACATGGGCGTGGGGGCGCATTGCGCGACGTGGCGCAGAAGTTCCAGCTCCGCGTCCATCGCGCGGATTCGCAGGTCGGCCTCTGGCGTCGGATGCACGCCGTCGCCGGTCGCCAGAAGCGTGGCGCTCAGCGTCGACTCTCCCTGCGTGAGGCGCAGCAGGGCGTCGCCGTCCGTGGCCACCATCTCGTGCGTCTGACCGGGGGCGAGATCGGCGAGACAGGCCTCGACCCCCGGAAAGCGCGGGTCGATGAGACGCAAAAAACGGCTTAGATCGTCGCCCTCAGGCGGTGCGATATCGAGAAAGCGCCGCCCTTCGTCGGTCGCGTCCTGCAGGACACGATCCTCGAACAGGCAGACCAGCAGCGGCGTGTCGTCGGCCTGCGGGATGCGGGCGGCCCGGCGGGCGCGACCTGTCAACGCGAGGGTCAGAAGCAATCCGGCCGCCACGGTGGCCAGAGCGGTCAGGCCGGAGACGGCGAAAACGCTGGAAACGGATCCGAACATCGGCGATCAACTCGTAGGTTTTTACAAGGCTTGCCTAACTTGCGCCCAAATAGTTAACACACTTTTAAGAAGTGTAACCCTGCGTGAACACTCGTTAATGTTGTGTTCATGTGCTGTCTCAGCAAGGATCACCCGGCGCGCCCGCGGAGAATCCGGGCGGGCGGCGGACGAACCTCAGAACGGGATCTGCTGATTCTGTCCCAAGGCGCCGCGCGCGGCGTCGGGGGGTTCGGCGATGTCGGCCAGCCGCCACGACACCTCGACGATGGCGCCGCGGTCGGCGCCCGGGCGCGCCGCCATGCCGGTCGCCGCGCGGCCATTGGCAAATGTCAGCTCGGCCCCGGTGCGTTCCAGCAGCGTCTTGGCGATGAACAGGCCCAGCCCCATGCCCTGGTATTCGGGCCGGGCGGCGGTGCCGTCGCGGCGGCTGCGCACGAAGGGGTCGCCGATCCGCGGCAGGACGTGGACGGGATAGCCCGGCCCGTCATCCGAAATCCGCAGAAACAGGGTCTGGTCGGTCCACGCGATGTCGATCCAGACGGAGGACGAGGCGAAATCGACCGCGTTCTGCACCAGGTTGCGCAGACCGTGGATGATCTCGGGGCGGCGCAGGATCACCGGCTGATCGCGGTCGGGATCGTCGATCGGGCCTATATCGTAGTGCAGCGCCTTGCCGCGATCCTCGTGCGGGGCGGCGGCCTCGGCCACCACGGTCGAGATGGGCGCGCGCCGCAGGTGCAGGTCGTCCTTGCCCACCCGCCCCATGTCGCGAAGGATGTCGCGGCAGCGGTCGGCCTGCGTGCGGATCAGTTCGGCATCGGCGCGCAGGTCTGGATCGTCCAGTTCCTCGATCAGTTCCGCGCTGACCAGCTTGATCGTCGCGAGCGGGGTGCCCAGTTCATGGGCTGCTGCGGCGACGACCCCGCCCAGGTCGGTCAGCTTCTGTTCCCGGGCCAGCGCCATCTGCGTGGCCACCAGCGCCTCGGACATGGCGTGGACCTCGCCGGTGACGCGGCGGGCATAGCCGGCCAGGAACACCATGCCGATGACGATGGCGATCCAGAAGCCCAGCACGAAGTTGCCCGGCATCCGCATGACGAAGCCGAACTCGGTCCGCAGCGGAATGTGCCAGAAGGCGACCAGCGTGATCAGCGCGATGGCGATGGCGCCGATCAGCAGCGTCGCCCGCAGCTGCAGCGCCGTGGCCGAGATCGTGACCGGCGCGAGGATCAGCAGCGCAAAGGGATTGTGGATGCCGCCGGTCAGGAACAGCAGAACGACCAGTTGCGAGATGTCGAAGAGCAGCAGCGCCATCATCTCGCCTTCCGACAGGCGCTTGCTGGCGGGAAAGACCAGGGTCGCGGTCAGGTTCGACAGGACCGAGACGCCGACCGTCAGGATGCACAGCCCCAGTTCCAGCGACAGGTTTAGTACCCATTCGCCCACCGCGATGGCGACGATCTGACCCAGGATCGCGATCCAGCGCAGGTTGGTCAGGGTGCGCAGGCGCACCCAGTTCGACCGGCGGCTTTCGTCGATTCCGGCGAAGTCGGGAAGCGTGTCCTGGTCCGAGGCGAGGGCTTGCGTCATGGTGACCTGTTGTAGTGAGAGGGGGCAGCCCCGATCAATGGGCTGAATGTCCCCCGTGGCAGGAGAAGCCAATGCCAAGCAGATCGATCCTTGTCGCCGGTGCCGCCGCGGCGGCCCTCGTCCTTGCGGGCGGCGTGGCCTGGTGGGCGCTGGGGCCCGCAGGCGACGACCGGTTCGCCGGATGCGGGGGGGCGCAGGTCGCCGGCGGGGCGGGGGCCATCGGCGGGCCGTTCGAGCTGGTGTCCGAAACCGGCGAAACGGTAACCTCCGACGATGTCATCGACGCGCCGACGCTGGTCTATTTCGGCTATACCTTCTGCCCGGACGTCTGCCCCTTCGACGCCGCGCGCAATGCCGAGGCGGTCGATCTGCTGGAGGAGCGGGGGCACGAGGTGAAGCCCGTCTTCATCACCATCGATCCCGAAAGGGATACGCCCGAGGTTCTGGCGGAATACACGGACTACCTGCATCCCCGGATGCTGGGGCTGACGGGCAGCGAGTCTCAGGTTCAAACAGCGGTCGAGGCCTACAAGGTCTACCGTGCCCGGCGTGAGGGCGCCGATCCGGACTATTACCTGATGGATCACACCGCCTATACCTACCTGATGCTGCCCGGCACCGGCTTCGTGGATTTCTTTCGCGGCGCGCCCTCGGCCGAGCGTGACGGTCTCACGGCCGAGGCGATGGCCGAGGACGTGGCCTGCTACCTCGACGCGGCGGGATAAACGGCAGTCGAGAGAGATAAGGCTCGCAATAGCCAGGGGGGGCGACACGGGTTGCCAGCCTGGCGGCGGGGTCGTCGCGATCCGTCGTGGTTTGACCCCGGCGGTGACGCGACATATCTACGTTGCAATGACACCTGGTGCTGCCGAGGAGATGCCCGTGGCCGAGCCGACAGAGACCGATCTGGGGCCCGACCGCTCGCTGTTGCTGGTCGATGACGACGAATCCTTCGTCAAGCGGCTGGCGCGTGCGATGGAGAAACGGGGCTTTTCGGTGGAAACCGCCGAATCCGTCGCTGCCGGTCGGGCCATCGCCATCGCCCGTCCCCCGGCCTTTGCCGTCGTCGACCTGCGGCTCGAGGATGGCAATGGTCTCGACGTGGTCGAGGCGATCCGCGAACGCCGTCCCGACAGCCGTGTCGTCGTGCTGACAGGCTATGGTGCGATCGCCACCGCCGTGGCCGCGGTGAAGATCGGCGCCACGGACTACCTGTCGAAGCCGGCCGACGCCAACGACATCACCTCGGCCCTGCTGGCCTCGTCCGACGCGCTGCCGCCGCCGCCGGAAAACCCGATGAGCGCGGACCGCGTGCGTTGGGAGCATATCCAGCGGGTCTACGAACAGTGCGACCGCAACGTATCGGAAACCGCGCGGCGGCTGAACATGCACAGGCGGACCCTGCAACGCATCCTCGCCAAGCGCAGCCCGCGGTAATCCGGGCCGGCCTGCACCGGTGAATGGGCGGCCGGTGAATGGAACCGGTAAACGGGGCGCCTTCGGCGCACGACGTCTGGCCCTCCGGCCCCCGTTTCGGGGGCCTTCGGGCGATGTGCCTCCGGCGGGAGTATTCGGGAAGAAGAGAAAAGGCGGGCGCCTAGGTGTCTTCGCGGGCCTTGCGGCGGAGCCATTTCAGCAAGGTGTCGAGGCGTGGCGAGGGGACGCCGCGTGGACGGACGAGGAAGTAGCCGAGGCCGCCGGGATCGCCTTCGTAGAGGTCGACCAGCGTGCCCTGGGCCAGGTCGCGTTCGACGAGTGTCCGGGCCTGCACCGACAGGCCGTAGCCCGCGCGCACCGCCGACAGCGCGAGGGAGTTGTCGACGAGCTCCTGTGTCTGCAGGGTTTCGGGTGACAAGCCGATGGTCGCGCCCCAGACCACCTGTTCCCGCGAGCCGCGCGAGACGTACCATTTGTGACTTTCCAGTGGTCCCAGCTGATCCAGGCTGCGGCCGCGGGCGAAGGAGGGGGCGGCGACCACGACGAAATTGCTTTGCGTCAGGGGCTCGACCTCGACCCCCGGCCAGCGCCCGTCGCCGAAGCGGATGGCGAGGTCGAAGCCGTCGCGGCGCAGGTCGACGACCTCTTGCGTCGGCAGGATCGACAGCTCGATCTCGGGGTGGCGCGACCAGAATTCGCCGATCCGCGGGACCAGCCACGCCTCGGCGAAGGTCGGCGTGGGGGAGAGGCGCAGGGGGCGGACGACGTGACGCCGTTCCAGCGTCGCTATCCCCTCTTCAATCCGCAGAAAGCCGTCCTGGACCGCCGTGGCCAGCACGCGGCCGTCATCTGTCAGCGCCATGCCTTGCCCGTCGCGCTGCATCAGCGGCCGGCCGAAGCGTTCGCCGAGCGCGCGCATATGCTGCGCCACCGCGGCATGGGTCACGTTGAGTTCGCGCGCCGCCGCGGACAGGCTGCCGGTGCGGGCGGCGGCCTCGAACGCGCGCAGGGCACTGAGGGAGGGGAAGGCCTTCCAGTCCATGACTTCCTGTTAGCTGAACTTACAGGGTGGCATTCTTCCTGATTAGGCGGGACCGCGCAATGCCCCTACCTTCTGGGCATCGCAGCCCATGGAGGGAAAGATGTTCACGATCCTTGCTGACAGCCTGATGACGGCGACCCGGCATCACCGCACGCGGGAGGCCAGCCGCCGCAGGGCGCACCTGTTGCGGCAGGTCCCGCCGCACTTGCACGACGACGTGGCCCTGCGGGGGCACGGACGCTATCGGTTCAACCCGTTTCGCGACCTCTGGTAGGCCGCGATGCAGGAGACCGCTAGATGAGTGACAGAAGCTCCTGGTGACGCGCGGTATAGGCCGCGCGCACCGTTTTCGGCGGCCGCAGGAGGATCGAGAGTCCCTGCATCAGCGTCTCTGAGGGGCGGCCGAAGACCCGCGCGGCCTCGGGTTCGGCAAAGCCCGCGATCTGCACCGCCTCCATGTAGGCCGAGATGCGGTCGGCGCGCTTGATCTGCTTCTTCACCGTCACGGGCACCTGGGCGGGCAGGCCGAAGCGCAGGTGCACCGCCGTCGACAACCGGTCGTCCAGCACGCCATAGCTGGGCCCGACCGAGGCCTTCACCGGCGAGATCATGTCGCCGATCACGTATTCCGGGGCATCGTGCAGCAAGGCCGCCAGCCGCCAGCGCGGCGGGCTGTCGGGGACGATGCGGCCGAAGATCTCTTCGACCAGAAGCGAATGCTCGGCGACGGAATAGGCAAAATCGCCCCTCGTCTGGCCGTTCCAGCGGGCGACGAAGGCAAGGCCGTGGGCAATATCCTCGATCTCGATATCCATGGGTGTGGGGTCCAGCAGGTCGAGCCTGCGCCCCGAGAGCATCCGCTGCCACGCCCGCGCCGGTTTCGCCATGCCCTTCGCCTTTCCTCTTGGTCCGGCGCGAGGCCTATCGCAAACGATCCCGCGCTCCAACATTGCCGCGGCGCCGCCTGCCGGGGCCACGGCAATCTTTCGCTAAGCGGTTCGCGCTAGGGGGCAGGGGCGGGCGGCGTCCCTCGCTTGTTCTCATGGGGATAACTTGCTAGCCCGCTTGCAAACATCCGCGGACAGGAATGGCATCATGGCTGACGATTATATCATCAAGGACATCTCACTTGCCGGCTATGGCCGCAAGGAACTGGATATCGCCGAGACCGAGATGCCGGGCCTCATGGCGCTGCGCGAGGAATACGGGCAGGCCAAGCCGCTGAAAGGCGCGCGCATCGTGGGCTCGCTGCACATGACGATCCAGACCGCCTGCCTGATCGAGACGCTGGTCGCGCTGGGCGCGGACGTGCGCTGGGCGTCGTGCAACATCTTCTCGACCCAGGATCACGCCGCGGCGGCAATTGCCGAGGCCGGCGTTCCGGTCTTCGCCATCAAGGGGCAGAGCCTGGAAGAGCACTGGGATTACCTTGACCGCTCGTTCCAGTTCCCCGAGGGGCCGAACCTGATCCTGGACGACGGCGGCGATGCGACGCTCTACATCCTGCTGGGCGCGCGGGCCGAGGCGGGCGAGGACATCATCCCCGTTCCGCAGTCCGAGGAAGAGGGCGTGATCAAGGCCCAGATCGCCAAGCGGATGGAGGCAAGCCCCGGCTGGTTCACGAAGATGCGCGACCAGATCAAGGGCGTGTCGGAAGAGACGACCACCGGCGTGCATCGCCTCTACGAGCTGCAGCGCAACG
The DNA here is from genome assembly GCF_004011175.1 of Mesobaculum littorinae. Classification (GTDB taxonomy): domain Bacteria; phylum Pseudomonadota; class Alphaproteobacteria; order Rhodobacterales; family Rhodobacteraceae; genus Tranquillimonas; species Tranquillimonas littorinae. The sequence continues at coordinate 387,574 of NZ_RQXX01000003.1, read as the reverse complement.
GGCACCTGCCCTTCCCCGCGATCAACGTCAACGACAGCGTCACCAAGTCGAAGTTCGACAACAAGTACGGCTGCAAGGAAAGCCTGGTCGACGGGATCCGCCGCGCCACCGACGTGATGATGGCCGGCAAGGTCGCCGTCGTCTGCGGCTATGGCGACGTGGGCAAGGGGTCGGCGGCGTCGCTGGCCGGGGCCGGCGCGCGGGTCAAGGTGACCGAGGCCGATCCGATCTGTGCCCTGCAGGCCGCGATGGACGGGTTCGAGGTGGTGCTGCTGGAGGACGTCGTCGACAGCGCCGACATCTTCATCACCACCACGGGCAACAAGGACGTCATCCGCATCGAGCACATGCGCGAGATGAAGGACATGGCGATCGTCGGCAACATCGGCCACTTCGACAACGAGATCCAGGTCGCCAACCTGAAGAACCACAAGTGGACCAACATCAAGGACCAGGTGGACATGATCGAGATGCCTTCGGGCAATCGTCTGATCCTGCTGTCCGAGGGGCGTCTGCTGAACCTCGGCAACGCGACCGGCCACCCGTCCTTCGTGATGTCCGCGAGCTTCACCAACCAGACGCTGGCGCAGATCGAGCTGTGGACACGGGGCGACGCATACGACAACCAGGTCTACATCCTGCCCAAGCATCTCGATGAAAAGGTCGCGCGCCTGCACCTGGGCCGGATCGGCGTGAAGCTGACCCAGCTGTCGACGGAACAGGCGGCCTATATCGGCGTCACGCCCGAGGGGCCGTTCAAGCCGGAACACTATCGCTACTGATCTGCGAGGGGGCGCCACCGGGTGCCCCTTTTCGGGTCCGGTCTGACCGGAGACCCGGGGGCGGGCGCTGGACAGGACCGCGGCCGCAAGTCGTTGCCCGAAGGTTCGCGGCCCCGGAGCCATGGCTGGGGCCGTTATCCCGCCGGGGCCGGCTGGGGACTGACCCTCAAGCCGCTGGCCCGGCCCTGTCTTGGCGAAATCCGCTCTGCGTGCCAGAATTGACGGGTTCGCCTGCCGGAGGGCCGAAGATGACGAAACGTGCCGACCTGATCGCGCTTTATGCCGCCGACCTTCGTGAAAAATGCGGAATCGAGCCGGACATGGGTCTTCTGACGCAGGTGACCATCGCCTGCGGGCCGACGATCTATTCGCCCGACGCATCGCTGGTGGCGGCGGAGGACCCGCAGGAGCGGCGGCGCATTCGGCAGAATTTTCTCTCGCGCCGCCTGGGCCTGCGCGAGGGGCCGGAGCTGGATGAGGCCTTGGACGCGGCCGTTGAAACCTACGGTCCGGCGCAGCCGCGAAAGTATCGCGCGGTGCTCTACTACCTGCTGACGGTGCAGCTGGGGCGCGAAGCGGCCTTTGACTGAGACTTAGACCGTGACGGCCCCGGCCAGATCGCGCAGCATTTCGGCGCCCTGCCGCAGGGCGTCGGCCTCGCCCTTGTCCAGCTCGGGCACCACCGTGGCGCTGACGCCGTTGCGTCCCACGAGGCGGGGCAGGGACAGGGTGACTGGTCCGACACCCAGAACGTCGGGCGTGCGGATCGACACGGTCAGGATTGTCTGCTGATCGGCCGCGATGGCCTGCACGATCCGGGTCAGGCCCGCGCCGATACCGTACCACGTGGCGCCCTTACCTTCGATGATCCGGTAGGCGGCGCGGCGCACGCCCTCGTCGATGTGGGCACGGGCGCCTTCGGTCAGCGGCGCATGCATCTGGGCGGCGAAGTCCGCCAGCGGCAGCGACCCCGCCCGGGCCGAGGACCAGGCCAGCACCTCGCTGTCGCCGTGTTCGCCCAGCACCGAGGCATGCAGCGATCGCGGTGCCACGCCGAGGTGCCCCGCCAGCAGGCTGCGGAATCGCGCGGTGTCGAGGATCGTGCCGGACCCGATGACCCGCCCCGCCGGAAGGCCGGAGATGCGGGTGGTGATGTCGGTCATCACGTCGACGGGGTTCGACGCGACCAGCAGGATCGCCTGCGGCGCGTGGGTCAGGACCTGGCCCACCACGTCGCGGAACACCGCCGCGTTGCGGTCCAGAAGCTCGATCCGCGTCTCGCCCGGCTTCTGGCTGACGCCCGCGGCCAGGATCACCACGCCGGCGCCGTCCAGTGCATCGTAGTCGCCCGCACGCACCTGCGTGGTCGAGGCGAAGGGCGCGGCATGGGCGATATCCTCGGCCTGCGCCTGCGCAAGCGCGGCGTTGCGGTCGACCAGCACCACCTGCGTGACGCTGCCGCTGAGTGTCAGGGCATAGGCCGCGGCACTGCCGACCATGCCCGCGCCCACGATACCGACCTTCATGGCGTTCTCCTTGCTCTGGTGCCTCTCGGGTGACGCCCGCCCAGGGCGGTGCCCCCCGGGGGCGGCCGTGGATCAGGCGGGGGCGTTCAGCCCCGCCAGGTCGCAGACCGCGGCCCATTCATCGGGAGTCACGGGCTGCACCGACAGGCGGGTGTTGTTGACCAGCACCATGTTTTCCAGCCGCGGATCGGCCTTGCAGTCGGCCAGCGTCACCGGCGTGGGGACCGAGCGCACCGCCTTGATGTCCACGCATTCCCATCGCGGATCATCGGTCGTGCTGTCGGGATGCGCCTCGGCGCAGACCTCGACGATGCCGACCACCGCCTTTTCGTCCTGCGAGTGGTAGAAGAACCCGCGGTCGCCCACCTGCATCTGCCGCATGAAGTTGCGGGCCTGGTAGTTGCGCACGCCGTCCCATTGCTCGCCCGCCTCGCCGCGCGCGACCTGCTGGTCCCACGACCATGTCGCGCGCTCGGACTTGAACAGCCAGTAGTTCATGCGCCGATGACCTGCTTCCATTCGATCACGCTGACCTCTTCGAACAGGCCCGCCTGCGCGTAGGGGTCGGCCTCGGCCCAGGCGGCCGCGGCGGCCAGGTCGGGCACCTCGAGGATCAGGAGCGATCCCACCATCGCGCCCGCGGGGTCGAGAAAGGGACCGCCGATCTTCACCACGCCGCTTTGTTCGACATAGGCGAGATGCGCCTCGCGGGTGGTCTTGCGAAGCTCGGACGAGCCGGGCTTGTCCCGGCAGATGATGGCTGCGTGCATGGGGCTCTCCTTCACGTCGGTTGCGGGCAATCTACCGACTGCGGGCCCGGGGGCAATGGGCGGCCGTCGTTCAGGCCTTGGCCCCCCGCCGCCCGCTGCCCAGAAGCGGCGCCCGCGTGGTGTCCAGAGGCCAGCGCGGGCGGGCGGCTAGGTCCATGCCGTCGCGGGCGCCCGCGGCATAGGTTTCAAGCCCCGCCCAGGCGATCATCGCCGCGTTGTCCGTGCAAAGGCGTAAGGGTGGCGCGACGAAGCGGACGCCCCGCCCGGCGGCCAGCACCGTCAGTGCGGTCCGCAGCGGCCCGTTCGCCGCCACCCCGCCCGCCACGGCCAGCGCAGGCGCGGCGGGGGCCAGCGAAAGGTACTGGTCCAGCGCGCGGCGGGTCTTTTCGACCAGGACGTCGGCGACCGCGGCCTGGAACCCGGCCGCAAGGTCCGCACGGTCCTGCCGGGTCAGCCCGCCATGGACGGCGATGCAGCGGTCGCGTTCGCGCAGGATCGCGGTCTTCAGGCCCGAAAAGCTCATGTCGCAGCCGGGCCGGTCCAGCAGCGGGCGGGGCAGGGCAAAGCGGGCCGGGTCGCCGGCCTGCGCCTCGGCCTCGACCGCGGGGCCGCCGGGCTGGCCGAGGCCCAGCAGGCGCGCGGTCTTGTCGAAGGCTTCGCCGGGCGCGTCGTCGATGGTGCCGCCCAGCCGGTCGAACCGGTCGGGGGCATGGGCGATCAGGAACTGGCAATGCCCGCCCGAGACCAGCAGCATCAGGTAGGGAAATGCCAGCCCGTCGGTCAGCCGCGGGGTCAGCGCGTGGCCTGCAAGGTGGTTGACGCCCACCAGCGGCAGGCCCGCTCCGGCGGCGATGCCCTTGGCGCACATCACCCCGGCCAGGACCCCGCCGATCAGCCCCGGGCCCGCCGTCACCGCGACCGCGTCGCAGTCGGCCAGCGTCACGCCGGCCTCGTCCAGCGCGGCCTCGACGCAGTGGTCGAGCTTTTCGGCATGGGCGCGGGCGGCGATTTCGGGCACGACGCCGCCGAAGCTCGCGTGCAGCGCGGCTTGACCGTAGACCACCGAGGACAGGATCTGCGCGCCGTCCGCCCCGGTGTTTCCGCCGCACCGCACGACGGCGGCGGCGGTGTCGTCGCAGCTGCTTTCCAGTCCGAGGATCGTCAGGGGGGCGGACATGCGGGGTCTCCTTGCGGGCAAGCCTGTTGCCGCGGCGGGCGGCAAGAGGTAGCACCCGAAGCCTGTCTGCACAATCCGGGCCGCCCCCCCGTGCCGGACCCGCCCCGATCCGCCCCGACCCGAACCGGAGGCCGCCTTGTCCGATGTCCGCCCCCGCCTGCTTTTGACCCGGCCCGACGACGCCGCCCGGCGCTTTGCCGCCCTTTGCGCCGATGCCCTGCCCCCGCATGTCGCGGTGATTGCGCCATTGATGCGGATCCAGTCCCTGCCGGAGGCTGTGCCCGGCCACGAACAGGGGCAAGAGGTCGAGGGAGGCACGGCGCCGGCCGGTCTGATCCTGAGTTCGGCGCAGGCGGTGCAGGCGATTGCCGGGCGCGCGGATCTCCTGCCCCTGCCGGTCTGGACGGTGGGCGGCGCGACCGCCCACGCCGCCCGTGCGGCGGGGTTTGCCGCGCAGGCGGTCGCCGAGGATGCCGAGACGCTGATCGCCACGCTGCCGGGTCTGCGCCCGGCCACGCCGCTATGGCACCTGCACGGGCGCCATACCCGCGGCGACGTGGCGCGCAGGCTTTGTTCTGCCGGGCTGCCGACGCGCGGCTTCATGGTCTATGACCAGATCGCGCAGCCCTTGCCCGAGGCGGGGCGCGCCGCGCTGGCGGGGGCGGCGCCGGTTTTCTGGCCGCTGTTTTCACCCCGTTCGGCCACGCTGGCAGCCATGGCGGTGCCCGCGATGGCCGCCGATACGGGCGCGCGGATCCATGCGGTGGCGCTCAGCCCCGCTGTTGCGGCAGCGTGGGAGGGGGCGTGGGAGGGCACGCGTCGGGGGTCCGCAGAGTGTGAAATCGCCGAGAGTCCCGACGCGCAGGCGATGGTTGCGGCGCTGATCCGGTTGTTTCAGCGACAACCCGGGGTGTGACCGGCCTTGTTGGCTGCGGGGGGGCGGGCTAGGTTTCGGTGAAAGCCGGGCGTTTTGCGCCGGGCAGGAGATGTGACAGGGAAGAGGTGCGAGCCGTGGCCAGAGCGAAGAAACCGAACACCGGCGGGACCGGCCGGACGTCCGGCGCGTCCGCGAAATCCGGGCCCGACACGGCGACGAAAGCGGGCAAGGCTTCGGCCACCGAAACCGGGGCCACCCCGCAGACGCCCACGGACGCCACCGTTCAGACGGGCAAGCCCGCGGCGGGTGGCACGACATCTTCGACGCCCACGCAGTCCACGCCCGCGGGCGCGGTCACCAGCGGTGAGGACACGCTGGCCGGCGAAACCCAGGGCGATGTGCCGGCGCCGAAGGCCGCGCGCGACGCGGTCACGGACACGCCGGCAGGCACTTCGGGCGCGACCTCGTCCGGCGCGACCCCCAAGGCCGGCGACGCCGGAGCGAAAGGCCCGGACGCCGCGTCGGCGAACTCTTCCGCCACAGATCCCGACGCGCCCTTTGCTGGCGACACGACGCTTAGCGGCACCGCTTCGGACGGCGAAACCCTGCCCGGCGCCACCGGAGGGTCGGACACGATTCCCGCCAGCTCGGGTTCCGCAGGCGCGGGTTCCGCCAGCTCGGGCACCTCTACCAAGACCGCAACCGGCGCCGGGTCGTCCATCCCGTCGACCAAGGGACGCGCCGATCGGAACGCCGACGGTGACCCCATCGCCGACCGGCCCGTCCCCAAGGACGAGGTTCCGGGGGCCGGGGGGCGTGACACGCTCGTCCCCGGCGGTGGCGGCGCTTCTGCGGCCAGCACGGGACCGAACGGCGCGGGCACGCCTCCGGGCGGCACCCCCGCGCCCGCCGAAAGCGGCCGCAGCGGCGGGCCGGGGTTCGTTGCCCTGCTTCTGGGCGGCGTTCTGGCTGGGGCCATTGGCTTTGCGGTCGCCACCTACAGCGGCATCGGCGGGACATCGGGCACCGACACGGCGCTGGTGGAACGACTTGATGCGCAGGCGGGCGAGATCCAGTCGCTTCAGGGCACGCTGTCCGACCTCTCGACCACGGTCGAAGAGCGGTCGGGCCGGATCGATTCGGTGGAACAGCAGCTTGCCACGCTTTCGGACGAGATCGCGTCTGCCCCCGGCGGCGTGACCGAGGCGCAGCTGGAAGAGCTGCGCAATTCCGCCGGTTCCGGATCGGCCGAGACCGGCGAGCAGGTCGCCGCGCTGGCCGACCGTATCGACGCGCTGGAACAGCGGATCGGCGAGATTGCCGCCACCCGCAGCGAAGGCAGCGCGGAGACCGGCGAGGCGCTCGATGCCTATGCCCGGCAGCTTGAAACGCTGCAATCCGATCTGGATGCGCAGCGGCAGGAGATCTCGCAGGCCGAAGAGCGTGCGACCAGCCTGCAGCAGCAATCCGAGGCGCAGGCGCGGGCGCTGACCGCCCGGGCCGCGCTGACCCGGATACAGGCGGCGGTCGAGGGTGGCGACGGCTATGCCGGCGCGCTGTCGTCGCTGACCGAGAACTCCAATGTCGCGGTGCCCGAAGTGCTGGCCGCGCAGGCGGACAGCGGCGTCGCCAGCATCGGCGCGCTGCAGGTCGATTTCCTCCCGGCGGCGCGGGATTCGCTGGCCGCGTCGCGCAATGCCGGCGCCGGCTCGGGCAGCCTGAGCCAGCGGTTCGGCACCTTCCTGCGCAGCCAGACCGAAGCGCGGTCGCTGGGCGAACGCGAAGGCGACGACCCCGATGCCGTCCTGTCGCGCGCCGAGGCCCGGCTGACCGAGGGCGACCTTGCCGCCGCTCTCGCCGAACTCGACGCGCTGCCCGAAGAGGGCCGCGCCGAAATGGCCGAGTGGATCGACACAGCCGAAACCCGCATCGCGGTCGACGAGGCCCTGGCCTCGCTCACCGCCGATCTCAGCGCGAACTAAGGAACAAAGATGCTCTGGTCCCTCATCAAGATCGTCGTCTTCCTGGTTCTGGTCGCGCTGGCCACCATCGGGGCCAGCTACCTGCTGGACACCGAGGGCGGCGTGCGCGTCGCCGTGGCCGGGACGGAATTCACCCTCGGGCCTCTGCAGGCCGTGATCGCCCTTCTGGTGCTGCTCTTCGCCGTGTGGGTCGTGGTCAAGCTGGTGGGCCTTGTCGTGGCCTTCCTGCGGTTCCTGAACGGGGACGAAACGGCGCTGACGCGCTATTTCACCCGCAACCGCGAACGCAAGGGGTTCCAGGCGCTGGCCGACGCGGTGATGGCGCTGGCCTCGGGCGAGGGGCGCGTCGCGCTGAGCAAGGCCGACCGCGCCGAACGCTACCTGCACCGCCCCGAGCTGACCCGCCTTATCACCGCGCAGGCGGCCGAGATGGTGGGCGACAAGCGCCGCGCCGAAGAGGTTTATCGCGCGCTGCTGGCCGATGATCGCACCCGCTTTGTGGGCGTGCGCGGACTGATGAAGCAGAAGCTGGACGACAACGACACGGAAACGGCGTTCAAGCTGGCCGAAAAGGCCTTTGCCCTGAAACCGCAGCACGAAGAGACGCAGGATGTCCTGCTGCGTCTGCAGGCACAGCGGCACGACTGGGACGGCGCCCGCCGGACCCTCGGGGCCAAGCTCAAGCATGGCAGCCTTCCGCGCGACGTCCACCGCCGCCGCGACGCGGTGCTGGCGCTTTCGGCCGCGCGCGAGGTCGCGGAAGAGGGCAAGACGGTCGAGGCCCGCGAAGCCGCGATCGAGGCGAATCGCCTGTCGCCCGACCTGATCCCCGCCGCCGCGCTGGCCGCCCGCCAGTACATCGCGCAGGGCAAGGACCGCTATGCCGCCCGCGTCCTGAAAAAGGCGTGGGAGGCGCAGCCGCACCCCGAGCTGGCCGCCGCCTTTGCCGAGATCCGCCCCGACGAGACACCGGAGCAGCGGCTGAAGCGGTTCAACGCGCTGACCCGCACGCATCCCAGCCACCCCGAGACCCGGATGCTGGATGCCGAATTGCACATCGCGGCCGAGGATTTTCCCGGGGCGCGCCGGGCGCTGGGCGATCTGGTGACATCCCATCCGTCGGCCCGGGCGATGACGCTGATGGCCGCGATCGAACGCGGCGAAGGCGCGTCGGACGATCTGACCCGCGGTTGGCTGACACGGGCGCTGTCGGCGCCGCGCGGCCCGCAATGGGTGTGCGACAAGTGTCAGAACATCGAGATGCGCTGGACCCCGGTCTGCGGCAACTGCGGCGCCTTCGACACGATGACGTGGCGCGAACCCCCTTCGGGCGAGGTCGTGCTGCCCACCGGGGGCGAGATGCTGCCGCTGCTGGTCGGGACCACCGAAGGGGCGCCGACCAGCGTGCCCGCACCCGATGCGGCGGCAACGGGTGGGACGACGTCGCCCGGTGGCCCGGCGACGCCGGATGCGACGACCCCGGGCGACGTGCCGCCGGTCGGGGCCGACAGGCGGCCCACGGCGACCAGCGTCCCCGAGGCCGAGGTGATCGTTCCGCAGGACCAGCGAGACGAGGCGAACGCGACGAAGAAATAGCCTTTGACCCCCCCGCCAATCCCGGCTAGGAAGCGCGCCGGAAGCCGGTGTAGCTCAGCTGGTAGAGCACGTCATTCGTAATGATGGGGTCGTAGGTTCGAGTCCTATCACCGGCACCATTCCCCACCAGACCCTCAGGCCACCACGCCCGCAGGATCGCCGCTGACGCGGCGACCCCTCCTCCCTTCCTCCCGCGGTTAATCGCGCCTTCACGGCGTTTCGCTAGGGTCGGCCTCGGGGCAGATGCGAGGCGGGGAACATGGCGGGGCAGGGCAACGCGCCGATTATCATCAAGCGCAAGAAAATCACGGGCGGCGATGGCCACCACGGCGGCGCGTGGAAGGTTGCATATGCTGACTTCGTGACGGCGATGATGGCGTTCTTCATGCTGATGTGGCTGCTGAACGCGACCACCGAGGAACAGCGCAGCGGCATCGCCGATTATTTCAACCCGGCGATTCCGGTCAATCAGGTGTCGGGCGGCGGCGATGGGAGTTTCGGGGGCGATTCGGTATTTTCCGAACAAAGCCTGTCGAAGAACGGCATCGGCGCGTCGCAGCGTCACCATTCCAGCCATGACAAGGCGCAGGGCACCACCGGCACCGCTCAGGACGCCGAGCGCGGAGACGGCCCCGAGACCGAACCCGACCTGACCGAGATCGAGGCGATGCTGACCGGCAAGTCCGGCGAAAGCATGGTAAGCGAACGGCTGCAGCGCCATATCGTGACCCGCGTCACCGACGAGGGGCTGATCGTCGAACTCTTCGATCTCGAAGGGACGCCGCTCTTTGACGGCGCCGCCGCGCGGTCGATGCTTTACGAGCTAGTGGCCGTGGTGGGCGAGGTCTTCGCGCTGGTCGGCAACGAGATCGCGATCAAGGGGCACGTCCGGTCGGACCCCATCGTGCTGCGCGACAGCCCGGTCTGGGACCTGTCGACCGATCGCGCCCAGACTGTACGCGGCATGCTGGCGCCGGGAATCTCCCGGGGTCGGATCCAGAGGATCGAGGGCTTCGCCGACACGCGACCCTATGATCCCGACCCCATGGCCCTGCGCAACAACCGCATCGAGATGGTTCTGCTGCGCCGCGACTAGCGGCGCACGCCCGACGAATTCCCACAGCATTTTACTGATTAGGCGGCCCTTAAGCCCGTTCGCCTAAACGTGGCCCCGGGGCCAAGAGGTCCGCAGCAGAAAGGCGCAACATGTCAATCTCCTCCTCCCTTCAGGCCGGTGTGTCGGGTCTGAACGCGAATGCCACCCGGCTGGCGACGATCTCCGACAACATCGCCAATGCCTCGACCAACGGGTACAAGCGTAACAGCGCCGAATTCCATTCGATGGTCATCGGCAACAACACCGCCGGGCAGTACACGGCGGGCGGGGTGCGGGCGACGACCGCGACCGCGATCAGCGAGCGCGGGCAGCTGATCGGCACCGGCAATTCGACCGACTTCGCGATTGCCGGCCGCGGCTTCCTGCCGGTGACCGACATCGTCGCGGTCAACAACGAATCGATCGAACTGCCCTTCCGGCTGATGACCACGGGATCGTTCCAGCCCAACGACGACGGCTATCTGGTTAACAGCGCCGGGATGGCCCTGATGGGCTGGCCGGCGAACCCCGACGGGACCATCCCCGAGATGCGCCGCGACACCTCGCAAGAGCTTGAGCCGGTGCAGGTCACCCACAACCAGTTCGCCGCCAACCCGACGCGCAACGTCCAGCTGGGTCTGAACCTTCCGGCCAGCGGCACGCTGTCCGACGCGGATGGCGACACGCTGCAGATCTCGACCGAGTATTTCGACAACCTGGGCGTCAGCCAGACGCTCGATTTCACCTTCACGCCCGACATTCCCGCCAACGGTCAGTCCAACACCTGGACCATGGTGATCGCCGACAGTTCGCAGGGCGGGGCCGTCGTCGGCGAATATGAACTGACCTTCGACACCGCCGACGGCTCGGGCGGGACGCTGGAGCAGGTCAACGTGGTGAGCGGCCCGGCCTACAACGCCGACGGCACGCTGGACCTGGCGCTGCCGACACAGGCGATGACGCTGGCCATCGGCGAAATCGGCGATCCCAACGGCCTGACCCAGCTCGAGGCGGATTTCGCCCCGACGACGCTGTCCAAGGACGGCTCGCCCGTCGGCAACCTCCTCGATGTCGAGATCAATCCGAATGGCGTTCTCTATGCCAGCTACGACAACGGCTTTACCCGCCCGATCTACCGGGTGCCGGTGGTCGACGTCCAGAACGCGGACGGGCTGAACGTGCATGACGGCCAGACCTACTCGGTCAGCGAGGAAAGCGGCCCCTTCTTCCTGTGGAACGCGGCCGAGGGCCCGGTAGGCGAGGTGTCGGGCTACACGCTGGAAAACTCGACCGTGGATATCGCGGAAGAGCTCACCACGCTGATCCAGACCCAGCGCGCCTATTCGTCGAACGCCAAGATCATCCAGACGGTCGACGAGATGATGCAGGAAACCACCAACCTCAAGCGCTGATCGCGGCGCGCTGACCGGAGGAACACGGCATGAGCATTACGTCAGCCCTATCCAATGCCCTGAGCGGGCTGTCCGCTGCCGGCCGGTCGGCGCAGGTGGTTTCAAGCAACCTGTCGAACGCCATGACCCCCGGCTATGCCCGGCGCAACGTCGAGCTTTCTGCCGACGTGCTGGGCGGCTCGGGGGCGGGCGTCCGCATCGACGGCATCAGCCGTTTCGTCGACCGGGTGGTGCTGGCCGACCGGCGCCTGTCGGATGCCGCGCTGGGGCAGGAGGATACGCGGACCGGGTTCCTGAGCGCGGCGACCGATCTTGTCGGCCGGGTCGAGGATCCCGACAGCCTGTCGGCCCTCATGGCCCGGTTCGAAGGCGAGCTGGTCTCGGCCGCCGCACGTCCCGACAGCATGGCGCGGCTCACCTCCTCGGTCGAGGCGGCCGAGGCGGTCGTGCAGGCGCTCAACACCGCGTCCGACGGCGTGCAGGCCCGTCGTCTGGCGGCCGACCAGGCGATCGCCGCAGATGTCGAGACCCTGAATGACAGCCTCAACCGGCTTGTCGACCTCAACGCCCAGATCGCCGTCCGATCGCGCGATCCGGGCGGGGCGAATGCGCTGCTGGACCAACGGCAGCAACTGATCGACAAGGTGTCGGCCATCGTCCCGGTGCGGATCATGCCGCGGCAGGCGGATGGCGTGGCTCTGATCACGACCGGCGGTCAGATCCTTCTGGACGGTCGCGCGGCAGAGGTCGGGTTCACGCCCGTCTCGGCCGTCGATCCGACCGTGTCCCACGCCGGCGGCTTCCTGTCTGGGCTGACGGTCAATGGCGATCCCGTCGCGGCGAAACCCGGGGGCCGGTTCGACGGCGGCACGCTGTCGGCCCAGTTCGAGGTGCGCGATACCCTCGCCCCGCAGGCACAGGCGCGCCTGGACGCCGTGGCGCGCGACCTCGTCGAACGGTTCGAGGCCCCCGGCGTCGATCCGACCCGCGCGGCAGGTGCGCCGGGTCTCTTCACCGATCGTGGCGCCCCGCTCGACCCGGCGGACGAAACCGGTCTGTCGGCGCGGATCGCGTTGAATGCCGCCGTGGTCGCCGCCGAGGGCGGCGCCGCATGGCGCCTGCGCGACGGTCTGGGTGCTGCTGCCGAAGGGAATGTCGGCGATGCGCGGGGTCTGAACCGTCTCCTCGACGCTCTTTCCGCCCCGCGCAGTCCGGCCAGTGGTGATTTCGGCGGCGCGCAGGTGTCGGCCGGCGGCCTGGCCGACCGGCTGATGGCGATCAGCAGCGCGGATCAGGCCGCCTCCGAGACCAGCCGCATCTATGCGCAGACCCGCAACGACGCCCTGCGGACCGAAGAGATGACGCATGGCGTCGACAGCGATCAGGAGCTGCAGAAGCTGATGCTGGTCGAACAGGCCTATGCCGCCAATGCCCGCGTGGTCCAGACGGTCGACGCGATGATCCAACGCCTGATGGAGATCTGATCTTATGCGCGCGCTTTCCATCGGCGACCTCGCCGCCAGCTTCTCCTCCCGCCTCGCCAACCGCACGATGAAGGACCAGATCGAGCGTCTCTCGACCGAGATGACCACGGGCCGGCGCGACGCGGATTCGGTCCTGCGGTCGGGCGACGTGGGGCCGATGGCGGGGCTCGACCGGTCGCTCAGCGTGCTGGGCGCCTATACGATAACGACCAAGGAAACCGCGATGCTGGTCGGCGTGGCGCAAGGCGCGCTGGGCGCGGTTTCGGACCGGGCGTCGGATCTGTCCACCCTGCTGCTCACCGCCGCCGCGGGGGGCGATCCCGCCTACCTGGGGGCCGTGTCGGAAGAGGCCGCGCAACGCTTCGACAGCATGGTCGGGGCGCTCAACACCACGATCGCCGGGCAAAGCGTCTTTGCCGGCGCAGCCACGGACACCACGCCGCTGGCCGATAGCGGCGCGATCCTGACCGCGCTCATGGCCGACGTGGGCGGCGCACCGACCGCGGGGGATCTGAACGACGCGGTGGATGCCTGGTTCGCGCCGGGCGGCGGGTTCGACACGGCGGCCTATCTTGGAGCCGACATCGCCCGGGCGCCCGTCTCCGTTTCGGACAGCGAACGTGTCGAGTTCGGGATCCGCGCCGACAACGCCGACCTGCGGCAGGTGCTGGCCGATACCGCGAAGGCCGCCCTGCTGGACCGCGGGGCGCTGGCCGGCAGCCAGGTCGCGCGCGTGTCGCTGATGAATATCGCGGGCGAAGCCCTCTTGAACTCCGGAAACGCCGTCACCCGCCTGCGGGGCGAGCTGGGCGTGACCGAACACCGACTGGAACAGGTGACCACCCGGCAAAACGCCGAAAAGACCGCGCTTCAAATGGCGCGGAACGATCTCGTGGGGGTCGACCCCTATGATGCTGCCACCAAACTACAGGATGTACAGGTGCAACTCGAAACCCTCTATACCGTGACCGCCCGCATGTCGAAGCTTAGCCTGGCGAACTATCTGTGATGCTGCGGCTTCTGGCATTCGTTCTTCTGACACTGGCCGCGCCGCAGATTGCCGCCGCCAGTCAGGTGCGCATCAAGGACCTGGTCGAATTCGACGGGGTGCGGGGCAATGACCTGGTGGGCTATGGCCTGGTCGTCGGTCTGAACGGCACGGGCGACGGGATCCGCAATTCGCCCTTCACCGAAGAGATCATGTCGAACATCCTGGAACGCCTGGGGGTAAACGTCACCGGCGAACAGTTCCGCCCCAAGAACGTGGCGGCGGTGCTGGTGACGGGTGCGTTGCCGCCCTTTGCGCGGGCCGGCGGGCGCATCGACGTGACGGTGTCGGCCATCGGCGATGCCGACAGCCTGCTGGGCGGGACGCTGGTGATGACACCGCTGAACGCCGCGGACGGCCTGATCTATGCCGTGGCGCAGGGTACCGTTATCGCCGGCGGCGCCGTGGCCGAGGGGGACGCGGCAAGCGTGACGCAGGGGGTGCCGACCGCCGGTGCCATCCCCGGCGGTGCGCGGGTCGAGCGGGAGATCGAGTTCGATTTCGGCTCGCTCGAGCGCATCCGGCTGGCGCTTCGGACGCCGGACTTCACGACCGCCGGCCGCATCGAGCAGGCGATCAACCGCGAGATGGAGCGCCCCGTGGCGGTGATGCTGGACGCGGGCACGGTACTGTTGGACATCGCGGCCACGAACATGCCCTCGCCCGCCCATGCGCTGGGCCGGATCGAGAACGTGGCCGTCGAGCCCGAGCGCCGCGCGCGGGTCGTCGTGGACCAGCGGTCCGGCACCATCGTGATGGGCGAGGATGTGCGGATCAGCCGGGTTGCCGTCAGCCAGGGCAACCTGACCCTGCGGATCGAGGAAGCGCCGCTGGCCGTGCAGCCCAACCCCTTTGCCGATGGCGAAACGGTGGTCGTGCCCCGCACACGCGCCGCGATCGACGAAGAGCCGGGGATCGGGTTGGCCGAGGTGCCGGACGGCACGTCCCTTTCGGAGGTCATCGCCGGGCTGAACGCGCTGGGCGTGTCGCCGCGCGACATGATCGACATCCTCAAGAGCATCAAGGCCGCCGGCGCCCTGCATGCCGAGTTCGTCGTGAACTGACCCACCGGCGCCTCTGCGACACCTGGAAAAGGCCCGCCCGCATCCCGCGGCGGGCCTTTCTGCGTCGGCGTAGTCAAGTCGGGGGCAGTCAAATCGGCGGCAGTCAAGTCGGTAGCGGTCAAAAGGAGCGCTACCGCGCAGGTCAATCATGCCGGCGGCTAGGCGCCACGCTGCCCCTGACTTGGGCACGTCGGAGAGGCGTGGGCCCTTCGTCCCGGCCGGAGCTGTCGATCGCAGGGCACGGTGAACCCGGGATCAGACCGGTGCATGAATGTAACCGGCGTGGAGCCAGACGGGGCCGGTTCCGCCCGATGTTTCACGTGCAGAAGGGGTGATGTGCCCCGCCCGGCTTGCCAGAGGGGTCATGCCGTCTTCGCCGCCCGAGCCCTCGGACAGAGATCATGGCCCGGGAAATCGGCAGCTCGTCCGAGCAGCCAGCCCAGGGGCGATGAAGGGGGGCGGTATGGATGGAATATACGCAGTCCGGCAGTGCCTGCCCGATGCTTGACGCAGGTCTTCTACGAACCACGACCCAAACAGAAAAGGCCCGCGCCGGTCCGGGCGCGGGCCTTCTGCGACAGGCGATGTCGTCTGGTATGGGCCATGGCGTGGCCCGGTCTGCCGCGGTGGGGTGGCCGGGGGCTGTGGGCGCGCGCGGCGCCCTCAGGCTTATCCGTAGCTGCGGACCAGTGCGGTGGCGATCAGGGTCCAGCCATTGGCCACGGCGAAGAAGGCAAGCTTGAATGGAAGGGACACCATTGCCGGCGGCACCATCATCATCCCCATCGACATCAGCACGGCGGCAACGACGAGGTCGATGATGAGGAAGGGCAGGAACAGCAGAAAGCCGATCTGAAAGGCACGCTCGACCTCGGACAGCAGAAAGGACGGCACGAGAACCGAGAGCGGCGCGTCCTCCACGGCAAGGTCGAGCGGCAGGGCGCGCAGCCCCGCGAGGGATTCGAAGGTATCGGGGTCGATACGCGCCGCCATGAAGTCGCGGAACGGCGCCAGGATACGCGGCAGCGCGGCATCGACGTCCAGCGTGCCTTCGGTCAGCGGCTCCACCCCCTCGGCCCAGGCGGTCAGAAACACGGGCTCCATCACGAAATAGGTCAGAAACAGCGCCAGCGTCACGATCAGCATGTTGGGCGGCGACTGCTGCAGACCGATGCCCTGCCGCAGGATCGACAGGACGGTGACCAGAAACGGAAAGCAGGTGAACATGATCGCGAGGCCCGGCACGAGGCTGAGCAGCGTGACGACCACCAGAAGCTGCACGCCGCGCGCGGCGATCGAGCCTTCGTCGGCGAAATCGATCGTCACCTCCTGCCCGAGGGCAGGAAGCGCTATGGCGGACAGAGCCGCAGCGAGGAAAAGCGGCGCGGCGCGCATGGATCAGAGACCGTCCTTCAGGTCGGCCACCTCGATCAGGCGCACCGCCAGCTGCGTGCCCTGGTCATCCTCGACCTCCTGCAGTTCACCCCGCGCGATCAGCCGGTCGCCGACGTAAAGCTCGACCGGATCCTCGACCCGGCGGTCGAGCGGCAGTACCGAATCCTGCCCCAGCTTCAGCAGATCCCGCAGAAGCGGGCGGGCGCGGCCGACCGAGACGGTGATCTCGATCGGAACGCGGCCGAAGGGGTGGCCGTCGGGCCCCGGAAGGGGGGCGGGGCCGGTGGGCTCGGCGTCGTCGAAGTCATCCATGCTGCAGAACCTTTTTCTGTTCGGTGGCGAGTGCTGTGATCGCCTCGGAAACCGGGGCGAGGGCCGCATCGAGGTCGATCTCGGCCGCGTTGGTGCCGAGCCGGAACAGCGCCTGCCCCTCGGTCAGCACGGGATCTTCGCGCAGGCGGACGGGCAGGGCGGTCGCGGCTTCGATGATCGGGCGCAGCGCAGGGCCGGCGCCTTCGGCGACGACAAGTTCAAGCGGCTGATCGCCCGCGGTGTCGATCAGGGGTTCGAGTTCGGCCAGAAGCCTGTCACCCAGCGTGCCGCGCAGAACCGTGGGCAGAACCCGGTCCAGAAGCCCCGAGAGCAGCGGCAGGACCGCGTGCAGGACATGCGCGCGGGCCTCGTGGTAGGTAAAGCCCAGGTCCTGCAGGTTGCGGCCCAGATCCTCGGAAATGCGGGACTGTTCCGCCTCGGCGGCTTGCATCGCGTCGTCCCAGCCGGCCTTGTGGCCGGCGTCATAGGCCGCCAGTCGGGCGGTTTCGGCTTCTTCCGCGGCGACCATCGCCGCGGTCTCTTCCTGGTCCGGTGCGGGACGGCTGAAATCTTCTAGCGTCAGGGATCCCATCACGCCTTTTCTCCGTCGTCCTGCATCCAGCTTTTGAGGATTTCGAGCGATTCGGTCTGCCGTTCCTCGATCAGGTTGCGCAGCCGCTCGACCGGGTCCGCGGCGGGCGGTGCGGGCAGGCCGAAGTCGTCGTCGTCCATGTCGTCGAAGGCTGAGACGATCTGCAGGCCACCGGGCAGCTCGCCCTCGGCGATTTCGCCGGTCAGGCCGCCGCTGTTGTCTTCGGCCGCGGGGCTGGCGCCGGGCAGGGCCGCCGGATCACCCTCGGCCGGGATGGCCTTGAGACCCGAGGCGGTCAGGATCGGGCGGATGACGAAGAGGCCCAGAAGCAGCGCGGTCAGACCCATGATGCCCAGTTGCGCCAGGCGCATCGTGTCGATCGGGGCGCCGGCGGGCAACAGGCCCGCGGCATCGGTGCCGTCGCCGGGCAGGGGTTCGAACTCCATCGACTTGATCGTCAGGCTGTCGCCGCGTTCGGCATCATAGCCCACGGCCGAGGCCACGAGTTCGCGCAGGGCGGCGATTTCTTCCTCCGGGCGCGGGGTCCAGATGGTTTCACCCGCGTCGGTGACATTGCGCAGGCCATCGACCAGCACCGCGACCGAGATGCGCCGTACCGCGCCGGGCGTGCGCAGGACCTCGCGCTGGATCTCGGACACCTCGTAGTTCACGCGTTCGCGGGTTTCGCTGTTCTCGCTTTGCGAATCGCGGTCGCCGCCGGCGGCATCGCCGTCGGGCAGGTTCGAGGCCACGGTGACCGGGGCGCCGCCGCTGTCGCGCGAGGTATTTGCCGATTCCTCTGTTTCCGAACTGATGGCGACGCGGCTTTCGGGGTCGATTCGGCGCTCGACGATCTGTTCGCGTTCGGTCGCGGTGTCGACGTTCACCTCGACCACGGCATTGCCGTAGCCCACGCGCGCCTCGAGCAGGCGTTCGACGTTGCGCTTGAGCAGTTCGGCGCGATCCTCGGCCATGCCGGGGGCGGTGCCGTCATCCTCGGCGGCGAGAATCGCGCCGCCTTTGGCATCGATCACCGACACGGTTTCGGGGGCCAGACCGGCCACGGCCGAGGCGACCATGTAGCGCAGCGCGCGGGCATGGGCGGCGCCGATTCCGCCGGCGGCGGTGGTGATGGTCACGGATGCGGTGGGTGCCAGTTCCCGCTGGAACGGCCGCCCGCCCTGGCTGGCGATGTGCACGCGTGCGGCCTGGATCGCCGGACTGGCGGTGATGGTGCGCGCCAGCTCGCCCTCTTTCGCGCGCCAGTAGGCGGCATCGAACATCTGGCTGGTGGTGCCGAAGCCCGACAGCGAATCGAGCAGCTCGTAGCCCTGCGTCGAATTTGCGGGCAGGCCTTCGCTGGCCAGGGTCATGCGCAGCTGGTCGCGGGAGGTGCTGTCGACGAAGATCGACGAGCCGCGCACCTCGTAGGGGACGCCGCGCGCCTCCAGCGCCGAGACGACTTCGCCCGCGGCGTCGTTTTCGAGCCCCGCGTAAAGAAGTGTCATCGAAGTCGAGGTGGCAAGCCGCGACACCCCGAGGATAGCCGCGAACATCGCAACGGTGGCGAGAATCGCGATGAGCTTCCTGCGGGGGCTCAGACGGGACCACATCATCGTTATCTGCTGCAAAACTTCGACCTCCTGTCGCGCGGGGCTTCTGCCCGATGAGATGCAGCTTGATCGGTCGCGCTTAACATCCGGTTAGTCCTGCCCGGCCTATACCGGTCTCATCAGGAAGAATTCCGGAGGCGCCGACATGGCCGAGGACGATCAGACACCCGGGGACGACGGCGCGCCCGCGCCTGCCAAAAAGAGCAAGCTTGGCCTGTTGATCGGGCTGGTGCTGGCGCTGCTGCTGGGCGGCGGCGGCTTCTACGCGGTCTGGTCGGGCCTGATTCTCGGGCCGCCCGCCGCGGAGGGGGGCGAGGAGATCGCCGAACTGCCTCCGACCGAGGCTCTGCCGCCGCTCCGATTCGTCGAGCTTGACCCGATCATGGTGTCGCTCGGGCCTGCTTCCTCGGCCGATCACCTGCGGTTCCAGGCGCAACTCGAGGTCGATCCGCCGCAGGAAGAGGCCGTGCGCACCGTGATGCCGCGCATCATCGACGTGCTGAACGGCTATCTCCGCGCCGTCGAGCCGGCCGAGCTGGAAGATCCCGCCGCCCTGACGCGGCTGCGCGCGCAGATGCTGCGGCGGGTGCAGATCGTCGCCGGAGAGGGCCGTGTGCGCGACCTCCTGATCATTCAATTCGTTCTAAGCTAGGGCCCCGACATGGCACTGATCGCCGATATACTGATGATTCTTGGCACCTTCGGGGTCGGATTCTACTGCTTCGTCCTGTCGCGGCGCCTGCGGCGCTTTACCAACCTCGAACAGGGGGTGGGCGGCGCCGTGGCGGTCCTGTCGGCGCAGGTCGATGATCTGACGCGGACCCTGCGTGCCGCACAGAAGGCCGCCGGCGGCTCGTCCGAGCGGTTGCAGGCGCTGACTGGCCGGGCCGAGGATGCGGCACGGCGGCTCGAACTGCACATCGCCGCCCTGCATGACCTGGAAGAAGAGCCGCCGACGCCCTCCGCGCCACCGGAAGCCCCGATGACCCAGACGGTGCAAGCCGCCCCGGCGGCACCAGCAGCTCAGACCGCCCCGACGGCGCAGGCCGCCCCCGCGGAACCGGTGGCGCAGGCGGCACCAGTGGCACAGGCAGCGCCGACTGCCGCCGCCGCGCCGCAGGCGGCCCCGATGTCGGCGCCCCCGATGGCTGCTCCCCCGGTGTCGGATCCCTTCCTTCCTGATGCCTTTGGGCGGCCTGCTGCGCCCGCTCAACCCTCTGCACAACCGGTTGCGAATATTGAAACGCCGGCGCCCGCCCCCGTCGGTACCGGCGCCGAGGCCGCCCCTGCCGCCGACGCGGCAGCTCAGGCGGCCCATGGGCGGCCCGGGCGCACCATCTTCTCGTCGCATCGCGCCCCCAGACGTATGGAGACCACGCAATGACCCGCCCCTCCCGTTTTCGAAGCCCCGGCCGCGGCGCACTTCCGCTTCTGGCCCTCGTCCTCGTCGCCTCGGCCACGGTCCGGCTGGGGGGCGGTACGGGACAGGCCATCGCCCGCGAGATGAGCGAGTTCGGAAGCGCCATGCCCGAGGCCCCCGTCGACCCCGGCCTCTGCGCCCCGCCGCCCGACATCGCCGAGGTGCTTTCGGCACTGGAACAGCGCGAGGCGCGAATCGCTACCGAGGAAGAGGCGCTGGTGCGGCGGCAGGCCGAGCTGTCCAACGCCGAGGCCGACATCAAGTCGCAGCTTGCGGCGCTGGTCGCCGCCGAGGAAGAGCTGGAACAGACCCTTGCCGTCGCGGACCAGGCCGCCGAAGGCGACGTGTCGCAGCTGACGCAGGTCTACGAGGCGATGAAGCCCAAGGAGGCCGCCGCGCTGTTCGAGACGATGGAACCCAGCTTTGCCGCCGGGTTCCTGGCGCGGATGAACCCGCAGTCCTCGGCCGCGATCCTGGCCGGTCTGACGCCCGAAACCGCCTACACGATCAGTGTCGTGCTGGCCGGGCGCCACGCCAGCGTCCCGGTCGAGTGACGCCCGAGGACCCAGGCCGCCCGGGCTGACCGGGGGCCGTGCCGAGGCGGATCAGTCCGCCGGAGAGTCAATATTAATACCTGTCTGCGACGGTGCGCCCGGCAGTACAGAGGGAGCGTTCGGTATGATCGGCATCGTGGGGATTGTCGTCACCTTCGTCATGGTCTTCGGCGGCTATCTGGCCGCCGGGGGCAAGATGGCGATCATCCTGAAATCCCTTCCCTTCGAGATGATGATGATCGGTGGTGCCGCCATCGGCGCCTTCGTCGTGTCGAACGACACGGCGGCGATCAAGCACACGCTGAAGGACATGAAGAAGGTCTTCAAAGGCCCGAAATGGGCGCATGACGACTATCGCGATCTTCTTTGCCTTCTCTACGAGCTGATTCGCCTGTCGCGGCAGAACCCGGTCGCGCTGGAAGAGCATATCGAAAGCCCCGAAACCTCGACCATCTTCGAGCGCTACCCGAAGATTCGTTCCGATTCCGAGGCGATCGACCTGATCTGCGACACGCTTCGGTCCGCCTCGATGAACTACGACGACCCGCACCAGGTCGAAGAGGTTCTGGACAAGCGCACCGAAGCGACGCTGCACCACGCGATGCATTCCAGCCACGCGCTGCAGACGATGGCCGACGGCCTGCCTGCCCTCGGCATCGTCGCCGCGGTTCTGGGGGTGATCAAGACCATGGCCTCGATCGACCAGCCGCCCGAGGTGCTGGGCAAGCTGATCGGCGGCGCCCTCGTCGGTACCTTCCTGGGCGTGTTCCTAGCCTATGGCCTGGTTGGTCCCTTCGCCACCAAGCTCAAGGCGGTGATCGAGGAGGACGCGCATTTCTACCAGCTGATCCGTGAGGTCTTGGTCGCCAACCTGCACAATCACGCCGCCAACATCTGCATCGAGGTCGGGCGCCAGAACACCCCCGGGCACATCCGTCCGCGATTCTCGGAACTGGAGGAGGCGCTGCGCGGCGCCAAGGCCGCGTGACGTTGCGCCGGACCCTCCTGTCTCTCGCGGCCCTGGCGGCACTGGGCGCGGCCCTGCCCGCCTCGGCGGCCGAGATCGGCGTGCGCACGGCCGATCATCCGGGCTTTACCCGCATCGTCGTCGATTTCTCGGACCGGCCCGAGGGCTGGCGCCTGGGCCGCGCGGGCGACGGGTACGAGCTGCGCACGCAGGACCCCGCCACCAGCTTCGACCTGAGCGATGTGTGGCGCCGCATCGACGGCGACCGGTTGTCGAGCCTTGCGAACGCGCGGCCCGGCGTCCTGCGCTTCACGGTGGACTGCGCCTGCACGCTGACGACGATCGAGCTGCCCAACCAGTGGCTGGTGATCGACGTCAATGACGGAGCGGCACCCGCGGGCCATCCCTATGAACAGGCCCTCGCCCCGGTCGACCCTGCAGTGGCCACAGCCTCCGTCCCGGACGGGGCCATGCCGGTCGGGCCCGTGCAAGGCCCGGCAAACCTGCCCGTGGTGCTGGATGAACCGACACCACCGCTGTTGCCCGGCGCTCTGGACCGCGCCGCCAACGACCCCGGTGCCGCCGTCCGTCATCGGCGTGCCGACGAAACGCGCGAGGCCCTGGCGCGGCAACTGGCGCGTGCCGCGGCCCAGGGTCTTGTCGACGTGGTGCCGCCCGTCCCGTCCGAGCCGCCCGTGGCTCAGGCCCCCGATGTCGCCGTCGCGACAGAGCAGGCCCCCGTGCCCGACCTGCCGTTGGAGGACCGGCCCAATGTCCGGATCGAGACGCAGATGGACATCGACCTTGCCGGGCAGCTTGGTGACCGCCCGGGAGGCGCACCGGCATCCTGCCCCAGAGACGACCGTCTCGATCCCACGACATGGGCGGAGGGCGATCTTGAACATGGCTGGGTCGGGTCTGCCCGGGCGGGGTTGATCGATGCCCGCGATGCGCCGGACGCCGAGGGGCACCTGACGCTCGCCCGCCAGTACCTGTGGCTGACCTTCGGCGCCGAGGCCCTTTCGCTGCTCGAGACAATGCCGCACGACCGGGTGCGCGACGAACTGGCCGGGATCGCCCGCCTGATGGACGGGCGCCCCGCCGGGTCGGGTCCGCTGGCCGGTCTGCACAACTGCGACGGACCCGCGGCGCTTTGGGGTGTGTTGGCCGATCCGGGCCCCGCGACCCCGCGGCGCACCGCGGGTGACGCGGTGATCGCCGCGTTCTCGGCCCTGCCCGCGCACCTGCGCCGGCACCTGGGCCCGCCGCTTGCCCAGAAGTTCATCGCCGGGGGGGATCTGGATACCGCGCTTGCCATCCGCAACGCCATCGACCGGCTGCCCGCGCTCGAGACCGAGCCGCAGGTCGAGATGCTGAAAGCCACGATCGACATCGAACAGGGCGAAGAGGCCGCCGCCGAGACCCGGCTTGAGCAGGTGTCGCAGTCCCGCTCGGACGAGGCGGCGACCGCGCTTGCGACCCTGATTCAGCGCCGGATTGACACGGATACCACCGTAGGCCCCGCCCTTGTCGCCAATGCCGAGGCGCTGGCCTACGAGCTGAAGGGCGCGCCGGAGGGGGAGGCGCTGCAAGAGGTGGCGATCCGCGCGCTTATCTCCGACCGCGATTATGCCCCGGCGCGGGACCGGCTGGCCCCGGGGGGCCAGGTCGACGATCCCGGAATGCGCGAGGCACTGATCGACGCCTATTTCGAAAGGTTGGCCACGCATGCGGCGGATGCCGAATTCCTGCCCCATGCCGTCGCCTCGGCCGCGCTGCATCCCACGGCGGCGCCGGGCCGGTTGCCCGTCGCCGACAGGTTGCTGGCGCTGGGTCTGACCGGCCCGGCCCGCGCCATCCTTGGCAGCCCCGACATCATCCCGTCGGTCGAGGAACGACTGATTCTTGCCCGCATCGCGGTGATCGACGACCGTCCGCGCATCGCGCTGGGCTATCTCGCCGGGCTCGACACCGCCCGGGCGACCGAGATCCGGACCGAGGCGGATGCCCAATTGACACGGCAGGAGGCCGCGACCGCCGAGGCCGCGCCGCCCCCCCCGGATCCCGCAGCGCCGCCACCCGTTCCGGGAACGCTGGCCGGCAACCGCGCCCTGCTGGACGACAGCCGGTCGATTCGCGACGGTCTCGCCGCGCTTCTGTCGGCGGGCGACGCGGAAGAATGAGGCGACGGCGGCTTACCGAATCTCAACCAACTCCGGGGTAGGACGGCTGTATCCCGCCGCAGAACGCGGCGCAGCAGGCAGATCGCCCATGACCCGAGCCGCGCTTTTCAAGTTCCTGACGCTCCTGGCCCTCGCCTTGCCGGTGCGGGGCGATGCCTCGGCCGACCTGTGCGAGGCCGCCGCGATCCGCGTGGCGCAGGAGACGGGCGTGCCGCAGACAGTCCTGCGGGCGATCAGCCTGACCGAAACCGGACGCGCCCGCGGGGGCGAGGTTCGGCCCTGGCCCTGGACCGTCAACCTGGAAGGGGCGGGGCACTGGTTCGACGACCGCGACACCGCGCTGGCCTTTGCCTATCGCAGCTACAAGGCGGGAAAGCGCAGCTTCGACCTCGGGTGCTTCCAGATCAATTACCGCTGGCACGGAGAAAATTTCGCCTCGCTGGAAGAGATGTTCGACCCCGAGGCCGGCGCCCGCTACGCGGCGGGCTTCCTGAAGCGTCTGCACGCCGAGCTGGGCGACTGGAGCAAGGCCGCAGGCGCCTACCATTCGCGGACCGAAACCTATGCCAAACGCTACCGCAAGCGGTTCGACAGGTTCCACGCCGGTCTGACCGACCTGCCGCTGCCGCAGGGGGCCCCCAGTGCGCCCGCGGCGCCCGACCGGCGGCTGGCGCAGGCTGATCCCGGCATGATTCGTCCGAACAGCTATCCCCTGTTGCAGGGCGGGCAGAGCGGTGCGCGGGGGCTCGGGTCGCTGGTTCCGCTGGGCGGGGGCGGCACTCCCTTCGTCGCCGCCACTGCGCGGAGGCTTGGCCAATGACCCTGTCGATCCGCGACATCTTTCAGCCGACGATCCTGCTGGCGCTCGCCTTGATGGCGGTCATCGTGATGATGATCCTGCCGATGCCGGCCTGGGTGCTGGACGTCGGGCTTGCCGCGTCCTTCGCGCTGGCGATCCTGATGTTCACCGTGACGCTCTTCATCGAGCGTCCGCTGGATTTCTCGGCCTTTCCGACTGTGCTTCTGGCGTCGCTCATGCTGCGCCTGTCGCTCAACGTCTCGTCGACGAAGCTGATCATCGGGCAGGGCCATACCGGCACCCGCGCCGCCGGCAACGTGATCGAGGGGTTCGCGATGTTCGTGATGGGCGGCAGCGTGTTCCTGGGCCTCGTGGTCTTCGGCGTGCTTCTGATCGTCAATTTCGTCGTCATCACCAAGGGCGCCGGGCGGATGGCCGAGGTCGGCGCGCGGTTCGCGCTGGACGGGATGCCGGGCAAGCAGCTGGCGATCGACAGCGACATGTCCGCCGGGGCCATCGGCCATGACGAGGCGAAGGCCCGGCGTGAAACCGAACTGGCCGAAACCACCTTCTTCGGCTCGCTCGACGGGGCGTCGAAATTCGTCAAGGGCGACGCGGTGGCGGGGCTTCTGATCACGATGCTGAACCTCGTGATGGGCCTGATCATGGGCATCGCGATCCACGGCATGGATATCGGTCGCGCGTTCGAGACCTACGCTATCCTTACCGTGGGCGACGGGCTGGTCAGCCAGATCCCCGCCGTCATCATCTCGATCGCCTCGGCGTTGCTTCTGGCCCGCGGCGGGGCCACCGGGTCGGCCGACATGGCCCTGCTGGGGCAGCTTGGCCGCTATCCGGCCGCGCTGGCCACGGTGGGCGTGCTGATGGCGCTGTTCGCGCTGGTGCCGGGACTGCCGTTCCTGCCCTTCATGGTCGGGGCGCTCGGGCTGGGCGCGGCGGCCTTCTCGGTTCACCGCAAGGCCGTCGCGGCCGCCGCCGCGCCCGCCCCGAGCCCGGTGACCGAACCGGAGGCGGCCGAGCGGGCGATGGGCGATATCCTCGACCTCGACGACATCCACCTGGAATTCGCCGCGGACCTGGTGCCGATGGTGCTGGACCCGGCGACGGGCCTCGACGCGCGGATCGGCAACATGCGCCGCCATGTCGCCACCGTCTACGGCATGATCCTGCCCGAGATACGGCTGACCGACGACGTGGCGCTGCCGGCCGGCACCTATGTCATCCGCATCCAGGGGGTCGAGCAGGTGCGCGACCGGCTGGTGCCCGACCGGGTGCTTGCGCTGCTGTCGGATTCGGTCCCCGATCTGCCCGACGGGCAGGACGTGAAAGAGCCTGTCTACGGCGCACCGGCCCGCTGGGTGCCGCGGGCCGACCAGGACGACCTGGCGATTTCGGGCACGACCATCGTCACCCCGACCGAGGTTCTGGCGACGCACCTGCTGGAGGTGATGAAAAGCAACTTTGCCCGTCTTTTCACCCTGCGGGCGCTGCGCCGGCTGCTGGACGAGTTCACAAATGTCTCGGACGGGGCACGGTCCGAGGCGAACCGCAAGCTTCTGGACGAGCTGATCCCGGACAAGGTGCCGACGGACCTTCTGCACAGCGTGCTCAAGCTGTTGCTGGACGAACGCGTGTCGATCCGGAACCTGCCGCTGATCCTGGAGGCGATCGCCGAGGCGCGTGGACCCCATGCCGGGCCCGAGCTGATCTGCGAACACGTGCGCCAGCGCCTGGGCTTCCAGCTGGTGGCCGAGCTCAAGCGCACCGACGGCACCCTGCCGCTTATCCAGCTGGCACCCGAGTGGGAGGACGCATTCGCCGAGCATCAGGTCGGCGGCGATACCGGACCGGCCGACGTGGCGTTGCCGCCGGACCAGTTCAACCGGCTGGCGGGCGCCCTGTCGGACGCGCTGGGCGAGGCGGGGGATAACGGGATCTTTCCCGCCATCGTCACCACGGTCCGGCGGCGGCGTTACCTGCGGATGGTGATGGCGGCCCGCGGCATGACCAACCCGGTGCTGTCCTTCGAAGAGATCGGCACCGATGCGCGGCCCGCGCTGGTGGGCACGGTCGCGGCATGATCCCGCCGCTCGCCGCCGCGGCCGAGCTTCTGGGCCTGTCCCAGGCGGCATTGGCGCTGGGGTTCTTCGTTTTCCTGCGGGTGGGCGCGGTGATGGCCCTGCTGCCCGCCTTCGGCGAACAGGTCGTGCCGCTGCGGGTCAGGCTGGTGCTGTCGCTGGCACTGACGTTGCTGGTGGCGCCGGGGCTTTCCGACCTACCGCGACTTGGCCCCGGGGCCGACTGGCCCCGGCTGATGGTGACGGAACCGCTTGCCGGGATCGCGCTCGGGGCGGTTCTGCGGCTTCTGGTCATGGTGCTGCAGATCGCGGGGGTGATGGCGGCGCAGGCGACCTCGCTCTCGCAGATCTTCGGCACCCAGGCGGCCGAGCCGCTGCCGGCGATGGGCCACATGCTGACGATGGCGGGCCTGTGCGCGCTGGTGATGACCGGGCTGCATGTCCGGGCGGTCGAGCTTCTGCTGCTGAGCTACGAGCTCTTGCCGCCCGGTCTTTTTCCCGATGCGGGGGAACTTCTGGAATGGGGGGTGGCCCGGGTCGGCCATGCCTTCGGGCTGGCGTTTTCGCTTGCCGCGCCCTTCGTCATCGCCTCGATGCTCTATAACCTGACGCTGGGTATCATCAACCGGGCGATGCCGCAGCTGATGGTGGCCTTCGTCGGCGCCCCCGCGATCACCGCGGGCGGCCTGATCCTGATGGCGCTGTCGCTGCCGGGGATGATCGGCGTCTGGATGCGCAGCGTCGATGCCGTGCTCGCCAACCCCTTCACGGTCACCCCATGAGCGGGTCCGACGACGAGGACAAGCAATACGACCCCTCGGCCAAGAAGCTTGAGGATGCGCGCAAGAAGGGCGAGGTCCCGCGGTCGACCGACCTTAACACCGCGGCGGCCTATGGCGGGCTACTGCTGGCGGGCGCGGCTTTCGGCGCGGGGTCGCTGACCGCCCTGGGCGCGATCCTGGCATCGCTGATCGCCCGCGCGGATCAGCTGTCCGGCACGATCTTTGCCGGCGGCGGCACGGGGCGCGCGCCGCTTGCCCCCATGGTGGCAGAGGTGCTGCTGACGCTCGCCCCCTGGTTCGCGTTGCCCGCGGCGATGGTCGTGCTGTCGGTCATCGCGCAG
The DNA here is from genome assembly GCF_004011175.1 of Mesobaculum littorinae. GTDB lineage: Bacteria > Pseudomonadota > Alphaproteobacteria > Rhodobacterales > Rhodobacteraceae > Tranquillimonas > Tranquillimonas littorinae. Next base: position 359,703 of record NZ_RQXX01000003.1, on the reverse strand, counting down.
CGCAGCTTTGTCGTCGCGCCATCCAAGCTGGCGCCAAAGGCGAACCGCGTCTCGCCCCTGTCCAACGCCAAGAACAAATTCGGACGTTCCGGCCTGTTCGAATTCGCGAAGAGCTTCGTGAAGCTGATGGTCTACGCCGTGCTGCTCTTCGCCTTCCTGAACGGCCATCGGTCCGATCTGGTCGGGGCGATGAAGCTGGACACCGGGCCTGCGCTGATCCTTCTCCTGGGGCTGACATTCCAGCTGATGACCATCGTTTTGGCCATCGCGCTGGTTTTCGGTGGCGTCGATTTCCTGTGGCAGCGCGCCGATCACATGCGGCGCAACCGCATGTCGCACAAGGAGATGATGGACGAACACAAGGAGGCCGAGGGCGATCCGCACATGAAGGGCCAGCGCCGCCAGCGCGCGCAGGAGATCGCGACCAACAAGATGCTGGCGGATGTGCCGACTGCGGATGTGATCCTTGTAAACCCGACCCATTATGCCGTTGCGCTGAAATGGGACCCGATCACCCCCAGCGCGCCGATCTGCGTGGCCAAGGGCGTGGACGAGATCGCGCTGAGGATCCGCGAGATCGCGATGGAATCCGCCGTGCCGATCCGGCGCGATCCGCCGACCGCACGCGCGCTTTACGCGGTGGTCGAGCTGGGGGACGAGATCCGCCCCGAACACTATGCCGCCGTCGCGGCGGCGATCCGCTTTGCCCGGGATATCCGGCGGAAGGCGCGGGCCCGATGAAGCGCGAGGATCTGGCACGCCTGAAGCAGATTGCCGAGATGCGGCGCGACATCGACAGCCGCCAGGTTTCGGCCCTGTCGGCCAAGATCGCCGGGTTGCAGCAGGATGTGGACAGGATGCGCCTGGCGATCCGTGACCGTCAGGCTGAAACCGCTCTCGACACCGCCCGGCTGGCTGGCGCGGATGTCGAGTGGTTGCGGGCGACCGAGACCCGCATCACCAAGCTGCAGCAGCAGATCGCCCGGTTCGCGATGGAGCGCGAGGCGCGGCTGGACATTGCCCGCAAATCCTTTGGCAAGGCGCAGGCGGTGGAAGGCTTGCTCGACCGTGCGCCGCGGCCCAAGCGGGACTGACCCCCTGCGGTTCCGGGGGGGCGCGGATCGCCTCTACCGGACGAAAAAAGGGCCGCCCCCTGGATGGGGACGGCCCTGAGCCCGGGGGACCCGACCGGGATCAGGTCATTTCCTGCCGGTTGATGTCGAGGATCAGAACATCGCGCAACGGATCGCCCAGTTCGGCGATCGCAACCTCGGTGAGGGCCGCGCGCAATCGTTCCATCGTGCCGTTCGCGGTAAAGGCCCCGCGAAAGCCGCCGGCATTGGCGTGATCCAGCAGCACCCGCAGGAAGGCATCCCGCACCTTGGGTTCGCGGGCCAGCACAACCTCGCTCATCCCCTGCGCGACCTCCAGCGACAGGGTGACGACGACAAGGGCCGAAACGGCGCCATCCTCGATATCCGGCACGACGAACTGGTTCGACAGGTCGACGAACTCGGTCGTGGGATCGGGGGCGGGAGGCTCTTCTACAGCTTCCGCCACCTGGGTCACGGCCTCGGGGCCCAGGTCGCCGCAGGGGCCGATCGCGGCTACATCATCGTGCGGGGCCGGGCGCAGGGCGATCCCCGCGCCGACGCCCGCGCCAAGCCCGACAAGGGCCAGAACAAGGGGAACAAGCTTACCCAACATGGCCGGGGCTCCTTAGAAGGGCAGCAGCGCGTCGGCCAGCTGCTGGCCGTAGCGGGGCTGTTGAACATCGGTGATCTGCCCGCGCCCGCCATAGGAAATGCGCGCGGCGGCGATCTTGTCATAGGTGATCTGGTTCTGGCGCGACACGTCTTCGGGTCGGACGTAGCCGGTGACGATCAGTTCGCGCAGTTCGAAATTCACGCGCACCTCCTGACTGCCCTGGATCTGCATGACGCCATTGGCCAGCACGTCGACCACCGTAGCTGCGACCCGCAGCTCCAGCTGTTCGTTGCGGCTGACAGACCCGTCGCCCGAGCTGGCGCTGGACGAGGTGGTCGACACCGCGTCGGCCAGGCTCGCGCCCTCGGGAAGGCGCGGGTCGACCCGCTGCGGGATGCCGATCAGCGAGGGGATCGACAACGCCTCGCTTCCCGTCCGGGCGCGCGAGCTGGAATTCGAGATCTCGGCGCTGTCGTCGATTTCGATCACCACGGTCAGGATATCGCCGCGCCGGCTGGCCCGGCGGTCGCCCAGAAGGGACGTCGGAGACCCTGACCACAGCGACGCGGGGCTGAGCGGGATCTCGGATTCGTATCCCACCGGAAGCGGGGGAATCGCCATGGCGGCGACTTCGTTCGAGGTGCCGGGCGTGCTGAATTCCGGGGCCTTGCCGACGTTTTCGATCCGCCCGCAGGCAGCGGCGAGACAACACAGGGCGATGGCGGTGCGTTTCATGGGATTCTTCCTCATGGCGGGGGGCGCGTCTAGGGCAGGGTGCCGGCGACGTGGATGGTGCCGTCTTCCGCGACGACGCCGGTGACGGTGCTTCGCGATCCAAGGTTCATCACCCGGACCGCGTCGCCGACCCCTGCGCGATCCAGCGCGCGGCCTTCGGCGACGATACGCAACGGGCCCTTGGAATAGGCCAGTTGCACGATCTGGTTGCGGTCCACGATGGCGGGCGGGCCGATATCGCCGGGCCGGATCGGGCGCCCGGCATAAAGCACGACACGCGCCTCCTGCCCCACGGCCAGCGCGGGATCGGACAGCGTGCCGGGCGTGTCGGCGGCGACCACCGACAGGTGTTGGGGCCCGATCATCGTCTGCGGCCGCACCGTCTGGGCGGCGACAACGGTCTCGGCCAGGGCGGGCCAGGGCCAGAGGGCAAGGATCAGGGCGGCGCGGCGCATCAGCGGACCTGCGTGGTGGCGGCCAGCATCTGGTCCGCGGCGGTGATGACCTTGGCGTTCAGCTCGTATCCCCGCTGCGCCGCGATCAGTTCGGTCACTTCGCGCACCGCGTCGACGGAACTGCCTTCGAGATACCCCTGCCGCAGCGTGCCCAGCCCGTCGGTGCCGGGGTCGCCCACGATGGCGGGTCCCGAGGCGGGCGTTTCGACGAAAAGGTTCGACCCGATCGCCTCAAGCCCCTTTTCATTGGTGAAATCGACAAGGCTGAACTGGCCCAGAAGCTGCGGTTCGACCTGGTCGGTGAAATAGGCGTAGACCTCGCCCTGCGCGTTGATCGAGACCGAGCGTGCGTCGGCCGGGATCGTCATGTCGGGCACGACCGGATGGCCGTCCGAGGTGACGATCTGCCCCTCGGCCGACCGTTTCAGCGCACCGTCACGGGTGTAGCCCGACTGGCCCGACGGCAGCGTGACCTCAAGATAGCCGCCGCCCTCGATCGCGACGTCCAGATCGGCGCCGGTCTGGTTCAGCGTCCCCTGCTGCAGCTGGACGCTGACCGAGGCCGGGCGCACGCCCAGCCCGATCTGCACGCCGGTGGGCAGCGCGGTGCCGTCGGCGGCGTTGATCGTGCCGGGGCGCGACAGCTGCTGATAGTGCAGGTCGGCGAATTCGGCACGGCGGGCGTTGTAGCCCGTGGTCGACATGTTCGACAGGTTGTTCGAGATGACGTCGACGCGCATCTGCTGCGCGCTCATCCCCGTGGCGGCGATCTTGAGAGCCTGCATTGCCGGAACTCCTTATTGCTGGCTGAGGGTGCGCATCACGCCGCGCACGCGTTCGTCTTCGCGTTGGAGAAAATTCTGACCCAGTTCGTAGGCGCGCTGGACCTCGATCATCCGCGCGATTTCCGAGACGGGATTGACGTTCGACCCTTCCAGGTGGCCCTGAAGGATCCGGCTGCCTTCGACCGGCTCGGGCGGTTCGCCCAGCGTCATCATCACGCCGTCGCGGCGGGTGACGGTCGCGGGGTCGGGCGCGGACCAGAGGCCGATCTGCGCCACGGGGCGGTCATCGGCGGACAGCGTGCCGTCGGCGGCCAGCGTCACCGCGCCCGCGTCGGGCGGGATGAAGACCGGCGCACCGCCCGCGTCCAGCAGGCGGAAGCCCTGCGGCGTCACCAGTTCGCCGCCCTCGTTGGGGGTGAAGCTGCCGGCGCGGGTCAGGGCCTCGCCCTCGGGGGTTTCGATCAGGAAATACCCCTCGCCCTGGATGGCAAAGTCGAAATCGGCCCCGGTCTGGGTGACGGTTCCGGGCAGCTCGGAGGTCATGCGGACATTGGCCGTGCCCAGCGACAGCGATGGCGCGTCCTCGCCCAGCGACTTGACGTATTCCGAGAAGATCACGCCCTCTTTCCGGTAACCCGTGGTCGAGATGTTGGCGACGTTGTTGGCGATCGCGCGCATTTCGCGCATCAGCCCGGACTGCCGGGTCAGCGCCGCGGTTGTGATGTTTTCCATGTCTCAGAACCCTGCGATTAGCGGAACGATGCTGGAGTCGAAGAAGTCGGTCAGCGTCTCGGTCATGAAACCCATCGACACCCAGAATACCGCGAGGATGCCCAGAAGCTTCGGCACGAAGGTCAGCGTCATTTCCTGGATCGAGGTGAGCGCCTGGAACAGCCCGACGACGACGCCGGCGACAAGGGCAACGGCCAGGATCGGGGTGGAGATGATCACCCCGATCCAGAGCGCCTGACGCAGCGTATCGTAAAACATCACCTCATTCAGCATGGCCCGGCCTCAGACCGGCATCCGCAGGATTTCCTGATAGGCCTCGACCACCTTGTCGCGCACCGTCACGGCGGTTTCGACGGCCAGCTCGGTTTCGGCCAGGGCGCGGACCAGCTGGTGCGGGTCGCCGCCGCCGACCATCGAGGTCTTGGCGGTGTCTTCGGCCGATTGCATCGTGGCCATGAAGTCGCGCGCGACCTCGGCAAAGGCTGCGCCGCCGCGATGGGCGGGGTCGGCTTCGGTGGCGGGGCGCTGGGCGGCGTAGGCCTGCGCGGCGAAGGCGGATTTGACGTCCATTCTGGGGTCTCCGTCTGGAAAGGTTAGCGTTTCAGGAGGGCCAGCAGGCCCTGTGTCATCTGGCGGGTCTGGTCGAACATCTTGAGGTTGGCCTCGTAGCTGCGCTGCGCCTCGCGGGCGTCGGCAAGCTCGATCATGATGTCGACGTTCGAGGCCTCGTAATGTCCGGTGCCGTCGGCCATGGGATGGGCCGGGTCGAACACCTTGGGCAGCGCCGTCTGGTCAAGCTGAAGCGCGCCGATCCGCACCTCGCCCGTATCGCGGCCGGCCTCTACGGCGGCTTCGAACGGGGCGATCTTGCGGCGGTAGCCGGGCGTGTCGGCGTTGGCGATGTTCTCGGACACGTAGCGCAGGCGGGCGCCCTGGGCCTTCATGCCGCTGGCGGCGGTGGAGAGGGAGGAGAGGATATCGTTCATGGCAAGGGCTCCTAGCGGCCGCGGCCGAGGCTGATGCGCAGGATGTCGAGGGATTTCTGGTAGATGGAGAGCGCGGTATCGTGCTGGTGCCGGGTTTCGACGCCACGCATGATTTCCGATTCCAGCGACACGGTGTTGCCGTTGGGCGCCGCCTGGTCCGTGGTCATCACGCTGTCGGCGCGACTTAGGCCGCCCGCGCCCGTGGTGCCGTGCAGGTGCCCCTCGCGCGTGGCGCGCAGGGCGGTCCCGCCCGCGGTGTCGCGGTAGAGATCGGCAAAGGGCGTCAGGTCGGTCGCCTTGAACCCGGGCGTGTCCGCGTTGGCGACGTTGCGCGCGATCATGGACTGCCGCTGTCCCGCATGGCGGGCCATCGACGAGGCTATATTCAGGACTTCGAGTTTTTCGAACACCGGCGGGCTTCTCCCTCGATCATGTAGACGAAGGCTTAAGGGCCATTCCTTTACAAAGCGTTGGCCATACCCAGACCGGAGAGCGGGAATGTCGATAGGATTGGAACGGATCGGCGCCGTGATCGCCGAAACCCAGGTCGTGCGTCCCACCGGGCGCGTGGCCGCGATCGAGGGCGGCATGATTCGCGTCGCGGGCCTGTCCGAGGTTGCGCGGCTGGGCGATCTTGTGCGCTTCGGCCCCGCGCGCGACAGCGCCGGGCAAGAGCCCCTGCGCGGCGAGGTGCTGCAACTGGGCGCCGACACGCTGGCGGTTCTGCCCGAGGGCCCGGCCGAGGGGCTGGCGATCGGGCGGCCGGCAACCCTGCTGGGCCCGGTGCGCATCGCCCCGGACGACAGCTGGCTGGGGCGCGTCGTGGATCCCTATGGCGTGCCGCTCGACGGTGCGCCCCTGTTGCCCGGCGATACGCCGCGATCGTTGAGCGGCGCGCCGCTGAACCCCACACGGCGGCGCGAGCTGGGCGAGCGTCTGGAAACCGGGCTGTCGGTGTTCAACACCCTGCTGCCCATCGTCCGAGGCCAGCGTCTGGGCCTTTTCGCGGGCTCCGGCGTCGGCAAGTCGACGTTGCTTGCCCTGCTCGCGCAGGGGGTTCAGGCCGACGTGGTGGTGATCGCGCTGATCGGGGAACGCGGGCGCGAGGTGCGCGAATTCATCGAACGCATCCTCGGGCCGCAGGGCATGGCGCGCACGGTCCTGGTTGTGGCGACGTCGGATCGCTCGGCGGCGCTGCGGCGGCGTTGCGCCCGTGCGGCGATGACAGTCGCCGAGCATTTCCGGGATTCCGGCCGGCACGTGCTGTTGCTGGCCGATTCGGTCACGCGCATGGCCGAGGCACATCGCGAGATCGCGCTGGCCACGGGCGAACCTGCCAGCCTGCGCGGGTTCCCTCCCTCGACCATGGGCATGATCGCGGGGCTGTGCGAACGCGCGGGCCCGGGGGAAGAGGGGGGCACGGGGGATATCACCGCGCTCTTCACCGTTCTGGTGGCAGGGTCGGACATGGAGGAACCCGTCGCCGATGCGCTGCGGGGGGTGCTTGACGGGCACGTGGTGCTGGACCGCCAGATCGCCGAGCGGGGGCGATTCCCGGCCATCGACGTGCTTCGCTCGGTGTCGCGGTCGTTGCCGCAGGCCGCGAGCGACCCCGAGAATACGCTGATCGAGGAGGCGCGCCGCCTGATGGGGGCCTATGCCCGGGCCGAGATGATGGTGCAGGCAGGTCTCTATTCCAGCGGATCAGACCCGATGGTGGACCGCGCGATCGAGGCGTGGCCCAAGCTCGATGCCTTCGTCGGCCGCCGCGAGGCCAAGGATACCAAGGCGAGCTTTGTCGCGCTGGCCGGCTGCATGCCCCGGGCGCGCCCCGGACGCGGCGGCCGGTAAGACGCGGCGGGCGGTCAGCCGAAAAGCGCGCTGCCGCGCGTTCCTGCCTGAGGAGGCCCGAGGCGACGCGCCGCCCCGATCCGTCGCGGTCTGCCCGGCGTCGTTCGCCTGAGCAGGATCGGCCGGGCACCTTTGGACGGTAGCCGCTTCGCTGCGGTCGTAGTGCAGTGGCGGGATGCGGGAGGCGTCTTGCATGGGCGAGACGCGGTGGCCCAACTCGGTGACGGGATGCGAGGGCGGCCTTGGTCAGCCGCCCAGAAGCGTCAGCGCGATCGAGGCTCCGGTCATGCCCCGCGTCGTCCCCGCCTGCAGATCGGCCATGGCAAGGAAGCGCGTCACCAGCTTCGACTGCATCTCGTCATTGTTGAAATCCGCGATCTCGCGCACGCCGAACTGCGCCTCGGCCCGGTCCCGGAAGGTCGAGAGCTGCCGGTCAAGGTCGAGGGTGCCGAAGGCCTTGGGCAGGCCCAGGGCGGTTTCGAACACCTGCCGAAGCGGCGGGTTGGCCATCACCGCGTACCAGTTCGCATTCGTGTTGTCCGAGCGTTTGACGACATCGCCCAGGTCCCGGTTCAGCCCGAGCACCAGCCGCATGTTCGGGTCGCTTTCGCCGATGGCGGCCTCGAACTCGCGATCGTGATACTGGTCCAGGATGCGCCGGGCAAAGCCGGTATCGCCGGTCCGCGGACCACCCAGGTCGCCGAAACCGAAGGCCCGCGCCATGGCGAGATAGCGCTTGTCCGACATCTTGTTGGCCAGCGACCCGTCCTCGCGGGTGTTGGACGACAGGATCTGCTTGACGAAGTAGTGGCTGTCGATGTCGTCCTTCAGCCCGAAGGCGCCCAATGCTACCTCGCGCAGGCGGCGGTCGGACATCAGATCCTCGACCGAGGTCACCTTGGAGATGGACTCGGTGAAATGATCGGACAGGCGTTTCACCTGCCCGGTCTGTTGGAACGCCTCCTGTTGCGCGGGGCGCGTGCGCTTGAGAAAGGCCCAGCCGGCATGACCCGGCAGGGGCACGACCGGCCGGAAGCTCATGCCGACGGAACGGCCATCAGCCGGTCTTCCCGCGGCAGCAGCGCACGCAGGGCTTTCAGCGCGTAGTAATGCTGGCCTTCCAGCACCGCGTCGGTCGCGCGGGTCAGGCATTCGCGGCTGTCGGGGTCGCGCAGGACGCAGGACAGCTGTTCGATGCCGGAGAGAAGCTGCCGCTTCGCCTCGCACGGGGGCACGTCGCCGGACAGGACGAGCTGGGCGATGTAGCAGACCCGCCGCACCGGGGTCGTCGCCTCTTCGGGATGCAGCGCGTCGCGCAGGCGCAGGATGTTCGCCCCCGGCGTCACGATGTTGAGCCGCCCGCGGCGGTCGCCGTTCTCGATGACAGCGCCGTTGATCAGCACCCGCTCCTTCGGGGCGAGCTTCAGGACAAGGCCGCTCATGCCGCCTCCTTGGCGCTGCGCAGGCCTTTCATGACGGCGGTGTTGATTTCGATAAGAACGTCGCGGTCGGCTTTGCCGGCGATGACCTTGCTGGTATGCTGGAACGTGAACTCGGCAAGGTAGAAGAGTTGTGCGCGCAGCGCTTCGGGCAGGGCATTGTCATTGCCAGCCACGTCGACCGCCAGAATCGTCCAGAGGCGGCGGTTTTCGTGCAGCGCTGTCACCAGCGACCGGTTTTCGTCGGCTTGCTTGATGTGCCGGGTGATGCGGGCGATGGCCTCGTATTCGACACTGCGGTCGGTGCGGACGGGTGCCGTTGCCGGGGCATAGGCGGTTTGGGCCTGATGGTAAGCGTTCACGTCTTGTCCTTTTCGAGACGGGTGCGGTCTGGGCCGCAATAGTCATGACGGTGGAAGACGGGGGCGCCCGTTCAGGGCGCCCCCACCGGGTTTGCTTACCGGAAGAGCGACAGGACCGACTGCGGCGCCTGGTTGGCGATCGACAGCGACTGGGTGCCCAGCTGCTGCTGCACCTGCAGAGCCTGCAGACGGGCCGAGGTCTCTTCCATGTCGGCATCGACCATCGAGCCGATGCCGGACTTGAGCGAGTCGGTCAGCTTGCCGATGAAGTCCGACTGCGTCTCGATCCGGCCCTGCACAGAACCGAAGGCCGAGGACGCGTCGACAGCGGTGCTGATCAGCGAGTCGATTTGCGCCAGCGCCGACTGCGCACCGGCGCCGGTCGAGACGTTGATCGACGACAGCGCACCCAGCCCGCCCGATCCGGCATTCGCGAAGCTGCCGGTCACGGCAAGGTCGTTGCCGGTGCCGTTGTCGAAGGACAGACCGCCCGGCGTGGCGCTGTCGTAGGTCACGTCGAGCCCGTCGATGCCCAGGGCGTCGATCTTGTTCTTCAGGCCCAGGGCAACCGAGTCGGCGGTCGTGGTGGTGCCGGCAAGGTCGGAATCGGTGACCGTGTAGGTGACCGACTGATCGCCGATGTTCAGGCTGACGCTGTCACCGGCGGCCCAGGCGGTGCCGCCGTCCTGAATGACGATCTCGTCGGCGCCGCCGTCGTCGATCGACATGGTGAAGGTGTCGGCGTTGCCCGACACGGTGGCGCCGCCGGCGCCAGCCGCGAAGACGTCATTCGCGGTGTAGCCGCCGATCGAAAGGTCCTGTTCGGCCACGGTGATCGTGGAGGACGCGACGTTGCCGGTGGCATCGCGGTCGAGCGAGGACAGAACCTCGATATCGCCGCTGTTGCCGCTGACAAGGTTCAGGCCGTTGAACTGGGCGGCACCGACGACCGACGAGATCTGGTCGCGCAGGGCGGTGACGTCGTCGTTCAGCTTGCCACGGTCGACGTTGGATTCCTGCGCCGCGACGATCTTGCCCTTCATCTCGGTCAGCAGGTCGGTCACCGTTTCCGAGGCCTGACGGGCCACGGCGACGGTGCTTTCACCCAGCGACAGAGAGTCCGAGATCGCCTTGAAGCCTTTGACGTCGGATTCCATGACTTTCGAAATCGCCCAGACGGCCGAGTTGTCCTTGGCCGTGGCGACGCTTTTACCAGTCGAGATCTGCGACTGGGTGTCGGCGAGTTGTCCGTTGATGCTTTTCAGGGTCTGCAGCGCGACCATCGCGCCGTTGTTGGTCAGAATGCTGGACATGGAAGGTTCCTTGTTTGGTGGCGCTTTTGCGCCCAGGTGTTTGCACTGCCGCTTCCGGCAGCGTGAAAGGCCCTTCTGACCTATGGCCCGTCCGTGTCGGGGGGCCGCGTCTCCGTGATGGATACGAGGCGCACTTTTGCCTCGGCGCGCCTAAGTTTTTCCTAATGCACACCCACCCAGTTCGCGGCATTTGAAATTACCCCATGGTTAAGGGCCTGCAGGGCGCTGGGGGGCGCGTGAGGTTTCATGATCTGATTGGGATCGGTGTGGGGGGGACCTCTCGCCGCCCCGGCGGGGGGGGCGGGCGAGGCCTTGGCGCGTGGAATGAATGCGTCCCGGGGTCCGGGATGTGCGTCCGGCGGGCCCGTCAGGCGCGCCGGTGCAGGCTGCGCCCGGGAATCGCGCCGATGGCGTGGCGGGCGCCGTCGGCGCCGTAGGTTCCGCAGCGGCTGCCTTCGCGCACGTCCGCCAGCCGGTCACGGACGCTTTTCAGTCCGGCCATGACGGCGCCGGAAAGCTCGGCGTTGCGTGCCGCCGCGCTGGTGACGCGGCGCAGCCGCTCGGCATCCTCCGTGCCCTCGGTCATCGCTTCGGCGACGCCGGCAAGCAGTCGCTCTTTCTGCTCGAGCAGGGCGGGCAGGTCGCGCAATCGTCCCGAAACCAGCGCGACACGCTCTTTCTCCAAGAGCCGTTCAAGACGGGTGACCACGCTCATCCCGCGCGCTCCGCCAGCGAGGCAAAGATCGATTCGGCCAACCCGATGCCGCCGGCCTGAACGATTCGCTCGGCCTGTTCCTGCCGCAGGAAGGACGCGAACTGGGATTCCCCCGCGCCGCCGCCGAAGGACTCGGGCGTTTCGCCCAGGCCCGCGGCCTTGAGCATCTCGGTCAGGAACTGGGTTTCCAACGCTTCGGCCGCGCTGCGCAGCGCGGGATGGTCGTCCGACGGCGGCCGGCCGGCTGGCGCGGCTTGCGGCATTGGCGGGCCCGTGAAGGCGGCGATAGGGGGGCGGTCCATCCGGTATTCCTTCTGGCTGGTCTGCCATGAAAAAAGCGCAGCGCAGTAAAGATTCGGTAATCCCGGCCTGAGATGACTGCGACCGGCTTGGAGGACCCGGCACATGTCAGCACCCAATTTCCTTTCCACTGGCCCGGTCGACCGTGGCAGCGCCCTGCACGCCCGGCCCGGCACCGCGGCGGGCATGCCCATGGGCGGCGCCATGCGGTCTTCGGACACCGGTAGCGGGCGCGACTTCGCCGCCCTGATGGACGATGGCGCGACAGAGGGTGGTGACACCCCGGCGCCCGCGGCGCCGCAGGACCTCGGCACCGACGCGCAAACCCCGGACGAGGCGACCGTCGTGGGCCCGGAGCCGGACGTGATCGGCGATGAGGGGACCGGTGCGGTCGAAGGCGACGAGCAGGACACCAGGTTCGTGATGGATGGCGACGGCCCGGAGGTCGGGGATGCGGCTGGCGACACGCCTGAGGACGGGCATGCCGCCGGGCGGGATGCGGACCATCCGCGCCTCGCCGCCGATGCGGGCGCCCCGGTCACGTCGGCCCCGGCATCCCGGGATGGTGAGGGCGCCGCGAAGGACCAGGCGCCGGGCAAGAAACGCTCCGGCACCGCGCCCGGCGTGGGCATGGTCCCGCTGTCCCTGAGTTTCGGCGCCCGGAACGCCGCCCTGGCGACGTCCGAGGCGCTGGGCGCCCGCCCCGAAGGCCCCACAGGCCCGGCATCCGTGCCACCGGTCCCGAAACGGGCGGCTTCGGAGGCGGGCATCGCGCGTGATGTCCTGGCGGGACTACCCCCAACCGACGCGCAGAAGGTCGCGGGCTCGCAAGCGGGCGCCCGGGTTGATCGCACCCTCGAACGCGTCGTGATGGCAGGCGAAGGGGCCGGCCCGCGTGGTCCAGCCATCCCGGCACCTTCGCAGGGGGATGCGGCCGAGAACGTCCTTGCCGTGCGCGGCACGCCGGAGGCTGCAGCGCGGCCGGACATGACCACACGCGGCGTGGATGGCGCCATCATCGCTACGACCCCCGATCGGGCGGGGCAGGCCGGGACCGCCGGCGAAACCCTGCAGTCTTCGGAACAGGCACCGACTCGACCGGCGGATCTGGCCGTTCGAAGCGGCGCGATTCTGGAGGCTGGGCAGAGGGTTTCGACGACTGACCGCCCCGAGCCCCCGGCGGCTCCGTCCATCGCCCGCGCGAACCCTACCGGGCCTTCCGCCGAGGCGGCATCACCTCTGCTGTCTTCGGAGCGGGCTGCTGGCCCGACGCAGGCAATCGCCCAGGCTGAAACCGAGGCTTTGCCCGCAAAAGCAAGGTCTGCGCCGACACCGGACGAGGCCATTCGAATCGTGACCATGGCTCCGCAAGGTGCCGCAGCCACCCTTCGTGGTTCAGCGGTTGCCGGGACAGCAGAACCTGACGGCCAAACCGGTGCTCAGCCGCAGCCGAACGACGACCAGGTCGAGCTGGGGGGCAACACGGCCACCAGACCCGTGCGGCCCGAAGGCGCAAGCGGCGTGGTCGAGATGCGGCAGAGCGGGGCCACCGTCGGTGCGCCTTCTCCGAACCATCCCGCCGGCATCGTGCCAGCATCGGAGGCTGACAGCCGGTCCGACCAGCAGGTGATCCGGTCGATCGCCCGAAACACCCCTTCGGGGCCGGACGTGGACGCGCGCATGGTGATCGCCTCCGCCGGTGCCGCGCCGCGTGCCGATGCCGTGACCGACGGGCCCGGGGCACGGCGTGCGACAGCGACGGCACGTGCTCGCGACGAGGGACCCCTACGCGCAGACGTCGATGCGATGGTCGCAGGGCGCACGTCCGGGGCCACGGCGACCGCCCCTCACGATCCCCTCGGTCCCGCCTCGACGCCGGCCTCGGCGCTCACCGCCTTCGCGATGCCTGACGCTACCGCGCCCGTGATCGGGATGACCGACGCAGACGCCCTGCCGGCGATGGGCGAGCGGGCCGTGGGGGCCTCGGCGCCCGAGGCGCTCGTTCAGGCCAGCGGCGGACCGCAGGCGCCGACCCCCGCGGACGCGGCGCGGCCGGTGCAGGCACCGACGGCGCCCCCGCTGCCGCAGGCCGTCAGCCGACAGATCCTCGATGCCGCACAGGGCATGGGGGCCGGCCCGGTCGAGATCGAGGTGATGCTCGAAGATATGGGACGTCTGCGCATCGTGATGACCGCCGCCGAAACCGGGCTTTCGGTCGATATCAGGGCTGATCAGGACGCCAGCCTGTCGCTGGCCCGCCGCCATGCCGAGGCGCTGGCACTGGACCTGCAAGGGAATGGATTCGCCGATGTCGATATCAGCTTCGGCCGCGGGGATGATCCGGACGCCCGGCCGGGCGCCGACACGGCCCGCGACGGCGAAACGCAAGATACCCCGACCACCCCGGCCATGCGGCGTGCCGACACGCTTGGCTCGTCCGGGCTGGACCTGAGACTGTAAGGAGGTTTCCGACGATGGATATTGGATCGAACCCGAGCGTGACGGGGCTCTCCCCCGATCAAGCGAGGTCCGCCGCGCCGTCCGAGCCCAGCACCGGCGCCGACATCAGTGCCGATTTCGAGACGTTTTTGCGGCTGATGACCACGCAGATGACCAACCAGGACCCGATGGACCCGATGAAGGCCGAGGAGTTTTCGGTCCAGCTGGCCACGTTCTCCGGCGTTGAGCAGCAGGTGCAGACGAATGACCTGTTGCGCGACCTCGTGGCGCAGATGGGCGCTTCGGGCCTGGCACAGATGGCCGGCTGGGTGGGGATGGAGGCGAAGGCCGTGCGCCCGGTCGCCTTCGACGGCGCTTCGGTCGACTTGGTCCTGCCGCAGCCGCGCTTTGGCGACCGGCACGAACTGGTGGTGACCAATTCCGCCGGGGTCGTCGTGGAACGGCGCGAGGTGACGGGAGAGGCGGGCCCGATGACATGGGCCGGGCGTGACAACGGCGACGTGCCCTATCCCGATGGCGAGTACCGATTTGCGCTGGAGAGCTTCGGTTCGGACGGAACGGTCGCCGACCGGAGGGACGTCGCGGTCTATGGCCGCGTGCTCGAGGCGCAGATGGGCGAGAATGGTCCACAGCTCGTGTTCCCGGGCGGCATCACAGCGGCGCCCGACGGCGTATCGGCCCTGCGAACCCCGGTCTGAGGCACGGACAGGGGGCTCTCTGCTCTCTGGGCCCGGATTGTCGCGCGGCACCTCACCGCCTGTGACGGGCCTGACGGCTCCGGGCCAGGGATGCGGCCCGGGCCGGGGACAGATCATGCCGACCGCTCTCTTTCCCGACCGAGGGGGGGGCGGACCCGACGGGCGACCCGGGGGCCCGCGCATTCGCTTGCGGGCGGGGCCCCCGGCGCCGTAGCGTCCCGGCATGAAACGCGCGTCGGACGAAATGGGTAGGGCGGGCGACGCGCGGGACGACGTGCCGGGCTGGCTGTCGGAGGTCGTCGCGTCTGCCGGGTTCGGTGGTGCCGACTGGCGGCGGTTGAGCGGCGGGCGCACCAACCAGGTCTGGCGCCTGACGTGGGGCACATCCCAGTGCGCCCCCTTCGCGACCTCCGCGATCTGCAAGCTTTACCTGCCGGACGGGGACACGCCGCTTTTTCCCAATGACCCCTGGGCCGAGGTCGCCGTGCTGCGCGCGCTTGCCGACACGGGGCTGTCGCCCCATCTGCTGGCCGATCTCGAACATGCCGGTGGGCGCGCCATCCTAACCGAGGACGCAGGTCCCGTCTGGCAGGGCGACGAGGCCGAGGTGATGCGCCGCCTGCGCAGGTTGCACATGATGCCCGTGCCGGGCGGGCTGGCCCGGGCGCCCTTGCGCCATGTGGCGCTGACCCCCGGGCAGCTGATCGCCGAGGCCGAGGGGATGCTGTCCGAGGTTGAACGGCAGTCCGGCGCGGGCGCCCGGGCGGCACGGCGGCTGCGGGCGTCGCGGCCCGGGCGCCCGCCGATCCCCACGCCCGACCCCGAACCCTGTTTGCTGCACGGCGATCCGGTCGCGGCGAACCTTGTCGGGACCGCCGCACCGGTGCTGGTCGACTGGCAGTGCCCGGCGCTGGGCGATCCGGTGCATGACCTGTCGCTGGTGCTGTCGCCATCGATGCGACTGGCCAACGACCGGGCGCCGCTCACCACGGGGGCCACCCGGCTGCTGCTGCAGGCTTACGGGTCGGAAGAGGTGGCAACGCGCTATCTGGCTCTGCGCCCGCTGCTGGGTTACCGTCTGGCGGCCTATGCGCTGTGGAAAAGCGCGCGTGGGGACGCGGGCTATGCCCCAGGTGTCGCGGCGGAAACCGCCCTGATGGTGCAGGGTGTTGCCACGTCCTGACGCTGCGGCAGTCGGTGCGGCGCGCCTGCCCGGTCATCCTGCCCGATCGCGCTGCCCGCCCGATCGCGCTGCCGCAAAAGCCGCCCCTAAAGCGCGGCGCCCAGGGCCACGGCCAGCGCCATGCCGCCCGCCCCCAGCGCCACGAACCCGACCGAGGGCCAGAAGGCGGGGCGGCGGCGGCGGTTCGGGTGCCGTTCCAGATCGTGCCGCCGGGTTTCGGCCATCAGCAGATCCTCGGCGATCTGCGGCAGCCGGGGCCCCAGCCGCGACAGCACCCGCGCGGTGCGGCCCAGGTCGCGCATCATCGCCTTGGGGCCGAGGTTTTCGCGGATGTAATCCTCGACCACCGGGCGCGCGACCTCCCAGATGTTGATCTGAGGATAGAGCGACCGCGACACGCCCTCGACCACGACCATGGTGCGCTGCAGCAGGATCAGCTCGGTCCGCGTCTCCATCCCGAAGCGCTCGGTCACCTCGAAGAGGAAGTTCAGCAGCCGCCCCATCGAGATGCGCGAGGCATCCATGCCGAAGATCGGTTCGCCCACCGACCGCAGGGCCCGGGCGAAATCGTCGATGTCGCGGTCGGGGGGGACATACCCGGCCTCGAAATGCACCTCGGCCACGCGGCGGTAATCCTTGCGGATGAAGCCGAAGAGGATCTCGGCATAGACCCGGCGGGTATATTCGTCGAGCCGCCCCATGATCCCGAAATCGATGGCGATGATGTCGCCGTCGGCGGCGATCTTCAGGTTGCCCTGGTGCATGTCGGCGTGGAAGAACCCGTCGCGCAGCGCGTGGTTCAGGAACAGCCGCAGCACGCGTTCGCCCAGGGCCTTGCGGTCGTGGCCACCCGCGACGATGGCGTCGATGTCGTTGGCCGCCACCCCGTCGGCCCAGCCCAGCGTCATCACGCGCCGCGACGACAGGAACCATTCGACCCGCGGCACGCGGAACCCCGCGTCGCCTTCGGTGTTGGCGGCGAATTCGGCGGCGGCCGATGCCTCCATCCGCAGATCCAGCTCGCCCAGCACGACGCCCTCGAAATGCTCGATCACCTCGGTCGGGCGCAGCCGGCGGGCGGAGGGGGCCAGGATCTCGACCATGCGGGCGGCGAAATAGAAGGCGTCGACGTCGCGGCGGAAGGCGCGTTCGATGCCGGGCCGCAGAACCTTCACCGCCACCTCTTGCCCCGTCTCTGCCAGCGTCGCGCGGTGGACCTGTGCGATCGACGCGGCGGCCACGGGCTCCGAGAAGGCCGAGAAGATGCGGTCGACCGGCATCTCCAGCTCACTTTCGATGGCGGCCCGGGCCTCTTCCACGGAAAACGGCGGCAGCTTGTCCTGCAGCACCCGCATCTGCGCGGCAAGCTCGTCGCCGATCACGTCGGGGCGGGTCGACAGGATCTGCCCGAACTTGATGTAGGCAGGACCGAGGGCCGTTACGGCCCGGACCACGGGCGGCAGGGACGGATCGCCGGCATAGCCAAGCCACGCGAAGGGCTTGCCCAGGACCCGCGCGACCAGCCGCAGGTGCGGCGGCGCGTCCATCGCGTCGAGCACGACGCGCATCGCGCCCGTGCGTTCGAAGGTCGCGCCGGTGCGGATCAGTCGCCAGATGTTGTGGGGGCCGCGCACCCTAAAGCTTCCATCCCGAATGCAGCGCGGCGACGCCCATGGTCAGGTTGCGATACCGCACCTGGTCGAAGCCCGCGGTCGAGATCATCGAGGCAAAGGTTTCCTGGTCCGGGAACTGCCGGATCGATTCGACCAGATACTGGTAGGAGGCCCGGTCGCCCGCCACCACCTGCCCCATCGCCGGGATCACGTTGAAGGAATAGCGGTCATAGGCCCATTGCAGCGCCGGGTTCGGAATTCGCGAGAATTCGAGCACCATCAGGCGGCCGCCGGGACGCAGGACGCGAAACGCCTCATCCAGCGCCTTTTGCGGGCGAGTCACGTTCCGGATGCCGAAGGAGATCGTGTAGACATCGAAACTGGCATCGGGAAAGGGGAGCGCCATTGCGTCGCCCGTGACCCACGACAGGCGGTCGGCCATATCCTCGGCCTCGGCCCGCTTGCGCCCCTCGATCAGCATGGGCTCGGTCATGTCGCAGACGGCGGCGGTCGCTTCGGGCGCGCGCTTGAGAAAGCGGAACGCCACGTCGCCCGTGCCGCCCGCGACGTCGAGCAGCCGCTGACCGCGCCGCGGCGCCAGCCAGTCGATCATCGCGTCCTTCCACAGGCGGTGCACGCCGCCCGACATCAGGTCGTTCATCACGTCGTAGCGTGAGGCGACGGACGAGAAGACGCCGTGAACGCGGCCCGCCTTCTGATCCTCGGGCACGTCTTCAAAGCCGAAATGGGTGGTCCGGCCCATCTCGTCGTGCTGCGGGGCCTGCGTGGTCTTGGGCGTATCGCTCATGGGTCTTGCGGTCCTGAAAAACTCCCCCTTCTTATAGGGCGCTCAGGCCATGATACAATCCGCAGCCACCGCAAGGAGATACCGCCAATGCCCGAATTGCCCGAGGTCGAGACGGTTCGTCGCGGGTTGGCGCCGGCGATGGAGGGGCGGCGCGTCGAATTGGCACAGGTCAACCGCGCCGATCTGCGCTGGCCCTTCCCGGACCGGATGGCCGAGCGGCTGACCGGCCGGAAGGTGATCGCGCTGCGCCGCCGGTCGAAATACATCCTGGCCGAACTGTCGGGGGGCGAGACGCTTCTGATCCATCTCGGCATGTCGGGGCGGATGCTGGTGTCGGGCGCGCAGCTTGGCACCTTCGTGCACGACCACCCCGCACCGCAGAAACACGACCACGTGGTGCTGGACATGGAAGGCGGCGCCCGCGTCACCTTCAACGACCCGCGCCGGTTCGGTGCGATGGACCTGATCGACACCGCGCAGCTGGACGCGCACTGGCTGCTGTCGGGGATCGGTCCCGAACCCCTGGGCAACGGTTTCAGCGAAGCCTACCTTGCCCATCGGCTGAAGGGGCGGGCCACGCCGATCAAGGCCGCGCTGCTGGACCAGCGCGTGGTGGCGGGGCTGGGCAACATCTACGTCTGCGAGGCGCTGCACCGCGCCCGCATCTCGCCGCGGCGCAAGGCCGGCAACATCTCGGCCGCGCGGGCGGGGGCGCTGGTGCCGGTGATCCGCGCGGTGCTCGAAGAGGCGATCGTCGCGGGCGGATCGTCGCTGCGCGACTACCGGCAAAGCGACGGCGACCTGGGCTATTTCCAGCACAGCTTCCGCGTCTACGGCCGCGAGGGCCAGCCCTGCGTCACCCCCGGCTGCGACGGCACGGTGACCCGCATCGTGCAGTCGGGCCGCTCAACCTTCTATTGTCCCCGGTGCCAAAGATAACTTGATCCGGAAGGCTGGACTGGTAAGGCTTCGATCCTGACGCCAACAAGGAAAGTCTGACAGACATGGCCTACAAGACGATCGTCGTCGAACTCGACGACCACGTCGCGGTGATCAAGCTGAACCGTCCCGATGCCCTGAACGCGCTCAGCACGGCGATGCTGCGCGAAATCGTGCAGGCGCTGCGCGAGGCGGACGACAACGAGAAGGTGCGGTGCATCGTCCTGACCGGCAGCGAAAAGGCCTTTGCCGCCGGGGCCGACATCGGCGAGATGGCCGAAATGAGCTTTGCCGAGGTCTTCGGCAGCGATCTTTACGGCCCCGAGGCGCAGGCCATCGTGCGCTGCCGCAAGCCGGTAATCGCCGCGGTGTCGGGCTATGCCCTGGGCGGCGGCTGCGAACTGGCGTTGATGTGCGATTTCATCATCGCCTCGGAAAGCGCCAAGTTCGGCCAACCCGAGGTGAACCTCGGCATCATCGCGGGCATGGGCGGCACCCAGCGGCTGACCCGCGCCGTCGGCAAGGCCAAGGCGATGGACATGCACCTGACCGGCCGCTTCATGGACGCGGCCGAGGCCGAACGCGCGGGCCTCGTCGCCCGCGTGGTGCCCGCCAAGAAGCTGATGGACGAGGCGATGGCCGCGGCGCACAAGATCGCCGAGAAATCGCAGCTGGCCCTGCTGGCCGCCAAGGAGTCGGTCAACCGCGCGTTCGAAACGCCGCAGGCCGAGGGCATCCTGCACGAACGCCGCCTGTTCCAGTCGCTCTTCGCGACCGAGGATCAGAGCGAGGGGATGCAGGCCTTTCTCGACAAGCGCGAGGCACAGTTCCGCGACCGCTGAGGCTGCCGGCGCCCGTCGCGTGTCCCGGGCTCGTCGTGCGCCCCGGGCGCTCGGGGCGCCCCAACAGGGCGTTGCCCCTGCGGCAGCGTCCCGCCCGATTCAGGGTTCCCATTGCCGGTCAATGCCTGTATAGGCCGGCGGATCATGCGCGTGAGGCCCGCCAAGGCCGGATTCTGCCCGGTAGCGAACCCGGGGTCGGGCCCTCCCGTGCGCCAGCATTTTGTGACGACCCGACGAAAGAGAGACACGCATGGCCAACACGCCTCAGTCCAAGAAACGCGCCCGCCAGAACGAACGGCGCTTTGCCATCAACAAGGCGCGGCGTTCGCGCATCCGGACCTTCCTGCGCAAGGTCGAAGAGGCCATCGCCTCGGGCGACAAGGACGCGGCACAGGCGGCCCTGCGCGCCGCCCAGCCCGAACTGATGCGCGGTGTGACCAAAGGCGTCGTCCACAAGAACACCGCCGCGCGCAAGATGTCGCGCCTGTCCGCACGGGTGAAGGCCGTCGGCTGAGCCGCGGCTGCTGTTACCCGTCCGACACGCCCCCACGGGGCGACTCGATTCGACCACAAAGCGCCCCCGACGGGGCGCTTTTTTTTGCGCTGGCCCGAGTCCGTCAATCGGGACAGGGACTTCGCCCGCGCTGCCCCTGCGGCAGGGCCACCGGATTCCCCGGGGGCGGGGAGAGTCAACATCGAAGAGTCGTTGCCCTCACAGCGCGCCAATTGCTAGCTTCCTCCTGCGATTCATTCGTTCTGGGGGGACATGAACCGCACGAGGTGATCGCGTCGCCCAAAGCCGGGTCTGCTCCGGTCCATGACGCGCGACGCCCTTGTGCGACCGCTCCAGGTGTCGGTTTCTGTGGGGACAGGGGTACGACACCGAAAGCGAACGATCCGTGGGCGCGCGCGGCGAGCGCAGGATAGCCCGGACCGTACATGTCCAAGACATGCCGCCATGTCGCGGCAAGGGATTCGTCCACCATGGCCTTGTGCCAGGGGGGATGAGGCTTTGCCACGACGGGCGACCGGAAGACGCCGTCCGCCTTGCGGGCGTCGGGCCCATCCCTCGCCCAGTGTCGGGCAAGGGGCTGGCTAAGTCTTTCCGTTGTCACCGGATCGGACGGATCGCAGACAGGACCGAGCGCCCGAAAAGGGGCCGGTCGGGCGGTTCCGCGACGGGCGGGCCGCTTCAACAAAATTGATGCGGGTCGGTGCAGATATGACGAACGAAACCTGGGGGTCGATGCGGCAGGAGTTGATTGCTTCGGTGGGGCGCAACAACTTCGCGAACTGGATCGAGCCGCTCGAGCTTGATGCGCTGGAAGATGGCGTGGCCACCTTCCGGGTCACGTCGCCCTTCGTGGGCGACTGGGTGTCGCGGAACTACGGCGACGCGATCCTCAACGTCATCAACAAGTCCGGCCGCCCGGCCGAACGCCTGGTCTTCGAGGTCGGTCCCCGCCGCGAACCCGCAGCCGCCGCGGCATCCGCCCACGGTGCCCCGGCCAATGGTGTATCCGCCAACGGCACACCGGCCGAGGTCACGCCCTCTCACGGACCGGCGGGAGCCCGCGCGTCGTCCGACCGCGCCGCCCCTGCGGTCCTGCGTGGCGAGGCCGACGACCTGCCCGGCCCCGACCTGGACGACCGCTTCACCTTCGATAGCTTCGTCGTGGGCAAGCCCAACGAACTGGCCCATGCCGCCGCGCGCCGCGTGGCCGAAGGCGGCGATGTCACCTTCAATCCGCTGTTCCTGTATGGTGGCGTGGGGCTGGGCAAGACGCACCTGATGCACGCCATCGCCTGGGAACTGCGCCGCCGTCAGCCCGACCTGCGTGTCGTCTACCTGTCGGCCGAGCAGTTCATGTATCGCTTCATCCAGGCGCTGCGCGAACGCCAGATGATCGATTTCAAGCAGCTCTTCCGGTCGGTCGACGTGCTGATGGTCGACGACGTGCAGTTCATCGCCGGCAAGGATTCCACGCAGGAAGAGTTCTTTCACACCTTCAACGCGCTGGTCGACCAGCGCAGCCAGATCATCCTGTCGGCCGACCGCGCGCCGGGCGAGATCGAGAAGATGGAAAGCCGCATCGTCAGCCGCATGCAGTCTGGCCTCGTGGTGGACCTGCATCCCACGACCTACGAGCTGCGGCTGGGCATCCTGCAGCAGAAAGCCGAACGTTTCCGCCCGCAGTTCCGCGACATCCGGCTGGCCGACGGCGTGCTGGAGTTCCTCGCCCACCGCATCACCTCGAACGTGCGGGTGCTCGAAGGCGCGCTGATGCGGCTGTTCGCGATGGGGTCGCTCGTCGGACGCGAGGTGACGATCGACATGACCCAGGAATGCCTGGTCGACATCCTGCGCCAGTCCGACCGCAAGACCACGATCGACGAGATCCAGCGCAAGGTCTGCGACCACTACAACATCCGCATCTCGGATCTGGTCGGGCCCAAGCGCACCCGCATCTTCGCCCGCCCGCGGCAGATCGCCATGTACCTGTGCAAGCAGATGACCCAGCGGTCGCTGCCCGAGATCGGGCGCAAGTTCGGCGGTCGCGATCACACCACGATCCTGCACGGCGTGAAGAAGATCGAGGAGCTGCGCGGCAAGGACAGCCAGATCGCCGAGGACCTGGAGATGCTGCGCCGCGCGCTCGAGGCCTGATCCCGGATGCCCGGACCCACCTGACCGCGACGCGCGTGCAGGCATGCCGCGCCGTTGCACCGCATGGTGGGCTGCCCTTGACGCCATTCGCGTAAGCGGGGACAGTCCGCCTCACGAATTCGAGATAAAGTTCGGTCCTTTGGCGCGATCGCGCGCGGGCCATTGCTGGAGTGGGACATGAAGATCAGCATCGAACGCGGCACGCTGCTGAAGGCCGTGTCACAGGCGCAATCGGTGGTCGAACGCCGCAACACGATTCCGATCCTCGCCAACGTGCTGATCGAGGCCGAGGGCGACACCGCCAGTTTCCGCGCAACCGACCTCGATATCGAGGTTGTGGATCGCGCCGCGGCGCATGTCGATCGCGCAGGCGCGACCACCGTGGGTGCGGTGACGCTGCATGAGATCGTGCGCAAGCTGCCCGACGGGGCTCTGGTGCAGCTGAGCGACGACGGAACCTCGGGCCGGCTGACGGTCGAGGCGGGGCGGTCGACCTTTTCCCTGGCGACCCTTCCGCGCGAGGATTTCCCGGTGATGGCGACCACCGACTACCCGTCGAATTTTGCCGCCAAGACGCCGGTGCTGCGGCGGCTTTTCGACAAGTCGAAATTCGCGATCTCGACCGAGGAGACGCGCTATTACCTGAACGGCGTCTACATGCACGTGGCCGAGGGCGACGAGGGCCAAGTGCTGCGCTGCGTCGCGACCGACGGCCACCGCCTGGCGCGGATCGACGCCGATCTGCCGCAGGGCGCCGAGACGATGGCGGGCGTCATCGTCCCGCGCAAGACGGTGAACGAGCTGCGCAAGCTTCTGGACGATGACGAGACCGAGATCGCGGTGTCGGTCAGCGAGACCAAGGTGCGCTTTGCCACGCCGGGGGTCACGCTGACCTCGAAGGTGATCGACGGGACCTTCCCCGACTACACGCGCGTCATTCCGCAGGGCAACACCCGCCGGCTGGAGGTCGACGCGGCCGAGTTCGCCAAGGCGGTGGACCGGGTCGCGACCGTCAGCTCGGAACGGTCGCGCGCGGTGAAGATGCAGCTGGACGAGGATCGCCTGGTTCTGTCGGTGAATGCGCCCGACAGCGGCAATGCCGAGGAAGAGCTGGCCGTGGCCTATGGCGACGAGCGTCTGGAGATCGGGTTCAACGCGAAATACCTGCTGGAGATCGCCAGCCAGGTCGATCGCGAGAACGCGGTGTTCATGTTCAACTCGTCCGGCGACCCGACGTTGATGCGCGAGGGCAATGATACCTCGGCCGTCTATGTCGTGATGCCGATGCGGGTCTGACGGACCCTGACGAGGGGGGCCGCCGCTGCGCGGCGGTTTCGCCTCCGGCGGGAGTATTTTCGAAGAGAAGAAGCAGGGGGAGGCGCGCATGGGGCAACTGGCGCTGTCGTCCCTGAGCCTGTCGCATTTCCGGTCGCACAAGGGGCTGCGGCTGGATCTGGACCCGCGGCCGGTCGCGGTTTTCGGGCCGAACGGGGCGGGAAAGACCAACCTTCTGGAGGCGGTGTCGCTGTTGTCGCCCGGCCGGGGGCTGCGGCGCGCGGCGGCCGAGGAGCTGGGGCGGCGGCCCGAGGCCCTGGGCTGGCGGATCGGTGCACTGATCGCGGGGCCGGAGGGGCCGCACGAGGTAGATGTGCGCGCCGAGGCCGGCGCCGCGCGTTCTGTCCGGATCGACGGCAAGGCGGCGGCGCAGAACGCACTTGCCCGGCTGGTGCGGGTCGTCTGGCTGGTTCCGTCGATGGACCGGCTGTGGATCGAGGGGGCCGAGGGGCGGCGGCGGTTCCTTGATCGCATGACGATGAGCTTTGTCCCCGATCATGCCGAGGCGGTGCTGGCCTATGAAAAGGCAATGCGGCAGCGCAACCGGCTTTTGAAGGACGAGGTCCGCGATCCGCATTGGTACGGCGCGCTGGAGCGGCAGATGGCCGAGGCGGGGGCGGCGATGACCCTCTACCGGCACGACGCGCTGGCGCGGGTGCGGGCCGCGCAGGCCGCGGCCGAGACGGCGTTTCCCGTGGCTGACCTGACGCTTGAGGATGACAGCCCCGCGGACCCCGCCGAGCTGGCCGAAGCTTTCGCCGTCGGGCGGGCGCGTGACGTGGGCGCAGGGCGGACGCTGACGGGGCCGCACCGCGCGGACCTGGGCGCCGTCTTCGCCGCCAAGGGCGTGCCCGCGGCACAGGCCTCGACCGGCGAACAGAAGGCGCTCTTGATTTCGCTGATCCTCGCCAATGCCCGCGCGCTGGCCGACGAGACCGGCGCGCCGCCCCTGGTGCTGCTGGACGAGGTCGCGGCGCATCTGGACGCGGGCCGCCGCGCGGCGCTTTATGACGAGATAGGCGCGTTGGGGGCGCAGGCGTGGATGACCGGCACCGGGCCTGAGTTGTTCGACACGCTGGGTGATCGCGCGCAGTACCTTGAGGTGACCGAGGAGGCCGGCGAAAGCCGGGTCGGGAGGGTGGAATGAAGGCCAACAGGATCACGCTTGTCACCCTTGCCGCCGCGGATCTGCCCGCGCTTGCGGCATTTTACGCGGC
Source organism: Mesobaculum littorinae (assembly GCF_004011175.1). Taxonomy (GTDB): domain Bacteria; phylum Pseudomonadota; class Alphaproteobacteria; order Rhodobacterales; family Rhodobacteraceae; genus Tranquillimonas; species Tranquillimonas littorinae. Next base: position 334,560 of record NZ_RQXX01000003.1, on the reverse strand, counting down.
CCTTGGGTGGCAGGCCGAGGAGACGCTGCCCAAAACCGTCTTCTTCGACTTGGGCGGGATGAAGCTGGCGCTTTACGATCGCGCGGCCCTGGCGGCGGACCTGGGGCGTGATCCGGGCGCCCTGGGCACCGGGGCGATGACACTGGCCCAGAACTTTCCCGACCGCGATGCGGTGGACGCGGCGTTCGCGTCTGCCTTGAAGGCCGGGGCGACGCCCTGTGCCGCGCCAGCCCAGGTCTTTTGGGGCGGGTATAGCGGAACCTGGGCCGACCCCGAGGGGCATGTCTGGGAGTATGCGCACAACCCCTTCTGGCCGCTCGACCCCGATGGCCGGCTGGCATGAGCATCGGTCCGGGCGAAGTCGGGCTTTATGCCTTTGCATTGCTGCTTTTGTTCCTGACGCCGGGGCCGGTCTGGATGGCGGTCATCGCGCGGGCGCTTTCGGGCGGGTTTCCCGCCGCCTGGCCGCTGGCCCTGGGCGTGGCCGTGGGTGACGCGCTCTGGCCGCTTCTGGCGGTGCTGGGGGTGTCTTGGCTGGCCACGGAGTTCGAGGCGCTGAGCGAGATCCTGAAGTGGGTCGCGGCGGCCGTGTTCATCTGGCTGGGCATCCAGGTCATCCGCCATGCCGACGCCGCCATCGGGCGGGATAGCCGGCTGACGCGGCCGGGACGCTGGCAGGGGTTCCTCGCAGGTGTGATCGTGATCCTGGCCAACCCCAAGGCGATCCTGTTCTACATGGGCATGCTGCCGGGATTCTTCGACCTGTCCGGATTGGGGGCGCCGGATATCGCCGTCATCGTCGCGGTGTCGATCCTGGTACCGCTTCTGGGCAACTTCTGCATGGCGGCCTGCATCGGTCGGCTGCGGGCGGTGCTGACCGCGCCGCGCGCGATCCGGCGGCTCAACCTCGGATCGGGGGCGATGCTGGTCGCGGTGGGCTGCGCGATCCCCCTGCTATGATCCCCTGCCGGGGACTATTGCGCGACGCGGGGTCGCAAACCGCGCAGGAGCCACCAAATATGGTGTCGATCGCGTGACAATCCACGCACGGCCCCCTATAAATGCGGGCAAACGAGCAAGGATCCCAGACATGGCAGACGCGGCCCGGCAGCCCGAGGAGTACGGCGCTGATTCCATCAAGGTTCTCAAGGGCCTGGAGGCGGTGCGCAAGCGCCCCGGCATGTATATCGGCGACACCGATGACGGGTCCGGCCTGCATCACATGATCTACGAGGCCGTGGACAACGGCATCGACGAGGCGCTGGCCGGTCACGCGGACTACGTGCAGGTGAAGATCCACGCCGACAGCTCGGTCTCGATCCGGGACAACGGGCGCGGCATTCCCGTGGGCATCCACGAGGAAGAGGGCGTTTCGGCGGCCGAGGTCATCATGACCCAGCTGCATGCGGGCGGTAAGTTCGACCAAAACTCCTACAAGGTGTCGGGCGGTCTGCACGGCGTCGGCATCTCGGTCGTGAACGCCCTGTCGGACTGGCTGGAGCTGCGGATCTGGCGCGACGGCAAGGCGCATTACGCCCGCTTCGAGCGTGGCGAGACCGCCGAGCATCTGACCGTTACCGGCGATGCCGAGGGCGAAAAGGGCACCGAGGTGCGGTTCCTGTCCTCGACCGACACGTTTTCGAACCTCGATTACAACTTCAAGACCCTCGAGGCGCGTCTGCGCGAACTAGCTTTCCTGAACTCGGGCGTGCGCATCGTTCTGGAAGACGAGCGTCCGGCCGAGGCGCTGCGGTCCGAGCTTTACTACGACGGCGGCGTGCGCGAGTTCGTGAAGTACCTCGACCGCTCCAAGACGCCGATGATCCCCGAGCCGATCTTCTTTACCGGCGAACGCGACGGCATCACCGTCGAGATCGCGATGTGGTGGAACGACGGCTACAACGAGATGGTGCTGCCCTTCACCAACAACATTCCGCAGCGGGACGGCGGCACGCACCTTGCAGGCTTCCGTGGCGCGCTGACGCGGACGCTGAACCTTTATGCCGGTCAGTCGGGCATCGCGAAGAAGGAAAAGATCAACTTTTCCGGCGACGACGCGCGCGAGGGCCTGACCTGCGTGCTGTCGGTCAAGGTGCCGGACCCCAAGTTCAGCTCGCAAACCAAGGACAAGCTGGTCAGTTCCGAGGTGCGTCCGGCGGTCGAGGGTCTGGTGAACGAAAAGCTGGCCGAGTGGTTCGAGGAGAACCCCCAGCCCGCCCGCGCCATCGTCACGAAGATCGTCGAGGCCGCGCTGGCCCGCGAGGCCGCGCGCAAGGCGCGCGAGATGACGCGCAAGAAATCCGCGCTGGACGTGGCCAGCCTGCCGGGCAAGCTGGCCGATTGCCAGGTGAAGGATCCCGAAAGCCGCGAGATCTTCATCGTCGAGGGTGACAGCGCCGGCGGCTCGGCCAAGCAGGGCCGGGCACGCGCGAACCAGGCGGTGCTGCCGCTGCGGGGCAAGATCCTGAACGTCGAACGCGCGCGCTTCGACCGGATGCTGTCCAGCCAGGAGATCGGTACGCTGATCACCGCGCTCGGCACCGGGATCGGCCGCGACGAATTCGACGTCAGCAAGCTGCGCTACCACAAGATCGTCATCATGACGGATGCCGACGTCGATGGCGCCCACATCCGCACGCTGCTGCTGACCTTCTTCTTCCGCCAGATGCCCGAGATCATCGAGGGCGGGTACCTCTACATCGCGCAGCCGCCGCTTTACAAAGTCGCGCGCGGCAAGTCCGAGGTCTACCTCAAGGACACCGCCGCGCTTGAGGATTACCTGATCGAGATGGGCGTCGACGGCGCCGTTCTGCGGCTGGGCTCGGGCGAGGAAATCGTCGCCGCGGACCTCGCGCGGGTCGTGGACGAGGCGCGGTCGGTCCGCCGGTCGCTGCAGAGCTTCCCCACCCATTATCCCACCACGATCCTTGAACAATCTGCGATTGCGGGGGCCTTCGTGCCGGGGCAGGTCGACAGCGACCTGCAGGGCACGGCGGATCGCGTGGCGCAACGGCTGGACCAGATCGCCGCGGAGTACGAACGCGGCTGGCAGGGCCGGATCACGCAGGATCACGGCATCCGGCTGGCCCGCGTCCTGCGCGGGGTCGAAGAGGTGCGCACGCTGGACGGCCCGGTCATGCGCTCGGGCGAGGCGCGGCGCCTGGGCCAGTACACCGACACTCTGCGCGAAACCTATTCCGAGCCCGCCAAGCTGGTGCGCAAGGATCGCGAGGTGCCGATCTTCGGCCCGCTCGGTCTGCTTGAGGCGATCCTGGCCGAGGGCGAGAAGGGCCTGAGCCTGCAGCGGTACAAGGGTCTGGGCGAGATGAACCCCGACCAGCTTTGGGAAACGACGCTCGACCCCGAGGCGCGCACGCTGCTGCGGGTCAAGATCGACGATGTGACCGAGGCCGACGACATCTTCACCAAGCTGATGGGCGACGTGGTCGAGCCGCGGCGCGACTTCATCAAGGCCAACGCGCTGAGCGTGGAGAACCTCGACTTCTAGGCGCGTGTAGGCGCGCGGATAGTTTTTCGCCGCGCGCATAGTTTTTCGCGCCGTCGCCGCTGAGATGCGATATTTACGGTTATAAATCAGTGGGATGGCGTTTCTTATATGCCTGGGTCGCGCGATGCGTTTTGGGCGCGTGCACAGATGCGGAGCCTCTGCTTGTCTCGGCTCGCGAGGTGTAAAGCGGTGCGAAAAACCCATTGCCCATCAACAGCGGTGCACCACCGAAACTTTCGGCGTAGCTACAGGCATTTTGTTTGAAGCCCTATGCTCAGGGTGATGACCCTCTCATTTTTAACCAAGCTGCCACAGCAAGCCTCATGCGGCCGGCAACCGGTCCTTCGCTGCGCTTGGGAGCCGTCTGAGCCGCTGCCTGGAAAGTAGACCGTCGGGGCAATCGCTCAAAACAGTGCGGAGAATTATAGAGTGAATAATTTGCTGTTGTTTTTGTAGATCGACGGTGCTAAGCGTTTGTGAAATCAAAGAGGCCTGAGCATGCCAATTCCCAGTGAAGCTACCGTCCGTCCTATTCTGGGTGAAATCGGTGCCCCCATCGTGGCCGCGATCTACGAGGCATGGGAGGACTGGCTGGGAAGCGATCGCAACGGCGTATGGCGCTACAAACGCAGCCGCGCGAATTTCGTCTGGGAACAGATTATTGAACGCTCGAACAATGCTCTGCTGGACCATGCTGCCGTCCATGTGATTGAAGGCCACGAGACGATGAAGTTTCTCGTTCGGGACACCGTGCTGTTCCGGTTCAAGAAAGCAGATGAGACGGGCCGCTCGTCGAATGTCGCAACGCAACTGGCGCTCGCTTTTCACGATCATGACGAGGAACTGTTCGACTTGCCGGAGGTCCAGCGCGTGGAAGTCGTCTACAAACTGAATCGCCTTGAAACGCAGATCGAGGATATCTGCGTCGTCGCACGCAACGGCGATCAAGTCGCTTGGGAATACAGTCTTTTGGATGCGGACGAGGCCACGGTTCCGTTGCCGATGCCTGAGCCGAAACCCGAGCGTCCCGCTGCGTCCATCGTCAAGCTCAAGGGCGCCGCGGACGACCGCAAAAAGCGTCAAGACTGATGCTTGCCAATTTCAATCAGGACCTGCTGCGGATCGCGCGGCAGGCACGGGGATGGAGTCAATCAGAGCTATCTGCACGCTCAGGTGTGTCACAAGCCAATCTGTCTAAACTCGAGAACGGGCTGATCGGGCCGACCGAAGACGTGTTGAAGAGCGTCGGCAAAGCCTTGGGTTTTCCTATCAACTTCTTCTTCCAGAATGATCGGGTCATTGGCCTGCCGATGAGCGTCCAATACCGGAAGCGGGCGAGCGTTGGGCAAAAGGCGATCGAGCGTCTGGAAGCCGAACTCAACATCAGGATTCTGCATATCCGCAGACTGCTTGATTCAGCTGAGCTGGAGCCGGAGCTTTCTCTTCCGCGTCTGGATGTTGACGAGTACGGTGGCGACCCAGAACGTATCGCGGACCTCATCAGGCGCACCTGGCTTGTACCTTCGGGACCAATACGAGACTTGGTCGCGTGGGTGGAAAGAGCAGGCTGCATCGTCGTCCATTGCGACTTCGCCGCGCTCAAGGTGGATGGCTTCACGGTTCAGATACCGGACATGCCCCCGTGCATCTTCCTGAACCGCAACATGCCGGCGGATCGGCAGCGGTTCAGCCTCGCGCACGAACTCGGGCATGTCGTCATGCATCAGGTGCCGTCGCCAGAAATGGAAAATGAGGCGAACGAGTTCGCGTCGGCGTTACTTATGCCGGCGCGCGATGTTCGGCCCCACCTTTCCGGTCGGCGCCTTACGATACAGCGGCTGGCCGCATTGAAGCCGGTTTGGCACGTGTCCATGGCAGCACTTCTTTACCGGGCAAAAAAGATTGGCGCGATTACCGACAACCAGAGTCAGTATCTCTGGCGACAAATGAGCTCGATGGGTTACCGCAGAACCGAGCCGCCCGAGCTCGATCTCACGGTCGAAATTCCCACGGTCCTTCCGGAGATCGTAAGGCTTCATCTCGAGGAACTCGGCTACGGCGTGTCCGATCTCGCGCAAGCGCTCCGCTCAAGCGAAGAAGACATTTATACGCTTCATTCAATTACGCAGGCCACGCCACGATTGCGAGTGGTGAAGTAAAGGTAAGGACAACAGCTGAAGCAATCCGCCGATAGATCGTATAGTGGTACGGGAGATATAGTGCATGGCTAAATGCACGGCGCCAGTCAGGGGGCACAGCTCACCAGCTGCCGCGGCAAACTGTCCTGCATGCAGAAGTCGTTATGGCAGATCTGGCTGGGGCTCGAGCGGTTATGAATCGTTCTCGCAACCTTCATAGAATTACAGAAGAAATAGCGGCGGTCTGAGCGGAAGCCGTTCGCGGGATCGCATCACAAAACCGCGCTGGTCGGGAGCAGATTCGGCGGTCCGGTACACGCCGGAACAAGTGCAAGCACTCACCCCGGTTCGGGGAAATGTGGAAGTTCTTGCGGCTTCGCAACCTGACCTCCTTGACGCGTTTCTTTGCCGTGCATGGGATGACAGACAAAGCTCAGCAAAAGAGCTATACGATCTTCTCGTGTCGCGCAGAGTCCGAGTTTGGTTCAGTGAACAGGACCTCGGCCTTGGCGTTCCTATGATGCGGGCGATCGACAAGGGCCTTGTGAATTCCCGGGTAGGCATCGTGTTGGTCACACCAGCTATGTTACGACGCCTGCCGACTGAGGGCGTTGCTGATAAAGAGCTTTCGGCACTGCTTCGACGCGGGAGGCTTATCCCCGTTGTTCACGGAACCACTTACGAAGAGCTCGAAAAAGTAAGCCTTTTGCTGGCGTCCCGAGCTGGTCTGAATACTGCGGAAGAGACAATGGCTGAAGTCGCTGCCAAGATCGCAGAGTTGGTAAGTATTTAGATTTCTATGTTGAGGCGGCGTCCGGTCCCGAGGTGATTGAGATCAATGTCGGTCTGCATGCCCGGAAGGATCAAAGGTAGATCGGCGGACGCAGCGGACACAGGCTAAGAAATCCGTAGTCCTTGGGAATGCGCCAGCCCTGAGGGTCGCTCAATCCAGATCGCGTTTTTTACGGCGCGTTCGAAAAGGCGTCCGATCAGGTACTCGGTAGTCTCGTCTCAGGGCTGGAAGCGGCACCGCAGGTCTCAGTCGGTATCTTTTCCTCAAGGATCGTGCGAGCAGGTCAGAGGGTGTAAAGGTGGCTTACGCCTTGGGCGAGAGCTCTGCAACGACTCCCTTCCGTTTCAAAAGCCACTGCTACCACTTAGTCTCAGGACAGTCCGGCGAACAATTAGTAGCTCAGCGGGCGGGGAAGATAGCTTCAAGCTGTTCGCGATAGTAAACATTTTGTTGCGCAGCTTCTTGCTTCATCGCTTTAATGGTTGCCACAAGTTCTTGATTTGGTTTGTAAAACTGGTCGCTCTCTTCTTGTTCCGGCGTGGCCGAGCGTGCTGTTTTCATGATTGTCTCCCTGTCAGATACACAGTGAATCATCGTGTGAATCGTCGCAAGGGAATTGTCGCACTGAACTAACGTGGTCAACCGCTTGTCGTGTCGAGAACGCTGTTAAAGTTTCCAGTCAGGATACCCCGGCACTTGAAGGTCTGGTTTCTCACGCGGCGAGGTCCATCGGCACGGGTCCGAGGGGCTGCGACAGGGTTTCCAGCCATCGACCTTGCGCATCTCGATCTGTCAGCGCCCTGAGCCTGCTGGACAATGTCCTCGTCGGTCAGGCGGAGTGCACACCAGGCGTCCCAGCCTGCCTTGATCTTGAGTCAGGCCTGGCTGACAAAGCCTTTGCTGACGGTTCCTACGAACCGACCCAATAGCGCCCGCTTGACCCGGCGCGTGTTGGTTCTGGAGAGGTAGACCGACGCGATCAGAACGTCGGCCTACTTCGTCAGTCTCGGTTAACGGGGCAGCACCTTCGACCGCCACTCCATCATCTCGCCGTCTTGATTTTCGATCCGGGCGCGCGGCACCTGCATCGTCTCGGTGCTATACCTGCCAGTACGTTGCCGCCCGCGATGCCCGTGGCGATAGCCTTTCGCAACGCCGTCCACTCGACAGTAGCGAAGCGGACTGAGAAAGCTGGCCGGTCCTTCCTCGAAAACGGCCTCGATGGTCGTGAGGACGTTGGCGCGCAGCCGTATCTCGATCGGGACTAACCCGGCCTCCCCGGCCATTAGCAGGCTGCTGAAGAAGTCGCCGGGGCGGAACTATTTCCTCGGGAGCGGATCGGTTGCCTCGAGCTTCCGGCCCGTCGGACCGAACGGTATGCGCGGCTGATGCCGCCTTTCAGCTTCATGCGGTCAGCAAGCAGGGCAGCCGGGCGAGGTTGTTGGCCGCCATTGTCAGAACGAACCGGGAGCGCACCCGCTCGACGCCGCGATAGATGGTCTGGGCCATGCCGCCGACGGTCTTAGCTCAGCCGAACGCCTCTTCGATCCGCTTTCGGTGCTTCAGGGACAGGTCATATCCCCTGTGCCGGGTGGTGCGCCCGTCGATCGCTGAATGCCGCGATTTCTGCGCGACGTGCGGTGTCACGCATGCCTGTCGCAGATCAGCGACAAACTTGGCAGCGTCATATCCCCTGTCTGCTCCGAGGGTCAGCTTGCGGGTCGATCCCGGAGAGTGGCGGTGAACCATGTCGCGCGCAGCACGCCGTTCGGCATGGCCGTCCGCTTCGGTCAGATCGCCTTGAACGATCAGGCCGCTGCGGTTCTCCATCAGCGCATGACCGATGAAGCACAGCATCGCCCCGGTGCCGGGTGACTTCCTGTAGAGCCGGGCGTCCGGATCGTTCGTCGAGACATGGGTGGCATTCGAGCGCCTCTCGCCCCGGAAGTTGACCTCGGCGTTGCGGTGCTGGGTGGTGGGGCGGGGCATGGAGTTGGTCTCGGCGTGGGTCTGTTCGGGCTGGTCGGCGGCGGTCGTGTCTGACGAGGGCGGCCCGCCCGGCCCCTCGTCATCAGGCGGTGCGAGGTCAGGCTTCGGCTGAAAGCTCTTCGTCGAGGCCCAGGCTTTGACCAGCGTGCCATCGACCGAGAAGTGCTCGTCCGACAGGAGCGGCGCGACCTCCCGGTGCCCCAGGATGGCGGCCATCACCTTGCGCGACATCTCGGTCGTCAGCAGTCGGTCGCGGTTCTTCGTGAACACCGTCGGGACCCAGACCTGGTCGTCAATACCGAGCCCCACGAACCAGCGGAACAGCAGGTTATACTGCATCTGCTCCATCAACTGCCGCTCAGAGCGGATCGAGAAGAGGATCTGGAGCAGGCTGGCCCGGATCAAGCGTTCCGGCGCAATCGAGGGGCGACCGAAATCGGTATAGAGCGCTTCAAACTCGGCATCGAGACTGGCGAGCGCGTCGTTCACAACCTGCCTGATCTTGCGTAGCGGATGACGTGCCGGAATGCGCGCCTCCAGGTCAACGTAGCTGAACAGCGATCCGCTCGTCGCGTCTATGCCGAGCATAATCACCCTCCGCCCTGATAGCCAAAAGGATGAATCATGTTCCTCAAACCGGGTCGAGGGCTGACTTCTTCAGCAGCCTGTTAGAACAACGTTTGTGGCATCGGTAATCTTATTTAAGGCGTGATATCCCAGGCGGTCGCCGTCTCCGGTTGTAAGGTGTCAGTTCACGCGAAGGTTTCGCCGCCCTCACATTCCCACCAACTGCACGACACGCCCCAAACCGCTCACCCCACCTTCTTTCCTGCTATGCCATTTTTGCGGCTACCGGACCCAACCGCTGTCAAGCGGAAAACCTCAGTTGCCATCCATTTGGCATTGCTGCAAGATTTTTAATGCTTAAGATGGCTCGAAAAGAGAGTTACTCTTTGGGAGGTGTTCGTAAATTATGTCGGAAGTTGCGGAAATAAACTGTCCTGAACTCATCTTTGGGCTCGTCGGCCCAATTGGCGTGAACATGGACGATGTGCAGCAAGCACTTTCAGACGCTTTGAGCCAAGTTGGCTACCGATCCGAAAACATTCATCTGACAAAAGCTCTCAAGAAGTACGAGCATGACGTTCATGGGCCAAAACCATCTACCCTATATGCCGACAAAATTGCGACAGCAAACGCCTTTTGCAAAACAGCTGATAATGGAGCGGCTATGGCTGCTCTGGCAATCTCAGAGATAAGATCATTTCGACAGCATCAGCCAGAAAACGATGGCGAGGCGACCAGCCCACAGAGGGCAATTCCGAAAATGGCATACATCATCAGGCAGCTCAAACGTGAAGAAGAAATAGAACTTCTTAGAAGTGTCTATGGTATGAAGTTCCTTCAGGTATCGGTATCGCTCGACAAGGATTCCCGCATCGAGAACCTGAAGAACAAGCTTTCACGAGATCACCCCGGGTTATCTGTCAATACATGTGAGCGAAATGCTCGTGATCTTGTGGCCACAGATGAGCATCAACTTAATGATGACGGCGGCGAAACCAGTTTCGGCCAACAAGTAGGGCGCATATTTCACCTCGGGGATTTCTTTGTTGACGGAAAAGACACTACCCGAATGTCCTCAAAGATTCTCGACTTTACGAGATCCTTTTTTGGCGACAACACCAAGAGCCCGTCACGTGAAGAATATGGTGCGTATATGGCGGCAGCGGCAGCGCTGCGGTCAGTCGATCTATCACGACAAGTGGGATCTGCAATTTTTACCCAAGACGGTGAAGTTATTTCCCTCGGCTGCAACGAGGTGCCCAAAGCGAATGGTGGGAATTACTGGTCGGATGACGAATTTCGTGCTCGAGATGTCGAGCGGGGGACCGAGCAAAACAGTGTTGAGCGACAACGAATTATTGTAAATTTCCTACAGAAGCTGCAACACGCTGGTCTCGTTGATTCCAGTTTTACGCTTGAATCGCCGGAAATGAAAGAGCGACTTGAGGACGCTATAGAGGACGCTCTTATATCGGACATAACAGAGTACGGGCGAATGACTCATGCGGAAATGAGTGCGATCTGCGATGCGGCGCGCCTTGGCAGATCTTTGTTGGGAGCCACAATGTTTGTGACAACCTTTCCTTGCCACAATTGCGCGAAACACATTGTGGCCTCCGGGATCAAGCGCGTTGTATTTATAGAGCCATACCCAAAAAGCCGCGCACCCAGTTCTCATACGGATTCCATCGCAGTGGGGAGTCACGACCTTGAGAAAGTTAATTTCGACCATTTCGAGGGAATCTCTCCGAAAAGATATCGAGATATCTTTCAGAAAGGCAAGCGACGTCGAGGTGCTGAGATACTGAAATGGTATGAAGGTGAGCCCAGGCCGCGCATTTACCAGAGGGAGAACTTCAGTCATTTGCAGAAAGAAGCATATGCGGTCAGTTCGACGTTAAGTAAGCTCGCAGCGGAAGAATGAGTAATCAAAAGTGTAGTTTTCAATAGCCGAAAAATTGGTGCGTTTACAACATTTTTTCTAATTCTGGCGGCGGGTTCGATGGGGGCAATGTAAGTGTGGGCGTGTGGATAACATCAGAAAATCCGTCGTCATTAGTTATTAGCATCTTTCCCGGTAGCCTTTACAGCTAAGAGCCTGTTTTTCTCTCGTGCAACCGAACCAGTTGCTCGATCACCGACGACTTGTTCGCCTCAACCCACTCCAAGAGCCCGTCTTTTGTGCCGTCGAAGAGCGTGATCTCGAGCCCGTCTTTCGACTTTCTCACTCGCGCTACAGGCTCGGAAAGGCCCTCGACCGAGACCAAGTCGTCTGGCAGCTGCCGGTCATCCGCCGGCTCAGGCACTTTTCCTGCGGCGTACCAGATGCGCGCGAACCGCTGATCGGATGTAAGGTTTACTGCCTCATCCTCTAAGGCATCTATCGTTGCACGCATCCGCGGTTCAGCTTCGCTGTCGCGTGCCACGAGTTTTACCAGTCTTTCCCACCGCGGCCGGCCCACCGATGGCGCCTTTCCGATCCAAGAGAGAATATCGCCGGACAAGCCTCGTCCGATCTTCAGGTATCGTGATCGGTCTGTCTTTCCGCAGGAGAAGGCTTCATCGATTGCGGACTGCGGGAGGCCCACTTCATCGACCATGCGAACTGCGACACGGGCGCGCTCGATATAGGTCAGATCCTCCCTGGCGATGTTCTCGATCGCTTGCCCGATGACAAGCTCCCGTTCATCCAGATCCTGAATCTCGGCACGCACAGGCAGGCCGGCGATGCGGCACGCTTCGAGGCGTCGGCGCCCTGCCACGATCTCATACTCTCCGCTTCTTTGCGTGTGTGGTCGGACGAGGATCGGGATCTTTTGTCCGACGGCTCGTATGCTGGCGGCGAGTGCATCTATGTCTCGCAGCCCACCATCCATGCGATCCTCGACGCCCGCAGAGTGGATGTTGGACGGATCGAGCTCGACGATCCGGTTTGCCTCGTCGGCAGAGTTGGCAGCTGCCAACTTCGTTTCGCCCGAGGCATCATTCTGCGACTGCGCTCGTTTTTCATCGGTCAATATTCTGTCCTCCGACTTGCCGGATAGGATGCCAAGCCTCGTACTCAAGGGGTCTCGGAGGTGTGCTTCGGTGGGCTGCCTGCCAGGCTTGGCCTTGTCAGTCGCCGAGTTGAATACCGTCAGGTGACCGCCATCCTCTTCTGAGAACATGGCATGCTGAACACCCTCGAGGCTCAGCGAGCGAATGAGCTCTCCGATCTTGTCGATTGCATCGCCCCAGTCTTCCGGAACAACGAGGAGGGCGCGGTTGTACTTTCGAGCGGCGAGCGCGATCATCGCCAAGGTCTCGAAGAGATACCGATAATGTAGCTTTTGCCGGGACGATTTGACCTCGATTGCGGCGACCATTTCTCCGTCGCGGATCGCAGCGAAGTCGTATGGGGCAGTCGCGGCTCGGGTGCTGGGAATCACCGTGACCCTCTCGCCGAGGCCAAGCACGTCCGGATGGGATTGAAGGTAGTCGAAGACGCGGTTCTCGAAAGCCTCGGCTCTCTTGATGCGATCGTGGGCCGCAATCTTGCCGATTCCCGGTCTCGCCTTGAGCTCCTCCAGGGCTCTCCTGAGGTCCTCACGCGAGAGGGCGCCAGAAAAAAAATCCGGCCCGATCTTCTCTGCTAAGCCTTTGTCGAGAATTCCAATTTGCGACAGGAGCAGCACCCCGGTCATCGGGACGTGCGCGTTTTCGTCGTTGAGCGCTTCCGGCGCGTTGGCCTCGATCCAAGCTACGGCTGCGAGCGGGTTGCGCAGACTCGCGGTGTCGACGCCACGCAAACGCGCGACTTCCGCGAGGAGCTTCTCTGAGCTCGTAAAGCCATAGCTGGATGGGTCTTGCACGGCATGACGAAGCGATTTTCCAAAGCTGATCCAGTTCGGATCGTCGGCAAAATCGCCGATGCGATGTGAAGTCATGGGGACGGCACCAAGAAAAGACTCCCACTACATGCTGGTGCCAGTTTAGTAGTTCTAACAGAAGGGGTAAAGCTCCATGAGAATCGATTGGAAAAACGCGAAGGTTGCCAGGCGTACGCACATTCGCGGTCAGCAGAAGAAGGTGCACTATCTCGCGCCGGCTGGCGGGCGACTGACGGCATACGAAAGCCGTCTTGAGGCGAGCGCAGGAGCTGCCTTTGGCCTCGATCCGCGGGTTCTCAGCGCACGCACGCAGCCCATGACATTCGATCTTGCAACCGGTCGGCGATTCCCATCGAAAGACGATCTCTACGAATGGGCACGAGACAGCGGAAGTCGTCCGATCGTCTACACGCCGGATTTCGAGCTTCGCTTGCGCAGCGGGCACGTGCTTGTCGAGGTCAAGCACTCTGAACTCATCGAGCGAAATCCGAATGTTCTAAGCTATCCGAGCGTGCTGGCCCGCTTTGGGGTGCGTTTGATCATCATCGACGATCGCATTCTGCACGATGCCTACATGCGAAACATCCGGTCGCTCTCCATGGCGAGGGCGTATGAACCAACCCAGCCGGAAATCACGTTCGTCAGGTCGGAGTGCCTGGATGGGGTGCCACTTGGTGAGCTGCGGTCTCGCGGATTTGGCGACGCCCTGATCCTCAGCTGCCTCGCGCGTGGACATCTGACCTGCGACGTCCAGCAGGATCGAATTTCAGGCAGGACCCTCATTCGCAGGGCTGAAGGGCAGCCAACTCACCTGATGGAGTTGCCACTCGATGCATTCTGAACTGCATAACCAGTTCGGCCACCACATCACGGATGGACGAAAGTTGAAGTTCCTTTCGAAGTCTTCCACGACCGTTGTTCTCGAGGGTCAGGAAGCCAAGTGTTCGAGACGTCGATCGCGGTCTACCGGAGCCTGATCGCAGGTGGTTTCGCGACCAAGCCCGGGAACGAGCAGACCCTCGATTTCATGCCGGATGAAGACGCGCTCGTGCGACAGCGGATGGCGCTTTTCGTCATCAAGCGTGAGACCGAGCTTCGCAATTCCGGCCTGTCGGCAAAGCTCGCGGCAAAGACCGTGAAGGAAGAGCTCGACAGTAGCGAAAAGTATTCGCGGGTCGCGCCCAAGGTGCTAACGCCGCGAACTATACAAATCTGGAAAAAGAAGAAGGCTCAGGGAGGGGCAAACGCCCTCGTGCCCGCGACGCAGAATAGCGGCAACCGAGGCAGTAGATACGACGCGACCTACGAGAAGATTGCGTGGGACGTTCTCGAAGAACTTTATCTCAGCAACGACCGCCTTTCTCTCGGCAAGCTATCTGCGAACATCGAAAAGAAGTATCGCGCCAAATGTGCTCAGGAGGGAATAGAGCCGGGCGACTGCGGGAAGCGGTCTCTGGCGGCGGTTCTGAAGGCGCTTCCTGCCGATGACGTCATAAAGGGCCGCCATGACTCTGCGACGGCCCGGAAATTGCGTTTGCAGGCTCAGTTCTATCACAAGATCGAGGCGCCGTTCGATCTCATTGAGATCGACTCGACGACGGGCGACATCATGGTGGTGAACGAGGAGAGAGTCTGCATAGGGCGGCCAACAATTTGCTTGGCTGTCGATGCGGCTATGGGCTTTCCGGTCTCGATCCAATTGAGCCTGGAGGCACCGAAAGAGGCTCTTACCATCCGGGCCCTCAAGGACACCATGACGGAACGCAGCGATGCGTTCTTCGAAAAATTCGGCATCGAGAACCGGTTAAGAGTGTCCGCATGTGCCTTGATGGTTCATTCGGATCAGGGACCGGAGAACAGCGGACCCGAACTTTCCCGGATCGTCGAGGCGCTTGGTATTGAGTGGGCGAAGAACACCCCCGGCTGCCCCGACAGGAAGCCGTTCGTCGAAAGAATGATGAGGGAAGTCAACGAATTCCTGCACACGCTACCCGGGGCAACGACTTCCAAGGATCTGCCTAATCGCCAGAGAATCGATAAGGCGATGCTGGAGGCGACACTCACTCTCGATGAACTCGAAGCAGCGCTGATGAAATGGGCTTATGACGTGTACGGCAAGAAGCTTCGTCGCGGCATCCATTCGCCGCTTCGCCATGCGGAATCTCCGACACAATGCTGGGAACGCCTGGAGTGTCATGTCCTGAACGTCAAAACACCCGAAGAAATCAGAAGTGTTTTCTGCACCCGTACAGTAGAGCGCACGCTCCAAAGGTACGGCATCGAAGTCGAGGGAGTTCAGTTCAATGATAAGGAAGGTCAACTTCGACGTTTCATCTCTCACGTGGGCGTCGGCGCGAAGCTTGAGGTCCGTTACGATCCTCAGGACGCGCGCGAAATTGCCGTCGTGCACAAGGTGGAAGGCTTTTCAAACCCATTGATCGTAAGCGCGAAGATGCAGGGTATGCCTGCGATTAGTTTCGCCGAGGCACGACGCTTGCGGCAGGTGAACGAGGAGGCAAAAGCCGAAGATCTCGATGCCCGTTCGACCGCGATCGAACTGGCGCTGGAGACTCAGCGAAAAGCGGACAGCCTTGGTCGGGGCAAACTCAGCAACCTGAAGAAGGCCAAGGCGAAAGAAGCGGAACGGCGCAAAAAGGTGGAGGCGTTCGAGAAATCCAAGGTTCCGCCTCGCAGCGAGATTTCCGCCGTAGCGAGGGCGAACCAACCTACTCCGAAGCTGCCCATCACCCGGCGATCCAATCGCCCTGGTATGGACTTGATGGAGTAACATATGACCAGCACCGCTCTTCCCCTCCTGTCCCAGATCGTGCGCCATGATGCGTTTGAGCGCGCCAGCGCCGAACTTGAGGTTCGGCTGGCTGCAAGGCTGCCGAATGCGGGGGGCATCATCCCGCTTCTCGGGCCTACTCGGGTCGGAAAATCGCAGATCATGCGCCGTCTCGTCGACCGCGCCGAGCCGGCCCATTCACTGATCCCGATGAAGAAAGTCATACGCGCCAAACTCCCCGCTCAAACAAACGGCAGAGAGATCTACGCTGCGATTCTCAATCAGTTGGGCCGGAAGCCCGGCAAGAATGAGGTCACGAGTTCGGTAAAGGGTAGAGTCTACCGCGGGATCGAAAACCTGGGGATCGAGGTGGTTGTTCTCGATGAAGTCAATCACATCGCGGAGCGCGGCTCGAACTTGAGTCCGCGCGCGGCCGCAGACCATCTGAAGACGCTCATCGACGAGACCGGGATAACGCTCATTCTCGATGGCCTCCCCCGGTTTCAGCGCATCATTGACCAGAACGAGCAGTTGCGAGACAGGGCCAGTGGTACCATTCTGCTAAAGCCATACGACTGGCAAGCGGACGACGACAGGGAGGCTTTTGGCACCGCAGCCGATGCGGCAATCGTCAGCCTCGAGGAGTCGGGCTTCCCTGTGGCCATGGAATTCGAAGACTTCGTGCGGCGCCTTTACGGTGCGTCCGGCGGTCGAGTGCCAATGATGATGCGCATCCTGAAGCTCTGCGCGCTCGGCAAGTCGCGGCCTGGGGTGATCGACTTACGGGACTTCCACAAGGCAGCTTCGTCGATGCAGCAGTCCGGCATTCCGACTGCGAGCTTTTTCGAAACCCGCGAGCCCGATGAGGTGGACCTCATGCGGTCCTACGTTGCGATCATGGCGGAAGCCGGCCTCGAATACCGGATCGACTCGCTACCAGGCCTCGGGGTCGAGTGGGGAGCCCAAGTCGGATGACCCAGGGAGAGATCAAGCCGCAGGAGAACGAGAGCCTCGACGGCTTTCTGCGGCGTTCAGCTGAGATAGACTTCTGGGCCGACGTATCGGATTTCCTGGGGCAAGCCGGTCTCCGCTATGGTCACCGGATGATCGAGGACCTTGCCTTGGCAGAAGAGAACCTTGGCATCGAGCCAGGCTCGCTTGCGCAGATCAGTCCCCGCTGGAAGTCGAAGACGGCGCTTCTGAACTGGCGCTTCGAGCGACATCACAGTGCTCCCGTGTGTCCCGCCTGTATTGCCGAGGGCCGACCCCATCAGCAGGCATGGCGGCACTCTCTTGTCACCGCTTGCACGGTCCACGAATTGGTTCTGAAAGATCAGTGTCCGATGTGTTGCGAGACGCTGCTTCCGGGCAAGGGAGGCTACGACACCTGCGGCTGCGGGTGTTCGCTTCTTCATCTGGAGCAAGATGCGGCGACTGAAGCAGATACCGTGCTATCCGCTCTCGTCTGCGGCGAGATGCACCCGATGAGGGCCTGCTTACCTCCGTCCTTAGCGTTTCGAGCTCCGAGCGACATCGGTGAATTTCTATTCTTCCTGGCGGCATCTGGAAGGATGACGAGCTCAGGGAAGCACGGGAAGACGACGATGCCGAAGACCATCGAGGAAGCTCGGGCCTTTCTCACGGCTGCGGCGAGAGTGCTGTGCGACTGGCCCTCGGTGTTTCAGCAAGATGCCTCAGAGAGACTGCAACGAGGGGACCCGAGCGCTTCGACTGCACCGGAGCGCCTCGGTCGCTGGTATCAGCGCCTGATGCGGTTCAGCGACCAGGCTTATGATGATTTTCGTACTGAACTCGGCACCGTCATCAGCTTGGAGTTCGACGGCGCTTACACTGGGGCTGCCGGCGCCGGGTCCGAAAGCGATCGGGACTGGATGTCTTCTGCTGAAGCCGCACGGGTGATCGGCATCCGTCCCGATCGGATCGTTGCTGCGGTCGCCAGAGACCTCATCGAAGGAAAACTCTACAGTCGCGGCTTCGGGCACCGGCATACAATGATCCACCGAACAACGGTCGATACCATCCGCGCGAACAGGGCCCGGTTCGTCGACAAGTCCGCCTTTCGGGAATTTCTTGGCGTGTCGCGCAAGCAATACGAGCTCTTGTGGGAAGCCGGCTTTCTGGCTTCTGTTGTCGCCACGAACGTGCCGCCGCTCGTGGATGCCGCACACGATCTGGATGCCGCTCAGACGCTGCTGGATCGAATTGGCAGAGGTGCAGTCCGGGTAGATGGCTCGAAGGTCTCACTGAAGGATATCAACCTTCGGTTCACGACTGACCGTTCCGGCGTCCTTGCCGTCATCCGAGCCATACACGATGGGCGGCTTTCGCCATCTCTCGGCAGCACGTCAGGCAAGCTGGCCGCTTTCCAGTTCGATCGGACTGAGATCGATGCCATCCTGCAACGGACCCTTCGCGGACCCGGGCTAACCATCCAAGAGGTTGGCCGAATGACGGGTTGGAAAGATCAGTGCATAGCTCACTGGTGCGACCTTGGTCTCCTTGAGCACAAAACCTACACGCACGGCCCGGGAAAGGGCCGGATTATCGGGCACGAGTGTCTGGCACGGTTTCAGGCGCGCTTTGTGCCGCTGGCATCGCTCGCGAAGGATGCAGGGACCTCGTCGCGCAAGCTGAGGAGCGTGCTCGCCGAGCGAGGAGTTGAGACTGTCGGCGCGATGCAGGAGGGCGCGGCGTGGCGCGGCCACCTCGTGCCACTCGCGGAACTGGTGAGCGCGTCGCTGCACAGGGCCGGTCGCAGTTCGAGCAAAGGCGCGGTCATTTGAACTGCTCTGAGATAACGATCCTGACGTTTGTCTTCGCTGGTAGCGTCGGGATGGCGAGCGGCCCGGTTCTCGCATCTTTGCTCAACCGCGCTCTGGATCGTCGCAGGGTCGACAATCGGTTGAGGACTGAGAATACAAGGTTGCGGCAAGACCTTCACCTTGCCCTTACAGGGTCCGCCCATGAGAGATTGGAGCTTATTCGGGACTATCGGGGCCAAAATGATTTCTGATGCGCCCCTATCCGCAATCATTCGGTCGCTACTGAAATGAGCCGCGAGAGCAAGTTCCTTTCACGCGTTTTGCGTCATGAACCCGGCTTGATCGGTTTGAAAATCGAAAAGGGCGGTTGGGTCAGGGTCGAAGAGCTATTGCGCAAGATGAAAGCCGTGGGCCAAAGGATGACCAGAGAGCGCCTCGAAGAGATCGTCCGCGACAATGACAAGCAGAGATTTACGATCCGAGATGGCAAGATCCGCGCCGCTCAGGGGCATTCGATCAATGTAGATCTCGAGCTGCCGGTCCTCGTACCTTCCCCCTACCTTTATCATGGAACGGCTGCGCAGAGCCTCGACGAGATTTTTGCTGAAGGGCTCTACCCAGGATCACGCCGACAGGTTCACTTGTCGCATGAAGTTGAGATTGCTGTGCGGGTCGGGCGCAGGCATGGCAAACCGGTGGTCCTTCGCGTAGATGCTGAGGCGATGCATACAGACGGGCACCTGTTTTTCAGGGCAGACAACGGCGTTTGGCTCACCGATCGGGTTCCGGCCGGATACTTAGGGTTTGGCGTTCCCTAACATGGGTGCCAACCAAGCTACGAGTGCGAGCCTTCCAAAAAAGCCGATGCTCTCAACGTTCGCGTCGGCGGCCTTACGAAAAAACTCTCGCCCTTATATAAGGTTGAGAAGGGCGGCGAGAACGGTTCCACTGCCTAAATCCGCAAAGTCCGTGCACAGTAGGAATAGGCCGAAGAGATCGATGTAAAAAAAGATTTTCGGTGTAGCCGGCAAAGCAAATCGACAGCGCGCGCACAAGGTGGCTAATTGGATTCGGGCATGCAGCAAGGCTACGATTCAAATAACTTTTCCGCGGATTGGGCAAAAATGAGCTTATTGAATTTTCTGGAAAGCAGTAGGCCGGTAGGCCGTGCCTCGTCGAACGACTGTCATGAGGGACAAAAATTGAAACAAGCATAAAGTTTTTGTTGATTTTAGGCAGCGCTGACTACTACGATTTATTGGTGAAATTTTATGGAGTCGACATGCCTAACTTCAAGGAGCCCCCGCGAAGCGCGCTGAAGCCGCAATCTGGAAAAATCTTTGCCTTCGAACTGGCTGCACGGATTTTTGTGCTTCTGTCGATATTTTTAGCGGCGGCATACTTTATCATCCAGCCCGAAGAATTGTTCGGGATCTCGAGTGAAGACAGGCAGGCCTATAATCTTGGAGTCCTGGCGCTAACACTTCTTCTAACATTCATTGCCGACAATATTGCGTCCTCTATTTCAGGTTGGGTAAGCCGTAACTCGATGACTGAAAGCCATGACCAGATCATGGCTGCGATCGAAGGCAGATCTGATGTTACGGCCTTCGGTAGTCAAGCAGCTTTTGAGCGCCATATTGAGAATAGAATATCCCTTGCAATTGAGGTTCGTAATACATTTGTGAGCTTTCGAACTGCAAGTGGAAATCCAAACGCTAAAGACCAGGCCGCATTGAAGTGTTATAAAGCATTTTTTGAGGCGGAGGCGGCTGGTACCACGCGAACCTGGATTGATATTGTCTCGTACAACGAAGTTTTTGGCCCAAGATTTCTCGAACTAAATAAATCTGACTTCATGAAGCCTAAGGCGTCTGCACGTCATGTCTTGAGGGTCATTCGGCACAACATTCCAACACTTAATTTCACGTTGATTTACTATGATTCCTTCTCTCAGAGAAGTGAGGTTGTGTTCGGCTGGATGCACTCTGACGTTACAACCCACCATAAGCTTTTTAGATCAGTTGACCCGAACATAATCGAAATGTTTGAGCGGCTTTTTAACTTGTTGAGTCAGTATAAAATTCAGCCTGACTTCAACATAGAGTATGGCCATGAAAACTATCTCAGACTCTCGAACATGTCTGACAGGAGCGGGTGGTGGTACTGCATCGGAGTTATATCTGGGGATTCAGAGGGGAGCAAGCATCCCGCTAAAATGATATCCGAGTCTTTATTCAGAATCTCATTCAAGGAGAATGGGGCGGAGATCGAAGGGCGCGCACAGTGGCTTCGAAAGTATGGCAATCAGGAGCCGGCCATCGAGCACTTTTCTCATAAAGCCGACAAGGTTTCGTATACAGAGCAGAAAATGTTCTTGGAGTACAGGTCGTTAGACTCAAGCCGAAAGGGAATTTGTGTCTACAACTTCAAAACAAAATCTGAGCGAGGGGCGATCGACGGATACTTGCAGGACTCTGGTGCTGAGCGCAGAGTTCAGCTTCTCGGAATAAGGTTGGACCAGAGCCGAACCTATAGCGAAGATATTGATGAGGTTTGGGAAGCAGCACGTAGGCAGGCGCGATCGAGCCATATATCGGAGTACTTAATGCATAACCATGGTGAAGGCGATCCATCGAGTTCAGAGAATTGAGATTGTAAATCTGATTTCTCAATGCACTACAGAGGGCATGCCCGCCGGAGACGGTCTTCCGGGTGGCGATGGCACGGAGCACGCTTCCAGCCTCGATCCGGTGAAGAGGCGAAGCGACTATGTCATTGCCCCGAAGAAGTTCCGTCTCGTCGCTGTCTTCCTCGTCGATGATCCATTCCATCGCGACGGACGCGTCGATAACAAAGCCCTCCCCACCTATCGTCGTACCTGATCTCACTCCCGGTTCTTGCGGAGAAACTATGCGGGAGATGGCGCGCTAAGGATTGAGTTCACGCGACGTTGGCGCGCCTCTGACCAGAAGTCGGGGTTCTGCCCGAAGCGCAGCGCCTGCTCGAGGATCTTATCGTGTTCTGCCTCGGTAGAACGACCAGATTTTATCTCGTGCTTTTTCAGGGCAACTGCAATCGCATCATCGATGTTTCAAACTTGAGCTGTGCCATGGCTTCGCGTCCCGACTGCGAAATGCCGGCGACAATCAGATCTGGCAAGCTTCAAGAAAGCTTGCTCAAGTCAGTGCGCGAAAGATGGTTGGTCAAATGTCCCAGAAAGATAGACGGGAAGAGCCTCGATCGGATCAGCCGCATGCGGCTGAGAACCAAAGTGTCCTGGCCCGCCTTTAGAAATTCCGCAGACGACTACCGGCAGCACAGCGCCTCTCTCGCGAAGCTTGCCATGAACGGTAATTCTTGAACTCGATGTTTCCAGCTTCACATGCTCTGTGAAAAAGTTAGAATATCGGTGCGGTAGCTTCTCAAGCGAAACAACTTCGCGGAATGATTTGCACGAAAAACTACGTGCTCAGTTGACGAAAAGCTTTGCGTGCAATCGCCGCTTTAACTCACTGAAAATATAAGGGGCGGTACGAAAGCTTACGCGCGCGCCTACAGCGCGTGAAAGGAAGGCGGTAGGTGGACCGATAGCTTTGCGGCGGCAGAGCCGAAAACCGGTCTTCCGCCGACCAAGCTATAAGTATCGTTCGGCGTCCTCCGTAGTAGCGTAAATGGCTCCGCACATCCCGACGCGGTTTTGGTGGACGTCCGGCGCGATCGACAACGAGGAACACCTTTCCGGGACGTAGCTGCGTGGCCATCTCCTGGCTCCGGTGACGCCGTCTTGAGCGCGATCTCGGGTCTAGTCGTGTCGGCGATCTCGCCGCCGGCACTCGATTGCAGCACCCGTGCATCGCAGCTCTGCGACTGATCTCGGGAAAATCTCTCGAGCGCGAGACTTCCTGTGACTTGAACAATTCCCAACGGCGCTAGTTTGGCAACATGTTGTCATTTTGACAGGGGGTTGCATGTCCATGACGCCGGGGATCGATGTGCGCGAGTTGGCATTGGCGGTGTTCGCCGTGAACGGCCAGCTGATCGCTTCGGGCAACGCGATCGTCGCGCATCTGGGCCTGACCAGCGCAGGTTGGCAGGTGCTCGGCGCGCTCAGATACACACCCGAGCCCCTGCCAACCGCCTCGATCGCGCGCAACATGGGGCTGACCCGTCAGGCCGTGCAACGCAGCGTGGATTTGCTGGCCGAGCGCGGTCTTGTCGCCTTCACGGCAAACCCGCACCACAGGCGGGCAAAGCTCGTCGTTCTGACGGATGCGGGGCGGGAAGCGGTTGCCCTGGCAGAACAGGCGGCCGAGCCGATCGACGCAGCGATAGCCGGCCGCGTCGGCAGCCGCCGCATTCGCGACGCCGTCGTGACGCTTCAGCAGGTCCGCGACGTCCTTGCCGAAGAGCTCGAGCGTCGCAGTGCCGACGGTGACTCGGCCGAATACCACATGAACAAGGAAGCGAACGAATGATACTCGTGACAGGAGCCACCGGCGATATCGGCGGCGAAGTCTGCCGTTTGCTGCACGATGCAGGCACCCCCTTCAGGGCCATGTGCCGCAAGCAAGAACAGATCAACGCCTTTCGGGAAAAGGGCATCGATGCGGTTCTGGGCGACTTCGACAGGCCCGATACGCTGACCGGCGCGATGGAGGGGTGCGAGTCGATGTTGCTTCTCTCGGGTCCGTCCCCCGATCAGACCGACCGCGAAATTCGCGCCATAGACGCGGCCAAGGCGGCGGGTGTCAGTCGGATCGTCAAGATTTCAGCCTCAGACAGCAACCTGCGCACGCCAGTGCCGTGGGCACAGGCCCATGCCCATATCGACCATCATCTTCGCGCGTCGGGTCTTCGGTGGACCATCCTCAGACCCACCGCCTACATGCAGAATCTCCTGTGGTTCAAAGACCCTATCTCGAAGGGGGTCCTGCCGCAGACGTCGGGCAAGGGATGCGCCTCCTGGGTCGATACACGCGACGTCGCCCGGGTGGCCGTGACGGTTTTGACCGAAGGCGGCCATGACAAGGCGACATACTTCCTCACCGGACCCGAAGCTCTGGACATGCGCGACATCAGCCGCCGTCTGAGCGATGTGCTCGGCCGCAAGGTGAGGTTCGTCAACTTGCCGAAATCCGCCTTCTGGGGATTGATGAGGGCGGTCGGCACTTCGCAATGGATGGCCAAGGGGCTTGCCGTCCAGTTCGCTGACGTGGTCGCCGGCCACCATGCCGTCGATCCGACATCCGAGGTCGAGCGGCTCACCGGGGTGCCACCTCACGATTTCGAGCAGTTCGCGTCAGACTATCGGGCGCAGTTCGTCAAAGCTGCCTGAGCCATAAGGCCCCTCCGCCCTTCTGTGTCCCGAGGACTGCCGCCTCGGGGCTATTCGGCAGGCAGAAGGTGCATCGTCTTAAAAGCCGCAATCGCGGTCTCGATACGTGCATCGAGGGTCGGGTGCAGGGGGTCGGCCTCGTCCGGGACATCGCCCAGCAGCGCCCGCATCTGGTGCGGCACGAAGACCATGTCGAGGAAATGGGCCGCAACGACGTGCGCGCGGTCGATGGCATCGGCCCCGCCCGCTCCGGCCAAGGCACCCGCGATCGCCTCCAGAGCGGCCTGTCGTCCCAGGCGGTCGACCTCGCGGATGAGCGCGCCGTGCCTCGGGGCCTCGGCGATATAAAGCCGCATGAGCCCCAGCGGCACGGGCTTCATGGCGCCCTCGATCACGGCCCGCCCGACCTGGCGAAGCCGCGCCGCGGGCGTGGCCGTCTCGGCCACACCCGTGATGGGGGGCATGGCGGCATCAACCTGCGCACGGATGACGGCGGCGAACAGGGCGGACTTGTCCGGATACCGCGCGTAGAGCGTGGGCTTTCCGATCTGCGCGGCAGCCGCGATGGCCTCCAGGCTGGTACCGTCGACGCCGCGCTTAAGAAACAATGTTGTCGCGGCGGACAGGATGCGCCCGTTGATCTCCGCAGCCTGCTCCCGCGATGGTCTGCCGCCCTTTGACTTCACGGGCTTTCTGTCGCGCGCCATGCGTCCTCCGTGACTTCCCAAAAAAACTTTACGCTACCGTTTTGTTTTTCGCAGGCGGTGCTATATGCCGCTTCATCAACACAAGCAAGGGCGCATCCCATGTCGGATACCATCCATCCCTTCACCCTCGACATCCCGCCGGCCGATCTCGACGACCTGCACGATCGGCTGTCGCGCATTCGCTGGCCCGACCCGAGCCCGGTCGAAGACGGACGCCAGGGACCGCCGCTGGTGAAGCTGCGTGACTTGGTGGAGCGCTGGAAGGACGGCTACGACTGGCGGCGCTGCGAGGCTCTTCTGAATGGCTGGGGCCAGCATCTCACGCGGATCGACGGGACCGACATTCACTTCCTGCACGTCCGCTCTGCCCACGCAGAGGCGATGCCGCTCCTGCTGACGCATGGGTGGCCGGGATCAGTGCTGGAGTTCCGGCACGTGATCGAGCCCCTGGTCAACCCGACGGCCCATGGCGGCGATGCGGCAGATGCGTTTCACCTTGTCATCCCATCCATGCCCGGCTTCGGATTCTCGGGCAAACCGACCGAGCCCGGCTGGACCCCCGCGCGCATCGCAGGGGCATGGTCAACGCTGATGGAAAGGCTCGGATATGATCGGTGGGCGGCTCAGGGTGGCGACTGGGGGGCGATGGTCACCATGATCCTCGGCCACATGGCGCCGCCGGGTCTGGCCGGTATCCACCTCAACTTCGTGCCCTTCCAGCCGACCGAGGCCGAGGCTGCGAATGCCGACGCGGACGAGCGGCAGATGCTGGCGGACGCGGCGCGCTACGACGCCGAGTATTCCGCCTACATGAAGTTACAGGCCTCGCGCCCGCAATCTGTCGCCTTCGCGCTCGCGGACACGCCGGTGGGGCTGGCCGCATGGATCTATGCGCTCTTTCAGGACGTATCCGACAGCGGCGGCGATCCCGAAGCCGTGTTCGATCTCGACGAGATGATCGACGACATCATGCTCTACTGGCTGCCCAATGCCGGGCCGAGCTCGGCGCGGCTTTACTGGGAGGGGATGCAGGCGATGATGGAAGGCGGAATGCCGAGTTCGTCGATGAAGACCCCGGCCGGCATTTCGATGTTCCGCGGCGAGCAGGTGCGTCTCTCCAGACGCTGGGCCGAGGCACGGTTCGGACGCCTCGTGCATTTCACCGAACATGACAGGGGCGGCCACTTTGCGGCGCTGGAGCGCCCTGACGCCTTCGTCGACGACCTGCGGAAGACCTTCGAAACCTTGCGGTAACGGCCGGGCGTCGGTTCCTCATCTTAGGAGCCGGCGCGCCGCGTGCCCCTCAGGTCAGAGCGGAGTCGAGGTCGCCGCCCGGCGCGTGACGCCCTTGGGACGAGAGCGTGAAGATCTCGAAGCCGTCCGTAGTGACGCCGATCGAATGCTCGAATTGGGCCGACAATGATCTGTCCCGCGTCACGGCGGTCCAGTCGTCAGCCCGCGTCTTCACCTCTGGCCGACCGAGGTCGATCATCGGCTCGACGGTGAAGATCATTCCCTCGCGGAGTTCGGACTCTCTGACGGCCATCATTCACCGGGGTCAGTCGGCGCAGGTCATATCAACGTCCTGAGATCCTGCTCCGCCCGGTCCAGGCGTTCCGTCAGGCCCGGCGCGGCCTGGTTCAGCCAGGCCCCCGTGACATGGGCGAAGACGCTCATCCCGATCTGCGCGGCAATCGCAGCCTTCTCGCCCGGAACGCCGCGCCCGCGCAGGGCCCCCGCCAGCGCCTCCGCGAGAGCGGCCGTCTTTGCCCGTTCTCTTTCCTGAAGCGCAGGCGTCGCCGAGATCACCGCCTGCCGGGGCTCGGAGAAGGGACGGTTGGCCTCGAGGAGCGGGCAGACCGATCGGAAGGCCCGGAACAGCGTGTCGAGCGGCGGCGCATTCCGCGGCACCTCGCCGATCGCGGACAAGAGCGCGTCCAGAAGGACCGCCTGCCCGTCAAACAGGACTTCACGCTTGTCGGCGAAGTGTCGGAAGAAGGTGCGTTCCGTCACGCCTGCATGGGCGGCGATCTCGGCGGCCGTGGTGCAGTCGAACCCCTTCTTGCCGAATAATTCCACCGCCGCCTGCTGCAATTGCCTTCGTGCCGTATCTGCCAATAGCTCACCCCTTGTCAGTCACTGACATACAGCTAATGTCAGTGACTGACGGTGATCATAAGATCCCGGTCATCATGCGCAAGGAGGTCGATCATGCGTGTATTTCTGACAGGTGCGAGCGGTTGGATCGGGTCGGTGATCACTCGTGATCTCCTCGCGGCCGGACATTCCGTCACGGGTCTGACAAGCGTTCCCGAGAAGGCCGACGCGCTGAGCGCCGCGGGCGTAACGCCGCTCGTCGGTGCGCTCGACGATATCGACGTCCTCCGGCGCGGCGCTGAGAAAGCGGATGGGATCATCCACACGGCCTTCGGGCTGGACCTTTCGCGCATCGAGGAGCTGGCCGCCGAGGATCGCACGGCCATCGAGGTCTTCGGCGATGTGTTTGCAGGGTCGGGGCGTCCGATCGTCGTGACCGATGGTTTCCTGCACTTGACGGGAGAGAAGGCGCGGGAGACGGACCGCCCCGCAGTGATCCCCGCCTTCCCGCGTGCCTCCCAGCAGACGGCTTTTGCGCTGGCGGACCGAGGCATCCACGCGAACGTTGTCCGCAATCCAAGATCCGTGCATGGCAAGGGGGAGAGACACGGCTTTGTGCCGATGCTTGCCGCCATCGCGCGCGAAAAGGGCGTCTCCGCCTATATCGGAGAGGGGCGGAACCTGTGGCCCGCCGTCCACCGCCTTGACGCCGCGCGCGTCTACCGGCTGGCGCTTGAGCGCGGCGCTCAAGGCGAGGCCTACCACGCCGTTGCGGAGGAAGGCGTTACCTTCAGGGATATCGCCGAAGCGATCGGCCGCCAGCTCGGCCTTCCATCCATTTCTCTCTCGCCCGAGGACGCTCAGGCGCATTTCGGGCCGCTGGCGATCTGGGTCGGAAACGACGGTCCCGCCTCGAACGACTGGACGCGAAAGACGCTCGGCTGGCAGCCAGAACAGCCCGGCATCGTCGCCGATATCGAGAAGCCCGACTATCAGGGCTGACATTCGCCCGGATGCCGGAAAGCTCGGCCAACGGCTGACCGGGACCACAGTGACAGCCGGTCGGCCGAGGCCGCAGCGAGATCGAAGCGTGAAGCGCTTCGCTCTCATCCCTGTTCGAACAATTCCACAAGCATGCCCTCGTTGTCTTGTATGAAGGCGAAGCGCGATCCGCTGCCGTCGGGAACTTCGCGGGGCGGGGCGACGATCTCCACCTGCCGGTCTCGCAGATCGGCCACCGCCGCCTCGAGATCGGCGACGCCGAGCGCCAGATGCCCGATCCCGCCGATCCGAAGGTTCGTGTCGGGCCGGCGTCGGTCGTCGCTCATCGGCGTCGCCGCCTCGTTCTGGAACAGCTCGATCCGGATGTCGTCGCGACCGATGAAGGCCGCCCGCACGCCGGGCCAGCCGTATGTGGAGAGCAGCTCGAAACCGAGCGTCTCCCGATACCAGGCGATGCTTGCATCGAGATCGCTGACGGTGGCGCCGACATGGTGCAGGCCGGTGAGGGCGATGGGCTGTGTCATGTTTTTTGGCTTTCAAGTTGGTGAGTTTGTCCGTCGATGGACGGTGGATGGTTGCTTTGTGGGCCCCAGACCCGGTCGAGCGCGATTGCCACCCCGAATGGTGTCATCGACCCGTCGTGCCCAACCGCGAACCGGGTTGCCCTTCCGTACGTCAGATCGGCGCCCCGGCCAGCACATCCCGCATCGGGACCGGGTCGCGGCCGAGAAGGCGGGCAAGTGTCGGGTCCGGGCGGTCGAATTCGCCCGCGCGCGCCGCGCGGAAATAGCCCGTCATGATGGCGATCGCGCCGCCGGGGACGCCGTTCTGTCGTGCGCGACGCGCCATCTCCTCTTCCGGGATCACCTCTCGCGCGATGTCGCGGCCCGTCACGTCCGAGGCGAGCCGGGCAAGATCCGCGAGGTCGAGAGCCTCGGCCCCGGTCAGCGGCGGCGTGGGGCCGTCGATGGTCTCTTCCCCGGCGAGCAAGCGGGCGTCGACCTCGGCCAGGTCGTCATGCGTGGTCCAGGCGACCTTGCCGTCTTCGGGACCTGACAGCGTTCCCTGCGCGAAACCGCGGGCGTTCATGCCAAGGGCGCTCGCCGCGTAGAACCCATGCCGGAGCGCGGTCCAGGGCAGACCGGACTTGGCCAGCATGGCCTCGGTGGCCGCGTGATCGCGTCCGGGCGGAAATTGCGAGTTCGGCGAGGCCGAGATCTGGCTGGTGTAGAGCAGACGCTCGACGCCAAGCTCGCGCGCGACGTCGATCGCCATGCGATGTTGTGCAAGCGGATCGCCCCCGCGGGCGGCTGTGTTCGAAGAGACGAGCAGGACGCGTTCCGCGCCCTCCCAGGCATGGCGCAGGCTGGCGGGGTCGTCGTAGTCGCCGCGCCGCACGCGGATGCCAGCCCGGGCGAGATCGGCCGCCTGCGCGGGGTCGCGGGTGCTGATCCCGATCCGATCCGCCGACACCAGTGTCCTGAGATGATCCACGATCCTACGGCCGAGCTGTCCGGTCCCTCCGGTGACGATGAGCATATGGGTCTCCTCGAAGCGATGAGCCGGACTATCCGGCGCCCCACGTCAGGAACCTGGCTGTTCTTTGAGCCGGTGACTACGCACCATTTTCAGAATACGGTGTTCTCCATGACGAACAGCAGTTCACTCGATGACCTCGCAATCTTCCACATGGTCGTCCGCGAGGGGGGATTCCGCGCCGCCGCACGACGGCTCGGCCTCGCGCCGTCGAAGGTCAGCAACACGGTCGGGCGGATGGAGGCGTCACTGGGCGTGCCGTTATTGCGGCGCACGACGCGCAGCGTTTCCACAACCGATGCTGGCCGCACCCTGGCAGACCGGATCGGCCCCCTCATCGCCGGGCTCGATGCCGCCCGCGCCGAGGCGGCGGAGGGCGCGGACCGCGTGCGCGGGCGGCTCAAGCTGAACGTGCCGGGGGCCGTCATGCCCGACGTGCTGCCACCGATCCTCGCCGCCTTTCACGCCCATCACCCGGAGGTGGAGGTCGAGATCGTGGTCGAGAACGGACTCGTCGACATCGTGGCGGCCGGCTGCGACGCCGGCATCCGCTACGACGACATCCTCGCGCAGGACATGGTGTCGGTGCCCGTGGGCCCGCGCATGCAGCAGATCGCCCTCGCCGCAGCGCCGGACTATCTTCGGGCGCACGGCACGCCGGCTGCGCCGCGTGATCTGACCGAACACCAGGCGATCCGCTACCGCCTCTCGGACGGCCCGCTCCTGCCCTGGCAGTTGGTGGAGGATGGCAGGACGATCACGGTCGAGCCGATCCCGCGCCTGATCCTCGGCGTCAACGCGATCGATACCGGCCTGACCTTCGCGCGCGCCGGCATCGGCATCATCGCGACCTTCCGCAACTGGCTTGAGCGGGACTTTGCGGCCGGCACGCTGATCCCGGTCCTGCCGGACCGCTGGCCCGCCCGCACCGGACCCCGCCTCTATTACCCGAGCCGCCATGCTCCGCGGCCTCTACGTGCCTTCATCGAGATGTGCCGGGATCAAGATAAAAGCTGAGCGCCACCCGAAACGGACACCATCCGATACCGAAATCGAGCCTATCGAGAGCGGGTTCGTCGGCCATACCCGATACTAACTGCCGTGGACGAACCAGACCTTTCGTCCCACCAAATGCCGCAGTCACCGCCACGACTTCCAAGTCCGCTTTCCGGACTTTCTCCCGATCGGCTCGCTGGTGCAGCGAAGGTCGGCTGTCCGCCCTTACTGCTGGCAACCTTGCCAGTCGCGGCGAGACTTGAGCGAGCGCAGCGAACGACAGGAAGTCTGCATAGCGGACGAACACCGTTTGCAGACACCCCCTGAACCTATGCGCCACGCGAGGCGGCCCGTGGCGGTCCATGCCTTTCTCGAGCGCTCCCCGTCTTGCTCGACTGTCTGGCTGGGGTCGAGTGCTGATCTTGGGCGTGATTTGCCTGAGTCCGTTCGGCTGATCTGGCTTCACACACAACGAGAAAACTGCCACAAAATGTGGGCTGGGACGCCGATGCCCAAACGGCGCTGGAAGGCGAGACGCGAAAAGCTTTCCGCGAGCACAGCAACCTAACCCGCGGAACTATAAAGAGGGAAGGCGACGCATTACGCGCGCACCTACAGCGCTGCCCTCCGGGGCCGCCCCCCGACGCGAAAAGGCGCGCGGCCCTCCAGGGGGTGGCGCGCCTTTCTGCATTCACGGCGGGTTGCGCCGGTCGGGCGTCCTCTTCCACCGGCAAGGCGGAAAAGGCCCAGTCGTTGTCGCTGCCCTCACCGCGATATCACAGGACATCCTCGTTCGCGTCCTCGCCATGCTTCCAGTGCGGCTCTCCTTTGGCGCCAAGGCCTTGGAGGATCGGCTTGCGCTGCCGCTGGCTGGTGACGATTTGCGACATCAGTCGGCGTTCCACATCCGCCGCACCTAGCCCAGAAGTCAGCTGACCTTGTCGCGATACGCGGGCCGATCCGCGAGGGTGTCGCGGTCGCCGGGGTCGGGAGCCAGATTGAGAAGCCGCGGCGGATCCTCGGGCGAGGTTACGAACTTCAGGGTGCCCTGCCGCTGCATGAAGATCGGGGCAGGCGTCGCCTCGGCCAGATACTCGGCATGGATGCAGCGTTGCGGTGCGGCCTGCCCCTGGCCGAGCAGGGGGATCCGGTCGATCCGTTCGAGCGGTTCGACCGGGCTGGCCCAGCCGATGAGTTGGCCCAGCCGATGCCCTCGGGCAACCCCATGAAGTTGGACAGAAGATCGACGAGCGAGGCGAGTTCGGCGACCCGCTGCGGCGCGATCCACAGAGCCTGCCGGATCAGAGGGAGGCGCAGGGAGGGTTCGAAGACGTGCGTTGTGGACCACATCCCGCGTCCGCCCAGCATTTCGCCGTGGTCCGAGGTGAGAATGATGGCCGTGTTCCCGGCCGCGCCCGTCGCCCTGAGCGTATCGAGGATGCGGCCCACCATCTGGTCGACATGGCTGATCGACCCGTAATAGGCACGGCGCGCCCCGGCGATATCCCCCTCCGCGAAGCGGGTATCGGGCATCCCGGAATTTTGGAGCAGGCGCTGCGAATGCGCATCTTGCTGATGGGCGGGCAGGGCCGGGATCGCGGCGTTCAGCGGCAATTGCACGTCGTTCACCGACAGCCAGCCCGCGGTGCGCACCTGCCGCTTTTCGCCCGAGGGGCGGTCAGCGGGTTGACCTGAATGAAGAGGATGTCGGGTTTGCCGGACATCGGCTATCCCTTTCTGGCCATCGACCGGGCCCTGCCGACGGGGCCGGTCAGATACCATTTCTTGTGCACGCGATCGCGCGACGACGTGCCCGGAAACTGCGACAGCCGGTCGATCACCACGGCAAGGACAAGGATCCCCAGGCCGCCGACCGTCACCAGCCCCATGTCGAGCCCGCCGCGTCCGCGCAGCACCATGTGCCCCAGCCCAGTGACCGAGGTTATCCAGGCCACGACGACCATCGACGGCGCCATCATGATGGTCCGGTTCACGCCGGCCATGATCGTCGGCATCGCAAGCGGGATCTCGACCTTGCAGAGCCTCTGCCGGTGGCTGGTCCCGAAGGCGCGCGCGGCTTCTACCATGTCTGGCCGGACCTGATGGATCCCGAGGTTGGTCAGCCGGGCGACCGGCGGCAGGGCATGGATGAAGGTGGCGATCATGCCCGAGATGTTGCCGACCGAGAACACCATCACGATGGGCACGAGATAGACGAAGGGCGGGAGCCTCTGCATCAGGTCGAGAAGCAGCCGCGCCCCCCAGACCTTCCCGGTTCGGTTGGGCAGGATGCCTGGCGGAACGGCGATCTGCGAACAGAAGATCACGCAGGTCGGCACGATGGCAAGCGTCACCATGCTTTCCTCCTCCACGCCCATCAGGCCGATGCCCAGCATCGATGCGCCCTAGATCGTGGCGATGCGCCGTCTGTTCGCCTGCCCGCCTGCCACGCGACCGGCGCGATGATCGGAAGATCCGGCGCCTCGACAAGGCCATTCTCCAGCCCGTCGAGCACGAAGTCGAACCGCACCTTGATCGCGTGGAAGACTAAGCGGACATTTTCGACGGTCCAGTTCAGGGCGGTTTAGACCCAGGTGCCGACCGGCACCCAATCGGTATCGAAGATGTTGCGAAGATCCGTGGATCTTATCCCCTTAAGGCGCGCAGGGCGGCGGTGACGCCGATATGTCCGACTGGCGATCTTTCGCCCGGGACGGCTGTGACCGGCTCCTGATCCTGTAGAACCTGGTCGAGCACCTCGCCCGGAAGCGCGGGTCGTCTTGCCGGTCGCGGGGCGCCCGTCCAGCGGTGACATGATGTTCGCGGTCCGCATCAGCCCGGTGCGGGAGATCCCCGTGACGAACTGGGCGACGTAGTCGTCCTTTGAAGTGAACACGATCTCTTGGGGCGTGCCGGTTTGCACGATTACGCCGTCGTTCATGATGGCGATGTGGTCGCCCATGCGGATCGCTGCGTCCAGATCATGGGTGGTGAAGACGGCCGTCTTGTGCAGCTTGCGTGACAATTCCAGCCTGATCCTGCAGCTGGCGCCGGATCAGCGGGTCGAACGCGGAAAACGGGTCGTCCATCAGAAGGATGTCGGGGTCGGCGGCCAGGGCTCGGACCAGTCCCACACGTTGCTGCATCCCGCCCGGCAGCTGGTCGGGTTGGTGATCCTCCCAGCCGTCCAGCTCCATCGACGACAGCGCGCGCAGCACGTCCAGCCCGAAGCCCAGGTTGCCTGTCAGGGTGCGGTGCGGCCAGAGCGCCATGTACCGGACCACCATGCCGATGGTGACCGACCGCGGCTGTTCAAGCGCGGGCTCGGGCATGGTGTCGGCCCGGCGCCCGGCGACATGGATTTCCTCGGCGGTGGGGTCGATCAGGCGTTTGATGTGCAGCACGAGGGGCGATTTGCCCGACGCTGAAAGACCCCTGACGCAGAAGATTTCACCCTCGCGGAGGGTAAGGTTGGCGTTCCACACGCCCAGGACGCAGTCGAAGAGGTCGCGCACCTCGTCTTTCGGCAGGGTGTGGCTGCGCACGGCCTCCAGCCTCGTCGGCATGGGCCGCGTAGATCTTCCGCAGGTTTTCGCATTCGATCTGTAGATCCGGCATCAGGCTGCCCCTTTGCGGGCGAAGGCTCGGAACATCCGCGCCCCCGCGTCTGGTTGAAAAGGGTGGCTGCGGGTTACTCGGCCGCGGCGGCGGTGGCCTCGTCGATCCATGCGTCCCACTGCTTTTGGTTCTCGGCGCCCAAGTCCGCGGCGTGACGTACGAAATCCTCCTCGGTGTCCTCGCCATCACGCAGCTTGACCTGTGCGGCGTTCACCGCCGCGAGCGGGATCTTGACGATCTCGAAGAACTTGGGCGTGTCGCGAAGTCCGGATTCGTCAAGCTGGTGTCCGGCGATCTGTTCGCTGCCCCGACCCGGGTTGCAGCGCGACATGTTGGCCATGCCTTCGCCGTCGAAAGGCGCCGTGCTTCCGGGGTCTTTCAGCTGCGCGAGGGTGTCGATTCCGTATTCGTCGGCAGCGGCCTTGTCGATATAGTCACCCCGTTCGGCCCCGGTGATGACCGGGTTCACCCGGATCAGCCGGTCGCT
The DNA here is from genome assembly GCF_004011175.1 of Mesobaculum littorinae. GTDB lineage: Bacteria > Pseudomonadota > Alphaproteobacteria > Rhodobacterales > Rhodobacteraceae > Tranquillimonas > Tranquillimonas littorinae. The sequence continues at coordinate 300,344 of NZ_RQXX01000003.1, read as the reverse complement.
GACCCCGACTTTTCGAAAAAGGCGTCGTGCAGCGGTTTCCAGGACCGGGGAGACCGCAACGGACCCGGACTAGGGCGTCTAGCGCAGGACCGGCCCGCCGCTGGTCGAGAACATCTCGATTGCGACGAGCGCGATGACCATGCCTGCGGCAAGCTCGACACATGGCATGAGACGCGGCGGGATCGCGCCGCCGCCGGCAAAGGCGCCGAGGGCGCTTTCCCGGGTCGATACCGCGGCGACGGCCACCGCGACCGTGACGGCACCGGTGCCCAGGGCCATTGCGAAGGTGCCCGCTATGCCGGCCAGCACGATACCCATGTGCCATGTCAGTACCAGCAGAAGCAGCGCGCCCGAACAGGGCCGGATCGCGATGCTGCCGATCAGCGCCGCGATGTCGCGGGGGCGGGTCGCGGCTCCGACCTCTTCCAGCGTCGGGCCGTGGCGGTGCCCGCAGCCGCAGGCACCTGCGTCATGGGCGTGGGAATGGGCGTGCGAGTGCGCGTGGGGATGGGACTGTTCGTGCACATGATCATGTGCGGCCCCATGCGCCTGTGCGGGGGCGGCGTGGCCAAGGTCGGCGGGCGGGGCCGGGGGGGCGGCACCGGGCCTCAGCCGCCACAACTTGCGGCCGCCCCGCAGGGCCAGCCACAGGCCGATCAGCCCGATGGCCAGGCTGCTGGCAGGGGCCATCAGCCCCTCGACCGTGCCGGTGGCCTGGGTGCGCGACCATCCCAGAAGGGCCATGCCGACGCCGGCGATCAGAACCGCCGTCAACGCCTGCCCGAGCGAAGCCGCCATGGCGATGGCCGACAGCCGAAAAAGCGGCACCCGGCGGCCCATCCCATAGCCGCCGATCAGCACCTTGCCATGCCCCGGACCCACCGCGTGGGCCACACCATAGGCGAAACACAGGCCCGCCAGCAGCCCCACCGCGCCCGGCTCGCCGGCGCGCAGGCTGCGCAGCGCCCCGGCCAGCGCGTTCTGGAAATCGCGCTGCCATCCGGCGGCCCACTGCGCGACGCGGGCGTCGGCCCCGGTCGCGACCGCCCAGATCAGGACGGCCAGGACGGCCAGCGGCAGGATCAGGAGGGCGCGGCGCATGAAAGCTCGAACGCATCGGCGAAGAGGATACCGATATCGGGCAGCTCGATCACCTCGAACGGATCTTCGGCCATGTCGACGGCGGCCAGCTTGTCGCCGTATTCGGCCCGTGCGGCCGCGCGGTCGGCGGCGTCGCGGACAAGGCGGCAGTCGTCGCGCCCGGTGACGCCGGGGGTGTTCGGCACGTCGTAGGCCACGAAATAGGTGGGATCATACGAGCGTGCGACGATGCGGTGGCCCTCTACCGCCACCGGCGCGGCCAGCGGGCGGATGTGCGAGGTCACGAACCGGTCGTCGCGCCACCAGGCCTCGTGGTTCTCGGGCGGGCGCAGCACCTGCTCGGCGCCGTCCAGGGTGACCGAGAAATCGCCCGGAAAGCCCGCCGCCCAGTCGACGTCCTTGCCCGCGAAGGCGTCCAGCCGGTCCTGTTCGGGCACGCCGTCGCCATCGGCGTCCAGCTCTTTCTCCTCGACCAGCAGGAGGGAATAGAAATCGTCATAGCTCCATTCGACCCGCACGCCGGTCAGCGCGCCCGAGGCGTCGAAGACGAGATCGAAATCAGTGTCGATGAAGATATGAGGATGCGCCAGCGCGGGGGCGGCGCATCCCATGGAAAGCGTGAGGATGGTCATGAGTCGGGCGAACATGCCTCTTGCCTTAGGGCCGGCCGCCGCCCCCTGCAATCGGGCAGGAGGCGCGGTGGGCCGATGTTTGCCGCCCGCACGGGACGGCGTCCGGTCACTTGGTGCAGCTGGCGATTTCGTTCGCGACCTCGCGGATCAGCTCGGGGTAGAACGCGGCGCCAAGGTCGATGTCGCTGCCCAGCGGGTCGATGACACCGGTCGCGACGTCGGTGCCCTCGGCCACGGTACGCACGAGGCCCTGGTTGAACTGCGGCTCGGCAAAGACGCAGGTGACCTCAAGATCGGCGATGGTGTCGCGCACCTCTTCGATCCGCGCGGGCGAGGGGTCGGAGGCGTCGCTTAGCGAGATCGCCCCCACTGCGGCGAGGCCGAAGGCGGTTTCGTAATACTGGTAGGCATCGTGGAAAACGACGAACCGCAGGTCGCTGACCGAGGCCAGGGTCTCTTCGGCGTCGGTCACGGCGGCGTCGATCTCGGATTTCCCGGCCTCGGCGTTCTCTGCGTAGGTCTCGGCGTTCTCGGGGTCGAGCTCGCCCAGTTCGTCGGCGATCAGGTCCAGCCATGCCTTGGCGTTGTCGGGCGACAGCCAGGCATGCGGATCGACGCCGTCATGCGAATGGTCGTGGCCGCCATGGTCGTGGCCGGCGTGATCACGCCCTTCGTGGTCGTGATCGTGGCCCTCGTGATCGTGATCATGCCCTGCGTGTTCGTGCCCCTCGTGGTCGTGGCCTTCGTGATCATGCCCCTCATGGTCATGGTCATGGTCATGGTCATGGTCGTGGCCTTCGTGGTCGTGATCGTGCGCGCCGTGGTCGTGGCCACCATGGCTGTGGTCATGCGCCTCGAAGGTCGCGCCCTGGCGGAATTCCATCGTTTCGGTGCCGTCGGCATCGATCAGAGTCACCGTTTCGGCATCGGGGGCGAGGTTGGCCATCGCATCCTCGAGCCAGGGTTCCAGCTCTTCACCGATCCAGAAGATGGCGTCCGCGTCCTGCAGCGCGCGGGCTTCGGAGGGGCGCAGCGCATAGCTGTGCGGCGACGCGCCGTGCTGGACGACCAGGGCGGGCTCGCCCAGATCGCCCATGACCTGGGCCACCAGCGAATGGACGGGGGCGATGTCGGCCGCGACCTGCGGCACCTCGGCCAGGGCAGCGCCCGAAGTCAGAAGCCCGGCCACACCGGCGAGGGAAATCAGACGGATGGACATGACGTCTCCTGTAATTATATAACGATCTGTGTGCTGCACTACATGTGATAGTATAACCTAGCAACCCCCAACCGATTTCAGGTCTGCAATGCCCCCCACCGCCTTCGAGCCCCATGATCACAGCAGCTGCGTCAGCGATGGCGTCGCGGCAGTCGAAAGGCACTGCGCGGAGCACAAGCTGCAATTCACGAAGGTGCGCCGTCGCGTGCTGGAGATCCTTCTGAACCAGCACAAGGCCTGGGGGGCCTACGAGATCCTCGACAAGCTGCGGGAAGAGGGGCTGGGATCGCAGCCGCCGGTGGCCTATCGCGCGCTGGATTTCCTTGTCAGCCACGGATTCGCGCACCGGATCGAGCGGCTGAACGCCTTCATCGCCTGCACCCATTTCGACACTCACCACGCCCCGGCCTTCCTGATCTGCCGGTCCTGCAACCGCGTGGTCGAGGCCGAATCGGACCCGCGTGCCGGCGAACTGGGCCGCGCCGCGCAATCGGCAGGGTTCGTGATCGAACGGACGGTGCGCGAGGCCGAGGGCCTGTGCCCCGCCTGCGTCGGGCGGGCGTCGGCGTGACGGCCCTCGTTGAAACGAAGGGGCTGAGCGTCCGCTATGGCGGCGCCACGGCGCTGGACCGCGTGGATTTCCGTATCGACCGCGGCGAGATCGTGACGATTGTCGGCCCCAACGGGTCGGGCAAATCGACCCTGTTGCGGGCGCTTCTGGGCGGCGTGCGGCCCAGCGCGGGCAGCATCTGCCGCGCACCGGATCTGCGGATCGGCTACGTCCCGCAGCGTCTGGTGCTGGACCCGACGCTGCCGCTGACCGTGACGCGGTTCCTGTCGCTGTCGCGCCGGGTGACGCGCGGCGCGGCGCGCGCGGCGCTGGAAACCGCGGGGGTCCCCGGGACCGGTAGCCGCCAGATGTCGCAGCTGTCGGGCGGACAGTTCCAGCGGGTGATGCTGGCGCGCGCGATCCTCGAAACCCCTGACCTTCTGATCCTGGACGAGGCGACGGCGGGGCTGGACCAACCCGGGTCGGCCGCGTTCTACCGCCGGATCGAAGAGGTGCGCGCCGAAACCGGCTGTGCCGTCCTGATGGTCAGCCATGATCTTCACGTGGTGATGAGCGCCTCGGACCGTGTCGTCTGCCTGAACGGGCATGTCTGCTGCGAAGGCGCGCCCGACGTGGTGGCCGAGGCGCCGGTCTACCGTGCGCTCTTCGGTGAGGGCACGCAGGGCGCCCTGGCGCTTTATCGTCACCGCCATGACCACCGGCATGACGGGCGCGACACCCCTCACAGCCATGACGGCCATACCCACGGGCGGGGGCGCCCGCATGATCACGGTCAAGGTGATCAAGGCCAAGATGATCACGGGCAAGCGCACCGGGACGACGGCCCCGACGGGGGTGTTCCGGCTGCGGCGATCTCCTCCGCGACGCGGGACGGCGAGGGCGCCCCCCGTTCCGGGGACCCAGACGGGTGTCGCAGGGTTGCTGCCGCGGGAAAGGTGTCCTGATGCTGGACGATTTCATGGTGCGGGCCACGCTCGCGGGCGTCGGCACGGTTCTGGCCGCGGCCCCGCTGGGATGTTTCGTCGTCTGGCGCCGGATGGCCTATTTCGGCGATGCCACCGCGCATGCCGCGATCCTGGGGATCGCGCTGTCGCTGGCGTTGTCGCTGCCGATCTTCGCCGGGGCGCTGGTCGTGTCGCTGGTGATGGCCACCATCGTCGCGCTGTTGTCCGGGCGCGGCTACGCGATGGACACGCTTCTGGGCGTGATGGCGCATTCGGCGCTGGCCTTCGGGCTGGTCGCGGTGTCCTTCCTGACCAACATCCGCATCGACCTCATGGCCTATCTCTTCGGCGACATCCTCGCCGTGTCGCGCGCGGACCTCGGCGTGATCTGGGGTGGCGCCGCGATGGTGCTGGGGCTTGTGGCGTGGCGCTGGTCGGCGCTTCTGACCTCGACCCTCAATCCCGACCTGGCGCGGGCCGCGGGGATCGATCCCAAGCGTGAACAGCTGGTCCTGACGCTGGCCCTGGCCATTGTCGTGGCCGTCGCGATCAAGGTGGTGGGCGTGCTGCTGATCACCGCGATGCTGATCGTCCCCGCCGCGGCGGCGCGGCCGTTTTCGCGCACACCGGAAGCGATGGCCGTGATCGCCACCATCGCCGCCGCCGGTGCGGCCTGCGGCGGATTGTGGACCTCGTACCGGTTCGACACGCCCACGGGCCCCACCATCGTGTGCATCATCGCGGTGCTGTTCTGCCTGTCGGCCATGGTGTCGGGACTGCGCAGCAGCTTCACCGCCCGGTCCGAGGGCTGAGGCACCCGGGCCCGACGGCCCGGCCCTTTGCCCCCTCCTTCCACCGCTGATCCGACCCCGCCGCCCTTGGTCGCCCCGAACGGGCGCGCGAGGGCGTGCGCCGCCGTGTGGCCCGGGCATTTTTCCACGCGTCGCCCCCACGGTCCGCGGGCCCGCCCGCCCCCTTGTCCGGGCAGGTGCAACGGGTCGCCGGGCTTCATGCCGGCGTCACAGAGCGGCGCTATCGACACCCGCGTGGCAGCCATGACCCCCGGGCAGCGGCCTGCCGAAGATATCCAGCAAAAGCGGGCCAGATATGACCAAGACAACCACGCCGACCTTTCGGACCAGTCAGCTTGAGGCCGCGGACGGCCCCGGGCTCAACCCCACGCAGAACCGCACGATGGGCGAGGTCATCGCCGCGCGGTTCTCGCGCCGCGGGTTCCTCAAGGGCTCGATGGCCGCGACGGCGATCAGTGCGACCGTCAGCCCCGTCGCGCTGATGTCGGCGAAGCCGGCGCAGGCGCAGACCGCCTCGGTCTTCGACTTTCCCGAGGTGACGGCCGGTGTCGACGCCGACCACCACGTCGCCGAGGGCTACAATGCCCAGGTCCTGCTGCGCTGGGGCGACAAGGTCTTTGCCGACGCGCCCGAGTTCGACCCCAAGAACCAGAGCGAAGCCGCGCAGGAACGCCAGTTCGGCTACAACAACGACTTCGTGGGCTTCATCCCCGCCGATGACTCGTCCGATCATGGCCTTCTGGTCGTGAACCACGAATACACCAACGAACACCTGATGTTCCCCGGCATCGTCACCCTGGCCGACCAGGAAACCGCCGAAGCCGATGGCGAGCTGTCGATCGCGCCCGCCGACGAGAGCCGCGTCAACATCGAGATGGCGGCCCATGGCGGCACGGTCATCGAGATCCGCAAGGACGGCGACGCCTGGGTTCCGGTGCTGGAGGGTGCCAACAACCGCCGCATCACCGCCAAGACGCCGATGCAGCTGACAGGTCCCGCCGCGGGCCACGACCGGCTGAAAACCTCGGCCGATTCCACCGGGCGAGAGGTTCTGGGCACCATCAACAACTGCGCCGGCGGCGTGACGCCCTGGGGCACCTACGTGATGGCCGAGGAGAATTTCCACGGCTACTTCATCGGCGAGCTGCCCGAGGGCCACGCCGAGGCCGCGAACTACGAACGCTACGGCGTGCCCGGCGGCAGCTACGAGTGGGGCAAGTTCCACGACCGCTTCGACCTGGCGAAAGAGCCCAACGAACCCAACCGGTTCGGCTGGGTGGTCGAGGTCGACGTCGAGGACCCCACCTCGACCCCGAAAAAGCGCACAGCGCTGGGCCGGTTCAAGCATGAGGGCGCGGAAAGCATCGTCGCCCCCGACGGCCGGGTGGTGTTCTACCTGGGCGACGACGAACGCTTCGACTACGTCTACAAGTTCGTCACGGCGGGCAAGTACACCCCCGACGATCGTGCCGCCAACATGGACCTGCTGGACGACGGCACGCTCTACGTCGCGCGCTTCGACGAGGATGGCAGCGTCGAGTGGATGCCGCTGACCCACGGCGAAGGCCCGCTGACCGCCGAGAACGGGTTCGAGAGCCAAGCCGACGTGCTGATCGAGACCCGCCGCGCCGCCGACCTGCTGGAAGCGACGCCGATGGACCGCCCCGAAGACATCGAGCCCAACGGCACCAATGGCCGCGTCTACGTCATGCTGACGAACAACACCAAGCGCGAAGACCCCAACGCCGCGAACCCCCGGATCGAAAACGCCTTCGGCCATATCGTCGAGATCGCCGAGACCGATGGCGATTTCGCCGGTACGACCGGCACGTGGGAAATCCTCGTGCAGTGCGGCGACCCCTCGATCGCCGAGGTCGGCGCGACCTTCTCGACCGAGACGACCGAGAACGGCTGGTTCGGGATGCCCGACAACTGCGCCGTCGACAGCGACGGGCGGCTCTGGGTGTCGACCGACGGCAACTCGGCCGGCGACACCGGGCGGACCGACGGTCTCTGGGCGATGGACACCGAAGGCGACGCGCGCGGAACCTCGCGGCTGTTCTACCGCGTGCCGGTCGGCGCCGAGATGTGCGGCCCCTGTCCGACGCCCGACCTCGCCACCTTCTTCGTCGCGGTGCAGCACCCCGGCGACGGCGGCGAGGACTGGGACGGCTTCGGCCGCGTGTCCTACTACGAGGACCTGTCGACCCGCTGGCCCGACTTCCAGGACGACATGCCGGTGCGTCCATCGGTTGTGGCGATCACCAAGCAGGGCGGCGGCCGCATCGGCTGACCCGCCCCGGGACACGGGCACCCCGGGCAGGATATCCGCCCGGGGTGCCCGTGCCACGTGAAACAAATGCCCGGAGGTGCGCGACACCCCCGGGCATTCTTCGTCCCGATGGGACACTATCGCACCAATGCCTATGCCAGCGTCAACGTTATGCCTGCGCCGGCCCCAAGGACCGGGCCCCCGGGCTCCGGGCCCCGAAGCGCGGGGGCCGACGGGTGGGCACCGACGGGCCTTTGCGGTCCTGTCAGGCGCCGGCGCGGTCCTGCGCGGGGTGGCCGGGGGCCCAGACGGCGCGGGCGTCGCGGCAAAGCTGCGCCGCCTCGATCCGCGACAGGTGGCGGCAGGCGCTGTCCTCGCACCCGCCGCATTGCCGCAGCGCCGACTGCCAGGCCCGCAGCGCCGAGCGCGGCGACCACGGCAGCGCCGCCTCGCTCAGCCACAGCCGCAGACGTCTGGGCAGGCGGTCGTAGGCCTGCATGGGCGCGGTGCGCCGCCGCCGCATCGGCAGGCTGGTATTGCCGCTGTTGGCCCGGTTCATTCCGCGGCCTCGGCCATGCGCCAGCCGGGGAAGGGATCGGGAAGGCCGGCCCAGGCCGCGGGGGTGAAGCCCTCGCCGGGCATCAGTGCCGCGTCGAGGGCGGCGGTGATCGCCACCTTGTCCATGTCGAACCCGATGAACACCAGCTCCTGCCGGCGGTCGCCGAAGGGCTCTTCCCAGTGGCGGGCCAGGTAATCGCGGGCGGCGGGATGATCGGGCCAGCGGGATTTCGGCACCGTCGCCCACCAGCGGCCCATCGGCTTCACGGTGCTGAGCGCCCCGGCCAGCGAAAACTCGGCCAGCCAGTCGGGACGGGTGGCGACCCAGAAATGCCCCTTGGCCCGGATCACGCCCTGCAGCGGCCCGGTCAGCACCTTGTGGATGGCGGCCGGGTCGAAGGGACGGCGGGCGCGGTAGACGAACGACGAGACGCCGTATTCCTCGGTCTCGGGGATGTGGTCGGCGAACCCGTACAGCTCTTTCGCCCAGAGCGGATGTTCGTGCGCCGTCTCGAAGTCGAAGAGCCCGGTGCCCAGGATGCGGTCCTGAGGCACGCGGGCGTGGTCGGCTTCGATGATCTGCGCGTCCGGGTTCAGCGAGGTGACGATCTTGCGCGCCGCGTCCAGCCGCTGCGGGCCGGCATCGCTGATCTTGTTCAGCACCACGACGTCGGCGAATTCGATCTGGTCGACGAGCAGGTCGACCAGCGTGCGGTTATCCTCGTCGCCGAGGCTTTCGCCGCGGTCGCGGATGAAGTCGTGGCTGGCATAGTCCTGCAGCAGGTTCACGGTGTCGACGACCGTCACCATGGTATCGAGCCGCGCGATATCCGAAAGGCTTTCGCCCGCCTCGTCGCGGAACTCGAACGTCGCGGCCACGGGCAGGGGCTCTGATATCCCGGTCGATTCGATCAGCAGGTAGTCGAAGCGCTTCTCATCGGCCAGGCGCCGCACCTCGGCCAGAAGGTCGCCGCGCAGGGTGCAGCAGATGCAGCCGTTGGTCATCTCGACCAGCGTCTCTTCGGTCTGGCTGAGATCGGCACCGCCGTCGCGAACCAGGTCCGCGTCGATGTTCACCTCGGACATGTCGTTGACGATGACGGCAACGCGGCGGCCTTCGCGGTTGTTCAGCACCTCGTTCAGAAGGGTCGTCTTGCCGGCACCCAGAAAGCCCGAAAGCACGGTGACGGGCAGGCGCGGGTCGGTGGCGGGATGGCTCATCATGCGCTCTCCTGATGTAATGTTATCCTGTAACATATCGAAGGCGAAACGCGTATGCAATCGCGGAGCGGCGCGGTGCCGCCCGTCTCCGCCCTGGGCCGTGATGCCTGGCCCGCGCGCGCCCCCCCCCCGGTCAGGGGGGCGTGGGCAGGGCTCAGTGGGCCAGCGCGGCCTTCATGCCCGCTTCGGGAAAGCAGGTGGCGGTCTGCCCCGTCGCTTCCTGCCAGCGACCGATCGAGCGGCGGGTCTTGTAGCCGGCCAGTCCGTCGGCGCCGCCCACGTCGTGCCCCTGCGCCTGCAACGCCCGCTGCATCGCCGCGACGTCCGAGCGGTAAAGCCCGCCGACACGGCCCCAGTCGCCTTCGAAATCGCCCATGCCATAGGCAATGCGGTCACCTACATGCCCGACGAAGAGCGCGTAGAGATCGCTCATGTTATAGTCCTTCAGCACGTAGAAGTTCGGTGTGACGACGAAGGCGGGGCCGTGCCGGCCTGCGGGCATCAGCAGGTAGCCCTCGCCCGCACGTTCGGCGGCGGGAAAGGCTTTGCCCGACACGCGGGCGATGCCCATCTCCTCCCACGTGGCGATGGGGCGGCCCTGGTCCGGCCCCTCCAGCGTGCAGGAGACCGAGGGCGGCACGACCACCTCGAACCCCCAGTCGCGGCCCGCCTGCCAGCCGTGGCGGGCCAGGTAGCTGCCGATCGACGCGATGGTGTCGGCCTCGGACCGCCAGATGTCGGCGCGCCCGTCGCCGCTGCCGTCGGCGGCGAAGGCGAGGAAGTTCGAAGGCATGAACTGCGGCTGTCCCAGCGCACCCGCCCAGCTGGACTTCATCGCCCGGGGCGGAACGTGACCGGCCTCGGCGATCTTCAGCGCGGCGATCAGTTCGTCGGTGAAGTAGGGCGCGCGGGTGCTCATGAAGCCCTTGGTGCCCAGCACCTCGAACGCGTCATGCGGGATCGCCACGCGGCCATACCCGCTTTCACGGCCCCAGATCGCCAGGATGATGCGCCCCGGCACGCCGGTGGCCCGCTCGGTCGCGGCAAGGGCACCGGCATGGCGGGCGGCCATCTGCCGCCCGACCGCGGTCGCCCCGTCGACCGAGTTGCGGTTGAAATACTTGCCCGGCGCCCCGAATTCGGCCTGCGTCTGACGGCGCGGCGTTTCGGGCGTCGTGCCGGGGGCCACCAGATCGGGCAGGTCCCAGTTCAGCCGCACACCGTCGAAGGCCGCATCGAAGGTGGCGCGCGAAACGCCTTCGGCCTGCGCGCGGGGCCAGACCGTCTGCACCAGCCATCCGCGGAATTGCCGCTCGACCGCGGCGCGGTCCTGCGCGGCGGCGGACAGCGGCAGGGTGACCAGGGTTGCGAGCAGAAGAAGGGTGCGAAGCATGCGACAGGGTCCTTGGTGCGGTCCGGAGTGGATGAAGGGCGGCTCTGGCGGGCGGGCTTGGCGGGCGGAGCGCCGGGGGTTTCGGGTCTTGGCGGGCGTGTCTGGCCTTGCCAGTCTAGGGGCCCGGGCCCGCGATGTCGCCCGCCCGTGCGCAATCGTGATCGCGCGGGCGGCGCGGCGCTCGGGCCCCCTCCCGTCCGCCCTCCGTCATGGGGTCAGGGCGTGACGGACACGGATCGCGCCATGGTCAGAGTGCTGCGGCGGCGCGCGCGGCCTGATCGTAGCTGCCCGACAGGGCCCGCAAGAGCGCCGCGAGGCGCGAGATCTCGGCCGGGTCGATGCCCACCGCCTTGACCCCGCGCACCAGAAGCGCCTCGCGCACCTCGCCGTACCGGGCGCACAGCGCCGCTCCCTCGGGCGAGATCGCGACGGTCTTTTCCTTGCCCTTCCGGCCGATGGCAACCAGCCCGCGTTCGTCCAGCTTGCGCAGCGCGTAGTTCACAAGGTGCGTGTCCTCGACATTGAGGACGAGACAGATGTCAGCCAGCGTCTTCGGCCGCTCGCGGTGATGCACGAGATGCAGGATCAGGATTTCGAGCGGCGCCATGCCCGGTGCCCCTGCCGCGGCCATGCACCGCCCCATCCAGCGCTGGAAGGCGTGGTTGGCCATGGTCAGGGCGAACTCCATCTCCGACAGTTCGGGCAGGTCCGACGCGGCGAGGTGGGCCGAGCTGACGACGGGCCCGACAGGGGGTGCGGTAACGGGGGGGGCGGTGACGGGGGGTGTGGTATCGCGTGTCATCGGCTTAGCATGGTGCCCGGCAGCCAGAGCGCAAGGCCCGGGAACAGCGACAGGATCGCCACCGCCAGCACCAGAAGCCCGAAGAAGGGCGCGGCATGGCGGGCGATGGTCAGGATGTCCTCGCCCGTGATCTTCTGCAGCACGAAGAGGTTGAAGCCGACGGGCGGGGTGATCTGGCTCATTTCCACCACGAGGACGAGGAAGATGCCGAACCAGATCGGATCGATTCCCGCGGCCGTCACCATTGGCAGGATGATCGACACGGTCAGCACCACGATCGAGATACCGTCGAGGAACATGCCCATCACGATGAAGAACACGGTGAGCGCGGCCAGCAGCGCGTAGGGCGACAACCCCATCTCGCCGATCCAGGCGGCAAGGCCGCGCGGGATGCCGGTATAGCCCATGGCGACCGTCAGGAACGCCGCGCCGGCAAGGATGAAGGCGATCATGCAGGTCGTGACCGTGGCCGATTGCAGCGCCTCGTAGAAGCCGCGCCAGCTCATCGCGCCGGTGGCGGCGGCGAGGATCAGCGCCCCCGCGACACCGATCACCGCGGCCTCGGTCGGCGAGGCGAGGCCGGCGTAGATCGAGCCGATCACCACGACGATCAGGCCGACTACGGGCAGCAGGCGCAGAAGCGCGCCCAGCGCCTCGCGGCGGTCCTGCGGTGCCTCGTCGGCGGGCATCCGGTCGCGGTGGGTCAGCGACCACAGCATCAGGTAGCCCGAGAAAAGCCCGGCCAGCAGCAGCCCCGGCACCAGTCCGGCCAAGAACAGGCGGGCGATGGATTGCTCGGTCGCGGCGCCGTAGACGATCAGGATCAGCGATGGCGGGATCAGGAAGCCGAAGGTCCCCGACCCGGCGAGCGAGCCCACGACGACGCGCGGGTCGTAGCCCCGCGCGGTCAGCTCGGGCACCGACATACGGCCGATGGTGGCGGTGGTGGCGGCGGACGACCCCGAGACGGCCGCGAACAGCGCGCAGCCCAGCACGTTGACGTGCAGCAGGCGCCCCGGCAGGCGGGCGGTGAAGGGGGCGAGGCCCGCGAACATGTCCGACGACAGGCGCGACCGCACGAGGATTTCGCCCATCCAGATGAACATCGGCAGCGCGGTCAGGTCCCAGACGTTCAGCCCGCCCCAGACCTTGGTCGCAAAGACCATGCCCACCGGGGCGGAGGAGGCCGCCAGCATCGCGACGATGCCCACGACGATCAGCGCAAAGCCGATCCAGAGCCCGAGGGCCAGCGTGCCGAACAGCACGACGACCAAAAGCGGGGCGAGGGTTGCAAGCTCCATCAGTGGCCCCCCGCTTCGGCTTCGGCCCGGTCGAAGGCCGGGGTGCCGCCGCGTGCCAGCGTGACGCAGGCATCGACAAGGGCAAGGCACAGCAGCGCGAGGCCCAGCGTCATCGCCCCCTGCGGCAGCCACAGCGGCACCTGCACGGTGCCGTAGCTGACCGCGCCGAAGGCCCAGCTGTCCACCATCTGAACGCCGCTCGTCCAGGCGGCGAAAGCGGCGAGCCCCGCGGCCGCGGCGGCGACCAGCGTCGACAGCGCGCGGGCAGTGCCGGCGGGCAGGGCCCGGGTCATCAGCGTGACGCGGACATGGCCGCCCACGGCCAGCGTGCCGGCAAGCCCCAGGAACACGGCCGATAGAAAGAGGAAACCGCCGATTTCGGCCAGCGACGGGATCGCAAAGCCCAGGGGCGCGGCGCCGATGGCCCCGGCAATACGGTCGATCAGCCGACCGAGGATCTGGATCAGGACCAGCACCCCGATCGCGGCGAAGAGGAACGCCGCAAGCGCAAGCGCCCCGGCATAGAGACGGTCGAGGGCGTGTCGCATGGGTCAGCCTCCGGCAAGAACAAGGGTCAGAAACGGCGACCCCGGCGGGGATCGCTGCGAGACGGGAATTGCGGGGCGGGCAGCGCCTCCGGCAGGCCTGTGCGCCTCACCCCCGCGGTGACCGCGGCCCGGGCAACTGCCCGCGCCGGGCAGTCTCACCCAAAGCGCGCGGGCGCCGGATACCGGGCGCGGACCTGCCGCCGCCGGGGTGGGAGCGCGAGGGATCTGCCGCCCCGTGTGCCTTTCGGCGTCGCGCGGGGATGCGGCATGGTGTCCTGTCGGGCCCGCACGTCACGGGCCGACATGCGACCACCCCGGCGCCACACGGCGCCACGACAGGCGCGCCCGGCACGCTCTCCGACCGTGGCCGGGCGCGCACCGGGCGCGCACCGGGGCGAGCCGCGTCCGCCGGCGCCTACTCGGCCCGGTAGGCGTCGATCACCTGCTGGCCCTCGTCACCCGCGGCTTCGAGCCAATCTGCGGTCATCTGTTCGCCGATTTCCGACATCTCCTGAGACAGCGTCTCGGAGGGCTGGGTCACGGTCATGCCGTTTTCCTCAAGCTGGGCGACGCCCGCCTCGGTCTCGGCCTCCGACATCTCCCAGCCGCGGGTTTCGGCGGCCCGGGCCGCCTCCATCACCGCGCTCTGCACCTCTTCGGGCAGCGCGTCGAAGGCTCGGGTGTTCACGATCACCATGTTCTTGGGCAGCCATGCCTGGGTGTCGGTGTAGTAGCTGGTAAAGTCCCACGCTTGGCTCGACACCCCGGTGGAGGGCGAGGTGATCATCGCGTCGACGCGACCGGTGGCAAAGGCCGTGGGAATGTCGCCGGTTTCGATCTGCGTCGGCACCGCGCCCATCAGGCTGGCAAGCGTCTCGGTCGCGGCATTATAGGCACGGAAGGCAGCACCTTCGAGGTCGGCGGCGCTTTCGACCGGCTCCTGCGTGAACAGGCTCTGCCCCGGCCACGGCACGGCGAAGAGCAGCGTCAGGCCCTGTTCGGCAAGCTTTTCTTCGACCACGGGACGCGAGGCCTGCCACAGCTTGTCGGCATCCTCGTAGCTGGCGGCGAGGAACGGGATCGCGTCGACCTCGAAGATCGGATCCTCGTTGGCCAGCCGCGACATCAGCGTTTCGCCGATGGGGGCAAGGCCGCGGCGCACGCTGTCCTTGATTTCGGGGTGCGCGAAAAGCGAGCCCGCCGAATGCACGGTGATCTCAAGTTCACCATCCGTGGACTCGGCCACGTCATCGGCGAATTCCATGATGTTCCGGGTGTGAAACACGCTATCGCCGTAGGGCGTGGGCATGTCCCAGGTTTCGGCCGCCGCGGGAACGGCCAGCGCGGCCAGCGCCGCGGCGAGGGTGGTGGTGTAAGCGGTCATCTGCGGACTCCCTGTTATCTGGCGGCATGTGGGTCGAAGGGCGGCCACCTTGCGCCCTCGTGAGAGGAAGGTTGACGATACGTCGGCAATTTGTCAACAAAATGTGAGACAGGGTAAGGAGCCAACGTGATGGGGACGGAAAAGCAGTGGGATTTCTGGATCGACCGCGGGGGCACCTTTACCGATGTCATCGGTCGTGCGCCCGAGGGGACGATTTCGGCGTTGAAGCTTCTGTCCGAGAACCCGGGGGTCTATGACGATGCCGCGATCGAGGGCATTCGGCGGCACCTGGGGGCGGACAGCATCGACCCCGACCGTATCGGCACCGTGCGGATGGGCACGACCGTCGCCACCAACGCGCTGCTGGAGCGCAAGGGCGACCGCACGCTGCTGCTGATCACCAAGGGCTTTCGCGATGCGCTGCGGCTGGCCTACCAGGACCGGCCCGACATCTTCGCGAAAGAGATCCTGCTGCCCGAGATGCTGTATGATCGGGTGGTCGAGGTCGATGAGCGCGTCCGCGCCGATGGCACGGTCGAGCGCGAGCTCGACCTCGATGCCGCGCGGTCGGCGCTGCAGGACGCCAGGGCCGACGGCATCGACGCCGTGGCCATCGTGCTGATGCACGCCTGGACCGCGCCCGCGCACGAAGCGGCGCTGGCGCAGGCGGCGCGCGACGCGGGCTTTGGCCAGATCTCTGCCAGTCACGACGTGTCGCCTCTGATCAAGCTGGTGGGCCGGGGCGATACGACCGTGGTCGACGCCTACCTGACGCCAATCCTGTCGCGCTACGTCGACAAGGTCGCGGGCGCGCTGGGCGCGACGCCGCCGGGCGACGAGGGGCCGACGCTTCTTTTCATGATGTCCTCGGGCGGGCTGACCGCCGCGGACCGGTTCAAGGGTCGCGACGCGATCCTGTCCGGCCCCGCGGGCGGGGTCGTCGGCATGGCGCGCACCGGGCAGATCGCGGGGTCGGACCGGGTCATCGGCTTCGACATGGGCGGCACCTCGACCGATGTGGCGCATTTCGACGGCGCCTTCGAACGCGCGTTCGAAACGCAGGTCGCGGGCGTGCGGATGCGCACGCCGATGCTGCGGGTCCATACCGTGGCCGCGGGCGGCGGGTCGGTCCTGCACGCCGATCCGGGCCGCTTCCGTGTCGGTCCCGACAGCGCTGGTGCGCATCCGGGACCCGCGGGTTACGGCAACGGCGGGCCGCTGACCGTGACCGACGCCAACATCATGCTGGGCAAGCTCAACCCCGCCTACTTCCCGGCGATCTTCGGGCCCGATCAGGACCAGCCGCTGGACCGCGATACGGTGGCGGCGAAGTTCGCGCAGATCGCCGGGGCCGAGGGCAAGTCGCCCGAGGCGGTGGCCGAGGGTTTCCTGACCATCGCGGTCGAGAACATGGCCAACGCGATCAAGAAGATCAGCGTGCAGCGCGGCCACGACGTGACGCGCTATCTCCTCAACGCCTTCGGTGGCGCGGGCGGGCAGCATGCCTGCCTCGTGGCCGATGCGTTGGGGATGAGCCGGGTGTTGATCCACCCGCTTTCGGGTCTCCTGTCTGCCTATGGCATCGGCCTGGCGCTGATGACCGAGACCCGCCAGCAGGGGCTTGAGATCGCGCTTGAGAAGGGCGCGCTCGACCCTGTCACGGCCGCCTTCGACCGGTTGTCGGTCGAGGTCGGTTCGGCCCTGGCCGAGCAGGGCGTGACGCCCGATCAGATCGGCCTGACGCGGCGTCTGCACCTGCGCTATTCGGGCACCGACACGGCCCTGCCCGTCGCCTGGGACGGCGACGCGGCCGCCGCGCGCGAAGCCTTCGAGGTCGCGCACGAGGCCGAGTTCGGCTTCCGCGATCCCGATTCGGCGCTGATCATCGAATCGGCCGAGATCGAGGGTGCCGCCGCCGATCCCGCCGCCGACCCCGAGCCGGAACAGGCCTATTCCGAGATCGAGGCAGAGGCCGAGGCCCGCGTGCCCGTCTATTCCGGCGGCGCCTGGCACGAGGCCGCGGTGATCCGGCGCGCGGCGCTGACCCCCGGCGCCTGGGTGCAGGGCCCCGCGCTGGTGATCGAGGACAACCAGACCGTTGTCGTCGAACCCGGCTGGCGGGCCGAGGCGACGGCGCATGACCACATCGCCATGTCCCGGACCGAGGCCGCCGCCCGCACCGGCGCCGCCGGGACCGAGGCCGACCCGATCCTGCTGGAGGTCTTCAACAACCTCTTCATGAACATTGCCGAGCAGATGGGCGTCGCGCTGCAAAAGACCGCGCGGTCGGTCAACATCAAGGAACGGCTCGATTTCTCCTGCGCGGTGTTTGACCGCGACGGGGCACTGGTGGCCAACGCACCGCACATGCCGGTGCACCTGGGCAGCATGGACCGGTCGGTCGAGGCGGTGATCCGCAACAACGAAGGCGCGGTGCGTCCCGGCGACGTCTTCGCGCTGAACGCGCCCTATAACGGTGGCACGCACCTGCCCGACATCACCGTGGTCACGCCGGTCTTCGACGAGGCGGGCGACCGGATCCTGTTCTGGGCCGCCTCGCGCGGGCACCACGCCGACGTGGGCGGCATCGCCCCGGGGTCGATGACCCCGCGTGCCACCAAGGTCGACGAGGAGGGCGTGCTGATCGACAACTTCCGCCTGGTCGAGGCGGGCCGCTTCCGCGAGGCGGCGCTGCGCGAGGTGCTGACCGATCACCAGTGGCCCTGCCGCAACCCCGACCAGAACGTCGCCGACCTTAAGGCGCAGGTCGCCGCCAACGCCCGCGGCGTGGCCGAGCTGCGCCGGATGATCGAGCTGTTCGGGCTAGAGGTGGTCGAGGCCTACATGGGCCATGTGCAGGACAATGCCGCGGCCGAGGTCGCGCGCGTGATCGGTCGGATGACCGAGGGCAGCTGCGACTACACCACCGACACGGGCCAGACGATCCGGGTGAAGGTGAGCGTGGATCGCGAGAAGGGCGAAGCGGTGGTGGACTTCACCGGCACCAGCCCGGCCGAGGCCAACAACTTCAACGCGCCCGAGCCGGTGACGCGGGCGGCGGTGCTCTACGTCTTCCGGGTGATGGTCGAGTCGCCGATCCCGATGAACGCGGGCTGCCTGCGCCCGGTGCGCATCGTCATCCCAGAGGGGTCGATGCTGTCGCCGCGCTACCCGTCTGCGGTGGTCGCGGGCAATGTCGAAACCAGCCAGCACGTCACGAACGCGCTGTTCTCGGCGCTGGGCGCGATGGCGAATTCCGAAGGCACGATGAACAACCTCACCTTCGGTAACGCGACCTACCAGTACTACGAAACCATCTGTTCGGGCAGCCCGGCGGGGGTGATGAACGACGGGCGAGGCTTCGACGGGACGGCGGGTGTGCACGTGCACATGACGAACTCGCGCCTCACCGACCCCGAGATCCTGGAGCAGCGCTATCCCGTGGTGCTGGAGGAATTCCGCATCGACGAAGGGTCGGGCGGGGACGGGCGCTGGCGCGGTGGCGACGGGACGACCCGGCGCATCCGGTTCCTGGAGGACATGGACCTGTCGATCCTGTCGTCGCATCGGGGGCGCCCGCCGCAGGGGCTCGATGGGGGCGAGGCGGGGCGCACCGGCCGGACCGAGGTGCTGCGCAAGGACGGCGCGGTCGAGGTGCTGGAGGCCGCCGACCAGACCCGCGTCGGCCCCGGCGATTCGGTGCGGCTGGTGACGCCCACCCCGGGCGGCTATGGCGCAGCCGACTGACCCGATCGGTGACGGGGCCCCGGTATGCGCCGGGGCTCCGACCTGAAGGCCCCGACTTGCGGGCGCACGGGCCTCGGCGCGCCGGACCCGCCTGGTGGACGCGATCCTCGCGTCGCACCGGCTCCCGCTGCGCCTTGTCCGCTGCGTGACCGACGCCGCGCCGCGCTATCGGTCGTCGGGGGTAGGGTCGTCGTCGTCCGGGGACAGCGGCGGGCGGTCGGTCGGTGGGCCGTAATTGCAGATCGCGTTGATCAGAAGCTCCATCTGCACATCCGCCAATCTGTAGTAGATCGTCTGGCCGTCGCGCCGGGTGGCGACCATGCCCGCCTCGCGCAGCCGCGCAAGATGCTGGCTGAGCGCCGACTGCCCGAGCGAGATATCCTCGGCCAGCGTGCTGACCGACCTTTCCCCTGCTGTAAGCTGACACAGGATCAGCAGCCGCTTGGTATTGGCCACCAGCGACAGCCGCTGCGCGACCATTTCGGCGCGCCGTTCCAGTTCGTGCGGAGGAATGTCGGTCAGGGGCATATCAGAGTATCATATTAGGATTGACTAATTTAGGAGCATCTAATACATACGACTCAGGCGCGACCGAAGCAAGCAGAGATGCTTGCAGCAGTTTGGGTACGAGTTCTTGGGTCCGGTCGTCGCCACAAGTTTCACGCCGCTGGCCTCGCTTCTCGCGGGGCTGTGACTGGCCTTTCCGCGAGGGCGGTGATGGCCCTTCTGGGCCGTATCGCCGGGATTGCCTGCATCACCTTGGGCATGCTCGGCGCCGTTCTGCCCGCGCCCGGCGCGGCCCCAATGCGGGATGATGCCTCGCCTTCGTCGGCGGGCTCATGGCAGCGCCGACTCTGGCGCTCGCGGTCGGCGTGCATCACCAACGGGTCCGCAGCCCTGGCCGGCCATGTCGCCCGGCTGACTGCTGGTCGGACTGAGCGCGGCGCTGGGGTCCGGCTGCACCTCGGGTCACAGGGTCTGCGGGCTGGCGCGGCCGTCCCGCAGCTCGGCCATCCTGGTTCTTTCGTTTCTTGCTTATGGGGGCTGACCGTCTACCTTCTGCGTCACCATCCGGGGGGGCGGGGTGATACGTCCGTTTGCGGAGGGTCATCGTGGCCGCCGTCGTGGGCGCACTCTGCGGCATGGTCTCCGGCGTCGGGTTTCTGCTGTCGCGCTTCTCGTGTCGGTCATGGCGAACCCCGCCGAACGGTCTTAATTTTATCGACATCGCGGGCAACCGGGACCCCAGCCTCGCTTTCGTGCTCGCGGGCGCCACGGGAATCACCACGCCGGGCTGCCGCCCGGTGCTGCGCCCGTCGCACCCCGTCCTCGGCGACCGTTTCGCCCTGACGCCGGCCCGCGGGGTCGATGCGCGGCTGATCGGCAAAGCGGTGCTCTTCGGCGTCGGGTTGGGGGATCCCGGGGTATTGCCCCGGCCCGGCATGGACGGCATTACCTCTGGCGTCGCCCGGGCCGTCGTCTTCGGTCCCGCCATGCTGGCGGGGCGAGGGGCCGGGCAGGGACTGCGAAAAGGATAGGACGGATGAGCGACGATCTGAAGACACGGGTAGAGCGTCACTCGCCCTCGCGCGGGGCCGGCAGCCCGGACGTCTGGGGGATCTACGACCCCGACACCGGCTCGATCCAGTATGTCTGCGCCTGCCCCGCGACCAAGCAGGCCGCCCTGATCGACGTGGTCTGGAACTACGACCCCAAGGCCTGTGCCTTTTCCGACCGCAGCCTGACGCAGGTGCTGGACCTTGTCGCGCGCGAGGGGCTGAGCGTGGCGTGGATCCTCGACACCCATCCGCATGCCGACCACGTAATGGCCTCGGCCGGGCTGAAGGAGCGCACCGGTGCCCCGACCGCGATCGGCGCCAAGGTGCGCGACATCGCGGGCATCTGGGCCGGGCTCTACAACGCACCGGACCTCTTCGACGTCGATCGCGACTTCGATCGCCTGCTGGACGACGGCGACACGCTGCCACTGGGCGAGCTGGCGCTGGACGTCTGGCTGTCACCGGGGCACACGCTGGGGTCGGTCAGCTATATCTGCGGCGATGCGGGGTTCGTGCACGATACCCTGATGCAGCCCGATGTCGGCACCTCGCGCACCGATTTTCCGGGCGGCAGTGCCCCCGCGCTCTGGGACAGCATCCAGCGCATCCTGTCGCTGCCCGAGGAAACGCGGCTCTATATCGGCCATGACTACGGCAGCGCCGACCGCCGCACGCCCGAGTGGGAGGCGACCGTGGCGCGGCACCTGGCCGAAAACCAGCACGTGTGCGCCGGCACGCAGCGGGACGACTGGATCGACCGGCGCGAACGGCGCGACGCGACGCTGCCCCTGCCGGACCGGATGCTGGCGGCACTGCAGGTCAACCTGCGTGGCGGACGCCTGCCCCCGTGCGAGGCCGATGGCCACAGCTACCTGAAGCTTCCCGTCGGGCGGTTCTGAGGGCGGTTCTGAGGGCGGTTCTGTGGGGCGGGAAGCGCCCTCAGAACCTGACCCCCGGTATACAGCCCTCGCGCGGGCCCTTGGCCACTCGCGCAGGGCGTGCAGTCACCGGATGACATGGTCCCTGCGGCGATGTATGCATGCAGTGGGGGACAAGGAGGACGTTTTGCCGGAGACTTCGAAACCGACGGCCCGGACGCATGCGATGCGGGCGCTCATCGAGCTGCGCAAACGCATTCTGAATGGAGACATGATCGGCGGCACCCGCCTGTTCGAGGTGCCGCTGGCCGAAGAGCTTCAGATCTCCCGCACCCCTGTGCGCGAGGCGATGTCGCGGCTGGCGGAAGAGGGGTTGCTGGAACGTGTGCGGCCCGGCGGCTTCATGGTGCGCACCTTCACGCGGGCCGACGTGATCGACGCGATCGAGCTGCGCGGCG
This sequence comes from Mesobaculum littorinae, assembly GCF_004011175.1. Classification (GTDB taxonomy): domain Bacteria; phylum Pseudomonadota; class Alphaproteobacteria; order Rhodobacterales; family Rhodobacteraceae; genus Tranquillimonas; species Tranquillimonas littorinae. The sequence continues at coordinate 278,944 of NZ_RQXX01000003.1, read as the reverse complement.
TGCTTGAGGGCACCGCCGCCCGCCTTGCCGCCGAACGCGGCGCGGCGCCCGAGCGGCTGGAGGCGGCGCGCCACCTGCTGGGCCAGCTGGAGGACTGCCTGCCCCCGGGATCGCAACCGGTTGACCTGGAACGATATTCCGACCTGAATACCGAGTTTCACAAGGTCCTTGCGCGGCTGCCCGGCAGCCGCATGGTGGAACGCGAACTGACCCGCACCGTGCACCTGCCCTTTGCCGCGCCCTCGGCCTTTCTGCCGAACTTCGGGCACGACCTGACCCTGGCGCAGACCCAGCACCGGGCGCTGGTCGACGCCATCGCCAACCGCGAGGGCGCGCGCGCCGAGGCAGTGGCGCGCGAACACGCCCGAACCGCACGGCGCAATCTGGAATTCGTGATGTCGGGCGATCCCAGCCTTATCGGGCAGGTGCCCGGGCTGGCCCTGATCGTCGACTAGGCGGTCCCCCGCGGACGCCCCGCGGCTTTTGTCTTGATTTTGTCCGAGACCTGCGCCACATCGTCATGTATACACGTAACCGCAATCATTGGGAGGAGCGGAGATGAGCGCGCACAGCCTCGAAGACATTATCCAGCAGGAAGGCAATATCGTTAATCGCCTTCGGAATTCGAAAATCGGGATGTATGTATACCCGGTGGTGGCGCCCGAGTTCGCCAACTGGCGTGACGAGCAGCGCGCCTGGCGTGAATCGGCGGTGCTTTTCGACCAGTCGCACCACATGGACGAGCTGATCGTCGAAGGCCCCCAGGCGACCGAGTTCCTTGCCTATCACGGCATCAACGGCTTCGGGAACTTCGACCTCAACCGGGCCAAGCACTACGTGCCCGTCACGCCTGCCGGCCACGTCATCGGCGACCACATCATCTTCCGCGAGGACGAGCAGAAATACGTCCTCGTCGGCCGTGCGCCGACCTCGGACTGGCTGCTGTTCTGCGCCGCCTACGGCAAGTGGAACGTGCGCATCAAGCACGACCCCCGGTCGCCGTCGCGCCCCGAAGGCGAGCGCGTCCTGCGCACGCACTACCGCTTCCAGATCCAGGGCCCCGAGGCCAACAAGATCTTCACGGAAATGAACGGTGCGCCGATCCCGGACATCAAGTTCTTCCACGTCGACTGGATCAACATCGGCGGCAAGAAGGTGCAGGCGCTGCGTCACGGCATGTCCGGCGCGCCCGGCCTGGAAATCTGGGGCCCCTACGAGGACAAGAGCTATATCCTCAACGCGATCCTCGAAGCCGCCAAGAAGGCCGGCGTCGATCTGGTCCGTTGCGGCAGCCGCGCCTATTCGACCAACACGCTGGAATCCGGCTGGATCCCGTCCCCGCTGCCGGGCATCTACACCGGCGACGGCATGATGAAGGCCTACCGCGAATGGCTTGGCCCCGAAAGCTACGAAGCCTCGGGCGCGATCGGCGGTTCGTTCGTCTCGGACAACATCGAAGACTACTACGTCAACCCGTTCGAGCTGGGCTACGACTTCTACATCGGCTGGAAGAAGGACGACTTCATCGGCAAGGAGGCTCTTCTGAAGATGAAGGAGCAGCCCCAGCGGAAAAAGGTCACCTTCGAATGGAATGCCGAGGACGTCGTCAACGTCATCGCGTCTGCCTTCAAGCCGGGTGAGGACCACTACAAGTGGATCGACTTCCCGCAGCCGAACTATGCCTCGTCCTCGGCCGACATGGTCATGCAGGGCGACAAGATGGTCGGCATGTCGATGTTCAACGGCTACAGCTACAACGAGCGCTGCGTGCTCAGCCTCGGCGTGGTCGACCCGGACGTCGAAATCGGCGACGTGCTGACCATGAAGTGGGGCGAGCCCGAGACCACCGGCAAGACCTCGACCGAGAAGCACAAGCAGGCCGAGATCCGCGTGCGGGTGTCCGACACGCCCTACTCGACCGAGGCACGCACCAACTACGCCGACAGCTGGCGCACGAAGGCGTCGAAGTAAGCTTCGACGCCGGAGGGGCCGGGGGAAGCTTTCTCCGGTCCCTCGCGCAGAATTCCGTGGCGCGGCGCCAGGCGCCCCGCCACGGGATATCAGGACGTCATGGGCCTGGGCCGCGGGGGAGCGGTTTACGCCCAGAAAACCCTTGCGTTTCTAGGGGTGCTCGCGTCCATTGACCCGGCATCGCGGCGGGAAAACCCGACGCTACCGGATCTGAAACGGGAGGTTCACATGATCCATTCTAAGCTTCTTCGCAACGCGGCCCGCCTGGTTGGCGCGGCGGCCCTGGGCGGCACTCTGGCTACCCCGGCGCTGTCCGAGACCACGCTGAAATTCGCCCACTTCGTCGCCCCGCAGCACACGCTCACCGGCTCGGTGATCGAACCGCTGGCAGAGCATCTGGACGAGGCCACCGACGGCGAGCTGCAGATCCAGGTCTATCCCGGCGGCGAACTGGGCGCCGGCCCGCTTGAGCAATACGTGCGCGTCGTGCAGGGCGTGGCGGATATCGTCTGGGGCCTTCCCGGCTATACCTCGTCGCAGTTCCAGAAGACGATGATCGCCGAACTGCCCGGCGTGAAGGCCGAGGATACGCCCGGTTACGAGGTGATCTGGAACGCCTACGAAGACCACCTGACCGACGAGTTTCCCGGCACCAAGCCGCTGGCGCTTTGGACGTCCGAGCCCAACATCTTCATCATGAAGGACCATGACATCCGCACCCCGGATGACCTGTCGGGCCTGAAGATCCGCGTCGCCGGTTCGGCCTCGGGCGCGATGGTCGAGGCGCTTGGCGCGACCCCGGTGCAGATGCCCGCGGGCGAAATCTACAACGCGCTGCAGACCGGCCTGATCGACGGCGTCGTCACCGGCGCCTCGGCCGTGGCCGACTTCAAGCTGGACGAGGTCGCCAACAGCTACACGCTGGGCGCGCCGCTGGGTCAGCTGGTGTTCTACGTCGTGATGAACCAGGCCAAGTACGACAGCCTGACCGACGTTCAGAAACAGGCGATCGACGACATGGCCGGCGAGCCGCTGTCGAAAAGCGCCGAGGATGCGTGGAACGCCAAGGCCGAAGAGACCATCGCCGGCCTGCGTGAAGACGACGGCACCACCGTCATCGACCTGAGCGACGACGAAGCCGCGGCCTTTGGCGAACTGACCGAGCCCGTGACCGATCAGATCGTTTCGGACCTCGGCGCCGAGGACACGCTTGCCGCGATGAAAGGCGAGTAATCCGTTGCTGTCCGCGATCCGGAAACTCGCGAACGGTCTGATCCGGATCGCGGCGATCATCGGCTCGGTCGGCCTTCTGGTCGAGGTGGGCGTGATCCTTTACGACGTGGTGGGGCGCTTCTTCGGCGCCCCCCTCGGCGGGGCGCAGGACATCAGCCAGATGTCCATGGTGATCCTCGTCTTCGGCGGCATGGCGGTCTGCGACAAGGTCGGCGGCCACATCTCCGTCGACGTGTTCGAACGCAGCTTTCCCGACTGGCTGAACCGCTGGATCGACGTCTTTGCCGCCTTCCTAGGCGCCGTCATCTTCGCCGGCATCGCCTGGTCGGTCTACGAAAGCTCGAAGTTGTCGCTGATGCTGAACCTTGCCACCAACGTGATCTATCTGCCCAAAGCCTATTTCCAGTGGGCGCTGTCGGTCTTCGCCGTCATCACCGCCCTCGGCATGGCCCTGCGCGGCGTCGAACTGGCCCTCACAGGCCGGGACGTGCGCCAAAGCCACGGGGAGTCCTCGGTATGAGCTCGATGGCTGTCGGCGGGATCGGCATGGTGATCCTGCTGGTCCTTCTTGTCCTGCGCATTCCCGTGGCGCTGGCGATGTTCGCCGTGGGGTTTTGCGGGATCGCCTATCTCAACGGGTTTTCGTCGGCCACCAGCTTGATGGCCTCGGAGAGCTTCACGCTCGCCTCCTCGGCCGAGCTGGTTGTCGTGCCGCTCTTTATCCTGATGGGCAACGTCGCCACCGAAACGGGGATGAGCCGCCGGCTTTACGACGCTGCCTATGCCATCATCGGCAACGTCCGCGGCGGGCTGGCCAGTGCCACGGTCATCGGCTGCGGCGGCTTCGCGGCGCTCTCGGGCTCCTCCGTCGCCTCGGCCCTGACGATGGGCAAGGTGTCGCTGCGCGAGATGGATCGTTTCGACTACGATCCGCGGCTGTCGACCGGCTGCGTCGCCGCCGGCGGCACGCTGGGCATCCTGATCCCGCCGTCGACGGGCTTCGTGATCTACGCGATCCTGACGCAGCAATCCATCGGCCGGCTGTTTCTTGCCGGCGTGCTGCCGGGCCTTCTGCTGCTGGGGATGTTCATCCTGACGATCATGCTGCTCTGCTGGATGAAGCCCGAGATGGGGCCCGCCGGTCCGACCACCAGCTTCCGCGAAAAGCTGCGCTCGATCGCTGGCGCCGCGCCGATCCTGGTGGTGATCCTGCTGACCATCGGCGGGATCTATGCCGGCCTGTTTTCGCCGGTCGAGGCCGCTGCGGTGGGTGCGGGGCTCGTGATCCTTTTCGGCGCGCTCATGGGCAAGATGACTCTTGCCACGCTGTGGAACGCGACACGGGATTCCGTGATCACCACCGCGACCGTGATGCTGATCCTGATCGCCGCGCACATGATCAACCCCTTCCTCGCGCTCAGCCACATTCCGCAGGCCGTGGGTGAATTCCTCGGCGCGCTGTCGCTGCCGCCGGTGGGGATCCTCTGCGTGATCCTGCTGTGCTACCTGGTGCTGGGCTGCTTTCTTGAAGGCTTCGCCATGCTGGTGCTGACGATGCCGATCTTCTTTCCGGTCATCACCTCGCTGGGGCTCGACCCGATCTGGTTCGGCGTGCTGGTTGTGCTGGTGCTCGAGATGGGGCTTATCTCGCCGCCCGTTGGGGTGAACGTGTTCATCGTGAAATCCGTGGCGCCGAACGTACCGCTGGGCACGATCTTCCGCGGGGTGCTGCCGTTCTGGCTGGCGATGATGGCGACGCTCGCGCTGCTCGTGGCGTTCCCGCAAATCGTGACCGTGCTGCCCAACACCATGATCCAATGACGTGACAAGACCGAAGCCTCGTCCGGGCTTCGGGGGAGGAGGAACCCGATGTCAGATCCCACCATGCCGACCGCCGACCTGGCCCACCTGGGCCATGTCGAGGTCTTCACCGACCGCTACGACGAAAGCCTCGATTTCTTCACCCGCGTCTACGGGCTGAAGGTTTCGGCCGAGGAGGGCGGAAGCGCCTACCTGCGCGCGTGGGAGGATTACGAGTTCTGCTCGCTCAAGTTGACCAGGTCCGACACCACGGGCATCGGGCATATCGGCTATCGCGTCGCGTCGCCCGAGGCGCTGGAGCGGCGCGTCGCGGCGATCGAGGCGTCGGATTTCAAGGTGCTGGGCTGGGTTGACGGCGACCCCAGCCATGGCCGCGCCTTTCAGTTCGAAGACCCCTTCGGCCACGTGTTCGAGCTTTACTGGGACACGGTGAAATACCAGGCGCCGCCCGAAGACGCCTCGGCGCTCAAGAACCTGTCCAGCCGGTACCACGCGCAGGGCGTCAGCCCGCGCCGCATCGATCACGTCAACCTGCTGGGCGAGGACGTGCGCGAATTCAAACGCTTCGTCGACACCTGCCTCGGCATCCGCTGCACCGAGTACATCCAGCTGGATAACGGCCGCATGGGCGGCTGCTGGTTCTCGTGCAACAACAAGACCTACGATCTTGTCTGTTCCGAGGAACGCGGCGGCGGCATGGGGCGGCTGCACCACGTCACCTACGCCACCGACACGCGCGAGGATATCCTTCGCGCCGCCGACATCTACTTGGAAAACGGCGTCTATATCGAGACCGGCCCGCACAAGCACGCGATCCAGGGGTCCTTCTTCCTTTATGCGTGGGAGCCCGCGGGCAACCGGATCGAGCTGGCCAATGCCGGCGCGCGCCTGATCCTCGACCCCACGTGGGAGCCCGTCGTCTGGACCGAGGCCGACCGCGCCAAGGGCCAGGCTTGGGGGCTGAAGACGATTTCGACCTTCCACACCCACGGCACGCCCCCGATCGAGGGCGCGACCAACAAGGCCGAAGAATAAGGTTCCGAAGGGGCCAAGAGCGGGCCGCATCCCCCCCCGAGGGGCGCGCCCGCACCGATGGAGGATTGAATGTCCAAGACAGCACTCGTGATTTCGGCGCATTCGGCGGACTTCGTCTGGCGCTGCGGCGGCGCCATCGCGCTGCATCAGAAAAAGGGCTACGACGTCACCGTCGTCTGCCTGTCCTACGGCGAGCGCGGGGAAAGCGCCAAGCTGTGGAAACAGGACGGCATGACGCTGGACACCGTTAAGACCGAGCGCCGGAAAGAGGCCGAGAATGCCGCTGCCGCGCTGGACGTCCACGACATCCAGTTCTTCGACGTGGGCGACTACCCGCTGGATCTGGGACGCGAGACGGTGGACCGCATGGTCGACGTGATCCGCGCCGTGCAGCCCAGCTTCATGATGTCCCACTCGAAATGGGACCCCTACAACACCGACCACATGCGCACGACCGACTTTGCGCTGACCGCACGGATGGTGGCGCAGGCCTGGGGCCACAACCCGGGCGAAAAGGTGCTGGGCGCGCCGCAGCTCTACCTGTTCGAGCCGCACCAGACCGAGCAGATGGAGTGGAAGCCCGACGTCTTTCTCGACATCTCGGAGGTGTGGGACAAGAAATGGGCCGCGATCCAGTGCATGCAGGGGCAGGAGCACCTGTGGCACTACTATGAGAACGTGGCCCAGAACCGTGCCAACCACTTCCGCCGGAACTCGGGCGGGCAGTCGGGCGGACGCGCGGCGACTCACGCCGAAGGCTTCCAGTCGGTCTTCCCCCGCACCGTGGACGAACTCTGATGTCCGGGGTCGTGGTTCAGAACATCGAACGGGCCGAGCCCGATATCATCCGCCGTCTCGGGGCCTGCGGCGTCGCCACGGTGCACGAGGCGCAGGGCCGCAAGGGGCTGATGGCCCCCGGGATGTCGCCGATCTATCCCGGCGCCGCGGTCGGGGCCTCGGCTGTGACGATCAGCGCCCCGCCGGGCGACAACTGGATGCTGCACGTCGCGATCGAGCAGTTGCAGGAGGGCGATATCCTCGTCCTCGCGCCGACCTCGCCCTGCGACGACGGGTATTTCGGCGACCTGCTGGCAACCTCGGCCAAGGCACGCGGCTGTCAGGGGCTGGTGATCGACGCGGGTGTGCGCGACGTGGCCGACCTGACCAAGATGGGCTTTCCCGTCTGGTCGAAGTCCGTCCATGCGCAGGGCACGGTGAAAGAGACGGTGGGGTCGGTGAACGTGCCCATCGTCTGTGCCGGCGCCTACCTGCGCCCGGGCGACATCATCGTCGCCGATGACGATGGCGTCTGCGTCGTCGCGCGGGAAGAGGCGTGGGGCGTGCTGGAAAAGGCCGAGGCGCGGATCGCCAAGGAGGAGGAGAAGCGCCAGCGGCTCGCCTCGGGCGAACTGGGGCTCGACATCTACGGGATGCGCGACCGGCTGGCCGAGAAGGGCCTGAAATACGTCTGAGACGGCCCGGACCGGGCCCGGGGGGCATCCCCCCGGGCCCTTAGGGATATCGACGGACCAAAGATGAGGGAGGGGGGCACATGCCAGATGGCGTGCGCTGCATGTGGATGCGCGGGGGGACCTCGAAGGGCGGGTATTTCCTTGCCGAAGACCTGCCCGAGGCGCGCGATGCGTTCCTGCTGGGCGTGATGGGTTCGCCCGATGCGCGCCAGATCGACGGTATGGGCGGCGCCGATCCCCTGACCTCGAAGGTCGCTGTCGTGCGCAAGTCCGAGCGCGAGGGCGTGGACGTCGACTACCTGTTCCTTCAGGTCTTCGTCGACGAACCCATCGTCACCGACAGCCAGAACTGCGGCAACATCCTTGCCGGGGTCGGCCCCTTCGCGCTGGAACGCGGGCTGGTCGAGCCGCGCGGCGTGACGACGGACGTCACGATCTACATGGAGAACACCGGGCAGATCGCCATTGCCACGGTCGAAACCCCGGATGGGGTGGTCAGGTACACGGGCGAGGCGCGCATCGACGGCGTGCCGGGCGGCGCGGCACCGATCCCCATCGCCTTCGAGGACACCGCCGGATCCAGCTGCGGCGCGTTGCTGCCCACCGGAAACGCGGTGGACGAGATCGACGGCGTGGCCTGCACCCTGATCGACAACGGCATGCCCTGCGTGGTCATGCGGGCCGCGGATCTTGGCGTTACGGGCTACGAGCCGCCCGCCGAGCTTGAGGCGAACACGGACCTGCGGGCCCGGCTCGAAGCGATCCGCGCCCAGGCGGGCCCGATGATGAACCTCGGCGACGTGTCGGAAAAGTCGGTGCCGAAGATGACCATGGTCGCCGCCCCGCGCGACGGCGGTGCCATCGCCACGCGCACCTTTATCCCGCATCGCTGCCATTCCTCGATCGGGGTTCTGGGCGCGGTCAGCGTCGCGACCGCCTGTCTTCTGCGCGACGGGCCCGCCGCAGGCCTGGCCGAGACGCCCGAGGGCGCCGAACGGACGCTTTCGATCGAGCATCCCAGCGGCGAAACCACCGTAATCGCCACGATGGAGGGCGAGGAAATCCTTCGCACCGCCATCCTGCGCACCGCCCGCAAGCTTTTCGACGGAATAGTTTACCCAAGGTAGGACGATCATGAGCAACTGGATTCTCACCCTGAGCTGCACGAACCGCCCCGGCATCGTGGCCGCCGTCACTGGCCGACTGGCCGAGGCCGGCGGCAACATCACCGAGGCCGCGCAGTTCGACGACCCCGTCACCGGCAGCTTCTTCATGCGGGTGGCCTTTGCGCTGGACGGCGACATCGCGGTGTTCCGCAGCGCGTTCGAGGGGCTGGCAGACGAGTTCGGCTTTGAATGGACGCTCAACGACGCCGCGCAGAAGCGCAAGGTGCTGCTGCTGGTGTCGAAGTTCGACCACTGCCTGGGCGACCTGCTGTACCGGATGCGCCTGGGTGAGCTGAACATGGAATGCGTGGGCGTCGTGTCGAACCACCCCTCGGACGTGCTGAACCTGACCCTGCACGAGGGCCTGCCCTACTACCATTTCCCGATCACCAAGGACACGAAGGCCCAGCAGGAGGCCCAGATCAAGAACGTGATCGAGGAGACTGGCGCCGAACTGGTGGTGCTGGCCCGCTACATGCAGATTCTGTCGGATGATTTCTCGGCCTACCTGTCGGGCCGCTGCATCAACATCCACCACTCGTTCCTGCCCGGGTTCAAGGGCGCCAAGCCCTATCACCAGGCGTTTGAGCGGGGCGTGAAGATGATCGGTGCGACCTCGCACTACGTCACCGGCGATCTGGACGAAGGCCCGATCATCTATCAGGACGTCGAGCAGGTCAGCCACGCCGACACGCCCGACGATCTGGTGCGCAAGGGCCGCGACATCGAACGCCGCGTCCTGGCCCGTGCCGTCCGCTGGCACCTGGAGGACCGCGTGCTGCTGAACGGGTCCAAGACCGTGGTCTTTTCGAAGTAAGACAAGGAGCGAGCCCCATGAAGATCGGATTTCTCGGCTATGGCGAAGCGGCGCGGGCCTTTCGCGCGACCCTGGCCGAACATGATCCGGGGCTCGACTTCCTCGCCTGGGACATCGCGCTGCACCGGCAGGGCGCCTCGGAAATGTCGCGGGCGATCGAAGCTGACGGGGTCGGGCTGACCGACCCCGCGGGGCTGGGCGCGGCGGACTGGCTGATCTCGGCCGTGACCGCCGACCAGAGCCTCGAGGCGCTGACCTCGATGACGCCGCACCTGCGGCAGGGGCAGGTGGTGGTCGACATCAACTCGGTCTCACCGGGCCGCAAGCGTGACAGCGCGGATCTGGTGACGGGCCGGGGCGCGCGGTATCTCGACATGGCCGTCATGGCGCCGGTGCATCCGCGCGGCCACCGCACGCCGGTGTTGTGCGCCGGACCGCTGGACGGCATCGGCGACCAGCTCGACCGGCTTGATTTCGCGTGGCGCAAGGCGGGCGACGATGTGGGGCAGGCGACGGCGATCAAGATGTGCCGGTCGCTCTTCGTGAAGGGGCTTGAGGCGATCACCGTCGAATGCCTTCTCGCGGCCGAGGCCTCGGGCTGTTTCGACGAAATCCATGCCTCGATCTCCGACAGCTTTCCCGGGCTGGGCTGGCCGGACTTCGCTGCCTACGAATTCGAGCGGACGCTCCGCCATGGGGCGCGCCGCGCGGCCGAAATGCGCGAAAGCGCCGCGACCGTGTCCGAACTGGGCCTGAACGGCGCGCTGGCCTCGGAAATCGCGGCGGTGCAGGACGCCATGGGCGCCGCCGATGCTGCCCCGCCCGACCGCGACAACCTGCGTGCCGGTATCCGCGCCGTGCTAAACGCCCGCCGCAAGGACTGATCGGGCGGGGGCTGAGCGGACCGGAGCTGATCGGGCAGACGCCTGAGCGGGCAGAGGCCGGGCAAGCAGGGGCGCAACGTCACGATTTGCCCTTCGCGCACTGGCGCGGCATGCTGCCGGACGGTTCGGCTAAGGAGGCCCCATGGAGGAACCACGCGGTCACACCCAGGCCATGCGCGCGCAATTCGCGCTGCGCCAGCGCATCCTGTCGGGCGCGCTGAAAGGTGGTCAACGGCTGGTCGAGATGACCCTGGCCGAGGAGATCCGGATCTCCCGCACCCCGATCCGCGAAGCCATGTCGCGGCTGGTCGAAGAGGGTCTGCTGGAGCGCGCCCGCAGCGGGTTCCGGGTGCGCAAGTTCACCATGCCCATGGTCCGCGACGCGATAGAACTGCGCGGTCTGCTGGAGGGCGCCGCCGCCCGCCACGCCGCCGAACGCGGGCTCGACCCCGAGGAGATGGCGCAGCTGACCGATCTTATTGCCCGCATGGACACCGTCTTGGACGGCGGCCTACACGACGGTGCGGAGGATCAGGAGGTGCGGATCGAAACCTTCGCCGCGCTCAATTCCGAGTTTCACGGGTTGCTGGCCGACCTGTCACGCTCGGACATCTTCCGGGGCGAGATCGCGCGGACGACGGTGATCCCCTTCGCCTCGCCCTCGGCCTTCGTGCCGAACCACCTGACGCGCGAGCGGTTCTTCATCTCGCTCATGCATGCACAGACCCAGCATCACGCCATCGTCGAGGCGATCGGCGCGCGACAGGGCGGACGTGCCGAAACGCTGGTGCGGGAGCATGCGCAGGACCCCCGGCGCAACATCGAGTTCCTGCTGGCCCATCGCGACGAGATGCAGGTGTCGTTTCCCGGGGCTGCGTTGGTTCAGGACTGATCGTATACAATAGAGGTTGATGTTGGCGCCTTGGATCTATTCTATCTGCGTATTGCATACACTATGCGCATGGGAGGATACATGGCACAGTCGCTGGAAGACCGGATCAAGGACGCGGGCAACATCTCGCAGATGCTGCAGAACTCGACCGTGGGGCGATATGTCTACCCGATCCCCGCCGAGTTCACGAACTGGATCGAAGAGCAGAGAGCCTGGCGCGAAACCGCCGTGCTGTTCGACCAGTCCTTCCACATGACCGACCTCTACGTTCGCGGTCCCGACACGATGAAACTTCTTTCGGATCTGGGGGTGAACAGCTTTGCGGGCTTCGGCCGGAACAAGGCCAAGCAGTTCGTCTGCTGCAATCACGACGGATACGTCATTGGCGACGTGATCTGCTTCGGGCTTGAAGATGACGAGGTCAATCTGGTGGGTCGCCCGGTGGTGCCGAACTGGGTGCAGTTCCACGCCGAAACCGGCGGCTATGACGTCGAGGTCGAGCGCGATCAGCGCAGCCTCGACAACCCCGACGCCCCACGCAAGACGTATCGCTACGAGGTGCAGGGCCCCAACGCGATGGCAATCCTCGAGGCGGTGAACGAGGGCGGTCCGCTTGTCACCAAGTTCTTCAACATGGGCGAGATCACCATCGCCGGATGCAAGGCGCGCACCCTGGCCCACGGCATGGGCGGCGCCAAGGGTCTGGAACTTTGGGGCCCGTTCGAGGACGGCGAAAAGGTGAAGGCGGCAATCCTGAAGGCAGGCGCGGCGCATGGGCTGAAGCAGGCCGGGCATCGCGCCTATTCCACCGTTGCGATGGAATCGGGGTGGATCCCGTCGCCCCTGCAGGCGATCTATACCGGCGACGCCATGCGCGCCTACCGGGAATGGTTGCCCGCCTCGGGGTTTGAAGGCGTCGCATCGACCGGCGGGTCGTTCCAGCCCGAGAATGTCGAGGACTACTACCTGACCCCCTGGGATCTGGATTACGGCCGCGTGGTGAAATTCGACCATGACTTCATCGGCCGCGCCGCGCTGGAGAAGATGGCGAAGCAGAAGCACCGCAAGAAGGTGACGCTGGTCTGGGACAAGGCCGACGTGCTGAAGATCTTTGCCGGTCTCATGGAAGAGGGCGAGATGCCCAAGCTGATGGAGATGCCCGCGGGCCACTACGCCGCACATCCCTATGACCAGGTGCTGAAGGACGGCCGGATGGTCGGTATCTCGACCTACCCGGTGTATACAGCGAATGAACGGGCGTGGATCTCTCTGGCCATGATCGACGAAGACGTGGCCGAGATGGGCGGCGCGTTCTCCATCCTCTGGGGCGAAAGGGACGGGGGCACCGCGAAGCCCGCGGTCGAGCCGCACCGCCAGATGGAGATCGGGGCCATTGCGCATCCCTGGCCAATCCACGAAGCATCGCGCCGGGAGTATCGCAGCCAGAGCTGATCCCCGGCGGCAGAGCCCTGCCCGATCGGCCCGGCCGTCCGGCTCGGCCGTTCGGGTCGGCGGTCGGGGGCGTCGACCGCACGCCTCCGGCGCAAAGGCGGCTTGCGCCCTGGTCCGCGAGTCGTGCGGGGTCCGGCCCCCGGCCTGAGGGCAGAGCCGGACCCCGCCCGGCGCGGGCTGGACGGCATCTGGAACAATCGTTGCGTTCCACCTACATCCCCATGTATACATCTGGACCAAGTGACCGATTGATGCTGGGAGGAGCGCATGGGTATTCTGGACTTTCTGGGCGGCAAGAAGAAGGACGCGGGCGATGCGCCCGCCGTCGATCTGCGCCCCGTCCTCGACGGTTATTCGCTTGAGGTGATGCCGCGTACCGCCACCAAGGTCGAGGATTTCCCGGCTCTCGTTCCGGCCAAGACCCGCATCTACATCGCCCATATCGAGGGCACGCCGATCGAAGAGATGCTGGCCACCGCCAAGCGTCTGCACGAGGACGGCTTCAAGGTGATGCCGCACTTCCCCGCCCGGATCATCAAGGACCAGGCGACGCTTGAGGACTGGATCAAGCGGTATCGCGACGAGGCCGACATCCGTCAGGCCCTTTTGCTGGCGGGCGGTGTGGACAAGCCGCATGGCGACTATCATTCCTCGATGCAGCTTCTGGAAACCGGGCTTTTCGACAAGTACGGGTTCGAACGGCTTCACGTCGCGGGCCACCCCGAGGGCAACAAGGACATCGACGCCGACGGATCGTCCGCGAACGTCGATGCCGCGGCGAAGTGGAAGCAGGATTTCAGCCAGCGCACGGATGCCGAGATGGCGATGGTGACCCAGTTCGCCTTCGACATGGCGCCGGTGATCGAATGGGCCGACCGGCTGAAGGCCGAGGGCGTGGATCTGCCGATCCATGTCGGCGTCGCGGGCCCGGCCAAGCTTCAGACCCTCATCAAGTACGCCATCGCCTGCGGCGTCGGCCCGTCGCTGAAGGTCCTGCAGAAGCGCGCCGCCGATGTCAGCAAGCTGATGGTCCCCTACGAGCCCACCGAGGTGCTGGAACAGCTCTCGGCCCACAAGCAGGCCAAGCCCGACAGCAACCTTGCCAGCGTGCATTTCTTCCCGCTGGGCGGGATCAAGACCAACGTGACCTGGGCCAACGAACATGGCGGCGCCCAGCCGATGCGCGTCGGCTGAAGCGGTCGCGCGTGGGCCGCGCGCTGCGGTCTCGCATCGGGGCCCCGCGCGACCCGTGCGCCCATGTGTGGCGCCGGGGCCATGTGTGACCGGCGGGCAGTGACGCCGCACAGACGGGGCCCGCGCTATAGCGGCACCGCCTCGGGCTGGCGGCGGATCGCGTCCAGCAAATGGTCTGCGCCCGGGGGCAGCATGCCCTTGCGGCGCCGATAGACGCGGAAGGCGCGCGGCCAGGCCAGTTCTGGCGCGTCCAGCGCTGCGATCCGCCCTTGCCCGGCGTCGTCGCGCATCAGCGGCCATGGCATCCACAACAGCAGGTCCTGCGCCAGGGCCGCCGATTTCAGCACCTGCACCGACCGCGATGTCAGCGCGGGCGCGCGCGGCTCGATCCCCTCGGCATGGAAGCGGCGCAGCCATTCGCGCCCCACGGGCGAGGTCAGAGGCGGCAGCGCCCAGTCGGCCCCGGCCAGCGCCGCCAGATCCTGCCGCGCGCCCTGCAGTGGATGGCCGCTGCGGGCATAGACCGCCACCGCATCGCGAAAGGTCTCGGGCGTCGCCAGCGCGATTTCGTCGTCGACATAGGGTTCGGGCGAGATCGCCAGGTCGATGGCGCCGGCCTTGAGACTGTCCAGCAGCGCATCCTCAAGCTCTTCGACGATCTGGAACCGCATGTCGGGGTGGTCACGCCGCATCCGCGTGATCGCCGCGACCAGCAGCGTACCCACGACGCTTCCGACACCGCCGACCCGCAGCACCCCGCGCCGGGCGCCCTTCATCTGCCGCACGAGCGACTCGGCATTCGCGGCCTCGGTCACCAGAAGCTCGGCATAAGGCAGAAGCGCCGTGCCGTAGATCGTGGGCACCACGCCCCGGGTCGTCCGGTCGAAAAGCGGCGCGCCGAGCCGCGCCTCGAGCTTGCCCAGGGCCCGCGTCACCGCTGGTTGCGCGAGGTTCAGCGCGCGCGCCGCCCGGCCCAGGCTGCCCTCGCGGCAGCAGGCCAGCACGATCCGGGCGTCGCGAAGATCTATGCTCATATCAAAACGGTATGACTTTGGCCCGGATTGCACAATTCCGAAGGGGCCGCCGATCTGCGAAACTTGCCCCGACAACGCCGCACGCCCGGGCCTCGGGCGATTCGCGGCGCGAAGGGAGGACATCATGAACAAGGCGTCACAGCTGCATCCGACCGGCCGCTCGGACCACGGCGTCACCGTGGCCGAGGCCGTCTTTGCCTTCATGCGGCAGGCGGGAATCGACCGGATCTTCGGCAACCCGGGCTCGACCGAGCTGCCGATGTTCGTCGATCTGCCGAAGGATTTCGATTACGTGCTGGGCCTGCAGGAATCCATCGTCATCGGCATGGCCGATGCCTATGCCCAGATCACCGACAACGCCGCCTTCGTGAACCTGCACTCGGCCGCCGGGTTGGGGCATGCGATGGGCAACCTCTATACCGCGTTCCGCAACCGCGCGCCCCTTATCGTGTCGACGGGCCAGCAGGTGCGAGAGCTTCTGCCGGGCGATCCGTTTCTCTTCAACGAGGCACCGGCAGAGATGGCCGCGCCCTATGTGAAATGGGCCGTTGAGCCTGCCCGGGCCGAGGATGTGCCCGCCGCCATCCAGCGCGCCTATTTCACCGCGATGACCCCGCCGCGCGGGCCCGTCCTGGTCTCGGTCCCGCTGGACGACTGGGCGCGCCGCACCCATCCGCTGCCGCCGCGCGGGATGCGGTTCGGGCTGGGGGCCGATCCCGAAAGGCTTGCGGAACTGGGCCGCGACATCGACGCGGCGCAGGAGGTGGCGATCGTTGTCGGCCCCGGCGTGGACGCAGACCGAGCCTGGCGCGAAGTGCAAGACCTTGCCGAAAAAATTCAGGCGAAGGTGTGGGTGGCGCCCATGGCCTCACGCGCGGGATTCCCCGAAAATCATCAGAATTTCGCGGGATTCCTGCCTGCAAGGCAGCCTGCGCTGTCGGATTGCCTGTCTGGCGCCGATCTCGTCCTTGTCCTCGGTGCACCGGTTTTCACCTATCATTTCCCCGGAACGCCCGAACACTTGCCGCCCGACACGAAATTGTGGCTTGTCACGGATGACCCGAGACAGGCGGCCGGAGCACTGACCGGCACTGCCATGCTGGCGGATATCCGCCTGGCCGCCCGGGGGCTGGCTGCGAACTGCTCGCCGCGGCCGCCCCTGACCGGGCCCGCCCGACACGTGCCGCGTGTCGCGGTGCCCGACCGGATCACCGACGCCTATCTCTATCAGGTGCTGACCGACCTGCGCGATCCGGGCAGCATCGTCGTGGAAGAGGCGCCCACCGCCCGCGACGCCCTGCATGATCATTTCCCGATCACCCGCCCCGCGGGGTTCTTCGCGACCGCAAGCGGTGGCCTGGGCTACGGCCTGCCGGCCGCCGTGGGGGCCGCATTGACGCGGCCCGGCAAGACGGTGATCGCGCCGATGGGCGACGGGTCGAGCATGTATTCGATCCAGGCGCTGTGGTCGGCGGCCGAGCATGACGCGGACGTGTTCTTCGTGATCCTGAACAACGGCGGATACGGCGCGTTGAAGGGGATCGCCAAGCTGGGGCAGGGGCGCGACGTGGCAGGCTGCGAGATCGGGCACCTCGACTTCGTGTCGATCGCCCAGGCGCAGGGCGTTCCGGCGCGGCGCTGCGACGATCCCGCCGCCCTGCCGGGTATCGTCAAGGAGATGCTGGCGCAGACCGGGCCGCGGCTGCTGGAGGTCATCCAGACCCCGCCCGCGGCGACCTAGGGACGGCACGACGCCCGGGAAATTGCAAAAGAGGAGGAGATCGAGATGAACGTCATGTCCAATCCGCAAGGCACGGGGACCCCCCTGAAGGCGCCCGAGAAGTTCTTTATTGATGGCGCTTGGGTTGCGCCGCTGTCGGACAAGACGCTGGAGGTTGTGTCGCCCGTCAGCGAAGAGGTGATCCTGACCTACCCCGAGGCCGGCCCGGAGGACATGGACCGCGCCGTCGCCGCCGCGCGGGCGGCCTTCGACACGGGGCCGTGGCCGCGGATGACCCCGGCGGAACGCGCGGGCTATTTGCGCAAGGTGGCGCAGAACATCGAGGATCGGCTGGACGAGATCGCGCAGGTCTGGACCGCGCAGGTGGGCGCGCCGATCATGCTGACGCGCAAGCTGTGCGGCCAGAACGCGACGCTGTTCAACTACTACGCCGACCTGATCGAATCCTATCCCTTCGTCCGTGAAGAGACGCGGGGCGACGGTGGTACGACGCGCGTGGTCAAGGAGCCCGTGGGCGTCTGCGCGGCGATTTCGCCCTGGAACGCGCCGATGGTGCTTTTGACCTACAAGATCGCGGCGGGCCTGGCGGCGGGCTGCACCTTCGTGGCCAAGCCGTCGCCCGAAACCCCGCTCGAGGCCTACATCCTAGCCGAGGCGATCGAGAAGGCGGGGCTGCCCAAGGGTGTCTTCAACCTGGTTCCCGCGGGGCGCGAAAGCGGCGACTACCTGATCCGGCGACCCGAGATCGACAAGGTGGCCTTTACCGGCTCGACCGCAGCGGGCAAGGCCATCGCCGGCGTCTGTGCCGAGCGGCTGGCGCGCGTCAGCCTTGAACTCGGGGGGAAATCCGCGGCGATACTGATGGAGGATGCGGATTTCTCGAAGGCGATGATGCCGCTCATGGTCTACAGCATGCCGATCACCGGGCAGGTCTGCTTCTCGCTGACCCGGATCCTCGTGCCCGAAAGCCGCAAGCAGGAATTCCTCGACATGTTCGTGCCTGCGGTGAAGGGCATCAAGGTGGGCGATCCCTCGGACCCGGAAACCCAGATGGGCCCGCTGTCGCAGGCGCGTCAGCTTGAGCGGGTCGAAGGCTATATCGCGGCGGGCCGCGAGGCCGGCGCGACGCTGCTTTGCGGCGGAGGACGGCCCGAGGGCAAGGACAAGGGGTTCTATATCGAACCAACGATCTTTGCCGACGTGACCCCCGACATGAAGATCGCGCAGGAAGAGATCTTCGGCCCCGTCGTGTCGGTCATCGGCTACAGCGACGAAGACGACGCGATGCGCAAGGCGAATGACTCGATCTATGGCCTGGCCGGCGCGATCTTCACTGCGGACCCTGAGAAAGGCTACGCGATGGCGCGCCGGATGCAGGCGGGCAATATCAGCGTGAACGGGATGATCGTCGACCCGACCCTGCCCTTCGGCGGTTTCAAGCAGTCCGGCATGGGGCGTGAAGGCGGGGTGGAAGGGCTCGACAACTATGTCGAGACCAAGTCGATCCACTTCGGCTGACGCCCGGGGGGCGATCCCCTGTGCCGGATCGCCCCCGCCGCCATCCCCGCCGCCATCCGCACATGCCGCCCGCGGAGGCCGCGCGGTGGGGATGCTTCCCGGCGGTGTGCTGTCGGCGCGGTGCGCCGGCCCGCGGTCGTCCCCGCCACCGCCCCCGGGTCGGGCCACTGCACGGCACCGCGGCGCAGAAGAACCCTCCTGCGCCGCCGTCATTGATGAAAGCGCCGCGGGATCAGTCCGCCGCGGCCTCGTCCCCGGTATCGTCGTCGGCTGCGTCCCCGCCTTCGGCGGTCTCTTCGGAGAAGGTCGCGAGGAAGGCGGCCAGATCCTGCGCATCCTCTTCACTCCGCACGCGGAAGCTCATCTTGCCGCGCGCGCCGCTGTCGTCGAGATACTCGCGCAGGAACGCGGTGGGATCCTGCAGGTAGGGGACCAGCGTGTCGGCGCTCCAGACCAGTCCGGCCTCGCCCGCCGCCTGCATCGACGAGGAATAGCGGAACCCCTCGACCGTGCCGGCGGTGCGGCCGACGACGCCGTAAAGGTTCGGGCCCACCCGCCCGTTGCGCCCCGCCAGGGTGTTGCCTTCGTCATCCTGCACGACGTGGCAGGACTGGCAGCGGCGGAACCCGTCTTCGCCCGCGGCCGCGTCGCCCAGGCCTTCGTGGTCCTGCGCGACGGCCGGGGCGGCGAGGGTGGCGAGCGTGGCTGCGATCTTGACTAGCTTCATCATGGCTCCCTTCGTAATCTGTTGCTGGCGCGCCCGGATTCCGCATACGGACAGGCCGCGCCTGACTGCACTATGGCGCCTGATCGCGGGCGCCGAAATCACCAAATGGTCGCGTGCCGCCGGGAGAGACGAAACCGCGACCGTTCTGCGGCGTTTCACGTCCCTACCGCGGGCATAGGGCCCATCAGGAGGGTTCGCCGCCCGTGTGGCTTATATCATTCCCCATCATTGCCGCGCTTACGCTGCTTCTGGCCGCGTTTACCGCCTTTCGGGCGATGCAGACCTCGCGCACGCCGCAGGGGGCCGTGGGCTGGGTGGTGTTCATCGCCGCGCTGCCCTTTGCCGCCATCCCGGCCTATTACATCTTCGGCTATGCCCGCACGGGGGATTATCGCCTGCGCCGGGCGGTGACGGAGACAGCGCTCAGCCGGTTCGAGCCGGGGTCGAGCGGCTATGCCGGGCAGGAGGCGCTGGACCGTCTGCAGCTGTTCACCGCCCTGGGTGGCGCGCCAGTGGTCACCGGCAACGGGGTCGAGCTGATCGAGAACGGGCAGCCCACCTACGACGCGATCATCGACGAGATCGGGCGCGCCCGGACCTACCTCTTGGTTCAGTACTACACCGTGCGCGACGACGAGGCGGGCGCGCAGCTGCTTGAGGCGCTGCTGGACGCCGCGCGGCGCGGGGTCAAGGTGAGGATGCTCTACGATCCCATGGGGTGTTTCCTGCTGACCCGCCGCTACAAGCGTGCGCTGATGCAGGGCGGGGTCGAGCTGGTCGCGACGCGCGGTCCGTCGCGGGTACTGGGGCGGTTCGGGCTGAACTACCGCAACCACCGCAAGACGGTGATCGTCGACGGGCTGGTCGGCTTCCAGGGCGGCGTCAACGTGGGCAACGAATACCTCGGCGCCTGGCGCGACACGCACACCCGGCTGACCGGCCCGGTGGTGGCGCAGTTGCAGATGGTCTTTGCCGAGGATTGGGCGATCCAGACCGACGTCACGCTGGATGACGAGCTGAACTGGGATCCCGGACGGGTCGAAGATGGACACGAGGCGCTGGTGCTGGGGTCGGGGCCGACCGACAGGTTCGAGACGGCAACGCTGTATTTCGGCGCCCTGGCGCATCAGGCGCAGCGACGACTATGGCTGACGACGCCCTATTTCGTGCCGCATTCCGACCTTGTCGCCGCGCTGTCTCTGGCGGCGTTGCGCGGGGTGGATGTGCGGGTGATGGTGCCCGACCGCCCCGACAAGTGGTCGCCCTGGATCGCGGCCTTCGGCTTTTTCGACGAAATCCGCTCGGCGGGGGTGCAGGTGCTGCGCTACGATGCGGGCTTCATGCACCAGAAGGTGGCGCTGGTCGACGACGACCTCGTTTCGATCGGAACCATCAACCTCGACATAAGGTCGTGCATGCTGAACTACGAAACCACGGTGCTGGTCCATGGCGAGGACATCGCCGGCCGGGTCGAGGCGATGCTGGAGCGGGACATGAAGGACATGCACGTGCTGGAAAAGCGGCTGGACGAACAGGCGCTGTGGCTTCGCGTGGCGGCACCGGTGATCCGGCTGATGGCGCCGGTGCTCTGACGGGGCGGGTGCGCAGGGGCGGCGAAGACGGGTGGGACGGAATGGACGGGCACGGCGACGGGCACGGCTGGAAAGGAGCCAAGCGGATGCAGACGGCAGGTTTCAAGATGGCCCCGCAGGCGGGCGGGCTGAAGCTACTCAGCTACAACATCCGCAAGGCGGTCGGGCTGGACTGGCGCCGCGATCCGGCGCGCATCCTCAAGGTGATCGAAAGCGCACAGGCCGATGTCGTGGTCCTGCAGGAGGCCGACAAGCGGCTGAAACCGCGCCCCTCGGTGCTGGATCGCGGGGTGCTGCGCGACATGGGTTACCAGGTCGCGCCGGTGGCCACGACGCCCGTCAGCCTGGGCTGGCACGGCAACGCGGTGCTGGTGCGCCGCCCGCTGACGATCGACCGGGTCGAACGGATCGACTTGCCGGGGATCGAGCCGCGCGGCGCGGTGGCGGTGACGGTCGAAACGCCCGACGCCGGGCAGCTGGTCGTCGTGGGCGTACACCTTGGGCTGCGGCGCAGGTGCCGGGTGTCGCAGCTGCTTGCGATCCGCAGGGCGCTGGGGTCCGACCGCCTGCCGCACACGCTGATCTCGGGCGATTTCAACGAATGGCAGGACGGATCCGGGCTTGATCCGCTGCGCGAGGGATTCGAGATCCTGAACCCCGGGCGCAGCTTCCATGCCTCTCTGCCCATGGCCTCGCTCGACCGGATCGCACATGGCCGGGGCATCGACCTGCCACGCTGCGGGGTGCTGGAAACCCCGCTGGCGCGGCGTGCCTCCGACCACCTGCCGATCTGGGCCGAGATCGCGCGCGTCGCCTGACGCACCTTCGGTCCGCGTCGCGTCGCATCGGGCCGGACCCGCCACCGGCCCCCGAATCCCGCCCGCCAAGCCCGGTCGCCTCTCGGGAACGCCCGCGGACCTGCCGCGTTGCGATTGGAACGCGACACCCGGGAGAGCGCAGCCATGTCGGATCAGGACGACAAAGCCACCAGCATCGAGGTCAAGCCCAACGGCCCCTTCATCGTCCATGGCCCTGTCCGGGTCGTCGACGAGGACGGAAGCGATGTCGAAACCGGCGAGGACAAGACCGTCCTGTGCCGCTGCGGTCGGTCGGGCACCAAGCCGCTGTGCAACCGGGTGCACACCCGCTGCGGGGTGCGCGACGACACCGAGGCCGAGCCCTATTTCGAGGACAAGGTCAAGACCTACACCGGCCGGGTCGACGTCCTGTGGAACCCGCTCGTCTGCTCGCACGCCGCGGTCTGCGTGAAGCGTGCGCCCGAGGCCTTCGATCCCGACCAGCGGCCATGGATCCATCCCGATCGCGGCGACTATCCGCTCGACCGGATTCGCGACGCGGTGCGCGGCTGCCCCTCGGGGGCGCTGCGGCTGGTCGAGGATGGCGGCACCCCCGAACATTTGATCGAAGGGGACCGCCCCGGCATCGTCGCCGAAGCGAACGGGCCGCTTTACGTCACCCGGATCGAGCTGCAGGACTGGCGCCCTGCGGGCGAGGGGGCCAGCCCCGACCGCTATACCCTGTGCCGCTGCGGCCTGTCGACGAACAAGCCCTTCTGCGACGGGTCGCATTCCAAGCTTGAGTGGAAGAGCCACGAAGAGGAGAATACCGGCGGGCAGGGCGACTGACCCCGCAGGCCCCGTGCGTCGGCGCCGATGGCCGGTATGGATGGCCGGCGTCGATGGCCGGCGCCGATGGTCTGTGGCGACGCAGGGGCTGCCATGGGCGCGGGCGATCACCTTGGTTGACGTCGCGCCCCCTTGCCAAGCCGGCGCGCGGCGGCTATATCGCGACTGACAGCGGCGCGTCGGGGTCCAAACCCGAAGGCTCCACCGGATGCTTATCATGACGGGCCGCGCGCCCGTTTCTTTGTTTCCGGAGACCCCTTTTGTCGGACCTCATCGCCAAAGCCCAGATCGACCGCAGGCTGGCCGAGATCATCACCCCGGTGATCGAAGATCTCGGATTCGAGCTTGTGCGCGTCCGCTATCAGGGCGGCAAGAAACCCTCTGTCCAGATCATGGCGGACAAGCCCGATGGCGGGATCGAGGTCGACGATTGCGCCACGATCTCGACCGCGGTCAGCGCCACGCTCGACGTCGAGGATCCGATCGAGGATGCCTACGCTCTCGAGGTGTCGTCGCCCGGCATCGACCGACCGCTGACCCGGCTCAAGGATTTCGACCTCTGGCAGGGCTACGTGGCCAAGCTTGAGACGAACGAGCTGATCGACGGGCGCAAGCGGTTCAAGGGCACGCTGGCCGGGACCGAGGGCAGCGAGGTCCTGATCGAGATCGAGGAGCAGGGCGAGGACCTGACCATCGGTTTGCAGTTCGACTGGCTGTCCGACGCCAAGCTGGTGCTGACCGACGACCTGATCCGCGACGTGCTGCGCAGCCGCAAGAACGCGGGCGAGATCGACGAGAAACAGTTCGATGCGGTCGAAACCGCGCTGGACGATGACGAGGATAACGGCTGAGAGCCGCAACAGGAGTAACGATCAATGGCGATCACATCGGCCAACCAGCTTGAGCTTCTGCAAACCGCCGAGGCCGTGGCGCGAGAGAAGATGATCGACCCCGGCCTCGTCGTCGAGGCGATGGAGGAAAGCCTCGCCCGGGCCGCGAAGTCGCGCTACGGCTCCGAGATGGACATCCGTGTCGCGATCGACCGCAAGACCGGTCGCGCGACCTTCACCCGCGTCCGCACCGTGGTCGAAGACGACCTGCTGGAGAACTACCAGGCCGAGCTGACCGTGGCGCAGGCCAAGGATTACCTCGCCGATCCCAAGGTCGGCGACGAGATCCGCGACGAGGTGCCGCCGGTCGAGATGGGCCGGATCGCCGCGCAGTCGGCCAAGCAGGTGATCCTGCAGAAGGTCCGCGAGGCCGAGCGCGACCGCCAGTACGAGGAATTCAAGGACCGCGCCGGCACGATCATCAACGGTCTCGTCAAGCGCGAGGAATACGGCAACGTCATCGTCGATATCGGCCGTGGCGAAGGCGTGCTGCGCCGGAACGAAAAGATCGGCCGTGAAAGCTATCGCCCGAACGACCGCATCCGCGTCTACATCAAGGACGTCCGCCGCGAGGCGCGCGGCCCGCAGATCTTCCTCAGCCGGACCGATCCGCAGTTCATGGCCGAGCTGTTCAAGATGGAAGTGCCGGAAATCTACGATGGCATCATCGAGATCAAGGCCGTCGCCCGCGACCCCGGCAGCCGCGCCAAGATCGGCGTCATCTCCTATGACGGCTCGATCGACCCCGTGGGCGCCTGCGTCGGTATGCGCGGCAGCCGCGTGCAGGCCGTCGTGAACGAGCTTCAGGGCGAAAAGATCGACATCATCCCGTGGAACGAGGATCTGCCGACCTTCCTGGTGAACGCGCTGCAACCGGCCGAGGTCAGCAAGGTCGTGCTCGACGAGGATGCCGAGCGGATCGAGGTCGTCGTGCCCGACGAGCAGCTCAGCCTCGCCATCGGCCGGCGCGGTCAGAACGTGCGGCTTGCCTCGCAGCTGACCGGGCTCGACATCGACATCATGACCGAGGAAGAGGAAAGCCAGCGCCGCCAGGCCGAGTTCGAGGAACGCACCAAGCTGTTCATGGACACGCTGGACCTGGACGAATTCTTCGCCCAGCTGCTGGTCTCCGAAGGCTTCACCTCGCTCGAAGAGGTGGCTTACGTCGAATCCGACGAGCTTCTGGTGATCGACGGGGTGGACGAAAGCACCGCCGAAGAGCTTCAGGCGCGGGCCCGCGACTATCTCGAAGAGCAGAACAAGAAGGCGCTTGACCATGCCCGCGAACTGGGGGTCGAGGACAGCCTGGTTGACTTCGAGGGCCTGACACCCCAGATGATCGAAGCGCTTGCGGAAGACGGCGTGAAGACGCTGGAAGACTTTGCGACCTGCGCCGACTGGGAGCTGGCCGGTGGCTGGACCACCGTCGACGGCGAACGGGTCAAAGATGACGGCGTGCTCGAAAAGTTCGACGTCAGCCTCGAAGAAGCGCAGACCATGGTGATGACCGCACGCATCCAGCTGGGCTGGGTCGACCCGGCCGAAATGGAAGCCGACGAGGCCGACGCCGACGACGATGCCGAAGGCGACGACGCGGAAGAGACCACCGGGGCCTGAGGCCTCGCCAGACCGGAGGACGGATGACGCGAGGCGGCCGGACAAAGCTTCGGGAAGATCCCGAACGCAAGTGCATCGCCACGGGCGAGGTCAACCCCAAGCGGGGGTTGATCCGTTTCGTGACCGGTCCCGATGATGCGATTTATCCCGACGTGGCGGGCAAGCTGCCCGGCCGCGGCATTTGGGTCAGCGCGGAACGCTCCGCGCTGGAACTGGCGGTGAAAAAGCGCCTGTTCTCGCGCGGAGCGAAACGTCAGGTCACCGTGCCCGACACGCTGATCGCGGATGTCGAGGCGGCGCTTCTGCGCCGCGTGACCGACCGGCTGGGACTGGCCCGCAAGGCGGGCCGCGCCGTCGCCGGGTTCGAGAAGACCAAGGACTGGCTCGACAAGGGCCAGGCGACGATCCTGCTGCAGGCCTCCGACGGGTCTGCGCGCGGCAAGTCGAAACTCTATCGCCCCGGCGGACGGGGGTCGTTCTTCGACATCCTGACCGCGACCGAATTGGGTTTGGCTTTCGGGCGGGAACATGTGATACATGCGGCGCTTGCCGCAGGCGGACTCACTGACGCGTTCAGGGATGACGCCGTGCGGCTATCGGGCGTTCGCGCAGACGATGACGGTGGAGATGGGTCCGCCGGGAAGGTGAAGAAGACCATATGAGCGAGAATGACGGCAAGAAGACCCTCGGTCTGCGCGGCAATGGCCCGCGCTCCGGCTCGGTGAAGCAAAGCTTCTCGCACGGGCGGACGAAGAACGTTGTGGTCGAGACCAAGCGCAAGCGTGTGGTCGTGCCGAAGCCCGGTGGCCACAAGCCGTCGGCTAACGCCGGCCCCGTGGGCGACCCCAAGAAACGCCCCGCAGGAATTACTGACGCCGAACTCGAACGCCGCATGAAGGCGCTCGCCGCCGCCAAGGCGCGCGAATCCGAGGAAGCCGAAGCCCGCGCCGCGGAAGAGAAGGCCCGCGCGGAAGAGCGCGAGCGTCGCCGTGCCGAGCAGGAGGCCAAGGAGCGCGAAGAGCGCGAGCGCGAGGATGCCCTGCGCGCCAAGGCCGAGGAAGACGAGCGCCGCGTCCGCGAAGAGGCCGAGGCCAAGGCCCGCGCCGCCCAGAAGGCGGCCGACCCCGCCCCGCAGGCCGGCCCCGGGCCCGTCGCCGACGATCCGGCGCGCGGCGGCAAGTCCCAGGCGACGACCCGGCGCGACGACCGCGACACCCGCGACCGGACGCCGAAACCCGCCAAGACGCGCGACGACGGCAACCGCCGCGGCGGCAAGCTGACGCTGAACCAGGCGCTTTCGGGCGGCGAGGGCGGACGCCAGCGCAGCCTCGCTTCGATGAAGCGCAAGCAGGAGCGCGCGCGTCAGAAAGCGATGGGCGGCCGGGTCGAGCGCGAGAAGGTCGTGCGTGACGTTCAGCTTCCCGAGGCGATCGTCGTTTCGGAACTGGCCAACCGCATGGCGGAACGCGTGGCTGACGTGGTCAAGTCGCTGATGCAGAACGGCATCATGGCGACCCAGAACCAGAGCATCGACGCCGACACCGCCGAGCTGATCATCGAAGACTTCGGCCACCGCGTCGTCCGCGTCTCGGACGCCGACGTCGAGCAGGTCATCGACATGGTTGAGGACAAGGCCGAGGATCTGCAGTCGCGTCCGCCGGTCATCACCGTCATGGGCCACGTCGACCACGGCAAGACCTCGCTGCTGGATGCGATTCGCCAGGCGAAGGTCGTGTCGGGCGAGGCCGGAGGCATCACCCAGCACATCGGCGCCTACCAGGTCGAGGATCCCACGACCAAGAAGACGCTGACCTTCCTCGATACGCCCGGCCACGCCGCCTTCACCTCGATGCGGGCCCGTGGCGCGCAGGTGACGGATATCGTGGTGCTGGTCGTCGCGGCGGATGACGCCGTGATGCCGCAGACGATCGAGGCCATCAATCACGCCAAGGCCGCCAAGGTCCCGATGATCGTGGCGATCAACAAGTGCGACAAGCCGTCGGCGAACCCCGACAAGGTGCGCACCGATCTGCTGCAGCACGAGGTCATCGTCGAAAAGATGTCCGGCGACGTGCAGGATGTGCAGGTCTCGGCGCTGAACGGTCAGGGTCTGGACGATCTGCTGGAAGCCATCGCGCTGCAGGCCGAGGTTCTGGACCTCAAGGCCAATCCGACGCGGTCCGCGCAGGGCGCGGTGATCGAGGCGCAGCTCGACGTCGGCCGTGGCCCGGTCGCGACCGTTCTGGTGCAGAACGGCACGCTGAAGCGCGGCGACATCTTCGTCGTGGGCGAGCAGTGGGGCAAGGTCCGCGCTCTGGTCAACGACAAGGGCGAGCGCGTGGACGAAGCCGGGCCCTCGGTCCCGGTCGAGGTTCTGGGTCTCAACGGCACGCCCGAGGCGGGCGACGTCCTGAACGTCGTCGACACCGAAGGTCAGGCCCGCGAGATCGCCGAATACCGGCACCAGCAGTCCAAGGACAAGCGTGCCGCGGCCGGTGCCGCCACGACGCTGGAACAGCTCATGGCGAAGGCCAAGGAGGACAAGAACGTCTCCGAGCTGCCGATCCTGGTCAAGGCGGACGTGCAGGGCTCGGCCGAGGCGATCGTTCAGGCGATGGAGAAGATCGGCAACGAAGAGGTACGCGTGCGCGTGCTGCATTCGGGTGTCGGCGCCATCACCGAAAGCGACGTGGGTCTTGCCGAGGCGTCGAACGCTCCGGTTATCGGGTTCAACGTGCGGGCCAATGCTTCGGCCCGGAACACCGCGAACCAGAAGGGTGTCGAGATTCGCTACTACTCGGTGATCTACGACCTCGTCGACGACGTGAAGGCGGCGGCCTCGGGCCTGCTGTCGAACGAGATCCGCGAGAACTTCATCGGCTACGCCGAGATTCGCGAAGTCTTCAAGGTCACGGGCGTCGGCAAGGTTGCCGGGTGCCTCGTTACCGAAGGCGTGGCCCGCCGCTCGGCCGGTGTGCGCCTGCTGCGTGAAGACGTGGTGATCCACGAAGGCACGCTGAAGACGCTCAAGCGCTTCAAGGACGAGGTTTCCGAGGTGAAGTCGGGTCAGGAATGCGGGATGGCCTTCGAGCGCTACGAAGACATCCGCGAAGGCGACGTGATCGAGATCTTCGAACGCGAAGAAGTCGAACGCTCGCTGACCTGATGCCGGCAACGACCGGCGGCGCCCCTGACCGGGGCCCGCCCGGTCGCGCCCTCGCATCCTACGGAACATGAAAAAGGGCGGCCCGCGGGCCGCCCTTTTTCATGTCTGCCGATATGCCTTGCCCCGGTCGGGGGCTGTCGTCCGGTTTCGTTATCAGGCGGCGCGGGGGCCGACGGGGAAACCGGTATAGACACGTTCGCCCAGCTGGATAACGACGCGACCGTCATCAAGCGACCGAACAACCTGCCCCTGAACCGAGGCGCAACTTCCAATCTTGATCGTCTTCACCATCACTAAGCCTCCTTGCTGACGGTTCCGATAGACTGACAAAAAACTTTTAAACTTTCACCGACAAATTATGCGCATCTCCAGATTAACTGCACATAAGGTAAGCAAACCCTTAATTTTCGGAGGCTTGCGTCGGAGAAGTGTTGCAAATTGTCTACAGCCAGTCGCGCAAAATCGGGATCAGCGGAATATCTGCAGGCGGCATAGGGTAGCTGCGCAGTTCACCGACCCTGGCCCACGACAGGGTCTGCCCCTCCTTGGCGACGGGCGTGCCCTGCCATCTGCGGCAGGCGTAGAGCGGCATCAGCAGATGGAAGTCGTCGTAGCTATGGCTGGCAAAGGTCAGCGGGGCGAGACAGCTTTCCCAGGTGTCGATGCCCAGCTCTTCGTGCAGTTCGCGGATCAGCGCGGCCTCGGGCGTTTCGCCCTCCTCGACCTTGCCGCCCGGAAACTCCCACAGGCCGGCCATCGACTTGCCTTCGGGGCGCTGCGCCAGAAGGACGCGGCCGTCGCGATCGATAAGCGCGACGGCCGATACCAGGACCACACGCATCAGGAGCGGTAGTCCGCGTTGATGGCGATGTAGCGGTCCGTCAGGTCGCAGGTCCAGACCGTCGCGCGGCCCTTGCCCAGCCCCAGGTCGACGTCGAGCACGAGGTCGGACTGCTTCATGTAGGCCGCGCCATCCTCTTCGCGGTAACTTTCCGCGACCCATCCCTTTTCCGCGACCAGCACGTCGCCAAAGCGGATCGACAGCGTGTCGCGGTCGGCCTTGGCGCCGGACTTGCCGACGGCCATGACGATGCGGCCCCAGTTGGGATCCTCGCCCGCCACGGCGGTTTTGACCAGCGGCGAGTTCGCGATGGACAGCGCCACCTTGCGGGCGTCCGCGGGGGTGTCGGCGCCCGAGACGCGCACCTCGACGAACTTGGTCGCGCCCTCGCCGTCGCGGATCACCTGGTGCGCGAGGTCGCGCATCACATCCGTCAGGGCCGCCCGGAAGGCGCGGGCGCCCGCCGCGCGCATGTCGCCGATGCGCTTGGCCCCCGATTTGCCCGTGGCCGCGACCAGCACGCTGTCCGAGGTTGAGGTGTCGCCGTCGACTGTGATGCAGTTGAACGTCTCGTCCGCGGCCTGCGCGGTCATCCGTTGCAGGACAGGCTGGGCGACGTCGGCATCGGTGAAGATGTAGACCAGCATGGTCGCCATGTCGGGCGCGATCATGCCCGACCCCTTGGCGATCCCGGCGATCCGCACCGGTGTGCCGGCGACCTCGATCTCGGCCATCGCCCCTTTGGGAAAGGTATCGGTGGTCATGATCGCCCGCGCCGCGCCGGCGATGCCGTCGCCCGCCAAACCGTCCTTGAGCTCGGCCAGCTTGTCGGTAATGCGGTCATGCGGAAGGCGTTCGCCGATCACCCCGGTCGAGGCGGTGAAGACCCGCGCCGCGGGGACACCCAGCGTCTTGCCCACCGCGGTGGACAGGGCGGTCACCGAATCCTCGCCATGCTTGCCGGTGAAGGCGTTGGCGTTGCCCGAGTTCACGAGGATCGCGGCGCCCTTCGCCGGGTCGCCCCCAAGCTTTGCCTGGCAGTCGAGGACCGATGCCGAGCGGGTGGAGGAGCGTGTGAACACCCCGGCCACCGTCGTGCCGGCCGCAAGCTCGGCCAGCATCACGTCGGTGCGGCCCGCATAACGTACCCCGGCCGCGCCCGAGGCAAAGCGGACGCCCGCGATATCGGGCAGGTCGGGAAACGTTTCAGGCGCCAGCGGGGATACCGCCAGCGCCTTTTTCTTGGCCGGTGCCGCAGCGGCGGCATCACCCGCCGCGGAACGGTCCTGAAGCTTCGATTTCAGCTTCGAGACCTTCTTTTTCAGCGCCTTGACCTCTTTCTTCTTCTTGGCCATTGCCGCGTCGCCTTATTCGAACAGCGAACTGTCGCGGATCACCGCGGGGTCGATCTGGGTGTCGCCCTCGGTGACGTCGACATTGGCCGTCGCCTCTGCGATCAGCGCCTCGACGGCGGCTTGCTGCACCTGCTGTTCGATCTCGCCGCGGACCTCCTCCAGCGGCGGCGCGTCCTTCTGGCGGGTCTCGTTCAGCTTCAGCACGTGCCAGCCGAACTGGGTTTCGACGGGGTCGGAGATCTCGCCGGTTTCCAGCGCCTGCACCGCTTCTTCGAAGGGCGCGACCATCATGCCGGGCCCGAACCAGCCCAGTTCGCCGCCCGACGGGCCCGAGGGCCCGGTCGAGCGTTCTTCGGCCAGCGTCGCGAAATCGGCGCCGCCGTCGAGCTCTTCGATGATCGCCTGCGCCTCTTCCTCGGACTCGACGAGGATGTGCGAGGCATTCCATTCGGTCTGCGGCTCGGCGTCGGCAAATGCCTCTTCATAGGCGGCCTGAACGGCCTCTTCGGTGACGGCGGTGCGGGCGGCCTCTTCGATGACCTGCTGCGCGACCAGGGCGCGGCGTTCGTTCTCCAGCACCAGCTCGGTCCGCTCGGTGGGATCGCCCGCCTGCGCGCCCAGCGCGGTCTGCTGGATCAATTGTTCGAGAATGCCGTCGTACAGCACCTCGTCGGGCAAGGACTGGTATTGTTCGGGCAGGCGTTCGCCCAGCACGACCATGTGGCCCACGGTGATGTCGGTACCGTTCACGGTGGCGACGACGGTGTCGGCCGTCACGTCCGAGGCGGGGGTCTGCGCGGCCCCGTCTTCGGCGGCGTTTCCTGCGGTTTCCCCTTCGGTTTCAACGGGGGTATCGGTCGTGGTCCCGGTTTCGGCAGGGGTGGCGGCGGGATCGGAGGCGGTGTCCGAGGTGTTCTCCTGCGCGGTCAGCGGGAACGCGAAGAGGGCGGCGGTGGCGGTGGCGAGCCAGAGCGAGCGCGTGGCGGACATCTGGAATCCTTCCTATATGGGCGCCGGGACCGCTGGGCCCCGACGTTGACACTGAATAGCGGCCCCCTTACATCGCCTTGTGGCCGAGCGAGGGGGCCGCGATACGATTGCGCCTTGTCTACGGCGGCAGGCCCTGCCGGGCAAGCGATCGCCTCGCACGAAGTCGTCAGGAGAACGCATGCTGGGTATCGGAACGGTTGCCAAGAAGGTCTTCGGAACGCCGAACGACCGCAAGGTCAAGGCGACACAGCCACTGGTTCAGAAGATCAACGCGCTCGAGGATGAATTCCAGAACCTCTCGGACGACGAGATCAAGGCCCGCACCGCGAGCCTGCAGCAGCGGGCGGCGGGCGGCGAAAGCCTCGACGATCTTCTTCCCGAAGCTTTTGCCAACTGCCGCGAGGCGGCGCGCCGCGCGCTGGGTCTGCGGGCCTTCGACGTGCAGCTGATGGGCGGGATCTTCCTGCACCAGGGCAATATCGCCGAGATGAAGACCGGCGAGGGCAAGACGCTGGTCGCCACCTTCCCGGCCTACCTGAATGCGCTGTCGGGCAAGGGCGTGCACATCGTCACGGTCAACGACTACCTCGCCCGCCGCGACGCCGAATGGATGTCGAAGGTCTACGGTGCCCTGGGGCTGACCACCGGCGTGGTCTATCCCCAGCAGCCCGATGCCGAAAAGCGCGAGGCCTACGCCGCCGACATCACCTATGCCACCAACAACGAGCTGGGCTTCGACTACCTGCGCGACAACATGAAGTCCGAGCTGAAGGACATGTACCAGCGCGGGCACGGCTTCGCGATCGTGGACGAGGTCGACTCGATCCTCATCGACGAGGCGCGGACGCCGCTGATCATCTCGGGCCCCTCCGAAGACCGCAGCGATCTGTATCGCACCATCGACGCGGTCATCCCGCTTTTGACCGACGAGCACTTCAAGCTCGAGGAAAAGACGCGGAACGTGACCTTTACCGAGGAAGGCAACGACTTTCTCGAACAGCACCTGAGCCAGGCGGGCATCCTGCCCGAGGGGCAGACGCTCTACGACCCCGAGTCGACCAGCCTCGTGCATCACGTCAACCAGGGCCTGCGCGCGCACAAGCTTTATACCAAGGACAAGGACTATATCGTCCGCAACAACGAAATCGTCCTGATCGACGAGTTCACCGGCCGGATGATGGCCGGGCGGCGCCTGTCCGACGGCCTGCACCAGGCGATCGAGGCGAAGGAAGCCGTCGACATCCAGCCCGAGAACATCACGCTGGCGTCGGTCACCTTCCAGAACTATTTCCGCCTTTACGACAAGCTGTCCGGCATGACCGGCACCGCCGCGACCGAGGCCGACGAATTCCTGGAAATCTACAAGCTGGGCGTGGTCGAGGTTCCGACGAACCGTCCCATCGCCCGGGTCGACGAGGATGACGCCGTCTACCGCACGGCGAAGGAAAAGAACGCCGCCATCGTCGAGGCGATCAAGGTCGCGCATGCCAAGGGCCAGCCCGTCCTGGTCGGCACCACCTCGATCGAGAAGTCAGAGGCGCTGTCGGCGATGCTGGAGAGGGAAGGTCTGCGGCACAACGTGCTGAACGCCCGCCAGCACGAACAGGAGGCCGAGATCGTGGCCGACGCGGGCAAGCCTGGCGCCGTCACCATCGCGACCAACATGGCCGGCCGAGGCACCGACATCCAGCTGGGCGGCAACGTCGAGATGAAGGTGCTGCAGGCGCTGGCCGCTGATCCCGACGTGCACCCCGACGAGGTGCGCACCCGGATCGAGGCCGAGCATGCCAGCGACAAGGAGAAGGTCCTGTCTTCGGGCGGGCTGTTCGTCCTGGCCACCGAGCGGCATGAAAGCCGCCGGATCGACAACCAGCTTCGTGGCCGGTCGGGCCGTCAGGGCGATCCGGGGCGGTCGTCCTTCTTCCTCAGCCTCGAAGACGACCTGATGCGCATCTTCGGGTCCGAGCGGCTGGACAAGGTGCTGTCGTCGCTGGGGATGAAGGAAGGCGAAGCCATCGTTCACCCTTGGGTCAACAAGTCGCTCGAACGGGCGCAGGCGAAGGTCGAGGGCCGCAACTTCGACATCCGCAAACAGCTGCTCAAGTTCGACGACGTGATGAACGACCAGCGCAAGGTGATCTTTGCCCAGCGGCGCGAGATCATGGAATCGACCGATATCCATGAAATCGCCGAGGATATGCGCCACCAGGTCGTCGACGATATCGTCGACACCCACATCCCCGCGAAAAGCTATGCCGACCAGTGGGACGGCGAGGGGCTGTACGTGGCCGCGCTGGAAACGCTCGGGGTCGACGTGCCGGTGATGGCGTGGGTCGAAGAGGACGGCGTCGACGACCAGATCGTGCGCGAACGGCTGGAAAAGGCTTCGGACGAGTTCATGGCCGCCAAGGCCGCGCAGTTCGGGCCGGACAGCATGCGCCGGATCGAAAAGCAGATCCTGCTGCAGACGATCGACGCGAAGTGGCGCGAACACCTGCTGACGCTGGAACATCTCCGCTCGGTCGTGGGGTTCCGCGGCTACGCGCAACGCGATCCGCTGAACGAATACAAGAACGAGGCGTTCCAGCTTTTCGAAAGCCTGCTCGACACGCTGCGGGCCGAGGTGACGCGCAAGCTGTCGCAAATCCGTCCGCTCAGCGAGGACGAGCAGAAGGCGATGATCGCCCGAATCGAAGAGCAGCGCCGTGCGATGCAGGCCGCGGCCGAGGCGACGCCGCCGCAGGGCGAGGCCGAGGCGGAGGCCGCCGCGCCGGGGTTCGTCGAATCGGACCCCACGACCTGGGGCAACCCGGGGCGCAACGACCTGTGCCCTTGCGGATCGGGCAAGAAGTTCAAGCACTGCCACGGCCAGCTTTCCTGAGTTCCTTCCGAAATCTGGCCTGAAATGTCCCAAAGCCCGCCCGTCGGCCGCCATCTGAGCGGCCGATTCAGGGCGTAGGGCTCAACCTCAGAGATCGAGGGAGAGCAGGCCCATGGAACTGAAATCGTCCAGAACGACCTTGCGCGTGGCCGCCGTGACCGTCGCCGGCGCCGCGGCGCTGGTCTTTCTGCAATCGACCGGACCGACGCCCGCCACCGAGGCCGGGTCCGTGCGTCCGGCCGAAACCAGCGCCGCGCCCGGCGCGGCATTGCAGGGCAGCGACGATGGCGACAGGCTAGCCGATGCTGCGGCCTCCGGGGGGGGCGGAGGCTCCGCAGGCCCGGGGTCAGGCGGGCGGCGCGTCCGATACTGCCGCGGATTGCCAGCCCTCGCTGACCGGGATGGCCGTGCCGGGCGGCATGGTTCACCTGACGCTCACCGCGCCCTGCCACGCGGGCAATCGGATCGAACTGCGGCAGGGGCCTCTGCTCTTTGCCGACAGCATCGCGGACGACGGCACCTACATGGTTGCGCTGCCCGCGCTCACCCCGCGGCCCGAGGTCGAGCTTGCCATCGACGGCGGGGATATCCTGTCCACCCGGGTCGAGATGCCCGAGGGACCGGACCTGACCCACGTGGCCCTGCAGTGGGAAGGGCAGGCGGGCATGCACCTGCACGCGCTGGAATTCGGGGCGGGCTTCGGCGATGCCGGCCATGTCTGGGCCGATGCGCCGGGCGAGGTGACGCGTGCCGTCAACGGGCAGGGCGGTTTCCTGACCGAGCTGGGCGACCCCGCGCTGCCAGATCCGCTGCTGGCCGAGGTCTACACCCTGCCGCGCGAAGCCGCGCAGCCCGGCACGGTCACGCTGTCGGTCGAAGCCGCGGTGACCGAGACCACCTGCGGCCGCGATATCCGCGCCGAAACCCTGCAAAGCGACGCGGACGGCCTGCAACATGTCCGCACCCTGTCGCTCGCGATGCCCGGATGCGATGCCGTGGGCGAGATCGTGGTGTTGAAAAACCTGCTGCGGGACCTCAAGATCGCCGCAAGGTGAGTAGAGGAAGCTCCGGACCCGTCATGTATCATGTTCGCGCGGCAGTCGCTGCCGCGCTTTTCCTTGTTTCGGGGGCCATGAGCCTCGCCGCGGCGCCCGTCACGCTCGCCTCGCCAGACGGCGGGATCAGTGTCACCGGCGAATTCCTGTCGTTCGACGGCGAATTCTTTCGTCTCGACGTGCCCGAGGTCGGGGTCGTCACGCTGGACGGCGGGCCGCTTGCCTGCACGGGCGAGGCCTGTCCCGCGCGCGACGCTTTCGTCGCGCAGGTGGGCTTTTCCGGCGCGCGGCGGATGGGCGAGGTGCTGATGCCGGCCCTGGTAGAGTCCTTTGCCCTGCGCCGCGGTTATACCGCGGAGCGGGTCGAGGCGGGGGCGGACCGCCTGCAGTTGGACCTGACCGACCCTGCCGCCGGACGGGTGATCGCCCGGTTCACCTTTCACCTCGTCGATACGGACGAGGGCGTCGCGGATTTCCTGGCCGGAGAGGCCGAGATCGTCATGGCCCTGCGCGAGGTGCTGCCCGCGGAGGTCGAATTCGCGCGATCCGCCGGAGTCGAGGGGTTCGGCGCGCCGCGGCTGGCCCGCATCGTCGGGCTGGACGCGATCGTGCCGCTGGTGTCGGCGGCCAGCCCGCTGCGCGACATCTCGATGACCGATCTGGCGCGGCTCTACGGTGGCCGCGGGATGGCGGGGGCGTCGGGCGACCCGGTGACGCTGCACCTGGGCCCGGCATCGGACGGTCTGACACAGGCCTTCGCGCGCCGCGCCGCCCAGTCGCGGCCGGTCGGCGACGCCGTCGTGCGCCATCCTGACCTGGCCGCGGTGGCCGATGCCGTGGCACGCGATCCGATGGCGGTCGGTATCGGCAGCTTTGCCAACCAGGGCAACGCGGTGCCGCTGCGCCTGATCGGGCCCTGCGGTTATCCGGCCGAGGCCACGGACCGCAGCCTCAAGACTGAGGATTATCCGCTGACCACGCCGCTGTTCCTTTACCTTCCGCCCTGGCGGCTGCCCGAGGTGGCGCGCGATTTCGTCGATTTCGCGGTCTCGCCCGGGGCGCAGCCGGTGGTGCGGCGCACGGGCTTCGTCGATCAGTTCCCGCAGGCGATCCCGCTGGATTCCCAAGGCGCGCGGTTCGCCAACGCGATCGCGCGGGCGGGCGGTGACACCGGGCTGGACGAGTTGCAGGGCATGGTGGCGGCGCTGGATGACCGGGCCCGGCTTAGCGTGACCTTCCGGTTCGAAGACGGCTCGTCGCGGCTGGACGCGCAATCCCGGTCGAACGTGGCGCTTCTGGCGCAGGCGCTGAACCGCGGCGTTTTCGCCGACCGCAGCCTGCTGTTCGTGGGGTTCTCCGACGGGGTGGGGCCGGCCGCGACCAACCGTCGCCTGGCCCGGGCCCGGGCGGAAACCGTGCGCGCGGCGGTGTCCAAGGCAGCGGCGGAGCCCTTGGATGACGGGGCGCAGAACCGACTGGATTTGCGCATCGCATCCTTCGGAGAGGCGATGCCGATGGCCTGCGACGAGGTCGAGTGGGGTCGGCGGATCAACCGCCGGGTCGAAGTGTGGCTGGATTAGGTGCCACCGGTGTTAGAGGTGGCGGCTGCCAGAGATAGCCGCTGCTAGAGGTAGCCGCTGCCGCGAAAGCTGAGCTCGGTTTCCTTTCCCACGATCAGGTGGTCATGCAGTGTCACGTCGACTGCCGATAGCGCCGCCTCGATCCGCCGGGTCATCGCGATATCCGACTCGGACGGCGTGGGATCGCCCGAGGGGTGGTTGTGCACGAGGATCAGCGCCGACGCATTGAGTTCCAGCGCCCGCTTCGCGACCTCGCGCGGGTAGACCGGGACATGGTCGACCGTGCCGCGGGCCTGTTCTTCGTCCTGAATCAGGACGTTCTTGCGGTCGAGGAAAAGGATGCGAAACTGTTCGGTTTCGCGGTGGGCCATCGTGGTGTGGCAATAGTCCAGCACCGCGTCCCACCCACCGATCACCGGGCGCTGCATGACCCGGGCGCGGGCCAGCCTGTGGGCCGCGGCCTCCACGATCTTGAGCTCCTGCACAACCGCCTCGCCGACGCCCTTGACCTTGCGCAGCGCCTCGGGCGAGGCAGACACGACACGGTTGAAATCGCCGAAGGTCTCAAGCAGCAGTCGGCCGAGCGGCTTGACGTCCTGCCGCGGGATCGCGCGGAACAGCACAAGCTCCAGCAGTTCGTAATCCGGCATGGCCTGCGCCCCGCCGATCATGAAGCGGTCGCGCAACCGCTTGCGGTGGTCGCGGATGTAGGACGGCGTCCTTCCGTCCGACGTCATCCCCGCAGCGGAGGCAGCAGCCTCTGCGCCTGTAAAGAGCGGCAATCCCGCTTCGTCGAAATTTCCCTGTTTCATTCAGGCAGATTTGGCCCTGAGGGTAAACAGGCGGTTAAGAACCGGCCGGGCGCCCGAAAGGTCGCGCCCGGCCCCGAGGGGACTAGCCCTTCATCCCGTCCCAGAAGGTCTTTACCTTCGAGAAGAACGACGAGCTTTCAGGATTGTTGTCCTCGCTCAGCTTGTCGAATTCGCGCAGCAGGTCCTTTTGCCGCGACGACAGGTTCACCGGGGTTTCGACGGCCAGCTCGATATACATGTCGCCCGCGCCGCCGCCGCGCAGCATGGGCATGCCCTTGCCACGCAGGCGCATCTGCTTGCCCGATTGCGACCCGGCAGGGACCTTCACCCGGCTGCGACCGCCTTCGATGGTCGGCACCTCTATATCCCCGCCCAGGGCGGCGGTGGTGACCGACACCGGAACGCGGCAATGAAGATGATGCCCCTCGCGCTGGAACAACGGGTGCTCTTCCACCTCGATGAAGATGTAAAGATCGCCCGCCGGTCCGCCGCGCAGCCCCGCCTCGCCTTCGCCGGCCAGGCGGATGCGGGTGCCGGTTTCGACGCCTGCGGGGATGTTCACCGACAGCGACCGCTCTTTCTGCACGCGGCCGGCGCCGCCGCAGGCCGAGCACGGGTTCTTGACGATCTGTCCCGCGCCAGCACAGGTTGGGCAGGTGCGTTCGACGGTAAAGAACCCCTGCTGGGCGCGGACCTTGCCCATGCCCGCGCAGGTCGGGCAGGTCTGCGGTTCGGCCCCGCCTTCCGAGCCGCTGCCATGGCAGACCTCGCACTGGACCGCCGTGGGAACGGAGATCGTGCGTTGCTTACCCTGGTAGGCGTCGCCCAGCGACACGCGCATGTTGTAGCGCAGGTCCGATCCGCGCGTGGCCCGTTGGCCGCCGCGGCCGCGCTGGCCCCCCATGATGTCGCCGAAGAGATCGTCGAACACGTCCGAGAAGGCCGAGGCGAAATCGCCGCCCTGGTAGGCACCGCCACGGGGGCCACCGCCGCCGCCGCCCATTCCGCCTTCGAACGCGGCATGGCCGAACCTGTCATAGGCGGCCTTTTTCTCGGGGTCCTTCAGGACATCATAGGCCTCGTTCACTTCCTTGAACTGGGCCTCGGCCTGAGGGTTGTCTGAATTCCGGTCGGGGTGAAGCTCTTTCGCTTTCTTGCGATAGGCTTTCTTGATCTCGTCGGCCCCCGTACCTTTCGAGATCCCGAGCACGTCATAGAAATCGCGCTTCGCCATATGGTCAAATCCTCTGACAAATGAAACGACCGGCCCGGTGGAACAGGCCGGTCGCGTCATGTTCAAAAGGCGCCCAAATCAGGAGGCGCGTTTGTCGTCGCCCAGGTCCTCGAAGTCGGCATCGACGATGTCGTCATCGACGTCGCGCGGCCCGTTGTCGCTGTCGTCCGAGTCGTCATTGCCGCCGTCGGCCTTCGCCTGCTCGGCCTTGTAGATGGCCTCGCCCAGCTTCATCGCCGCTTCGGTGACGTTCTGGATGCCCGACTTGATCTTGCCGGCGTCCTCGGTTTCCAGCTGCTCCTTCAGGTTCGCGATGGCCAGCTCGATCGCCTCGATGGTGGTGGGGTCGACCTTGTCGGAGTGCTCTTCCATCGACTTCTCGGTCGAGTGGATGAGGCTTTCCGCCTGGTTCTTCGCCTCGACCAGTTCGCGGCGGCCCTTGTCGGCCTCGGCGTTGGTTTCGGCTTCCTTGACCATCTTCTCGATCTCGTCGTCCGACAGACCGCCCGACGCCTGGATCGTGATCTTCTGCTCCTTGTTCGTGCCCTTGTCCTTGGCACTGACCGACACGATGCCGTTGGCGTCGATGTCGAAGGTCACCTCGATCTGCGGCAGGCCGCGCGGCGCCGGCGGGATGTCCTCAAGGTTGAACTGGCCCAGCAGCTTGTTGTCGCTGGCCATTTCGCGTTCGCCCTGGAAGACCCGGATCGTCACGGCGTTCTGGTTGTCCTCGGCGGTCGAGAAGATCTGGCTTTTCTTCGTCGGGATCGTGGTGTTGCGGTCGATGAGGCGGGTGAAGACACCGCCCAGCGTCTCGATCCCCAGGCTCAGCGGGGTCACGTCCAGCAGCACGACGTCCTTCACGTCACCCTGCAGAACGCCGGCCTGAATCGCCGCACCCAGCGCGACCACCTCGTCGGGGTTCACGCCCTTGTGGGGCTCTTTCCCGAAGAACTTGGTCACTTCCTCGACGACCTTGGGCATGCGGGTCATGCCGCCGACCAGGACGACCTCGTCGATTTCGCCGGTCGAGATGCCGGCATCCTTGAGCGCGGCCTGACAGGGCTTGATCGAGTTCTTGATCAGGTCGCCGACCAGGCTTTCCAGCTTCGCCCGGGTGAGCTTCATCACCATGTGCAGCGGAGAGCCGGTGTCCTTGTCCATCGAGATGAACGGCTGGTTGATCTCGGTCTGGCTGGCGCTGGACAGCTCGATCTTGGCCTTCTCGGCGGCTTCCTTCAGGCGCTGCAGGGCCATCTTGTCCTTGGACAGGTCGACGCCATGCTCCTTTTTGAACTCCTCGGCGAGGTAGTTCACGATGCGCATGTCGAAGTCTTCGCCACCAAGGAAGGTGTCGCCGTTCGTCGACTTCACCTCGAAGAGGCCGTCGTCGATTTCCAGGATGGTGATGTCGAAGGTGCCGCCGCCGAGGTCATAGACCGCGATCGTCTTGGCGTCCTTCTTGTCGAGCCCGTAGGCCAGGGCGGCCGCGGTGGGTTCGTTGATGATGCGCAGGACTTCGAGACCGGCGATCTTGCCGGCGTCCTTGGTGGCCTGACGCTGCTGGTCGTTGAAGTAGGCCGGGACGGTGATGACCGCCTGCGTGACCTCTTCGCCGAGATAGCTTTCGGCGGTTTCCTTCATCTTCTGCAGCGTGAAGGCGGAAATCTGGCTGGGCGAATACTTCTCGCCCTTCACCTCGACCCATGCGTCGCCATTGCCGCCGTCGACAATGTTGTAGGGGAGGTTGTCGCGGTCCTTCGCGACCTCGGCGTCGGTGGTGCGGCGACCGACCAGACGCTTGGCGGCGAAGATGGTGTTCGTGGGGTTCGTCACCGCCTGCCGCTTGGCAGACTGGCCGACGAGCCGTTCGTTGTCAGTAAAGGCAACAATCGAGGGCGTCGTACGCGCCCCTTCAGCATTCTCGATCACGCGCGGCTGCGACCCGTCCATGATGGCAACGCAGCTATTGGTCGTGCCGAGGTCGATACCGATGACTTTGGCCATGCTCTTCAATCCTCTCATTGGCGATGTGTCCGAGGGCGGACCCGCGGGGCGGCATCCCCCCTCAATCCCAGTTTCCCCACAGAAGGCAAGGCCTCCGGCCGGGGTCTGACCGTATATAGGGAGAGGGATTTTGCCCTGCAAGCGCAGGCCCGGGCATCGGTGTTGCAAAAATATCCGGCATCCGTCAGGGGTGAGGGCATGACGACCGAGCTTGATATCCGCGGGTTCCGCGTACTGCCCGGCGCGCTGGACCGCCCCGCGCAGGAGACGATGCTGGCCGAGCTGCGCGACGTCATCCGCGCCGCCCCTCTGGTTCACCCAGAGACGCGCTGGGGCAAGAAGATGACGGTGCGCATGACCTCGGCCGGGCGGCTGGGGTGGATCACCGACCGCCGCGGCTATCGCTATGAACCGCGCCACCCGCAGGGCACGCCGTGGCCGCCGATCCCGGGCACGGTCCTGGATCTTTGGGACCGGGCCACGGGGCTCGGGCGGGTGCCCGACTCATGCCTCGTGAACTTCTACGGCGAAGGCGCGCGGATGGGGCTGCACCAGGACCGCGACGAGGGCGATTTCACCTGGCCGGTCCTGTCGCTCAGCCTCGGCGATGACGCGCTGTTCCGCATGGGCGGGACCGAGAGGGGCGGGTCGACCGACAGCATCTGGCTGCACTCGGGCGACGTGGTGGTGATCGGCGGCGCCGCGCGGCTGGCCTATCACGGGGTCGACCGCATCCGCTTCGGCACCTCCACCCTGTTGCCACAGGGCGGACGGGTGAACGTCACCCTGCGCGTGGTGGATCGGGCCGGGGATCAGTCGGCCAGCGAACAGCACCCCGCGTAATGCGTGGCGCCCTGCGCCCGCAGCACCAAAAGATCCAGCGTCAGGCC
Source organism: Mesobaculum littorinae (assembly GCF_004011175.1). GTDB lineage: Bacteria > Pseudomonadota > Alphaproteobacteria > Rhodobacterales > Rhodobacteraceae > Tranquillimonas > Tranquillimonas littorinae. Next base: position 237,431 of record NZ_RQXX01000003.1, on the reverse strand, counting down.
ATAGGCCCGCCCCGACATCCCGTCCGAGCAGGCGGAACGCGCGACCACCCCGGTCAGCCCGTCGCCCTGCCGCCACGCGCGGAACGAAAACCGGTCGGCGCGCCCCTCGGCCATCTGGGCCCGCGCCCTGCCCGCGGCCATGGCCGTGCCGTCGACGGGCGAAAACGTCGTGGCCTTCGGCGTCAGGTCGAGCGACCAGAAGGGTTCGGTGCCCGCGCAGTGCAGCACCCGCGGGATCGCGTCCTGCCCGGGCCGCCGCGACAGATAGGCCAGCGCCACCCAGCCAGTGCCCTCGCCGTGATTCACCCGGCCCCAGTCGCCGGTATGGTCGGGGGCGGTGACCTCGACCCCGGTGGCGTCGGCGGGCAGCTCGCCCAGGATGCGGGCGCCGGCATCCGGCACCTCGCGGATAGCGAGGGTGTCGTCGTCTGCCACGCCCTGCACGTCGTAAAGCGCGGGCCAGTCCGGGTCCTGCGCTTCGGCGGCCCCCGGCAGGGCGAGAAGGGTGGCAAGGATCAGAGCCAGCGCTCTCATCGCCGGGCGCTCCAGCTCATCGAGGCATGCTTGCGGGTATAGAACTCGCCCATCAGGCCGACCATCAGCAGCGCCAGCGACACCCAGATCGGGTAGGTCACGCTGGAATTGTGGGGAAAGTAGTTGATGAAGGTGAAGCCCCGCGCCTGGTCGATCGTGTGAAACAGCGGATTCCACGAAAAGAACGCCAGCATGTATCCGGGCAGCTGGTTTGCCACGAACATCTTGCCCGACGCGATCATGTTGGCGCGGGTGTAGATCATCGACGCCATGTTGGCGAAGCTCGGCGCCCAGGGCTTGATCGCGAGGAAGATGATGCCGACGCCCAGGCCCGAGAACCACGCCAGCGCGATCATCGCGAACGCGCCCTCGGGGTCGTGGATGTGGATCGGGCCCCAGCCCACGTGATAGACGTAAAGCACCAGCCCCATCGACAGGACCTGCACGTAAAGCGCCCCCAGCGCCGCCGAGGCGATGGCCACCGCGGTCGTCATCGGCGCGTGCTTCATCATCGGCGAGGCGGGCCCCTCGGAGCGCATGATCGCCTGCACGGTGCGGGTGTGCACCATGTAAAGAAAGATCCCCGACATCAGGTAAAGCATGAAATCGCCGCGGATCGCGTTGCCGCGCATGCCCAGCACGACGAACAGAAGGTAGAAGGCCATCACGAAGACGACCGTCTGCAGGATGTTCATCATGATCGCCATTACCGCGTTGGCATGCGTCTTGCGGACGCTGCGCACGGTGTTGTGGTAGATCAGCTCGAAGATGCTGGCGGCCGAGCTCATCGTCGTCGCGGAGCGTCTGCGTTCGAACATGTGCCTCGCCGTCGGTTGTGGGGCCGGGGCCCCTCGGGTTTCGCCCGTGTCTGGAGTCCGCCCTTTGCGGGGGATGCAAATCTTGCCGTCCGGTCGATGTCAAAGCATAAGAACGTGACGGCATTCAGGCAATCGCGCGGTCTTGCGCAGGAGGTATTGTGGATTTCCAGAAGCTCACGACGGTCATGCGGCGCCTCGCGCTGGAAGCCGGGGACAGGATCATGGAGATCTACGGGGCCGACGATTTCGAAGTGAAATCGAAGGCCGATGCCAGTCCGGTGACCGAGGCGGACGAAGCCGCCGACGCCCTCATCTCGGAGGGGCTGCGGCGCGCCTTTCCCGACGTCGCGCTGGTGACCGAGGAACAGGCCGCTTCGCACACGCAAGAGGTGTCGACCTTCCTGATCGTCGATCCTCTGGACGGCACGAAGGAGTTCGTGCAGCGCCGCGGCGATTTCACCGTCAACATCGCCTATGTCGAAAACGGCGTGCCGGTGCGCGGCGTGGTCTATGCCCCGGCGCGCGGGCGGCTGTTCTACACCGATGCCGACGGCCGGTCGGTCGAGGAGACGGGCGACATGGCCAAGGAGGCCCCCGGCGCCACGGCACCCCTGAAGGTCAGCACGCCCGATACCTCGGCCCTGATGGTCGTGGCGTCGAAATCGCACCGTGATCAGGCGACCGACGACTATATCGGCAAGTATGCCGTGCGCGACATGACCAGCGCGGGGTCCTCGCTGAAGTTCTGCCTTGTCGCCACGGGCGAGGCCGACCTCTATCCCCGGCTTGGCCGCACGATGGAGTGGGACACCGCCGCGGGCCACGCGGTGCTGTCGGGGGCCGGCGGCCATGTCGTGCGGTTCGACGATCATAGCCCGCTGGCCTATGGCAAGGCGGGGTTCGCCAACCCTTTCTTCATCGCCTATGCGCCGGGGGTGGATCTGCAGCCTGCCTGACCCGGGGCCCGAGCCGGGGCGCGGACGACCGGGCCGACAGCCGGGGATCTTCGCATACCCCGGCTTGCGGCAGTGGTAAGGCGTTGCGCGGTATGCTTTAATCGGCCCAGCACTTTTAAACCCCCGGGCGATGCGCTTGGCGCGGCCCGGGCCTCTGCGGGACGTAAGACAATGTCTAATCTGCAACGCAAGGTCACCAAGGCCGTGTTTCCCGTCGCCGGGCTGGGGACGCGGTTCCTCCCTGCGACGAAGTCCATCCCCAAGGAGATCATGACGCTCGTCGATCGGCCGCTGATCCAGTACGCCATCGACGAGGCCCGCGCCGCGGGCATCACCGAGTTCATCTTCGTCACCTCGCGCGGGAAAAGCGCGCTCGAGGATTACTTTGACCACGCCCCCGAGCTGGAAGCGTCGCTCAAGGCCAAGGGCAAGACCGAGATCCTCGACGCGCTGGACCACACCAACATGGATTCGGGGGCCATCGCCTATATCCGGCAGCACCGTGCGCTGGGGCTGGGCCACGCCGTCTGGTGCGCCAACCGGCTGATCGGCGACGAACCCTTCGCCGTCATCCTGCCCGACGACGTGATCGCCACCGACGACAAGTCCTGCCTGCAGCAGATGACCGAGGCCTACGAGGAAACCGGCGGCTGCATGGTCGCGGCGATGGAAGTTCCGGCAGAAAAGGCGTCCTCGTACGGGGTGCTCGACATCGCCGAGCAGAACGGCCCGCTCCTGCGGGTCAAGGGCATGGTTGAAAAGCCGCCCGCGGGGGAAGAGCCTTCGAACCTTGCCGTGATCGGCCGCTATATCCTGACGCCGTCGGTGATGCGGGCGCTGTCGCAGAAGAAGACCGGCGCCGGGGGCGAGATCCAGCTGACCGACGCGATCGCCGCCGAGATCGACAGCGAAGAGGGTGTGTACGGCCTGCGCTTCCGCGGGCAGCGGTTCGACTGCGGTTCCAAGGCCGGGTTCCTGCAGGCGACGGTCGCCTTCGGGCTGTCGCGGCCCGACCTGCGGGGCGAATTCTCGACCTACCTCGAAGAGTTGATGGATGCGCAGGGACCTTCGGGCCAGGGCACGGCGGGCTGATGCCCGCGACCCCGCGGCGCGTGGCGCGCCTCGGTCGACCCCGCCGTGCCGCGGTCCTCGGGATCGGTCCCTGCGCGACCCCGGGCCCGCGGTGCGGCGCCACCCCCGTCGCTCAGCGGTGAGCGGGGCGCGCCTGTCCCCCTGGGCCGCCTACCGGCTTCGGCTGAAACGGCGGCGGCTTTTGTGGCGGGCGTTCCGCGCCCGCCATGCGCTGACCCCGGTGACCGACCGGACCGCCGCGATCAGCCCCGGCGCGATCCTTGTCGTCGCCGTGATCCGCAACGAGGCGCAGCGCCTGCCGTATTTCCTGGACCATTACCGGCGTCTGGGGGTGGGGCATTTCCTGATCGTCGACAACGCCAGCGACGATGCCGGGCCCGAGATCCTGACCGGCGCGCCCGACGTGTCGCTGTGGCACACGCAGGCGGGCTACAAGGCCGCGCGCTTCGGGCTCGACTGGGCGAACTGGCTGCTGCGGCGCCACGGCACCGGGCACTGGTGCGTCACCGTCGATGCGGACGAGCTGCTGGTCTATCCCGACCACGACACCCTGTCGCTGCCCGATCTTTCCGGGCGGCTCGCCTCGGGGGGGCGCGCGGCGATGGGGGCGCTGATGCTGGACCTCTACCCGCGCGGCCCGCTCGGGGCGCAGCCCTACGCGGCGGGAGAGGATCCGACCCGGCTTCTGCGCCACTTCGACGCCGGCCCCTATCGCGCGGTGCGGCAGTCCCCGATGGAGAACCTGTGGGTGCAGGGTGGCGTGCGCGAACGCATGTTCTTTGCCGACATGCCGCGACGGTCGCCGACACTGAACAAGCTGCCCTTCGTCCATTGGCGGCGGGGCTATGTCTACGTCAATTCCACCCACGCGATGTTGCCGCGGCGGCTGAACCGGCTTTACGACGGGCCCGGCGGCGCGCAGCCCTCGGGCGTGCTGCTGCATACCAAGTTCCTGCCCTCGATCCTTTCCCGCTCGGCCGAGGAAAAGCGCAGGCGCCAGCATTTCGGCGACCCGGAGGCCTTTGACGGCTATTACGACGGGCTGATCGCGGGCCCCGTCCTCTGGTCCGACACCTCGGCCACCTACGACGGGGCCAAGGGGCTGGAGGCGCTGGGCCTGATGCGGCGCTGAGCCGGCCAGAGCCGACCGCCGGGCCCCCGCGCGGCACCGCCGGATCGCCGCCGGGCGCCCACGCATCCCGGGGGCGGCGGCGTGTGGAGGGGGAGGCACTGTCGGGCATGGGCGTGTGGTCGCGCCGCGCCCCCAGCCCGTGTCCCGGCCCTGTCCCGGCGTGACCTCGCCGCAACCCGGGGGGCGGCTTCGGGTGCCACGCGGCGGGACGGCCCTCGTTTCGGTTGGGATTTGCCGCCCGCGGGACTAGTCTGCGCCCGGCGGTCGCGCGGTGCGGCCCGTTTTGCCGGCGGGGCCTTTCCACCCGGCACGTCACGAGGAAAGCGATGGGGCTTGTCGATGCCTACAAGCTGCGCGTCCGGCGCCGGGTCCGGCTGATCCGCGCGTTCCGCAAGCGGCGCGAGCTGACGTCGGTCGCCGACCGCACCGCCGAGGTGCGCCCGGGCGATACCCTGCTGTTCGCGACCCTGCGCAACGAACGCATCCGCCTGCCCTATTTCCTCGCTTACTACCGCGCGATGGGCATCCAGCATTTCTTCTTCGTCGACAACGGGTCCGACGACGGGTCGGCCGATTACCTGGCGCAGCAGGGCGACGTGTCGCTGTGGCACACGCGCAAGTCCTACCGCAAGGCGCGGTTCGGCATGGACTGGATGAACTGGCTGCTGCGCCGCTATGCCCACGGGCACTGGGCGCTGACCGTGGATGTCGACGAATTCCTGGTCTTTCCGTTCTGCGATACCCGTCCGATCCAGGCGCTGACCGACTGGCTGGATGCCAGCCAGGTGCGGGCGCTCGGCACGCTGCTGCTGGACATGTACCCCAAGGGGCCGCTGACCCGGCAGCCCTATCGCGAGGGCGCGGATCCCTTCGCCACCGCCAGCTGGTTCGATTCGGGCAACTACATGATCTCGAAGAACTGGGACACGTGGAACCTGTGGATCCAGGGCGGGCCGCGGGCGCGCGTGTTCTTTGCCGACCGGCCGGATCAGGCGCCGGCGCTCAACAAGATCCCGCTGGTCAAGTGGCACCGCTCCTACGCCTACATCAGCTCGACCCACATGCTGCTTCCGCGGGGGCTGAACCTTGTCTACGACATGGCGGGGGGCGAGAAGACCTCGGGCTGTCTTCTGCATGCCAAGTTCCTCGACACCATCACCGGCAAGGCGGCCGAAGAACTGAAACGCGGCGAACATTACGCGGGCAGCCGCGAATACAAGGCCTACGACAAGCGGGTCCGCGAGGATCCCGACCTGTGGTGCAAATGGTCGGAGAAATACATCAACTGGCGCCAGCTCGAAATCCTCGGGCTGATGTCGACGGGAAACTGGGCGTGAGCGTCGGCTTCGTCATGCTGTGCCACGAGGCGCTGCACCGCGCGGCCGAGGTGGCGGGGCATTGGGCCGGGCATGGCTGCCCGGTGGTGATCCATGTCGATGCCCGGGTGCCGCAGGCACAGTACGACGCGCTGGCGACCGCGCTGAAAGAGCATGACAACATCCGCTTCTGCGGGCGCTGGCGGTGCGAATGGGGAACCTGGTCGCTGGTGGCCGCGTCGCAGACCGCGGCCGAGGTGATGCTGCGCGAGTTTCCGCAGGTCGGGCACGTCTACCTTGCCTCGGGGTCCTGCCTGCCGCTCAGGCCGACGCCCGACCTCATCGACTATCTGGCCGCACGGCCCGACACCAGCTTCATCGAAAGCGTCACCACCGAGGACGTGCCGTGGACCGTGGGCGGTCTCGACGCCGAACGCTTTACCCTGCGGTTCCCGTTCTCGTGGCGGCGGCACCGGCGGCTTTTCGACCGCTATGTCGAGCTGCAGCGGCGGCTGGGCGTCCGCCGTCGCATCCCCGAGGGGCTGACCCCGCACATGGGGTCGCAGTGGTGGTGCCTGAGCCGCGCCACGCTGGAGCGGATCCTGACCGACCCGCGCCGTGCCGAGTTCGATCGCTACTTCGCCAAGGTCTGGATCCCCGACGAAAGCTATTACCAGACCCTCGTCCGGCGCCATCCCGGGCGGGTGGAAAGCCGGTCCCTGACGCTGTCGAAGTTCGATTTCCAGGGCAAGCCGCATGTCTTCTACGACGATCACCTGCAGCTTCTGCGGCGCTCGGACTGCTTTGTCGCGCGCAAGATCTGGCCGCGGGCGGACCGGCTGTACGAGATGTTCCTCGCCCCCGATCCCGGCGCCCGCCGCGGGGTCGAGCCCAACCCGGGCAAGATCGACCGCGTTTTCGCCCGCGCGGTCGAACGGCGCACGCGCGGGCGCGCGGGGCTTTACATGCCCGGACGGTTCCCGAACCCCGGGTGGGAAAACGGCAAGACCTGCGCCCCCTACGCGGTGTTCGAAGGCTTCGGCGACCTGTTCGAGGGCTTTCCCGCCTGGCTGCACCGCGCCACGGGGATGCGCGCGCATGGCCATCTCTTCGCGCCCCGCCGGGCCGAGTTCGCGGACAACCAGCGCGCCTTTGCCGGGGCGCTCGACGACGGGGCCGAGCTGCGCGACCACAACCCAGAGGCGTTCCTGACCAACCTCGTATGGAACACGCGGGGCGAACGGCAGGGCCTGCTTTTCGGTCCGCGCGACGTGCAGCGGATCGGCTGGTTCTTCGCCGAGGATGCCAACGCGCAGGTCTGGGTCGTCAGCGGGGCCTGGGCGGTGACGCTCTTTCGATCGAAACGGCCTTTCGCACAGGTGCGCAAGGCGGCGGCGCGGCTGCAGCGGATCGAGGCGGCGCATCTCGACCTGCTGCGCCGCGGGCAGACCAAGGCCCGGGTGCGGATCTGGAGCATGGCCGATCTGGTCGACGCCCCGATGGAGCCCCTGCAGACCGTGATCGACGAGGTCGGCCCCAAGAACGCCCGCCGCCTGACCGAGGCGCCGAACATGGTGGACCTGACGGGCTTTGGCCAGTTTCTGCAGAACCTGCGGAACGAAGGCATGCAGCCCCACCTGATGGGGGATTTCCCCGTCTCTCCCGACAGCGCGCCGGTCGCGCAGGACCGCCGCAAACGCTATTTCGCAAGGTAACCGTATGAGCCAGACGTTCGACAGTTTCATCCTGTTTGCCGAGATGCGGACAGGCTCGAACTTTCTCGAAGAGAACCTGCGCAAGATCGCCGGAATCACGATGTGGGGCGAGGCCTTCAACGTGCAGTTCATGGGCCGGGCCGGTCAGTCCCAGATGGCCGGGATCGACATCGCAGACCGCAACGAGGATCCCGCCCGCCTGTTGCGCGCGATGCGCGACCGCAGCGACGGGATCGCCGGCTTCCGGTTCTTCCACGACCACGATGCGCGGGTTTTCGAACGCTGCATCGACGATCCCCGCTGCGCCAAGATCGTGCTGACCCGCAACCCGCTGGACAGCTACGTCAGCCTCAAGATCGCGCGGTCGACGGGGCAGTGGCGACTGGGCGACATGAAGCAGGCCCGGACCGCGCAGGTCACCTTCGATGCGGACGAATTCGCCGGTCACCTGGACCAGACCGGCGCCTTTCGTGCCGAGGTCGAGCGGCGGTTGCAGGTGTCGGGCCAGACCGCGTTCCACATCTCCTACGACCAGATCCAGGATGTGGCGGTCCTGAACGGCATCGCCGCGTACCTGGGCGTCGCCGGACGGATCGACCGGCCCTCGGACCGCACCAAGGTGCAGAACCCCGGCACGATGCGCGACAAGGTGGCGAACTACGACGAGATGCAGGCCGCGCTGGCCCGGCTCGACCCCTTCGCGCTGGGGCGGATGCCGGATTTCGAACCGCGGCGCGGCCCCGCCGTGCCCGGCCATGTCGCGGCGCGCGAGGCGCCGGTTCTCTATATGCCGGTGCGGGGGACGGACCGCGACCGGGTCGAGACATGGCTGGCGGCGCTTGATTCGACGTCGCGCGACGACCTGCGCCGCGGCCTGTCGCAGAAGGATTTGCGCCAGTGGAAACGGCGCCACCCGGGGCACCGAAGCTTTACCGTGATCGGGCACCCGGTCGATCGGCTGCACCGCGCCTTCTGCCGACATATCCTGTCGACCGGCCCCGAAAGCTTTGGCGAAATGCGCGAGGTTCTGCGCCTGCAATACGGCCTGCCGATCCCCGAGGGTGCACCGGGCGCGGGGTGGGACGCGGCCGCGCACCGGGCGGCCTTCCTGGCCTTCGCCGGTTTCGTCAGGGGGAACATCGCGGGGCAGACCAGCCTGCGGGTCGATCCGTCCTGGGCGTCGCAGTCAGCCGTGCTGCAGGGCATGGCCGAGGTCCTGCTGCCGGACATGGTGCTGCGGGAAGACAGCCTGCCGACCGGCCTGGACCAGCTGGCCCAGGCTGCCGGAATCGCCGCCGCGCCGCCGGCGCCGCCCCGGACCGAAGAAGGTCCGATCCCGCTGGGCCAGATCTACGACGACGAGGTCGAGGGCATCGTGCGCGGCATCTACCAGCGCGACTACATGATGTTCGGGTTCCGCGCCCGGGGCTGATCGCGCGACGCGCAAGGCGCCGCCGCGGGAAAGGCGGGGTGCGATGGCCGCATCATGGTCGCCCCCGATGGGGCATGGGGGGGGCTCAGGCCGCCAGACCCCTGCCCGGAGGTCAAAAGATTGCCGGGCGGGCGGCCTTGTGGCGCGCAGCTTTCGGGAAGCCAGGTTTCGGGCAGGCAGCTTTTGGGCGGACGGGCCTCGGGGCGCCGGTCTTCGGACTGCCGGTCTTCGGGGCGCCGGTCTTCGGGCCGCCGGTATTCAGGTAATCAGCGTTCGGGCAACCGCCATTCGGCGGGCGGGGATCAGGCGGCCTTGACCGCCGGGCCCGCCGTCAGGATCGCATGCAGCGTGGCGGGGTCGTCGTTGGCGCGCAGCTTGGCGCAGATCGACGGGTCGCGCATGGTGCGCGACACCAGCGCCAGCGCCTTGAGGTGATCGACCCCGGCCGATTCAGGCGCGAAGAGGCTGAAGAACAGGTCGACCGGCTGGCGGTCGACCGACCCGAAATCGATCGGACGGTCGAGCCGCAGAAACACCCCCGACACGCAATCCAGCTGCTGCAGCCGGGCATGCGGCAGGGCGACGCCATGGCCCACACCGGTGGGGCCAAGGCTTTCGCGGTCCAGAAGCGCGTCGATCGCGTGCGAGGCGGGCAGTCCGTAGGCGTGCCGGGCAAGATCGCCCAGTTCGTGAAAGAGGCGCTTCTTGCTGGTGATCGAGCCGACGACACGAATGGCCGCCGGCGACAAGATGGTCGATAGATCCATGAGTGCCTTGTTCTGACTTCCTGGTCGACGGCCCGATCAAGCGCGGGTCAGCTTGCCGCGTTCGGGTCGATCCAACCGATGTTCCCGTCGTCCCGACGATACACGATATTCACGCCGGTGTCCTGTCTTTCGTTCCGGAAGACAAGCACCGGGGCGCCTGCCAGCTCCATCTGCATCACGGCCTCGCCGACAGAAAGCGACGGAATCCGCGTCTCCATCTCGGCGATGATCATGGGCGTCAGGTCCGCAGGTTCCTCTGCGTCCTCCCCGTCAGCGCCGGCGAGGATATACGAGGCCGCGGACGAGAGTTCAACAGGCTGCGGACGCTCCTTGTGATGGTCCTTGAGACGCCGCTTGTAGCGCCGCAGCTGCTTTTCCATCCGTGAGTTCGCCTGATCGAAGGCGGCATAGATCTCGGGCGCGGTGCCGCGGGCCTGGACGCTCAGGCCCGAGGACAGGTGCACCACGCATTCGCAGGCGTATTCGAACCCCGATTTCGAGAACACGGCCAGCGCGTCGGTCGGACGTGCCGAGTACTTTTCCATGACCTCGTCGATCTCGCTGCGCACATGCGCCTGCAGGGCTTCGCCGATATCGATCTGTTTGCCGCTGATCTGGTACCGCATGATGTCTCCTTCGATGATGTCCGGCATTTCGACCGGAATGGGATGTCACCTGGCAACGCGCGGGCGCATGAAAGGTGCATCGCGCACGTCCGCCATCGGCGGCATCCCGATCATTTGGCGCCAGATGTTACCAAGGTGTCAACGACATGTGGGAAAAGCAGGGGGGTCTCGGCGGGGGCTGCCCGCCTAGCCCATGCGAAACCCTTCGCCCAGGTAGACCCGCTGCACGTTGGGGTCGCGCACGACCTCTTCGCTGGTCCCGCTCATCAACACGTGACCTTCGTGCAGGATGTAGGCGCGGTCGACGATTCCCAGCGTTTCCCGCACGTTATGGTCGGTGATCAGCACGCCGATGCCGCGGGTCTTCAGCTGGGCGACCAGACCGCGGATCTCGCCCACCGCGATCGGGTCGACGCCCGCGAAGGGTTCGTCGAGCAGCAGGTATTTCGGATCGGCGGCAAGGCAGCGGGCGATTTCGGTGCGCCGCCGTTCGCCCCCCGACAGGGCGGGTGCGGGGACCTGCCGCAGGTGGGTGATCGAGAAATCCGACAGAAGATCCTCAAGCCGCTGGCGCCGCTTGTGGCGGTCGGGTTCGGCGATCTCGAGGATCGCGAGGATGTTCTGCTCGACCGTCAGGCCGCGGAAGATCGACACTTCCTGCGGCAGGTAGCCGATCCCCAGCTTGGCGCGGCGGTACATCGGCAGCCGGGTGATGTCGCGCCCGTCGATCGCGACGTGCCCGCCCTCGGGCGAGACCAGCCCGGCGATCGAGTAGAAACAGGTCGTCTTGCCCGATCCATTGGGCCCCAGCAGGGCCACGACCTCGCCCCGCGCGAGGTCCAGACTGACATCGCGGATCACCGTGCGCTTGCGATAGCTCTTGCGCAGGTGACGGATGCTCAGCCCCGCGCCGTCGGGCAGCGGGGAGGTTGCGGCCGTGGTCGGGGCACGGGCCGGGGCAGGCCCGGCATCGGAAGGGGGCGCAGAGGTCACGAATCGGCGGCCGTTCAGTTGCCGCCGGACTGGAAGACGGTGCGCACCCCGCCTTCAAGCGTGCCCGTCCCGGTGGTCAGGTCGATGCTCAGCCGGTTCGAGGACAGGGCGTTCTGCCCCTGCGTCAGGACCACGTCGCCGGTCATCACCAGGGTGCCTGCGTCGATGTCATAGACGGCTTCCCGCGATTCGGCGGCTTCGTCGCCCGCGGTGAAGGTCACGCCGTCCGAGGCGTGCATCCGGGCGATGCGCCCGCCCTCGGCGGCATAGGCGACGCGGACCTGCCCCGCCGCCATCCGCATGTCGCCCTGGGCCACCAGAACGTTGCCGGTAAAGGTCGCGGCCCCGTCGGCCTGGGCGATCTGCAGGCTGTCGGCCGTCACCTCGACCGGTTGCGACGTGTCCTGTTGCAGCCCGTCGAAGGCGATGGTCGCGCTTTGCGCCAGCACCGGTGCGGCGAGGGTCGCAGGCAGCAGTGCGGCTGCGAGGGCAAGCGCCGTGGCTCGGGCGAAGTGGTTCACGGGGCGTCCCCCTCCTGTCGTTCCGCGGGCAGGTATACCAGCCGCACGCCGTCGGTGAAATCCAGAACATAGGGCGCCGCAGCCGGGCTGCGAGAGTGGCCGGGGTCTGAGGAGCTTGCGTCTGACTGGGCCGGGTCGGACTGGTCAAGGTCGATCGGTCTGTCCAGGGGCTGCGCTTCCGACGCAGCGTTGGGGTCGGTTGCCGTCCCGCGCGCCGCGTCCACGCTTTCCGCTGCGCGTTCGCCGGCAGCGGTCGAGGACCTCTCCGCTTGCGACGCTGCCTGCGTCCCGGGCTTTTCACTGGTCACGGGGGCGGGCGTCGATGGGTTTCCGGCAGGGTCTGCATCAGGTGTTGCGGCAGTCCCGGAGGTCGTAGCGGGGCCCGCGTCCTCGGCGGCGCCGGGGACTGCCGCCGCCCGGTCCAGCCTTAGCCGTCCGCCGGTGATCCGGCCCATTGGGCTTTGTGCCTCGATCGGTCCGTCGGTGACGAAGGTCGCGGTGCCCAAATCGGCTGTCAGTGCGTCGGTCGTGACGTCGAGCCCGGTGGCCGACTGGATGCGCACCGCGCCCTCCATCCGCACGCTGGTCTGGTCCTGCGCGATCCTGCCTTCGCCGGCGGCAAGCTTGACCCAGCCGCCGTCGGGCGTGTCAATCCGGGCGGTCAGGCCGTCGGCGGTCAGGTCCTGCGATTCGCTCATCGGACGGGCGCTTTGCGCGGCAACCGCGATCGCCGCACCGTCCCGCGCCACGCCGGAATAGCGCGGCCGCTCGACACGCTGCTCGCGCAGGATCTCGTCGACCTCGGCCGTGGAGTAGGGCACCGCCTGGTCCGGGTCGATCCGCTGCGACACCAGGAACAGCGTCGACAGGATCACCAGCGCGGCCAGCGGCAGGACCACCTTGGCCAGGGCCACCGCTCGGGAATAGCCGTTGTCGTATCGCGCCATGTGCCGCCCTTCCCGCCCTGCTTGGCCGCCCCGCCGTCTTTCGTCCGTCTACGTAATGGGGCGGGGGGCCGGGCGCTAGGTCTGGCAGGGGGGATACCGCCCTGCGCCGGGGCTGGTAGGGTGCCTGCGCCAGACCCGCCGGCGCATGACGGCCACCGGGTCGTGGCCGTGCCCCGTGTCTCTCCCCCCCGGTGCCTTCCCCCTATGCTGGCCCGGTGCGCGGATGCCCCAAGACGCGGCGCGCGTCAGGCCGGGGGCAGGTCGAGCATGCGCGCGACCTGCTCCATGTCGCGGGCGACGGTCGCGCCCTCGGCGATCAGCCGGGCGGGATCGGTGCGCGCGGCAAAGCCGATGCAGGCCATCCCCGCAGCCCGGGCCGCCCGGGCGCCCGTGGGGGAATCGTCGATCACCGTCGTGCGGTCGGGTGCCGCGCCAAAGGCCCGGGCCGCGGCGAGGAAGAGGCCCGGGTCGGGCTTTGCCACGCCCAGCGTGTGGGCCGAGTAGATCCGCCCAGCGAAGCGGTCGAGCAGGCCCGAGGGGGCGAGGGTGATGGCCATCTTTTCTTCGGCGCCGTTCGATCCCACGCAGGTGGGGATGCCGGCCCGCTCCAGCCGGTCGAGCAGCGCGACCACGCCGGGCACCAGCGCCACGCCCTGCCGCAGCCGGTCGTAGATCTCGGCATAGATCCCGTCGATCCAGTCGTCCGGCAGGTCTGCGCCACGGGCCCGCGCCGCGTCTCCGGCGCCTGCCATGGTGCCACCGACGAACAGCCGTTCGGCCGCGTCGTGGCTCAGGTCCAGCCCGTGCCGCCGCAGGTTCGCGGTCAGGACATCCAGCGCTGCGGGCTCGCTGTCGACCAGCACGCCATCGCAGTCGAAGATCACGAGGTCGGGGGCCATCAGGCGTCCGCCACCCGGGCGAAGGTCAGCCGGGTGTCGCCGTAGCGGCGTTCGTCCTCGGGCGTAAGGCCCGCGGGGAGGACGGGGGGCTGGCTGTCCTCCCACGCGACCAGCGCGCCGGGAGCAAGCCAGCCGCCTTCCAGCGCCGAGGCGACGGCGGCTTCGCCCAGCCCCGTCCCGTAGGGCGGGTCGAGGAACAGAAGGTCGAAGGCCGCACCACGGTTGGGCCCCAGCGCGGTTGCGTCGCGGCGGTAGAGGCGGGTGGTGCCGTGGGCGCGCGCCTTGTCGATATTCTCGCGGATCAGGGCGCGGGCGGTGGCGCCGTCGTCGACGAAGGTGACCTGTGCCGCGCCGCGCGACAGCGCCTCGAGTCCCAGCGCCCCGGTGCCCGCGAAGAGGTCGAGCACACGGGCGCCCGCAACGGGGTCGCCCCCGGGGCGGTGCGCCAGCAGGTTGAACAGCGCCTCGCGCACCCGGTCGGTGGTGGGGCGCAGGTGCGCCGCCGTGTCGCCGGCGCCGACCTCGGCCAGCGTCAGGCCACGCAGGGTGCCGCCGACGATCCTCATGCGCGGGACCCCGCGCCGCGATCCCCGTTCGGGGTGCGGGGCCGCGGAGAGAGGCCGCGGGTCTTGCGGTCGACGCCGGTCATGCCGTCATCAACGCCTTGAGGTCCGCGCCGGGATCGGCCACCACCTCGGGGTCGGCGGATTTGCCGGCCTCGATCAGGCGCTTGCCCACCATGTAGGCCCGGGGGTCGTTCATCGCGTCGAGGGCGAGAAGCCGGTCGCCCTTGTAATACCAATGCGACCGGCTGCGGCCCTCGCCCGCACGCACCACGACACGGTCGTATCCGGTGGAGAGCCCGGCAATCTGCAGCTTGACGTCGTACTGGTCCGACCAGAACCACGGGTGCGGGTGGTAGGGGGCCTCTGCGCCCATCATGTTGATGGCCACCGCCTCGGCCTGGTCGATGGCGTTCTGCACCGATTCCAACCGCAGCATCTGGCCCTGCCGGGGGAAGGAGGCGCAATCGCCCGCCGCCCAGATATGCGGGTCCGAGGTGCGCCCCATCTCGTCGACGACGATGCCGTCGGCGATGGTCAGGCCCGCGGCCTCGGCCAGCGCGACATTGGGCTGGATGCCGACGCCGACGATGGCGAAATCGAGCTCGATCTCGCTGCCGTCGGTCAGGCGTGCGCCGGTGACGTGGGTGTCGCCCAGCAGGCGGTCTAGCCCCACGCCTTCATGGATCTCGACCCCGTGTTCGGCATGCAGGTCGCGGAAATAGTCCGACGTCGCGGGCGAGGCGACGCGCTGCAGGATGCGGTCGGCCATCTCGACCAGCGTGACCTTGAGCCCCAGCTTTGCCGCGACGGCCGCGGCCTCGAGCCCGATGTAGCCGCCGCCGATGATCAGCACGCGCTTGCCCTTCTCGAAGGCGGGCTGCATGCCGTCGACATCGGTCAGGGTGCGCACCTCGTAGGCGCCCTGCAGATCGCCGCCGATCGCGGCCGGCAGGCGCCGCGGCACCGATCCCGTGGTCAGCGCAAGCTCGTCATAGACGAGCGTTTCCCCGCCGACCGTCAGCTTGCGATCGCCCGGGTCTATCGCGGTGACAGGCTGGCCCAGCATCAGTCGGATGTTCTTTTCCTCGTAGAATTTCTCGGGCCGCAGGTAGAGGCGTTCCTCGTCCATGTCGCCCAGCAGGTAGGCCTTGGACAGGGGAGGGCGCTGGTAGGGGGGGACGCCTTCGCCGCAGATCAGCGTGATCTCGCCCTCGAATTTCTGTGCCCGCAGCTTGGCCACGAGCGATGCGCCTGCCTGGCCTCCGCCGATCACAACGTGATGCGCCATGTCCTCTCCCCCGTCTGGCCGACCTTGCGGCCGGACCCTATATCGGGGGTTAACCCAAAGGCAATGCAATGAAAGGACAGGTCTGACATGGCTATCGCAAAGGGCGACACGCTGCCGGGAGCGACGCTGATCGAAATGGGCGCGGATGGACCCGAGCAGGTGCATCTGGGCGACCGGCTGAAAGGGCGCAAGGTGGTGATCTTCGGGCTGCCCGGGGCGTTCACCGGCACCTGTTCGACCGCCCATGTGCCGAGCTTCATCCGGACCAAGCAGGGGTTCGACGACAAGGGCGTGGACGAGATCATCTGCATCTCGGTCAATGATCCCTTCGTGCTGCAGGCCTGGGGCGAGAGCACCGGCGCCACGGAGGCGGGGATCACCATGCTGGGCGATCCCGAGGCGGCGTTCACCACCGCCATCGGCATGGATTTCACGGCGCTTCCCGCCGGTCTGATCGACCGCTCGAAGCGCTACGCGATGGTGGTCGAGGACGGCGTGGTGCAGACACTGCAGGCCGAGGAGAATCCCGGCGTCTGCGAGCGGTCGAGCGGCGAGGCGCTGCTGGAGACGCTCTGAACCCTCAGGCGGAGGCGCGCCCCGGTTGGGCGCGCCACGACCCCCCCCTTGCGCGCCCCCCTTGGGGCCGCTCGCCGTGTCTGGCGGGCGCGCCGCCCTGGGGGCGGCGGATCGCGGGAGGGCGGGCCGGGGCCTCCGGCGGGAGTATTTTTCAAGAGAAGAAGACCGGAGAGCCCGCGGGGCCGCAAGCGGCACCGCGGGTGTCGAGGTGTGGACCCTGGGGCGGTCTAGCCGGTCAGGCCCTCGTCGTCTTCCGAGCGGTCGGTCGTCTCGGAAGTGATGCGCCGGTCCGGGGCGATGGTCGGGCGGCTGTCCGTTTCTTCGATGTAGAGCGTGCGCGAGGGGAAGGGGATCGGCACTCCGCCCGCGTCGAGCGCCTCTTTCACCTTGCGCTTCATGTCGGCCTGGTAGGCAAAGAAGTCCGCTGCCGAGCACCAGACCCGGACGAGGAAGTCGACCGAGCTGTCGCCGAGGTTGTTGACCTGGATGAAGGGCTCGGGCTCGGACCAGCTGCGCGGGTCGGACATGATCGTGTCGCGGATGATGCGTTCGGCATCGGCGAGGTGGGCGCCGTAACCCACGCCGAAGGTCCATTCGGCCCGGCGGCTGTCGTAGCCCGAGTAATTGACGATCGTGTTGCCCCACACCTGGCTGTTGGGGATGATGATCTGCACGTTGCCGATCGACGCCATTTCGATGAAGTTCAGCGTGATCTCCTTGACCGTGCCCATCTGGCCGTTGACCTCGACGAAGTCGCCGGTCTTGATCGGGCGGAAGAAGACGATCATCACGCCTGCCGCCACGTTGGACAAGGTGCCCTGCAACGCCAGGCCGATGGCCAGACCGGCGGCACCGATGACGGCGACGACGCTGGTCGTGCGGATGCCGAAGGTGTTGAGCACGAAGAGGATCGCGAAGGCGATGATCGCGTAGCGCAGGATATTCCCCAGGAAGGAGAACAGCGTCACGTCGAGATGCGCGTTGCGTCCGCCGATGTTGCGCACCCGGCGGCTGGCCCATCCCGCAAGGAAGAAGCCCACGACGAGGATCACGATCGCGGTCAGCACGTCGCCCAGCAGGCCGATGAGGAATTCGAGCGTCAGGAGGTCGCCGAGGCTGGTGCCGGCGATGCGGAAATTGAGAAGGTCTTCGATCATTTGGCGAGCTTGTCCATACGCTTGGCGAGTTTCACGTCGAGCGCGGTCAGCCCGTCCGCATCATGGGTCGACAATGTCACGTCGACGGTATTGTAGACGTTCGACCATTCGGGGTGATGGTTGAGCTTTTCAGCCTGCATCGCGGCGCGGGTCATGAAGCCCCAGGCCTCGATGAAGTTGCGGAACTCGAACCTTCGGGCGATGGCGTCGCGCCCGTCGACCATGCTCCAGCCCGATGCGAGCAGGGGGGCGAGATCTTCGTCCCGCTCGGTTTGGGTCAGTTTTTCGGCCATTACTCCTCCGAGGTCACCTTTCTGAACGGGCCGTAGCTTGTAAGGATTTCCATGTCCTCGTCCACCGCCGCCCGTTCGGCCTGCAGGTATTCGGCGACGGCCCGCGCGAAGCCCGCGTCGGCGATCCAGTGCAGCGAATGCGTGGCCGCCGGAAGATAGCCGCGAGCCAACTTGTGTTCGCCCTGCGCGCCCGCCTCGACCCGGGCCATGCCGCGGGCGATGGCATGGTCCATCGCCTGATAGTAGCAGAGTTCGAAATGCAGGCAGGGGTGATCCTCGACGCAGCCCCAGTAGCGGCCGTAAAGCGTGTCTCGGCCGATGAAGTTGAGCGCGCCGGCGACGGGCCGCCCGTCGCGGACCGCGAGAACCAGCAGCACGTCGTCGCGCATCGTCTCCTGCACCCGATCGAAGAAGGCGCGGGTGAGATAGGGCGTGCCCCATTTGCGGGCGCCGGTATCCTGGTAGAACTGCCAGAAGGCGTCCCAGTGGTGGGGGCGCAGGTCGTCGCCGGTCAGCGCGACGATCTCGCCGCCGAAGGCCTGTGCGGTCTGGCGTTCCTTGCGGATATTCTTGCGCTTGCGCGACGAGAGCGAGGCGAGGAAGGCGTCGAAATCGGCGTAGCCGCGGTTTTCCCAGTGGAACTGCTGCGAGCTGCGGCGCATGAGGCCCATCGCCTCGCCCGCGATGGCCTCGGCCTCGGTGCAGAAGGTCACGTGCAGCGACGACAGCTCGTTCTCGGAGGCAAGCTGCACCGCCCCTTGCGTCAGGGCCGAGATGCCGGTTTCCGCCTGTCCGGGGCGGGTGAGAAAGCGACGCCCCGTCGCGGGGGTGAAGGGAACGGCCATCTGAAGCTTGGGGTAATAGCGACCACCCGCCCGCTCGTAGGCATGGGCCCAGTTGTGGTCGAAGATGTATTCGCCCTGGCTGTTGCCCTTGGCGTAAAGCGGCGCGCAGGCGATGACCTCGCCATCGGCGCTGGCGACCAGGTGGCGCGGCTGCCAGCCGGTGCCGGGCCCGACCGACCCGCTGTCTTCGAGCGCCTTCAGGAAGCGGTGCGTAGTAAAAGGGTCCTGCGGCGGGGCGCCATCCGTCGCCTCGGGCGCGGCGCAGGCGTCCCAGTTCTCGGGGGCGATCTGGTCGAGGCCCGAGAGCACGTTCAGTTCGATCCGCGTTTGGGGCATGCGCGGGGCGGGATCCTTTGCGGGGGTGCGTGTCAGCGTCGAAGGTGGCGCTGACACGCGACGCGTCAAGCCGGGACGGGGGCCGGGGTGTAGCCTTCGAATGTCACGTTGTCGGCAACGCGCCGCGCGGCGGTTTCCTCCGTGGGGCTGCGGATGGTCCAGCACAGCACCGCGGCGCCCTGCGATTTCAGCTGGGCCACGCGGGGCGCGGAAAGGTCGCCGTGCTGGTGGCTGACGAAGCTGGCGCCGACCTCGTCATAGGCTGCGATGCGGCGCAGCGCGTCGCAGCGATCCGCGGGCAGGTCCCAGTCCGCCTGGTCGAAGGCACAGGTGGTCAGGCCCCGGGGCAGGTCGGGCGCGGCCTGCGCAAGGTGGCGCACCGCGTGCGGGTTGAAGGACATCACCGCGACGGGCCCGGCATATCCCGCGAGGTCCCCGGCGACGGCCCGCTCCAGATCGCCCGTGCGGGGGCCGAGCGCGCCGTCCTGATCCTTGACCTCGATCAGCAGGGGCACCCGGCCCGCGACCAGCGAAAGCACCTCGCGCAGGGTCGGAATTCCCTCGGCGCCATCGCGCAGGGTGATGGCGCCGAGGGTGTCGGCGTCGCGGGCGCGCAGCGGGCCCGTCGCCTCGGTCAGCCGGTCGAGGGCGTCGTCGTGGAACACCATCGCGCGGCCGTCCGCGGACATCTGCACGTCGATCTCGATGCCGTATCCCGCCGCAACCGCGGCGGCGATGGCCACGCGCGAATTCTCGGGACGTCCGGCCGCGCGATCATGCAGGGCACGATGCGCGATCGGGGTCGAAAGAAAGGCCGCGGGCAGCGGCGGGGCAGAGGGCGGGCGGGTCATCGGATCTGGAAGATGCCTTCGATCTCGACCGCGACGCCCATCGGCAGCGACGCGGCCGACACCGCCGAGCGGGCGTGCCGACCTGCGTCGCCCAGCGCCTCGACCAGAAAGTCCGAGGCGCCGTTGATCACCTTGGACTGGTCGGTGAAGTCACCGGTCGAGTTGACGAAGCCGGTCAGCTTGACCACCCGCACAAGCCGGTTGAGGTCGCCGTCGCAGGCCGCCCGCACTTGGGCGAGCAGGCTGATCGCGCACTGCTTGGCGGCGGCGGTGCCTTCGGGCACCTCCATGTCGGCGCCGAGCTTGCCCAGCACCAGCTCGCCGTCGCGCATCGAGATCTGGCCGGAGATGTGAACCAGGTCGCCGGTGCGCACGAAGGGCACGTAGTTCGCCGCAGGCACCGGCGCCTCGGGCAGGGTCACGCCGAGCTCGGCCAGTCGGGTTTCGATATCGCTCATCTTCCGCTCCGTTGCAGGGGCCCGGGGGCCGTCGCGCGCGACGCTGGACCGAACGGCGGAAGAGGGCAAGGGGAGCCGGTGGCAAATGCGGGCGGTTATGCACGCACATGCGCCGTCAGCGGAGGTGCGACACGGCGAATGGCCCGTCGGGCAAGGCCGTCGGTCCCGGCGGTCTGGATCCACGGGGCCGCTGGACCCGGCGGTAGCATGGCCGGTCGTCGCCACACGGCTGTTCCGCGGTCGGTTGCAAAGATCGGCGGGTGCGCCCGTCTCAGGGCGCAGGGCCCGGTGGCCTGTCAGCCCTCGCGGAAGGCGCGGGAGAAGTAGTCCGACAGCGGCTGCACGAGAAAGGCCATCGGCGTGCGGTCATCGGTGCGGATGAAGGCATCCACCGGCATGCCGGGGATCAGGGCCAGCTGCCCGGGCAGCTTCGCGATCTCGCCCTCGTCCAGCCGGATCTCGGCGCGATAGTAGGATTGCTGCGTGCGTTCGTCGGTGAAGGCATCCGCCGACAGCCGTGTGACGTGGCCGAATAGTTCGGGCGTGGTGCGGGCGCTGAAGGCCGAGAAACGCAGCGTTACCTGCTGTCCCACGCTGACCTGATCGATATGGATCGGCAGGATCCTGGCCGAGATCACCAGCGGCCGGTCCTGCGGCACGAGGTAGAGCACAGGGTCCGCGGGGCGGATCACCGACCGTTCGGCAAAGACCTGAAGGTCGTAGACGACGCCGTCGACGGGTGCGGTGATGTCGAGCCGCGACAGACGCTCGCGCAGGGAATTGCGCCGCTCGGTCAGCTCCAGCTCGCGGTATTGCAGGTCACGGGTCTGGGTTATCGCGGCCTCCCGGCGGTTCGTGCCCAGTTTCAGCGTCTCGATCTCGATCCCGCTGATCCGTTCGCGCGCCTGGGCGGCATTCGCGGTCAGCTCGCCCACCGTGCCGCTCAGCCGGGCGGATTCACGTTGCAGCGACAGCACCCGGCTGGCCTGTGCCAGGCCGCGGTCGAACAGCGACTGCTGGCTCTCCAGCTCCTGCGAAATCAGCGAAAGCTGGGATTGCAGCGCGGTCTGCTGGGCCTCGATCCCCTCGATCTGGTCCTCGATCTGCTGGCTCTGACGCTCCAGCGTCTCGACCTCGCGGGCGATGCTTTCGTTGCGGGCCTCGAACAGGCGCTCCTGCCCCTGCATCAGTTCGGCAGCGATGGCACTGTCCTGCGCAGCCTCGACCAGCGCGTCGGGAAAGGTCACGAACGCGGCCTCGTCCCGCTCGGCCTCAAGCCGGGCGCGGCGGGCCATCAGCTCGTAAAGCTGGCTTTCGACGGTATTGAGCTCCGAACGCAGGAGGGTGCTGTCGAGCCGGATCAGGACCTCGCCCGCCTCGACCCGCTGGCCTTCGGTGACGAGGATCTCGTCGACCACGCCGCCGTCGGGATGCTGCACGACCTGGCGGTTGCTCTCGAC
The DNA here is from genome assembly GCF_004011175.1 of Mesobaculum littorinae. GTDB lineage: Bacteria > Pseudomonadota > Alphaproteobacteria > Rhodobacterales > Rhodobacteraceae > Tranquillimonas > Tranquillimonas littorinae. Next base: position 215,853 of record NZ_RQXX01000003.1, on the reverse strand, counting down.
CTCGATCTGGCCCCCGGCGATGACGGCGCCCGAAATGGTGGTCGTCGCCGCCCAGGTGCCGAAGCCGCCGACGAGGAGGACAAGCGCGACGAGACCGATCATGACGGGCCACCGTGCGCCCCAGCGGGTCTGCGGCGGGGTCATGTCACGCTTCCCGCGCCGATGCGGCCGGCGATGTCACCGTGGTTGGCCACCATTTCGCGCAGGACCTCGTCGCGCGGGCCGAAGGCGCGGCGCATTCCATCCTCGAGCATCAGCAGCTTTTCGCATTCGCGGATCGCGGCGGGCCGGTGCGCCATGATCAGGACCGAGCCGCCCGCCTCCTTCACCTGCCGGATCGCGTGGTTCAGTGCCTCCGAGCCGAGATTGTCCAGGTTCGAATTCGGCTCGTCCAGCACCAGCAGCACCGGATTGCCGAACATCGCGCGCGCCAGCCCGATGCGCTGGATCTGGCCACCGGACAGCCGCCCGCCACCGGGGGTGATCCGGGTGTCGTAGCCTTCGGGCATCTGCAGGATCATGTCATGCGCCGCTGCCTTCTTCGCCGCCTCGACGATGTCGGCATCCAAGGCGTCGGGCTTCAGGCGGGCGATGTTCTGCGCGATCGTTCCGTCGAACAGCGTCACCCGCTGCGGCAGGTAACCTATATGCTGGCCCAGCATGTCGGGTTCGTATTGTTCAAGCGCCGCACCATCCAGCCGGATCTTTCCGCCGCTGGGGCGCCAGACGCCCACCAGGGCGCGCGCCAGGGTCGACTTGCCCGCGCCCGAGGGGCCGATAATGCCAACCGCCTCGCCCGGCTGGACCTGGAACGACACCATGCGGATCGTCGCCTGCTGCGCCCCGGGCGGGATCACCGTGGCCTGGATCACGTCCAGCTTGGCGCGCGGGCGCGGCAGGGCGGTGCGCGGAGGTTCCTGGCCGACCATGCTCAGAAGTTCGGCAAGGTTGCGCCAGCCCTGCTGCGCCCGCTGGACCAGTTGCCACTGCCCCAGCGCCATGTCGATCGGCGCCAGCGCGCGGCCCAGCAGGATCGAGGCTGCGATCATCGCGCCCGGCGTGACCTCGTTGCGAAGAACCAGCCAGGCGCCGATGGCCAGCATCGTCGACTGCAGGAACAGGCGGAAGGTGCGGCTGACCGAGGTATAGGTGCCGCCAAGATCGCTGGCCGAGATCGTCTGGCGCAGCGATTCGCCGCGTAGTTCCTGCCAACGGGTGAACGCGGCGTCCTGCATCCCGAGCGACCGCACCATTTCGGCCTCGACCCGGATCTGTTCGGCCATGCGCTCGGCGCGCATCGCCGACATGTTGGCCTCCTGCACCGGGGCGCGCGTGGTGGCCTGGTTCATCACCGCGACGCCGACCAGGATCAGCCCGCCCACCAGGGCGGCGGCGCCCAGGACAGGGTGGAAGATCGCGATGCCGAGCAGGAAGATCGGGGTCCACGGGATGTCGAAGATCGCCGTCAGGATCGGCGCCGACAACAGGCGTTGCACGGCTTCGAGGTCGCGCAGGTTGTTCTGTGCGTCGTCGCCCGAGGGCATGACCGTGGCCTTGCGCACCATCGCGGCAAAGACGCGCCGGTCCAGCCGGTCCTGGAAACGCGCGCCGACACGGGCGAGGATACGGCCGCGGGCATAGTCCAGAACGCCCATCATCAGGAACAGGAACGCCATCAGCACGAAGAGCGCCAGCAGCGTTTCCTGGGACCGCGATCCCAGCACGCGGTCGTAAACCTGCAGCATGAAGAGCGGACCGGTCAGCATCAGCATGTTCACGAAGACGCTGAAGATGCCCACCGTCGCGAACAGGTGTCGGCTTTCCGCCCTGACCTGGGCCAGTTCTTTCCGCCCCTTGCGCAGATCCGCGGTCTGCCGCGTTGCCATACCTGCCCGTCCTCTCCTCCAACCGGGCCGCGACGCCGGAAGCCGCGCAACCATCGTGATATTAACCTGAATCGGGCAAATGCGATATCGGTCAGTATAGATTGAGCGGAGGGGGCGGCAAAGCGTCAGATGACTCGGATCTTCGCTAAATAGTGGGAATATTCGGCGGCGACCGGCGGGCCGCCGGTCGGGGACGGGAAGCCGAGGCGCATTTTAGCTGTCTCTTCATTATCCGTCTCTGGCGGTGCGGCGCAGGGCGGGTATAGTATCCGGCCATGAGACCTGCCCATGTCATACAGGCAGGCCGTCACGCTGGGGCGGGCGGGCCTGCACAACGGCTTTGCTCGCTGCGCGGGCGGCTCGCGGCGATCTGTGGTGTCGCCCTGCTCCTTCTTGGGCTGGCTCCCGGGCCGGCCGCCGCGCAGGAAGAATACGAAGGGATCTACCGCGTCACCCCGACCTCCGACTGCACCCGCGTCGGGCAGGAGGGGGGTGCCGTGCGCATCCTCGATGGCGTGTTCGAAGGCGTGGGCACGACCTGCCGTCTGACGGTGCCTGTCAACGTGCGCGACATGGATGCGCAGCTTTACGACCTCGTCTGCGACGGAGAGGAGGGGGAGTTCACCCGCCGCGCTCTGTTGATGCGGGCGGCGGATGACGGGCTGATCGTGGCCTTCGACGGCTATGCCTTCAAATACGAATCCTGCCCGGCCGACCCCGCGACCGGCATCGTCGTCTCGGCCGATGAGATCGGCATAACCGACGCGCCCGAGGTCGAGGAGACGGATCCCGACGCGCTGAACCTCGACGCCGTCGACCCCGAGGACGCGGTGCCGGAGGCAGCCGTGCCAGGGGCTTCCGATGAGCCTGCAGAGCAGGCGGATGAGGAGCAGGGCGACGAAGAGCAGGCCGACGAGGAACGATCGGACGAAGAACGAACGGATCCAGACCCGGCCGACGACACCCAGCCCGGATCGCCCCCCGCGACCCTGGATGCGCTGCCCCGGCCTGCCGAAGACGAAACCGATCCCGAAGAGGACTGACCCCCGCGCGATCGGGCGGCGCATTGTACAACCCCGAGCTTTCAGCCCGGGGGCAATACCCGAATGAACTCCTCGCAAACTGGTGAGGGGATAAGTTTCAAAACAGACTCCACGCACGAACAAAAGGTGAATATGCATGGTCTCATGCAAGTCGAGCTTTCCATCACGTCCAACTTCACCTTCCTGACCGGCGGGTCGCACCCCGAGGAATACATGGGGCGGGCAGCGTTTCTGGGGTTGGAGGCCATCGCCATCGCCGACCGCAACAGCGTGGCGGGCGTGGTGCGCGCCCATACCGAGGCGCGTGAGATCGCGCGGCAGGTGCGGCTGCGGGCAAAGGCCGACCGCGACCCGATCGGCCCGCCCGCTCCGCCCGGGCTGTTTGCGTCGCCCGGGGTGCCGATCCGCCATGTGCCCCGGCTGATCCCAGCGGCGCGGATCGTGCCGGTGGACGGCCCCGAAGTCACCGCGATCCCGCGCGACCGGGCGGCATGGGGGCGGCTCTGCCGGCTGCTGACCGATGGGCGGCGCCGGGCGGGAAAGGGCGAGTGCCTGATCCGCTTCGACGACCTGCTGGATCATGCGGCTGGGATGGAGCTTCTCCTGCATCCCGCTGGGGCGGATGAGGGCGCGGACCCCGCCGCTGTCGGCCCGCAAGAGGGCGCGGCGCATGCGGGCGGCGCGGGCGAATGGTGGCGACAGGCGGACCGGCTGACGCGCCGCTTTCCCGGGCAGGTGGCGCTGTTGCTCACTCCCCTCTACGACGGACAGGACAGGCGCCGCTTCGACCGTCTCGCCACGCGGGCGCGGCGGGCCGGCCTGCCGGTCGCGGCGGCCGCGGCGCCGGTCATGCATCACGGCAACCGGCGTCGGCTGACCGACGTGCTGACGGCGATCCGCACCGGCACCCGGGTCGATGACTTGGGGCGCGCCGCGCTGGCCAATGCCGAATGCCGCCTGCGCGCCCCGGCCGAGCTGGCGCGGCTGTTTGCGGGCCACGAGACGGCGATGCGCACCGCCGAGGCGATCGCCGCGCGCTGCCGGTTCTCGCTGGACGAGCTGCGCTACGAATACCCCTCCGAGGTCGCAGGGGGCGAGACCGCGACCGACCGTCTGGCCCGGCTGGCGCAGGAGGGGCTGGCCCGGCGCTACCCGGCTGGCGCCCCCGACAGCGTGCGCACCCTTCTGGCCCACGAACTCGCCCTCATCGCCAAGCTGGGGTACGAACCCTATTTCCTGACCGTCAGCGACATCGTGGCCTTCGCCCGGTCGCGCGGGATCCTCTGCCAGGGGCGGGGGTCGGCGGCGAATTCGGTGGTGTGCTACTGCCTCGGCGTGACCTCGGTCAGCCCCGAGGTGGGCACCATGGTCTTCGAACGCTTCGTCTCCGAGGCGCGGGACGAGCCGCCCGACATCGACGTCGATTTCGAACACGAGCGGCGCGAGGAGGTGATCCAGCACATCTACGAAACCTATGGCCGCCACCGCGCGGGCCTCTGCGCCACCGTGATCCACTATCGCGGCAAGCGGGCGATCCGCGAGGTCGGGCGCGCCATGGGGCTGTCCGACGATACCGTCGCAGCCCTGTCCTCGCAGCTTTGGGGGTTCTTCGGGGCCCACGGGCTCGAACCGCAGCGCATGGCCGAAATCGGGCTCGACCGGGCCGACCGGCGGCTGGTGCAGACGCTGGAGCTGGTCGAGGAGATCCAGGGTTTTCCCCGCCACCTCAGCCAGCATGTCGGCGGTTTCATCATCACCGAGGGCCGGCTGGACGAACTTGTCCCGATCGAGAACGCGGCGATGGAGGATCGCACCGTCATCTGCTGGGACAAGGACGACATCGATGCGCTGGGCATCCTCAAGGTCGACGTGCTGGCGCTGGGGATGCTGTCGTGCCTGCGCAAGGCCTTCGAGATGGTCGAGACGCATCACCGCGTCAGCTACGACCTCGCCACCCTGCCGACCGAGGATCCGCAGACCTACGACATGCTCTGCGCCGCGGATTCGCTGGGGGTGTTCCAGGTCGAAAGCCGGGCGCAGATGAACTTCCTGCCGCGGATGCAGCCGCGCACCTTCTACGACCTGGTGATCGAGGTCGCGATCATCCGCCCCGGTCCCATTCAGGGCGACATGCTGCATCCCTACCTGAAACGGCGCCGCGGCGAAGAGCAGGTGACCTTTCCCTCCGATGCGCTGGGCAAGGTGCTGTCCAAGACGATGGGCGTGCCGCTGTTTCAGGAACAGGCGATGCAGATCGCCATCGTCGGCGCCGGGTTCACCCCGGAAGAGGCCGACCGGCTGCGCCGCGCTCTGGCCACGTTCAAGAAACACGGACGGGTCAGCGAATTCCGCGACAGGTTCCTGCGCGGCATGGCGCATAACGGCTACCGGCGCGACTTTTCCGAGCGCTGTTTCGCGCAGATCGAGGGCTTCGGCTCCTACGGCTTTCCCGAAAGCCACGCGGCCAGCTTCGCGCTGCTGGTCTATGCCTCGGCCTGGCTCAAACGGCACCATCCCGGCATATTCGCGGCGTCGCTGCTGAACTCTCAGCCGATGGGGTTCTATGCGCCTGCGCAGATCGTCCGCGACGTCCGCGACCACGGGGTCGAGGTGCGTCCGGTCTGCATCAACCACAGCTACTGGGACTGCACGATGGAGCCCGACGGCCGCGGCGGGCTGGCCCTGCGGCTGGGGTTCCGCCAGATCAAGGCGCTGCGCGAGGACGAGGCGCGTTGGATCGCCGCCGCCCGCGGCAACGGCTACCAGACCGTGGCCGACGTCTGGCGCCGCGCCGGGCTTGCCCCCCGCTTCCTGCGCCTGCTGGCCGAGGCCGATGCCTTTGCCGCCCTGGGGCTCAGCCGCCGCGACGCGATATGGGAGGCCAAGGCCCTGGGAGGAGAGGCGCCGCTGCCGCTGTTCTCGGGCGATATCGACGGCGAGGGCATCGTCGAGCCCGCGGCGCATCTGCCGCAGATGACGGCGGGCGAGGAGGTGGTCGAGGATTATGTCGCCATGCGGCTGACGTTGCGCGCCCATCCGATGGCCTTTTTGCGCCACAGACTGACACCGGGCACCCCGCCGATGGGGGCGGGGCCGGGTACCCCAAGGGACGATCCCCGTCCCGGCGGGGACGCTGGGGCCGGCACGGGGCCTGCTGCCGATGCACCGGGGCGGCGTTTCTCGGAGGCCCGGGGGCTGACGCGGTCGGACGCATGGGAGGCTTCGCCGGAAGGGCTCAAATGCCGCACGTCGCGCCAATGATCCCGTCCTTGGCCCGCCCGCCCCTGGCCCGTCCGGCCCTGTCCCGCCCGCCGGGGTGGAGGCTGCGCGACCCGGCAAATGGCTGGGGGAGCCGAAGGAATCCTGCGAACCGCTCGTGAGAGCCGCAATAATCGTCTAAAAACGGCATTTTATGTCGCAAATTGACCTGAGTGCCCTTTGTTCTCGGCGGAGTTTGGCCTAGAGTAATGTCCGGTACGACGCGGACGCCGCCTAACGGCGCCCCACGGCCCGTCAGACGCAAGCTGCGTGACCGGGCTGCGGCGCATGAGGCCGGCATCCGCAAAATTCTTGATTGAACCGAATGGGGTAGAATGAAAACTCTTACGCTTACCACCGCTGCCATGGCTCTTCTCTCCGCGCCCGCTTTCGCGCAGGATAGCGGCGAATGCGGCGAAGTTTCCATCGCGCAGATGAACTGGGCGGCCGCCGAGGTCACCACCAACATCGCCGAATTCCTGCTTGAGCAGGGGTACGGCTGCGACGTGTCGCTGGTGCCTTCGGACACCGTTCCGGCCATCACCTCGGTGTCCGAAAACGGCGAACCCGATGTCGTCACGAACCTGTGGCTGAACTCGGCCGGCGAAGCCTACACCCGCCTTGAAGAGGGCGGCACGATGGAGCGTCTGGCCAACGTGCTGGAACCCGGCGGCGTCGAAGGCTGGTGGATCCCGACCGCGCTGGCGGAAGAGCATCCCGAGCTGACGACCATCGAAGGCGTGATGGAGAACCCCGACCTTGTCGGCAACCGCTTCAACAACTGCCCCGACGGCTGGGGCTGCCGCATCGTCAGCGACAACCTCATCCGCGCGCTGAACCTCGAAGACAGCGGCATCGAGGTTTTCAACCACGGGTCGGGCGAGACCCTCGCCACCTCGATGGCCTCGGCCGTCGAAAGCGATGAGCCGTGGTTCGGCTACTACTGGGGTCCGACGGTTCCCATGGGCAAGTACGACATGACCCGCGTCGAACTGGGCGAAGTCGACGAAGAAGCCTTTGCGAACCTGCAGAACCAGGACGCCGAGGATCCGCAGGTGTCCGAGTTCAAGTCGGCGGTCATCCTGACCTCGGCCACTTCGGAGTTCGTCGAGAGCAAGCCCGAAATCGCCGAGTTCTTCCGCAACATGACGTTCCAGACCGACACGATGAGCTCGCTCCTGGCGTGGCAGGACGAGAACAACGCCTCGGGCGAGGAAACGGCCGTCTATTTCCTGAGCAACTATCAGGACGAGTGGAGCCAGTGGATCAACGACGACGCGCGGGGCAACCTCTCGCAGCTTCTCGAGCAGTGATCCTGACGTAGGATTTTTCGGCGGGGCGGCCCAAAGTGGTCGCCCCGCTTTTTTCGTTCCGCCTAAGCTTCGAGGGGCGGCAAGAGAAAGAAGGACGGGGTAGTATTAATGGCCACCTACGATTGGGTATTCAATTCGCTCGGCTTGCGAAGCTGGTGCGATGGTGACGGAAGCGGAAGCGGCGGGCCGATGTCGATGGCGGACCTGCTGAACCAGACCGGCGGCGGGGCACCCGATCCGTCGCTCTGGGACACGCCGTTTCCTTCCATGGATGCGCTGAACGACGCCTGCGACGCATTTCCGCAGTCGCGGCAGGTCACGCTGGGGCTGGAACGCGGGTTCCTCGATATCAAGGATGCACTGAGCTACGTGCTCGATCCCATCACCCAGCCGCTGAGCTGGGCGCTGGAATGGGCATTGTGGATGTTCCAGTCCACGCCATGGTGGATCATGATCCCGCTTCTGGGGATTCTCGTCCTCGCGATCAGCCGCTCGTGGAAGCTGGTGGCCTTCGTCGTCCTCGCGTTCTGCGCGATGGCCTTCATCGACTACTACGTCTACGCGATGCAGACCCTTGCGGTGATCTTCGTCTGCGCGACGCTATGCGTGCTGCTGGGCGTGCCCATAGGCATCCTGATGTCGCGCTCGGATCCCTTCGAACGCACGATGATCCCGGTCCTCGACATGCTGCAGACGCTGCCGCCCTTCGTCTACCTGATCCCGCTGATCTTCCTGTTCTCGGTGACCGAGCCCAAGCTCTACGGCATCGCGATCATCCTTTATGCCATCGTGCCGGTGGTCCGCCTGACGAACCTCGGCATCCGGCTGGTCGACAAGGAGGTGATCGAGGCCGCGGACGCCTTCGGCATGACCGACCGGCAGAAGCTCTTCGGCGTGCAGATCCCGCTGGCGCTGCCCAACATCATGGCCGGCGTGAACCAGACCATCATGATGAGCCTCGCCATGGTCGTCATCGCCTCGCTGGTCTCGGCCCCGGGTCTGGGCGTGCTGGTGCTGCGCGGCATCCGCAACCTCGAACTGGGCGTCGGCCTGATCTCGGGGCTGGGCATCGTGCTGCTGGCGGTGATCCTCGACCGGTCGACCAAGGCGGCGCTTGCCCGCGTCAACGCCGCGCAGAAGAGCTGAGGAGACGGACATGGAAGACCCCAAGATCAAGATCCGCAACCTCTACAAGATCTTCGGAAACGACCCGCAGATGGCGCTGGAGCATGCCAAGAACGGCGTCGGCAAGTCCGAGCTGCTGGCCGAGTACAATCACGTGCTCGGCCTGCGGGACATCAACGTCGACATGCAGGCGGGCGAGATCACCGTCATCATGGGCCTGTCCGGGTCGGGCAAGTCGACGCTGATCCGGCACCTAAACCGGCTGATCGACCCGACCGACGGCGAGGTGATCGTCAACGGCGAGAACATCATGGACTACAACGCGCGCAAGCTTCGCGGCCTGCGGCGGACCAACATGTCGATGGTGTTCCAGAAGTTCGCGCTGTTGCCGCACCGCACCGTGCTGGAAAACGCCGCGACGCCGTGGATCGTCGAGGGCAAGCCGCGCAAGGACTACGAGGCCGAGGCGACCAAGTGGCTCGACCGTGTCGGGCTTCAGGGGCAAGGGCCGCAATATCCCCACCAGCTGTCGGGCGGGATGCAGCAGCGCGTGGGCATCGCCCGGGCGCTGACCTCGAACTCGGACATCATGCTGATGGACGAGGCATTCTCTGCGCTCGATCCGCTGATCCGCACCGACATGCAGGACCTCCTGCTCGAGCTTCAGGCCGAACTGCAAAAGACCGTGGTCTTCATCACCCACGATCTGGACGAGGCGCTGAAGCTGGCCGACCATCTGGTGATCCTGAAGGACGGCCAGGTCGTGCAGCAGGGCGAACCGCAGCACATCCTGATGAACCCGAACGATCCCTACATCATCGACTTCATCAGCGACATCAACCGCGCCCGCGTCCTGCGGGCCCGGACGATCATGACCAAGACGTCCGAAGATCCCGGCACCACCTCGGGCGACATCGACGCGAACGCCACGCTGGAAGACGTCATCGCCAAGTCGGGCGGCAATGCCGAGCTCAGCTACCGCGTCACCCACGAGGGGCGGATGATCGGACTTCTGTCGATGCGCGATGTGGTGACGGCGCTGGTCCCGACCAGCGCATCGGACGACGGGATGCGCCACGCGTCCTGAACCGGCGTTCCGGGTTATGGCGCCGTCCGCGCGATGCGGGCGGCGCCGATCGACGGGGCGGGGCAGCGGTGAATTGCCTTCAATGCCACACGCCCCCTTGCCGATCTCGCGAGAGAGGCCAAGATACAATCCATGGATGACCTCTCCAGCCTGTCGGATCTGCACGGCAAGATCCTGATCGCGATGCCCGGCATGGGCGATCCGCGGTTCGAACACAGCGTGATCTACCTTTGCGCCCATTCCGAGGACGGCGCGATGGGCCTGATCGTCAACAAGCCGGCCGGCGACCTGACGTTTCAGGGCCTTCTCGATCAGCTGAACATCGACGCGGGCGAGGGGGCCCGCGAAATCCAGGTGCATTTCGGCGGCCCGGTCGAACATGGCCGCGGCTTCGTGCTGCACTCGGGCGATTACGCGCCCGCGGCTGGCACCCTGCAGGTCGACCCCTGCTACGCGATGACGGCCACGCTCGACATTCTTGAGGCCATGGCGCAGGGCGGCGGTCCGCGGCAGGCGATCCTCGCCCTGGGCTACGCGGGGTGGGGGCCCGGGCAACTGGAATCCGAGATTGCCCAGAACGGCTGGCTGATCTGCGATGCCGCCGACGGGCTGCTCTTCGGGACGGACAACTCCGGCAAGTGGCAGGGAGCGCTGAACTCGATCGGGATTGATCCGCTGACGCTTTCTTCCGCCGCCGGTCACGCCTAGGCGCTTGGCCTCCGGCGCCACTGCGTCACGATCCCGGCGCTTGGCCGCGGCTTGGCCGGTCAGTCGGCTTCCGCATCTCCCGGATCGCGGGGCGCCGCCGCGCGGCGCAGTCGGTCGTTGATGGCAAGGCCCAGCCCCGCATCCGGGATCGGCGCCACGGCGATCCGCGCGATCCCCGCGGCATCCATGTCCCGCAATGTCTGGAACAACGCGGCGGCGGCTTCGGCCGGGTCCGCGGCGGTCGACAGGGTCCAGCCGCCCGGGGCGGGGCCGAACGCCAGGTAGACCTCGCCCGCCTCCGCCCGGGGGGCGGAAAGCCGAAGGCGCGCGCGGGGGGCGTAGTGCGACAGAAGCTGACCCGGCGAGGTCGGCGTCGCCTTGGCATCGGCGCCGCTCTCGACCTCGCCCAGATGCGCCTCGAGCGCCTCGCGCGGGATGCCTCCGGGGCGAAGCAGGCGTGGCGCGTCGCCCGGCGCCCCGGCCAGCGACAGGATGGTGGATTCCACGCCCACCGGACAGTCGCCGCCCTCCAGCACCGCCGCGATGCGTCCATCCAGACCTTCGAGCACATGTGCAGCACGGGTCGGGCTGATCCGGCCCGAGGGGTTGGCCGAGGGCGCCGCCACCGGCCGCCTGGTGCGGGCCAGAAGATCGCGCGCCGTGGCGGGGGCGGGCACCCGGATCGCCACGGTATCGAGCCCGGCCGTGACCCCCGGCGCGATGCCCGCGCCGTCGCGCAGCGGCAGCACCAGCGTCAGCGGCCCGGGCCAGAAGGCGGCGGCCAGCGCCCGGGCGCGCGCGTCGAACACCGCCACCCGTTCGGCCGCGGCCAGGTCGGGCACATGCACGATCAGCGGGTTGAAGCTGGGCCGCCCCTTGGCGGCATAGATCCCGGCGACGGCGTCCGCGTCGGTCGCGTCCGCGCCCAGCCCATAGACCGTCTCGGTCGCGAAGGCGACAAGCTGGCCGGCCCGCAGCAGGGCGGCGGCGCGGGCAAGGCCTTCGTCGGTCGCGGGCAGCAGGTCGGTCCGGGGCATGATGCGGGTCCCTCTTCTGACGCGGCGTTGGACTTGTCGCAGGGCGTCGCGCCGCGCATCCTTTCGCCGAAAGTTCGACAGGTCTGGCCCGGCTATTATGGGCCGCGCCGCCGCTTGCCAAGCGGGGGCAAGGGAGGAAACCGCCAATGTCCTATCGCGCGCCACTTCACGATCTCGCCTTCCTCATGGCGCATGTCGCCGATTTGCCGAAGATCGCCGCCACAGACAGGTTCGCCGAGGCGACGCCCGACACTGCCCAGGCCATCCTGTCCGAGGCCGCGCGCCTGTGCGAAGACGTGCTGGCCCCGCTGCAACGGCGCGGCGATACCGATCCCGCGCGGCTTGAAAACGGGCGCGTGCGCTGCCCCGAAGGGTTTGGCGAGGGCTACCGCGCGATCGCCGAGGGGGGCTGGATCGGCATCGCGGCCGATCCCGACCATGGCGGCATGGGCCTGCCGATGACGCTGGCCACGGCCGTCAACGAGATGATGTCCTCGGCCTGCCTTGCCCTGCAACTGAACCCGCTGATGACGCAGGGCCAGATCGAGGCGCTTGAGCATCATGCCAGCGACGAGCTCAAGTCCTGGGCGCTGCCCAAGCTCGTCTCGGGCGAATGGTCGGGCACGATGAACCTGACCGAGCCGCAGGCAGGCTCGGACGTCGGCGCGCTGACCACCCGGGCCGAGCCGCGGGAGGATGGCACCTACGCCGTCACCGGGCAGAAGATCTACATCACCTGGGGCGACAACGATTTTTCCGGCAATGTCTGCCATCTCGTGCTGGCGCGCCTGCCGGACGCGCCCGCTGGCACGCGGGGGATCAGCCTGTTCCTTGTGCCGAAGATCCTGCCGGGCGAGCCGGAGATGGGCGGCGGCACGCCGGGCGCGGCCAACGCGGTGCAGGTCCTGTCGCTTGAGGAAAAGACCGGCCTCCATGGTTCGCCCACCTGCGTGATGGACTATGCCGGGGCCACGGGGTGGCTGGTGGGGGAACCGCATGGTGGCATGGCGGCGATGTTCACGATGATGAACAACGCCCGGCTGGGCGTCGGCGTGCAGGGCATCGGCGTGGCCGAGGCGGCGTTTCAGCAGGCGCTGGCCTATGCGCGCGACCGCAAGCAGGGCCGCGCGTCGGGCACGGGCACCATCGTCGAGCATGCCGACGTGCGGCGAATGCTGGCGGGGATGCGCGCCGAGGTGCAGGGCGCCCGCGCCATCGCGCTGATGTGCGCCGCGGCGATCGACATGAAGACGGCGACCGGCGATCCCGCCTGGGCCGCCCGCGCTGCCTTCCTGACCCCCATCGCCAAGGCGCATGGCACCGAGGTCGGCATGTCCGTCGCGCAGGAAGGCGTGCAGGTGCACGGCGGGATGGGCTATATCGAAGAGACCGGCGCCGCGCAGTTCGTCCGCGACGTGCGGGTGACGGCGATCTACGAAGGCACCAACGGCATTCAGGCGATGGATCTCGTTGGCCGGAAGCTCGCCGACGGGGGCGAGGCCGCGTTCCGGCTTCTCGACGAAATCCAGCAGGCCGCCGAGTCCGCCCGCGCCGGGCATCCCGCGCTGGCGGGGCCGGTCTGGCACGCGGCCGAAGAGCTGCGCGAAGGGACTGAATGGCTTTTGGCGCAGGAGGATGTGACCGACCGTCTTGCCGGCGCCATGGCCTACCTGCGCGCCTTTGCCCGGGTGCTGGGGGCGCATGCGCACCTCGCCTGCGCCGTCGCCGAAGCGGGCGAGGCCGGCGCGTCCGGGACCCGCGCGGCGCTGGCCGCAGTCTATGTCGACAGGCTTCTGCCCCAGCACGCCGCCTGCCTGACCGAGATGAGGGCGGGCGCAGCCGGGCTCTTCGCGCTTTCGCCCGACGACCTCGCGGCGTAAGACGCGGGCCATGGACGCAAGCCCGCGACAGATCCGCTATCCCGTCGACACGCCCCCGGCCCCCGGTGCCGCGACCGAAATCGCCCCCGGGGTGCTGTGGCTGCGCATCCCGCTGCCTTGGGCGCTGGACCACGTGAACGTCTATGCGCTGGACGACGGCGACGCCTGGACGATCCTCGACACAGGGCTCGACACGCCCGAGATCCGCGAGGTCTGGGAAACCGCGCTTGCGGGCCCGCTGGCGGGCAAGCCGGTCGCCCGTGTCGTGCTCAGCCACAACCATCCCGATCACGTCGGGCTGGCCGCGTGGTTCGCAGCCGGCGGGGCCGAGATCGTCACCACCCGCACCGCCTATCTGCTGACGCGGATGCTGCAACTGGACGTGCAGGACCGCCCGCTTCCCGAAACGCTGGCCTTCTGGCGCGCCGCGGGTATGGCGGACGAGGTCTATGCGGAGCGTGCCGCCGCGCGGCCGATGAACTTTGCCGACATCACCGGCACGCTGCCCCTGGGCTATACCCGGATCGTCGAAGGCGGGTGCATCCGCATGGGCGGGCGCGACTGGGACATCCGCATGGGCAATGGCCATGCCCCCGAACACGCGACGTTCTGGAGCCGTGACGACGACCTCGTGCTGGGGGGTGACCAGCTTCTGCCGTCGATCTCGCCCAATATCGGGGCGCATGCGACCGAACCGCTCGCCGATCCGGTGGCCGGCTGGCTGGAAAGCTGCGAGCGCTTCGCCACCCTCGCGACCGAGACGCAGCTGGTCCTGCCGGGCCACAAGCTGCCCTATCGCGGCCTGCCCACGCGGCTGGACCAGCTGATCGAGAACCACCATGCCGCGCTTGCGCGTCTGGAACGGCATCTCGACACGCCGAAAACCGCCTGCGACTGCTTCGTGCCTCTGTTCAAGCGCGAGATCCGGGGCGATGCCTACGGGCTGGCCATGGTCGAGGCGATGGCCCATTGCGTCCACCTGTGGCATTCCGGGCGGGCCACGCGCGAGATCACCGAGACCGGCGCATGGCTGTGGCGCCGCGCCTGACCCCCCGGGAGGGACCGCAGATGACCGATCCGATCCACACCGCGGCCGAGGCGATGGAGGCCAGCGCCCTGCCGCGCGCCCATGCCGTCCATGCCGACCCCGCGACCGAGGGGGTCGAATCCGCCCCGCTGCCCGCCGCGGTCCGGCAACCCGTCGCCAGCAAGAGCCCTGCCGAATGGGCCTATCAGCGGCTGGTGCTCTACATCCGCAAGTTCGAAGAGGGGCTGGATGGCGAACACGAGGTCGCCATGGGCTTCGTGGGCGGCGCGCCCGGGGTGCTCAAGATCCAGGGCATGGGCTATTTCGATCCCGATATCGTCACCTTCTACGGCACTGATCCGACGGGCCAGAAGACCCAGCTCATCCAGCATGTCAGCCAGCTTTCGGTGTTCCTGCGCGCGGTGCCGAAGGCGCCCGAGCGGCCCGAGCCGCAGCGCATCGGGTTTCGGCTCGCAGCCGATCTTGAAACGGCCGATCTGAAAAGCGCCGATCCAAACGACGCCGCGCCCTGAGCCGGGGCCTCGCGCGGCACGGCTCAAGGCCCCGGCCTCCTGAGCTCTTCGTCCTGCCGTCCGCCTCTTGATGTCCGCCGTCACACGTCCCGCCCGGGCAGCGTAGCTTCGCTGCGACCCCCGGCCCGTAGACGTTGGCCGCCGACGTCTGGTCACCGAACGCCCACCCGCGCCGGTCCGCGGGGGCGGATCGGCAGGCGGGCGCGGCGCACGGGCTGCCCCGGGCCGCACCGGGCTGCGAGGGCCGGGGTTGCGGCGATCCGGCGCGTGACAGGGCGGGAGGAATCGTCTATCGCTCCGCACCGAACGATTGGACGCACCGAACGACTGGTGCGCCCGGCAGGCAGGGGATTTGCTGAAAATGGCCGAACACAAGCACGGGTCGATGGACATCACCGTCCAGGAAGAAACCTTCAACGGGTTCATCACCATGGTCACCCGCGGCGCGATCGCCGTCGTGATCTTCCTGGTCTTCCTGGCCCTGATCAACTGATCATGACCCACCTGTTCCGGCGCGTGCTTCTGGCCGCGCTCCTGCCGCTTCTCGCCGCCTGTGCCGGGGTCGAGGTCGGGACGCCGCTGGCCGAAGTCCAGCGCGCCGCCTACACCGCCCCGGACGAAGCGCCCTCGCTCACGCTTTATACCGTGATCCGCAACATTAACGACAATGGCGCGCATACCGGGCTTCTGATCAACGGCTCGCAACGGGTCCTGTTCGACCCGGCGGGATCCTTCGTGCATCCCAACGCGCCTGAGCGCGGCGACGTGCTGTACGGCGTGTCCCCGCGTATCCAGTCCGTCTACATCGATTTCCATGCGCGTGAGAGCTTCCGCATCGTCGAGCAGCGGATCGAGGTATCGCCCGAGGTCGCCGAGCAGGCGCTGCGCCTGGCGATGGACTACGGCCCCGTCGCCGCGGCCGGCTGTTCGCGTGCCACCAGCACCATCCTGTCGCAGCTGCCGGGGTTCGAGGATATCGGCGTCAGCTGGTTCCCCAACAACACCATGGAGGCCTTTGGTCGCCATCCCGGCGTTGTCGAGCGCACGATCACCGATGACGACGCCGACCAGAACCACGGCGTCCTGATCCGCGAACGCAAGGAACTGATCGAGGCAGGGCTGCTCGTCCCCGAAGCCGGGTAGAGCCGGGGACAACCTCGGCGGCCGGGATCGCCCGGCCGCGCATTGCGCAGGCCCCCGGGGGCGCCGGGACGGCGCCAGTCCCCAAGGTGGGCCGAGCGCAGCTAGATGGTTTTGCATTGATCGTCGCGCTCCGTCGACAAGAAGGGGCAGGTGACGTGGGCGCGGTACCCCCGGCACCGTGACGCGGGATGCGGCGCCCGGACCTGACGCGCGACGCTCCGCCCCGTCTTGGCGTATCGGACCTGCCCCGGGGCCTGCATCGGGCGCGCCCGCCGGGACGGTCGCCCGCCGAAACCCCGCCCGGGGCCTGTCACCCCGACGTGGAACACGGTATCACGGCGCCGTCCGCCAGGGAGACGTGCGCCGATGACCGACCTCAGCCCTCAGATCCGTGACGCGCGCCGTGACGCGCCCCGTGCCACGCGCCGTGATGCGCCCCGGGGCCGCCCCGGCGCAGGGCCCGCGGGGACGTGTCGATGACCGGGGGCGGCGCTCGCCCGCCGCTCGACGGGCTCAAGGTGCTCGAGCTTGCTCGCATCCTGGCCGGGCCGTGGATCGGGCAGACGCTGGCCGATCTCGGGGCCGAGGTCATCAAGGTCGAAAGCCCGGCGGGCGACGATACCCGCAACTGGGGACCGCCCTTTGTCGAGGGCGAGGACGGGCCGCTCGACGCCGCCTATTTCCATTGCGCCAACCGGGGCAAGTCCAGCGTCGTCATCGATTTCGCCACCGCCGAGGGGCAGGCCGAACTGCGCGCGCTGGCGGCCGAGGCCGATATCCTCATCGAGAATTTCAAGACCGGCGGGCTGGTGAAATACGGTCTCGACTACGACAGCCTGTCGGCCCTCAATCCGCGTCTGATCTACTGCTCGGTCACGGGCTTCGGCCAGACCGGCCCCTATGCCACGCGCGCGGGGTACGACTACATCATCCAGGGCATGTCGGGGATCATGGACCTGACGGGCGACCCGGCGCAGCCGCCGCAGAAGATCGGCGTGGCCTTCGCCGACATCTTTACCGGCCTCTACGGCGTCATCGCGATCGAGGCCGCGCTGCTGGAGCGCGAGCGGTCCGGCCGGGGCCAGCATATCGACATGGCGCTTTACGACAGCATGGTGGGCGTGCTGGCGAACCAGGGGCAAAGCTACCTGACCTCGGGCGTGGTGCCGCAGCGGCTGGGCAACGCCCACCCCTCGATCGCGCCCTACCAGGTGTTTCCCGTCTCGGACGGGCACCTGATCATCGCGGTCGGCAATGACGGCCAGTTCGCCCGGCTCTGCGCCCTGCTGGATCTGGGGCAGCTGGTGGCCGATCCGGCCTATGCGACCAACCCCGCCCGTGTCGCCAACCGCTCCGCGCTGGCGCAGCTGATCTCGGCGAAGACGCAGCAGATCCCGCGCGACACGCTGCTGGCGCAACTGGAAGAGGCGGGCGTGCCGGGCGGGCCGATCAACACGGTGGGCGATGTCTTCGAGGATCCGCAGGTGATCGCGCGGGGGCTGCGCATCGACCTGCCGCACGAGGGCGCGAAGGGCGGCACGGTGCCCGGCATCCGCTCGCCCATCCGGTTTTCGCGCTCGCCCCTCAGGCTGGATCGCGGCGCACCGCGGCACGGCGGCAGAACGGGCGGCAGTACGGGCGGGGCCGACACCTAGGCACCGCCGCCAGGCGGGTCCACCCGGTCAGGCAGAAACCGCTCAGGGCTCCGCCCGCCAAAGGGGCCCCGGGGGCAAGTGCCGCCCTGCCACCTCGTAGGTGTGCCCGGAGCCTCTCGGCTGCCGTGGCGCAGGCCGCCGAGCGGTCCCCGGCCTGCCGCGACCGGCGCCGCGGGCGGCTGCCGGAGGGGGCGTTGCGCTACAGGACGATGCCCGACGCGACGACGCCGCCCGGGACGATGCCGGGGCCCGGTCAGTCGGCGCGGCGGACGTGCAGCTGGTTGCCGATGCGCTTGGTCTCGAACCGCTTCAGCTCGGTCACCAGGTCCGACAGCTTGCGCTTGCCGTAGGTGCGGGTGTCGAAGTCGGGATTGTCGGCGACGATGTACTGCCCGAGCGGTCCCAGCGCATACCATTCGTCGTCCTGCTCGATCTTGTCCATCGCCCGCAGGATCAGCGGCACCGCGTCCAGCGGCGACTGCTTGGTCGAGGGCGTTTCCTGAGCGGGCTTGCCGGGCGCGGGGGCCGTGGTCTCGGGCTCATCGACGATGTTTTCGATCATGATGAAGCGGTTGCAGACGTTGCGCAGGCTTTCGGGGGCCTTGCGCTCGCCGATGCCGATGACGTCCAGCCCCTGTTCGCGGATGCGGTTGGCCAGCGCGGTAAAGTCGCTGTCCGAGCTGACCAGCACGAAGCCGTCGAAGCGCCCGGTATGCAGGATGTCCATCGCGTCGATCACCAGCCCGATGTCGCTGGCGTTCTTGCCCACGGTGTTGGCCGATTCCTGGTGCGCCACCAGCCCGAGATCGCGCACCGTCTTCGACCAGTTGTTCAGCCGTCCCGACGACCAGTCGCCGTAGACCCGGCGCAGCGCCGGTTCTCCGAGCGATGTGATCTCTTTCAGGATGGGCTGCGCGAACTTCGCCGGAATGTTGTCGGCATCGATCAGCACGGCATAAAGCGGACGGCTGCGGTTGGGCATGTCAATGGTGTCTCCTGCGGGCCTTGGCCCCGACGTCTAACAGGCTTTGCCGGGGCACGACAGGCCGCTATGCGGGGACGTGGGGCGCCCGGCCGAGGGCGGCGCCGGGGCCGCCCGCCTTCGCACCCCGCGCCATCCTCCGCCTGACCGGGCCACCCTTTAATGCCCGTCATCGCCCCCCTGCGCGGGACCGGGCCGAACGCCTGTCCCGTCGTCTGGGCCGTGCCGTGGGGGCGATGGTCCCTTGCGCCTCCGCGGGGCGGACCCGGGCCCCCGGCGGGGCGTTCAGGTGTCGTGCGGCGGGGGCGTGTCGTCCAGCCGGCGATACATCACCAGCGCGTCGACCTCGCCACCCGAGAGCGGGCGGTAGGCGCAGGGCAGGCGGCCCACCACCTCGAAGCCGTGGCTTTCCCAGATCGCGATGGCACGGGTGTTGCTGGCCACGACGAAGTTGAACTGCATCGCGGCAAAGCCCGCCGCGCGCGCCTCGTCCAGCACGCGGACCAGAAGCGCGCGCGCGACGCCGCGGCCCTTGGCCTCGGGCGCCGTCGCGAAGCCCGCGTTGCAGACATGTGCGCCGCCGCCGGTCTGGTTGGGCCGCAGGTAGGCGGTGCCTAGGGGCGTGCCCTCGGCCTCGGCCAGGAACACCCGGGCGGTCGCGGGCCACCAATAGGCCAGCCCGCCCGCGCGCCCGCCCCCGGGCGGGGCGCAGAGAGTTTCGCCCGCCTCGACGATGGGCTTCAGAAGGCGCCAGACCGTCTCTTCCTCCTCGCGCCCGATTTCGCGGATCGTCAGCTCTGCCATGCGTCCCTGCCCGTTCGTCCGATGCTGCGCCGCCCGTCATAACGCCGTGGCGGGGGCTTGCCAAAGCGATGCTGCGCCTGTTTCATCGACCCCTGACCGGGGGCGCGCGGTCTACGCCGCATCGACCATGCGCAGGGGCCCCTCATAGCCAAGTGGTAAGGCGGCGGGATACATCACATGAGCTTCACCTTTCTTCTGAACGGAGAGAGCGTGCATATCGACGGCGAGCCGCCCACGCGGACGCTGCTTGACTGGCTGCGCGAAAATCGCGGCCTGACCGGCACCAAGGAAGGCTGCAACGAAGGCGACTGCGGCGCCTGCACGGTGATGGTCACCGATGAGGATGGCGCCCGCGCGGTCAATGCTTGCATCCTGTTCCTGCCCCAGATCGCGGGCAAGGCGGTGCGCACCGTCGAAGGGATCGCGGGGCCCGAGGGGCAGCTGCATCCCGTGCAGCAGGCGATGGTCGATGCCCATGGGTCCCAATGCGGGTTCTGCACGCCCGGCTTCATCGTCTCGATGGCCACCGCGCACCTGAACGGCGCCACGGATCACGACGATCAGCTGGCCGGCAACCTGTGCCGCTGCACCGGTTACGCCCCGATCATCCGCGCGGCGCAGGCCGCGCAGGCGGCGCCGGTCCCGGACTGGATGCGCGATGCCCCCCCGGGCGAGGATGCGGACCCTGCCTACGGCGCCCCCGAGGCGCTGACCGACGGGCCGGTCCCGACCGCGGCCACCGCGCCCGGCGGCTATGCCGGGACGGGTGCCGACTGGGGCCACCGCAATCCCACCGCGGGCTCCGGCGCCTCGTCCGAAGGCGGGCCCGTGCCCTCGGCCACGCCGTTCTACCGGCCCACCACGGCAGACGACCTTGCGGCCTTCTACGCGGCCAATCCCGGCGCCACGCTGGTGGGCGGGGCGACCGACGTGGGCCTCTGGGTCACGAAGGGACTGCGCGACCTGGGCACTGTGTGCTTCCTGAACGGCGTCGCAGACCTGCGCGGGATCGAGATCGGCCGCGACACCATCTGCATCGGCGCAACCGCCACCGTGGCCGAGCTGCGCCGGGCCATTGCCGATCTGCACCCCTCGTTCGCCGAGATGTTGCGCCGCTACGGCTCGACCCAGGTGCGCAACGCAGCGACCGTGGGCGGCAACATTGCCAACGGCTCGCCCATCGGCGACGGGCCGCCCGCGCTGATCGCGCTGGGCGCCACGCTGCACCTGCGGCGCGGCGGTGAGCGGCGCGAGATCCCGCTTGAGTCCTTCTTCCTCGAATACGGCAAGCAGGATCGCCAGCCGGGCGAGTTCGTGGAGGCGGTGAGTTTCCCGCGCCAGCCCGACAGGCTGCGCTGCTACAAGCTGTCGAAGCGCTTCGACCAGGACATCTCGGCCGTCTGCGGCTGCCTCTCGATCACGGTCGAGGACGGCACCGTCACGCAGGCGCGCATCGCCTTCGGCGGCATGGCGGGGATCCCGAAGCGCGCCTCGGCGGTCGAGGCGGCGCTGCGGGGCCGGCCCTGGACCGCCGAAACCGTGGCCGCGGCGCAAGAGGCGCTGGCGCAGGACTTCCAGCCGCTCAGCGACATGCGCGCCTCGTCGTCCTATCGCCTCAAGGCGGCGCGAGGGATGCTCGCCCGCTACCTGGCCGAGGATGAGGGCCGCCCCGTCAACGTGCTGGAGGTGCAGCCATGAGCGTCGCGAAACCGCTGCCCCACGATGCCGCGCGGATGCACGTGACGGGCGCCGCCCGCTACGTCGACGACATTCCGACGCCGGGCAACTGCCTGCACCTGGCCTTCGGGCTGTCGGACGTGGCGCGCGGGCGGATCGCGTCGGTCGACCTCGACGCCGTGCGCGCCGCGCCGGGTGTGGTCGCCGTTCTGACCGCCGCAGACCTGCCGGGGGAAAACGACGTCTCGCCCTCGGCCCATGACGAGCCGCTGCTGGCGGTGGACGAGGTGTTCTTTCTCGGCCAGCCGATATTTCTCGTCGTGGCCACCAGCCATGGGGCTGCCCGCCGGGCCGCGCGGCTGGGCGCCATCGAGATCGATCCGCTGCCCGCCATCCTGACGATCGAGCAGGCCGAAGCCGCCGGCAGCCGCTTCGAGGACGCGCCGCGGCACTACGCCATGGGCGACACCGCCGCAGCGCTGGCCCGCGCGCCGCGCCGGGTCGAGGGCACGCTGCGTCTGGGCGGGCAGGAGCATTTCTACCTCGAAGGGCAGGCCGCCCTCGCCGTCCCGCAGGAGGACGAGGCGATGCTGGTGCAGTCCTCGACCCAGCACCCGACCGAGATCCAGCACAAGGTGGCCGAGGCGCTGGGCGTGCCGATGCATTCCGTGCGGGTCGAGGTGCGGCGCATGGGCGGCGGCTTCGGCGGCAAGGAAAGCCAGGGCAACGCGCTGGCCGTGGCCTGCGCCGTCGCCGCCCGGGCCACGGGCCGGCCGGCCAAGATGCGCTATGACCGCGACGACGACATGGTGATCACCGGCAAGCGGCACGATTTCCGTATCGACTACGCCGCGGGGTTCGACGACAGCGGCCGCGTCAGCGCGGTGCGCTTCGTCCAGCATTGCCGCTGCGGCTGGTCGATGGACCTGTCGCTGCCCGTGGCCGACCGCGCGATGCTGCATGCCGACAACGCCTACCTGATCGAGAACATGGAGATCGTCAGCCACCGCTGGAAGACCAACACCCAGTCCGCCACCGCCTTCCGCGGCTTCGGCGGGCCGCAGGGCATGGTCGGGATCGAGCGGGTGATGGATGAGATCGCGCATGCGCTGGGCCGCGACCCGACCGAGGTGCGCCGGGCGAACTATTACCGCGAAATGGGGCAGGCCGGGACCGGACCCGACATGCCCGACCCGGCGCTGTCGACGGGGCAGGACGGCACGCCGTCGGACGGAGGGTCGGACGACGGGGGCACGCCCCCCGCGCATCACCGCTCGAGCGCCGAAGATCTCGCGTCGCGCGGGGCCGAGGGCGCGGCGGTGTCGCAACGCGATCCCGTGCATGCCGCGCCCGCGGGCGAACAGCTGACGCCCTACGGGCAGGCGGTCGAGGATTTCATCCTGCACGGGATCACGGACCGCCTGCTGTCCTCCTCGGACTACGCGGAGCGGCGCGCGGCGGTGCGGGCGTGGAACGACGGGAACGAGGTGCTGAAGCGCGGGATCGCGATGTCGCCGGTGAAGTTCGGGATCTCCTTCACCATGAGCCACCTGAACCAGGCGGGAGCGCTGGTGCATGTCTACCAGGACGGCTCGATCCACCTGAACCACGGCGGCACCGAGATGGGGCAGGGACTGTTCCAGAAGGTCGCGCAGGTCGCCGCCAGCCGTTTCGGCGTGGGGTCCGGGGCGGTGAAGATCACCGCGACGGATACCGGCAAGGTGCCCAACACCTCGGCCACCGCGGCATCGTCGGGGTCCGACCTGAACGGCATGGCGGTGGCAAGGGCCTGCGACACGATCCGCGACCGCATCGCTGCGCACCTGGCCCAGCTGCACCAGCAGGAGGCGGGTGCCGTCCGGTTCGAGGCGGGCGAGGTCCGCGTGGGGGCCGAGGTCTACAGCTTTGCCGAGGCCGCGCAGGCCGCCTATGTCGGCCGGGTGCCCCTGTCGGCCACCGGCTACTATGCCACCCCGGGGATCGAGTGGGATCGCATCAAGGGGCGGGGTCGGCCGTTCTTCTACTTTGCCTACGGCGCGGCGGTCAGCGAGGTCGTGATCGACACGCTGACCGGCGAATACCGGATCCTGCGCACCGATATCCTGCACGACGCCGGCGCGTCGCTGAACCCCGCGCTGGACGTGGGCCAGATCGAGGGCGGCTTCGTGCAGGGCGCGGGCTGGCTGACGACCGAAGAGCTGGTCTGGGACGACAAGGGCCGGCTACGCACCCACGCGCCCTCGACCTACAAGATCCCTGCCTGTTCCGACCGGCCCGCGGTGTTCAACGTGGCGCTCTGGGACGGACAGAACCGCGAAGAGACGATCTATCGCTCCAAGGCGGTGGGCGAGCCGCCTTTCATGCTGGGCATTTCGGTTCTTCTGGCCTTGTCGGACGCGATCTCGGCCTGCGGTCCCGGCTACCCGGCGCTGGACGCCCCCGCCACGCCCGAGCGCGTCCTCGCCGCCATCGCGCGGGTGAGGGAGTGAGCGGCGTCCCGGAAAGCGTCCAGTGGACGCTTTCAGCCGCTCACGGGCGGAGCCCAGGGCCATGGGGCCCCGGCGTCCCGGAAAGCGTCCAGTGGACGCTTTCAGCCGCTCACGGGCGGAGCCCGGGGGCGTGGAGCGCCGGGCGCGCGGTCCCTTCCTGCGCGGCCAGCCCTCAGGGGGGCGCGCTTGAGCGGGCCGCCGTCGGAGCGCCCTCGCGCAGGTGCGGCGCGCCGGTTTCGTCCTGCGCCCCCAAGCGCCCTTCGGGGGAAAGGCGCGGACGCCGCCCGGCAACGCCTTCGGGCGACGGCGCCGCAAAGGCGGGGCCCCTGACGTCAAGCGGGGCGTGGGCGGCATGAGCTTCGATCGCCAGGCCCTGCACGCCGCCATCGCGCAGCATGGACGCGTCGCGCGGGTCGTGGTGGCCGAGACGCGGGGGTCCGTTCCGCGCGAGGTCGGCGCCGCGATGCTTGTCTGGAGCAGGGGGCAGTCCGGCACCATCGGCGGCGGAACGCTTGAATTCGAGGCCGCGGCCCGTGCCCGCGCCGCGCTGGAGACGAAGCGCGAGATGCTGGAACGCCTGCCGCTCGGGCCCGCGATGGGCCAGTGCTGCGGCGGGGCGGTCACGCTGCTGACCGAGCTTTGGGATGCAGAGCGGCTGGAGGCCACAGGGCGGGACGTGATCGCCCGCCCCGCGCCCGCCGGAGAGGTGGGCGGGTCCTTGGACAGGGCGCCGGGCGGCACGGTGCCCGAGATGCCGCTGACCGTCGCCCGGGCGCTGGCCCGGGCCCGGGCGACGGGCCGGGCGCCCGGGGCGGCGTTCCTCGGTGGGTGGATGATCGAACCCGAAACCCGGCCCGACCGGCAGATCTGGCTATGGGGGGCGGGTCACGTGGGGCGGGCCATCGCGCAGGTGGTGGCGCCGCTGCCGGGCTTTGCGATCACCTGGATCGATACTGCGGCCGATCGGTTTCCCGGGACGATCCCGGACTGGGTCACCCCACGCGTGGCCCCTGAGCCGGGACCGCTGGTTTCGCATGCCCCGGCGACGGCCGAGCACCTGATCCTGACCTTTTCGCATGCGCTGGACCTCGACCTGTGCCACCGGCTGCTGGGCCACGGGTTCGGGATGGCCGGGCTGATCGGCTCGGCGACGAAATGGGCCCGGTTTCGCAGCCGCCTGCGCCAATTGGGTCACGCGGATGCTCAAATCGACCGCATTTGCTGTCCGATTGGGCGCCCGGAGCTGGGAAAACACCCGCAGGCCATTGCGGTCGGGGTGGCCGCCGCCCTAATCTCTCCCGCAACTGGGACGGTAGCGATCAGGGGCACCGGGTGAGGGACGAAGACGGGCAGCAGCCAGGCCCTTCAGGGCAGGGCGACCGGATGCTTCTGGACCTTCGGGGGCTGACCAAGGCCTATCCGGGCGTTGTCGCCAATGACGACGTGTCGTTTTCCGTGGGTGCGGGGCGCATCCACGCGCTTCTGGGCGAGAACGGCGCGGGCAAGTCGACACTGGTCAAGATGATCTACGGCCTCGTCCGTCCCGATGCCGGGGCCATGCAGTTCGACGGCGCGGACTACGCCCCCGCCTCGCCGCACGAGGCGCGGCGCCGCGGCGTCGCCATGGTGTTCCAGCACTTTTCGCTGTTCGAGGCGCTGGACGTGGCCGAGAATGTCGCGCTGGGAATGGAAGATCCGCCGAAACCGCGGCAGCTGGCCCGCCGCATTCGCGAAGTGAGCGAGGCCTATGGCCTGCCGCTGGACCCCGCGCGCCGGGTGGGGACGCTGTCGGCGGGCGAGCGTCAGCGGGTCGAGATCATCCGCTGCCTGCTGCAGGACCCCAAGCTTCTGATCATGGACGAGCCCACCAGCGTGCTGACGCCACAGGAGGTCGACATCCTGTTTCGCACCCTCCGGCAGCTGGCGGCCGAGGGGACGGCGATCCTTTATATCTCGCACAAGCTGGAAGAGATCCGCACGCTGTGCGACGGGGCGACGATTTTGCGGCTGGGCAAGGTGGTGGCCGACTGCACGCCCTCCGAACGCTCGGCGCGGGAGCTGGCCGAGCTGATGGTGGGCGAGACGTTGCAGGTGCCGCAGCGCCAGCCGCGCGAGGGCGGGGCCGTGGCGCTGGAGCTGCGCAACCTGTCGCTGACCCCGCGCTCGCCCTTCGGTACGGCGCTGAAAGAGATTTCTCTGACCCTGAAGGAAGGCGAGATCCTCGGCATTGGCGGGGTCGCGGGCAACGGGCAGGACGAGCTTCTGGCTGCGCTGTCGGGCGAGGCGCCGACCTCGCCCGCGGCGGTGCAGCTAAAGGGCGCGCCCGTGGGTCAACTGGGGCCCGATGCGCGGCGGCGCCGCGGTCTTCTGACCGCGCCCGAAGAGCGGCTGGGCCACGCGGCCGCCCCGGACATGAGCCTGACCGAGAACGCGCTTTTGACTGCGATGGTGCGCGAGCGGCTGGAACGGCGCGGGTTCCTGCGCTGGGGCGCGGCGAAAGGCTTTGCCGAGCAGGTGATCGACCGTTTCGATGTGCGCACCCCGGGCCCCGGCGTCGCGGCGCGCGCGCTGTCGGGCGGCAACCTGCAGAAATTCGTCATCGGCCGCGAGATCCTGCAGCGGCCCGAGGTGCTGGTGGTCAACCAGCCGACATGGGGGGTCGATGCCTCGGCCGCCGCGGCGATCCGCCAAGCTTTGCTGGACCTTGCCGACAACGGCACGGCAGTGATCTGCATCAGCCAGGATCTCGACGAGTTGCTGGAGATCTCGGACCGTTTCGCCGCGCTGAACGAAGGGCGGCTGAGCGCGCCGCGGCTGGCACAGGGGCTGACGGTCGACGAGATCGGGCTGATGATGGGCGGCGCGCATGACATGGAGGCCGTGCATGATGCAGGCGCGATCCATGCAGGGTGAGCGACGCGGGCAGGCGGTGCGAGTGCGGCACCTGCGGGACGCCTTCGGCGGGAGAGTATTTTTGAAGAGAAGAAGCCGGGAAATCCGTGACGGGAGCGGGCGTTCGGGGGCCGTGGCGGCGGGGGGCGCGATCCTGAGCATGGATGGGACGGTGCGGAACGGCGCGATGCAGAGCGGGACGGTGCGGAGCGGGGAGGCCGGGACATGATCCGGCTGGAGAAACGTCCGCAGCCGAGCGCGGCCTGGTCCTATGTGACGCCGGTCCTGGCGGTGCTGGCCACGATGGTGGCGGGCGGGCTGATGTTCGCGGCCCTCGGCAAGGACCCGGTGGTGGCGATCCGCACGATCTTCTGGGATCCGATCTTTGGCGAGTTCGCGTTCTACTACCGCGGGCAGCTTCTGGTGAAGGCGGCGCCGCTGGTGCTGATCGCACTGGGCCTGTCGCTGGGGTTTCGGGCCGGGATCTGGAACATCGGCGCCGAGGGGCAGTACATCATGGGCGCTGTCTGTGGCGCCGCGGTGGGGCTGGCCTTCTACCCTGCCGACCTGTGGATCGTGTTTCCGCTGATGGTGATCGCGGGCGCGCTGGGCGGGGTTGCCTGGGCGATGATCCCCGCGATCCTGAAGACGAAGTTCAACACCAACGAGATCCTCGTGTCGCTGCTCTTGGTCTACGTGGCCGAGGAGATCCTGGCCTCGATGGCGCAGGGGCTCTTGCGGAACCCCGAGGGGTCGGGGTTTCCCGGGTCGCGCAACCTGAGCCGCTATGACGCCGCGGCGAATAATGAGCTGATCGTGGGGTCGGGGATGCATTGGGGCGTGGTGACGGCGCTGATCGCGGTGATCGCGGCCTATGTCCTGCTGAACCGGCACCGCGTCGGCTTTCACATCCGCCTGACGGGGCAGGCGCCGCGCGCGGCACGGTTCGCGGGCGTGCGGCCAGATGCGCTGGTGATCTTCTGCTTCGGCATCGCCGGTGCGCTTGCGGGGCTCGCCGGGCTTTTCGAGGTTGCGGGGCCCGCGGGGCAGATCAGCATCGATTTCAACGTGGGCTACGGCTTCACCGCCATCATCGTGGCGTTTCTGGGCCGGCTGCACCCGGTCGGGATCCTGCTGGCCGGGCTGTTGATGGCGCTGACCTATATCGGCGGCGAGGCCGCGCAATCGACGCTGGGCCTGCCGGCCGCGGCGATCCAGGCGTTCCAGGGGATGCTTCTGTTCTTCCTGCTGGCCGTCGACGTTCTGACCGACTACCGCATCGGGCTGGGCCGCAGGGGGGTGGCGTGATGGACCTGGGTGGCATCAATCCGGCGATCCTGATCGCCTCGCTCATGGTCGCCTCGACCCCCATCCTGCTGGCCGCGCTGGGCGAGCTGGTGGTCGAGAAGTCCGGCGTGCTGAACCTGGGCGTCGAGGGGATGATGATCACCGGCGCGATCTGCGGCTTTGCCGCCGCGGTCGAGACGGGGTCGCCCGCACTGGGGTTCGCCGCCGCCGCGGTGGGGGGCGCGGCGATGGCGCTGGTCTTCGGGGTCCTGACGCAGATCCTGCTGTCGAACCAGGTGGCGACGGGCCTTGCGCTGACGCTCTTCGGGCTCGGCCTGTCGGCGCTGATCGGGCAGGGCTACGGTGGCGTACGGCCGCCGGGAACGGGCAAGCTGGACCTCGGGCCGCTGGGCGACCTGCCGGTGTTGGGGCGCATCCTGTTCTCGCATGACCCGATGGTCTACCTGAGCCTTGCGCTGGTGGCGGCTGTCTGGGCCTTTTTGCGCTATACCCGCGCCGGGCTGGTCCTGCGCGCGGTGGGCGAAAGCCACGACGCGGCACATGCGCTGGGCTATCGCGTGATCGCCATCCGGCTGGCTGCAATCGCCTTCGGCGGCGCCTGCGCGGGCCTGGGCGGCGCGTATCTGAGCCTGATCCGGGTGCCGCAGTGGACGGAGGGCATGACCGCGGGGGCGGGCTGGATCGCGCTGGCGATCGTCGTCTTCGCGCAGTGGCGGGCGTGGGGCGTGCTGCTGGGCGCCTATCTTTTCGGCGGCGTCACCGTGCTGCAGTTGAACCTGCAGGCGGCGGGCGCGGCGATCCCGGTCGAGCTGTTGTCGGCGTCGCCCTACCTTGTCACCATCCTCGTGCTGGTCATCATGTCCTCGGACCGCCGCCGCGCCGCCTTGGGGGCGCCGGCGTCGCTGGGCCGCAGCTTCCATGCCTCGGCATGATCCATAAATCACTCAACAGTCAGGGAGATATCGTAATGACGATCAAGACACTCATGGGCTCGGCCGCACTGGCATTGGGCCTTGCCGGCGCCGCCATGGCGCAGGACGATACCGTCAAGGCCGGGTTCATCTACGTGGGCCCCACCAATGACGGCGGCTGGAGCCAGCACCACCATACCTCGGCCATGGCGATGAAGGAGCATTTCGGCGATGCGGTCGAGCTCGTCGAGCAGGAAAGCGTGCCCGAGGGCGCGGATGCCGAACGCGCGCTGACGCAGATGGCGCTGGGCGGGGCGGACATCATCTTTACCACCTCCTTCGGCTTCATGGACGCGACGATTGCAGTGGCCGAGAAGTTTCCCGATGTGAAGTTCGAACATGCCACGGGCTACAAGACCGCCGAGAACGCGGGCACCTACGGCGCGCGGTTCTACGAGGGTCGCGCCGTCACCGGGTATCTGGCGGGCGCTATGACCGAAAGCGATAAGATCGGCTATATCGGGTCCTTCCCGATCCCCGAGGTGATCCGCGGCATCAACTCGACCTACCTGCACGCCAAGAAGGCCAACCCGGACGTCGAGCTTTCGGTCGTGTTCATCAACACCTGGTTCGACCCGGCGAAAGAGGCCGATGCGACGCAGGCGATGCTGGACCAGGGCGTCGACGTGATCCTGGCCCACACCGATTCCACCGCGCCGCTGGCCCGGCTGGAAGAGGCGGGCGGCTACGGCTTCGGCCAGGCCTCGGACATGTACGAATACGCGCCCGAGCCGCGCATCTCGTCGATCATCGACGACTGGGCGCCTTATTACATCGAGCGTGTGCAGGCCGTCATGGACGGCACCTGGGAGTCGGACGAGACCTGGGGCGGCATCGACAGCGGCATGGTCAAGATCGGCGAAATCACCGGCCCGGTGCCCGAAGAGGTCAAGGCCGAGGCGACGAAGCTGAAGGACGACATCGCCTCGGGCGCCTACCACCCCTTCACCGGCCCGATCAATCGTCAGGACGGGTCGGCGTGGCTGGCCGAAGGCGAGACCGCGGATGACGGCACGCTGCTGGGCATGGACTTCTTCGTCGAAGGGATCACGGCCGAAATCCCGAACTGATCCGGTACGGAGGGACCGGGGGGACCGCTTGTCGGGCCCTCCGGCCCTTTTCGCCATGCCGGTGACAAGCGCCCCCGTTGCGGGGTGGCCCGCGGCCCCCTCAGGCCGTGGGCGTCGCCACGGGGGGCTGCGCCCGCGCGCGGGCCCAGGGCCGGGGCGCCGGGCCCAGCCCGATGGTCCAGCGCAGGGCCGGCATCCGCGCCAGACCCAGCGCCAGCGCGTAGCTGAGCGTGACGGCGAATCCCATGTTGGCCAGGACATAGAGCGTCGGCGTGTCGATCCGGGTTTCGAACATCAGCCGGAACAGGTCCAGCGCGATGGGATGCACCAAAAAGATGCCGAAGCTGTAGGGCGCCAGTCGTCCGATCCAGCGGGGCCAGGGCACCGGCGTCAGCATCGCCAGCCCGAACAGAGCGACCGGCATCAGAAGGTTCGCGTAGCCCGCGAAGGGATAGTTGGACTGCCAGCTGCCCGCTTCGATCGTGGCGGCAGCCTGCGCCAGCTTGAGATAGAGGCACACGATCCCCAGCATCGCGAAGCTGCCCAGCAGGCCGCGGTGCAGCCTGCGGCGGCGCGCACCGGTCAGGCTGCCGCTTTGCCCGCCGGCGCCGATCCGCAGGTACACGCCGTAAAGGGCGGCGGCGACCAGCCCGTAGCCCGTGTAGGTCAGGATACGCACCAATCGTAGCGCGTACTGGCGGAGTTCGGGGTCGAAGATCTGGTTCCACACCATGTGGCTAAGGTCCTGGCGCAGGATCAGCAGCGGAACCAGCGCCAGCGCCAGTGCCGGCCAGCGCACCGCGACGCGGTAAAGCGGGTAGAACGCCACCAGCGCAAAGAGCGTCGGCAGGAAATGCATGTGCTGCTTCACGTCGCCCAGCACGAGGTAACCGACCCAGGGCTCGACCATCGTCGTCAGGTCGCGCAGCAGGTAGTGCCCCCAGCCCAGCCGGTATCCAACAGCCAGGTTGAACACGACATAGACCGCGACCCAGAACAGGAACGGCACCAGCAGCCTTTGCGCCTGTTCGGCCAGCGTCGTGGCATAG
Organism: Mesobaculum littorinae; assembly: GCF_004011175.1. GTDB lineage: Bacteria > Pseudomonadota > Alphaproteobacteria > Rhodobacterales > Rhodobacteraceae > Tranquillimonas > Tranquillimonas littorinae. The sequence goes on along the minus strand of NZ_RQXX01000003.1, from coordinate 184,916 downwards.
GGTCGGGGCCGCCGGTGCAGCGACATCGCCAGCAGGAACAGCGAGATGATCAGGAACAGTTCGGTCCGGGCGAGGTAGAAGACCGTGCGGATCAGCACCGGCGCGGCCCGCGCGGCGGGCGTCGCGTCGGCAAAGGGGCTGCCGTCGGGCGCATTGGCCGCGTGCATGCAGATGATCGAGATCCCGGCCGTGACGCGCAGGGCATCAAGCCAGAGAGATCGCGATGAGACGGGCGCCGCTGCGGGCGCCGCGGTGCGGGCTGGGGCGATGGCGTGGGTCATGCCGCCCCGTCTACCCGAATCCGGTTAAGCCCCGATTTCCCCGAGGGTGCCTCCTCCCGCTCACCTCGCGCCCGTCGCCGGGCAGGTCCGAGCCGTCGCCGGCCCCGCGGCGCATACCCGCGACGCGCGCGATGTTCCCCGGGCGCGGCGGCCCTCCGGGGCCCCGGTGCGCCGCTGGGGACCTCGCCCGCGGGCAGTCGTCGCGTTCCCTGCTCTCGAAGGTCCGGCGCCGGATGGCGCGGCAGCGATGGGGGGCGCCGGGAGCGTGTGGCGGCGTGGTCCGGCACGTTTCGCGCGGCGCACGGGTCAGGCGGATGGCAGGCGGCGCAAAGGGGGCGGCCAGTGGCCCTGTTCCTCCCCTGAGGGAGATCCCGGAGCGGTGTCGTCGGGGGCTGTTGGGGTGGTATCCCCAGAGGTCGCGGCAAGGAAAGCGCGGATCTCGGCGCCGATCCGGTCGGGCGCGGACATCGGCAGATCGTGGCTCGCGCCAGTGACGACCTCTTGCTGCGCAGTGCGGTTCACCTCGGCCAGCCGTCCGATGTTTGAGGTCGGGATCGTGGTGTCATCCTCGCCCCAGAGCGCCAGCAGCGGCAGGCCCGAGGCCGCGATGGTGCGGTGATCGGCGCGCAGATGTTCGGCCAGGATGTGCCGCTGCGACGACAGCACCGCGGGCAGGAACCCCCGGGCGCGGGTCTGGTCGATCTGCCGACGCACCCGCGGGGCCGCGCGCGGATCGCGCCGCGCTGTGTCGCGCAGGGCCCGGCGCAGCATGTGGCCGCCAAGCACCCGCATTGCCCAGGGGCCCAGGATCGGCGTGGCATAGGCGAACCGGCCGAAGGGTCCGGCATCGTGAAAGAGGCCGGCAGAGGCCAGAAGCACAAGGTGCCCCACGCGCCCCGGGCGGTCGGCGGCATAGGTCGTGGCGATGGCGCCGCCCATCGAGTAGCCCACCAGCAGATCGATCCGGTCGCGGCCGACGTGCCGCAAGAGCGCGTCGAGCTGACGTTGGAAAAAGGCGCGGTCCTGAGCGCCGGTCGCCAGGGGCGATCCGCCGCGTCCGGGCAGATCATAGGTCAGGACGCGGTATCCGTCTGTGGCCAGATCCTCGGCGATCGCGTCAAAGACCCACATCGGCGTCGTCAGCCCGTGGATGCAGACGGCCAGAGGCCCGTCGGCGGGGCCGCGCAGCCGGTAGCGGGTGGGTTGGCCGGGCAGGTCGGCCATCGCGACGCCCTCGGTGTCCTGGCCGGGCACGTGGCCGGGCTGAGCAGGGCGGCGCAGCATCTCGAGCATGGCGGGAAGCGCCGCGAACAGGACCAGCAGCGCGACGAGGGCGAGCGCGGGGATCATGGCGTTGCGCGCGCCGTCGTGCCTGTCATCCGCCGCCTCCCCCTGTCGGGCCTGCACCCGGTCCGGGTGCCGCCCGGCTCGATCCTGTGGTGTACCGGATCACGCGGGGCGAAGCCGGTCAAGCCCGCGCGCCGGGGCGGTCCGGCGAAGCGGCGGCGGACGGCTCAGGCGGCGCGCCAGCGGTCGAGGATGTAGCGCGCGGTCATCAAATCCAGATGCGCGCCGCCGCCGTTCTTGAACAGCGTGATCTCGTCATCGCTGCCGCGGCGAAAGGCGGGCGCGTCGTAGAAATCGGCGACCACGTCCGTTTCGGCGATCACGCCCTCGGAGAGCGGCGTGCGGAACTCGCCGATGTGTTCCAGCACCGTGGCGCGGCTGTCGAGGAACAGGCGCGCGCGGGTCAGGGCGGTATCGTCGGCCTCGCGCATGTCGGGGCGGTAGGCGCCGATCAGGTCCAGGTGCTGGCCCGGGCGCAGCCAGTCGCCACGGATCACGGGCTGGGTCGCCATCGTGGCGCAGGTGATGATGTCGGCATCCTTCACCGCGGCCTCGAGGTCGCCCACGGCACGGGTGCCGGGATAGTCGGCGGCCAGCGCCTCGGCCGCGTCAGGGCTGCGGTTCCAGACGCGGAAGCGCGCGCCGGGGAAGGCGGCGCCGTAGGCCTCGCGCAGCGACCGGGCGACCGTGCCTGCGCCGACGATCAGGATGCGGTCCGACCCGGGGCGGGCCAGCCGCCGCGCGGCCAACAGCGAATCGCCCGCGGTCTTCCACTTGGTCACGAGGTGGAAGTCGATCACCGCCTCCAGCGTGCCGTCCGTGTCGGAGTAAAGCGACACGCCGCCGTTGATCGTGGGCAGGCCCCGGTCGCGGTTGCCGGCGAAGATGGTCGCCGACTTTACGGCAAGCCCCAGGCCGTCGATCCACGCAGCCCGGTTCAGAAGCGTGTCGTCGCCGCGGTAGAGGAACCCGTCCTCGACCTCGGCGCGCGGCAGGTCGTGGCCTGCGGCCAGCGCGTCGGTCAGGCCCAGCCAGTCCAGCGCGCGCTCGCCCTCCTCGAAACCGATCATCGGGATCATGGTGCGGCCTCCGCGTCGCTCAGAAGGCCCTCGGTCACCAGCCGGGCGGCAAGGCCTTGCGGCCCCTCGAAGTGATGCGTCTGCCACCCGCGGTCCGCCGCGACGGCGATGTTCTCGGCCCGGTCATCGGTGAAGAGCAGGTTGCCCGGAGCGACGCCGCAATCCAGCTCGACCATCCGGTAGATCTGCGGATCGGGCTTGGTGACCCGCATGTGCCCCGAGATGTAGCGGCGGTCGAATTCGGTCAGGAAGGGATACTGCGTTTCCGCGAAGGCAAAGGAGCCGACGCCGAAGTTGGTCAGGCAGAAACACGGAATGCCCTTGGACCGCAGCGCGCGCAGAAGCGCGACGGAGTGCGGGATCACCGGCTTGGCCAGTTCCAGCCACTGGTCGTGCCAGTCGCGGATCGCATCGGCATAGTCGGGAAACTTGTCGGCGGTGGCATAGATGGTCTCGCGGAAATCCTCGCCCCGGTCGACGTTTTCGTTCATGCCGTGCAGGTCGACATTGGCGAAAAGCTCGCGCCGCAGAACCTCGCCGTAGACCCGGTCGTAATAGCGTTCGGGTTGCCATTCGATCAGCACGTTGCCGATGTCGAAGATCACTGCGTCGATGGCCATGCCCTGTCGTCCCCTTGCTGTTGCCGGGCAAGAGGTGGACCGCGCCCCGCAGGAAGGCAAGGGGCGGGCTGCATCGGGGTCAGGCGGCGCCGCCCAGCGCCGCGGCCTTCATCCGACCCGCGAATTCGAGGAAGTCGCGCGCCTGGTCGTCGGTCAGGAGGGAAAGGGCAATATGCTCGGAGACACCGAAATAACCCATCATCGACACGTCGGCGGTCGTGGAATAGGCCATTGCCCAGTCGTCGAACCTGCGTTGCTCGAGCTCGGTGGTAACGAGGACCTTCAGCCAGGAGTGACGCCAGTCACGCTTCAGCCCGTCGACCAGGCGATGCACCTTGTCGGGCTCGCCTTCCAACGTCTGGAAGAACCAGGGGCCGTCGCGGTGCAGGAACCCTGTCAGGCCGTCCCGCGCGTTGCGGGCCAGCGCCTCGCGCAGGATGTCGAGGCTGTGCACGCTGAATTCCTGAACCTCGGCATGACTTCGGTAGGTTAGACTGATCAATCCGGACATGCGTCACCATCGGGATGCGGGGGCGGGAACCCAGTCTAAAAGCGACCGCAACATATAACTTTTAGTTAACAAAACGGTTGAAAAGGCATTAAGGCGTGCGGCCGCATGTCCGGGGCCCGGTGTCGCGCGGCGACCTAGCCCCGTGCCGCCGCGCGCAGTTCACACTCCAGCGCCTCGGAGAACCGGGCGCGGTCAGCGCGCGAGAATGCGCGCCCGCCGCCCTGCCGGAAGGGGTCGGCTGCGCGCAGGTCGGCCATCAGGTCGCGGGTGGCCAGCACGTTGCCGATATTTGCCTCGGTCAACCGCTCTCCGTCTGGGCGCAGAACGCGGGCGCCCGCGGCCACGCATTTCGCGGCCAGCGGGATGTCGTTGGTGATGACCACGTCGCCCGTGCCCGCCCGCTCGGCGATCCACATGTCGGCGACGTCGGCGCCCTGGTCGACGTAGATCATCTGAACCAGCGGGTTCTGCGACGGGCGCAGGCCACCGTTCGAGACGAAGGCGATCTGCGTGCGGTGGCGCGTGGCCACCGCCTCGGCCTCGGCCTTGACCGGGCAGGCATCGGCGTCGACGTAGATCACGCCGATGCCTGTAACGCAGCCCCGCGCCGCGCCTTACGCATAAAGCGCCTCGGCATGGAAATCGACGTGCTCGCCGATGAAGGACGACACGAAGAAATAGCTGTGGTCGTAGCCCGGTTGCAGCCGCAGGGTCGCCTGCTGGCGGCGGCGGGCGATGGCGGCGGCCAGCGCCTCTGGGCGCAGCAGGTCGTAGAACTGGTCGGCGGTGCCGGTGTCCAGCAGCATCGGCCCGTCGAAGCCCTTTTCATCCATCAGCCGGGTCGCGTCATGCGCCGCCCAGGCATCGCGATCCTCGCCAAGGTAGGCGGCGAACTGCTTCTGTCCCCAGTCGCTTTCCGTCGGGTTGCAGATCGCCGAGAAGGCCGAGACCGAGCGGAAGCGCCCCGGCAGCCGCATCGCGGCCGTCAGCGCGCCGTGCCCGCCCATCGAATGCCCGGTGATCGCCTGCCGCTCGGGGTCCAGCGCGAAGCTGTCGAAGACGAGCTTGGGCAGCTCTTCGGTCACGTAGGTCCACATGCGGAAATTAGGCGCCCAGGGGTCCTGCGTCGCATCGACGTAAAAGCCCGCGCCCTTGCCCAGGTCGAAGGCATCGTCGTCGGCCACGCCGTCGCCGCGCGGCGAGGTGTCGGGAAAGATCAGCGCGATGCCCTGTTCGGCGGCATGCGCCTGCGCGCCGGCCTTGGTCATCGCGTTCTCATGGGTGCAGGTCAGCCCCGAAAGATACCAGAGCACCGGCACCGGGCCCTCCTTGGCCTCGGCGGGCAGGAACAGGCCGAAGGTCATGTCGCCGCCCGTCGCCTCGGAGCCGTGGGAATAGACCCCCTGCGTGCCGCCGAAGCACGCGTTTTCACTGATCGTCTTCATCTTCGCACCCTTTTGCCCGGGAAACATGTACGCGCGTTCACCGCTAACCCGCCGGACCGGCTGTCGCAACCGGCACGGGGGGGGCGGCGCGGGGCGCGGGGGGGTGGCGCGCGGGCCCGCCGGGGACTGCGGCGCATGGGCCCCAGATCGGGCGCCGGGCAGGGGGGGCGGGGCGCGCAGGCTTGCTTTATGGGGCGCGGCCACCCACATTCTGAACCGGGCGGTCTTGTTCCAAGACGCAGGCCCGCAGTATTGGAGGATGGTGATGAACGCCGAAACCGGCACGATCAGGAAGGGGCGCAAGTTCCAGCAGGTCCTGCAGGGCGCACGCGACGTCTTCATGCGCGACGGGTATTCCGGTGCCTGCGTGGACGAGATCGCGAAGGCGGCGGGCGTCTCCAAGGCGACGCTTTACAGTTATTTCCCCGACAAGCGGATGATCTTCAGCGAGGTTGCCCGCTACGAATGCACCCAGCAGGCGCAGGACACCCTGTCCGAGATCGACCTTCAGGCGCCCCCGCGCGAGGTTCTGGCGCGCACGGGCCGTCATCTGATCTGTTTCATCCTGTCCGAGTTCGGGCAGCGCGTGTTCCGCATCTCGGTCGCCGAATCGGACCGTTTCCCCGAGCTTGGGCGCCGCTTCTACGAAAGCGGCCCGGGCATGGTCGAGGTCAGCATGTGCACCTATTTCGACCTCGCCATCCAGCGCGGGGAGCTGTCGATCCCCGACAAGCGGCTGGCAGCGCACCAGTTCGCCGAACTCTGCAAGGCCGACATCTTTCCCCGCGTGCTGTTCGGCATCCAGACCGAGTTCACCGAGGCCGAGATCGACCGCGTGGTCTCAAGCGCCGTCGACATGTTCCTGTCCCGCTACGGCACCGAAAGCGCGCGGACCTGAGAAAAAGGGCCGGGCGCTACTTCACCGGCCTTGCGACACTGGGCGCGCCCGTCATGCGCAGCGCCGCCGGGCACCGCGCGCTGTCAGATCAGCACCGGACCCACCGCCCAAAGCCCCAGAAACAGCGCCACACCGCCCGCCACGATCGCGGCCAGCGTGTTGCGCAGGCTCAGCCCCACGATCAGCGTGACCAGCGCCGCCACGCCGCGCGTCGCGTCGAACTGCCCGTCGGTGGCGGCGGGCGACAGCACCAGCGGCGCCACCATGCCGGGGATCACCGCCATCGGCGTGTAGCGCAGCAGCCGCAGCGCCCATCCCGGCATCGGCCGGTCCCCGATCAGGCCCAGAAACGACAGGCGGATGATGTAGGTGCCGATGCCGAGCGCCAGGATCACCGTCCAGACGCGCGCATCCGTGTAGGCAGCGTTCATGCCTGCCTCCGCCGGTCCGTGGCGGCCCGGCGCCGCTCCTGCGCCGTCTCGACCAGCGCGCCCGTCGCCATGGCAAGCGCCGCGGCCAGCAGCAGCCCGGTCCCCGCCGGCAGGCCCGCAAAGGCAAGCGCACTCACCGCCGACACCGCTACCGCGGCGGCATGCGCCACGGTGCGCACCAGTGGCGCGACCAGCGCGATGAACATGATCGGCATCACGAAATCCAGCCCCAGCCCGTCGGGAAAGGCCGAACCCGCCACCGCTCCGACCCAGGTAAAGCCGTACCACAGCGGAAAGATCGGCGTCGCGATGCCCGCGAAATAGGCGACCCGCTCGGACACCGTCATCTCGGGGCGGCGTTCGTATTCGGGGATGCTGGCGGCATAGGTCTGATCGACGTTGAGATAGCTGATCACCATGCGCTGCCAGAACGGCGCGGACCCGAGCCACGGCACCAGCGCGGCGGAATACATCGCCATGCGCAGGTTGACCGCCAGCGCGGCGGCCAGCACCGCGGCGATGGGGGCGCTGTCGACCATCAGTTGCAACGCGGTGAACTGCGACGCACCGGCGATCACCAGCCCGGAAAAGGCGACGGTCTGCACCAGGGACAGCCCCGATTCCCGCGCGATGACGCCGAAGACCATGGCGAAGGGCACGATCACCAGGATGAAGGGCGCGCCGATGGCGACCCCGCGCCAATAGGCGGTCTTGACGGTGGAGGCGGGCATGATGCTGTCCTAGACTGGGACGATAGCCTTCGGCTTATCCTCGTCGGGAAGGAGACGCAAATGCCCCTGCCAGCGGCCCCGCACCTGCCTCGGCGACTGCCCCCGAACATGGGGACGAACACGCCCCCGCACCGGAGTGCCCCTGCCGCCGCCGCCCGGTCGTCGTATCCTTGGGCTGCAGCTGGCGCGACCCGCGCGCCCGCCATGGCCACCGCATGGGGGGCGGTGGCCGGTGGTGCAGGCGCGCCGGATCCCTCGGCGCCCGCGCGGACAAGGCGCGTCATCCGCGCCGCTGTGCAGGCGGCCCGCTCCCGGCGCCCGGCTGGTCGCGCCGTGCCTTCCTGCGGTTGCGGCGACAATGCGGCGCGCGCCGTCAGACACCGCCGCGAGTGGGGAGCGCTGGCATGACCCTTGATCTGACGGGACCGCCCCCCGCCGTCATCCTTGCCGGAGGGCTGGCGCGGCGGATGGGCGGCGGCGACAAGGGGCTGTCGGCGCTGGGGGCCTCGACCCTCATCGGTCACGTGATCGACCGGCTGGCACCGCAGTGCGGGGCGCTCGCGCTCAATGCCAACGACGATCCGGCGCGCTTTGCCGGGCTGGGCCTGCCGGTACTGGCCGACGACATGGCGGACCGGCCCGGGCCGCTTGCGGGCGTGCTGGCGGGGCTGGACTGGGCGGCGGGGCACGGCGTCTCGCACATCGTCACCGCGGCCGCCGACACCCCGTTTCTGCCCTGCGACCTGGTCCCGCGGCTGCTGCTTGCCGCCGAAACGGCGGGGGCCGAGCTTGCGCTCGCCGCAACGGGGGATCGCGCGGCGCCGGACCTGCACCCGGTCTTCGGGCTCTGGCCCGTCGCGGCGCGCGATGTCCTGCGCGCGGCGCTGGCGGCGGGGCAGCGCCGGGTGGCCGACTGGGCGATGGGGCAGGGCGCCGCCGTGGCCGTGTTTCCCCGGGCCGAGGAGTTCTTCAACGTCAACACGCCCGAGGATCTGGCGGCCGCGCGGGCGATGGTGTGATCCTCTGGGGCGTCACCGGCTGGTCCGACGCGGGCAAGACCACCCTGATCGAACGCCTGATCGCCGGGCTTGCGCAGCGCGGCCTGCGGGTGGCGACGCTGAAGCACACGCATCACGACGTGGACCCCGAGCCCGAGCGCGCCGACAGCCGCCGTCATCGGGCCGCGGGGGCGGCGCAGGTGCTGCTGGCCGGGCCGCGCCGATGGTCGCTCGTCGCCGAACATGCGACCGCGGCCGCGCCCGCGCTGGCCGAGCTGGTGGCGCGGCTCGATCCGGTCGACGTGGTACTGGCCGAGGGCTGGCGCGACGGCGACCACCCCAAGATCGAGGTCTGGCGTCCCGAGACCGGGCAGCCGCCCCGCGCGCCGGGCGACCGGACGATCCGGGCCATGGTGGCGCAAGCCCGGCCGAAGGGGATCGACCTGCCGGTGTTTCGGCCCGGTGAGACGGAGGCGCTGATCGCGTTCCTGACGGGCGATGCGGCCCGGCCGTGGCGCCCGGCCGAGGGCGCCGCCCCCGCGGTGCAGGCCCCCTGGCCCCCCAATCTCCCTTCGGCCCGGCCCGCGTCGTCGCCGCGCGGCGACGCACCCCGGGATCCAGCCCCGGACCCCGGGCGCAATGCGGACCTCCCGGCGGTGCGCTGGGACCCGGGTGGGATTTTCGCCGAGCGTTCGCAGGGCTTCGACAGCTTCGTCGTGATCGACTGGTCGGCCGCCGCCACGCCGTCGCCGCGCCGCCCCGCGAAGGACGCGATATGGGCAGGCGTCGCAGACGCAGAGGCCGATGCCGATGCCGATGCGGATACCCCGGGCGAGGTCTATCTGCGCACCCGCGACGCCGCGATGACGTGGATCGAGACGCGGATCGCGGCCGAGCGGTCGGCGGGCCGGCGGATGCTGCTGGGTCTCGATGCCTGCCTTGGCTGGCCCGCGGGGTTCGCGCGGCACCTGACCGGGCAGGACTGCGCCCCTGCCGTCTGGGACTGGCTGGCGCACCGGGTCGAGGATGCGCCCGACAACGCCAACAACCGGTTCGAGGTCGCCGCCGCGATCAACGCGATGTTCCCCGGCACCGGTCCGTTCTGGGGGCGCCCCGCTGGACGCGACCTGCCGGACCTGCCGGCCCACGGCTCCGCGCGTCAGGGCCATGGCCTGCCCGAGCGGCGCAGGTGGGAGGGCGGCGGCATGCAGTCTGTCTGGAAGCTTTACACCACCGGGGCCGTGGGCTCGCAGTCGCTGCTGGCGCAGGCGCGGCTGGCCGGGCTGCGCGCCCGGCTGGGCGCGGATCTTGCCGTCTGGCCCTTCGACCCGCCCGCCGCTGTTGCACAGGCGCCGGTGGTGCTGGCCGAGGTCTGGCCGTCGCTGGCCGCCCGCGCCGTGGCCCGGGCCGCACGTGGGGACGAGCCGCGCGACGCCACGCAGGTGCGCGTGACCGCCGCGGTTATGCGAGAGATGCAGCGCCGCGGCACGCTGGCCCCGGCGCTTTCGGCCGCCGGCGGCGCGGCCCTGGCCGAAGAGGGCTGGTGCCTCGGCGTCGGGGTCGAACCCGCATGGCGCGCCGTGGCCGGGGATCTCTGGCCCCCGTCCGGCTGAGCCGGGGGCGCGGCCAGCCGCCGCATCCACCGACCCTGCGTCAGCCTGGTCAGGGGCTACCAAGGGTGGGGCTCTGCGCGATATCTTGGGGGTAACTCCGCCGATCACCCGCAAGGGTTGCGTCCCTCCGTTGACAGGGACGGGCGTCTCCCAGAGACTCTGCCGCCATCAGAAGGATCCCGCCTTGCGCTTCACCCGCCTGCGTCTCAACGGTTTCAAGAGCTTCGTCGACCCGACCGATCTGGTGATCGCGCCGGGGCTGACGGGTGTCGTCGGACCGAATGGCTGCGGCAAGTCCAACCTGCTTGAGGCGCTGCGCTGGGTAATGGGCGAAAACCGGCCCACCGCGATGCGCGGCGGCGGGATGGAGGACGTGATCTTTGCCGGGGCCGCCACTCGGCCCGCGCGCAACTTTGCCGAGGTGACGCTCAGCATCGACAATGCCGACCGGCTGGCCCCCGCCAGCTTCAACGACGCCGACACGCTGGAAATCGTGCGCCGGATCACCCGCGACGCGGGCTCGGCCTTTCGCGCCAATGCGCGCGACGTGCGGGCGCGCGACGTGCAGATGCTGTTCGCCGATGCCTCGACCGGGTCGCAGTCGCCGGCACTGGTGCGGCAGGGGCAGATTTCCGAGCTGATCAACGCCAAGCCCCGCGCGCGCCGCAGGATCCTGGAAGACGCCGCCGGGATCGCCGGGCTCTACCAACGCCGCCACGAGGCCGAGTTGAAGCTCAAGGGCGCCGAGGCCAACCTGGAACGCGTTCAGGACATCGTCGAACAGCTGGCGCAGCAGCTGGGCACGCTGGCGCGGCAGGCCCGGCAGGCCGCGCGCTACCGCACCATCGGCGAGGATCTGCGGCAGGCCGAGGGGCGGTTGCTTTACTGCCGCTGGCAGGATGCCGAGGCCGCCCGGCAGGAGGCCACCGCCGCCCTGCGCACCCGCGCCGCCGAGGCCGCCGCCGCCGACCGCGCGGTGCAGGAGGCCGAAGCCGCCCGCGCCGCGCGGGAGGAGGCGCTGCCGCCCCTGCGCGAGGAAGAGGCCATCGCCGCCGCCGTGCTGCAGCGCCTGACGGTGGAACGCGACGGGCTGAAGCGCGACGAGGACGAGGCGCGCGCCCGGATCGGCCGCCTGCGGGGCCGCATCGCGCAGCTTGAGCGCGATGGCGAGCGTGAGAGAACGCTGAACCGCGATGCCGGAGAGACGCTGGACACGCTGACCGAGGAGGCCGCCGCGCTGGAGGCCGCCGATGACGGGCACGACGCCCGGCTGGCCGAGGCGCGCGAGGCGGCCGAGGTCGCGGGCGTGCTTCTGGGTCAGCGCGAAACGGCGCTGTCCGAGGCCACCGAGGAGGCCGCGCGCCTGGCCGCGCGCCACCACTCGGCCCGTCGTCTGGTCGATGATTCGCGCACCGCCCGCGACCGGGCCGAGGCCGAGGCCGAGCGCGCCCGCACCGCCGTGGGCGAGGCCGAGACCGCGCTGGCCCGCGCCGAGGCGGCGACGGAAGAGGCGCAGGGCAAGGACAGCGCCGCCGCCGATCTGGCGGCCCGGGCAGAGGCCGCGCTGACCGCCGCCGATGCCGCCCGGACCGAAGCGCAGACTCAGGAGGCCGAGGCCCGCGCCGCGCGATCCTCGGCCGAGGGCGAACTGGGCGCGCTGTCCGCCGAAGCCTCGGCCCTGGCGCGGCTGGTCGAGCGGGACGGATCCGACAGCGGCCAGGTGCTGGACCTCGTGCGCGTCAATCCGGGCTACGAGCAGGCGCTGGGCGCCGCGCTGGCCGACGACCTGCGCGCGCCCGCGGTCCGGGACGGCACGGGCTCGGGCTGGGTCGATCTGGGGCCCTGCGACGGCGCGCCGGCGCTGCCCGACGGGGCCGAACCGCTTGCGGGCCACGTGCGGGTGCCCGGGGTCCTCGGCCGTCGCATCGCTCAGGTGGGGCTGGTCGCGCCCGGGGACGGGCCGCGCCTGCAGGCCGCGCTGCGCCCCGGTCAGCGGCTGGTCACGCGGGCGGGCGATCTGTGGCGCTGGGACGGGTTCCGCGCCACGGCCGAGGATGCGCCCTCGGCCGCCGCCCTGCGGCTGCAACAGATCAACCGGCTCGAGGATCTGCGACGGCAGGAGGCCGAGGCCCGCAGCCGGGGCGAGGCGGCGGCGCAGGAGCACGAGGCGCGCAAGGCAAGGCTGAGCGAGACGACCGAGGCCGACCGCGCCGCCCGTGCCGCGCGGCGCGAGGCCGATCAGGAGGTGGCGCAGGCCAGCCGCGCCCTGTCGCGGGCCGAGGCCGACCGCACCATCGCGGCCGGCAAGCTTGAGACCCAGCGCATGGCCGTGGGCCGGCACGAGGACGAGGCGAAGGCCGCCCGCGCCCGGCTGAAAGAGGCCGAGACGGCGATGCAGGGGCTTGCCAACCTCGACGCCGCGAAGGCCCGGGCCGAGACCGCCAAGGCCGCGGCCGAGGGTGCGCGGATCACCATGATGACCGCGCGCGCCGGGGCCGACGAGCTGAAGCGCGAGGGCGAGGCCCGGGCCAGCCGCCGCACCGCCGTCGCGCGCGAACGCGAGACCTGGGAGACCCGGCTCGAAACCGCCGGCACCCGGCTGGCCGAGATCGAGGAGCGTCTGGCCTCGACCCGCCGCGATCTGAAATCCGCCGAGGCCGCCCCCGCAGGGCTGGCCGCCCGCCGGGCGGAGGCCGAGCGCGGCATCGACGCCGCCGGAACCCGGCGCGGCAAGGCCGCCGAGGCGCTGGCCGCGGGCGAGGCCGCGCTGCGCGAGGCCGCGACGGTGGAGCGCAAGGCAGGCAGCGCTGCGGGCGAGGCGCGCGAGGCCCGCGCCGCCGCCGACGCGCGTGCCGAGGCCGCCGCCGACGCGGTCGAAGCCGCGGCGCTGCGCATCTCGGAAGAGCTGGATCTCACCCCCGACGCGCTGCGCGCCCGGCTCGCCGCGGCGGCTGCGGGCGAGGGCGAGAGTGCGGGCGACGCCGGCGGCGCGGAGGGCGCGAATGCCCCCGAAACTGCTACCGAGACGGCCCCTTCCGCCGACGGCCCCGCAGCGGGTGCCGCGCCCCGGCTTGCCCTGCCGCCGGCCGCCCAGCTGGAATCCGAGGTGCAGCGCCTGCGCCGCCAGCGCGATTCGCTGGGCGCGGTGAACCTGCGCGCCGAAGAGGACGCGCGCGAGGTGCAGGAAGAGCATGACCTGCTCGTCACCGAAAAGGCCGACCTGGAAGAGGCGATCCGCGCCCTGCGCACCGGCATCGCCACGCTGAACCGCGAAGGCCGGGAACGTCTGCTGGCGGCGTTCGAGCAGGTGAACGCCAATTTCACCATGCTCTTCACCCACCTTTTCGGGGGCGGCGACGCGCGGCTGGAACTGGTGGAATCCGACGATCCGCTGGAGGCCGGGCTTGAGATCCTCTGCCAGCCGCCGGGCAAAAAGCTTCAGGCGCTGTCGCTTCTGTCGGGGGGCGAGCAGACGTTGACCGCGCTGGCGCTGATCTTCGGGGTGTTCCTCGCCAACCCCGCGCCGATCTGCGTGCTGGACGAGGTCGACGCGCCGCTCGACGATGCCAACGTCACCCGGTTCTGCGATCTTCTCGACGAGATGACGCGCCAGACCGAGACGCGGTTCCTGATCATCACCCACCACGCCGTGACGATGAGCCGGATGGACCGGCTGTTCGGCGTGACGATGGGCGAACAGGGGGTCAGCCAGCTGGTCAGCGTGGACCTGAAGAAGGCCGAGCAGATGGTGGCCTGAGCCGCCGCGCCGGAGGGTCTAGTATTCGACCCCGATCTGCGCCTTCACGCCCGCGCGGAAGGGATGCTTGACCAGCTCCATCTCGGTCACGAGGTCGGCGATATCCAGGATTTCGTCGCGCGCGTTGCGTCCCGTCAGCACGACATGGGTCTGCGGCGGCTTCTCGTCGCGCAGGAAGGCCGCCACCTCGGCCGCGTCGATGTAGTCATAGCGCAGCGCGATGTTGATCTCGTCCAGCAGCACCATCCGGTTGGCGGGATCGCGGATCAGCTCCTTGGCCTTGGTCCAGGCAGCCTGCGCCATCTCGGTATCGCGCGACCTGTCCTGCGTCTCCCAGGTGAAGCCTTCGCCCATGGTGTGGAATTCGCACAGGTGCGAGAACTGGCCGAGGATCAGGTCGCGTTCGCCGGTGGACATGCCGCCCTTGATGAACTGCACCACGGCCGATGGCATCTCGTGCGCGATGCAGCGGAAGATCATGCCGAAGGCGGCGGTCGACTTCCCCTTGCCCTTGCCGGTGTGAACGATGACCAGCCCCTTCTCGGCAGTCTTCGTCGCCATGATCTTGTCGCGCGCGGCCTTCTTCTTGGCCATCTTGCGGGCGTGGCGGTCGTCGTCGTCCATCGGGTCCTCCGGGTTGCCGCGCGCAGTGTGCGGCGCCCGCGGCTTCGGTGCAATGGGGCGGGGCGGAGGGGCCGTGCAACGCGGCCCGGCAGAAGGCGGGGCGGACTGGGACCGGTAACGGGAATGGCCGGGGCGGGATCCGGCGCGCCCGGCAGGGTTCGCGAATTCTTAACCAATTCTTAACCACGGTGGGGTGAGGTCGGGACATGCCCCTGCGTCTTTTCCTCTGTCTCGTGTTCCTTGCCGCCTGCGATGCGGCGGGTCCCGGCATGGCGGGCGCCGACCGGCGCGAGGTTTCCGTCGACGGCAGCCAATTCACCGTTCACCGCAAGGGGACGCGAGTGGTGTCCTACCGCACCTCGCGCGAACTGATGCCGTCGCGCGAAGGGGTGCTGATGAAGGCGGCGATGGCCATCGAACGCGCCACCGGCTGCCCCGTCGCGGCCGGCAGCCTGACCGGCGACCAGGGCAAGCAGCGTGCGCGGCTGGACTGCGCAGGGTAAGAGCGGCCGATCGCCCTGATTGGCGGGGGGCGGCTGGCGCCTCGCCCGGCGTCAAGGCTTCGCTTGGCATGGGGCCAGTCGGCACCGCCACCGGCATCACGCGGCATGGCCCCCGGTGCGCGCAGCTTTTCGACAGGGTGCCTGGCCCCAACGGCGCGGGGCGCAGGACAGGTTGGGCCGACAGGTTGACCGCAGGGTCTTGGACAAGGATGGGGCAGGGTGGCGATGTGCCGCCCTGCCCGGGGCGCGCAGAGGGCCCGCCCCTATTTCAGGGGGATCGTGACGGCCGGATACTTGAACTCGTCCTTTTCGGGATTGGTATTGGCGGCATTGACCGCACCGATCACGATGGCCCCCAGCAGGCCGGTGCCCGCGGCCGCATTGCCCCTTTCCCGGGCCGTCACGTTGAACGTGTTGATGGTGGTCGAGCCCGAGCGCCCGTCGGGATGAACGCAGCGGATGAAGAGCGCCGGAGAATTCGGCCCGTAATCGGGCACGTTGACGTTGGCCGGCGTGCGCAGGCTGGCGGTATATAGCCCGGAGTCGAGCGTGCAGGGCACCCCGGTCAGTTCGCCGAAGCCGCCGCCCGCGGTCTTGCCGGTGGTCCGCACGATCAGCGTTTCCTGGCCCCGGAAGCGCGGCACGGGGTTTCCGGCGGCGCGATCACGGGCATAGACATCGATCCCCACCGCGCCGGGCGCCTTCGGCTGGATCGCCACGGGGGGCGTCGTCACCTCGGCCTGCGTGCAGGCGACAACCGTCATCAGGGCGCCGCCAAGGCACAACCATCTCAACATAACACGACCAATCCTTATCCTCTTGATAACAGGAGGATAGCGCGACGGTCGCCGGAGCTGCAACCTTGACGGGTATACAGAGATAGAAGTTTTCTTAAGATTGTTTCATTTTCAGCCTGGCGATCCGATCGGCCGCGGTGTTCGAGCGTGGGGACCAGAGGCCGCGGTCGATGGCTTCGCCCAGCCGCTCGGCGATTTCGGCCAGTGCGGGGGGATTGGCCTCGGCGATGAACGCGCGCGTGTCGTCATCGGCCAGGAACGCGGCTTCGACCATGTCGAAATGGTGGTTCTTCACCGCGCCCGTGGTCGCCGCAAAGGCGAAGAGGTAGTCGACCGTGGCGGCGATCTCGAACGCGCCCTTGTAGCCGTGGCGCTTTACCCCGGCGATCCACTTCGGGTTGACGACGCGGGACCGGACCACGCGCCCGATCTCGTCGTCGAGGCTGCGGATCACAGGGCGCTCGGGGCGGGAATGGTCGTTGTGCCAGACGGGCCGGGTGCGGCCCTGCAGGGCCTCGATCGCCGCCGCGGCACCGCCTTCGAACTGGTAGTAGTCGTCGCTGTCCAGAAGGTCGTGTTCGCGGTTGTCCTGATTCTGCACAACGGCCTCGGCATCGCGGACCCGCGCCTCGAGGCCTGCGCGGTCGCGGACCCCCTGCGCATCGGCGCCGTAGGCATAGCCGCCCCAGTCAAGCCAGGCCTCGCCCAGGTCGGCCCGCGCGGTCCAGAGCCGTTCGTCGATCATCGCCTGCAGCCCCGCACCATAGGCCCCCGGTTTCGATCCGAAGACGCGGGCGCCGGCCCCGCCCTCGGCGCGGGCGCGGGCGGCGGCGGGGTTCTGGTCGGCGGGTTCGTCCAGCGCCTGCACGGCGCGGGCGGCGCTGTCCAGAAGCGCGATCTGCGCCGGGAAAGCATCGCGGAAGAAGCCCGAGATGCGGAAGGTCACGTCGACGCGGGGCCGCCCCAGCACGCCGGCGGGCAGCACCTCGAACCCGGTGACGCGGCGGCTTTGCGCGTCCCAGGTGGGTTTGACGCCCATCAGGGCAAGGCCCTGTGCGATGTCGTCGCCCCCGGTGCGCATGTTGGCGGTGCCCCAGGCCGTCAGCACCAACGCGCGTGGCCAGTCGCCTTCGGTCTGCAGGTGCTTTTCGACGAGCAGGCTGGCCGAACGCCACCCCAGCGCCCATGCGGCGGGGGTCGGCACGGCGCGGCTGTCGACCGAGTAGAAGTTGCGCCCGGTGGGCAGCACGTCGGGACGGCCGCGGCTGGGCGCGCCCGAGGGGCCGGGCGGGATCGCGCGACCGTCGAGAGCGTCCATGAGGCCCGTCATCTCGGCCGGGCCGCAGGCGGCGATGGCCTGCGCGATGGCCGGGGCGGCGGTGTCCATCACCGCGGCGCTGGCGGGGCCCGGGGCGGCGCCTGGTCCCGCGCTGGTCCGGCTGTCCCGCCCCTCCCCGCGTGAAGGAGGTTCCGTGTCCGCGATGAGCGGGGCGACGAGGTCGGCCGCGAAAAGCTCCAGCCGCTCGATCGTGTCGCCCGCGCTGCGCCATGGCGCCTCGGAGACGGCGACCAGCGCCTCGGGGCGCGGCCCGGTCCAGCGCGCGGCCATGTCGGTGTCGAGCGGGTCGAACTTCAGCCCGAAATCCTGCGCCAGCGCGCGCAGGAGCGACACCTCCGCAGCCTCGCGCCCCCGGGGTGCGCGCAGCAGCGCCAGCGCCAGGTCGCGCGCCAGCCGCCCCTCGGGCGCCTGCCCGAAGACGTGCAGCCCGTCGCGGATCTGGGCCTCCTTCAGCTCGCAGAGATAGGCGTCGAGCCGGGCGAGATCGCCCTCGGCATCCGCGCCCGAAAGCCCGATGTCGGCATCCAGCCCCGAGGTCCGCGCCAGCGACAGGATTTCGTCCTTCAGATGCCGGGTGCGGCGCGGATCGACGCCCGCGGCCTCGTAATATTCGTCGCAGAGCGCCTCGAGCTCGGCCATCGCCCCGTGACTTTCGGCCCGGGTCAGCGGCGGCGTCAGGTGGTCGACGATCACCGCCGCCGCGCGCCGCTTGGCCTGCGTGCCTTCGCCGGGGTCGTTGACGATGAAGGGATAGACATGCGGCAGGGGGCCCAGAACGGCCTCGGGGAAACACGTCGCCGACAGCGCCACGCCCTTTCCGGGCAGCCATTCGAGGTTGCCGTGCTTACCCATGTGCACCAGCGCCTGCGCGCCCCAGTGGTCCCGCAGCCAGATGTAGAAGGCGATGTAGTTGTGCGGCGGCACGAGGTCGGGGGAATGGTAGGTCTCGGTCGGGTCGATGTTGTACCCGCGCGCGGGTTGCAGGCCGACGACCGCCTGCCCGAAGCGGTGGATCGACAGGCGGAAGCCCTCGTCCGTCACGAAGGGGTCGGCTTCGGGCGCACCCCAACGATCCTCGACCTGCAGCCGCAGCTCCCACGGAAGCTCGCCGTAATGGGCACGGTAGACCTCCATCGGCAGCAGCTCTCCGCCCTCGCGATCCGCCCGGTCGGTCAGCCAGTTGGTGGGGCCGTCCATCAGCCGCCGCATCAGGGCGTCGGCATCCCGGGGCACGTCCGTCACGCCGTAGCCCGCGCCCGCGAGCGCGTGCAGCGCGCCCACCGTGGTGGCGGGGGTGTCGAGCCCCACGCCATTGGCCAGCCGCCCGTCGCGGTTGGGATAGTTGGCAAGGATCAGCGCCACGCGGCGATCGGCGGCTGGCGTTGCGCGCAGCCGCGCCCAGGCCCCGGCCAGCCGGGACACCCAGTCGATCCGGTCGCCGCGCGCGCGCCACGTGGCCACCGGGCACTGCGTCGCCTCGTCGAAATAGGCCTCGCCCTTGAAGGCTATGGCGCGGGTGACGATGCGGCCGTCGACCTCGGGCAGGGCCACGTTCATCGCGATGTCGCGACCGGTAAGGCCGGCCTTGCCCCCCTCCCACGTCTCCTCGGTCGAGCCCGACATGATCGCCTGCAGCACCGGCGCCCGGTTGGCGGCCGGGCCGGCCAGCGGATTGCCTTGCGCGTGCGGGCCGTCGGGGGTGCCGGTGGCAAAGCTGGTGAGGTTCACGATCACGTCGGGCGGTGCCTGCGTGAAGAGCTGTTCCAGCGTCGCCGCAGACAGCGGATCCTTCAGCGAGGCCACGAAGACGGGCATCGGGTTCAGCCCCGCGCGCAAAAGCGACCGGGTCAGCAGGTTCACCGGGTGCAGTCCCGCGCCCTGCAGAAGCGCGCGGTAGAAGACGACGGGCACCACCGGTGCGCCGGGCGTCCACATGTCCCGCAGCGCGGCCATGTCGGTCTGCCCGGCGCCCGGCCAGTAGAGGCCCGCGCGCAGAAGCGGCCGGGCGGGCGGCGGCGCGTCGCCCCCGTCCAGCATGGTGCGCGCATGGGCCAGCAGGTGGGTCGCGTTCTCGGGGCCGCCCTCGACGAAGTAAGACCACAGCGCATCGTAATCCGCGTCCGAGACGGTGGAGAGGCGGCGCAGCTCTTCGTCGGGCTTGTCGTCGCCGGGCAGGGCGGCGAAGGGCACGCCGGCCTCGTGCAGGCGCGCCGCGAACTGCTCGACCCCGTAGCGCCAGTAGCCCGCGCCGCCGAGGATGCGGGCCACGACCAGCCGCGACCGCGTCGCGCAGGCGTCGAGGTGCATGTCCACCGACATCGGGTGGCGCAAATGCGCGAGGTTGGTCAGCCGCAGTCCCGGCGGCGTCTCCATCGAGGCGCGCGCCTCGGCCAGCTGCGCAAGCTCGGTATCCGCCGCCGACAGGATCACCACGTCGGCGGGCGTCTGGCCGGGGTCGACGGGGTCGGTACCATCGGAAATGGCGCCCGGCGTGGCGGCGATCAGGTGCATCTAGAGGGGAATCCGTTTTTCCAGGAAGGCGTTCGACGGGATGTCCGGATAGCCGCCAAAGGGCGCGGCATCGGTGTATCCCATCGCGCGGTAAAGGCGCATCGCGGCGACCAGCGGCTCGCCGCTTTCGATCTTGACCATGGGCAGACCGCGGCGCCGCGCCTCGGCCTCGAGCGCCTGCATCAGCAGCCGTCCCACCCCGAGGCCCCGCGCGGCGGGGTCGACATAGAGACGCTTAACCTCGCCGTACCCCTCCATCGCCACCAGCGCGACGCAGCCCAGGGCCTGTTCGCCCCGAAAGGCGGCCAGCAGCGTGGCGCCGGGGTGGTCGAGCTCGGCCGCCGTGGTCGAGAATATCTCGTCCGCCGGAAAGAATTCCAGAAGCGCGGACTGGCTGGCCGCGACCAGCCGTTCCGCCAGCGCCGAGCCGGCCGGGATCGGGCGGATCTCGACCGGAGGCGCGTCCGGGGCAGGGGCGCCGTCGGTCATGCCGACAGCGCCGCTTCGATCGCGGCGCGGTCCAGCCCCGCCTCGCCGATCACCACCAGCCGCGCCTGACGGGGCTCGTCGGGCGTCAGGGGGCGGTCGAAATAGGTGTCGATCCGCGGCCCCACGGCCTGCAGCGTCAGCCGCATGGGCTTGCCCGCCACGGCGGCGAAGCCCTTCAGCCGCAGGATGTCATGGGCGCGGATCACCTCGGTCACCTGCTGCGCGAAGGCCTTGGGATCGGAAATCTCGCCCCGCGTCACCACGAAGCTTTCGAACTCGTCGTGATCATGATGATGGTGATCGTCGTCCTCGTCATCGTCGTCATGATGGTGATGATGCACCTCGGCCCGCGCCTCCATGTCGGCCTCGGACCCTACGCCCTGTCCCAGCAGCACCTCGACCGGCAGCGCGCCCATCCGGGCGGGCACGACGCGCACACCCTTGCGCGCCTCGCCGGTCAGGCGGGCGGTCAGGGTCGACAGCTCGGCATCGTCCAGAAGGTCGGTCTTGTTGACGACGATCATGTCGGCGCAGGCGATCTGGTCTTCGAAAAGCTCCGACAGCGGCGTTTCGTGGTCGAGGTTGTCGTCCATCGCCCGCTGCGCGTCGACGGCGGCGGTGTCATGGGCAAAGCGCCCTTCGACCACCGCCTTGCCATCGACCACGGTCACGACGCCGTCGACCGTCACGCGGGTCGAGATCTCAGGCCAGTTGAACGCGCGCACCAGCGGTTGCGGCAGGGCCAGCCCGGAGGTTTCGATGACGATGTGGTCGGGCGCGTCAGGACGGGCCAGCAGCTTTTGCATGGTCGGCACGAAATCCTCGGCCACGGTGCAGCAGATGCAGCCGTTCGAAAGCTCCATGACGTCGTCATCGCTGCAGGTGTCGTCGCCGCAGCCCTTGAGGATGTCGCCATCGACGCCCAGATCGCCGAATTCATTGATGATCAGCGCGATGCGCCGGCCGCCGGCATTGGCCAGCAGGTGGCGTATCAGCGTGGTCTTGCCCGAGCCCAGGAAGCCCGTGACGATGGTGGCGGGGATCTTGGCCATGAGGCGCCTCCGTTATGAAAAAGGGGCGGGCGGCCACGAAGGGCCGCCCGGACGGGTCGTTGCGGGGGCGAACCTCCCGGGGTGGATCAGGCGCCGGCGAAAAGGCGCGGGGTGACGAGCCCGCTGCGCGACAGGCCCCGCATTGCCTTGGCCCCCGCAAGGACGGCGAGGTCGGCCAGGGGTTCGATCGCGACGACCAGCATGTAGGCCGCGCCGAAGGTGGCGACGCCCGACAGCGCCGCGGTACCTTCGCCGTAAAGCGCCCAGAACGCGACCCAGGCCACGACGCCGCCCTGGTAGGTCGTCGACAGGGCCAGCGCCTGCCCGTAGCTGAGATCGACATAGGCCGTCCGCGCGGGGATTACCCGGCGCGCCACGGCGGCGATGCCGAACAGCGGCACCAGAAGCGTGGTGACGTTCATGCCGTATTGCGGCAGATCGAACGGGGCGAAAAGCAGTCCCTGCAGCAAGAGCCCCAATGCGAGGCCCAAGGCGGCAGGTGCTGCGCCCAGCAGCAGGAACAACGTCGAGCCGAAGATCAGGTGCACCTCGGACACGCCGACGGCGACGTGCGGGAAGACTTC
The DNA here is from genome assembly GCF_004011175.1 of Mesobaculum littorinae. Classification (GTDB taxonomy): domain Bacteria; phylum Pseudomonadota; class Alphaproteobacteria; order Rhodobacterales; family Rhodobacteraceae; genus Tranquillimonas; species Tranquillimonas littorinae. The sequence continues at coordinate 163,306 of NZ_RQXX01000003.1, read as the reverse complement.
GAAGAAGACGAAGACCGCCGCGGTGGCCAGGGCGCCGCGCGCCGCCAGCGACGGCAGCCCGCGCTCGGCGAGAGCATCCGCGCAAAGCTTCAGCGAATAGGCGCCCGCGCCGGCGGCGGTGACGTAGGAGAGCGCGAGTTTCGCGCCGGTGACGACGCCGGGTTCGATATGCATGAGAACCGTCCTTCTAGGCCGTCATCCCCGACGACCGGTTGCAAGGCCGCCGGGACCTCTGCCCGACGGTGCATGGCGGTCTCCTGGCTTGCGGGTCAGGGCGGTCCGCCGCCTTCCCGGGGCTGGCCCCAGTGGCATCTTGGCGAACCGCTCACCGCTTACAGTCGCGGGGGCGGCTGCGGCGTCGGACCCCGGCATGGGTCATCCTCACCGCATTCCCGTTTGGCCCCCTCCCCGCTTTGCGGGAGGCGAGGGGGCACCATGCCCGCCGTTTCTGCGCCCGGCCATGCCCGCGCGTCAAGAAATTTGCGCAAGCGGGGCGGTGTGCCCGCGGGACGGCGACATCGAGGGTGCGGGGGAGCCCCGCTCCGGCCTAGTCGAAGATGCCGGCTACGCGGCCCAGCAGCATGAAGGCGCGGGCGGTGCGGGTGTCGGTCAGGGCCGCGATCTCGGAATCGGTCGCCTCGGGTTCGAAGGCGGCAAAGGCATGATCGAACTTGCGCAGGAAGTGGTGCGCGGTGTCGCGAAAGATCGTGTCGGCGCGCATCCGGTCGGCGCTGGCGGCCAGCGCCTCGCGGTCGCGGATCCCGCCCAGGGCCCCGATGGCGCGCCCGCGTTCGCCCTGCGCGAAGCGTCGCCACAGCTCGGGGCGGGCGCGGTCGGGCGGCAGGTCGTCCATGTAGACGCCATCCTGGCTGAGCAGCGTCAGCACGTCCTGCGCGGCCTGGATCAACTGCGCCGCCTGCCGGTCGGCCAGGGCACGGCGCAGCGCGCGAAAGCCTTCGCGATCCTCGGGCGTCTCGGGGAATTGCAGCGCGGCGATGAAATCCGCGCGCGCCAGCGGCTGGGCCTCGCCCTCGGCGTCGAGCGCGAGGCGCGGCTGCGCCTCGGGCGGGGCGCTGCGCGGGGCCGCCTGGGCCGGGCGGGGCTGCTGCGGCGCGGGCCGGACCGAGGCAAAGGAGGCAATGGCCGATTCTGTCTTTTTCGCGCTGGCCGCGATGTCGGCAAGCTTCGCCTCAAGCGCGGGGGGCACGGTAAAGACGGGGGTGGGCGCAGGCCCCGCGCCGGGGGCGCCCACCGTCGCGGCCAGCGTTTCGATCCGCTCCGACAGGCGGGCGGTCTCTTCGCGCACGACGCGGGCGGCCTGCGCCGCCATGACGGCGGCGAAGATCAGCGCGACCGGGGCGAAGACCACGAGGATCGTCACCACGACGCGCAGGGGATCGGCCCCCTCTTCGGGGCCGGGAACACCCATGAACATGAAGAAGATCGCCATCAGCAAAAGCCACAGAACCGACAGGCCCAGTGACAGCAGCTCGGCGGCGCCGAAGCGCGCGTCGCGCGTCGCAAAGCCGAAACCGCCGAGCCCGCGGCCCAACGACATCCTGTCTAGCAGCCCCCCGGCGGCGCCCGAAAGCCCGCCCCCCGAGCCGCCCCGCGAAAACCCGCCGAGCGCCGGGCCCGCCGGGTGCGACCGCGCACCGGGAGGGGCCGCGAAGCGGGCATCGCCGGGATCCGCGAAGGCGCCATCATCGACGAAGCCGTCATCTTCGCCCCTGTCGCCGGCGAAACCGTCGGCGCCGTCATCGGGCCAATGCCCGGTGTCCCCGTCGCCCATGGCATGGCCGTCGCCGGTACGCCCGACCTCTGCGTGATCGGACGCGGGGGCACGCCGGTCGGCGCCTGCGACCGGCGGCACGCGGTCCTCTGCGGTATCGGTCATGGCGGCCTCGGTCATGGCAGAACGCCTCCGGCCCCGAGGGGCGAGAGGCGCGTGGCTTGGGGTCTTTCGGACGGGCGCCCCGGCGGGTCCGCGCGGCTCAGATATAGGCGATCTTGAGCACTTCGTAGCTTTTCTCGCCGCCGGGAGTGCGCACCTCGACGGTGTCGCCCTCTTCCTTGCCGATCAGCGACCGGGCCAGGGGCGACCGCAGGTTCAGCCGGCCGTTTTCGATATCGGCCTCGGGCTCGCCCACGATCTGGTAGGTCTTTTCCTCGTCGGTGTCTTCGTCGACCAGCGTGACCGTGGCGCCGAACTTGATCGGGCCCGACATCTTGGCAGGGTCGATGACCTCGGCCAGCGACAGGATGCCCTCAAGCTCCTTGATGCGGCCCTCGATGAAGGACTGCTTTTCGCGGGCCGAGTGGTACTCCGCGTTTTCCGACAGGTCGCCATGCTCACGCGCTTCGGCGATGGCGCGGATGATCGCCGGCCGTTCGACCGACTTCAGCGTCTTCAGCTCGTCGCTGAGCGCGGTCTGTCCGGCGCGGGTCAGGGGAATTTTATCCATAAAAGCCGTCTCGTTCGGAGCAATATTGCAACATTGGGGTGTTAACTCATGCCGCGGACCTCAAAGTCAATAGTATCCCCGGCAGTGATGATTCAGCGTTTCGTCGAAATGGAGATATCCCGGGAAGACAACAGCGGCGTTCGGCTGTTCCTGACGCTGGTTGCGCTGTATTGTGCCGGGGGTGCGATCTTCGTTGTCGCGGTCCGCGACGGGGCCCCGGGCCTGCTGCGGCAACTGGCCCTGTCGGTGCCCGAGGTCATGACCTACTTTCTCGTGCAGGGGTGGTGGGTGGCGCCGGTGATCCTGCTGTTGATCCTGCTGCCGTCGGTCGCCATGTCCTGGTCGCGCGTGCTGGCGCGCCTGCCCGGGGCCGTTGCCATGCTGGCCGGGTGCGCGGCCTTCTTCCTGACCTTCAGCCTGGTCAAGCAGTCGCTGCCGCTGGCCGTGCCGTTCTGGGCCGATGCCGTTCTGGCGGACCTCGACCGCGCCCTGCACTTTGGCCATCCGCCGTGGAGCTGGACGCATGCGGCGCTGGCCGGTCTGCCGACCGCGCCGATGGTCTTTACCTACTCCACGCTGTGGCTGGTGCCGGCGATGTATTTTCCGGTGCTGCTGGGTCTTCTCGACGGCGATCCGTGGCGGCGGCGGCGCTATATCCTGCTGTATCTCTTTGCCTGGGTGGGCCTTGGCAACCTTGTCGCCGGGGCTGTCATGTCGGCCGGGCCGGTCTTTTACGACAAGCTGCTGACGGGCGACCGCTTTGCCGGGCTTTCGGACGGAGTGCGCGCCCTCAGCCGGGACGCGGGCGGGATCGGCGGGCTGCAGGAGGCGCTGTGGCAAAGCTACGCGGCGGGGGCGCCGTCGCTCGGCGGCGGCATCTCGGCCTTTCCCAGCGTGCATCTCGCCATGGCGACGGTCGTGGGGCTGTACCTGGCCGAGCGGATGCCGCGCCTGCTTTGGCCCGCGCTGGCGCTGATCGCGTGGTACCAGGTGCTGTCGGTGCACCTGGGCTGGCACTACGCGGTCGATGGCTATGCCTCGATCCTGGCGGTGGCCGCGCTGTGCGCGTGGCTCTGGCGGCGCGACCTGCGGCGCGGCCGGATCGCGGCGGGCGGGCCGGGGCCCCTGCGGGTGCGGCAGGGCGTGCCTGCGGAACCCGCGACCGGGCGTCTCGATTGACCCCCGGGGCGGGGTTTTCTAACGATGGGGAAAGCCAGCGTCCGAAGGGCGCGATGCCAATCACGGGGGAGTGTGCCAAGTGGCCGAGACGACACGCGAATCGATGGACTATGACGTCGTCATCGTCGGAGGCGGCCCGGCGGGCCTGTCCGCCGCGATCCGGCTGAAGCAGCTCGACCCCGATCTCGATGTCGTCCTGCTGGAAAAGGGATCGGAAATCGGCGCGCACATCCTGTCGGGTGCGGTGCTGGACCCCTGCGGGCTGGATGCCCTGATCCCCGACTGGCGCGACCGCGGCGCGCCGATCACCGTGCCGGTCCGGCAGGACAAGTTCTACCTGCTGGGCGAAGGCGGTGGCGTGACCGTGCCGCACTGGCCGATGCCGCCGCTGATGAAGAACCACGGCAACTACATCGTCTCGATGGGGCAGGTCTGCCGCTGGATGGCCGAACAGGCCGAGGCGCTGGGCGTCGAGATATTCCCCGGCATGTCGTGCTCCGAGCTGGTCCGCGGTGAGGACGGGCGCATCGCGGGCGTCGTCGCGGGCGAGTTCGGGCGCGCCGCCGACGGCACGCCCGGCCCCTCCTACGAACCGGGGATGGAGCTGCGGGGCAAGTACGTGTTCCTTGCCGAAGGCGTTCGCGGATCGCTGTCCAAGCAGGTGATCGCCGAATTCGACCTCTCCGAGGGCCGCGAGCCGCAGAAATACGGCCTGGGCATGAAGGAGATCTGGGAGGTGCGCCCCGAGAACCACCAGGAGGGCCGCGTGGTGCACACCATGGGCTGGCCTCTGGGCAAGGAAGCGGGCGGCGGGTCGTTCATCTACCATGCCGAGAACAACCAGGTGTACCTGGGCTTCGTGGTGCACCTGAACTACGCCAACCCGCACCTTTACCCCTACATGGAGTTCCAGCGGTTCAAGCATCACCCGATGCTGGCGCAGCTGCTGGAGGGCGGCAAGCGCATCAGCTACGGCGCGCGCGCCATCTCGGAAGGCGGCTGGCAGTCGATGCCCCGCGCGGTCTTCCCCGGCGGGGCGCTTCTGGGCTGTTCCGTCGGCCTCGTGAACGTGCCGCGGATCAAGGGCAACCACAACGCGATGCTGTCGGGCAAGGCCGCCGCCGAAGCCGCGCATGCCGCGTTGTCCGAGGGGCGGTCGGGCGACGTGCTGGACGGCTACGACACCGAACTGCGCGAAGGGCCCGTGGGCCGCGACTTGAAGCGCGTGCGCAACGTCAAGCCGATGTGGTCGAAATACGGGCTGTCGGCGTCGATGGCGCTGGGCGGCTTCGACATGTGGACGAACAGCCTGTTCGGCGGATCCGTCTTCGGCACCCAGAGCCACGGCAAGACGGACGCCGCGGCGACTGGCAAGGCCGCCGACCACACGCCCATCGCCTACCCCAAGCCCGACGGCAAGCTCAGCTTCGACCGGCTGACCAATGTCAGCTTCTCGGCCACGAACCACGACGAAAGCCAGCCGCCGCACCTGAAGCTCAAGGACCCCGAGGTGCCGGTGAAGGTGGATCTGGCGCAATACGCCGGGCCCTCGTCGCGCTACTGCCCCGCGGGCGTCTACGAATTCGTCGAGGAAGAGGGCAAGGAGCCGCGCTTCGTCATCAACTTCCAGAACTGCGTGCACTGCAAGACCTGCGACATCAAGGATCCGCCACAGAACATCGTCTGGACGGTGCCGCAGGGGGGCGACGGGCCAAACTACTCGAACATGTAGGGCCAGAGCGCCCGGGGGCGGGATCGGGGCCGGTGTGCACCGATCCTCAACCAAATGTCATGACACCATGGGGGCAGGGCCGCGTTGCGCCGTCGCGGGGTGCGGGATAGGATTCCGAACGCTGCACCGATCGGTCGGCAGGGGGACCGCGATGCCGCCCGCCGTCCGCGTCGACTGCCAGCCCCAAAGGGGCCCCTGCCCGAAAGGCCCGATCTGAGAGGCCCGACCCGAAAGGCCCGACCCGAAAGGAACGCCGATGCTTCGTCTTTCGTCCCTGCGCTCTGCCGCCCGCACCTCGACGGCCGGTGGCGCCGTGGCCCGGACCGGTCCGGTCCGCAAGGGTCTGGCCCGCGCCTGTTTGGCCCGCGCCGGTTTGGTCCGCACCGGTTTGGTTCGCGCCTGTTTCGGTCGTGCCGGTCTGGTGTGCGCCGCGCTGGGCAGCGCCGCCCTCCCGGTCGCGGCCGAAACGGATGCCGGCGCCTACCTCGCCGCGCGGCACGCCGCAGCCTACAGCGACTACGGGCAGGCGATCGAGTTCTTCGCCCGCGCGATGGCCGAGGATCCCGGCAACGTGAACCTGCTCGACACCGCGATCATCTCGCACATCGCGGCAGGCAACATCCCCGGCGCGGTCGAGCTGTCGCAGCGGCTGATGCAGACCGGCGCCCGCAGCGAGGTGGCAAGCCTCGTGCTGTTGGGCGAAGCCGCGCAAGAGGGGCGCTGGCAGGACGCTCTGGACGGTCTCGATGCGGGGCTTTCGGTCAGCGCGCTCTTCGACGACCTGATGCGCGGCTGGGCCCTGATCGGCGCCGACGAACCCGGCGCGGCGATGGACACCTTCGATGCCATCGCGACGCGCGAGGGGGTCGAACCCTTCGGGCTTTATCACAAGGCGCTGGCGCTGGCCGCGGACGGCGATTTCGCGGCGGCCGACGACATCCTGTCGGACGAGGATCGGGGCGGGCTGCGGCTGACCCGGCGGGGCGTGGTGGCCCATGCCCAGATCCTCAGCCAGCTTGACCGCAACGCCGATGCGCTGGCGCTGATCGACGAATATTTCGGCGGCTCTCCCGACGACGCGATCGAGGCGGTGATCGACCGGCTCGCCGCGGGCGAAACGCTTGAGTTCGACATCGTTCGCCAGCCTTCGGACGGGGTGGCCGAGATCTATCACACCATCGCCAACGCCCTGTCGGGCAGCGACGCCGAGCAGACCTACACCATCCTCTACTCCCGGATGACCGCCTACCTGCGCCCGGGCCATACCGAGGCGATCCTGCTGACCGCCGCCCTGCTGGAAAGCCTTGAACGTTACGACCTGGCGATCGAGGTGCTGCGCCGCATCCCCCGCGACGATCCCGCCTTTGCCGCCGCCGAGCTGGGCCGGGCCGAGGCGTTGCGCGCCTCGGGCAAGGTCGATGCCGCGGTCGAGGTGATGCGCCAACTGACTGAACTGGACCCCGGCAACCCGATGATCGAGGTGACGCTGGGCGATACCCTGCGCGCCGAGGAACGGTTCGACGAGGCCGCGCAGGCCTATGATCGCGCCATTGCCAGCTTCGACGAACCCGAAGAGGGACAGTGGATCGTCTATTTCGCCCGCGGCATCGCCCGCGAACGAACCGAACGCTGGGGGCAGGCCGAGGCCGATTTCCGCAAGGCGCTGGAGCTGCGGCCGGGTCAGCCGCAGGTGCTGAATTACCTCGGCTATTCCTATGTCGAAAAGGGCGAGCAGCTGGACGAGGCGCTTGATATGATCGAGCAGGCCGTCGCCGCACGTCCCGATTCCGGTCACATCACGGACTCGCTCGGCTGGGCCTTCTACCGGCTGGGCCGCTACGACGAGGCCGTCGCCCCGATGGAGCGGGCGGTCGAGCTGATGCCGATCGACCCGGTGGTGAACGACCATCTTGGCGACGTCTACTGGGCCGTTGGCCGAACGCTCGAGGCCGAGTTCCAGTGGCGCCGCGCGCTGTCCTTCGTCGACAATACCGAATCTGGCGAGGTCGATGCCGACCGCATCCGACGCAAGCTCGACGTCGGGTTGGACGCGGTGCTGCGCGAAGAGGGCGGCGCCCCGCTATCGGTCGCCAATGGGGGCTGAGGGCCGATCAAGGCCGGGGCCGACGGGGGCCCGGGCCCGATGAAGGCCGCGGCATCGGCGCCTGCCAAGGTCAACCTTGCGCTGCACGTCACCGGGCGGCGCGACGACGGCTACCACCTGCTCGACTCGCTCGTGGTCTTTGCCGACGTGGGCGACCGCGTCACGGTCGAACCCGCCCCGGATTGGGGGCTGACGGTCACTGGTCCGCGGTCCGCGGGGGTGCCCACGGGCGACGACAACCTCGTGCTGCGGGCGGCGCGGCTGGCGGGCGGCGCGCCCGCGCGGATCACGCTGGACAAGCATCTGCCTGCCGCGGGCGGGATCGGCGGTGGGTCGTCGGATGCCGCCGCAACCCTGCGGGCGCTGGCCGCGCTCGACGGTCGTGCCTTGCCCGACGTGCTTCCGCTGGGGGCCGACCTGCCGGTCTGCCTGCCCGCCGCGCCCGCCCGGATGTCGGGTATCGGCGAGGTTCTTTCGCCGGTGCCGCCGTTGCCGCCGCTGCATCTGGTTCTGGTCACGCCGGACGTCGCGGTGCCGACGGGCCCCGTCTTTGCCGGGCTCGCCCGACGCGACAACGCGCCCCTGCCGCGGGATTTTCCGGCATGGCGGGACGCTGCTGAGATGGCGCAATGGCTTGCCGTGCAGCGCAACGATCTTGAGGATCCCGCCCGCGCCACCGCCCCCGCCATCGGCGTGGCGCTGGCCCGGATCGCCGCGACCGAGGGGTGCCTGCTGGCGCGCATGTCGGGGTCGGGCGGGACCTGTTTCGGGATCTTCGACAGCCGCCCCGCCGCCGATGCCGCGGCCGCATCCCTTCGCGCCGCGCATGGGCAATGGTGGGTCGCCGCCGCCGGCCTGATCCCCCCCGAATCCGCCGCGGCGCGCCGTCTCTGACGGCCCGGGCCCGCGGCCGTCACCCTCTGTGCCGCAGGGGGCGAGGCCGGGCAGGGCACAGATCTGTCGGGACAAGCGGGCAGGGCACGAACCAGCCGGATCTTATAGGGTGACCTCATGAGGGCCCGAACATGGCCGGCCACGGCGGCGCGGGGGATCGCTTGCTGGATCGACGCGGATCAGATCGGATCACGGCGGGGCACGGCGCCGCGGGCGCCTTGGTCTGAGGCCCCGAGGCGCCCTGCCCCGGGCTGCGCGGCACCAGCGAGACGGATGCCCGTCAGGCGATGCCCGTCAGGCGATGCGCGAAACGACGTAGTCCGCCAGATCAGACAGCATGTCGTTGAACGGGCCATCGGGCAGCGTGGCCAGCGCCGCGCGTGCCTGCGCGGCCCAGTCCAGCGCCTCCTGCCGCACGGCCCCGAGCGCACCGTGCTGGTCGAGCAGGTCGCGCGCCGTCTCCAGGTCGCCGTCGCGCTGGTCGCCCGCCTCGATCACCCGGGACCAGAAGGCGCGCTCTTCGCCCTCGGCGGCGGCGACGGCATGGATCACCGGCAGCGTCATCTTCCGCTCGCGGAAATCGTCGCCCACGTTCTTGCCCGTCTCGGCCCCGCCCATCCAGTCCAGCAGGTCGTCGGCCATCTGGAACGCGATCCCCAGCGCATCGCCGTACTCGCGCAGCGCCGCGACCTGTTCGGGCGCGGCCCCGGAAATCAGCGCGCCCGATTCCGTCGCCGCCGAGAACAGCGCCGCCGTCTTGCCGCGCACGATCTTGAGATAGGTGTCGCGTCCGGTGGCAAGGTTGCGCGCCGCGGTCAGCTGCAGCACCTCGCCCTCGGCGATGGTCGCCGCGGCGTTCGACAGGATGCCCAGCACCTCGAGCGATCCGGGCTCGACCATCAGCTGGAAGGCGCGGGCGAAGAGGTAATCGCCCACCAGCACGCTCGACGTGTTGTCCCACAGAAGGTTCGCCGTGGGCCGGCCGCGCCGCTGATCGCTTTCGTCGACGACGTCGTCGTGCAGCAGGGTCGCGGTATGGATGAACTCGACCGTCGCCGCCAGGTGCACGTGATAGGGCCCGTCGTAGCCGAACAGGCGCGCGGCGGCGAGGGTCAGCATCGGGCGGATGCGCTTGCCTCCGGCCTCGATCAGGTGGGCCGCGATATCGTCGATGCGGGGCGCGTGCTCGGACACCATGCGCGCCCGGATCAGGGTCGTCACATCGGCCAGATCCCCGGCGAGGGCGGCGGCAAGTCTCTCGTGCGGTTTCGCGATCACCTGGTCCATCGATCCTCGTCCCTCGGGGGCCTTGTGCCTCGACGCTCGACAAGAGCCGCCGCGCGTCGTTTACATGGCGTCGACATGATCGAACTCATCCGCACCAACGACCCGACCCTCATCGCTTTCGCCAAGGTCCTTCTTGAGGGGGAGGGTATAAGATGCTTCGAGATGGACGTCCATATGAGCGCCCTCGAAGGCTCGGTGGGCATTCTGCCGCGGCGCCTGATGGTGCCCCGGCCCGATGCACACCTCGCCCGGGCGATCCTGCGCGACAACGACATCGAACCGTCCGAGCGGCCATGACGCGGAAGACCATCTGCCGTGACGCCGGAACCGGGGCCCGCCGCGACGCCGCCCGACCCGCCACGGCAGAGGCGCCTGCCGCGCCGCTGGCTGATCCCTGTGTCGATCCCTTTGCCGATGCGCCCGCCGATGGGCCCGACGATCCGCAGGCCCCCCACCCGGCCGGGCCCGAAACGCATGACGCCTTTCTGGGCGGACGGCTGCACCTGTTGCAGCCTGCGCGCGGCTATCGGGCTGGGGTGGACCCCGTCCTGCTGGCCGCCGCCGTTCCCGCCCGGGCGGGGCAGAGCGTTCTGGACCTGGGCTGCGGCGTCGGGGCGGCCGCGCTGTGCCTGGGCGTGCGGGTGCCGGGGCTGACGCTATTCGGCATCGAACGCCAGCCGCTCTACGCGGATCTTGCCCGCCGCAACGGAGCTGCCGCGGGGCAGGCGTTCGAGGTGGCAACTGGCGATCTGCGCGCGATGCCCGACAGCCTGCGGCAGCGCCGCTACGACCATGTCATCGCCAATCCGCCCTACTACCTTGCCCGCACCCCCACCGCGCGGTCGCCCGACGCGGGGCGCGAGGCGGCGCTGGGCGAGGAGACGCCGCTGTCGGAATGGATGGCCGTGGCGGGGCGGCGGGTGGCGCCGCGCGGCTGCCTGAGCGTGATTATCCCGGCCGCCCGCCTGCGCGACCTGCTGGCCGCGCTGCCGGGGCACCTGGGTTCGGTTTCGGTCCTTCCCCTCGCGGCGCGCGAAGGGCGCGAGGCCAAGCTGGTGATTCTACGCGCGTGGCAGGCCGGGCGGGCGGGGCTGCGCCTGCATGCGCCGCTGATCCTGCATCCCGGCGACCGGCACCTACGTGATCGTGAAGACTATCGCCCGGAAATCCGGGCAGTGTTGCGCGATGCGTCGCCGATCCCCTGGCCGGATTAGCAAAATGTCTCTTATTCGAAGGAATCGGGCAACGAAACGGTGACACGGGGCGGCCTTTGTGGTGCAATCTTTCATACAGCCATCATAGAGGAGGCCGACGATGTCCCTGACTTCGCATATTTCCGAGCTGCGGAAGAAGCACCAGACCTTGTCCGCCCGCGTCGAGGCCGAACAGAGAAACCCCGGCTCCGATGCGCTTCAACTCAGTCACCTGAAGAAGCAAAAATTGCTTCTGAAGGAACAGATCGAGCGGTTGAGCCCACACTAGGCGCAACCGGACCGCGCCGAGCGGGCCACCATCCATGATGATCTTCCGGCGGGGCGGTCGCGATCGCCCCCCGTGCCGCCCGGTCGCCGTGACCCGACCGAGGCCGCAAAAGGACAGGAGGCCGGCGACCCGGATGTCGCCGGCACCAGGCAAGACGGCGAGCAATCCTAGGTCCAGCCAGCCGTTTTGCATCCGTTGACCCCGCATGTGACCCGGGTGACTTGCGTCGCCCGCGGCCTGTCGATGCCAGATCCGCGCCAGCGGAGTTTCCTGGGGCGGACGATTCTGTTCCGAAATATCCTGAGCCGGACCAACCGGTTTCGGCCCTGATCCTCCGCACGGCCCGGGGCCTCTGGACCTGTCACCGCTCTATCTGGGGTTCGCCAGGGCCGCGGAAACGTCTCAACTGGCAGCCCCGCGCCGATCCGGCCCGTGTTGATGTGGCCCGTGTTGATCCGGGCGGTGTCGATCCGGCCCGTGTTGATGGCTCACATGCTGAGCGATCATGCGCAGGTCGGGGGGCAGTGCGGAGCTTGAGGCCCCGACCGCAAGACCGTCGGGCAGGCGTCAAATCCGTCAGGTCACGCCCCCTCGCGCGCGCCGGAGGTGCCCAGCCACGCGCGTCCGTCGCGCTGGCCCAGGGCCCAGGTCCGTTCGATCTTCTCGGGATCGGAAAAATCGATCTTGTCCGCCGGCGCTTCCTCGGACGGTTCGACGAAGGTGCAGCCCGGTCCGTGCGGCAGGGTCTTGTAATGCCGCGTCAGCAGGATCAGCGTCTCGCCGTGGTTGGGATCGGGCAGGGGAACCTGGCTGGTCATGCCGCCGTCGATCACCGCCCGTCCCTCCCATGTCGGCAGGTCGAAGATCGGGGGGATCGTCGCCGCCGCGATGACCAGGTCGGCCAGTTGCCTTTGCCGCGCCGCCGCGCGGGCGTCGATCAGGCTGCTGTCGACCCCGGCCAGCCCGGTCCAGCCGAACCGCGGGGCCGAACGCAGGTGCAGCTCGGCCTCGTAGACGAAGGCGGCGAGCGTGCCGCCCAAACGGGGCGGAATGACCTTCGGCGGATGGCCCAGCAGGATCTGGAAGGCGGGGCCGTCGGCGATGCGCGCCTGCGCGGCCTCGTCCAGAACCTCCTCGACCACCTTGCGATAGATCCGCTGGTGCGGGGTCAGGCCATCCCCCTCCTGCGTGTGCAGCGGCGAGTTGCCGTCCTGATGCGAAAACGCCCGGGCCATGGCGCGCAGAAGATCGCGATCGCGCCCGCCCAAAAAGCACGCAGCCGACAGGGCTCCGCCCGACACGCCGGTGACGCGGTCGGGGCGCAGACGGCGGTCGGCTGTGATCTCCTCGACAAAGCCGCCCTGCCAGAAACAGCGCAGCCCGCCGCCCGAAAACACCACCTGCTCGTAGGGCCAGTCGGGGGCGCGCGTGCCGGGGGACTGCGGCGCCGTCATGCGCCGCAGATCGCGATGTCGGGACGCCGCAAGCCTCAGCGCTCCACGCAGAGGGCGACGCCCATGCCGCCACCGATGCACAGCGTGGCAAGCCCGCGCTTGGCGCCGCGGCGCTTCATCTCGAACAGCAGGGTGTTGAGCACGCGGCATCCCGAGGCGCCGATGGGGTGGCCGATGGCGATCGCACCGCCGTTGACGTTCACGATCTCGGGGTCCCAGCCCATCTCCTTGTTGACCGCGCAGGCCTGCGCGGCAAAGGCCTCGTTCGCCTCGACAAGGTCGAGATCCTGCGCCGTCCAGCCGGCCTTTTCCAGTGCGCGGCGGCTGGCGTGGATCGGCCCCACGCCCATGATCGCGGGGTCGAGGCCCGCGGTCGCGTAGCTGACGATGCGGGCCAGCGGCTCGATCCCGCGCCGCTCGGCTTCGTCCGCGGACATCAAAAGGGTGGCGGCCGCGCCGTCGTTGATGCCGCTGGCGTTGCCCGCGGTCACGCTGCCGTCCTTGGCGAAGGCCGGGCGCAGCTTCTGCATCGCCTCGATATTGGCGCCGTGGCGGATGTACTCGTCATCCTCGACCACGGTGTCGCCCCTGCGGCCCTTGACGGTGAAGGCCGCGATCTCGTCCTTGAACTTGCCGGCCTTCTGCGCCGCCTCGGCCTTGTTCTGGCTGGCGACGGCGAATTCGTCCTGGGTGTCGCGGCTGATCTGCCATTTCTCGGCGACGTTCTCGGCCGTGTTGCCCATGTGGTAGCCGTTGAAGGCGTCCCAGAGACCGTCCTTGATCATCGTGTCGACCAGCTTGATGTCGCCCATCTTCTGGCCGTTGCGCAGGGTCTGGCAATGCGGCGCCATCGACATGTTTTCCTGCCCGCCGGCCGCGATGATCGCGGCATCGCCCAGCTGGATGTGCTGGGCGCCCAGCGCGACCGCGCGCAGGCCCGAGCCGCAGACCTGGTTGATGCCCCAGGCGGCCGAGGTTTCGGGCAGCCCGGCCAGGATATGCGCCTGCCGCGCCGGGTTCTGGCCCTGACCGGCGGTCAGGACCTGGCCCAGGATGGTTTCGCTGACCTCGGCCTTGTCGATGCCGGCACGGGCGACGACGGCCTCCAGCACGGCGGCGCCCAGTTCGTGCGCGGGCGTTGCGGCGAAGGCGCCGTTGAAGCTGCCCACCGCGGTGCGCGCGGCGGAGGCGATCACAACATTCGTCATCAGGTATCCTCTCCCTCTCGTTCAAGCCGAGTGGCGGAGAGTTTCCCCGCCGTACCCTGAAAGACGTAGGGCCCGGCGCGGGACAGCACAACACCGTGTTGCGTCAGCTGTGCGGTCGCGCCGGTTCGGGCACCGGCCGGACCGGGCTGAGGGGGCCGCCCCGCCCGGGCCCCGGGTGGGGGCCGAACCGGTTGCCGACGCGCGCGGGCACGACGATGGATCCCGGCACGGCGATCGGTTGGGTGGCGCCCGCTGGCTGTGTGTCGGTCTCCCACCGGGGGCGGATCGTGGGGGCGCCGTAATAGTAGCCCTGCAGGCAGTCGACGCCCGCCATGTCCAGCCATCGCGCGTCGTCGCCCGATTGCACCTTGCTGGCGATCGAGATCATGTCGAAATGTCGCGCGATCGCGGTCATCGACTGCACCACCGCCTGGTTTTCGGGGCTGCGGACGATACCGCGGACGAAGCTGCCGTCGATCTTGAGGATATCGAACCACATCGACTTGAGATGATGGAACGCCATCGCGCCGGCGCCGAAATCGTCCAGCGCGAAGGAGACACCGCGCGCCTGCAGATCGCAGATGAAGACCTGCACGATGTCGGGCATCAGCATGGCCGAGCTTTCGCTGATCTCGAGGATCAGCCGGTCGCCGATCCCGGGATGCGCGTCCAGCCCCTGGTTCAGCATGCGTTGCCACGCCGGATAGCCGATCGAGCGGGCCGACATGTTGACCGAGAGCCGCAGCCCGGGACGGTCGCGCAGCGTGGCAAGCCCGGCTTCAAGCGCGAGGCAGTCCATCCGGCGGCCCAGTTCCGTCATCTCGATGCTGCCGATGAAGTCGCGTGCCGGAATGATGCGGCCATTATCGTCCAGGATGCGGATCAGACCTTCGAAAAAGGCCGGGCGGTCTTCGCGCCCCGCGGGCACGACGGGCTGGTAGGCCAGCATCACGTTGCGGTCGCGCACCGCCCGGTCGACCAGGGCTATGACATCGCGGTCGCGGCTGCGCAGTGCATGGTTCAGGGGGCTTTGCGGCCTGCGCGGGGACGGGGCGGGCATGACCTCGTCCGGCAGCCTCGCGCGGATCTGCGCGGACCCGTGCGGCGCGGCCTCGGGGTGCGGGGTCGTCGGGGTCTGTCGCATCGCGTGTCCTCCACCTCTGCCGGCAAGGAAATGCCAGATTCGCCTTCAGGATTGATGAACGCCGGGCCGGGCCGACGCGAAGTGGGGCGCGTACCAGGGCCTCCGGGGGGTCGCCGCGGGGGACGTGTCCGCGCTAAGGCTGGCGCCGCGCGACGCGCAGGCCACGGCAGGAAGGGGTGACGCTATGACCGAGGGGCGATGCGACTGGTGCGGGACCGATCCGCTTTACGTCGCCTATCACGACACCGAATGGGGCGTGCCCGAAACCGACAGCCGCGCGCTGTGGGAAAAGCTGGTGCTTGACGGGTTCCAGGCCGGGCTGTCGTGGATCACCATCCTGCGCAAGCGCGACAATTTCCGCGCCGCCTTCGACGGGTTCGACCCCGAGCGCGTCGCGCAGTGGGGGGAGGCCGAGGTGCTGCGCTGTCTGGCCGATCCCGGCATCGTGCGCCACCGCGGCAAGATCGAGGCGACAATCGGCAATGCCCGCGCGTGGTGCGAGATCGAGGCGCGCGAGGGCTTCGCGGACTACCTGTGGCGCTACGTGGACGGACGTCCCCTGCAGCCGCGCTATGCCACCCAGGCCGAGGTGCCGCCCGCCACCGACCTGTCGCGGCAGATATCCAAGGACCTCCGGCGCGACGGCTTCCGGTTCTGCGGTCCGACCATCGTCTATGCCTTCATGGAGGCGGTGGGCATGGCGAACGACCACCTCGTCACCTGCCCCCGCCACGCCCCGGTCGAGGCCATGGGCCGCGCCATGGGCTGAGGTCCGGGGCCGGCACCGCGCCGGAACAGGGCCGGGACCACGCCGGAATGGGGCCGGGCTGGTACGGGGCAGGCGCGCTGCGCCGCGGTCAGTCCTCGTCGGCGCCGCGGTCGTCCCGGTCAGAGGACGGCGCGGCGTCGTTCGCGCCCGTTCCATTGCTTTTTCCCGTGCCCGTGCCCGTGCCCGTGTCGGTGCCCGTGCTCGTACCTGTGGTAGTGGTCGTTGCGTCGCCCGTTTCGGGCGCGTCCTTGCCGTCCGTTTCGTCCGCCGCCACGGACGCGTCCTCATCCTCGCCCGTCTCTTCGGCGCCACTCTCCCCGTCGCCGATCAGGGCGGCGATCAGGGCACGGGCGTCTTCTCCGGCCCAGTCGGCATCGCCCTGCAGGCGTCCGATCTCTTCGCCCTCGGGGTTGACGAGGATGCTGATGGGCAGGCCCAGGACCGACATGTCCCGCGCCAACTCCTGCCGCGGGTCCAGCAGGATCGGCAGGCTTTCGACATCTTCCTCGGAAAAGAACTTCTGGATCCCCGGCAGCGCGTTGCGCCCCGTGGCGATGGTGACGACCTCGAACGCGTCGCCGCCCAGATCCTCGTTCAGCGCGTCGAGCGCCGGCATCTCGTGGCGGCAGGGCGCGCACCACGTGGCCCAGAAGTTCACAAGGACATGCTTGCCGGCATAGTCGCCAAGCGTGTGCTCGCCCTCGTCCGGGTCGGTGAAGGTCACGTCGGAGACGGGCTTTGGCGTGTCGTGCAGGTTCATCTTGGCCATGTCGCCCGTGCGCAGCGCCTCAAGCTCGGGCGAGGCGGCGAGGGCCGCGTTTGCACCGGCCAGAAGGCCCGTGTAGAGGAAGGCGGATCCGACGAGTTTCAGCATATTCCGGGGGCGCTCCATGACCGATCAAACCTCGAACGCGATGTGGGGCGGACGCTTCGCGGCCGGCCCGGACGAAATCATGGAGGCGATCAACGCCTCGATCGGCTACGACCGGCGGCTGGCCGCCCAGGACATCGCGGGATCGCGTGCCCATGCCGCCATGTTGGGCGCCACGGGCATTGTCGACCCTACCGAGGCCGAGGCGATCCGGGAAGGTCTTCTCACGGTGTTGTCAGAGATCGAGGACGGATCCTTCGTCTTCTCGACCGCGCTCGAGGACATCCACATGAATGTCGAGGCGCGGCTGAAGGACCTGATCGGTCCCGTTGCCGGGCGCCTGCACACCGCGCGGTCGCGCAACGACCAGGTGGCGACGGATTTCCGCCTGTGGGTCCGCGACCAGATCGATGCCGCGATGACCGGGCTCGAGGCGCTGCAATTCGCGCTGATCGAACAGGCCGAGGCGGGGGCCGAGTGGGTGATGCCGGGATTCACCCACCTGCAGACCGCGCAGCCCGTCACCTGGGGCCACCACATGATGGCCTATGTCGAGATGTTCGGCCGCGACGCCTCGCGCTTTCGCGATGCCCGCGCGCGGATGAACGAAAGCCCGCTCGGTGCCGCTGCGCTGGCGGGCACCGGCTTTCCGATCGACCGCGAGATGACGGCCGAGGCGCTGGGCTTCGACCGCCCCTGCGCCAACTCGCTCGACGCCGTGTCCGACCGCGACTTCGCGCTCGAGTTCTTGTCGGCGGCGTCGATCACCGCGGTGCACCTGTCGCGGCTGGCCGAAGAGCTGGTGATCTGGTCCTCGGCGCAGTTCCGCTTCGTCAGTCTGTCGGACCGCTGGTCGACGGGGTCGTCGATCATGCCGCAGAAGCGCAATCCCGACGCGGCCGAGCTGCTGCGGGCCAAGCTGGGCCGCATCCTGGGCGCGACGGTGGGGCTGTTCACGGTGATGAAGGGCCTGCCCTTGGCCTATTCCAAGGACATGCAGGAAGACAAGGAGCAGGTCTTCGACGCGGCCGACAGCCTGATGCTGGCGCTGGCGGCGATGACCGGCATGGTGGGCGACATGACCGCCAACCGCGATGCGCTGCGCGGGGCCGCCGCGTCGGGGTTCTCCACGGCGACGGACCTGGCCGACTGGCTGGTGCGCGAGGCGGGCCTGCCCTTCCGCGAGGCGCATCATGCCACAGGCGCGCTGGTCGCAAAGGCCGAGGCGAAGGGCTGCGATCTGCCCGACCTGACGCTGGAAGAGATGCAGGAGGTCAATCCCGCGATCACCGAGGGTGTGTTCGACGTGCTGACGGTCGAGGCCTCGGTCGCCAGCCGCAGCTGCTACGGCGGTACCGCGCCCGAGCAGGTGAAGCGGCAGGCCGCCGGCTGGCGCGCCCGCCTGTCGCGGGGCTGACGGGACTGCCAGGGCTGCCGGGGTTGCGGCACCCGGCGCTGGCCCGGCCGGGGCGGCGGTCTTGCGTCGGGCTCTCCGGAACGGCCGCCTGACACGCGGCATCAAGGCAGCTGTTGCGTCGCGCGCCTCATGCCCGGGCGACGGGGTCGTCGGGACCACGGGATATGAGACTCAGAGCCGTTCGGCGCCGACGCCCGTGCAGGTTGGCCAACGATGCCGGTTGCGATGCCGCACGGCCCGGCTGGGCGTCGCGCGCGCCGTTCGCGAGCTGGGTTTTCGCCGTTTGCAAAAGGCGTCGGGGCTGCCGTGTCTGCCCTGACCTTCTAGGACCGACGGCGAGGCCGAATTCCCCCTGTCACCATGGCGCGGCGGTGTGGGCGGGATGAATGTGCGTCTGCACGAAGGCGAATCGCAAACCCTCGCTCTGACTCCGGCGGGTCAGAAGCCCGGCGGATGGCGGAGATATGCGCGGACCGGCATCGCGTCTCAGAAGTCGATGGCGATGCCCTTCTTTTCCCAGTCGCCGTAGCGCACGGGCTCGGGGCCGTCGCGGCCGCCCAGCTCGGGGGCGAGGTGCAGGCCCTCGGACCGGGCCCGGCGCGCCTCGGCCTCGGCCAGCGCCCGCTGTGCCGCGGGGGGCAGGTCATCGCGGGTGTCGCGCGCCGCGGTATCTGCCTCTGCCCCGGCCTGCTGGCGGGCGTCGGCGGCGGCCTTGGCGGGCGGTTGGGCGGGGGTCGGATGGTCGGCCATGGCGGGGCTCCTTGTTCCGGGGCGCGTCAGGTTGATATATGGCCGCACCCGGCGGCGGGCAACCGCGCCGCCCCATCACCCCCGTCGCCCCAGGAGGCCCGCCCATGAAACCCGGAGAGGCCCCCCGCCGCGCCGCCATCGCCCTGATGGGCGCCGTGCTCGAGGAGGGCCGGCTGCTGTCGGACGCGCTGCCCCGCACCGTCGAGGGGCTGAGCCCCGGCGACCGCGCCCGCGCGCAACGGCTGGCCGAGGGCGCGCTGCGCTGGCTCGACCGGTCGGACCGCCGGTTGGGTCCGCTGCTGCGCAACCGCCCCGACATCTTTACCCACAACGTGCTGCGGCTGGCCCTTTACGAGCTGATGGTCGACGGCGCCGCCCCGCATGGCGTGGTCGATGCCGCGGTGGGGATCGTGGCCGCCAATGCCGCCACCGCGCGGCGCGGGGGGCTGGTCAACGCGGTCCTGCGCAACGTCCTGCGCGACGGGCAGGCGGCCTGGGACGCGCTGCCCGAACCGCGCCTGCCGAAATGGCTGCGCAAGCCGCTTGTCGCCGATTTCGGCAAGGAGGCCATCGCCGGGATCGAACGGGCGCATGCCGCGGGCGCGCCGCTGGACCTGACCCCCGCCGACGGCGATGCCGCGGCGCTGGCCGAACGGCTGGGCGGGCAGGCGCTGCCCACGGGATCGGTGCGGCTTCCGGGCGCGCCGCAGGTCTCGGCGCTGCCGGGCTATGACGAGGGCGCGTGGTGGGTGCAGGACGCCGCCGCGGCGCTGCCGGTCCGCGCGCTGGCGCCCGAGCGGGGCGAAAGGGTGCTCGACCTCTGTGCCGCGCCGGGGGGCAAGACGCTGCAACTGGCGGCGGCGGGGGCCGAGGTCACCGCGCTGGATATCTCGCAGCGGCGGATGGCGCGGGTGGCCGAGAACCTCGCCCGCTGCGGCCTGACGGCCGAGACCGTGGTCGCCGACGCGCTGGAGCATACCGCCGCGCAGCCCTTCGACGCGGTGCTGCTCGATGCGCCCTGCACGGCGACCGGCACGATCCGGCGCCACCCCGATCTGCCCCATGCCAAGGACGGCGGCGGGTTCCCCGAGCTCTTCGCGCTGCAGGAGCGGCTGATCGACCGCGCTCTGACGCTGGTCCGGCCCGGCGGGCGGGTGGTCTTCTGCACCTGTTCGCTGCTGATCGACGAGGGCGAGGAGCAGGTTCGCGATGCGCTGGGCCGGCACCCGGGGCTGGGGGTCGAGACCGCCGCCCTGGCCCTGCCTGGCGTCGAGCCCGGCTGGATCGGGCCCGAGGGCCTGCGCCTGCGCCCCGACTATTGGGCCGATCGCGGCGGGATGGACGGGTTCTTCATCACCGTCCTGCGCCGCCCCGCCTGATCCCGCGCCCGGCGGTGCCGTGCAGGTCCCTTCGCGCGCCGCCCGCGCCCCGGGCCCGGCGGCGCGTCGTCCGGTGTCCGGGCCCGTACCGGTGCGCCGACGCAGAAGAGGCGGGGTGCTGGCCTGCGATGGCCCGCCCCGTCTGCGATGGCCCGCCCCGTCACCGGGTGCTCCTTCGTCCCGGCTCTCTTGCCCGCCGGTGCTGTCGTTCCCCGGGCCCTTTCCCTCGCGCCTTTTCCCCTGTGCCCGTCCTGCGCCGCGTGTTCGCCATTTGCGCCCCTTGGCGCCGCGGTGCCGAATTCGGGCGATGACATATCGGGGCGTTTGGCCTTATGCTGCCGCGCGATGACCCGCAGGAAGCGAGGCCCCGTCCGCCCGCATGAATGAGCGTGAAAGCTGGAGCGCAAAGCGCAATCGCCTGATGGATCGCTGGCAGGCGCGCCTGGCGCTGCTGGCGCGCACGCCCGGCGGCTTTGTCGCCATGCCCGAACCGATCTCGATCGGGCGCGCGCAGCGCGGCCATGACCTGGCGCGCGGGCAGTTCCTGTTCGCAGGCACCCTGGTCGAGGCGCCCGGGACCGCGCCGTGGGACCTGCCCAGCCCCGGCCCGCGGTTCGATGCGGAACTGCACGCCTTCCTCTGGCTCGACGACCTGGCCGCTGCGACCGGGGCCGCGCCCGCGCAGCGGATGCGCGACTGGACCCATGACTGGGTGCGCCGCTACGGTGGCGGCACCGGCCCGGGGTGGCGCCCCGAGCTGGCGGGGCGGCGGTTGATCCGGTTCCTGCATCATGCCGACACGCTGGGCCGTGCCGCGACGCCCGTGCAGCGCGACCGCCTTGCCCTGGCGCTTGGCCGCCATGTCCGGTTCCTGTCGCGCCGGGGCGCCGCGGCCCCGGCGGGCCTGCCCCGGATCGAGGCGATGACCGCGCTTTTGCTGGCCTCTCTCGCGCTGACCGGGCTGGACCGGCACGTGGCGCAGGCACAGAAATGGCTGGCACGCGACTGCTCCGGGCACCTCGATGGCGCCGGCGGCATCGTCAGCCGCAACCCCGAGGAGCTGTTGGCGATCTTCGCGCACCTGGCATGGGCCGCGGCCGCGCTGGAGGCAGCGGGGCGGCGGCCGGGGCAGGCGCATGGGCAGGCGCTGGCCCGGATCGCCCCGCTGCTGCGCGCGCTGCGGCACGGCGACGGCGGGCTGGCGCGGTTCCACGGGGGTGGCGCGGGGCTGGAGGGGCGGCTGGACCGGGCGCTGGCCTCGGCGGCGCCGTACCTGCGCCGCAACGAGGTGCAGGTGCCCAGCCAGCCCATGGGGTTCGCCCGCCTGTCGCATGGCCGAACCACCCTGATCCTCGATGCCGCGTCGCCGCCGCAGGGGGCAAGTTCGGCCAACGCACATGCCTCGACGCTGGCGTTCGAGCTGACGTCGGGCCGCCGCCCGCTTATCGTCAGCTGCGGCTCGGGCGCCCCCTTCGGCGAGAAATGGCGCCGCGCCGGCCGTGCCACCGCGTCGCATTCGACGCTGGCGATCGAGGGCTATTCCTCGTCCCGGCTGGGGCCCGGTGGGCTGGCCAGCGGCGAGCGGGCCGAGCTTTTGCTGGACGTGCCCCGCGACGTGCGGCTGGAACGGCGGATGTCGGACCGGTCGAGCGGGCTGATCGCCGGGCATGACGGCTATATCGCGACCCACGGCCTGACCCATGTGCGCCAGCTTCACCTTGGCATCGACGGCCGATCGCTGGACGGCGAGGACGTGCTGGCCACCGTCGAACGCGCCGACGAGGCCCGGTTCGACCGCGCCCTGGACGACAGCGGGTACGACGGCATCCCGTTCCGCCTGCGCTTTCACCTGCACCCCGATGTCGAGGCCGAGATGGACGCCGACGGCACCGCGGCGATCCTGACGCTGAAAAGCGGTGAGGTCTGGCGCCTGCGGCATCGCGGGCAGGCGGCGATGACGATCGAGGGCAGCGTTTACCTGCAAGTCGGGCGCCTGGCACCGCGCGCGACAAAACAGGTCGTTCTATCTTCCGCCGCAAGAGAGTATGCGACCCGGGTAAGCTGGTCGCTTGCCAAGGACGACGCCACGCCCGACGTGGTGCGCGACCTGCATCGCGACGACGGGCTCGCCCTGACCGATTTGACATGACCAAGGACCTTTTCATGACCGACCTTTCCCCCGTCCGCCGCGCGCTGATCTCGGTGTCCGACAAAACCGGGCTCGTCGAGCTGGGTCAGGCGCTGGCCGCCCGCGGTGTCGAATTGCTCTCGACCGGCGGGTCGGCGCGCGCCCTGCGCGACGCCGGGCTCGACGTGCGCGACGTGGCGGACGTCACGGGCTTTCCCGAGATGATGGACGGCCGGGTCAAAACGCTGCACCCCGGCGTGCATGGCGGCCTGCTGGCCCTGCGCGACAACCCCGAGCACAGGCGCGCGATGGAAGAGCACGGGATCGGCGGCATCGACCTACTGGTCGTGAACCTCTACCCGTTCGAGGCGACGGTCGCCAAGGGCGCGGCCTACGACGATTGCATCGAGAACATCGACATCGGCGGCCCGGCGATGATCCGCGCGGGCGCCAAGAACCACGGCTTCGTCTCGGTCGTCGTGGATGTCGAGGATTACGACCCGCTTCTGGCCGAGCTCGACGCCAATGACGGCGCCACGACCTACGCCTTCCGCCAGAAGCTGGCGCAGACGGCCTATGCGCGCACCGCCGCCTACGACGCCGCCGTGTCGACTTGGATGGCCGGCGCGCTGGGCGAGGCGCAGCCGCGCCGCCGCGCGGTGGCCGGGACGCTGGCGCTCAGCATGCGCTACGGCGAGAACCCGCATCAGGCGGCGGCCTTCTACACCGACGGCAGCAACCGTCCCGGCGTGGCCACGGCGCAGACGCACCAGGGCAAGCCGCTGTCCTACAACAACATCAACGACACCGACGCCGCCTTCGAGCTGGTCAGCGAATTCCGACCCGAGGACGGACCCGCCTGCGCCATCATCAAGCATGCCAACCCCTGCGGCGTGGCCCGCGGTGCCACGCTGGCCGAGGCCTATGCCAAGGCCTATGACTGCGACCGCGTGTCGGCCTTCGGCGGCATCGTCGCGCTGAACATGCCGCTGGACGCCGAAACGGCCGAAGCGATCACCCAGATCTTCACCGAGGTCGTCATCGCCCCCGGTGCCGACGACGCGGCGCGCGAGGTCTTCGCGAAAAAGCCGAACCTGCGGCTTCTGACGACCGAGGACCTGGCCGATCCGGAAACCCCGGGGCTGATCCTGAAACAGGTCTCGGGCGGGTTCCTGGTGCAGGACAAGGACGTGGGCCATCCCGCCGACCTCAAGGTCGTGACCAAGCGGCAGCCGTCCGAGGAAGAGATGCGCGACCTGATGTTCGCCTGGACCGTGGCGAAGCACGTGAAATCGAACGCGATCATCTATGCCAGGGCCGATGCCACCGTGGGCGTGGGCGCGGGCCAGATGAGCCGGGTCGATTCCACCCGCATCGCCGCGCAGAAGGCCGTGGACATGGCCGGCGCGCTGCAGATGCCCGAGCCGCCGACGCGCGGCTCGGTCGTGGCCTCGGACGCGTTCTTTCCCTTTCCCGACGGGCTTCTGACCGCGGCGGCGGCGGGGGCCACGGCGGTGATCCAGCCGGGTGGGTCGATGCGCGACGACAAGGTGATCGAGGCGGCGGACGAGGCGGGGCTGGCCATGGTCTTCACCGGCATGCGCCATTTCCGGCACTGAGGTCGGCATGAGGCTTCTGTTCCGGACAGCGGCGCTGACCTTCATGATCGACCAGATCACCAAGGTCCTCGTCGTGAATGTCGCCAACCTGCGCTCGGTCGGCACGATCGATGTCCTGCCGCCTTGGCTTTCCTTCCGCATGGCATGGAACCGGGGGGTGAACTTCGGGCTCTTCTCGCATGATGCCGACATCATGCGCTGGGTGCTGGTGGCGCTGGCGCTGGCGATCTCGGGCTGGGTGCTGGTGTGGATGTGGCGCGATCCGCCGGGCCGCTGGGGGCTGATGTCCGCCGGTCTTCTGGTGGGCGGGGCGCTGGGCAACGTGCTCGACCGCATCATCTACGGCGCGGTGGCGGATTTCCTGAACGTCACCTGCTGCGGGATCGAGAACCCCTATGCCTTCAACGTCGCCGATATCGCGATCTTCGTGGGGGCGGGGGGGCTTTTGCTGTTCACCGGCCGCAAGCCGGACAGGAAGAAGACCCCGTGACGCCCCGGTGGCGATCGGATAAGACACCACGGGCAACGGAAACGTCGGAACCCCGACGGGGCAGGAGGGCGCGCATGCGGGCACGGTCAGGCATCATCACGGGCGTTGCGGCGCTGGCGCTGCTTGCGGGCTGCTCGGACGACGACGGGCTGATGAACCTGCGCTCGACCGGGGAGGGACCGGACGAATTCGCGATTCTGCCGCCCAAGGCCCTGCAGGCGCCCGAGGATTTCGCGGCGCTGCCCGCGCCCACGCCGGGTGGCGCCAACCGTGCCGATCCCACCCCCGCCGCCGATGCGGTGGCCGCGCTGGGCGGCGACGGGACGCGGGTCGTGGGTGGCGGCGTGCGCGATTCCGCGCTGGTGGGCCATGCCACGCGCTTCGGCACGGACCCCGGGATCCGGCGCGAACTGGCGCAGGCCGATGCCGAGTTCCGCAGCCGCCGCAACGGCCGCCTGCTTGAGCGGGTCTTCGACGTCAACGTCTACTACGACGCCTATGGTCCGCAGGCGCTGGACCAGTATCGCGAACTCGACCGGTTCCGCGCCGCCGGCGTGCGCACGCCGGCCGCCCCGCCCGAAGGGCTGGAAGAGCAGCAGGACTGAACCCCGCGCGTCGGCGTCGACCGGCCCGCCCCGCCCGACCCTGCCCCGGCCGGATACGCCGCATGTCGCCATGGCCCCGACCTGACGCAGTGCAGGGTCAAGAGTGGCGGCAGGGGATGACGTCCGAGGCCGATCCCCCAGGGTCCTGCGACGGGCCCCGACGACATGTCCCGCCGCCTGTGCGGGGTGGGTGCAGGAGGACGGCGAGGGCCGGTGCGACCGGCCTTCGGGGCCCAGGCATCAGACCGGGTGGAAGGACCCGTCGCGCGGGTCGAGCGCCATAAGCCCACCCTCTGCGATATCGTTCCACAATCCGTGCAGCGACAGATCCCCGCTTTCCACCCGTTCGGCGATGAAGGGGAAGGTCATCAGGTTCTCCAGCGATACCTTCACCGCCTCGAACTCCAGCGCCTGCTGGCGGGTGGCGTCGTCGCCCTCGGGCAGGCGGGCGAAGCCCGGCCGCAGGATGTCCATCCAGCGGCCGACAAAGCTGGTCTTTTCGTCCAGTTCGGGCGCGTGGCCGGAACACATGTGATAGCAGCCCTGCACCCCGCCGCAGCGCGAATGCCCCAGCACGATCAGGTGCGCGACCTTGAGCGATGTCACCGCGAATTCGACCGCGGCCGAGGTGCCGTGATGGTCGCCGTCGGGTTCGTAGGGCGGGACGAGGTTGGCGATGTTGCGGTGGATGAAGAATTCGCCCTGCTCGGCGCCGAAGATCGAGGTGACGTGCACCCGGCTGTCGCAGCACGAGATCACCATGGCGCGCGGGCGCTGGCCTTCGTCGGCCAGCCGGCGATACCACGAGCGGTTCTCGGCAAAACTGGTCGCGCGCCAGCCGTGGTAGCGCTGCACGAGATAGGCGGGGAGGGGGCGGATATGATCCATGATGCGTTCCTCGGGTTCGTGAGCGTTGGCGGGTAAATACTGCAAATTGCGCGAAATGCGAGGCTCTTCCGGGCGCGGGACAAGGTTTTGTTCAGCTTGATATGTCATGTCTCGGGCGAGCAGAAGGATCGATAGACCATGTCCCAGACCGCCCCCATCCGGCTTCGTCCGGTCGAACCCGTCTCGGTCGATCCCGACCGGCTGGCCCAGTTCCTGTCCTGCACGGATGGTGGCGATGCGCGCCGCTGGGCGCGGCAGGCGATGTGCGGGATCCTCGACGATCTTGCCGATACGATGGCCTTTGCCGAGGCTGCCTTTCAGGCGGGACGCTTCGCGCGGCTGGCGCAGGTCAGCGAAGAGATCGGGGCTATCTGCACGCCGCTGGGGCTCGACCTGCCCGCGCTGGTGGCGGCACGGGTGGCGATGCTGTCCTCGCGTCACGACACCCCGGCGCTCGCCGCGAACCTCGACCGGCTGGGGCGGCTGGTACGCGGCGTGTCCGAGGCCCTGCCGCGCACCGCCGTCGCGCGCGGCTGAACGGCAGGCCACGGCGCGTTCCCGTACGGAGCGCGACACTTGGCCGGTCCTCCAGGCCGTGTCGGTCGGGTCGGTTCCGCCAGAAAGCCCGGTCGGCATTTTCGGTCAGAGCTCTTGGCCGTGCCCCGGCCCATCGGAGACGCGAAGCTTCGGGCCAAGAGGGTAGGCCGCGGCGTCCTGCCCGGGCGGCGCGGTGAGATGACGCCAGGCGCCGCCACGGCTCACGGTCCGCCACGAATCCTGCCATCTGCTTTCGACATCCGGCGGCTCTGTGCTGGTTCTCCGCGGCCGCTCGCCGGAGGTCACGGGTTTTTGCCGGCCGGGCTTGCCGGTGGGCGCACGAGGCGTAGGATCGCGCCCGACCGTTCCGCATATCGAAAGCCCCCAGCCGCATGACCCTGACCTTTGCCGCCCCGTCCGACGCCGCGCGCCCGCTTCACCTTGTCGCACCCGAGGATCTCGACGCGTTTCTGGGCGGGCTCGATGCCGCCGCCCGTGCCTTTGTCACCGCCACCGGGTTTGCGGCCAAGCCCGGGCAGGTTGCGCTGATCCCGGGCGAGGACGGGCCCGCCGCGGCCGTCGCCGGGCTGGGCAGCCCCGAGGCCCGGCGCCGCGAACGCTTTGTCCTCGCCCGGGTGCGCGCGGCGCTGCCCGCCGGCGACTGGGAGATTGCGGAGGAGATGCCCGAAGAGGCGCGCGACGAGGCCGCCCTTGGCTGGCTGCTCGAAGGCTACCGCTTTGACCGTTACGCCGCCCAGACCGCCCCGGGGGCGCAGCTGGTCGCGCCCCGGGGCTGCGATGCCGCGCGGATCGAGGCGATCGCCGCGGGCGAGGCGCTGACCCGCGACCTGATCAACACGCCCGCCTGCGACATGGGGCCCGACGCGCTGCAGGCGGCGGTCGAATCGCTGGCGCAGGAATTCGGCGCCGGCACCACCACGGTTCTGGGCGACGATCTGCTGACCGAGGGCTTTCCCATGATCCACGCCGTGGGCCGCGCCGCCGCGACCCAGCCGCGCCTGGTCGAGATGCGCTGGGGCGACGCAGGGCCGTTGCTGACGCTGGTCGGCAAGGGCGTGTGTTTCGACACCGGCGGCCTGAACCTCAAACCCGGAAGCTCGATGGCTCTGATGAAAAAGGACATGGGCGGCGCAGCCACCGTGCTGGGGCTGGCCCGCACGATCATGGCGCTGAAGCTGCCGTTGCGCCTGCGGGTGCTGATCCCGGCGGTCGAGAATGCGGTGTCGGGCGGGGCGTTCCGGCCCGGCGACATCCTGACCTCGCGCAAGGGTTTGACCGTCGAGATCAACAACACCGATGCCGAGGGGCGGCTGGTGCTGGCCGACGCGCTGGCCCTCGCCGCCGAGGAAGAGAGCGCGCTGACCGTGTCGATGGCGACGCTGACGGGGGCCGCGCGGGTCGCGGTGGGCCCCGACCTCGCCCCCTTCTACACCGGTGACGACACCTTGGCCGGCGTGCTGTCCGAGGCGGGCACGCGGGCGGCCGACCCGGTGTGGCGCATGCCGTTCTGGGACCCGTACGAGACGATGCTGGAGCCCGGGATCGCCGATCTGGACAACGCGCCCAAGGGCGGCTTTGCCGGATCGATCACCGCGGCGCTGTTCCTGCGACGCTTCGCGCCCGAATCGTACCTGCATTTCGACATCTACGGCTGGCAGCCGACCGCGGCCCCCGGCCGGCCCAAGGGCGGCGTGGGGCAGGGGGCACGGGCGCTTCTGCAGGCCCTGCCGCGGGCGCTGGGACTGTGAGCGACCGGCGCCTGACCCCGGCCAATGGCCGCGTTGCCGCGTTGCGCCTGCGCGGGCAGGTCGCGGCCGCCAGCTTTGTCGCGGGCGTCGCGGCGGCAGTGGCGCGGCCCCAGGCCTTTCTGCACGCCGCGCCCCACGGCCCGCGCGACCGCGAGCTGATCTTCGGCGATGCGGTCACGGTGTACGAACGGCGCGGGGGGTGGGCCTTTGTCGAGTCTGCGAAGGACGGCTATTGCGGCTACGTGGCCGAGGCGGCGCTGGGGGCGCCGGTCGACGCGGACCATGCGGTGGCGGTCCGGCAGACCCATCTCTACCCCGCGCCCGACCTCAAGCGCCCGCCGCTTCTGGCGCTGCCCTACGGCGCGCGCCTGCGGCGGGTGACCGAGGGCAAGACGACCGGAGCCACGGGGGCGACGGGTGGCGGGGCCGCGGGCTGGGTCGCGGTGGCGGCGGGGGGCTGGCGCGGCATGGTGCCCGAATCCCATCTGCGCCCGCTTGTCACGCCCGCGCCGGACCGGGTGGCCGAGGCCGAGCGGTTTCTCGGCACGCCCTACCTCTGGGCCGGGAATACCGGCTGGGGCATCGATTGCTCGGGGCTGGTTCAGGTCTCGGCCCTTGCGGCGGGGCTGGCCTGCCCGGGCGACAGCGATCTGCAGGAGCAGGTGGTGGGCACGGCACTGGCTCCGGACGCCGCTCCGCGGCGGGGCGATCTGGTGTTCTGGAAGGGGCATGTTGCGATCATGGCCGACGATACCCGGCTGCTGCACGCCAATGCCCACGCGATGGCCGTGGCCTACGAGGGGTATGCGGACGCCTGCGCGCGCATCTCGGCTCAGGGCGGGGGCGAGGTCACCACGCGCCGCAGGGTCTGAACCCGCAACGACCGTGCCGCAGAGACGTGCCGCGGCCGGGCCCGGCCCTGCGCCGGTTCGCGCGGTCAGGTCGCGCCGGGTCTGATTGGGCTTGCCCGCAGCAAGGGGCCGGTCAGTCGATGGCGCGGATCAGCTTGCGTTCCAGCACCCGCAGCACCGTTTTCAGGTCGTGCCCGCGCTTGAGGATCTGGCCGTCCATGGCGATCACCGCGTAAAGCCCCTGCCGCTGGCGCAGCTTGGGACGCTTCTCGATCCGGTAGAGCGGATGTTCCGCGGTGCGCCGGAATACCGAGAACACGGCGACGTCGCGCAGGAACGACATGCCGTAGTCGCGCCATTCGCCGGCGGCGACCATGCGTCCGTAGAGCGCAAGGATCACGCCCAGCTCGGACCGGTCGAAGGTCACGCGCTCAGGCTCCGGCGCGCCGGGCTGAAAGGGGGGAAGGCCTTGCACCGTCATCCCCGAAAGGTGGCGCGGGGGAAACCCGAAATCAACCCTGTCCGAAAAATGCCGCAGAAGCATCGCGCCCCGGCCCCGGCCTTTTCCGCCCGCAGCCATGATGACATGGCATCAAGGAGACCTCAGCGAAGATCGCTGGTCCCGGTGCCGCGGGCGTAACAGCCCCCACCCTGTCCGCGGCGCCGGGACGTGGATCTTCCTCGGTCCCCGGGTCAGAGGCCGAAGCCGAGATCGCCGGTCGCCGACCCCCCTGGCGCCCCCCCCTGGCGCGGCCCCGGGCGTTCCGCCGGAGGCGGGGTCAGGCAAAGCTGCCCTGGCAGAACCAACCCGGCGACATCGACCCGCCATGCGCGAAATAGAGCCACAGCCTGTCGCCCGAGGCGCAGGTGACGCGCCAGTAGTCCCGCACCCCCGACCGCCAGGCCGGATCGTCCAGCCACCATTCGGGCGCGATGCGTTCCGGCCCCGTCACCGCCACGGGGGTGAAATCGCGCTGCCGCCAGCGAAACCGGCCCGGCAGGCGGGGCAGGGCCGGAGCGTGCACCGGCTCGGGCGGCCACAGCAGCAGCGGCCGTGCCACCGGCGGGGCGGGCCACGGGCCCGGCGCGGGATCGGACCATGCCGCGGCCAGCGTCAGCGCGCCCTTTTCGGGGATGTGGCTGTTGGCGGGGTGACAGCGGGTCACCGCCTCGGGCCCGATGCGGGCGCCGAGCCGGCCGATCAGGTCCGCCATCGCATGCGGAGGGGCGGCCAGTTGTGCGTGGGTGTCCGCCGCGGCGTCAAGGTGGCCGCGATGCTGGCGCGCCGAAAGGGGCTCGGTCACCAGCGCCTCGAGCCGGATCATGTCGATGCCGAAGCCCGCGTCGATCCGGTCCAGCCTGATCGCCAGCAACGGGCGGATGCTGTCGGGGTCCTGCCCGGGGCGGGCCAGCCCGATCTCGGCCTCCTGCCGGCCACCGTCGGCACGCTGGCAGTCCAGCCGGATCCGCCGGGCGCCCAGCCCATGCGCCTTGAGCTTGGCGCAGAGCGCGGGCAGCAGCCGGTCGATGGCGGCCAGCAGGTCGGATTCCAGCCCGATGGGGTCGGGCAGGGTCAGCCGCACGGCAAAGCTGACGGGTGCGGCGGCGGGGGCCACGGGTTCGGGGTCGACCCCCATCGCCTGGTCCAGCCGCCGCAGCAATGGCCGCCCGAAGCGGCGGGCCAGCGCGGCGCGCGGCTGCCCCGCCAGTTCGGAGACCCGGCGCAGGCCCAGCCGCGACAATTCGGCCACCATCTCGGGGTCGAGCCGCAGCGCCGCGAGCGGCAGGGGCGCCAGCGCGGTGCGGGTCTGTCCCGGCGGGGCGATGCGCGGAAGGGTGGCATCGGGGCCGTCGGGAACGGTGGTGGCCTGCGGCGCGGTGCCGCCGCGTTCCCAGTGCCGCCGCTTGGCGGCGCGCGACCGGGTGGCGGGGGCCTCCTGGTCGATGGCGTCGCCGGACCGGGGCGACCCGCTCTCGCGCCCGGCATAGCGGGCCAGCGCCCAGGCCCCGCCCAGCGTGTCGGCGATGCCGGTCTGCACGCTCAGGCCCAGGTCGATGCACTCCTGCGCGATCTGCCGGGTCAGCGCCACCTCGCCCCCGAAGAGATGCGCGCAGCCGGTCAGGTCGATGACCAGCGAATCGGGCGGCTCTTCGGCGACCCAGGGCGAAAACCGGCCCGCCCAGCGGCGCAGCGCTGCGAGAAACGCCGCCTCGCCCCGCGGGTCCCGCGCACGGGTGACCAGCGCCGGGCACATCGCCTGCGCATCGCGCAGGGGCTGGCCACGGCGCAGCCCCGCCGCCTCGGCCGCGGCGGAGAGGCTGGAGAGGGTCTGCGTGTTTCCCGTCTCGGCGGCGATGGCAAAGGGGGCGTCGGCCCAGAAGGGCTCGGCCCGCAAAAGCCGTTCGGCGCCGAGGCGGGGAAACCACAGCGAAAGGATGCGTCGTTGGGGCATGTCCCGGGGCAGCTCCGGAATATGTTCCTGTTTCGCTCGATCATGCCAGACACCACGGGGCGGAGTCGAGTCCCCTTTGCGCCTGGCGACGCGGGGGAAGCGGCGCGCCCGGATCAGGGCCGAAGGGCGTGGCATAAACCAGCTTAACTTGGCCGCTAATTTCCCGCGCAGCGGGAACATTTGACCGCGTCCGGGCCTCATCGCCAAAGGCAACCGGCAGCGGAGGGCCGCCACATGCACAATGAGACCCATCCCGAACGGCATCGGACCAAAGGCTCCAGCCACCAGAATGCGCTCTGGCTGGCGCTGGGCGTGGGCGCCGTCGCGGGGGCCGCGGGCTATGCCTATTACCAGCAGGCGACGCGCAACAAGGTCGCGCATCGCCCGCCCGACAGCGCCCCGGGGCGCACGGCGAAGACCGGCCGCTTTGGCGACTATGCCGTGGCCAGCCGCACCGTCACCATCGCCCGGCCAAGGCAGGAGCTTTACGAGTTCTGGCGCGACTTCGCCAACCTGCCGAAATTCATGGAGAACGTGCGCGACATCTCGGTCGCGGGCGACATCACCGACTGGACCGTCGCGGGCCCGTTCCGCGACCTGCGCCTGCAGACCCGCATCGTCGAGGATCGTCCCGGCCAGCAGATCGCATGGCGCGCCACCGATGCCAGCGAGATCGACACCGAGGGCAAGGTCAGCTTTCGCGATGCGCCCGCCGGGCGCGGCACCGAGGTCGAGGCGATCATCGCCTACATCCCGCCCGCGGGCGAACTGGGGCGGCTTGTGGCCAAGCTGTTCCAGGCCGAACCGCAGATGCAGGGCCGGCGCGAGCTCAAGCGTTTCAAGATGCTGATGGAGACGGGCGAGATCGCCACCAACCACAACCATAAATCGGCCTGAGGAGGGCTAACCCATGCGCGCACTCACATGGCAGGGCAAGCACGACGTCCGGGTCGAGACGGTTCCAGACCCCGAGATCATCAACCCCCGCGACGCCATCCTCGAGGTGACCTCGACCGCGATCTGCGGATCGGACCTCCATCTCTATGACGGGGTGATCCCCGGCATGATGTCGGGCGATATCCTCGGGCATGAATTCATGGGCCGCGTCGTCGAGACGGGGCCAGAGTCGACGTTGCAGAAGGGGCAGCGGGTGGTGGTGCCCTTCACCATTTCCTGCGGCAAATGCTTTCACTGCATGAAGCAGCAGTTTTCGGCTTGCGACAACTCGAACCCCGCGGACAAGCAGGACCTGACCGAGCCGCTTTATGGACATGCCCTGTCGGCGCTCTTTGGCTATTCGCACCTTACGGGCGGCTATCCGGGCGGGCAGGCGGAATACGTCCGGGTGCCCTTTTCCGACGTGGGGCCCATCGTGATCCCCGACGGGCTGGACGACGACCAGGTGCTGTTTCTGTCCGACATCCTGCCGACCGGATGGCAGGGCGCGGTGAATGCCGACATCGAAGAGGGCGACACGGTCGCCGTCTGGGGCTGCGGTCCGGTCGGACTTTTCGCCGTGCAGTCGGCGCTTTTGATGGGCGCGGGCAAGGTCATCGCCATCGACGAGTATCCCAACCGCCTGGCGCTGGCGAAAAAACTCGGGGCCGAGGTCATCGATTTCAAGCAGACCCACGTGCTGGAAGCGCTGATGGAGATGTCGGGCGGCATCGGTCCCGATGCGGTGATCGACGCGGTGGGCATGGAAAGCCACGGCTTCGCCCCCGACACGGTGATGGACAACATCAAGCAGAACGTCGGCATGGGCGCAGACAGCGCGCATGCCCTGCGCGAGGCGATCCTGGCCTGCCGCAAGGGCGGGCGTGTGTCGATCCCCGGCGTCTACGGCGGGTTCGTCGACAAGTGGCCGCTGGGTGCGATGATGGAAAAGGGGCTGCAGCTGCGCGGGGGCCAGACCCACGTGCAGAAGTACCTCAAGGAGCTGCTGCACCGGATCGGCGAAGGCGAGATCGACACGACCTTCCTGATCTCGCACCGCCTGCCGCTGGAGGACGCTGCGCGCGGCTACCAGAACTTCCGCTACAATCAGGACGACTGGACCAAGGTCGTGCTCAAGCCCGGAACGGAGTCGAACTGATGGCGGGGCAGGAGCAGGTGAAACCCTTCGCCGTGATCACCGGCGCCTCGACCGGGATCGGGCTGGAACTGGCGGAATGCGCGGCGGAAGACGGCTGCGATCTGCTGATCTGTGCCGACGAGGACGCGATCGAAACCGCCGCCGCGACGCTGCGCCAGACCGGCGCGACCGTCGAGACGGTGAAGGCCGACCTGGCGACCGAGCACGGGGTCGCGGCGTTGTTCGACGCCATCGGCGGGCGTCGGATCGACTTTTTCTGCGCCAATGCCGGGCGGGGACTGGGCGATGCCTTCCTCGACCAGGACCTCGACGAGATCGAGAAGGTCATTCACCTCAACGTCACGGGCACCACGGCCTGCCTGCACCGGGCGGTGCACAAGATGCGGCCGCAGGGCACGGGGCGGATCCTGATCACGGGCTCTGTCGCGGGCAACATTCCCGGCAGTTTCCAGGCGGTCTACAACGCGTCGAAGGCCTATCTCGATACCCTCTCCTGGGGCATCCGGTCCGAGCTGGAGGGCAGCGGCGTCACCGTCACCTGCCTGATGCCCGGCCCGACCGAGACCGAGTTCTTCGACCGGGCCCACATGCAGGACACGCCGGTGGGCAAGGACGACGGCAAGGACGACGCGGCGATGGTCGCGCGGACGGGCTGGAAGGCGATGAAGAAGGGATCTTCCGGCGTGACCGCGGGCTTCATGAACAAGGTGCAGACGCAGCTTTCGGGGATCGTGCCCGACAGCATCCTGGCCCGCATGCACCGCAACATGGCCGAACCGGAGGGCAGATCATGAGCCGCGCGAAACCCGGAGAGGGGAAGCTGGCCGTCGTCACCGGCGGCTCGACAGGCATCGGCTACCAGCTGGCGCGCCGCGCGGTCGAGGATGGCTATGCCCTGATCATCTGCGCCGACGAGGCGAAGGTGAAACAGGCGGCCGAGAAGCTGCGGCGCCTCGGCGGAGAGGTCGAGACGATGCAGGTCGACCTGTCTTCGCGCGACGGCGTCATTGCCTTCTGGCACAAGATCGAGGGGCGGCAGATCGACCTCTTCTTCGCCAACGCGGGCCGTGCACTGGGCCAGGCGTTCCACGAACAGGCGTGGAGCGACGTCAAGCGGTTGGTCGACCTGAACATCCTGCAGACCACAACTCTTCTGCACAAGGTCGGGCGCAAGATGGCGGCGCGGGGCGAAGGGCGGATCCTCGTCACCGGGTCGATCGGCGGCTTCGTCCCGGGGCCCTACGACGCGGTCTACGATGCGACGAAGGCGTATCTCGATTCGCTCAGCTACGCGCTGCAGGACGAATGGCGGGACAACGGCGTGACCTTGACCTGCGTCATGCCGGGACCGACCGAGACGCCGATTTTTCAGCGCGAGGGCAACAAGTTGCAGGACGCGCCGATCGCGCAGTCCGAAAGCAAGGACGATCCGGTGATGGTGGCGCGCGCGGGGTATGACGCGCTGATGGCGGGCGAACGGGGCGTGGTGCCGGGCTTTACCGCCCGGGTGATCGCGATGCTGTCCCGCGTCGCGCCGCAAAGCCTGCTGGCCGAGATCCACCGCCGCGGCGCAGAGCCGGAATAGGGCACCCGCCGCTCACCGGACCGATGCGGGCCCGGTGAGCAGTCGGTCGGGTCCGCTAGCCGCAGTAGACCTCGGTGATCCTGCCGGCGTCGTTGACGCGGATATTCAGCCGATCTTCGCGGTAGTCCATCGTGACCATCGTGTCGGGATGGATGATCCGCGCGCCGAGGTCGGCCGGCAGCGAGGCCGCGGCCAGTGGTGCGCCGACCAGCGACTGGTAGCCCGCGGCGCCGCAGGCGTCACTCGCAGGCGGGCCGACGTTCGGGTCCTCGATCGGATCGCAGGCCGCGGCGACAAGCATCAGCGCCCCGGTGCAGAAGAGTATGGAACGTTTCATCGGAAGCCTCCTTGGATCCGTCACAACACCTAGCATTGCTTGGATCGGTTGCAATCTGCCCCCGGCTTGGGCACTGCTTTGACGAAGGATCCAAACACGGAGAGAGCCCATGAGAACCCGCGCAGCCGTCGCCACCGAAGCCGGTAAGCCGCTTGAGGTCATGGACGTGAACCTCGAAGGCCCCCGCGCGGGCGAGGTTCTGGTCGAGATCAAGGCCACCGGCATCTGCCACACCGACGAATTCACCCGCTCGGGTGCCGACCCCGAGGGGCTGTTCCCCGCCATCCTCGGGCACGAGGGCGCCGGTGTGGTGATGGAGGTCGGCGAAGGCGTCACCAGCGTGAAGCCCGGCGACCACGTGATCCCGCTTTACACGCCTGAGTGCCGCGAATGCCCGTCGTGCCTGAGCCAGAAGACCAACCTCTGCACCTCGATCCGCTCGACCCAGGGCCAGGGCCTGATGCCAGACGGGACGTCGCGGTTCACCACGCTCGATGGCGATCCGCTGTTTCACTACATGGGCTGCTCGACCTTCGCCAACCACACCGTGCTGCCCGAGATCGCGCTGGCCAAGGTGCGTGAAGACGCGCCCTTCGACAAGATCTGCTACATCGGCTGCGGCGTGACCACGGGCGTCGGCGCCGTGATCCACACCGCGCAGGTCGAGGCCGGCGCCACCGCCGTCGTCTTCGGCCTGGGCGGGATCGGCCTGAACGTGATCCAGGGCCTGCGCCTGGCGGGCGCCGACATGATCATCGGCGTCGACCTGAACAACGACAAGAAGGAATGGGGCGAACGCTTCGGGATGACCCACTTCGTCAATCCCAAGGAGATCGGCGAGGACATCGTGCCCTACCTCGTCAACCTGACCAAGCGCCGGGGCGACATGATCGGCGGCGCCGACTATACCTTCGACTGCACCGGGAACGTCACCGTGATGCGGCAGGCGCTGGAATGCGCGCACCGCGGCTGGGGCCAGTCTGTCGTGATCGGCGTTGCGCCCGCGGGGGCCGAGATCTCGACCCGGCCGTTCCAGCTGGTCACCGGTCGCGTCTGGAAGGGCTCGGCCTTCGGCGGCGCCCGTGGCCGGACCGACGTGCCGAAGATCGTCGACTGGTACATGGACGGCAAGATCGAGATCGACCCGATGATCACGCATCACCTGAAGCTCGATGAGATCAACAAGGGCTTCGACCTGATGCACGCAGGCGAATCGATCCGCTCGGTCGTCCTTTACTGATCCGCGCCACGGCGCGACGGCAGGGCCCGCCTCCGGAACACGGGGGCGGGCCTTTTTCGTGGCCGTGTCCGCGCGTCAGGGCCATTCCCCCGGGCCCGCCGCTGGGATAGCTTGGCGCCATGACAGATGCGCCGCGATTCATCCACCTTCGCCTTCACACCGAATATTCGCTGCTGGAAGGGGCCGTGCGGCTGAAGAAGCTGCCCGGCATGGCCGCCGCCGCGGGCATGCCCGCCGTGGCGGTGACCGATACCAACAACCTCTTCGCCGCGCTCGAATTCTCGGTCGCCGCGCGCGATGCCGGGATCCAGCCGATCATCGGCTGCCAGGTCGACCTGGCCTACGACCCCGCCGCCCCGGGCGAGAAGCCGCGCGATCCCGCGCCCATCGTCCTGCTGGCGCAGAGCGAGGCGGGCTACCTGAACCTGATGAAGCTGAACTCGGCGCTCTATTTGGAAAAGCCGGGCGAGTTGCCGAACGTCACGCTGGCCGATCTCGAGACGTATGGCGAGGGGCTGATCTGCCTGACCGGCGGCCCCGACGGCCCGGTGGGGCGGCTCTTGCGGGCGGGCCACCGCCCCAAGGCCGAGGCGCTGATGACCCGGCTGGCCGCGATCTATCCGCAACGCCTTTACGTCGAACTGCAGCGCCACCCCGAGGATTCGGGCGGCCTGCCTACCCCCGAACGCGCGACCGAGCAGGGCCATGTCGAAATGGCCTACGCGATGGAGCTGCCTCTGGTCGCCACGAACGACGTCTACTTTCCGCAGTCCAAGATGTACGAGGCGCACGACGCGCTGATCTGCATCGCCGAGGGCGCCTATGTCGACCAGCAGGACCCGCGTCGCCGCCTGACGCCGCAGCACTACTTCAAGTCGCCGGCCGAGATGGCCGCGCTGTTTGCCGACCTGCCCGAGGCGCTGGAAAATACCGTCGAGATCGCCCGCCGTTGCGCCTTTTCGGTCGCCAAGCGCCCGCCGATCCTGCCGCGCTTTGCCGATGACGAGGTCGAGGAACTGCGCCGCCAGGCGAAAGAGGGGCTTGAGGCACGGCTGGCCGTCATCCCCCACGCCGCCCCTGTCGAGGACTACGAGAAGCGGCTGGAATTCGAGCTTGGCATTATCGAGGGCATGGGCTTTCCCGGCTACTTCCTGATCGTGGCCGACTTCATCAAGTGGTCGAAAGAGCAGAACATCCCGGTCGGCCCGGGTCGGGGGTCGGGGGCCGGCAGTCTCGTGGCCTATGCGCTGACCATCACCGACCTCGATCCGCTGCGCTATTCGCTGCTGTTCGAACGCTTCCTGAACCCCGAACGCGTGTCGATGCCGGACTTCGACATCGACTTCTGCATGGACCGGCGCGAGGAGACGATCCGCTACGTGCAGGACAAGTACGGCCGCGACAAGGTGGGGCAGATCATCACCTTCGGCGCGCTTCTGTCCAAGGCCGCGGTGCGCGACGTGGGCCGGGTGCTGCAGCTGCCCTATGGCCAGGTCGACAAGCTGAGCAAGATGATCCCCGTGGAGGGCGTGAAGCCCGTCAGCATCGAAAAGGCGCTGGCGGATGAACCGCGCCTGCGCGAGGCGGCGAAGAACGAAGAGGTCGTCGACCGCCTTCTGACCTACGGCCAGCAGGTCGAGGGGCTGTTGCGCAACGCCTCGACCCACGCGGCCGGGGTTGTGATCGGCGACCGGCCGCTCGATGAGCTGGTGCCGCTCTACCGCGACCCGCGGTCCGACATGCCGGCCACGCAGTTCAACATGAAGTGGGTCGAACAGGCAGGGCTGGTGAAGTTCGACTTTCTGGGCCTCAAGACCCTGACCGTCATCCAGAACGCCGTCGACCTGATCCTGGCTTCGGGCCGGCCGCTGCACGTCGCCGCCGACGGCACCGAGCTTTACGAGCCGGCGCCAGGCGGCGAGAACCAGATGAACCTGATCCCGCTCGATGACGAGAAGACCTACGAGCTTTACGCCTCGGCCAAGACGGTCGCCGTGTTCCAGGTTGAATCGACGGGCATGATGGATGCGCTGCGGCGGATGAAGCCGACCTGCGTCGAGGATATCGTGGCGCTTGTCGCGCTCTACCGGCCCGGGCCGATGGAGAACATCCCCGTCTATTGCGAGGTCAAGAACGGGCTGCGCAAACGCGCGGGCATCCACCCCTCGATCGACCATATCCTGGACGAAACCCAGGGCATCATCGTCTACCAGGAACAGGTGATGCAGATCGCGCAGGAGATGGCGGGCTACAGCCTCGGCGGCGCCGACCTTCTGCGCCGCGCCATGGGCAAGAAGATCCAGGCCGCAATGGATGCCGAAAAGCCCAAGTTCCTGGAAGGGTCGAAGAAGAACGGCGTCGACGAGAAGAAGGCGCGCGAAGTCTGGGACCTGCTCGACAAGTTCGCGAACTACGGCTTCAACAAGTCCCACGCCGCCGCCTATGCCGTGGTCAGCTACCAGACCGCGTGGCTGAAGGCGAACCACCCGGTCGAGTTCATGGCCGGCGTCATGAACTGCGACATGCACCTCACCGACAAGCTGGCGATCTATGCCGAAGAGGTGCGCCGGGGCCTGAAGCTTGAAATCGTGCCGCCCTGCGTGAACCGCTCGCAGGCGATGTTCTCGGTCAAGGACGGGCGTGTGCATTACGCGCTGGGGGCGCTCAAGAACGTGGGCGTCGAGGCGATGCGCCTGATCGTCGAGGCGCGGACGGCGTCGCGCGACGGGGACGTGCCGGGTGCCGAACGCCCCTTTGCCACGCTTTACGATTTCGCCCGCCGGGTCGACCTGCGGCGCATCGGCAAGCGCCCGCTGGAAATGCTGGCCCGGGCCGGTGCATTCGACGAGCTGGATCCGAACCGGGCCCGGGTCTTTGCCGCGCTGGATGCGCTGGCCGCCTATTCCGGCGCGATCCACGACCAGAAATCCTCGGCCCAGGTGTCGCTGTTCGGCGAGGCGGGCGAGGACCTGCCCGAGCCGCGGCTGCACCCCGTGGCCGACTGGCTGCCGACCGAGAAGCTGTCCGAAGAGCACAAGGCCATCGGCTTCTACCTCTCGGGACATCCGCTGGACGACTACATGGCGCCCTTGAAGCGCAAGGGCATCAAGACGATCGAAGAGGTCACGCGCGAGGCCGCGCGCGG
Organism: Mesobaculum littorinae; assembly: GCF_004011175.1. Classification (GTDB taxonomy): domain Bacteria; phylum Pseudomonadota; class Alphaproteobacteria; order Rhodobacterales; family Rhodobacteraceae; genus Tranquillimonas; species Tranquillimonas littorinae. The sequence continues at coordinate 123,429 of NZ_RQXX01000003.1, read as the reverse complement.
CCCGATGGTGGCCAAGCTGTCGGGCTCGGTCTCGGCCAAGCAGGAGAGGAAGTCGGCGCGCGGCAACCGCTTTGCCTTCGTGTCGCTGTCGGATCCCACCGGGCTTTACGAGGTGATGGTGTTCTCGGACACGCTGGACACCTCGCGCGAGCATCTGGAGCCCGGGTCGAACGTCGTGATCCAGGTCGAGGCGACGATGGAATCCGAGCAGCTGAAGTTGCTGTGCCGGTCCGTCGCGCCGATCGACGCGGCGGTGGCGGATGCCGGCGGCATGGGGCTGCGCGTCTTCGTCGATGCCGAGGCGGCGATCGCCGCCGTGGCCACGCTGCTCGACCGTGCCCGAGAAGAGCAGAAGGGCCGGCGCGCGGCGCGGGGGCCGATCAACCTGTGCCTGATGCACCCCGATCTGCCGGGCGAGGTCGAGATGGACCTGGGCGCCGAGTTCCCGGTGACGCCGCAGATCAAGGGCGCGATCAAGTCGATGGCGGGCGTGGTGACGGTCGAGGATATCTAGACCGCACCGCTTCTTTCCCCCACCTGTCCTTTCCGGCAGACCGTCGGCGCCACGGTGGGCCAAGACGCTTGCAAGGCGTGATCCGCGCCCGGAGGGACGCGGTGGATGTTGCCCGGCCCCCTCGGGCCATCCTCGCTGAGGTCGGCGCAGAAGGCCGCAAGGCGGGATGGGCGGCCAGGGGGCATGCGGGGGACAGGCAGGTGCGGGCAGGCGGGCGCGGGGCAGGCCGGGCCCGGTCAGCCGCCGCTGCGGATCAGGTACGGCGTCAACCCGCGCAGCATGTCGAGGCACCGCGCCAGCTCGGCGATCTCGACGTATTCGTCGGGCTTGTGCGCCTGCGCGATGTCGCCGGGGCCGCAGACCGCGACGTCCATTCCGGTCTGCTGAAAGATCCCCGCCTCGGTGCCGAAGGCCGCGGTTTCGGTGCCGTTGCGCCCGGTGCTCCCGGCCAGAAGATCGCGCGCGGCGTTGTGCGCGCGCGGCTCCAGCCCCACGGTCTGGCCGATCACGTGGGTGACGATGTCCGCATCCGGCGCCACCGCGCGCATCGCGGGCAGAAGGTCGTCGCGGACCAGCCGGTCCAATGCGTCACGCACGAAGTCGCGGTCGGCGCCCTGGACCGGGCGCAGGTCCCATTCGACCTCGGCCCGCCCGATGATGACGTTATGCGCCACGCCCCCCGAGATCCGCCCGAGGTTCAGCGTCGAATGCGGCGGATCGAAGGGCGATCCCTCGGGCGCGCGGGTCTTCAGCTCTTCACGCAGCTCCAGCAGGCGGGCGACGTAGCGCACCGCGTACTCGCCCGCGTTCACGCCCCTGTCGGGCGCCGATCCGTGGCCTTCGAGCCCGGTGAATTCGACCGTGTATTCGTCGACCCCCTTGTGGCCGTCGATGATTGCCATGCCGGTGGGTTCGCCCACCAGCGCCATCGCCGGCCGGAGTCCGCGCCCGGCCAGCTGCGCGGCCAGCGCCATGGCGCCCACGCAGCCGACCTCTTCGTCGTAGGTGAAGGCGAAATGCAGCGGCCGCGCCAGATCGCGCCCCGACCACAGCGGCAGCGCGGCAAGGCAGCAGGCCAGGAAGCCCTTCATGTCGCAGCTGCCGCGGCCGTAGAGACGGCCGTCGCGTTCGGTCATCTCGAAGGGGTCGGTGCTCCATTCCTGCTCGGCCACCGGCACCACGTCGGTATGGCCCGACAGCACGATGCCGCCATCGCCCTCGGGGCCCAGCGTCGCGAAAAGGTTCGCCTTCTGCCCGGTCTCGTCGTGCATCAGCTCGACCCGCGCGCCGGCGTCCGTCAGCCGCGCGGCGAGGTGGACGATCAGCCCGAGGTTGCTGTCGGACGACACGGTCGGAAAGGCGATGAGATCGCGGAGAATATCGATGGTGTCGGCCAGCATCCGCTCCGGCGTCGTCTCAGGGTTTGACATGCATCCTCCGCGGCCGGTCGCAGAAGGTGCGGGCGGGCCCGTCCTCGGCGATCAGGATGGTTTCGGTGATCTCGATCCCCCAGTCCTTCATCCAGAGCCCGGGCATGAAGTGGAAGGTCATGCCGGGCTGCAGGATAGTCTCGTCCTCGGGGCGCAGCGAAATGGTGCGCTCGCCCCAGTCGGGCGGGTAGGACAGGCCCACCGGATAGCCGCAGCGCGCGCCGCGTTCGATGCCCGCGGCCTCCAGCGGGCGGGCCAGCGCATTGGCGATGTCGCAGGCGCGGTTGCCCGGGCGCGCGGCTTCAAGCCCGGCTTTCAGCCCCTTGATCAGCGCCGCCTCGGCGCGGCGGATGTGGTCAGGCGGGTCGCCCAGGAACACGGTGCGGCAGAGCGGCACGTGGTAGCGGCGGTAGCAGCCCGCAAGCTCGAAGAACGTGGCCTCGCCCCTCTGGAACGCGGCGCCGTCCCAGGTGAGGTGCGGCGCGGCGGCGTCGGACCCCGATGGCAGCAGCGGCACGATCGCGGGGTAGTCGCCCCAGTCGTCCCCCGCGCCGCGGATGATGTCGCCGTAGATCTCGGCCACCAGCGCGTTCTTGGCCATGCCCGGTTCGACCCGCTCGAGCACGCCGTCGACCGCCTTTTCCGAGATCCGGGCGGCGCGGTGCATGAAGGCGAGCTCCTCGTCCGATTTCACCGCGCGTTGCCAGTTGACCAGGGCCGTGGCATCGATCAGCTCGGCCTCGGTCAGGGTTTCCTTCAGCGTCAGGTAGGCCTTGGCGGAAAAGTAGTAGTTGTCCATCTCGACCCCGACGCGCCGGGCGCCTGGGGCGATTTCGCGCAGGAGCGCACCCAGGTGCTGCATCGGGTGGCGCTCGGTCGACTGGACGTAGGGGTCGGGGTAGGGGCGGACACGGTCGTCGCCCATCCAGCAGGTGCGCACGGCGCCGTTGGCATCCTGGTTGCGGCCCCACCACAGCGGATCGGCATCGGGGAGGATCACGACGCCCTGATGCACGTAGAAGGACCACCCGTCGTATCCCGTGAGCCACGCCATGTTCGACGGATCCTCGACGAACAGAAGGTCCAGCCCGCGCGCGTCCATCGCCGCACGCACCAGCGACAGCCGGCGGTCGTATTCGCCGCGGGAGAAGGGCAGTTTTTCGGGCGCGGCTGGCATGGCTGGATCTCCTGTTGCACTCTACCCCTAGGGGTGGCGCCGACGGGCGCGTCGGTCAAGTCCGGGGCGGGCCGCGTGGGGTCGCGGGTTGACTTTGGCCGCCGCGCGTCCCTCCATCTGCTTCGAGATGCGGCGCGTCCCGCCATGCGGGGCTGCCGGTTTGTGCGAAACGAAGAGACCTTGCCCGACCGCCGGGGCCATCGACCGCGTCCCCGGGCGATCCGGGCCGCTACCCGCGCAAGGCGAGGGTGCCGCGCCGGGCGGGACCCGGCCCCCGACACGACACGCGACACACGACCGAGACCCGAAAGGACACCCGATGCTGAGAAACGACGAGCTAGCCGCCTGGGACCGCGAGAATTTCTTTCACCCCTCGACCCACCTGGCCCAGCATGCGCGCGGCGAGACGCCGACGCGGGTGATCCAGAAGGGCAAGGGCGTGTTCATCGAGGACCGCGACGGCAAGCGCATGCTCGACGCCTTTGCGGGGCTTTACTGCGTGAACGTGGGCTATGGCCGCACCGAGATTGCCGAGGCGATCGCCGCCCAGGCGCATGAGCTGGCCTATTACCATTCCTATGTCGGCCACGGCACCGAGGCGTCGATCACGCTGTCGAAGATGGTGCTGGACCGCGCGCCCTCGGGCATGTCGAAGGTCTATTTCGGGCTTGGCGGATCGGACGCGAACGAGACCAACATCAAGCTCGTCTGGTATTACAACAATATCCGCGGGCTGCCCGAGAAGAAGAAGATCATCTCGCGCTGGCGCGGCTATCACGGCTCGGGGCTGGTGTCGGGGTCGCTGACGGGGCTCGAGCTTTACCACAAGAAGTTCGACCTGCCGCTGTCGCCGATCCTGCATACCGAGGCGCCCTATTACTTCCGCCGAGCCGACCGCGCGATGTCCGAGGCCGACTTCGTCGCCGACTGCGCTGCCAAGCTGGAAGAGCTGATCGAGGCCGAGGGCGCCCACACCATCGCCGCCTTCATCGGCGAGCCGGTGCTCGGCACCGGCGGAATCGTGCCCCCGCCCGCGGGTTACTGGGACGCGATCCAGGCCGTGCTGAGCAAGCACGACATCCTGCTGATCGCCGACGAGGTGGTGACGGGCTTCGGCCGGCTGGGCACGATGTTCGGCAGCGATCACTACGGGATCAAGCCCGACATCATCACCATCGCCAAGGGCCTGACGTCGGCCTATGCGCCGCTGTCGGGGTCGATCATCGGCGACAAGGTCTGGAAGGTGCTGGAGCAGGGCACGGACGAATTCGGCGTGATCGGGCATGGCTGGACCTACTCGGCCCACCCGATCGGCGCCGCGGCCGGGGTGGCGAACCTCAGGCTGCTGGACGAGCTGAACCTCGTCGCGAACGCGGGCGAGGTGGGGCCCTACCTGACGCAGACTATGCGCGAGGCGCTGGGTGCCCATCCCAACGTGGGCGAGGTCCGCGGCGAGGGTCTGCTGACCGCCGTCGAGTTCGTGAAGAGCCGCGACCCGCACGAGGCCTTCGATGCCTCCGAGAAGGTGGGGATGCGGCTGTCGGCGGCCATGGCCTCGGACGGGGTGATCGCGCGGGCGATGCCGCAGGGCGACATCCTGGGCTACGCCCCGCCATTCTGCCTGACCCGGGAGGAGGCGGACCAGATCGTCGCGGCGACGGTCCGCGCGGTGGAGCAGATCCTGCCGCGGTGAGCTGATATAGCAAAATTGCGCGCCTTGCGGCGCACGCCATCCATTTTGAGAGCCGCCCCCCAGGGGGCGGCTCTCGTGCCTCCGGCGGGAGTATTTCTGAAAGAGAAGAAGGGGGGCGTCGGTGGGGGCGCCTTCGGCGGCGCGGGCCGGGGGCGACGGGGGGATGGGTGCAAAGGCGGGCGGGGTGGTGCGGTCCCGCCCGCCGGGTCAGGCGGTCAGGCGGTCAGCCAGGGCTGCGTCGATCAGGGCGATGGTCTCCTCGACCCCGTAAAGCGCGATGAAGCCGCCGAAGCGGGGCCCCTGGCTTTGCCCCAGCAGGGTTTCGTAGAGCGCCCTGAACCAGTCGCGAAGCGGCTCGAACCCGTGGTCCTTGCCGACCGCGAAGACCATGGATTGAAGCTCTTCCGCGTCGAGCCCGCCGTCCCAGGCGCGCAGGCGGGTGGCGAGGTCTTCGAGCGCGGCGCGCTCCTGCGGCTCGGGCGTGCGGAACTGCCGTTCGGGCGCCACGAAGTCCTGGAAGTAGCGCACCGCATAGCCTGCCGCGGCGTCGAGGTCGGGGTGCGTTTCGGGGCTTGCGTCGGGCGCGTAGCGGCGGATGAAGCCCCAGAGCCCGTCCTTGTCCGTCGCACCCGAGACGCTGGCGAGGTTCAGCAGCATCGAGAAGGGCACGACCATCCGGCTTTCGGGGACGTCGCCCGAGTGGATGTGGTGCACCGGGTTGGCCAGCCGCTTGTCCCAGTCCTGGTCGGGATAGGCGCGCAGCTGCTGGTGATATTCGTCCATCGCCCGCGGGATGACGTCGAAATACATCCGCTTTGCCGTCTTCGGCTTTTGGTACATGAAGTAGCTGAGCGATTCGGTGGACGCGTAGGTCAGCCACTCGTCGATCGTGAGGCCGTTGCCCTTGGATTTCGAGATCTTCTCGCCATGCTGGTCGAGAAACAGCTCGTAGGTGAAGTGCTCGGGCTTCTTCCCGCCAAGGATCTCGCAGATGCGGTCGTAGATCGGCGTGTTGGTCGAATGGTCCTTGCCGTACATCTCGAAATCGACGTCGAGCGCGGCCCAGCGGGCGCCGAAATCGGGCTTCCACTGCAGCTTCACGTTGCCGCCCGTCACGGGCAGGGTCCATTCGCGGCCGGTCTCGTCGTCGAAGGTGACGGTGCCGTCCTTGGCATCCACGTGCTTGATCGGGACGTAGAGAACGCGCCCCGTCTCGGGGTGGATCGGCAGGAAGCAGGAATAGCTTTGCTGCCGTTCCTCGCGCAGGCTGGCCAGCATCACGTGCATGATATCGTCGTAACGCTCGCACGCGCGCAGCAGCGTGTCGTCGAACTGCCCGGACTTGTAGAACTCGGTGGCCGAGACGAATTCGTACTCGAACCCGAAGGTATCGAGAAACCGGCGCAGCATGGCGTTGTTGTGGTCGCCGAAGCTGTCATGCGTGCCGAAGGGGTCGGGCACCGAGGTCAGCGGGAGCTGCAGGTTCTCGCGCATCATCTCCTGCTGGGGGACGTTCTCGGGCACCTTGCGCATGCCGTCCATGTCGTCGGAGAAGCAGATCAGCCGGGTCGGAATGTCGGAAATCGCCTCGAACGCGCGGCGGATCATCGTGGTGCGCGCGACCTCGCCGAAGGTGCCGATATGCGGCAGGCCCGAGGGGCCGTAGCCGGTCTCGAACAGGACGTGGCCCTTTTCCGGCGGTGCGGCATCGTAGCGTTTCGCAAGCTGGCGCGCCATTTCGAAGGGCCAGGCTTTGGAGCGCATCGCGGCATCACGCAGATCGGACATGGGGGCAGACTTTCCGGGTTTGGGACGGGCATCGGCGAAGGGCGGCCAACGGCGCCCGCTACCTATTGCCGCTAGGGTGTGCGGTCAATATACTGGGCCCGGACCGCAGGGGAAAGAAGGCCGGGCGTGCAGGACAGTCCCAACACAATGACCGCGCAGGATTGCCTTGTGGCGCTCATGCTCGCGGTGTCGGCCTCGGACGAGACCATCCGCACGACCGAGCTTTTGACGATCGAGCGGATCGTGAACCACCTGCCGGCCTTCACGGGCTACGACCAGGACCGCATTTTGCGGGTGTCCGAGACGGTGTTCGATCTCTTCTCGGAAGAGGACGGGCTGGACGCGCTTTTCGGTCTGGTCCGGCAGGCGCTGCCCAAACGGCTGTTTGAAACCTCCTATGCGCTGGCCTGCGACGTGGCGGCCTCGGACGGGAAGCTGGGCGAAAGCGAACTGCGCCTGCTGGAAGAGATGCGCTATGAATTCGATCTCGACCGGCTGGCCGCCGCCGCGATCGAGCGCGCCGCCCGCGCGCGGCACCTGACGGTCTGAGGGGGCGCGGCGCTTGGAATACGTTCTTTTCGGCCTGGTGATCCTGATCCTCGACATCTACGCCCTGCGCGAGCTGTCCCATAGCCGAACCACATCGCGCCAGCGCGGACGCTGGGCCGTGGTCATCCTGTGTCTGCCGGTCGTGGGGCTGGTCTGCTGGCACATGTCGGGCCGGCGGGCGGTGATCATCCGCATCTGAGAGCATGGCCCGAGAGCTGGGTCTGAAAGCTCGCGCGCCCGACAGACGGCGGTGCGCCCGTCAGGACGTGTACATCAGCGCCCAGCGGGAGATCAGTTCGCGCTGAAGGTTGCGCGCCCGTCCCAGCCAGTAACGGCCGCCTTCCGGGCGCTCGCGCTGGTCGACGGTAAGCGCGTCGCGACGGTCGATATCCGTGCAGAAGATCGCGAAGGCGAGGTCGGTCCCGTCGGCGGCGCCGACATACCCCGTCAGCGCCGAGACGAAGTTCAGCGTGCCGGTCTTGGCGTCGATGTCGAGATCGCCGCGCCCCTCGATCGGGAAGTCCTTCATCAGGGAACGCAAGCGGCTGTCGGGCCCCGCGGCGACGATGGCGCGGACCATGTCGCCGGCGCTGATCCGGGTGTCGTCACCGAGGCCCGAGTGGTCTTCGAACCTTGCGCTGGTGATGCTGAACTGGGCGAAGAGCCATTCGCTCATCCTCTGGGCCGAGTCGGCGAGCGTCGCGGGCGGCGGACCGCCGGCCAGCGAGGCGGCGAGGCCCACCGCCTCGGCGGTGAGGTTGGTTGAATACTTCAGCATGTCGCGCAGGATGTCCGTCAGGGGCGCGCTGTCATGCGCCGCCAGCACGTCGCCCGAGACCCGCCCGGGCGTCACCGCGACCTCGGTCCCGAGGTTGATGCCGAAGGACCGCGCGACGCTGAGGAAGGCATCGCCGCAATAGAGCGCCGGGCGCCGCACCGGCAGCCAGCGCGCGCCGCTGTCACCCAGGGCGCCGCGCGCCACGGTCCATTCGTCGCGCCCCTCGCGGTCGGCATAGGTGTAGACCGGGCCGGTGCGGTCGACGACGTCCATCCGGGCCATGGTCACGCCGGGGCTGTAGTTCGGCGCCCGCGCCTCCATCGTGACGACGTAGTCGCCGCCCTTCCGGGTCCATTCGAAATGCACGCGGTTGAAGTTCAGGTTCAGCCCGCCGACCCCGGGGTTGTAGCCCACGTGGTCGGGCTGCTCGACATCGATCTCGCGCGTTTCGGGGATGTCGCCCGTCGACACCCGGAACCGTCCGGCGATTTCGCGCAGGCCCCGGTCCTTCAACTGCGAGGCCATCGCGGCCAGGTCGTCGGTGTCGAGCGTCGGGTCGCCGCCGCCCAGCAGGATCAGGTCGCCTTCCAGCCGGCCGTTCCGCAGCGGTCCCGTGGCGACGAGCCGGGTGGTGAAGCGGTGGTCGGGCCCCAGCCGGTCGAGCGCGTAGAGCGTGGTCATCGCCTTGGCGGTGCTGGCGGGCGGCTGGCCCAGCGTGGGCCCGCGGGATTCCAGGATCTGGCCCGTGCGGGCATCCGCGACGGCAAAGCTGACCTCTCCGTTCAGGTTGGCGCCGTCGACCAGCGATTGCACGCTGGGGATCGCCGATTCATAGACGTCGTCCGGGCGGGGTTTGGGCCGTTGCGAACTGGTCGGGGCCGCGATCGCCGTTCCGGCGCCCTGCGCCAGCAATCCGCCGAGAAGGGCGCGCCGGGTCAGCTTCATAAGGTGAAGTCCTCGTTACTGCCCCGCGGTCCTATCCCGCCCCGGGCAGTCGCCGCAAGTCCGGGGCGCCCGGACGTGGCCATTGGCCGCCCTCGCGCAGCGCGGTCGAGCTGTCCGCGCGCATCGGGATGTTGACGAAGCACCAGGCTGGCGCCGTGGCCCGGGGCAGCAGGCGCGCGGCCGAGGGGGGCAGCCGCGCCTCGCGGTAGATCGAGGCCGCGGGCGAGGTGCGGGCCGAGATTCGGCGCCCGGGGCGGGCGAGGATGCCCACCGGCACGCTCTCCATGATCCGGTGCCAATTGTCCCATAGATGGATCGTCGCCAGGTTATCCGCGCCCATGAGCCAGACGAACCGCACCCCGGGATAGAGGGCCGACAGATGGTCCAGCGTTTGCGCCGTATACCGCGTCCCGAGCCGCGCTTCGAGATCCGTGATCGTCACCTTCGGGTGAGAGATCAGTGAGCGCGCCGCCGCGATCCGGTCGGCCATGGGCGCCGGGCCCTGCCGTTTCAGCGGATTGCCGGGGCTTACCAGCCACCAGACCCGGTCCAGACCGAAGCGGCGCAGCGCCTCGCGCGTCAGGTTGGCGTGGCCGGCATGTGGTGGATCGAAGGAACCACCCAAGAGCCCCACCGCCTGACCGGCACGCGCCTGCGGCCATCCCGGGCCCTTGACCATCCGCGCTCACTCCCCCTTGGCTTCACGGTTTCCGCGGGACTACAGCATCAAGGGTCCCGGGACCAGCATGGCAGATCCGGGGCAGGTCGCTGAGAGGAGGGCGGGCCCGTCGGCGAAGCTGCCGGGCCGTCCGCCCGGGGGCTGCACGGCCGGGGCACGAACCCCCCCCGCGCCGCCCATCTCGGGCGTTGCGCAATGTGGGGGGGGCGGCCCGAATGGGACCGCCCATCCCAGGGCGCGCGGCCCCCGGAGGGTCGCTGCCATCAGGCTGCGCAAAGGCGCCCCGGGTCTGCGGGGTCAGACGGCGGCAGACGAGTCCTCGTTCTCGTCCTTGTCTATCACGGGCGGGGCGCCGCTCAGGAAGGTGCCCAGCACCTTGAGGCCCGCGACGTTGTCGCAGATGACCTTGAGCAGCAGCAGGAAGGGCACCGCCATCAGCGCCCCCGGGATGCCCCAGAACCAGGTCCAGAAGATCACCGTCACGAAGACCGCGACGACGTTCATCTCAAGCTGCCGGCCGACCAGCGTCGGGGTGATTATCTGCCCCTCGATCGAGGTCAGGGCGAAATAGGTGAGCGGGGCGAGCAGTGCGTAGGACACCGAATCGAAAGTCAGGAGCGAGATCACGCCGGCGGCGACCGTCCCCGCCATGGCGCCCATGAAGGGCAAGTAGTTCAGCAGGAACGCCGCCAGCCCCCAGAGATAGGGATAATCCATGCCGATCAGCCACAGCGCCACGCCGATGGCCACGCCAAGGCCCGCGTTGATGACGGTGATCGCCGCCAGATAGCGCGAGACCTGCTTTTCGATGCTGCGCACGATGCCCAGGGCGCGTTTCTTGTCCGTCAGCGTCGGCATCGCGGTGACGATCTTCAGCTGAAACATGTCCCAGTTCGACAGCAGGAACATCGTCAGGATCAGCGCGATGAACAGCGCGGTGCCCGCGCCGACAAGGCTTGTCAGCGCCCGTGACAGCAGTCCGCGCTGCGAATCCACCACCGCGCGGACCTCTTGTTGCCCCATGTCGGGATCGGTGCCATCGGCAAGCTTCTCGACCTGCTCGGTCGCGCGCTGCATCTGCTCGAACGACGAGGTCAGCGTCGACAGCTTGTCCTGCAGGCGGGTGCCCAGTTCCGGCACCTCGTCCATCAGGTTCGAGACCGGGCCGCTCATGATATAGAGCCCGTAGCCGAAGACGACCGAGATCAGCACCACGATACCGATCGCCGACACCACCTGCGGCACCCCCCGGCGGCGCAGCCAGCGCACCACGGGGGTCAGCGTCAGGGTGATCAGCAACGCCAACACAATGGGCATCAGCACCACCTGCGCGAAGTAGAACGCGGCAAAGGCGGCCAGCAGGAAGATGCCCCATAGCAGAAGCTCGATCCGGTGCAGGATACCAAACTCCCCCGTGGCGATGGCCTCGGCGATGCGGGTGGTGCCGAGCCCCGCCACATCGCCAGGCTTGCGCGGCTGTTCGGTCTCGGGGCTGGACGGGGGAGGAGTGCTCACGATATGGGGGGCTTTCCGGCAGAAGTGGCTCGGGGGGCAACGCCGCCTCGGTCGCACGGTTCCCCGATCGTGCGAGCGCAGTCGCGGTATGGGCAGGCGGGAAAGCCGTTTGCCCCGGCGCAGTCCCCCCGCTACAAACCGGATCCAAGCAAGGCAGAGGGTTCACATGGCTTCCTACCAGTATGTCTACCACATGGACGGCGTCTCGAAGACCTACGGCACCGGCAAGAAGACCTTCGAGGATATCCGCCTGTCGTTCCTGCCCGGCGTGAAGATCGGCGTCGTCGGCGTCAACGGCGCCGGTAAGTCGACGCTGCTGAAGATCATGGCAGGCATCGACAAGGATTTCACCGGCGAAGCCTGGGCGGCCGAGGGCGCGCGCGTGGGCTACCTGCCGCAGGAGCCCGAGCTTGACCCCGCGCTGGACGTGCGCGGGAACGTCATGGAAGGCGTGAAGGCCAAGCAGGCGATCCTGGAACGCTACAACGACCTGGCGATGAACTACTCGGACGAGACCGCCGACGAGATGGCCGAGCTTCAGGACGTGATCGACAGCCAGAACCTGTGGGATCTGGACAGCCAGGTCGACATCGCCATGGAGGCGCTGCGCTGCCCGCCGGACGATGCCGACATCGATTCGCTTTCGGGCGGCGAACGGCGCCGGGTGGCGCTGTGCAAGCTGCTGCTGGAAGCGCCCGACATGCTGCTTCTGGACGAACCGACCAACCACCTCGACGCCGAAACGATCGCGTGGCTGCAACAGCACCTGATCGACTACAAGGGCACGATCCTGATCGTCACGCACGACCGCTATTTCCTCGACGACATCACGTCGTGGATCCTGGAGCTCGATCGCGGCAAGGGCATCCCCTACGAAGGCAACTACTCCGACTGGCTGGGCCAGAAGGTAAAGCGGCTGGACCAGGAGGCGCGCGAGGACCGCACCAAGCAGAAGACGCTGGAGCGCGAGCTTGAGTGGATGCGGCAGGGCGCCAAGGCACGGCAGGCCAAGTCGAAGGCGCGGATCAAGTCCTACGAGGAGCTGGCCAGCCAGTCCGAGCGCGAGCGCGTGGGCAAGGCGCAGATCATCGTGCCGAACGGCCAGCGGCTGGGGTCCAAGGTGATCGAGGTCAACGGGCTTAAGAAGGCCGTGGGCGACCGCCTGCTGATCGAGGATCTGTCGTTCTCGCTGCCGCCGGGCGGCATCGTCGGCGTGATCGGCCCCAACGGCGCCGGCAAGACGACGCTGTTCCGCATGCTGACGGGGCAGGAAGAGCCCGACGAGGGCAGCATCGAATACGGCGACACGGTGCAGCTGTCCTATGTGGACCAGTCGCGCGACACGCTCGACCCCGAGGCCAACGTCTGGGAGGAGATCTCGGGCGGGGCCGAGATCATCGAGCTGGGCAAGGCGCAGATGAACTCCCGCGCCTATTGCGGGGCGTTCAACTTCAAGGGCGGCGACCAGCAGAAGAAGGTCGGCCTGCTGTCGGGCGGCGAACGCAACCGCGTGCACATGGCCAAGCTGCTCAAGCGGGGCGGCAACGTGCTGCTGCTCGACGAACCGACCAACGACCTGGACGTCGAAACGCTGCGCGCGCTGGAAGACGCGCTGGCCGAATTCGCCGGCTGCGCGGTGATCATCAGCCACGACCGTTTCTTCCTCGACCGGCTGTGCACGCACATCCTGGCCTTTGAGGGCGACGCCCATGTCGAGTGGTTCGAAGGCAACTTCGAAGACTACGAGGAAGACAAGAAACGCCGTCTGGGGCTGGATGCCGTCGAACCCAAGCGGATGCGGCACAAGAAGTTCTCGCGCTAGGGCGCGACGGGGGCCGGCGCAGCCGTCGGCCCCACTGCCCCGCCCGGGGGCGATCGGGGACCGGGCACGACGAGGGCCGCGGCGTGTTTTGGCCGACGGTGCGATAAAACTTGCCAGACGCCGTAAAGGATGTCATACCCGACATCGCTGAGTTATTCTCTTTCGACCTACTGTCTCCGCTCACACGGCTTTCAGTCACTCGATCGCGACCGACGACAAGCCGAGCCGCCGCATACTGCGGGCGGTACAATGACAGGAGATATCACGATGGCCAATGGCACCGTGAAGTGGTTCAACAGCCAAAAAGGTTTTGGTTTCATCGCCCCCGAGACCGGTGGCAAAGACGTGTTCGTGCACATTTCTGCCGTCGAGCGTGCTGGTCTGACCGACCTGCGTGACGACCAGAAAGTCACCTACGACGTCGAATCGGGCCGCGACGGCCGCGAGAGCGCGACGAACCTCGCCCTCGCCTGAGGCTGACGCCCGGCGAAAGATTTGAGCGGCGCCCCTTGGGGCGCCGTTTTTCGTTTGACCGGACGACTCAGGGGTAGCTCGCCACTGAGGGCTGAGGGCTGAGGGCTGAGGGCTGAGGGCTGAACGTGCATCCCGGTGAGGGCATGCCGCAGGCGGTGCAGATCTCCTTCATTGTTGCCTGCCAATCGCCGTTCGGATGACCGGACGCGCATTGGCGGGGCGTCCGAGCCCGAGGAACCGGCGTCGTGGGCCCCGGAAGGGGCGTCAGAATGCCATCCCATGAACGGGCTGTCTGGCAAGGTCCGCCCAGACGCAGAGGCGTCCGCACGAAAAAGGGGCGCAGCGGTCTCCCGCCACGCCCCTCGGGTCGCCATGGGCGATCGGAATCCGCGATCAGCCGTCGCCTTGCGGGCTGGCGGTGCCGCCGCCGGGCTGCTCGGGCATGCGGTCGCGCAACATGGTGACGATACGCTCGTTCAACTCTTCGTCCGCGGCCGAGGCTTCGCCGATCTCGATGTACTCGTCGACAGTGATGCCGTCGGCCTCTTCGATGACGCTGCGCATCTCGGTGTTGGCCTCATCGACCAAGGTCTGCCGGGCCTCGTCGGACTCGGCTTCGTTCATGCGCATGGCATAGTCCTGCCGCAGGGCGGCGACGTCCATGGCCGCGTCGACGAAGCTGTCCAGCTGCTCATCGCTGAAGTCCGAGCTGGCCTGCATCTCGGTGCCAGCCTGCGTGTCGGGCGCCATCGTCTCGGTATCGCTGTTGTCGGCTGACTGCGCGAAGCCCGCGACGGGCAGGGTCACGAGGGCGGCGACGGGAAGGGCGGTGGTGAGGCGCTTTGCGAATGTCATTGCGTCTCCTTTCGCTGGTTGGGCGGCGTCTGTGCCGCGGTCCCCAAAGACGTGGTCCGTCCCGGCGGCGCGTTCAACCGGCGTAGCGGAAATCCGCCTCACGATCCGGTGGGGGCATGGACCCGAGCAGGCGCCGGGCCCGGGCCATCGCCCGTATAATCTGGCCGTCTGCCGCCGCTGCCGCACGGGGGGGAAAGTCGCGCAAGGGCCGGGCGGGAACATGCCGCTTGGCAATCCGGTGGCTCAGGCCGTGGCGGGGGCGTCGTCTGCGCGGTTTCCGGAGGGCTTCCACCGCTTGTGCAGGCGCAGGTAGATCGCCGTCGCGGCGGGCACGACGGCCATGGTCATCACCGACCCCCCCAGAAGCCCGAAGCCAAGGGCCACCGCCGTGGGGATCAGGAATTGCGCCTGAAGGCTGGTTTCCAGGATCAGGGGCGTGACCCCTAGGAACGTCGTCAGAGTGGTCAGCAGGATCGGCCGCAGCCGCTCAGCCATGGCCGCGCCGATGGGCCTGTCGTCGCCCGCCTCGACCCTTTCGAAGATGCTCATCACCAGAAGCAGGGCGTCGTTCATCAGGATCCCGAGAAGCCCGATCAGCCCGAACATCGACAGCAACGTCAGGTCGAGCCCCAGCGCCCAGTGCCCCAGGATTGTTCCCATCATGCCGAAGGGCATGGCGATCAGCAGAAGGACGGGCCGGACGTAGGATCTGAAGGCCAGCGCCAGCAACGCGTAGATGCCGAAGAGCGCGACCGCCACGTTGCGCCCCAGCGCGGGGCCGAAGCGGGACTGCTCTTCCTGTTCGCCGCCCAGAGTGACCCGCAGGCCGGGATGGTCCTTCTGCAGTTGCGGGACGAGCGTATCGAGGATGCGCCCGGCCTCGGCCCCGCCGGTGGTGGCCTCGCCCGTGACATCGGCGCTGATCGTCGTGACACGGCGTCCGTCGATACGGGTGACGGTGGCGGGGCTGGGCTGGAACGACAGGGTCGCGACCTCGCGCAGCGGCACCAAAGCGCCGCCCACGGGCAGGCGCAGGTTTTCAAGGTCGGCCAGCGTGTCGCGGTCGGATTGCGGCAGACGCACGCGCACCTCGACCTCTTCGCGATCGCGCTGGATCTCGGTGGCGACGGCCCCGTATAGCGCGTCGCGCAGCGCCTGCGCCACGTCGGCAAGGCTGAGGCCAAGCGCACGGCCGCGGTCGGACAGGTCGACGACCACCTCCTCCGAGGCCGATCCTTCGCTGTCGCGCACGGCGGTCACGCCGGGGCGTGTTGCGAGGTCCTCCCTGATCCGCGCCACGGCGTCGGCGCGCGCCTCGGGCGTATCGGCCGAAACATTCAGCTCGAGATCGGCGCCGAGGCCCACCTCGCTCGACGAGAACGACAGCGAGCGGGCGCCGGGGATCTCGCCCGCCTCTTGGCGCCAGAGGTCGACCAGTTGCGCCGCCTCGAAGTCGCGGGTTTCTGCATCGGCCACCTTGACCTCGACCCGCGCGGTGTTCGACGTCTGCACGCCGCCGCTGCCGCCGGGGCCGCCCACCGAAGGCACGCCGATTGTGATCGCGGTGGCCTGAAGGATGTCGTCTGCGCCGGTTTCGGACTGTTCGGCCAGCCGCCCGGCCGCGCGGTCCATCGCTGCGCTGAGGTCCGCGGCACGGGCGCGCGTCGCCGCGGCCGAGGTGCCTTCGGGCAGTTCCAGCGCGGCGGAGACGAAGTTGCCCTCGATATCCGGGAAGAACACGAACCGCACGAGACCCGAGGTCAGCGGCGCGAGCGAGGCGAGCAGCAGGCCCGTGCACAGCACCAGGACCGGCCCGGGATGGGCGGCGATCCCGTCGCCCCATCGCCGCACGCGGGTGTCGGCAAAGCGATCGATGCGGCCGCCGACGCGGGCGCGAAGCGGATCGGTCAGGCGCCGGGGCGAGAAACGGCGGGGCTCGCCGGTGCGCAGCCCGGCCAGGTGCTGTGGCAGGATGAAGAAGCTTTCGATCAGCGACAGCACCAGCACCATGATCACGACCGCGGCCACCGGCGTCAGGAAGGACCCCGATTCGCCCGGCAGCAGCAGAAGCGGGAGGAAGGCGAGAATGGTGGTCGAGACGGAATAGAAGATCGGCCGCGCCATGCGGCCCGCCCCGTCCATCGCCGCCTGCCGCCCGGGCTTGCCCGACTGGCGTTCGGTATAGACCGCCTCGCCCACCACGATGGCGTCGTCGACCACGATGCCCAGGGACAGGATGAAGCCGAAAAGCGTCAGCTGGTTCAGTGACACCCCGAAAAGCGACATCAGCACGAAGGTCCCCGCGAAGGAGATCGCCACGCCCGAGGCGACCCAGGCCGCGATGCGCAGGTCCAGTGTCAGGGTCAGCACGACCAGGATCAGCGCCGCGCCCAGCAGCGCGTTCTTGACCAGAAGGTTGATCCGTCCGCGCAGCGATGTCGCCTCGTTCCGCCACTCGGTCACGGTCACCGTGTCGGGCAGGCGCGGGCGCAGGTCGTCCTGCACGTAGCTGCGCGTCAGGTCGACCACGTTCAAGAGCGGCTCGGACCCCGCGCGGTAGACGTTGAGGAAGATCGCCGGCGCCTCGCCCAGTTCGGCCAGCATCGGCTCCTCGGACAGCCCGTCGGTGATGCGGGCCACGTCGCCCAGCGGCACCTGGGCGCCGGCGGGCGAGCTGAAGAGGATCAGGTCGGACAGCTCGGCGCCGGTCTGGCGTTCGCCCGCGGCGCGCACGGCGATGCGTTCATCGGCGCCGGTCAGCGTCCCGGCCGAGAAATCCGCCGTCGCCGCTTCGATACGGCTGGCCAGCGTGCCCAGGTCGGTGCCATAGGCCAGAAGCTGCCATTCCGGCACCTCGACCGCGATCTGGTCCTCGGGCAGGCCCGAGATCTCGACCTGGCTGATCCCCTCGATCCCCTGCAGATCCTCGCGCGCGCCCACGGCCAGATCCTTGAGCGTCTGCGCGGGCAGGTCGCCCGACAGCACGAACTGGATCGCCAGCTCGTCGGGTTCAAGCTCGACGACCACCGGCTCCTCGGCGGCGGCGGGAAGGACCGTGATGCCGCCGACTTCGGTCTCGATATCGTCGCGGACCTGCTGTACCTCGGCGCCGCGGGTCAGGTCGGCTGTCACCTGGGCCTGCCCCTCGGACGCGGTCGCGGTGATCTTGCGGATGCCGTCCAGCCCCCGCAGCGCGGTCTCCATCGGCTCGACGATCGAATTGGCGACATCCTCGGGCGTGGCGCCGGGATAGACCACGGTGACCTGTACCGCGCCGGTGTAAAGGTCGGGGAAGTTCTTGACGGTGATCGTGGCCAGGGACAGCAGCCCCGCGACGACGAGGCCGATCATCAGCAGGTTCGGAAAGACGCGGGTTTCAAGCGCCTGACGGATCAGCGCCTTCATTGCTGCGCCCCGCCGGGCCCGCCAGCCGAGGCTCCGCTGCCCGAGCCGTCTCCCGAACCGCCACGCGAGCCGCCGCCTGCAGCGCCGCCACCCGCCGCCGCGCCACCGGCCCCTTCGGCGGCGCCACCGGAGGGGCCACCGGCAGAACCGCCGCCTTGTCCGATCCCCTGGACCGGGGAGGGGAGGGAGGGCGGGCCCGCGCTGCCGTCGACCCCGAGGTCCCCCGCGGCGCCTAGTCCCGAAGACGGGCCGCTTCCTGCACTGCCGCCGCCTGCACTGCCGCCACTTGCGGTTCCGCCTGTCTGGGCCGCGCTGCCCGACTGCGGCGCGGCAGAGGCGCCGGCACCGGCCGCACCGCCGCCCGCCGCACCGCTACCCCCCGCACCGCCGCCCTGCACGGAAAAGCTGCCGCCTGCGGCGGCGCCGTCGTCCTGTGCCGTTGCGGCGCCGCCGCCCGCGACCTCGCCCGGGACGGCGACGTCGGGGACCGCGACATCGGCCAGGCGTCGGGCGGCGGTGTCTTCGGGACGGTCGACGGTCACGGGGTCGCCCTCGGTCACGCGCACCTTGAGCCCCTCGACCGGCGTGTCGACGGGGGTCAGCAGCAGCTGCACGCCCTCAAGTTCGCCCGAAAGCAGCACGAAATCGTCCATCCTGCGTTCGAGCGTGGCGTCGAGGGGGATCAGCCGATCCTCCTCCGACACGGCCCAGAGCGTTTCGCCCCGCTGCACCACGCCCGGGGGCGCGACGAAGGGCGCGGACGCCTGCGGCAGGGCGAAGGCCGCGCGCACGACCTCGCCCACCCGCAGCGGGGTGCCGCCATCGGGGCCGGGGGCAAAGGGATCGGCGATGCTGACGATGACCTCGGTGGTGCGGGCCGCGGATTCGATCCGCGGCGACACGGCGGTGACCGTGCCCAGCCGCGGCGCGACCTCCCCTCCGTTCAGCCGTTCGGGGGTCAGGGCGACCGGCGCGCCGATCAGCCCTTCGGCGCCGCCCAGCAGCGCGAAGTCGGTTTCGGACAGCCCCACGGCGACCTCGGCGTAGCCTGCCAGCGCGAGGGTGCCGAGGCTGGTGCCCGCCGAGACAAGCCGCCCCTTCACCGCGTCGGTCTGCAACACAAGCGCGTCGAAGGGCGCGGTGACGCGCGATTCCTCCAGCGCGATCTCGGCCGTGCGTAACTGGGCCGCGGCCTGCGCGACCTGCGCCTGCGCCTGCCGGGCGGCAGATGCGGCATCCTCGGCCACCGACGCGGCCACGACGTTTTCGCCCTCCAGCTCCCGCTGTCGGGCAAGGTCGGACTGCGCGGCCTGAGACGCGGCTTCGGCCCCGGCCAGCGCGGCCTGGGCCGAGGCGACATCGGCCTCGAACGGATCGCGATCGAGCGCGACGACCAGATCGCCCTCGGCCATCCGCGCCCCGGTTGAAAATCCGTCGCCTATGGTGGCGACGCGGCCCCCCACCTGCGGCGCCAGCACCAGTTCGGCGCCCGCGCGCAGAAGTCCTGTCTGGGTGACGGTCACGGGCAGGTCGGTGCGGGTGGCGGTGGCGATTTCGACCAGCGGGCCGGGCGGTGCCTTCTGGGTCTCTTCCTCGCCGCCGGGCAGGATCACCGCCGCGAAGGCCAGGGCCGCACCGATGCCCAGAACAGCGAGCGCCAGGAGCCAGGGAAGAAAGCGGCGGCCCTTTCGCCGGCCCGTGTCGTCCTCTGCCATGCCCGTCCCTTCGCGTCCCGCAATCCCACCGGCCAACAAAGCTGGGCCGCAGGGGTTCCGTGGGATCGCGGATCGGGGCCCAGCCGGGTCGATCCGGGCCAGACGGGCGGAGATGCGCAGGCGAATGGCCGGGGGCCAATTCACGCTTGCAGCGAATCATCTCTCGCCTCATACCGCTGAACCGCGACGTTACGATCTGTCGGGTGCTGTCCGCCGCTTTGCGGGCGTGCAGGCCTTCGATCAAGACCTGACTGCGCCAGGCTGTTGCACTGCTGCGAACAGCGACGACACGATTGGGAGACTACGGAAATGGCCACTGGTACCGTGAAATGGTTCAACACCACCAAAGGCTTTGGATTCATCGCGCCTGAAGGCGGCGGCAAGGACGTCTTCGTCCACATCTCGGCTGTCGAACGGGCGGGCCTGACGGGCCTCAAGGACGATCAGAAGGTGACCTTCGACCTGGAATCGGGCCGCGACGGGCGCCAGAGCGCGACCAACCTCGCCCTCGCCTGAAGCCCCGGCGCGGGGAGGCCCCCCGGGCATGGCATGAAAAACCGCATCGGGCGCCCTTGGGCGCCCGTTTTCGTGTGCGGCGGGCCGTCAGGGCGATGCGTCATGGCGGTGCGGGGCGCGGCGGGCCCGTGCGCCCCCGTCGCATGCCTGTCAGAGCACCGCGGCAAGCTCGTCCCAAAGCGCTGCCATCTCGGCCGCGGCGGGGCCGGTGGGCTTGGTTTCGGCCGCACCGGCGCCGTGGCCCAGCGTTTCGGCATAGATCACGCGATTGCGGATGATCGTCTGCGCCCGCTCGGTGTCGAGCTCGGCTATGGCGCGTTCGACGTCCCCGGTCAGCCGGGCGCGCGGAGCGGCGCGGTTCAGCACGACGCGGGTCGCGCGCCGTTCCCGCTGGGCAAGCTCCAGCACCGAGCCCAGTGCCCAGAGGTCGAGATGCGAAATCGCGACCGGCACAACGATAAGGCTGGCCGCGCGCAGCGCGGGGCGCAGGTCGGCATCGACCTTGGGCGGAGTGTCGACGACCACCAGATCGTGGTCGCGCACGAGCTTGTCGCATTCGTAGGACACCCCCCAGGCGCTGGCGGTCGAGAAGGTGAAACCCGGATCCTCGACCCGGTCGCGCCGGGTCATGAACCAGCGCCCCAGGCTGCCCTGCGGATCGGTGTCGAGCAGGGCCACCCGCAACCCCCGCGTTGCTGCGATACAGGCGAGGTTGACCGCCAGCGTGGTCTTTCCGGCGCCGCCCTTCTGCTGGGCAAGTGTCAGGATATGTCCGGCCATGGTGCCCCTCGCTGCGGTGCCGCAACGTTAGGGCGCGGCGTGGGGCGGGCGCAAGGGCGCTGAGGGCCCCCGGCCCGTCACCGGGCCAGCATCCACCACTGGGACCATGTTTTCGCGATCCACTTCGGATGGGGCGCGAAAAGGCGTGCGCCCAGGTCCCGGGCGTCGTCCGCCCGGGCGGCGGCCTGAGCCTCGACCGAGGCGGCGAGCGCGGCGCGCGCCGTGTCGTTCAGGGGCGCGGAGCCGATCAGGGGGGCGAAGACGACAAGGTCGTGATGCGCGCCAAGAGTGTCGGCCAGCCGGTCCGCCGCGTCTATATGCGGCGCCATGACCGGCGGCCACAGCCTGCGCAGAAGGCGGGCATGATACCAGTGATACTTCACCCGCTTGCGCCATTCGTGCATGTCTTCGGGGTTGCCCGCCCGCCCGGAATTGCCCGACCGGGCGGTCTCCATCGCGTCGCGGGCACGGGCGAAGGTGGTTTTTAGCCCGTCGGCAAGGATCTCGTCGTCCTTGCCCTTGAGCGTCCAGTCGCCGACATGGCCCCGCGTGGTTTTCAGCGCGTCGCGGAACCCGGCGATGCGGTCGCCGAGGTCCGAGCCGGTCGCCGCCTCGCGCCGCTCCATCGTCAGCTGCCGGCGCATCGGGCCCAGGCTGCTGCGGTCCAGCGTGGTGTCGGCAGAGGTGATGCTGTCGTAGCTGTCGATCCGCGCGGTGTGGTCGCGAAACTCGGACAGAAGACGCGCGGAATCGCGGAGATAGGCGTTTTCCCCCGCGTAGCCATCGAACCCGGGACGGACGAGGCGCATCAACCCGCGCAGCTTCTTCACCCGTTTGCGGGCGTCGTGCACCGCGGCATGAAGATCGGTGTCGCTGTCGGAGAGCGGTGCGTCGAGCGCGGCGATCCCGGCCTCAAGCTGATCCGCCGCAATCCGGCGCAGACCCGATTGCAGTGATTCCGACCCGGGCTTGAGGCTGTAGGACATCAGGGGCTCCGCATGCTTCTGTCGCTTAACTCACGGATGCGTGAGCCGTTCCGGTCCCTGGGCTGAAACCGCCGGGCGCCAGGCTACGTGACTACGCATGACGTAACGGAAACGCCAGACCTGGATGCCTGCCTATGCCCCGCATACCCTTTCCCGCATGCTGCACTTTTTTCGACCTGCGCCTTGCCCTGTTCATGGGCTGCGGCCTTGCCCTGTCTGCCAGCTTTTGGGCGCCCGCGGGGGCGCAGGACGCGCAGGCGTCGGGGGAGGCGGCCAAACAGGGGGCGGACGTGGGCGCCGAGGCGGGCAGGGAGGCGGCAATCGCGGCGGTGATCGGGGATCAGTTCGCGGCCTTCCGTGCCGATGATTTCGTCACCGCCTTCGACTTTGCCGCGCCGGGAATACAGGCGATGTTCGGCTCGCCCGACCGTTTCGGCGCGATGGTGCGCAACGGCTACCCGATGGTGCATCGCCCGGCCGAGGTCGAGTTCCTCGGGCTGAGCGAGGTCGCGGGCGGCCTGCATCAGAAGGTTATGGTCCGCGATTCATCGGGGGCGCTGCACCTTTTGGACTACGAGATGATCGCGACGCCCGAGGGCTGGCGCATTGGCGCCGTGCGCTTGCTGACCGCCGACGCCGTGGGCGCCTGAGGCCTCCGGAAAAGGCGCCCGGGCGGGCGGCGGGAAGCGAAACCCGCCCGTGCCCCCCGCCATATCGTCCCGACCGTTGCGGCGGGCACACCACCGTACGCAGGGTTGCGGCGGGGTTAACGCCCGTCCTGCTATCCCTTCGCCCGATCCGGAGCCGCGGGCTCTGGCCATCCGACCCGCTCCACAGCGCACGCCCCAAGCCCCCGCCTGACCTGCGGGGCCCGGAAGGGCGGCGTGCTGCGGGCGGGCGGCGACGGGAAAGGGAATGCGATGAACAAGGCGATCACCGACGGGCTTGAACTGATGCCGCCGCCCTTTGCGAACGGGCTGGACGTGTTTTCACGCGGCAACGGCACGCCGGGCACGGCAACCTACGACACGGCGGCCTCGGCCGCCTATGTTCCGGCGGACCAGGATTTCGGCGGCTGTCTCGAACTGGTCAAGACCGACTCGGTCCAGCGGCTGCGTTATACCGGCGAAACGCCGATCCTGCCGGGCACCTACCTGCGCGTCCGGACGCGGGTAAAGGCGATCTCGGGCAACTTGCCGTCGGTGCGTATCGCCGGTTGGGCCGGCGGGGCGGGGGGCGCCCATGTCGGGGGGCTGACCGAGACCGGGCCCTCGGTCGCGCTGACCTCGTATGGCGAGGTCGTCGAGGTGTCGGCGATCATCGGCGTCGGCAACCGCGGCGGGGTCGACATGGTCTGGGGACGGCAGCCGCTTTACGGCCATTTCGGGCTGGACCTGACCGGCCCCACCGGCGGCGTTGTGCGGATCGATGATCTGGTGATCGAGGATATCACCACGGCCTTCCTGCCCGAGATGCTGGATTTCGTCGATGTGCGCGACTATGGCGCCCGCGGCAACGGATCGACCGACGACAGCGCCGCGGTCGAGGCCGCGGATGCCGCGGCGGACGGCCGGGCGCTGGTCTTTCCCGAAGGCGTGTTCCGCCTGGATCGGGACGTTACGCTGGAAAGCCCCGCGCGGTTCGTGGGCCGGGTCGAGATGCCCGCCGCACGCCGCCTGGTCCTGCGCCGGAACTTCGACTTTCCGTCCTACGCCGCCGCCTTCGGGGACGAGGAGACGGGCCTGAAGAAGGCGCTTCAGGCGCTCTTCAACAACGTCGATCACGACAGCCTGGACCTGGGCGGTCGGCAGATCGAGATCGACGCGCCCATCGACGTGGCCGCCGTGGTGGGCAGCCCCCGCAGCTTCGAGATCCGGCGCGTCGTGCGCAACGGCCAACTGAAGGCCCGCGACGGGGCTGCCTGGGGCGTGTCGACGGTGACGCGCAGCGCGCGCTACAACCGCAGCTCGCCCAACGTTCTGACGAACGTGGCCAGTGTCGGCGGTATCGAGGTGGGCGCGCGGGTATCGGGCCAGGGCGTCGGGCGCGAGGTCTACGTGCGCGCCAAGAACGCCGCGGCGGGCACCGTCACGCTGTCGCAGCCGCTTTACGCAGCGGCGTCGACCCAGGATTACGGGTTTACCAGGTTCCGCTACTTGCTGGATTTCTCGGGCTTCGAGGTGCTGTCGAAGTTCCTGCTGACGGATATCGAGTTCCAGTTGAACGGCGTTGCCTCGGGCATCCTGCTGGCGCCGCAGGGCAAGACGTTCCAGGTGCGCGACTGCGTCTTCAACAAGCCGCGCCACCGCGGCATCACCTCGCATGCCAGCGGCTGCCAGAACCTGCAGGTCGACCGGACCGAGTTCATCTCGAACGAGCAGGGGGTGCGATCGACGCAACGCCAGTCGGTGGCGATCAACGTCAACGAAAACGACCCCAAGATCCGCGACAACCGTTTTGCCCGGATGGGGATTTCGATGGTGCTGGCGGGGGCGGGCAACTCGATCACCGGCAACCACTGGTTCCAGGGCGATTCCTTCGACAACTCGCCCCGCCAGGCGGGGCTCTTGCTGACCCGCACCAACTGCAAGACCTTCATCACCGGCAACTACATCGACAACAACATCGTCGAGTGGTCGAACGAACACGACGCGACGCCGGATCAGGGCAATGACTTTTCGTTTGGTGCCCTGACGATCACCGGCAACATCTTCACCGCCAACGATGTCGCGCGATCGTTTTCGTGGCTGGTGATCCGGCCGCGCGGGCAGGGGCATTTCGTGCAGGGTCTCAGCGTCACCGGCAACGTGTTCCGCACTCTGAACGGGGCGATCGCCCGGGTGGACCGGGTGAACGCCGCCGACGGCGCGCTGGATATGTCGCGGTCGCGGCTTATCGAGTTCCGGGGCAACACCTTCAACGGTGTCGACCAGGAGACGGTGAACCCCGTCACGCTGGAGTTCACCCAGACCACTCCGCAGGGAACCTGGACGCTGACCCCCGGCGCATGGTTGCCCTTCGACGGCTGGACCCGCACGGTCGAGGCGCTGACCCCGCAGGGACGGCTGCGCAACAGTGCGAACGTGGCGCAATACGTGATGCCGGGGATCGACGTGATGCAGGGCGCGGGCAACGACCAGGTCCGCCTGCAGTTCCCCGAGGCGACGAAGGGCAAGGTGCAGCTGACCGTCCGGATGGACCGCCCCTACTGAGGCTGCCCTTTCCCGGCCCCGCGGCGCCTGCGCCCGGGCGGGGTCGGGTTGGGGGCGGAGCGGCCGCTATGGCGGCGGGCGTCGCGCGTGATAGGCTGGGGCCGGCAAGGTTTCACGAAGGGCGCGCGATGCTCTATTTCGACAAGCAGGCTCTGGTCTTTCTGGCCGTGCCCAAGACCGGGACGACCGCGGTCGAGGCCGCCCTGCGCGGCCGCGCGGGGCTGGAAGCGACATCGCCGCCGGGGCTCAAGCACATGACGGTGCCGGTCTACCGCAGGAAGATGGAGCCGATCCTGACCCGCCACGGCCCGCGCCCCGAGGTCTTCCTCGTGCTGCGCGAGCCGGTCGACAGGCTGCTCAGCTGGTATCGCTATCGCAGTCGGGACGAGGCGCGCGGCTCTCCCCGCAGCGCCGCCGGGGTGACAGCCGAGGAGTTCCTGCTGGAAACCCTGGTTCCCACGCCCCGGCCCTTTGCACAGATCGGATCGCAGGACCGTTTCGTCGGGGCGGGCGAAGACGTGGCGCCGCCCGATCATGTCTTTGCCTACGAGGCCTGGGACCGGTTCGAGGCGTTCCTGGCCGAGCGGTTCGGCAAGGTCGAACTGCCGCGCCGTAACCAGTCGCCCGACCGCGCGGCCGCCGTGTCGGACGAGGTCGCGGCCCGGGTCCGCGCCGCCCGCGCTGGCGAGGTCGCGCTGCACCACGCCGCGTTGGAGCGTGTCTGACAGGCGCGTCGGTGACGGGGTCCGATCGGGGCATCCCGGCGCCGCCCGCGCGTGACATCCGCGGCGCATGACTGACCCGCGCCCGCTGCCCCTAGAACTCGAGCCAGGAGCCGAGCATCAGGCCGGCCTCGCCTTCGGACGGGGTCCAGAGCAGCCCCAGCTGCAGCTTGGTGGCGCCGTGCAGGGGATGCACGTAGCTGGGCGCCAGCGTAAGGCCCTGCCCCCCGGCGCCCGGTTCGGCCCGCACCTGCAGGATCGCGTGCCCGCCATGATCGAGGTTCAGGCCAAGGGTCGCCGCCAGCTTCACCCGCCCGCGGTCGCGCGCCAGTTCGGCCAGGCCGTCAAGCTCCACCCACCCGCTGCGGTCGCCGGGCGACAGCCCCTTGCCCCACGCGGCCCCCAGCCGCAGGGTCGAAACGGTCGGGCGACCGTCATCGGCCCACCTGCCCAGCCCGCCGCGCAGCGACGCCACGCCGGGCAGGGTCAGCGGCAGGGGGACGCGCAGGCTGGCCCAGGCCTCATGCGCGGAAAGGTCCGCGCGCCCGCCGATCTTGGACGAAAACGACAGCCGCGGGGTCAGGCCGTAATCCAGGTAGACGCTGCTCCAGTCCCGCAGGCCCCCGGCGCCGTCGGTCAATTCGGTGGAGATCGAGGCAAAGCCCGCCCCATCCTCGCGCGGCCAGGCCTGCGCCATGGCGCGGGGCGTGGCCCATGTCAGGCAGAGCAGTAAGGCGCAGAAAATTCGAAGCATCGAAATCGCCCGTCCGGTCCGGTCAGCTTTCCGGGGTAGGCGCCGATGCTTAAGAAGCTATTAAAAGGCCAGGTATCAGGACGGAGAGGTCGAACCGATGGAAGACGTTCTTGGCGCGCTGGGGATCTTCGCGCTTGTTGTCATGGCGCTGGTCGGCGCCGTGGTGGGGTGGATCGCCAGTGTCGTGGCGGGGGGGCACCGGGCCCGGCTGGTGGCGCTGGGCGTGCTGGGCGCGGTCGCGCTGCCCTTCGTGGCGGCTGCGCTGGGGCTGGGGGTGATCGTCGGCGGCGGGCTGCTGGTTCTTCTGCTGGCGGCATTTCTGGGGGCGGTCGCGCTTCTGATCCTCGTGCGGCTGATCTTTCGCTAAGTGGCAAAACGGGGCGGTCAGGCGAGCTTTCGCCGATCTAAGGAACCGAAATCCCTAACGTTGGTTTAGTCGCACATAAACCGACACCAGCCCGACGGTCGAACGCCGTGGGCCTTTTCCGGGAGGACAGTAATGCCCCGTATTTTCGAATCCACCAGCCGCATCGCCCTGATTGCTCTGCTCGCCAGCACCCCGCTGGGATATGCCGCGGCGCAGGACACCAATGAGGACGGCACGGTTCTGGAAGAGGCCGAAGACACCGGTGAGCAGGCGGCCGACACCGCCGAAGCCGCTGGTGACGCCATCGCCGAAGAGGCCGAGGAAGCCGGCGACGAGATCGAGCAGGAGGCCGAAGAGGCCGGCGCCGAGATGGACGCCGCCGCTGATGAAGCCGAAGCCGAGATCGAAGCGGAAACCGATGGCGACGACACCATGACCACCACCACCGGCGGTGACATGGATGCTGACGCCGACGCTAGCGCCGACATGACCACCGACGCCGACACCATGGCCGCCGAAGGCGACATGGCCGAAGGCGAAGAGGCCGAAGGCGAAGAGGCCGCTCAGCCCGTCGAGGGTCAGATCACCATGCAAGGCGACAACACGATCCTCGCCAACGAGCTGATGGGTGCGACCGTCTATAACGACACCGACGAAACCGTGGGTGACATCAACAACTTCATCATCAACTTCGACGGCACCGTTGAAGGCGTGGTGATCGGTGTGGGCGGCTTCCTCGGCATCGGCGAAAAGCTGGTCGCGATCGAGATCGACAGCATCGAAGTGGTGGAAGACGAGAACGGCGACCTGCGTCTCGTGACCTCCTCGACCCAGGAAGACCTGGAGAATGCGCCTGAGTTCGTGACCGCCGAAGAGCAGGAGCAGGAAGCCGAGCAGAACGCCATGCAGAACGATCCGGCTGCGACCGGCGACATGGGCGCCACCGGCACGGCGACGGGCACCGGCATGGCCGCCGATCCCGCAGCCCCCGCTGCCGAAGGCGAGATGGAAGACAGCCAGTAAGACCTGGCATCCGTGTCCCCGACGGGGGATGTCGGAAACTTGGGAAAGGGGTGGCGAAAGCCGCCCCTTTTTCCGTTCCGGCACCAGCGTCGGGAAGACATGCAAGACACCGCGTCCGGCCCCAACGTTTCACGTGGAGCGGCGGCGCCGCGCAAAGCGACCGCGTAGGCCGGGGCACCAGGCAGGGTCCCCGTGAGGGCGAGGAGATGCGAGGGCGCGCGCCAAGCCATCTAGGCACGGGTCAGCGCGAGGGTCGGCAGACCCGCTGCCGAAACGGCGCGAATCTAGCCCCGACGGGCTGGCCTGCTAGCCGCTTTGTTGCCGCGCAGCACGGCGCAGGCCTCGACGGCACGTCCGGCAGCTGACGGGCGAAAGCGTCGCCTGGAAGATACTGCTGACGGAAGGGCCGCGCGGGCCAACTTGCCTGTGCCCGCGCGCCTTTAGGTTGCGCCCGCCCCGGGCCGATGGCCCGAGGGCGGGACCGCTAGCGCTTTTTCCTTTTGACGTTTCCGCCGCGCTGGCCCGGGCGCCCCGCCGTGGACCGACCCGAAGAGGCGACGGCGGCGGCGCTCGCGCGCTCGACCGCCTGCTGCCGGGCGAGGGGGTCGTCCGACACGGTCAGGTCCACGGCCTCGAGCCGCTTCACCTCGTCGCGCAGGCGCGCGGCCTCTTCGAATTCGAGGTTCTCGGCCGCCTTGCGCATGTCGGTGCGCAGCCCGTCGAGCACGGCCTGCAGGTTCGCCCCCGCCATCGGCTTGTCGATCTTCGCGGTGACCCGGTTCATGTCGACATCGCCCTGGTAGAGACCCGAAAGGATGTCGTCGACGTTCTTCTTGATCGTCGCGGGCGTGATGCCGTGTTCCTCGTTATAGGCGATCTGCTTTTCGCGGCGGCGGTCGGTTTCGGCCATCGCGCGCTCCATGCTGCCGGTGATCCGGTCGGCATACATGATGACCCGCCCGTCGGCGTTCCGCGCCGCCCGGCCGATGGTCTGGATCAGCGAGGTTTCGGACCGCAGGAACCCCTCCTTGTCGGCGTCGAGGATCGCGACCAGCCCGCATTCGGGGATGTCGAGCCCCTCGCGCAGCAGGTTGATCCCGACCAGCACGTCGAAGGCCCCCAGTCGCAGGTCGCGCAGGATCTCGATCCGCTCGATCGTGTCGATGTCGGAGTGCATGTAGCGCACCTTGATCCCCTGCTCGTGTAGGTATTCGGTCAGGTCCTCGGCCATGCGTTTCGTCAGCACGGTGGCCAGCGTGCGATACCCCGCCTCGGACACGCGGCGGATCTCG
This sequence comes from Mesobaculum littorinae, assembly GCF_004011175.1. Taxonomy (GTDB): domain Bacteria; phylum Pseudomonadota; class Alphaproteobacteria; order Rhodobacterales; family Rhodobacteraceae; genus Tranquillimonas; species Tranquillimonas littorinae. Next base: position 94,438 of record NZ_RQXX01000003.1, on the reverse strand, counting down.
TCCAGCAGGTCGTCGACCTGCATCTCCACCGGCCGGATCTCGACCTGCGGGTCGAGAAGCCCGGTGGGGCGGATCACCTGTTCGGTGAAGACGCCGCCGGTCTGCTCCAGCTCCCACGCCGCGGGCGTGGCGCTGACGAACACGGATTGCGGCCGCATCGCGTCCCACTCCTCGAACTTCAGGGGGCGGTTGTCCATGCACGACGGCAGGCGGAAGCCGTGTTCGGCCAGCGTGAACTTGCGCCGGTAGTCGCCCCGGTACATGCCGCCGATCTGCGGCACCGAGACGTGGCTTTCATCGGCGAAAACGATGGCGTTGTCGGGAATGAACTCGAACAGGGTCGGGGGCGGCTCGCCCGGCGCGCGCCCGGTCAGGTAGCGCGAATAGTTCTCGATCCCGTTGCAGGCGCCGGTGGCCTCCATCATCTCGACATCGAAGTTGGTGCGCTGTTCCAGCCGCTGCGCCTCGAGAAGCTTGCCCTCGTTCACCAGCTGGTCGAGCCGCTGGCGCAGCTCCTTCTTGATCTGGGTCACGGCCTGCTTCAGCGTCGGGCGGGGGGTGACGTAGTGGCTGTTGGCATAGACGCGGATACGCTCGAAACTGCCGGTCTTCTCGCCCGTCAGCGGATCGAACTCGACGATCGACTCGAGTTCCTCGCCGAAGAACGAGAACCGCCATGCCCGGTCTTCGAGGTGGGCGGGAAACAGTTCGATCACGTCGCCGCGCACGCGGAAGCTGCCGCGCTGGAAGGCCTGGTCGTTGCGGCGATACTGCTGCGCCACGAGGTCGGCCATCACCTGCCGCTGGTCGTATTCCTTGCCGACGAACAGGTCCTGCGTCATCGCCGAGTACGTCTCGACGCTGCCGATGCCGTAGATACAGGACACCGAGGCGATGATGATCACGTCATCGCGTTCCAGAAGCGCCCGGGTGGCCGAGTGGCGCATCCGGTCGATCTGCTCGTTTATCTGGGATTCCTTCTCGATATACGTGTCCGACCGCGGCACGTAGGCCTCGGGCTGGTAGTAGTCGTAGTATGAGACGAAGTATTCCACGGCGTTGTCGGGAAAGAAGCCCTTGAACTCGCCGTAAAGCTGCGCCGCCAACGTCTTGTTGGGGGCGAGGATGATGGCGGGGCGCTGCGTGTCCTCGATGATCTTGGCCATGGTGAAGGTCTTGCCGGTGCCGGTGGCGCCCAGCAGGACCTGGTCGCGCTCGCCAGTGCGCACGCCCTCGGCCAATTCGGCGATGGCGGTGGGCTGGTCGCCCGCTGCGGCGAACTCGGTCTGCATGCGGAAGGTCTTGCCGCCCTCCAGCTTGGGGCGGGTCAGCACCTCGGGGCGGTGCATCGGCATGTCGGTGGTATTGTGCGGCATCGGGCAGGCTCCGGGCAGACGTTCCCCTAACATGGCGGTCGGCGCCGCGGGGACAAGCCCGCAAGGGCCCTCGCGGACCGGTGTTCCGGGGTAAAGTTTCCGGGTAAACCTTGCGTCAGCCCTGTCGCGTCGCGCGCCCTTGCCTTGAAGACGTGAATCCCGGATACAGGATGCGCCCGGAACCAGATGAGGTCTCGTCATGCCCGCCCGTATCTATCAGCCGTCCAAGACCGCGATGTCTTCGGGCATGGCCCGGACCAAGCGCTGGGTTCTGGACTTTGTTTCGGACGAGCAGCGCGAGATCGATCCGCTGATGGGCTGGACCAGTTCGGGCGACACGCAGGCACAGGTACGGCTGAGCTTCGACACCAAGGAAGAGGCGCTGGACTACGCCCGCCACCACGGCATCGACGCGGTGGTCATGCAGCCCCGCAAGCGCGGCGCCAACGTCCGCGCCCGCGGCTACGGCGAGAACTTCGCCACCGACCGCCGCGGCGCCTGGACGCACTGAGGGTTGTAAATCGGGATCAAGTTGCGGCCAAATAGGCCACAAGATCCGGCCGGGGTCTATTTCGAAGGACGTGGATGCACCCGCGTTCAGTCGCCTTCGCGGGTATTCCTTTCGGCATCTGGTCCAGTGAGACGCTTCGACCGACCATCGCCTCTCGCATGGACTGGCTTGGACAGTGCGCATGTTGCTCCTGTCGAAGCCACTGAACTGAGAGGCCGATCGCTTCGGCGAGACGTAGTCAGAGAAAGCAGATGAATGCGCATACGGAAGCATAAATCTGCGCAAGGGGGTGAGGGGTTGAAGGTACTACTTCGTGCTCCTGGGCTGCTTCCTGAAAGACTTTGATATAGGCGCCGAGGCAGATGCTCCGGCGCCTTTCGCGTCTGGATGGACTGCGCGGTTCGTGGCATGAAGTCGCGGATACGGCAGAGGGTCCTCGTGCCGCGGCTATACGCGCCTGAGCGACCTGCTCCCCTTCGGGACCGGGTTTATAGGTTGGCTCTGTTCAGGGTTTGGCCCTCTTTCGACCTTTGGTGATACTCCCACGGGGTGAGTCCGTCGAGGCTCGTGTGGGGGCGGTGATGGTTGTAGTCATCGCGCCACGCCGCGATCAGACTGCGGGCACGACGCAGGTTGGCGAACAGATGCTCGTTGAGGCATTCGTCCCCAAGGCGGCCATTGAAGCGCTCGACGAAGCCGTTCTCCATCGGTTTTCCCGGAGCGATGTAGTGCCATTCGACCCGGCGCTCCTCCTGCCATTTGAGGATGGCGTTCGAGGTCAGCTCCGTCCCATTGTCGCTGACCATCATGCATGGATAACCGCGCACCCGAGCGATGCTGTCGAGCTCACGGCCAACGCGCTGCCCTGACAGCGAGGTGTCGACGACCGCAGCCAGGCTTTCCCGGCTGAAGTCGTGGATCACGGAGAGCACCCGGAAGCGGCGGCCATCGCTCAGGCTGTCCGACACGAAGTCCAGCGACCAGCGCTGGTTCGGCGCCTGCGGGATCGCCATCGGCGCCCTGGTCCCCAGTGCCCGCTTGCGGCCGCCTCTTTTAGGGACTGTTAAGCCTTCTTCCCGGTAGATCCGGTAGAGCTTCTTCCAGTTCAGCGCCCAGCCTTCCCGTCGCAGCAGGATGTACAGACGCCGATAACCGAACCGTCGCCTCTCGCCGGACAGGTCCCGCAGCCGCTGGCGCAACTCTCCGTCCTCCGGCCTGGTCGGCTGCCTTCGATACACGCGCGGGTCGATCCCGGCCAGCGCACAGGCTCGCCGCTGCGAGTAGCCCTTCTCCGTCATGGCCCAGTCCCCGGCACGCCGCCTCGAACATGCGTCCATTGTCCTCGGACCGATGGCGGAAATGGCCACATCCTCAGAAGTTTTCCCAACATCTCCTTCAGCGTCGCGACATCGAGCATCCGTTCGGCCAAAATCTTCTTCAGCTTCGCGTTCTCGGCCTCCAGCGCCTTCAGTGGCCGGCGTCCGACACCTCCATGCCGCCATATCTCGACCGCCACTTGAAGAAGGCCGCATCGCTGATGTCGTGCTTGCGGCACAGCTCCTTCGCGCCCAGCCCCGCCTGGTGCTCCTTCAGGGTGCCGATGATCTGCTCTTCGCTGAACCGGCTTCTCTTCATCGTCTGTCTCCTCGTCTGGAGAACAGGCTAACCTCAAAACGAGGACGGTTCAGGGGAGCAGGTCGTGCTTCCTTCCATTCCTGCGAAAGGATCACACCATTAAACCGTGGGATTAGACACTTAGAAAGTAGCAATCTCCATGAAAAAGGCCGCCCGAAAGGGCGGCCGAAATGAATTGGATCGGGTGGTTCTGGCGTCAGTCGCCGGAAGCGTAGAGCAATGCGATGTCACGGTGATGCAAAGCGCATTCGGGATCCTCGCGCACAAGGACTGCAGCCTTGGCCTCAAGAATGACATCGCAGCCGTTTTCGAAGCTGTATTGCCGCTGGCCGGTCGGCAGGACGCTTTGCGCCGGAACTTCGTCCATCGGACGTTCGACTTGGGGCGCGGGATCTGTGCAACCTGACACGACTGCAACGAATGGGAGTATCAGAAGGACTGGTTTCATTACGAAGCTCTCTTATTGCTATCTGACGCAACTTGCGCTGCCGGAGTTTGGTTTCCTTCGAACCAAGCGAAGCCGTCGGAGCCGGGGGAGACCTTGGCCGCATATTGAGAGGTGGTTCCAGGTTTGGGACTCGTTCTCTCTCAAAGCCAGAAGATCGCGGTCGCTGACCTGCCCCCTCTTGGGTCCCTCATTCATAACGAGAGTCTGCAGTTTTGTTGCGCTGCTCCCCATGCTTGGGCCGCCGCAAGCTCAATTTTTTCGGCTCTTTCGCGATGACGGGCAGGTCCCGCCTTGGAGCCCGGTTAAAGCGCTCCAGAAAATCCCATCGAGGACACGGCGGTAGCCATTCGGCTTGCCTTCCTTCAGGGCGTAGACGGCCGAGATGAACGTTTGAGATCAACTGACCGCCCGTCGTCCGGCATCAGGTCTCGTGCCAAGCTGGTCCACATCGAAGTTGCCAGCTTGAATCACGCCTGCCGCCCGTTTGCCCGCGAGCTGGCGTTGCCGTCTGCGCGACTCAGGCTTTCAGGTGAATTGTCACGAGTATAGTCGTTTCGGCGCCCTCGTCGTATTTGGCACGCAGACGCAGCCAGTTTCCGAAATGGAGGATGCGGGCGAAAGAGACCGCATCTTTCGCTTTGGGCATCGCCAGGGTCGTCCCCTCGGGAACCCAGTGAATCCCGTCTGGCGACAGCTCGACCACAGCCTCGGGCTGGTGGCCCTGCGGCTGCTTCAGCGCGCGCACGAAGATGATCGCCTCGCGGGCCCACCCGACCTCGTAGGGTTCGGTCGCAGAGTGGCCGGACCAGATTTCATTGCGTGCGACGACGGCGGTGACATTCTCCGGCAGCATCAGAAGTCCCCCGAGATGCAGATCGAGTCGATGTAGAGAAAGGCGCGCTTGTCCACGTCGGTCTCGGTGAACATGCCGAAGTTGAGCATGCACCAGAGGTTCTTCATGGCCGGGATGCGCATCGGTTCGAACCCCGAGACATCGAAAACCTGGTCGTTGCACTGAAAGGCCAGGGCCTTCATCTCGGCAAGGTCGAAGTCGAAGCGGATGTAGCTCCAGTTCACCTTTGTCGCGATCTCGTTGTAGCAGAGTCGCTGCGTGCCGCCGGGAAGGTCCTCCCACCCCTCGGGGGCGAGGTGGTAGTGGCTGTTGGTCTTGCTGCCGTCGCCGATGTCGAGCATCTTGGCCGTCTGGGATTTGTACTGCCATTTCTGGACGTGCTGGCCATCGGCCGCGTTGAGAAAGCGCATGTGGGGCATGACGCGCTCCACCCCGTCATCGCGGTCACCCCCTTGGAGGTCGAAGAGAAAGCCGAACGAGCGGACGTCGGTGTCGCCAAGCTTCAGCTCGGTCGCTTCCGGCTTGAAGGTCACGTAGGCTTCGAAGCGGATCGGGCAGCGCGCCCGCATGGTCAGCCGCTTGATCGCCACGTTCTGGGCGCCTGCGCGAGGTCGGGTTGCGATCTTCAGTGCGTAGCTGCTGTCAATGCCACCGTGCGATCCCGCATCCCAATGGCCAAGGGTCGAGAGCATGGCGCTTGTGTGCTGGGCATATCCCGGCAGCATCGTGTCCAGTGTGTCCTCGTAATTGCCGACAAGTTGCGACCAGCCGCAGTGGCCGCGCGAGAAGTCGTCATGGCTGATGATCCGCCGCATCGGGTCGAACCGGCTGAGGTCGGGGTCAGACAGACGCAATGCACGCAGCAGCTGTGTCTCGAGTTCATCCGCGGGGGCGCGGTTTTCCATAGTGTGCTCCTCGGGTTGTGTCATTCGGGGCTGCGAAGGCGCGCCACCGCATCCCAGTCGATCATGAGGCCCAGCCCCGGCCCGGCCGGCACGTCAAGCTTGCCGCCGCGCTGGCGCAGGCAGCCCGGGGCCAGATCGGCGATCTCTGTCTTGAAGGGGCTGCGGTCGCCCTCACATTCCATCACGCGGAAATTCGGCATGGCGGCAGAGAGATGGACGGAGGCGGTCTCGCAGACGATGCCGGACATGCCGATATGCGGCGCGTAGGCCACGTCGAATGCCCCGGCGAAATCGGCCATGCGGCGGGTCTCGGTGATGCCGCCGGCGCGGGCCACGTCCGGTTGCAGCACCGACAGCGTGCGCGATGTGACGAGCCGCTTTGCCTGGTCCACGGTGAAATTGCTTTCGCCTGCGGCAAGAGGCACGGCGCAGCGGCGACGCAACTCCTCGTATCCCTGCTCAATCTCCGGCGCGAGCGGCTCCTCGAACCAGGTGTATCCGTTGGCGGCAAGGGCGTGCCCCACCTCGATCGCCTCGTCGAGCTCGTAGGCCCAATTGGCGTCGACGCAGAGGGCAATTCCGTCGCCAGCCTTTCGGCGCATGGCCTCAATCCGGCGGATCGCTTCGTCCACCGGGCGAGCCATCTTCACCTTGATCAGCGGGAAGCCCTGCGCGATCAGCGCGGCAAGCTCCGCTTCCATTTCCGGCAGGGGGCCCCAGTTCACGGCCGCGGCATAAACATCGATCTCGGTCCGGTTCATGCCGCCCAGCAGCGTGGCGACGGGCAGGCCGGCGGTCTTGCCGAGAATATCCCAGGGCGCGATGTCGACGCCCGACATGGCCTCGAGCAGCATCCCGCCTGCACGGCCTGACAGCGCGCGACGCATGCCGGCCCAATGGGTTCCGATCGAGGCGGCGGGCTGCCCGACAAGGCGCGGCTTCAGCGCCGTCTCGATAAGGCGCGCGTAGGCCCGCGGCGCGAAGCGGCCGAGCGTCTCGCCGATGCCGACAATACCGGCATCGGTACGCACCTCGACGAGGACCATGGAGACCTCTTCGTAGCTGCCCCACGAGGTGACAGTCGGGCGCGGCAGCTTCTGGGTGAGCGGATGGGCAATCACGTCCGAGATTCGGATGCCGCCGGTGGTCGCGCCCTTCATGCGACCTCCTCAAGCGCCAGCGCTTTCATGCGCAACAGCGCGTCCCGGTTGATCTCCAGTCCAAGGCCCGGCCCCTCGGGAACCGCAAGCATGCCGCCTTCGGCACGAGCAGCGCCCGGCGCGAGATCGGCGAGCTCTGACTTGAAGAGGTTCGCGCTGCATGGGCACTCCATGATCCGCGTGTTCGGCATGGCAGCAGCGACGTGGAGGCTGGCCGCTTCGCAAACGATACCGGACATTCCGACGTGCGGCGCATAGGCGACGCCATGTGCCGCGGCAAGGCGCGCCATGCGCAAGGTTTCGGTAATTCCGCCAGACCGGGTGATGTTGGGCTGCAGAACCGAGAGTGTCTGGTCGGTGACAAGCGGAGCTGCCTGGTCGAGCGTGTAGTTGCTCTCGCCCGCGGCAAGCGGCACCTCGCATCGCCGGTGGAGCGCGCGGTAGCCATCCTCGTCCTCGGGGCGCAGCGGCTCCTCGAACCAGGTGTAGCCGTTTCGGGCGAGGGCCTGCCCTACGGCAATCGCGCAGTCGAGGTCGTAGGCCCAGTTCGCATCCGCGGTCAGTTCGACCCGATCACCGACAGCCGCGCGGATGCGCTCGATCCTGCGGCAGGCCGCAATGACCGGTGCGCCGATCTTGACCTTGAGGCTGGTGAAGCCGCGGCCGACGAAATCGACCGCCTCTTCCTCTGCCGCCCTGTCGTCATCGCCCCAGCCAACAGAGGCCGCGTAGACTGGCACTGCCGGCGTTCCCTCGCCTTGAAGGAGGCGCCAGATCGGCTGTCCTGACGCCTTGCCCGCGATGTCCCAGAGCGCGATATCGATCCCGGCGATGGCCTCGATCAGCATCCCGCCCGCCCGGCCGCTGAGCGCTCTTCGCATCAATGCCCAATTGGCACCGATGTGGCGAGGGTCGCGGCCGATCAGTCGCGGCGCCAGCGCCGTCTCCACGAGCTCCGCGTAGGCGCAGGGCGCGAACCGCGCGAGCGATTCGCCGAAACCGATGATCCCGGTGTCGGTCCGCACCTCGACCAACATGATCGAGACCCTGTCGTAGCGACCCCAGGATGTCTGCGTGGGGGCCGGCAGCCTGTGGGTCAGCGGATGCGCGATGACCTCGGTGATCCGGTGTGCGTCACCTTCTCGCACGAATTATCCTCCTCTGGCGCGCCGACGCGGCCGGCGCAGGGCAACCGTAAGCACAAGCTGACTTCTTGGCAACTAACCAACTTAGTTGCTAGGTTGTCAGGAAGCGGCTAGGAAGGAGACAGCCAAAGGATTCGAGATGCCCGACGAGACGACCGACAAGCCCATCTTCGCCGCCAAGCTGACCGCGCCGCCACGCCTGGCCGACACGGTGTCCGAGGCCATTGCCTCGGCGCTGTTCGACGGACGCATCGCCACCGGCGACGCCCTTCCGTCCGAGGGCGAGATCGCCAGGGAATTCGGCGTCAGCAAGCCCATCGCCCGCGAGGCGCTGCGCCAGCTGTCCGGCGCCGGCCTGATCCAGACCCAGCAGGGCAAGGTCGCGCGCGCCAAGGCGATCACCGGCGAGCCCCTGGACCGGATCTATGGCTATGCCGTCCGGTCGAGCCTGACGCGTCTGCGCGAGGCCAACGAGATGCGCCACCTTGTTGAGACGGGGATCGCCCGCCTGGCTGCCACGCGGCGCGACCCCGAGGGGCTGGCCACGATGGAGGAGGCGCTGGCCGAGATGTACGACGGCCTTGAAGAGCCGGACGGCTTCACTGCTGCCGACATCGCCTTTCACCTTGGAATGGCGATGGCGACCGGTAACACAATGATCAGGATGCAGGTCGAAGGCATGCGCTCGGTCCAGCGCGAGGTTTCGCAGCTCTTTTCGCGCCGGTCGAGCCGCACCCGCGCCGACTGGAAAGCGACGGTGGACCGCCACGCCGACCTTTTCGCCGCCATCCGCGACGGTAATCCCGAAGACGCCGTCCGCATGATCGACCGCCATTACGAGGCGGCTGACATCGCGTCCTTCGAAGTGGCAGGGGAGCCGAGGGGCAATGGTTGAGGCCGGCTCTCTCGCGGGTCGCCGCGCCCTTGTCACCGGGGCCGATGCCGGGATCGGACGGGCGATCGCGCGCGGCCTCGCGGCCGAGGGCGCGCAGGTGGTGCTGCACCATCTCGGCAACCCCGGCGGCGCGCGAGAAACGCTCGACACCGAGATCCACGAGGCCGATTTCACCCGCGACGGCGCGGCCGAGGGCCTTGCCCGAAGGGTTCTGTCCGGCGGCCCCGTCGACATCCTGATCGCGAATGCCGCAATCGAACGACGCGGCCCTTGGCAGGAGATCACGGCGCAGGGCCTCTCGGACCATCTCGCGGCCAATCTGGGATCGCTGTTGACGCTCTGCCAGCACCTCGTCCCGCCCATGGCGGCGCGCGGCTGGGGCCGCGTTGTGGCGGTAAGCAGCGTCATGGCGGCACGTCCACGCGCCGAGACCCTCTCTTACGCCGCGATGAAATCGGCTCAGGTTACGGCGCTGCGGGCGCTCGCCCGGGAGGTCGCGGCCAATGGCGTGACCCTGAACGCCATCGCACCTGGCGCGATCGAGACGGAACGCACCGCCGGGCGTTACGCCGACCCTGAGTTCCTGGCAGCCGTCACCGCCAAGATCCCGGCGCGTCGTCAGGGGACACCCGAGGATTGCGTCGCCCCGGTCCTGATGCTCTGCAGTGAGGGTGCCTCTTACATTACGGGGGCGGAGATCCCGGTGGATGGTGGCTGGACCGCGGGCGACGCGCCCGGAGCGCTGCCGCAGGTGCCGGGATGACCGCATCGGCGCATTCCGTCCGCGTGCTTCATACGGGGCCCGACATCGTCGGCGAGGCTCCGCTCTGGGATCCTGGCAGCGACCGTGTCTGGTGGTGCGATATCGAAGGTCACGCCATTCGCAGCATTGACCTGTCCGGCGGCACGGCCCAGAGCATCGCGCTTGACCGCAAGCCTTCTGCGCTGGCACTGACCGCCGGGGGCGAGGTCCTCGCCGCGCTCGGCAACGGGTGGAGCCGCGTCGGTGCCGACGGCACCTGCACCGAGGTCGCCGCGCCGGACGGTCCGGCAAACGGCTGGCGGATGAACGACGGTGCCCCCGACATGCAGGGCCGGTTCTGGACCGGGACCATGGCGATGCCCCGGGGCAGCGGGCAAGGCGGTGCGCTTTACCGGCTGGACCCGACAGGCCCGGTCCGGGTGCTGGACGGCCTTCGCACGCAGAACGGCCTTGCCGTGTCACCGGACGGCCGGACGCTCTATCTCAGCGACAGCGATCCCGAGGTCTGCGTCATTTGGGCCTTCGAGCTCCACCGCGCGACTGGCGCGCTATCGAACCGCCGCGTCTTTCACCGGCCCGCAACCGGGCGGCCCGACGGCGCCGCTATGGATGCAGAGGGCTGCTACTGGTTCGCCGCGATCGACGCCGGGCGCATCGTCCGGGTCTCGCCCGAAGGGCGGGAACTCATGCACGTCGACTTGCCCGTCAGCCGACCGACGAACCTGTGCTTTGCCGGTCCCGACATGCGAACGCTCTGCGTCACCAGCATGTCGGTGCTGCCGGAGGGGCGGACCGCGGCCGAGGAGCCGCGGGCAGGGGCGCTTCTGGCGCTCGACGCCGGCGTCGCCGGACTGCCCGTGCCCCGCGTGCGGGGCCCTTAACCCGGCCCGGATAACGGAGGAGTGGAAGATCATGAAAAAGGGAGGATTAACCATGACGAGACAAGGACTATTCGCCGCCGGTGTCGTCGCATCGGCGCTGCTTGCCGGGGGCGCCTGCGCGCAGGAGTTGCGCTTTACCGTGTGGACAGGCAACGACGCCCATCTCGCGATGCTCAACGGCATCGCCGAGGGCTTCCGCGAAAGCCACCCCGACGTGACGGTACGCTTCGAGACCATCCCGGCGGGGGACTACACCCAGAAGCTGACCTTCCAGATCGCGGGCGGCAACCCGCCCGACCTTGGCTGGATGTTCGAGGACAGCATCCCGGCCTTCATCGCCGCCGGCGTCGTCGAGGACATCGGCCCCGCCCTGCGCGAGACCGAGGGCTACGACCTTGACGATTTCTCCGGCCCGGCGATGGACCTCTGGAGCGACGGCGACGCGGTCTACGGCATCCCGTTCTCCACCTCGCCGTTCATGGTCTTCTACAACAAGGAGATGTTCGAGGCCGCGGGGCTCAAGGATCCGCTCGCGATGGCCGAAGCCGGCGAGTGGACAATGGAAGCGTTCCGCGACGCCGCCCTGAAGCTGACCGAGGCCAACGACGCCTGGGGCTTCGAATTCAAGGACGGCGAAGGCTACGACAGCCGGATCATGCACGCGATCATGCCGCCGATCCGCGCGTATGGCGGGCACGCCTGGCAGGACGGCGAATGCGGCTTCGACGATCCCGAGGCGGTCGAGGCGGTGACCATGCTGCACGGGATGATCTTCGAGGATCAATCGATCGTGCCGCCGGGCGAACAGGGCGATTTCTTCTCGGGCAGCGCCGCGATGACGGTCAACCAGATCTCACGCGCCTCGAAGATGCCCGAGGCGGGCTTTGAATGGGGGATCGCACCGCTGCCCACCGGCCCCGCTGGCGCCGCGCCAATCATCGGACAGGCCGGCATCTCGGTCTTCGCCCAAGGCGACAAAAAGGAGCTGGCGACCGAGTTCGCCGCCTTCATGACCAATGCCGAAAACGTCGCGGTGATGGCGCAGTTCTTCCCGCCGGCGCGGGCCTCGGTTCTCGACAGCGATGCTTTCATCGATGCGAACGAGCTGATCCCGGCCGAGCAGATGGCCTATGTCAGCGACGCAATCAAGCAGGGCAGCGTGCTGCCCAGCCACGAGAACGCGCCCAAAATCCTTGCCGCGATGAAGCCGCGTTTCGACGCGCTCTTCCGGGCCGATGCTGACGTGCCGGCGACGCTCGCGGCAGTCTGCGCTGCCATCCAGGACGAGCTGTGAGCCCCCGCGCATGGCTTCGTTGAACGAACCCGGGACCACGGTGCGCGCCCCTCGCGCGCCGTGGCTGACCCTGAAGCGCCGCGAGACGATCGAGGGCTGGCTCTTCGTGAGCCCGACCCTCATCGGCTTCCTGATTTTCTTCCTCGGGCCGCTGATCGCGGTGGTCTTCTACTCGCTGTCCGAGTGGAACCTGTTGAGCCAGGACACCATCTTCGTCGGGCTCGCCAACTACGAGGACGCTCTCACGCAGAACCCCGACTTCTGGCAGGTCATCCGCAATTCGGTGATCTTCGCCGCCGGCCTCGTTCCGATGAACATGGCCCTCGCGCTGGCGCTCGCGATGGCGCTGGCCCGTCCCTTCCGGGGCGTCGTCTTCTTTCGCACGATTTTCTTCGCCCCGGTGGTCACCTCGGCGGTAGCCTGGGCAATCGTCTGGAAGTTCCTGCTTCAGGGCGATGCCGGGGCGGTGAACCAGATGCTTGCCACGGTCGGCATCGACGGTCCGAACTGGCTGCGCGAGCCGAACTGGGCCATGGCTGCGGTGATCGTGACGCGCGTGCTCAAGATGGTGGGGCTCAACATGATCCTCTACATCGCCGCGCTTCAGTCCATCCCCCGTGATTACGAGGAGGCCGCCCGCCTCGAAGGGGCCTCGGAATGGCAGATCTTCCGCATGGTGATCTGGCCGTTGCTGGCGCCGACGACCCTGATCATCATGGTCATCACCACCATCGGCTCTTTCAAGGTCTTTGACCACATCTACCTGATGACCGGCGGCGGCCCCGAGAACGGCACCCTCGTGCTGGCCTTCTACATCTACCAGCAGGCCTTCGAGTTCTTCGAGATTGGCTATGCCTCGGCGCTGGCGATGATCATGTTCGTCATCGTGCTGGCCCTGACGGTCGTCCAGCTCATCCTGCGTCAGAAAGGATCGACCTGATGGCCCTGTCGCAACCGCAACTCGCCACCGTGAAACGCATCTGCTGGATGCTCTCGCTTGTGGTGGTCGCGATCCCCTTCCTGTTCCCGTTTCTCTGGATGATCTCGTCCGGTTTCAAGGGCCCGACCGAGATCTTCGGCGAGCCGAGCCTCATCCCCCGTACGTGGCGCTGGCAAAACTTCGTCGAGGTGTTCGAATACCAGCCCTTCGCGCGCCAGTATTTCAACTCTATCTACATCGCCTGCGCGGTCACGGTGCTGACGCTGCTGCTGTCCTCACTGGCGGGCTATGCCTTGGCGCGGATGCGCTTTGCCGGGGCGGCTCTGCTGATGCTCTTCCTGATGTCGGCGCTCATGGTCCCCGAAGAGGTGACGATCGTGCCAAACTTCTTCCTGATGAAGTGGCTCGGCGTCATGGACACGCACGTGCCCCTGATCCTACTGCCGGTTTTCGGCCCGCACGGCGTCATGGCGACCTTCCTCATGCGCCAGTACTTCGTTGCCCTGCCCAAGGAACTCGAGGACGCGGGCAAGATGGATGGGCTGAGCCGCGCCGGAATCTGGTGGAAGATTGCCCTGCCCATGTCGCGGCCCGCCCTTGCCGCCGTGGCGATCATCACCTTCCTCTTCTCGTGGAACCTCTTCCTCGAACCGCTGGTCTTCATCTCCAGCCTCGAGAACTTCACCCTGCCGCTGGCCCTGTCGAACTTCACCGACCCCTACGGCGCGCCGCTCTGGCATCTGCAGCTTGCGGCGACGAGCCTTGCCGTGGTGCCGATCCTGATCGTCTACCTGATCGCACAGCGGCAGATCATCGAAAGCTTCGCCATGTCCGGCGTGAAAGGCTGAAGCGAAAGGTACGATATGACACGACTGACCGTTAGAAATCTCACCAAGTCCTTCGGCAAGCTCGAGGTGATCCGCGGCATCGACCTTGACGTCGCCGACGGCGAATTCGTCGTCTTCGTCGGGCCCTCCGGCTGCGGCAAGTCCACGCTGCTGCGGATGATCTCGGGGCTTGAGACCATCTCGGGCGGCGAGCTTTGGATCGGCGACCGCAAGGTCAATGAAGTCCAGGCCGCCAAGCGAGGGCTCGCGATGGTGTTCCAGAGCTACGCGCTCTATCCGCACCTGACCGTGCGCCAGAACATGGGATTCGGCCTCAAGGTGCGCAAGGAAAGCGTCGACGAGATCGAGCGCCGCGTGAACGAGGCCGCCCGCACGCTCCAGCTCGACAAGCTGCTCGACCGCTACCCGCGCGAGCTTTCGGGGGGCCAGCGGCAGCGCGTCGCCATCGGCCGGGCCATTGTGGGAGATCCCCAGGTCTTTCTCTTCGACGAGCCGCTTTCCAACCTCGATGCGGAACTCCGCGTACACATGCGCGCCGAGATCGCTGCGCTTCACCGGCGGCTCGGCAACACCACGATCTACGTCACACACGACCAGATCGAGGCGATGACCCTGGCCGACCGCATTGTCGTCCTGCGGGACGGCCGTATCGAGCAGGTCGGCACTCCCAAGGAGCTTTACGCAAGGCCGGACAACGTCTTCGTTGCGCAGTTCATCGGTAGTCCAAAGATGAACGTTTGCCCGGTCGAGGCGATCCGGTCACCCTTGCAGCGCGCGGGCTTCTCTACGGGCGGCGCCACGCAGGCCGGCCTCCGTCCCGAGCATCTTCGCATTGTGGACGAGGCCGAGGGGATCTTGTGCGGCCGGGTCTCCATCAGCGAATACACCGGCGGTGGGTCGCTCCTGCACGTGGAGATCGAAGGCGCGCCGGTCTTCCTCGTGGAGAATTCCGGCGACGACACGCCCCAGCCGGGCGACATCGTTCATCTGGCCTTCTCCGCTTCGGATCTTCATCTGTTCGATGCCGAGGGGCGTGCCTGTGACCGCGAGCCCGAATTGGCCTGAAGCCCTTGACTGCGTGCCCCAGCCAATAGTCGCCCACGACAGTCTTGATGTCAGGTGAGCTCCCGGAGAGATCGAATCCTGGCACTTGTTTGGCTCGGATCATCCCATGGCTTCGGTTTGCCGATATACGGCAGGCCGGAGCCATGGGATCAGTCACTGCCATCCACGGCGTCCCTGCGGTAACGGCTTTGACGCGCAGAAAGGTAAAGGCGTGACGCGATCCGCGTGGCCGGGCTGGACTAGGTGGTCGGGAGCGGCGCGGTTGCGCAGATCGGCTGACGGCCGCGCTTCGAGGCGCCGTGTTTGCGGCTGGACGCGGCGCACAGGAAAAGCTGCCTCGGCTGATCCCCAGCAGCACGGCCTGTCGCGTGAGGCTCAGCTGGTGGCCTCGACCGCCACTTCTTTCTGCCAGGCAACAGACCGGCCTTTTCCAGCGCTCCGGACGAAGAATCATCCTCTAGCGTGGGCTGGACGATCTTCTCGAGCAGCGATGCGACCTGGATTTCAGGCTCCTTGCTCCCGGGCGTGTCGTCGAACACGTCCGCAAGGCCCTCGAGAAGCTGATCCTTCTCCAGCTTGATCTGGTGATGGTACAAGTCGAACTGTGTCATCAGCTCGCTCATCGTCCGGTCACCGTTCAGGGCTGCCGGCGAGACCTTCGCCTTGAAAACAGGGCTCTTGCTCCATCTCGGCCGTCTTGTCATCTTCGATCCTTCGTCCCGGCAACGCTGCCGGATCATCGTCACCACTTTTTTGAAACCAGCTGCTTCATCGCAACCAAGCCCAGCATCGGCTCGGCCAGAAGCTTCTTTAGCTTGTCCGGCATGGGCTTCGGACCGATGGCGGCCTCATGCCGAACTCTCATCCTCGAGCGTCTTCAGCCGCCTGGCCTCCGATACCGTCATGCCGCCGAACTTGGCCTGCCGGTTGTAGAAGGTGCCAACCGACGTGCCGTTCTACGCTACGAACGGTCCGCCGGACCGTTCGCTTGACGCTTGAACTGCGGCAAGGGTCAGCGCGCTTCGAACCGCCGACGTATACGTCGACCGTGTTCGCCGAGGATGCCGATAATCTGCTCGTCCGTGAATCTCGCGCGCTTTACTGTCCGTCCTCAAGGGGGGGCGGGCTCCAATCGACGGCGGAGGAAGAAACCCGTGGCAGGTCATGGCCATTCGCGAACTTGAGGCTCGACGGAAGGGGTCTGCTTATGCAGTTCCAGCTACCACTCTAAAATACGAGATGGCTCCTACATCAGCCTGTTCCCGACAACGCCCAAGCAGACCACCTTGGCGCGGGCGCATGTCGTCAGAATTCAGGCCGAGGCGCGTAGCTTCAGTTCGGCGCGCAGCAGGATGCGAGAGGGGGCGCTGACGGGGTCCTCGTCAAGCCGTCCGAGTAGTTCTGTCATCGCGAGACGAGCCATCTCGCCATAGTTCTGGGCTACAGTGGTCAAGGGCGGGCAGGCATAGCGCGCCTGTGGGTGGTCGTCGTGACCGGCGATGCGCAAATCGTCATCAGGACCGCGTCCGACCTTCAGACGTGCCTCCCAGGCCGCGAGCTGCGCACCGAGCGCGACCCGGTCGTTGGCGCAGAGCAGCGTGTCGCTCGGCAGGCCCGAGCGGATGAGCGCCGTCGCTGCCTCGTGGCCAAAGCGCTCGAAATCCCACGTCTGTTGATCAGGTATCGGCAGCAACACCGGCTCCTGGCCCGCACGGCGCATCGCGGCAGCATAGCCCTCGCGGCGATCGATGGCATTGCGGTTGACCTCGGGCATTCCGAGGTAGCAAGGCGGCTCGCCCGAGCGGCAAAGGTGGTCGACCATCAGGCCCATGCTCTGCGCGTTGTCGGTTCCGACGAAGATGCACTCGTGGTCTGGGGGGCTGTCGACATAGACTAAGGGCAGCTCGCGTTCGAGGTCGGAGAGCCTGTCGTTCGAGGCCTCTGCCCCGGTCGGCACCACGATGAGCCCGGCCACGTTCATCGACTGCAGACGGTCGAGAGCGGTGCCTTCCAGCTCTTGGCTGCCATTGCTCGAAAGCATGAAGGCGAAGAACCCGGCCTCGAGCGCCAGCTTCTCGACCGACCGCGTGAGCTCCATGTAGAACGGGTCGATCGAGTTCGGGATGAGGATCCCGAGAATATTGCTGCGCCGCCGCTTGAGGTTGACCGCGAAGAGATTGGGGCGAAAGCCGCTCTGGGCCAGCGCGGCCTCGATCTTGGTCCGCGTGCTGTCGCGCACGGAACTGGGGTCATTGAAGAACTTCGAGACGGTCGGCCGCGAAAGCCCGACATAGGCCGAGAAATCCTCCATCGTCCTGATCTGTCGCGGGTTTCGCGGGGTCACCATGCGGCGCGGGGCTCCTCTGTCGTCGGGAATGCTGCGCTCAGCCGCCGCAGGCCGAGATGTAATCCTGCATGACGGACTCGACCGAAGCAAGCGCAAGCGCCCTCGCCTGCGGGGACAGCCGGCCGCCGCGCACAGCGTCATAGCGTGCGCCAAGATACTGACCGATCAGCGTTTCAGGGATCACTTCGTCGCCAAGCAGATCGAAAAGCGCGTCAAGCGCGGCGCGTGCCTCGGGTTGGGGCCAGTAGTAGCGGATCCGGTCCGAGTAGCTGAAGTGACGCTGCAGCGCGCGTTCGCCGTCACTGCCCTCGTAGTAGCGGTCCCAATTCTCTGGCGCGGCCAGCATCACCGCTTCCATGGTCTCGCGCAAGCCATGCGGGCGGGCGTTCGGATGCAGTTCTTCGGCGATGGCATCGAGGCCGTAGAGCGCCTCGCGCAGCGCGAAGGTGAGGCCCGGGCCGACCTTGAGGATGGCGAACCCGTCCTGCACCAGCGCCGCGAGGTTGTGCTGCCGCTGGTAGTCGGTGGAATGCGCCTCGAAGACAAGCCCGGGCAGGTCGGCCAGCACGCCCGAGAGGGGTTGCGCCTTGGCACTGTCGTAGTCGATGACGTTGTGGTTGCCGAACTCGACCCCGGGCTGAACCACGGCGGCGATGACCCGCCCGAAGGCATCGGTCTGGCCAGCGGCGGCGAAGGCCTCGCGATGCACCTCCACGGTCGTGCGTGCGGCAGCGGGGGCGGTGAGTTCCAGTTCGCCCAGCTCTTCCATCGCGCCGCCGGGGATCGGCACCTCGGTACCGATGATGTAGACGGGCGCGGGGATGTCGCCGCCGGGTCTTGCCGCCTCGGCTGCGGTCGCAAGACGGGCGGCTCGCGCGGCGGTGGTGTCGTCATCCAGTGCCACCGGCTCGCCGGAGCAGCCCATCGAACAGTCGAGATGCAGCTTGGTGAAGCCGGCGGCGGAAAAAGCGTGGATCATCTCCTCGGCCTTGTCCATCGCCTTTGCCGCGGGCAGCGATTTCCAGGGGTTGGGCCCGAGGTGGTCGCCGCCAAAGATCAAACGGTCGAGCGGAAACGACAGGCTCGCGGCGATCTTCTCGACGAAGGCGCGGAAATCGGCGGGGGTCATGCCGGTATAGCCGCCGTCCTGGTTGACCTGATTGCAGGTCGCCTCGATCAGCAGCGGCAGCGCGGTCGGCAGCGTCGCGGACATGGCGGCCTCAAGCACCAAGGCATTGGCCGAACAGACCGAAGGGATGCCCGAGGGGCCCGCGCGGTCGCGCCAAGCGGCAATGTCGTGCAGCGGGTTGGTCATGTCTTCATCCTTCAAGGTGAGAGGCCAGCATGGCGTCGAGCTCTGCCCGGCTCGAGGTTCCCTCCATCGGCCCGAGACGGGTCACGGCGCGGGCGCCGGCGGCGTTGGCGTAGGCCAGCGCAGTTTGGGGCTGCGCACCGGCCAGCCAGAAGCTGACGAAGGCGCCGCCGAAGCTGTCGCCGGCGCCGGTGGGATCGATTTCCTCAACAGGGATCGGGGCCACGTCGGTTCGCCCCTTGGCGTTGAAATGGCTTGCGCCACCCGAGCCGCGCTTGATGACGATCTCGCCGATGCCGCGGGCCAGCAGTTCGGCAACCGCCCCGGCCTCGTCCTGGGCCTTTGTGAAGAGAAAGATCTCCTCTCCGGAGGGCAGGAAAAGATCGGTCTGCTCGAGCACCCGCTCAAGCGCGTCGCGCAGCCCGGGCGCGCCGAGCATCTCGGGGCGCAGGTTGGGATCGAAACTCAGCGTGCCACCGCGCGCCTTGATCCGCTCGATCGCCTCGCCGGCGCGGCGGGCCAGACCGGGCGCCGACAGCGCCGTGCCCATGATATGCATGTGGTCGCAGGTTTCGATCAGCGCGTTGCCGCCCGGCGTGGAATCGATCCGTCCGCAGGCGGCGTGCGTGATGTTGTAGACAAAGGCGCGCGACCCGTCCTCGCGGTACCGCACGAAAGCCGAGCCTGTACTCTCGCCCGGCGCGATCTCGATGCCTGAGACATCGACCCCGTCGGCGATAAGCCGGTCGAGGGTGACACGGCCGAAGTCATCGTCGCCGACGCGCGAGAGGATCGCGCAGGGGGTGCCCAGCTTGCCGACCTGATCGACGAAGATCGCCGGCGCGCCCGAGGGGAAGGGGCCGATCAGCGGCTGCGCTTCGCGAAAGCCGTCGCCGCGCGTGGTCGCGACGATCTCCACAAGGACCTCGCCCACGGTCAGTAGCTTGCTCATCGCTTCAGCCCTGCCGCTGTTTGGAGCGCACGTCGAGGTAGACGGCAATCAGGATCACCAGCCCCTTCACGATCAGCTGATAGAAGTACGGCACCGAAAGCATGTTCATGCCGTTGTTCAGCACCCCGATGATCAGCGCGCCGATCAGCGTTCCGACCATCGTACCCACGCCGCCGGACAGGGAAGTCCCGCCCAGAACGGCCGCCGCGATGGCGTCCAGCTCATAGCTCATCCCGGCGTTGGTCTGGGCCGAGTAGAGGCGGGAGGACAGCAGGATCCCCGAGATGGCCGCCATCAGGCCCGAGATCATGAAGATGCGGATCTTCATGGCGTCGACATTGATCCCCGAATACAGCGCCGCCTCGCGGTTGCCGCCGGTCAGGTAGGTCTTGCGCCCGAAGGTGGTGTGCGCCAGAGCCACGTGGTTGACCACGAACAGCACCAGCACGACCCAGATGATGATCGGTACACCGAGGAAGCTGTTTGCCCCGATTGCGATCCACGTGGGGTCCATGTTCATCGCGGGCGCACCACCGGTGGGCAGGCTCACGAGGCCACGGAAGATGCTCATGGTGGCCACGGTCACGATGAAGGAGGGCAGCAGGAGCTTGGCGGTCATCACGCCGTTGAACAGCCCCATGGCCGCCCCCGCCGCCAGCGTCAGCATCAGCGCCGGGGCAAAGCCCCAGCCCAGCCCGATGATCTGCGCGCCGACCATGCCCGCCACGGCGATGATCGAACCCACCGACAGGTCGATCTCGCCCAGAAGGATGACCCATGTCATGCCAAATGCGGTGATGGCGATCACCGCGACCTGCTGAAAGATATTGGTGAAGTTGGCCACCGACAGGAACCGGTCGTTGGTCAGCGAGAAGAAGACGCACAGCGCCACCAGCGACAGCACGATGCCGGCATATTGGCGCATCATCGTGCGAAGGTAGGCCTGTCGGTTAGAGGTCATGTGCGCGGTTTCGGTCATTGGACGTGTCCCGTTGCAAAGGTCATCACCCTTTCGGGTGTCAGCGTGTCGCGCGGCGCGGTCTGGCTGACCCGGCCTTCGGACATGATCAGCACGCGGTCGGACAGCCCGAGCACCTCGGGCAGTTCCGACGACACCATGAGGATGGCGGTCCCCTCGGACGCGAGCTGGCGAATGATGCGGTAGATTTCGAACTTGGCGCCGACGTCGACGCCGCGCGTGGGCTCATCGAGGATCAGGATGCGCGGCCGGGTGGCCAGCCACTTGGCCAGAACGACCTTTTGCTGGTTGCCGCCCGACAGGGTGCCGGTGACGGTCTCGATGGAGTTGGTGCGGATGCCAAGTCGTTCGACCTCGGAGAGCGCCTCGCGCCGCTCGGCCCGGCTCCGTACGAAGCCGCGCACGGAAAAACGCGGCAGCGCAGCCATGGACACATTGGGCCTGAGCGCGTGCGAGAGCACCAGCCCCTGTTCCTTGCGGTTCTCGGTGACAAACCCGATGCCATGCTCGATGGCCTCGGCGGCCGAGCGGATGGTGACCGGCTCGCCGTCGATCTCGACGGTGCCGCGTGCCATACTGGTACCGAACAGAGCGTTCATGACCTCGGAGCGCCCCGAGCCGATGAGCCCGAAGAACCCGAGGATCTCGCCTTGCCGCACCTCGAAGGAGATATCTTCGAAAGCGCCGGTCTGGGTCAGACCCGTCACGCGCAGCGCAGGGGTCGCCTGCGTATCGGGAACGTCCCCGATGCGCGGTGGGTAGATCTCGGCCATTTCGCGCCCCACCATCATGGCGATCAGCGCGTCGATTGTGGTGTCTTCGCGTGCAACGGTGTCGACGTATTCCCCGTCACGTACAACCGTGATGTCGTCGGACAGGCGCATGATCTCTTCCATGCGGTGCGAGATGTAGATCACCGCCTTCCCGTGTGCCTTGAGACGTTCGATGATGCCGAACAGGATTTCGGCCTCGTTGTCGGACAGCGAGGACGTCGGCTCGTCGAAGATCACCACCTTTGCGTCGTGGCTAAGTCCCTTGGCGATCTCGACCAGTTGGCGCTGCGCGATGGACAGATCGCCCACCTGCGCGGTCACGTCGATCGGAAGCCCCAGCTCGTGGACCAGAGCGCGGGCCCGTGCGGTAACCTTGCGGTCTGAAATGAACCCCATGCGCGTCGGTTCACGGGTGGCGAGGATATTCGCCGCCACAGAGAGGTTGTTGCACAGGCTGAGTTCCTGAAAAACGATGGCCAGCCCGCGTGCAGCCGCCTCCTGCGGGGTGACGGGATAAAAGGGGGCGCCATCCAAAGTGATCTCGCCGGCAGAGGGTAGCTGCACACCCGCGAGGATCTTCATAAGCGTGGACTTCCCGGCGCCGTTTTCGCCGAGGATGGTATGCACGCGGCCCGCACGCACCGTCAGATCCATGTTGCTGAGCGCCACGACCGGTCCGAAGGTCTTGCGGACCCCGGTCATGTGCAGGACGATGTCGGCCTCGGCCATTCCGTCATCCTTTCCAGGGAATGTGGGTAAAGGGGCCACCCTGCCAAGCAGGGCAGCCCGATGTAGCGACGCGCAGGCCCTGGTCGTTGGCCCGTCGAACGCGACCCGAGACGCTGGTCCGAACGCGAGGTTCGGACAGACCGGGCCGATGCACTTACTGGCCCGTGTAGACGCCCGGCACGATCGGCTGCTCGGCCGGCACTTCGGCGCCCCCCATAAGTTCAAGCGCGGTGTCGACGGCCATCTTGCCCATCTGGTCGGGAAACTGCTGGACCACGCCGACCATGACGGGATCGCTGTCGACCGCGTTGCGCGCCTCTTCCATGCCGTCGAAGCCGATCACCTTGACCTGCTCCTGCAGGCCCGCCGATTTCACCGCTACGGCCGCGGCCAGCGCGGCGTCATCCCCAAAGCCGAAGATCCCGTCGATGTCGGGGTTGGCCTGCAGCATGTTCTGCGCGGCGGCCAAAGCCTCGGCGCGGGTGATGCCGGTCTGCTGGGCCACAATTTCAACGTCGGGGAAATCTTCGAGCCCCTTCCGGAAGCCGTCGATCCGCGCCACCACCGACTGCACCGTCGGGTAGTCGATGATCGCAACCTTGCCGGAGCCGCCAAGCTCTTCGGCCATCAGCTCGGCAGCTTTGACGCCACCGGCATAGTTGTCGGTGCCGATGTAGGAGGCGACATCGACGTCTTGCGCGGGCACGTCGACGGTGATGACCTTGATGCCGGCAGCCTTGGCCTTCATGATCGCTGGCAGCGCGCCTTGGCTGTCGACAGGCGAGATCACCAGGACGTCGACGCCTTTGACGATGAAATCCTCGACATCGGCGAGCTGCTTGGAGAGGTCCTGGTTGGCGATCGAAATCTCGAGCGGCACATCCTTTGCCTCGGCCTCGGCTTCCATCGCCTTGGCGATCTCGATGTAGAAGGGGTGCTGCTGCGTCAGCAGCGATGCGCCAATGCCATCGGCCCAGGCACCGCCCGCGGCAAGCATGAGCGTGGCGGATGCGAGAATTGTCGTGGTCAATTTCTTCATAAGGCTGTCCTCCCTTTGATGCTGCTTCGGTGCGACGCCCCGGCAATCGGCCAGCAGGTTCCTCCAAAGCATATACTCAAGTAAGGTAAAAGTTTCGTCATGTAAACAAACTTGGGCGCGTGGCGTAATGTCTCGCGAGGTGATGTGAACCGCGCCGGGTCTGCCGGATGCGCCAACCCTTGAGTAGGCTGGAGCCATCATGAGCAAGACAACGAACAAATTCTCCCCCTGAGGCCCGCGAGCGTGCGGTCCGCGTGGTCCCCGACAATCCGGGTCAGCATGGATCACGCTGGCAGGCGATCGCCTCGGTGGCCGCGAACACCTTGAACAGTCGGGTCAAGAAGGCCGAGGTGGACAGCGGGCAGCGCGCTTGAGTGGGAGATCCGCGATCTGCGCCAGGGTGAGGAGGGTCAGGAAAACGTCTGGGGGGGCGTTTCCCCGACGAACGAGATCCACCGCGTGTTCGCCGGGAACTGTCAGGTCTACGGTGTCCGCAGGGTCTGGCGGCAGTTCGGACGCGAAGGGATCGCTGTCGCGCGCAGCACGGTGGCCAGGCTGATGAAAGACATGGGTCTTCAGGGCATCATTCGCGGCAAGCCACATCGCACGACGGTGCCGGACAAGAGGGGGCCATGTCCACTCGACAAGGTAAATCGGCAGTTCCGCGTGCCCGCGCCCAACATGCTGTGGGGTTGCCCATTGTGGCGCCATCGGTCCGAGCGCAATGGGCGACGACTTAACCTACGTGGCCACTTGGAAAGGCTTCGCTTATGTCGCTTTCGTCATCGACGCTTACGCCAGACGGATTGTGGGCTGGCGGGTAAGCAAGTTGGCCCATGCGGGGTTCGTTCTCGATGCGCTGGAGCAGGCTGTCCATGAGCGCCGGCCGGCGAGGGGCATGGGACTTGTCCGTCGCCCGGATCGCGGATTTCAATACCTGTCCATCAAGTATTCCGAGCGTCTGCGCGAGCCCGGTCTCGAGCCATCTGTCGACGCCATCGTCACGCGGACCGATGGCGTTGCTCGGCGGCCGTCGGAGACCGCTATGAGTTCAAGCCGGTCCGATTCCGGGGGATCGTTCGAAGGCGCAGAACGCTTTCGCAGAGACCATCAAAGGCCTGTTCAAGTTGGAAGTTATCCATCGCCGCGGCCCTTGGCGCAGTTTCATGGCCGTCGAATACGCGACGCTCGAATGGGTCGGCTGTTTCAATACCCGCCGCCTGCTCTGGCCCATCGGGAACATCCCGCCCGCCGAAGCCGAAGAAGGATACTAAGCAGCTTTGGAAGCCGATGCCGTCGCTGCGCAAACAGCGAAAAACAGCCTCCGGCAGACCCGGCGCGGTTCAAACCTTTGATCCTACAGTGGGACATCAACCAATCGGTACGAGCATTCAGCAGCCGTCAGACGGCAGCTCTGTCCGCATTGCTGTCCTTTCGACACCGCGCAGCGCCACCGGAGCCCGTGTTCGGATCGCCGGGCCGATGGCAGGCGGAAAGAAGAAATGAAAGATCGTCAGCTGCGCCAGAGCGAAGCAGAGGCGCGGCTGTCCTTTGGATCAGCGATCGCGACGCCCGCGATCACCGTATCACTGAAAAAACTCTCTATCGACTGCAGGGAAGCATCGACGCGAAGAGGCCAAAGAGGCCTTTCGCGGTGAGGTGGACCGACTATAGAGCGTCTCTATGCAGCGCAATCGCTATCACCATCTGGGCTGGTTTCATGGCATCGAACTTTTTGAAGCCTCATTCAGCAATCAGACTTTCGCCCGCCACTCTCATGAAGGCTTTGCCATCGGTGCGATCAAAGAGGGCGCGGGCGGATACCAATGCCGGGGTGAAAGCATGGTGCTGCCCGCCGGGTCGCTGTCGCTTATGAACCCCGATGAACCCCATACCGGCCGCGCAGCTGCAGGTCGTGTGCGATACAATATGCTCTATGCTTCGGAGACGGCGGCGCGCGCGGTGCTCGGTCTGCGTGACTTGCGGGGCTTTGCCGAGATCGCTCCGCTGGATCGAGGGTTGAGGCTGACGAGGGCGCTGGCGCGGTTGTCGCGGTGCCTCAATAATCCGACAGAATATGCTGGCCGACTGGAGGCTGAAGAGGCTGTGCATGCGGTACTGGCACAGGCTTTCGCCCATTACGGCGGTGCCGAATTGCGGCAGTCGGGTCGCGAACCCGCCGCCATTCGCACCCTGCTGGAGCGGATCGAGGCCGGCGTCGCGGAGGGCGAGAGCCTGAGCCTGTCCGATCTGGCCGAGCAGGTTGGATTAAATCCGTCCTACCTGATCCGCAGCACCACCCGGGCCACGGGCCTGACACCGCATGGCCATGTGCTGCGGGCGCGCGTCGATCTGGCGCGTCGCCTGCTGCTGGACGGCACGCCTGCCGCCGAGGCAGCCATTGCTGCCGGGTTCTGCGATCAGGCGCATCTGATCCGGCAGTTCCGTCGCCATTACGGTGTGACGCCGGGCGCTCTGATCCGGCACTGAAGGTCAATTTCGTCCAATCCTACCAGGCAACCAGTGTGACATGGCAGGTCCCGAAAAGGATAAAGCCATGTCACAGAAACCCGTTCTCATCTTGGACGAAACCCTGCCCACCGGCCTAAAGGCCAATTTCGCCGCCGTCCTGGGCATGAGCCTGGGGCAACTGCGCCCCGAGCTGGTCGGTGCCAACACCACCACGAAAGACGGTCAGGTGCTGGGCGGGATCACGAGGGTTGCGCTCCCGGTGCTCGGTGCCTCGGCGGCCGACCTGCCGAGGCTGTTTGCCGCTGCATCTGACCTTCCGGTGCGGCTGGCTTACATGCGCGCGGCCTTCGAGGCCCGCGACTATGCGGATTATTCCGCGCGCATCGCTGCTGCGCCGCTGGCGGATCACGCGCCGCTGGCAATCCTGCTGGACGGGCCTCGAAAGGCTGTAGACCGGATCTGCGGTAGCCTTCCGTTGTTGCGCTGATGCCGTCTCTGGAGACGCTGTTGGCCATGTGCGGCTTTGCGCTGGCGTCCTCGGCGACGCCGGGGCCGGTCAATATCATCGGCGCAATGACGGGTGCGACGCATGGAGCGCCGCGGGCTCTGCGCTTCGTAAGCGGTGCGACCGCCAGCTTCCTCGCGCTGCTTGTGATTGTCGGAAGCGGGATGCTGATCGGAGCCGAGTGGGTCTTGGCGTTCGCATGGCCGATGACCCTTGCTGGTTCTGCCTATCTTTTGTGGATGGCATGCGGGCTGCTTCGTGGCGGTGGCGGACACCCTGCGGACAGTGACGCCAGGGTTCCCGGCTTCTGGTCCGGGGTCGTGGTGCAGGGGCTTAACCCGAAAGCCTGGCTTGCGGTGTTCTCATCAATCTCGACCTTCGTGCTGCCACTGGAGGACCGCTTCACCGGAATGGCCGTTTTCACCATCCTGTTTGGTGCGATCTGCTGGTTCTCCCTGGCAGCTTGGGCATGGGGCGGATCTCGGATCGGCCAAAGCCAGATGCGAGTGTTCAACGGCATCATGGCGCTGATCCTCGCTTTGTCGGTGGCGTGGATGCTGGTGCAAGCCGTGCCCTAACTGTCCGCTTTGTCCGCGCTGCGGACATCGGTCGGTCGGACAATGCTGCGCGATGCAAGAAGGGCCGGCACAGGGAAGCCGCGCTGCAGCGGAGACCAGTCTGCAGGGTGACGGCAATGGGCCGTGAAGTGCTTTCCGTGAGGCGTTGCGCGCTTGCTGCGTTGCGGCAAGTACCTTGGCCAGTTTGCGGAGGTTCTGGACGAAGGCCGCGAGGAGAATTCTTCATCTGCGCCGCAAGGGCCGCGTCTCGGCCTCCCATGACGCATGGGGGCGATAGGGGGCGTCCGCTTGAAGCCGGGCCAGATCAAACGCTGGACATTGCAGGCCTAAACCGATGGCGATCCGCGATATCGGGGCCGGGCATTGTCGATGCGCCACGCGGGCATTCGCGTCCGGCCGCGCCGGCGCTTCCAGAGCCTCTGTCGCGGGCCGCATGGATGGACATCATCGAGGTACAATCGCAAACTCTGCCGACCCGAACCGAAAGGCCCCGCCCATGTCGTCGACAGATCCTGCCACGCTGGCGCGTACTTTCATTGCCGATGAAGGCAAAGACACGAAGCCAAAATTCTGGACGATGAACCACAATCGTATCAGGCCGATCGCGACAAAACTCGCGCGGGTTCTCGAGTCGGATGAGCGCATCGCGTTCTATCGACTTTACCTTCGACGCACCCATATCGCGCCCGCGGTGGCTCAGGGCGAGATCCCCCTGCTGATCGAAGGATACAGGCAGCTGGTGCCCCACATGACCGGTCCCGGTCCACTGCCTTTTCCAAGACTGGTGGGACTTTATCTTTTCGGCTTCGACGCGGAAGGCGCCTTGCCCGCGGGTGGCCTGGATAGCGCGAAAGAGTTGAAGGCCCGACTCAAGACCCTGACCCAGTGCGGCAGATACATCAACCTTCCCGCGCAACGCGCGAAGCTTGAGAGGTTCCGCTCTTTCACACCCGAGGCGCCTCGCCTGCTCGAGGTGCTGCGCCACGCCGATTACCTGGGCCTGCCCGCCCCCGAGGGCGAAAGCTTCAAACTGACCGACCTGACATTCTGGGCCATGATGCTGATTGTCGCCCTCGCGCCTGAAACCCGGACAGGGCTCTGCCGCGATCTCTCGGACGTACCACCGGACACGCCTCGGCAGCGGGACTTTCTGGCGATCCTGCACAGTACGCTTGAGGCGGTGATGGGCGATATCGGCCCCGAAGACAGCACCTGCCGGGCACTCTTCGACAAGCTGGCTGCCCAGCAGGCGGCCCAGGAGGAGGCGGGCGAGGCGATGGCTCTGGCCCGTGAGCTCGGGCTCGACATCGCCGAAAGCAGGGACTGGGACATCGTGGTGCGCCTGCCTGAGAAGGATAGTGGGCACGACTGGTTCAACCCCCTCAGCCTGAGCCTTGAGATAAATCCCTCCCACCGCCCCGAATGGAGGGTGCAGCTTCGGCATTCCACCAAGGTCAGCTACTCCCATTTCCCCGGGAAGACCGGCTTGGGAAAGGACGGGATTCCGCCGATTGACGGGCTCAGGTCGTTCCCGTCCTGGCTCCGCCGCCTGTCGGACGTGCATGGCTTGGTCTACGACACCGACGCCATGGATGTTTATTGCGGGCGCAAACAGGCGGACAAGAAGCGGATCAGCGACTGGGTGCTCTCCGGTGGCGCGTCATCAAGTCCCGGCTGACGCAAGCCCGAAGATCAACGGATAGGGGGGCATTTGCAGGAGAGTGTGAAATCTTACGCCAAGCCGGGGCGGCCACTCGAACATCGTGCAGCAGGCGGCCGAAAGGAGCCCTTCTACACTCTCAGCTTTCGTCAATAATGCTTGCGATCATTCCGTCCTCGATACGAAAAGCCGAAGCTCCAGAGAAAACAAGTTCCTGCCCAGCTTTCCATCCATTGGGTAGATCCTTGGCTACGACCGCAGAATAATCGACTTCGATCAGCGTCGTGTCGACGACTGTCACCGTGTTCGTGACAGTCTGACGTCGCCTTTCGAACGCTGATGCACCAAATTCTGCCATTTCGCGAAAGGTTTCCCTGCCAGCTGCTTCAGCCGTGATTTGACCATCAGCAATGTTCTGGAAGACGACTTTGTCAGATAGACACGCCATCATGCCATCCACGTCCTTGCGGTTATAGGCGTCGATGTAGGTTTCGATCACGTCCGGCAGCGACGTCATACCGTTGGTGCTCCTTCGCGTCGTCCTTGGCCGTACGCCTATGAACCCGCGCGATGGCATTTGAACGACAGCTTCGTCCGCACAGCAGGCATCCGCAGCCGATCACCGCGTCATGGGGTCAGAGTTGCCAACCGGTTTACTGCATCTGTCTGGCGCGCCGTTCGAAACGGCGCGCCGGGATGACCTCAGACGAACATGTTCTGATCGATCTCGAGGCCGTTCGCCTCACAATACTTGGTATAATGCTCAATGAACCAGAACACGTCGGCCGTGAACTCGAAGTTGGCATTGTCGTCGTAGAAGTCGATCGGCCCGTTCAGCCAGAACATCGCCTTCATGCCGTTGGGGTCGTCGGAATAAAGCGTATGGGCTGCGCCGGGCAGCTCGTAGACGAAATCGCCAGGCTTCGAAATCCAGTCGTATTCGTAATAGCCCCACGACCCTTCGAGCGTGATCGCGCTGACGACGCCGTGGTGCTTGTGGGTGCCGATGCGCCCGCCACCCTTGACCCACAGGATATTGGCGGCGGTATTCGTGCGAACATCGAACGAGAAATGCTTGATTGCGGCAAATTCTCCGAACGGAACCCAAGGGTTGCGATCGTCGCCGGGGATATATCCGCCTTCGCGCCCGTAACGGTCGATCATCGCCTGATGAGGTTCGGGTGGCAGTTGGGTGATCTTCTTCTCGACGTTCATGGTGCCTCTCTCCCTTATGTGCGTAACACAGGTCGAAACTATGCCTGCCGCGCCGCCGGCAGGTCAAAAACCGTCCGCCGCAAGTTCAGGGGAAACCTGGATTTTCCTTTTGTGTCAGGTGGCTAGCGAGACAGCCGCGTCGGTCACGATATTTGCCGCCATGATGTTTTGAGAAATTCGCATTCTCAAATGGTCAATCTCTTTCTGTATCAACCTTCAGTCGGTAGGCCAGTTGCGCACGGGTGAGGCCCAGGCGGCGGGCCGCGGCGGCCAGGTTTCCGGACTCCTGTGCAAGGGCCGCATCCCGGATGCGGCGTTCGAGCGCGCCAAGATCAAGGGTGCCATGGGCCAGCGCGTCGTCGATCCAGGCGGCCAAGCGCGGATCGGTACCGGGATCGGGGTTGGGCCGGGCAAGGGTCGAGATCGCCGTCTCGACGTCGCATCCCGTAAGGGCGTGCAGTCGGAGGATGCCGGTGATCTGCGACAGGCCGGTGACCCGAGGGGCCGTGGCCAGCGTGGCGATGGCGTCGGGCGCGATGGGGCGTGAGATCCGGGATGCGACTGCGGTCGCCAGTCCGGTCACCACATCGATCCGGTTGCTTGCGTCCCGCTGGGTAAACGCCGGCATCGCGACCACCCCGACGGCCATGAGGTTGAGAAATTCCGACGAGATTCGCCAGTCGGTTCGCAATCTGTCGGCGGACAGGGTCGTCACGCCATGGAACGGCACGTGGCCCCGGGCGAGGAGTGTCTGAACCTCGGGCCGGCAACGTTCCGGCCCGTCGATCAGAAGCGGCCCAGGGCCCGCGGCCGCGTCACCCTGCACCGCCTCGGGCGTCAGGTCCGCGCCGTCCCACCAGACAAGGCTTGTCGATGCACCGGTCTGCACTGCCGCTTCCAGCACCTGCCGGCGTCCGCTGTCCGGCGGGCCGGACAGGAGGCAGGGCAATCCCGCGCTAAGTCGTAGGGTCAGAGCCTCGCGAACCGGCTCCGCTATCGGATCGGATGGCGAGGACGGGGTGGAACGGGTGTCGCCCGCGGCGGCTTTTGACGGCTCGCGCGCGAGGACGCGATCGCGGAACCGAACCACGGCCGGGTCGTCCGGTTTCCATTCTTCGAGTGGCTTGCCGACAACCCTGCAATGGGGTTTGCCTTGGGCAATGCAGGACTTTTCCTGATAGAGGATCGGCTTGCCGAAGAAGGCGGTGGCATACCCCGAGGCATAGCCCACAAGGGTCCAGCAGCACGGCGCCGAGCTGCGCAGCCCGTCCCTGGCGATCTGTTCGGCCTCGACGCTGTCGTGCCAGATGAACTCGCCCGAAAACCGCTTGGTCTTGAAGTCGAAGTCGTTATGCACCGTTTCAACCCGGACGGTCCCGGTGAAGGTATGCAGGCGCGTGCCGGCCGTGAAGGCGTCGCCTATGTTCAGGTTAGGCCAGTTCTCGCGCACGAATAGCGCGTCTGACCGGCCGGTCAGGTAGCCTTGCCGCATCAGGAATACGCGCGTTTCCTCTTCGCCGAGGGTCGCCCGCAGTTCGCGGCGCATGACATGGCCCACATTGGCACGCTGCATGATGATCCGGGCGCCGTTGAGCTCGATAATGCCCTTGAGTGGATTGAAATCCACGAGCGACAGAAGCTCCCGCACCGAGGGGTTTCCCCCGCGCTCGGTGAAGGGTTCGCTTTGGACGGGAAGCTTCACGTGGACCTCTTTTTACCAAATAGCGCACGAAAGTGATCATATGATGTACTCATCAAGCATAGGATGTGACTGCAAGCGAGGCAAACCCTCAATAAATTCGTTAGTTTCCAGGTTCTTGCGCCACTTTGGACGGGTCGAGGCGCAGAACCCCGTTTGACAGGAAACGGATGCGTGTCGCTAAGCTTGCAGTGTCGGCCCGCCCTTGGGGAGAGCGATAGGGCGGCCGGCAGGGAGGGTGCTGTTCCAGCACGACAAGTGAAACGACAAGACTGCCCCGGGGCACGGCGATTTGCTGCATCCACGGGTCGGCGGAGGACATGCATGGCCGATCTGAAGAAGATGTTCGACGTGGCCGGGAAATCGGTCATCGTCACCGGTGGGGCAAGCGGGATCGGCCGCGGATACGCCGAGGTCCTGGCCGAGCATGGGGCCCGCGTGTGCATCCTCGACGTCGATTCCGCGGGGATCGACAGAACGGTGAAGGAGATCGGCGGCCAGACCTGGGGGCAGGTCGCCGACGTCACGGACCGGCCCGGGCTGGCGGCGGCCTTCGACACGGTGATGGAGCGGCACGGCGCGATCGACGTCGTCTTCGCCAATGCCGGGATCGACGCAGGCCCCGGGTTCCTGGACCCCGAGGGCCATCGCAACCCCGACGGACAGATCGAGAATTTCGGCGACGACAGATGGGACCGGGTGGTCGAGGTCAACCTGACCGGCGTCTACAACACGTTGAAACTGGCGGCGATCCACATGAAGGCCGCGCAGGGTGGGCGGATCGTGGTCACCTCGTCGGTGGCGTCCCAGATCAACGAGGCGATCGTGGGGGTGCCCTACATGGCCGCCAAGGCGGGGGTCGATCACTTCGTGCGCAACATGGCGATGGAGCTGGGGGCCTTCGGCATCCTGGTCAATTGCATCAACCCGGGCCCCTTCATGACCAACATCGCCGGGGGGCGCCTCAACAATCCCGAGGATCGTGCCGCGTTCGAGGCGCAGTCGCTCATCGGGCGGATCGGCACCCTCGAGGATATCAAGGGACTGGCGCTCTATCTGGCCTCGCCCTGCTCGTCCTACGTGACCGGCGCGCAGATCAACATCGACGGAGGATCGCGGCTTCGGATCAGCTGACCGGCCGCTTCGGACAGGGACCCGCGCGGGCATCGAGGAGGGGTGCGCGCCCGGGTTTGAAACGGGGCAGACGCCCCAGTGGGAGGAGGACGAAAAATGACCAAGACCAGACGCAACGACGGACGCTGGACCGCATCGCGCCGCGCGGTGCTGGCAGGATTCGGCGCCGGGGTGGCAAGCTTCACTCTGCCCGGCGCGCTGCGGGCGCAATCGGCGGGCACGATCAGGATCGGTTTCCTGACGCCCCTGACCGGGCCGCTCGCGCTCTTCGGCGCGACCGACGAGTTCACCGTCGCCCGCGTGCAGGAGCGGCTGGCCGACGGGCTGGAGGTCAACGGTCAGCGCTATGACGTCGAGATCATCGTGCGCGACAGCCAGTCCGACCCGAACCGGTCGGCCGAGGTCGCCGCCGACCTGATCCTGAACGAAGGGGTGCACCTGCTGATCCCGGCGACCACCACCGACACGATCAACCCCGCCGCCGACCAGGCCGAGCTGTTCGAATGCCCGTGCCTGTCCACCGGCGCGCCCTGGCAGGCGATCATCTTCCCGCGCGGCGGCGGCGACCAGCCGTTCAACTGGACCTATCACTTCTTCTGGGGGCTCGACGAGGCGCTCAACACCTTCGTCGGGCTCTGGGACAGCATCGAGACCAACAAGAAGGTCGGCATGCTGTTTCCGCAGAACGCCGATGGCGAAACCTGGGGCAACATGGAGTACGGCCTGCCGGCACCGACGATGGAAGCGGGCTACGAGGTTGTGCTGCCGGGGTTCTTCCAGCCACGGACCAACGACTTCACGGCGCAGATCGCGCAGTTCAAGTCCGAGGGCGTTGATATCGTCGGCGGCATCACCTACGTCGACGACCTCAAGACCTTCGTGAACCAGGCCAAGCAGCAGGGGTTCGAGCCGAAGGCGATCACCGTGGCCGCGGCATTGCTGTTCCCCTCGGGGATAGAGGCGATGGGCGATCTGGGCGACGGCATGTCGTCCGAGGTCTGGTGGACCCCGGCGTTCGAGTTCGAAAGCACGATGACCGGCGAGACCAGCCGCGACGTGGCCGACGCGTGGGAGGCCGAGACCGGCCAGCAATGGACCCAGCCCCTGGGCTACAGCCATGCGATCTGGGAAATCGCGCTCGACACGCTCAAGCGGTCCTCCGATCCGCTCGACCGGGCCGCGATCCGCGACGCGCTGGCGGCCACCGACATGACCACGCTGGTCGGGCCGGTGAACTTTTCGACCGGGCCGCACCCGAACGTTTCGACCACCGCGATCTTCGGCGGGCAGTGGGTCAAGGGAGAGGACTATCCGTTCGACCTCAAGATCGTCGACAACAGTGTGAACGCGCTGTTCGAGCCCGAGGCCGAGATGAAGCTGCTCGACTGGTCGAACTGAGATGAGTGAGGCGCCAAACAGGTCCGCCGCGCCGATGTTGGCGGCCGAAGGACTGGGCAAGTCCTTCGGTGCCAACCGCGTCCTGCACGACCTGGATTTCTCCGTCGATGCGGGCGAAGTCCTGGGCGTGCTGGGCCCGAACGGCGCGGGCAAGACGACGCTCTTCAACCTGATCTCGGGCGACCATGCGCCCACGGCAGGCACAATGCGGTTCAACGGCAATGTGCTGAACGCCGATCCGCCCTATCGGCGGGCGCAGATGGGGATCGGGCGGACCTACCAGATCCCCATGCCCTTCGCCAAGATGACCACCTTCGAGAACCTGCTTGTCTCGGCCGCCTTCGCCGGGCGCAGCCGCGAGGGCGAGACATACGCGCGCTGCGCTGCCGTGCTGCGCGATTGCGACCTGATCCAGCATGCCAATACCGAAGCGGGCAAGCTGACCCTGCTGAACCGCAAGCGGCTGGAGCTGGCCCGCGCCCTTGCACCGGGGCCCAGGTTGCTGCTGCTCGACGAGATCGCGGGCGGGCTGACCAACGAGGAAAGCCGCGAGCTGGTGGAGCTGATCCGACGGGTGCGCGACCGCGGGGTCACCATCGTGTGGATCGAACACGTGCTGCACGCCGTCATGTCGGTCGCCTCGCGCATGATTGTGCTGAACTTCGGCGAACTCATCGCCGAAGGGCCACCCCGCGCGGTGATGGACGACCCCGAGGTGCAACGAGTTTACATGGGGATCGACGCATGACGCCTATCCTGTCCACCAAGGGCCTGACGGCCTTCTACGGCGATTTCCAGGCTCTTTTCGGAGTCGATGTCGAGATTGCCCCCGGCGAGACCGTGGCGCTGATCGGGGCCAATGGTGCTGGCAAGTCCACCTTCCTGCGCTCGATCATGGGCCTTATCCGCGTGAAGCCCGAGATGATCCAGCTCGATGGCAGGCCCGTGGGCGGCGAGCCGCCGCACAGGATCGTGTCGGGCGGCGTGGCCATCGTGCCCGAGGGTCGGCGCCTGTTCGCGGGCATGACGGTCGAGGAAAACCTGCGCGTCGCCATCGACAACGCCTCGGGCCGCGACGGGACATGGACGCTGGACCGGGTGTTTTCACTGTTCCCGATCCTCAAGGAGAAACGGCGCGAGCCGGCCCAGCGCCTGTCGGGCGGCCAGCAACAGATGGTCTCCATCGGGCGGGCGCTTCTGAACCAGCCGCGCCTTTTGCTGTGCGACGAGATCTCTCTCGGCCTCGCCCCGCGCGTGATCCGCGAAATCTACGAAATCATGCCGGAGATCTCCGAAGCGGGAACGGCGGTGGTGCTGGTCGAACAGGATGTGAGCCTGGCGAAGCAGGCGTCCGACCGGCTCTATTGCATGCTGGAGGGACGGATCACCCTGACCGGTCGCTCCGGCGAGATCAGCCGCGACCAGATCGCGGCCGCGTATTTCGGAGGTAGCGATGCAGTGGCTTGACGGTTTGATCCAGGGGGTGCTGCTGGGCGGGCTCTACGCGCAATACGCGCTTGGCATGGCGCTGATGTTCGGCGTGATGCGGATCGTCAACCTGACCCACGGCGATCTGATGATCCTGCTGGCGCTGATCGGCATATCCCTGTCCTCGGCGTTGGGTATTGGTCCGTGGATGGTTCTGGTCCTGCTCGTGCCGCTCGCCGCCGCCATCGGCTGGCTGCTGCAGCGTGCCGTGCTCAACAAGGTGGTCAGCGAAGATCCGTTGCCCTCGCTCATCGCGACCTTCGGCCTGTCGGTGGCCTTGCAGAACGCCATGCTGCAGGTCTGGTCCGCCGACACACGCTCGCTGCCGGGCGGGGGCATCGAACAGGCCAGCTGGCAGATCGGATCGATCTATATCGGCGTGCTGCCGGTCATCGTGCTGGTCGCTGCCATCTGTCTGACCGGCGGCCTGTCGCAACTCATGTCCCATACGCGGTTCGGGCGCGCTCTTCGCGCCTCGGCCGCCGATGTGGAGGCTGCGGCCATGACCGGCGTGAACCCCAAGACGGTCTATGCCCTGGCCACGGCCATAGCCGTGGGCGTGCTGGGCTTTGCCGCCGTGTTCCAGGGATTGCGGTCGACCGTCGCGCCAGCGGATGGGGCGGCACAGCTGATCTATGCTTTCGAGGCCGTCATCATCGGCGGCATGGGGTCGGTCTGGGGGGCGTTTCTGGGGGCGATGGTCCTGGGGATCAGCCAGTCCATCGGATTCCGTATCGACCCCGGCTTCGGCATCCTTGCCGGTCACCTCGTCTTCCTTCTGGTCCTCGCGGTGCGGCCACAGGGCATCTTCGGAAGGAATTGAACCCATGTCACAGACCCAACCCCTCTCCGAGCCCGCCGTCACGGTCCGCACCCAGACGGCTTCGGGCATCGTCGCCATGGTCATCGGTGCGGGCCTGATCGCGACCCTCCTCAGCCTGCCGTTCTGGGCAGAGCAAGGGACCATCCGCTCAGTGGTAGAGTTGTGCTGCTACATCGCCATCGCGCAGATGTGGAACCTGCTGGCGGGTTACGCGGGGCTCGTCTCGGTCGGCCAGCAGGCGTTCAGCGGCGTGGCGGCCTATGTCACCTTCATCCTGGCACAGAACTTCGGCATCAATCCCTACATCGCCATCGTCCTCAGCCTGGCCGCCCCCGCTATCCTCGCGGTCCCCGTCTACGGCCTGCTGCACCGGCTCGACGGGCCATATTTCGCCATCGGCACATGGGTCGTGGCCGAGGTCGTGCGGCTGATCACCACGAATGTCGGCTACGTCAACGCCGGTGCCGGGATGAGCCTGCGTGTCATGACCCAGTTCAGCGCCCAGGAACGCGCCATCGGCATCTGCATTCTGTGTGCGCTGATGCTGATCGCGACCGTGGGCGGCAGCTACTGGCTCCTGCGATCGCGCTATGGCCTGGCGCTGACGGCGATGCGCGACAATCCCGTCTCGGCGGCGAGCCAGGGGGTGAATGTCGGTCGGCTGCGCTTCCTGATCTTCGTCGCCGCCGCGGTGGGGACCGGGCTGGCGGGGTCGATCTACTTCTCGTCGCAACTCAGGATCACGCCGCCCGCGGCCTATGGCGCGGAATGGGCCTCGATCGCGATCTTCATCGTGATGATCGGCGGAATCGGCTCCATCGAGGGCGTGCTGATCGGTGCGATGATTTTCTACTTCGCCGACCAGTGGTTTGGCGAATACGGGGCCACCTACCTGGTCGTCCTGGGCGTGCTGACGCTGTTCGTGGCGCTCTACCTGCGCGGCGGGCTATGGGGGGTCCTGACCCGCGTGGTCGATGCGCCCTGGTTTCCAACGCGAAGGAGGCTGATCGAATGAGCGTCAAGGCGATCATTTTCGCGGGGGCTGACCGTCCCCTGGTGGTGGGTGAGGCCCCGCGGCGCAACCTCGCCTCCGACGAGGTCCGGCTCGACATCGCGGCCTGCGGGATCTGCGGCTCGGACCTGCACATGGCCCATGCGCCCGAAACCTTCGGGATCACAGAAGGGTCGGTCCTGGGGCACGAATTCGCAGGCACCATCCGCGAACTGGGGAGTGAGGTCACCGAGTTCGCCGTCGGCGACCGGGTCGCCGTCGCGCCGCTCCGGGGCTGCGGAGATTGCCCTAGCTGCAGGGCCGGGCAGCCGGCGTGGTGTGCGCAGATGGCGCTTCAGGGTGGGGGCTATGCCGAAAGCACGGTCGCGGCCGCGCGGCAGTGCCGCTTTGTGCCATCGGGCGTGGCGCTGGAAGATGCCGCCCTGGCCGAGCCCACGGCCGTCGCCCTGCATGCGGTGATGCGCCGTCCGCTGCGACCGGGCGCCCGCGTCCTCGTCCTCGGGGCCGGGCCCATCGGCCTGCTGGTGGCATTCTGGGCTCGCCGACTGGGCGCAGCCGAGGTCGTGGTCGCCGACATCGCACCGCATCAGAAGGACCGTGCCCTGGCCATGGGCGCCACCCGGTTCGAGCTGTCGGACGACGCCCTGGCGGCACGTCTTGAGCAGGATGGCGGCCTACCGGAGGTGGTCTACGAATGCGTCGGACGGAAGGGGCTGATCGATCGGGCCGTGGCGCTGGTCGCAACGCAGGGGACTGTCGTCGGCGTCGGGCTCTGCGTCGAGCGCGACAGCTTCGATGGCTTTGCCGCCTTGCACAAGGAGGCCACGATCACGATGTCCGCCTTCTTCGACATGGCCGAATTCGAGATGGCGCTCGACGCTCTCTCGACCGAGACAGGTCCGCGCCCGCAGCTTCTGGTCACAGACCGGGTGCCCCTCGATGCGACGCCGGACGCCTTCGCGGCCCTCTACGCAAAGACGACGGCCTGCAAGACCATGGTCTGCCCCGGGGTAGCGTCATCATCCTGATCTCACGCGAAGCTGGATGCTTCGGGGCCGCCGCGTTGTTGACGGTCTAACGACGATGCTGCCGCCGGGGCCTGCGTCACGCGGGGTCCGCATCTGTTCCCGGGCGGCAGAGTTCTGGTGGGCCGGGCTTGGTAATCCGTTCTTTACACTGAAAAAGGACGCCGAGCCGACGTCCGCAGAATTCGAACCACGCCCCACGGGTCGACACGTTTGTCATGGAAGACGCTCCTTAAGCGGAGGGTTCTGTGGCCCTTTGCCGCCTCTCCGGTGGTCAGCGAACTGGCTGCTCCCGACACCCCGTGCAGAACTTCGGGGGTTTCGGCACCTTTTTGCGGGGCAAGGGGATGGCTGATGGTAGGGCAGGACCCTGTTGCGCAAATCGGGTGATGGTCGAGGTTTCCCTTTGCCCGGACATACTCATTCCATGGCTTCCGTGACGGGTATGCCGAGCGCGGTGTATCCCTTCAGGACAGCGATGCGGACCCGGAGTTCAGCGACAATGCCGGCCCTAGCTGAAACGCCTAGCCGAACGGGCGTTCCAGGGCGGTAACACTGTCGAGGACCTGCGCGACCTGGCCATCGGGACCGCGCGCGTCGCGCGGGTGGTCCGCGATCTCGATCACGTTCCAGTCGAACAGCGCCAGAGCATCAGCTACGTCCTGCGCCTTGGGGAGCTGTATCTCCGGATCGCTCCAGGCCCAGGGGGCGAGGCTTCCGTGCCCTGCGATCAAAAGGAGACCCCCTGGTGCAACGAGGGTAGCCGCGGCACGGAGCAGGGCGGTACGATCGAATTCCAATGGCGTATGGGTGAACATCGAAAGAACCAGATCGAACGGGCCGTCAGGCAGCGTCGTGGAAAGGTCGTGACGCAAGCAGGTGACCTGCCTTCCGACCCCGGCCGTCTCGGCGCTGCGTCGAACCGTATCGAGGGCTGTCTGCGATACATCGACGGCAACCACCTGCCATCCGTTCCTGGCAAGCCAAATCGCATCATCGCCACGCCCGCAGCCAAGGTCCACGGCGCGGCCGGCCGGACGCCCAGCAACGAGGCGTTCGAGTGCTGCGGAGGGGGTTCCACTGCTCGGCCGGGTCATCCCGGACCAATGGCGATCCCAGAAGCTTTCCGCGGTGTCGGTATCGAGTATGGTCGGCTTCACGTGGTTTTCCTTCCGTGTTGGCGCAGGCTGTCGAGGCCAAGGAGCGCGAAGAGGATCATTGGATAAAGACAGGCGGCAATCATGGCAGGGAGGGGAGCACTCCTCGCCGAAAGGCCGAAGTAGATGCCAGCGACAATCGCGATACCCAGTGCCGCTCCGATCTGCTGAAACGCCTGCAACGCACCCGAAGCAGCGCCGGATTCTGCCGGAGCGGCCGTCGCCATCACGGACTGGAACAAGGCCACTACAACCGTTCCCATCCCGAGTCCGCAGGCAAGGAGCGGGACAGTAAGGTGCAACGGCGCAATGCCGGCTCCGATTTGCAACAGCACCAGAGCAGTCAGCACCATGCCCGCCACGAGGAGCCCTGCGCCAATCCCGATCCTTCTAGGCAACGGCCAACCGCCCAAGCGCGATGCGTTCATCGAGGCTGCCATGACCCGCACCGGAAAGGCTGCCGTGGAAAGCCCGCTTTGGAGAGGCGTCAAGCCGAGGATCGATTGCAAGTAGACCGTCAGCACGAGGAAGAAGCCGGGAATGCCGGAAAACACGAACACGACCCGGCAAAGGCCCTGCAGGAAGGACGCATTTCGCAAAAGAATGGTGGGGATCAGGGCTGTCCGGCCGCGACGGCCCCGCCGCAGCATGTGGCCCACGGTCAATCCCGCCAGCGGCAAGGACGCAACAAGCAAAACGATGCTCGGCCATGGCCAGCCCATCGCGCGCCCCTCGACCAGGGGCAGGACAAGGCAGACAGTCGTCAGCGCGAAAAGCGTCGTGCCGGTCCAATCCACCGCTCGCGACACGCCTCGTTCTCTTGGCACCGTGAACATCGAGCCTATGACGGCCACAATCCCCAAGGGCACGTTCACCATGAAGATGGCGCGCCAGTCCAAGCCCCAAGGATCGAGCGCAATTAGCCCACCCCCAAGCACCGGTCCGGCAACCGATGCAAGGCTGGAAACCGCCGCAAACAGGCCGAAGACACGGGTCTTCTCCTCTTGCGGGAAGGTCACGTTCAAGATGGCCAGCACTTGTGGCACCATCACCGCCGCTGACAGCCCCTGCGCCAGACGTGCGCCGATCAACATGGTGATGCTCAAAGCCCCTGCGCATGCAGCGGACGCGAGGGTGAAACCGACCATCCCCAAGATGAAGAGATGCTTGCGCCCGCAACTGTCCCCGAACCGGCCCATGGGCAGCAGCCCCGCCGCCAGCGCCAGCACGTAGATAGCCGCCACCCATTCCAGCTGTGTCGGCGTGGCCGCCAGGTCAGACTGAATGCGCGGCAAGGCGACGGTAACAATGGTTACGTCGAGGAGATTGATGAAACTGCCAAGGCAGAGGAACCCCATGGCAAGCCATCGGGCCCGCGGAGTGGGCACGGTCATGTCTGAACTCTGGTGCTTGGATCGAATCTTTCGTAACACATTATGGCACTTGATTGGCGGGCGGACAACTCCCGTATCATAGGAAGTATCGTGAGGGGTATCAGGTGAACCGACAACCGCCCTTCATGTGCTTCTGCACATGGTCGACATGGACCGCCCGGTTGCGTCCGAAGAGATCTCCGTGATGCTGGGAGCCAACGCCACCGCTGTGCGCCGCACCGTTGCATACCTGCGGGAGGCGGGGCAGCTCACTTCCACCAAGGGGCAAGGCGGCGCCGGTTTCAGGCATGACCGACGGCTTCGTGCCGTGAGCGACGGCCGCGGCGGGCTGCCGGGCGCCCGAACCGCTGCGTCGGCGCAGGTCGCCTTCGAGCCCGTCCTGACCTATCGACAGGCCGCGGCGAGCGACCGCTCTTCTGGTCAGCCACGGCGTGACTTGGGCCGTGGACAATCTTGGGCAGTAGTTTCGCCGGCTACAGCCCAAGGCTGCGTCTGGAGGCGGGTGAAGGACAGAAGCTGTCGTCTTCGCGGAATGGGCTCTTCAGCGAAGCCTATGGAGCTCCAAGCAGGACCGAAATATCGTCGGCTGCAGCCTTGAGAGCCGCGCCGAGCGTTTCGGTACCGGCCGACTTCGCCTCCGTACGGGTGACCGACAGGGCCAGTCCGGCGCGCACCTGGCCGCTATGGTCGTGTACCGTTGAGCCGAGGCAAATCATGCCTTCCCGGGTTTCGCCGTCATCGATCGAGTAGCCGCGCTCGTCCTGGCCTTGCATGCTGTCGCGAAGCGCCGAGATGCCCCTTACGCTGAACCGGGTCAGTGGCGGCGGGAACTCAGGTTCGAAGAGCGCGTGGAGTTCTTCATCAGAGAGCATGCCAAGCAAGGCCTTGCCGGTCGCGGTGAAGGGCGCGGGAAGCCGCATTCCGACCTGGAATTCGACGCCGAGCGGCTGACTGGCGCGGGAACATGCGATGTAGACCACGTCCCGTCCGTCGCGCACCGTCATGGTGATCGTGTAGCCCGCCAGACGCTGCGCATTCTCGACCCGGCTGGCGAAATAGCGATTGAAGGCCCCGGCCAGATCCGACCGGGCGATGAAGTCGCGGCTCCAGGCAAGGGGACGAGGGCCCGTCTGAATCGCTCCATGCGCGTCGCGATAGATCAGCTCGAGCTCTTCCATGGCAGCGAGAAGCCCATGAAGCGTGCTTTTCGGGATCCCGAGTTCGCGCGCAAGGGCGACCGCCGTAACCTCGCCCGAAGCCCTTGAAATGCAATCCATAACCGCAACGGCGCGCCGCAGGGCCGGAACGCTTGTTCCCCCTGTGATCCGCGGTTCTCCGCCTTTCGGTTTTGCTGCTTCGCTTGACGGCATAAGTACGATCCAGATAATCAATATAGCGAATCAGGTTCTATATATTGAACCATACAGCGCATGGGGGAGGATGCAACGTTGAAATTGACGGATCCTGAGTTGTTGCGGAGCGAATGCTGGCTGGCCTCTGGCTGGGCCGGCGCCGAGCAGAGTTTTGCGGTGACGGACCCTGCCACCGGTCTCGAGATCGCCCGGGTGCCGCGGATGGGCGCCGCACAGACCGAACGCGCAATCGCCGATGCCGACGCGGCTTTCCCAGCCTGGGCGGCAAAGACCGCGAAGGAACGTGCGCAAATCCTGCGCCGCTGGTTCGATCTGATGACAGAGAATGCCGACGATCTCGCCGTGCTGATGACGGCCGAACAGGGCAAGCCGCTGGCCGAAGCCAAGGGCGAGGCGCTATATGCGGCCTCGTTCGTCGAGTGGTTCTCCGAAGAGGCCAAGCGCGTTTACGGCGAGACGATCCCGTCCCCGATTGCAGGCAACCGCCTGATGGTGCTTCGCCAGCCCATCGGTGTCACTGCGGCGATCACGCCTTGGAACTTCCCGGCAGCAATGATCACCCGAAAGGCGGCCCCGGCGCTTGCCGCGGGCTGCGTCATGATCGTCAAGCCGGCCGAGCAGACGCCGCTCACGGCGCTGGCCCTTGCGCGACTGGCCGAGATGGCCGGGATTCCGGCCGGCGTCTTCCAGGTCATCACCGGGGATGCACGCGAGATCGGTGGCGTTCTCACCAAATCCGACCTGGTGCGTAAGCTGAGCTTTACCGGCTCGACCGAGGTCGGGCGCATCCTGATGGAGCAGTCGGCGCCGACGATCAAGAAACTCTCCCTGGAGCTTGGGGGCAACGCGCCCTTCATCGTCTTTGATGACGCCGACCTTGACGCGGCCGTCGAGGGCGCGGTCATCGCCAAGTATCGCAATGCCGGCCAGACCTGTGTCTGCGCCAACCGGATCTACGTTCAGTCCGGCGTCTACGATGCGTTTGCCGAAAAGCTCTCGGCCCGTGTCGCACAGCTTAAGGTCGGGGCGGGGACCCAGGCGGGCGTTACCATCGGCCCGCTTATCGACGACGACGCGCTGGCCAAGGTCGAAACGCATGTCGAGGATGCTCTGGCCCAGGGCGCGAAGGTAAAGCTGGGCGGCAAACGCTCGCACGAAGGCGCGACCTTCTACGAACCGACGATTCTGACCGGGGTGACGCAATCCATGCGGGTCGCTCGGGAAGAGACCTTTGGTCCCGTCGCCCCCTTGTTCCGCTTCGAGACCGAAGATGAGGTCGTGGCCATGGCCAATGATACCGAGTTCGGCCTCGCCGCGTACTTCTACACCACCGATGCAGCGCGTGTCTGGCGTGTGTCGGAATCGCTGGAATACGGGATGGTCGGCCACAATACTGGCCTGATTTCCAACGAGGTCGCGCCCTTTGGGGGGATCAAGCAATCGGGGCTTGGCCGCGAAGGATCGCATCACGGGATCGAGGAGTACCTCGAACTCAAATATCTTTGCTCGGCCGTGGGCTGAGCGCAGGAGGAGGACGCGTTTTGACACTTGTACCTTTCAGCTTTTCGACCGTGCCGCACATGCACCTGGAATGGGGCGGCGCCGCCAAGCTTGGCACGCTTCTGTCCGAGCGGTTCTCGGCGCGGAAGTTGCTTCTGGTCACCGATCGTGGCTTGATAGATGCCGGACTGATCGCGCCGATCGAGACCGCGCTGACCGAGGCTGGGTTTTCGGTAACCTTGTTTGACGAGGTTGTCGCGGATCCCCCCGAAAGGATCGTGCGTGGCTGCGCGGAAACGGCCCGCGACCACGGCGTGGACATCGTGCTGGGTCTCGGCGGCGGCTCATCGCTCGACATTGCCAAGCTTGTCGCGGTGCTGATCGGATCCGACCAGCCACTCTCCGAAATGTATGGCATCGGCAACGTCACGGGCGACCGCGTGCCGCTGGCCCTGGTGCCGACGACCGCCGGAACCGGCTCGGAAGTGACGAACATCTCGATCATCACCACCGGCGAGACCACGAAGATGGGTGTCG
This sequence comes from Mesobaculum littorinae, assembly GCF_004011175.1. Classification (GTDB taxonomy): domain Bacteria; phylum Pseudomonadota; class Alphaproteobacteria; order Rhodobacterales; family Rhodobacteraceae; genus Tranquillimonas; species Tranquillimonas littorinae. The sequence continues at coordinate 50,618 of NZ_RQXX01000003.1, read as the reverse complement.
TGTCGCCCCAGCTCTATGCCGATTTCGTGCTGCTCGACGCCGAGCTGACCGTTGGCCTGCCGCAGCTTCACACCGCAGCCACCGGCATCGATGCGATGGTGCATGCGATCGAAGCCTATACGTCGAAGTTCAAGAAGAACCCGCTGTCGGACGCGCTGGCCCGAGAGGCCCTGAGATTGCTGAGCGGCAGCCTGCTTGATGCGTGCAAGGACGGGAAAAACCGGGAAGCGCGCGAAAACATGCTGCTGGGCGCGATGCTGGCAGGCCAGGCCTTTGCCAATTCGCCCGTTGCCGCCGTGCATGCGCTGGCCTACCCGCTGGGCGGGCATTTCCACCTTCCGCATGGGCTGACCAACGCGCTGATGCTGGGTCCTGTTTTGCGCATGAACGCCAAGGTCGCCGCCCCGCTCTATGCCGAGCTGGCAGACGCGGTATCGGTCCCGGGCCAGGGCAACGCCGAGGAGCGGTCCGAGGCGTTCGTGACCCACATGCTCAAGCTGATGGACGAAAGCGGTGCGCCGCGCCGCCTGAGAGATGTCGATGTGACGGATAACAGTCTCTCGATGCTCGCCTCGGACGCGATGAAGCAGCAGCGCCTGCTGGTGAACAACCCCGTCGAGGTGACCGAGGATGTCGCGCTCGAGCTCTACCGCGAAGCCTATTGAGGACGGCGCATCCAGGGCGGGCGATCCTGCCCGCCGGTGCGATACCCCCGGCCGGGGTTGCCGAGGCCAGAAGATCAAGGAGGAGACACCTGAATGACCGATGATATCCGCCTCTACATGTTCCAGACCGGAACGCTGAAATGTAAGGTCCACAACATCAAGATGAACGAAGGGAACGGCGCCGATTATGCCATCCCAGTGCCGTTCTTCCTGCTTACGCACCCCAAGGGCCACACCATCATCGACGGGGGCAATGCCGTCGAATGCGCCACCGACCCGCGCGGTCATTGGGGCGGGATCTGCGATGTCTACTGGCCCGAAATGTCCGAAGACGAGGGCTGCGTCGCGCAGCTTGAGAAAATCGGCGTGAAGCCCGAAGACGTGAAGTACGTCCTTCAGTCGCACCTGCATCTCGACCACACCGGCGCCATCGGCCGCTTTCCGAATGCAACACATATCGTCCAGCGGGCCGAGTACGAATATGCCTACACGCCCGATTGGTTTGCCGCGGGGGGCTACATCCGCAAGGACTTCGACAAGCCGGGCCTCAAGTGGCAGTTTCTCGAGGGCACGGCCGACGATCATTTCGATGTTTACGGCGACGGCTCTCTGATCACCGTGTTCTCGCCCGGCCACGCGCCGGGGCACCAGTCCATCCTCGTGAACCTGCCGCAGTCTGGTCCGATGCTGCTGGCCATCGATGCCGCCTACACGACCGATCACTGGGAGGAGAAATCGCTGCCGGGGTTCCTGGCTTCCACGGTGGACGCGGTGCGTTCGGTGCAAAAGCTGCGCGCCCTCGCCGAAAAGACCGGCGCAACCGTCGTGACCGGCCATGACCCGGACGCCTGGCCGGGCTTCAAGCAGGCGCCGGAATACTACAGCTGACCGGCCACGATGCATCTGGGCTGACCGCCTGTGCATGACTGGCGAACCAAGAAAAGCGGCGCCTTCTTCGGGGGTGCCGCACGAAGGGCGGCCCGGCCGTCCACCCGTCTTCTCGGAAGCCGCCATCCAGTTCTGTTTGTCGGTAAAGGGTCTGTTCAAACTGCCCTCAAGGCAGACCACCGGCCTGTTTCCACGACGCCCTTCACCCTGCCGTTTCCATGCGGCCATCACCGAACGGCTGGCTGCCGCGTTCGAAAAGACCGGGCGCGCCCGGCAGGAAGATTGCCCGGCGGCAAAGGCTCAGCGAGACGCTGCGCGTCATGAAATACTCCGGTCGCGCAGTCTGGAAGCCTTGGGCAGGATGCCACGTGCTGAACCGCGTCGTGGCGAAGATGCGAGGTTTCAAAGCCTTCGCTGAACGCATCGCTGCCCGGGGTCCTGACCGCCGAACAGCCGGGATCCACATCCCCGTCGCACTCATGAACCGCTTCGATGCACTCGGCACCCCAAGATCCTTCGCGGTGCATAACATCAAAGGGGTAAGCCCTGAGTCATGCCTCAGGGGTGAGGCCCGCAACAACGCCGTCGCAGTCCGAAATGCTCTAAATTAACTCATTAATTTCAGACTATTTTTCAGGCCGCATAGAGACGACCTTGCCCCGACTTACTGAGTGCCACACGCCCCCGGCTACCTTCGGGCGGCGGGCCTGCGCGATGGGGATGCAGGAACGGGCGGCGGAGTGGTCGGGGTCGCCCGTGCGAACGCCGGAGCGCTGCACGGGCGGGGGCTGCCGTCAGAACGGGTAGGGCTGCTCGGGATCCTCGACCGTGATCCAGCGCAGTTCGGTAAAGGCGTCGATGCCGGCGCTGCCGCCGAAGCGACCGTACCCGCTGTCCTTCACACCACCGAAGGGCATCTGGGCCTCGTCGAAAACCGTGGGGCCGTTGACGTGGCAGATCCCGGCCTGGATCCGGCGGGCCACGTCCATCGCCCGCCGGATGTCCTGCCCGAAGACAGACGAGGACAGGCCGTAATCGGTGTCGTTCGCCAGCTCAACCGCATGGTCGGTGTCCCGCGCGCGGATGATCGACACGATGGGGCCGAAGCTTTCCTCGCCATAGATCCGCATCTCGGGCGTGACGTGGTCGAGGATGGTGGCGGGCATGATGGTGCCGCTTTCGGGCAGACCGCCGCACAGCCGCTTGGCGCCCTTCTCCTCGGCATCGGCCAGAAGCGCCGCGACATGCTCGATGCAGGAGGCGTCGATCACGCTGCCCAGGTGGACCTGTTCCGTCGGCGGCCCCGCAACCAGCGCCGCGGCCTTGTCCGCGAAGGCGCTGGTGAAGGCGTCCGCCACCTTGTCATCGACGATGATCCGCTCGGTCGACATGCAGATCTGGCCCGAGTTCATGAAGGCGCCGAAATTGGCCGCGTTGACCGCGCCCGCGATGTGGGCATCGTCCAAGACCACCAGGGGCGCCTTGCCCCCGAGTTCGAGCAGGCAGGGCTTGAGGTGCTTTGCCGCGCGTTCGGCGATGATCCGGCCAACGCGGGTGGAGCCCGTGAAGTTGATCCGCCGGGTCAGGGGATGGTCGACCAGCGCGTTGACGACCTCGGGCGCGTCGTCGGCGCCATGGGTGACGACGTTCAGCACCCCCTTGGGCAGGCCGGCGGCGGTCATCACGTCGGCCAGCATCCGGTGCGTTGCGGGGCATTTTTCCGAGGCTTTCAGAACCACCGTGTTGCCGCAGGCGATCGGCAGGGCAAAGGCCCGCGTGCCGAGGATCTGGGCGGCGTTCCACGGCGCCATGCCCACCAGCACGCCCACCGGCTGGCGGTAGGCCATCGACAGCGAACCGGGACGGTCCGAGGGGATGACCTCGCCCTTGATCTGGGTGGTCGCGGCGGCGGCCTCGCGCAGGATCTTGGCGGCGAACATGCAGTTGAAGCCGTGCCACGCGCCGGTGCCGCCGGTTTCGGCGATGCCGACCTCGATGAACTTCGGCGTCCATTCGTCCATCAGGTCGGCGGCCTTATTCAGGATCTTGCGCCGTTCGCTGGGCCCGGTGGCGGACCACGGGCCAAAAGCTGCATGGGCGGCCTGCACGGCCCGGTCGACATCCTCGGCCCTGGCGGCAGCGGCCTTGGTGGCAACGGCACCGTCGACGGGGTTGGCCCGTTCGAACAGGCCTCCGCCGCTGGCTGCCACGTCCTCGTTATCGATCAGCAATCCGACGTCCATCTCTGTCTCCTCCCTCGGGGTTCGTTTGGCGGCGACAGGCCCGCCATGGCGGGGCCCGCTGCGCGCGACGCCGCCAGTATCCACGGTGTCGCTGCCCAATCCAACCGCGTCGACCGAGGTTCCGTGCGACGGGACGACGCGACGACGCGACGGCGTGTGGGCAGGGCGACGGGACGGCGGGCGGAGGACTGCGAAGGGGGGCGCCGCGCACGCCCCTGACCGGGCCGCCACGCGGCCGGGTAGGGTGGGGCGAAACGCTTTGTAACCCCGCGCGATCTGCTTTACCCTTCCTCCCGATCTTCACCCTTCCCGGACACTCTTGCCGCGGCGGGGCCCGGGTCCGGCACCGCAGGATGGCGGCCCGGGCCGGTTCGGCCCGCCCCGGTCGGCCCCCGTTCGGCCCCGGTGCCGGATCGACCGCGCCACCGGGGCCGTCGGCGCCGGAGTTCACTTTTCCCACCGACCCTCAGGACGGCCCATGACCATTACCCACCTAGTGACCCATTCCGGCGGTTTCCACGCCGATGAACTGCTGTCCTCCGTGATCCTCACGCGGCTGTTCCCCGACGCCCGGATCGTCCGGTCGCGCGATGCGGCCTGGATCACGCCGGGCGAGGGGCGGATCGTTTACGACGTGGGCGGGAACTACGACCCGGAGGCGCGGATCTTCGACCACCATCAGCGCCCCAATCCGCTGCGCGAGGATGGCCAGCCCTACAGTTCGTTCGGCCTGATCTGGGCGCATTACGGCGCGGATTACCTGCGCGCGCTGTCGGTGCCGGAAGAGGACGTGGCCGACATCCATGCCAGCTTCGACGCGGGCTTCGTGCTGCCGGTCGATCTTCTGGACAACGGCGCGCTGGACCCTGCGGCCGCCGGGCCGCTGTCGGGGCTGACGCTGCCGAAGCTGCTGGAGACGCTGAAGCCCGTCTACGACGACCGCGCGCCCGGTGCGGATGATCGGGCCTTCCTGGACGCGGTGCCCATCGCCCGCGCCTTCGTCGAGGCGTCGATCGCCGGCAAGGCAGCGAGGCGCCGCGCCGCTGCGACCGTGCTGCGTGCGATCGAGGCGGCCGGAACGTCGCCGGTTCTCGAACTGCCGATGGGCATGCCCTTCCGCTCGGGGGTCGAGGCCGCCGGCGCGGATCACCTGCTCTTCGTCGTCCATCCCCGCGGCGACGACTGGGCGCTGACCACCATCCGCAAGAGCGCCGACAGTTTCGAAGCCCGCGCCGATCTGCCCGCCGCCTGGGCCGGCCTGACCGACGCCGCGCTCGAGGCCGCGTCGGGCGTGCCGGGGGCGAAGTTCTGCCACAACGGTCGTTTCATCGCGGTCGCCGCCACGCGCGATGCCGTCCTGCGGATGGCCGACATCGCCGTGGCCGAGGCAGGCTGAGCCGGCGACAGCCCCTTGCGCCCCGGCCGTGGCGCGGGCCCGGGCACAGTCCCGCCCCGGGCCGCCGGCGGGGGCAGGGACATCGCGCCCGCGGGTGTCACGCGATGGCCTGATATGTTCGGGCTTATGCCCGGCCCGAACAGAAATGCAGCGCGGCGGCCCTCGGTCGTGGGTCGATCCGTGCGCGTCCATGAACGCATCCTGCGCAGTCGCCGGGCGCCCTGCGGAAGGCGCCAGGACAGGAAGGCTTGGCGTTCAGGCCTTGCCGTCTCCGGAGCCTTCCTGCTGATCACGTCCCTGGTTCTCCCCTGAACCTCCGATTCGTCCTTTGCCGCCGACCTGCGTGCGCGCGCCCCGCGGCGGGCGGCCGGGCGGCGTGTCTCCTAGCCACCCGGCGCCCTGCGCGCGCCCCGCGCGGATGTCACTCGCCGGGGGTCACTCGCTGGGCGTCGGGCGCATGACACCGTGTTCGTCCCGGGCCAGCGGGGCGGTCTGGGTGGGAAGCGGTGCGCCCGGCATCTCGTCGATGGTCACGCCATGCTCCCAGTCGGCCGGGGCCACGGCGACATAGCGGGCATAGCCCCCCGTTCCGCCCAGCGGCTTGGCAAAGCCCACGATGATCAGCGCGCCGGCCTCGGGCACCTCGTCCAGGTTGGCGACGCCCTCGGCCTGCGCGTAGTTGTTGTGCATCAGCCAGTACTCGCCTTCGAGGTCGGGCGTCGTGTCGGTATCCAGCGGCTCGTGCCCGTGAAACAGGATGCCCCGCTCTTCGTGCAGCAGCTTCAGCGCCTCCAGCCCGACGCCCGGAAAGGGCTTCTGGTTGAACCGCTCGATATCGTCCCAGCGCTTGTGCCAGTCCGAGCGCACCATGACGACCGACCCCTCGGGAATTCTGCCATGCGCCGCCTCCCACGCGTCGATGTCGGCGACCTGCAGGTGATAGCCCGCGTCCTCGGCCACCTTGCCCGAGATGTCGATGACGACCAGCGGACGGATCGCGTAGGTCGCGGGCAGGTCGCTGATCGTGGCGCCCATCGGGTTCCAGTGCGCCGGCGGGTCCAGCTGGGTGCCGTACTGGTCGGTGGGCAGGTCATAGGCCGTGGCGACGAAGCCGTGGTCTTCGTATGTGAAGGCTTCGCCCACGTCGACATAGCCCTCGATCGCGTTGCCCGCCGTCGCGGCGCGGAACTGCGCATGACCGAAGGCGGGCCAGACCGCCTGCACGGGCTCGAACGCATGGGTAAGGTCGATGTAGCGGGCGTCGCGGAACATCGCGTCGTAGGCGCCCCAAAGGCCGGGGCTGTCCTGCGCGGCCGACATCGACGGCAGCGCCAGGGCGAGGGTGAGCGGGAGGGCGAGGTGGCGGGGCATGGGGGTCTCCGGACAGGTCAGGGTGCGTGGTGCAGTCAAGGGCACGGGGCCCCGGGCTGGCAAGCCGGCCTGCGGGGTCGGGCGCCGCTTTTCCCGTCCCTGCCCGATTTCCCGCCACCGCTGCCGCACGGGGCGGCACGGTGGATGTCCCCCGGACTTCGGCTGCGCCGACTGCCCGGGCCGGGGCGGCGGGGTCTCGCGCCCCGGTGACGCCCGCTCTTACACGGCAGCGCGATCCGCGCTAATCGGTCGCAGCATGATCCTGTCTAGACCGCACAGAGGACGGCCATGACACCGCCGCAGGGCCACGAGACCGTCCGCGACGCCGCGATGACCCACGGCATCGTCAGCGCCAACCCCGAGGACCTGCTGACCGGCAGGGGCTGGCGCGTGGCGTTGGCCGTCCTGCGCGAGGCGGTCCTGCGGCTGTGGAGCGATGATGCCTTCGGGCTGGCCGGCAACGTGGCGTTCCGGGCGCTGCTGGCGATATTTCCCTTCCTGATCTTCACCAGTTCGCTGACCGCCTTCATCGGTGACGCGTCGATGGCCGAGGACCTGACCGGGTTCCTGATCGCCATCGTCCCCGAAACCCTGGTCGAGCCCATGGTGTCCGAGGTGCAGAAGGTGATGACGGTCCAGCGCGGCGGCGCGCTGGGGATCGGGATCCTGCTGACGATCTGGTTCGCCGTCGGCGGGGTGGACGGCGTGCGCGTCGGGCTGAACCGCGCCTACGGCGTGCGCGAAACGCGCCCGGCACCGGTGCTTTACGCGGTGCAGGCGGTGGTGGTGCTGTTCGCGGGGCTGGTGCTGGTGCTGGTGGGCTATCTTCTGGTGCTGGCACCGCGGGCGGGGTCGCTCCTGCACCGACTTCTGCCCAGCTTCGACCCGGCGTCGGTGACGGTCGGGCTGATCCGCTATCCGGCGGCGGCGGTGATACTGCTGGCCGCGCTCTTTGCCGCGCATGCGATCCTTCCCGCCCGGCGGACGCGGTTCTCCAGCATCTGGCCCGGGGTTCTCTTTACCGTGACCGCGTGGACGATCCTGACGGCGCTCTACTCGGTCTATCTGTCGACCTTTGCGGCCTATACCAGCTATTATGCCGGGCTCGCCGGGATCGTGGCGACGCTTTACTTCATGTACCTTGCCGCGCTGATCCTGATCTTCGGGGGCGAGCTGAACCGTGCCGTGCGCATCCGGCGCCTCGCCTACGCCCTGCGGCGCAAGGACCACGAAGAGGGCTGAGGACGGCAGGACGCGCCAGACGGCATCGCGCGCGGCCCGAACGGCCCTGAGGCCCGGCTGCGTGGGCCGTCGTGGGCGCAGCGGCCCGGCCCCCCCGAAGATCCGCATGTCCAGCGCCGTCGCCGGTCGCATCCCGATGCCGCCCCACCGGGCGTCCGCGACCGTTTCGCGGCGGATCGGTTATGCGCCCCGGCCGGCCCTCAGGGCCCGCCCGGCGCGCCTGTCAGGACCGGGCATAGATATCCTCGTACCGGGTGATGTCGTCTTCCTGCAGGTAGCTGCCCGTCTGCACCTCGATCAGGATCATCGGGATCAGCCCGGGGTTTTCCAGCCGGTGGCGCGCGCCGAGGGGGATGTAGATCGACTGGTTCTCGCCCAGCAGGCGGATGTCGTCGTCCAGCGTCACGCGGGCGGTGCCCTGTACCACCACCCAGTGTTCGGCCCGGTGGACATGGCTTTGCAGGCTGAGCGCCGCGCCCGGGGCCACGTGCAGTCGCTTGACCTGGAACCGGTCGCCCAGCGCCAGCGTCTCGAACCACCCCCAGGGGCGGTGATCGCGGGGAAAGGCGTCGGCCTGCCGCGCGCCGTGAGCGCGCAGCGCGGTCACCGCCCGGCCCACCTCTTGCGAGCGGGCGCGCGGGGCCACCAGTACGGCGTCGGGCATCGCCACCGCGATCATGTCTTCAAGCCCGATGCCCACGACCCTTATGCCCTCGGCCTCGCTGCGCAAAAGCGTGTCCGAGCAGTCGATCGCCGTGGCGGCGCCCTGAAGCGCGTTGCCCGCGTTGTCCTGCGGCATCTCCTGCCAGATCGCCTCCCACGAGCCCAGGTCGGACCACGCGTCGTCATAGGGCGCCACGCTCAGGTTGCCGGCCTTCTCCATCACCGCGTGGTCGATCGATATGTCGGGCACGTGGTCCCAGGCCGCGGCGTCGGGGCGCAGGAAGGCCATGTCGGGACGGGCGTCGGCCATCGCGGCCTCGACCGTGGCCGCGACCCGGGGCGCATGGGTGCGGAACGCCGCGCGCAAGGTCGACAGCCGGGCCAGGAAGACGCCCGCGTTCCACAGGGAATTGCCCGCCTCCAGCATCCGCGCCGCGTGCTCGGCCGAGGGCTTTTCTACAAAGCCCCGAAGGTCCCGCAGCCCCGTGCCCCCGCGCGGATCCCCGAGGTCGAGCCAGCCATACCCCGTCTCGGGGCCGTCGGGCCGGATGCCGAAGGTGACGATCCGCCCGGCCCGCGCGGCGGGGACGGCGCGCAGGACCGCCGCGCGAAACCCCTCGGGGTCCGGGATCGCGTGGTCGCAGGGCGTCAGCAGCAAGAGCGGGTCGGCGCCGCAGCCATTTGCCGAGGGGGCCGTCCCGGGCGGGAGGAAAGGAAAGCGGCCCACGGGCGCCTCGGCGAAGCCGGCGCCCATGTTTTGCAGCGCGGCATCCTGTCTCGTGACGTCCTGCATCGTGACGTCCTGGACCGGAGCCTCCCATATGGTGGCCTGTCCCGGCGCGGCCCAGGTGATCGGGGCGGCGCCCTTCGGCAGCGTTTCGGGCGCCAGGATCAGCGCCCCGGCCAGCGCGGCAGCTGCGGTATTGCGCGGGGCAGGCTCGACCACCAGCGCGGCGGGGGGAATGTCGCATGCCTGCAACTGCATCTGGGCGACAAAGCGAAACGGCTCGGCCGTCACGACAACGGGGGCGGCGAAGCCCGGTGCGTCGAAGCGATGCGCCGTGGCCTGGAACAGGCTGAGACCCTCGAAAAGGGGCGCGAACTGCTTGGGGTAGCTGCGGCGCGACACCGGCCAGAGCCGGGTGCCCGATCCGCCGCCAAGAAGGATCGGAGTAATCATGGCATCTCCATGCACCCCACGCCAAGGTTACCGGGACAGGGACACGAAGCAAGATCGGCTTTAAGTTGAATTTTAGCGATTCGCGCGCGAATCATCCCCCACGCGGGCGGCGCCCGGGCGCGCGCCGACGGCCTCCACGCCCCTGAAGACCGCGCCGTTCCGCTTGACGCAGGGCCGTCGGGCGGGAAAGACGGTGCGCGCCAACCCCCCCTGCGCCCGCCACTTGCGAAGGACATATCCCATGAGCACCCCCATCCTGGTCACCGGCGGCGCCGGCTATATCGGCAGCCATGCCTGCAAGGCGCTCGCCCGGGCGGGGTATACCCCGGTGACCTACGACAACCTCGCCACCGGCTGGCGCGACGCGGTCAAGTTCGGCCCCTTCGAGAAGGGCGACCTGCTGGACCGCGACCGGCTGGACGCGGTCTTTGCCAAGTGGCAGCCCGCCGCCGTGATGCATTTCGCGGCCCTCTCCCAGGTTGGTGAAAGCATGGCCGATCCGGGAAAATACTGGCGCAACAACGTCTGCGGCAGCCTGACGCTGATCGAGGCGGCGGTCGCCGCGGGGTGCCGCGATATCGTCTTCTCCTCGACCTGCGCCACCTACGGGGACCAGGACGGCGTTGTGCTGGACGAAAACTGCGCGCAGGAGCCGCTGAACGCCTATGGCGCCTCCAAGCGCGCGATCGAGGACATGCTGGTCAATTTCGGGGCCAGTCACGGCCTGCGCCACGTGATCTTCCGCTACTTCAACGTCGCCGGCGCCGACCCCGAAGGCGAGGTGGGCGAACATCACCAGCCCGAGACGCACCTGATCCCGCTGATGCTGGACGCCATCGACGGCAAGCGCGACGCGCTGACGATCCATGGCACGGATTACGACACCCCCGACGGCACCTGCATCCGCGACTATGTCCACGTGATGGACCTGGTCGATGCGCATGTGCTGGGGGTCAAATGGCTGGAAGAGGGCAAGGACAGCCGGGTCTTCAACCTGGGCACCGGGACCGGCTTCTCGGTCCGCGAGGTCGTGGCGCAGTCGGGGCGGATCACAAACAAGGACGTGCCGGTGATCGAGGGGCCGCGCCGCCCCGGCGACGCCGTGGCGCTGGTGTCGGGCAGCCGCCGCGCGGGCGAGGAACTGGGCTGGCGCCCCGACCGCTCGACCATGGAGACGATGGTGCGGGACGCCTGGCGCTGGCATCAGAGCGGGCACTACGACGGCTGATGTGCCCGCGTGGCCCCCGGGGGGCGCTGGGCCGCTGCCGCAATCGTGGGTCCGGAGGGTCGGGGTAAACCGGCGGCGGTTCCGGCGCGGGCATAGGGGCACGGGCATAGCGGCGCCGAAAAGGCTCCGCCGGGCCAGGGCCCCGATGGGGCGCAGGGCCTGCCGGGGGCCCGGTTTCAGTCCAGCCCGAACAGGTCGCGGGTGAAGATCTTGTCCCGTACGTCGGCCAGTTCCGGCACCAGCCGGTTGGTCACGATCAGGTCGGCGCGCTGCTTGAAGCTGTCGAGATCGCGCACGACCTCGGAGCGAAAGAATTCGGTATCGTCGAGCGCGGGCTCGTAGACGATCACCTCGATCCCCTTGGCCTTGATCCGCTTCATGATCCCCTGGATCGAGCTGTCGCGGAAATTGTCCGACCCCGCCTTCATCACCAGCCTGTGCACCCCCACCACGGCAGGCGCGCGCGCGATGATCTGGTCGGCCAGGAAATCCTTGCGCGTGGCGTTGGCGTCGACGATCGCCTGGATCAGGTTCTGCGGCACCATCTCGTAATTCGCGAGCAGCTGGCGCGTGTCCTTGGGCAGGCAGTAGCCGCCGTAGCCGAAGGAGGGGTTGTTGTAGTGCTGGCCGATCCGGGGGTCGAGGCTGACGCCCTCGATGATCTGCCGGCTGTCCATGCCATGGCTCAGCGCGTAGCTGTCGAGCTCGTTGAAATAGGCCACGCGCATCGCGAGGTAGGTATTGGCGAACAGCTTGATCGCCTCGGCCTCGGACGGGTCGGTCAGAATCACCGGGACATCCGCATCCTCCGCGCTTTCGGCCAGAAGACGGGCGAAGCCTTCGCCGCGCGGCCCGCGGTCGCCCACCACGATGCGGCTGGGGTGCAGGTTGTCGTGCAGCGCCCGGCCTTCGCGCAGGAATTCGGGGGCGAAGATCACGCCCTCGTGGCCCAGTTCGGCGCGGATCCGGCTGACAAAGCCCACGGGGATGGTCGATCGGATGACCACGGTCGCGTCGGGGGCGAAGTGCCGGGCCTCTTCGATCACCGCCTCGACCGAGCTTGTGTCGAAGCGGTTGGTGCGGGTGTCGTAGTTCGTCGGCGTGGCGACGATGACAAGCTCGGCGCCCTCGTAGGCCGTCTTGCTGTCGGTCGTCGCGGTCAGCGACAGGCCCCCCTGGGCCAGCCATGCCTCGATATCGGGATCGATGATCGGGCTCTTGCCGGCGGTCACCTTCTCGACCCGCTCCTGCGAGATGTCGATCGCGGTGATCTGGTGGCGGCGGGCCAGCAGGACGGCATTGGAGAGGCCAACATAGCCCAGCCCGGCGACGGTGATCTTCATGTCTTCGCCCCTTTCCGCGGGATCAGGTTTCGATCGGCCCGGTGGCCCCGGGCTGCCCGGGGCAGGCAGGGCGAGAAGGCCAGTTGCGGGGCCGGTTGCAGGGCCCGCCGACCGGAATGATGCCCGTCTGTGTCGTCATCGGAAATGTCCTGTCGTCGTCAAATGCCGGGCGGCAAGGTGCCGGGACCCGAGGGTCGCTAATGGAAATTCACCACGCTGACATAAAGCCTTCTGCCCGGTGCCGCCAGATCCGCGTCACGATGGGGCCAGTGTCGTGAGGTTCCGGCGTTCCCGGAGGTCGGGGGGCTTTCCCGGCTGTCGTGGCGCGGTCCCGGCAAAGCCGGAACTTCACGACGTCGGCCCGGGGCGATATAGCGAGGGGAAGAACATCGCAGCGCCGGGGGATCAACATGAGTGACGCGAAAGGCCCGCTGGCCGAACGGGGTGTGTCGAGGCACGGGCCCGCGGCCACGCGGGACGCCATCCAGTCCACGGCCCGCCCGGGGGCGCCTGCGACGGAGGCGGCTTGGGCAAGGACGCCGGCAGGGGCGCGACCCTCCGGCCCCGCGCGCCCGGAGGGTCGCGCATGAGCCTGCGTACCGTCATCCTGATCCCGGCGCGCTATGCCTCGACCCGCTACCCCGGCAAGCCGCTGGCGCGGCTGCGCGGCGCCGACGGGGACAAGAGCCTGATCCAGCGTAGCTGGGAGGCCGCGCAGGCTGTCCCCGGCGTGGCCGAGGTGCATGTCGCCACCGATGACGACCGCATCCGTGACGCGGCGCAGGCCTTCGGGGCCAGCGTCGTGATGACCTCGCCCGACTGCGAGAACGGCACCCTGCGCTGCGCCGACGCGATCGCGCGGGGCGGGATCGAGGCCGATCTGGTGGTGAACCTGCAGGGCGACGCGCCGCTGACGCCCGCATGGTTCGTGTCGGACCTGATCGCCGCGATGGAGGCCGAGATCGCCCGCGGGGATGAGGGCGCCGACGTGGCCACACCCGTGGTGCGCTGCGATGCCACGACCTATCGCCACTTTGTCGAGGACCGGCAGGAGGGGCGTGTCGGCGGCACCACCGCCGTCTTCGACGCGAAAGGTCACGCGCTCTATTTCTCGAAGGAAGTGATTCCCTATATCGATCCCGCCAAGCGCGACGCCGCCTTCGGTGACGTCTTTCACCACGTGGGGCTTTACGCCTATCGCCCTGACGCGCTGCGCGCCTATGCCGGCTGGCAGGCCGGTCCGCTGGAACGGCACGAAGGGCTGGAGCAGCTGCGGTTCGCCGAGAACGGCCGCCGCATCGCCTGTGTCGAGGTTGCGGCCCGCGGCCGGGTGTTCTGGGAGCTGAACAATCCGCAGGACGTCGCGCGCATCGAACGCATTCTGCTGCAAGACACATAGAAGGCCTGACCGACCCATGCCCGACGCCTCAACCTCCGCCTCCAACCCCGCCCCGCGCATCGTCGAGATCGGCGATCTGCGTCTCGGCGGGGACCTGCCCTTCGTGCTGATCTCGGGGCCCTGCCAGCTCGAAAGCCTGGACCATGCCCGGATGATCGCCGGGCGCATCGCCGAGGCCTGCGCGGCCAGCGGCACCGGCTTCATCTTCAAGTCGAGCTACGACAAGGCCAACCGCTCGTCGATCTCGACCGCGCGGGGACTGGGGATGGAAAAGGGGCTCGAGATCCTCGCCGCCATCCGCGAGGAATTCGGCTGCCCGGTCCTGACCGACGTGCACAGCCCCGACCAGTGCGCCGCCGCGGCGCAGGCGGTGGACGTGTTGCAGATTCCCGCGTTCCTCTGCCGCCAGACCGACCTGCTGCTTGCCGCGGGCGAAACCGGCGCCGCGATCAACGTCAAGAAGGGCCAGTTCCTGGCGCCGTGGGACATGGCCAACGTCGCCGACAAGATCGCCAGCACCGGCAACGACCGGATCCTTCTGTGCGACCGCGGCACCTCGTTCGGCTACAACACGCTGGTGTCGGATTTCCGTGGCCTGCCGATCATGGGCCGCACCGGCTGGCCCGTCGTCTTCGATGCCACCCATTCGGTGCAGCAGCCCGGCGGGCAGGGCACCACCAGCGGCGGCCAGCGCGAATTCGCGCCGGTCCTGGCCCGGGCCGCCTGCGCGGTCGGCGTCTCGGCGGTCTTTATCGAGACCCACGAAGACCCCGACACTGCGCCCTCGGACGGTCCCAACATGATCCCGGTCGACCAGATGGGGGCGCTGGTGGATCGGCTGTCCGGCTTCGACAGGCTGGCGAAGACCGCGCCCTGATCGGTCCGGTCCGCGTCCCCTGACCCATGTCCGGCCGTGGCGCGCGTGGATCGCGCCGGCGCGGTGCAGGCTGCGCCGCTGCGCGGTCTGCCGGGCACGGCATGGGCGGAGGGCGACGCCCACGGAGCATCGGGCCGGTCAGGTGTGGGCGCCGGTCGGCATGCATGAGGCGGGCCTGCTGCCGCGCCGGTCCGGGCGCCCGACCGTCGCCCGAAGCCCGCGTGCGGGTATCAGGCACCGTCTCGTCCGCCTCGACAGGGTGCGCGCTTGGGGAAGGTCCCCGCTCCGCCCCGACCCGCCCCGCGCGCGCCTGTCGACCCGCCGAAGATCAGCCGGATATCCGAAGAACCGCGCTCGCCTCTTGCTGCTTGCCGCGCATGCCGATGCCCTCCCCCGGCGTAACCCCCGCCGACCTGCCCCGCACAGCGACGGCACCGTGCCAGTTGATCCGGCGTCGGTCGGCCTATGCGGGTTCGTCGCGCGGCGGATCTGCCATGGGTTGAGGATTCCGTTCCCGGCCTGCCCGCGCGCTGCGCGTATCCGCGTTGCGAGCGCTGAAATTGACGGCAATCGCCCGGAATCCGGCCGCGGGGGTTGCGTCGGAAGACGGTTTGCTAAAACGATAAAGCAGATTGGTGAAACCTTTAATCAGGCGTCGCATGGGCCGTTCGACCGTCTCGCTTCAGCAGATTGCCGATGCCATCGGCGTGTCGCCCGCGACCGTCTCGAACGCGCTGCGCGGAACGGGGCGGGTGTCGGACAAGGTCCGCGACCGGGTGCGCGCCGCCGCCGACCGGCTGGGCTATGTCCCCTCGCACGCCGCGCGCAGCCTGCGGAACGGTCGCTCGGCGAATGTCGGGCTGGTGGTGCCGGATTTCTCGATGCCGCTGTTTCCCGCCTTCGTGCAGGCCTTCGAAGCCGCTGCGCGGGCGCGGGGGCTGGCGCTGATGGTGGCCGACGCGATGGGCACGCCCGGCGATCAGGCCGCCGCGATCCGCGATCTCGAGGCGCGCGGCGTCGACGCGGTGATCGTCATTCCCGTGCGCGACACCGACCGCGCCCGGATGACGCCGGGTGTGCCGCTGGTGGTGGTCGACGCCGCCGCCAACCCGATGAACGCGGTGTCGAGCGACCATCGCGACGGCGGGCGGCAGATCGCGCGGCACCTCGTCGACCTGGGCCACCGAGAGGCGCTGGTCGTGGTGTCGGCCGCCGCGTCGCATGTGAGCGACGCGCGCGAGGCGGGCCTGTGCGAGGTCTTTGCCGAGGCGGGCGTCTCGGTCCGCCGTGTCGCCTGCGCGCCGACCTTCGACGCCGCGCTCGACCTGGGGCAGGGGCTGGACCTGGGGGGCGCCACGGCCTGCGCCGCGGCCTATGACGCGCAGGCCGTGGGCCTGATCACCGCGTTCCGCGCGCGCGGGGTCGCCGTGCCGGGCGACGTTTCGGTGACTGGCTTCGACGACGTCATCTGGGGGCGCATCGTCGACCCTCCGCTGACCACCGTGGCGCAGGACCTCGCCCTCGTGGCCGAGCGCGCGCTGGACATCGCGACGGGGGCCGCCGAGGCCGGGCCGCGGCTGTTCCCCGTGACCCTCGTCGCCCGCGGCTCGACCGCCGCGCCGCCAGAACGACCCCGAGACCCGCAAGAAACCACAACCGACACGGAGTGACATCATGGCCATACGCACCACGACCCTTGCCACCCTTCTGGGTGGCCTCGCCGCCGCGCCCGCGCTGGCGCAGGACCTGACCATCTCGGTCTACGGCATCGCGCAGGACGAATACCGCGAGGCGCTCTACGAGCCCTTCGAAGAGATGTGCGACTGCACCCTGACGGTCGAGACCGGCAACAACTCGGAACGCCTCGCAAAGCTCGAGGCCAACGCGGCCGCGCCCGTGATCGACGTCATCGCGTTTTCCGACGCCGCCGCCCTCGAAGCCGCGAATGCCGGTCTTCTGGCGCCGCTCGACATGGCGCAGGTGCCCAATGCGGAAGATATCTACGACTTTGCCAAGGACCCGATCGGCGGGGGCATGGCCCTGGGCTATACCTTCTACGCCACCTCGACCGTGGCCGTCGCGGGCGAGGCGCAGATCGCAAGCTGGACCGACCTTCTGTCCGACGGCGTGGTCGACCGGCTGGCGCTGCCCAACATCACCACGACGCAAGGCCCGCTGGCACTTTACATGATCCAGCGCGCGCTGGACCCCGAGGCTGCCGAGGCGGGCGATTTCACCGGCGCCATCGACCTGGTGGCCGAGCATCGCGACGAGATCGTGACCTTCTACGAACGCTCCAGCCAGATCCCCCAGCTGATGCAGCAGGGCGAGATCCTGGCCACCGCCATCGGCCGTTTTGCCTGGCCGGGCGTCGCCAACCTGCCCGTGGGGGCCGAATGGATCATCCCCGAGGAAGGTCAGTCCGGCGGCTTGAACGTGCTGGCCGTGGTCGAGGGGGCGCAGAACGTCGAGCAGGCGCACCGCTTCATCGACTACTGGCTGAGCGAGGAGGTCCAGACCAAGCTGGCCGAGATGGGGGCCGACAGCCCCGTCAACACCGGCGTCGAGCTGAGCGACGACCAGGCCGAGGGTCTGACCTACGGCGCCGACATGGCCGAGCAGATCCACTTCCTGCCGCCCGCCGTGCAGATCGAGAACCGCGAAGACTGGCTGGCCCAGTGGAACGAAAAGGTCGCCCGCTAAGCGATCCCCGGGCGGCCCCGCACCGGGCCGCCCGACCAGACCGGAGCATGCCATGACCGACACCAGACGCGCGGGGCTGATGCTGATCGCGCCCGCCACGCTTTTCATCCTCGTGGGGTTCCTGCTGCCAGTGGGCGTCCTGCTGTCGGGGGCGTTCCGCACCGATGCGGGCTGGAGCCTCGGCAATTTCGTCGAGTTCTTCACCACGCCGCTCTACCTCGACGTCTTCTTCCGCACCTTCCGGCTGGGCCTGACGGTGACGGCCGTTGCGGCGGTGCTGGGCTACATCACCGCCATCGCGATCACCGAAACCTCGCCGTCCTGGCGCGGGCGTCTGGTGGCGCTGCTGGTGCTGCCCTTGATGATCTCGCCGGTGGCGCGCACCTATGCGTGGCTGGTGATCCTGGGCCGGACCGGGTTTCTCAACACCGCGCTTCAGACCGTGGGCCTGACGGATGAACCGCTGCGCATCCTCTTCACCGAAACCGCCGTCTTTATCGGCCTGATCCAGCTGTTCTTTCCGCTGATGGTGCTGCCGCTGCTGTCGTCGCTGGAAAACCTGCCGCGCGACGTGATCCCCGCGGGCCGGGTGCTGGGCGCTTCGTGGTTCGCGATCTTCTGGCGGGTGATCCTGCCCCTGACGCGCGAAGGCCTCGTGGTCGGCGGCACGCTGACCTTCGTGGGCTCGCTCACCGCCTATGTGACGCCCGCGATCCTGGGCGGCTCGAAGGTGCTGATGCTGGAGACCCTGCTGTACCAGCGGGTGTCGGTCGCGAACGACTATGCCTCGGCCGGGGTGATCGCGGTGATCCTGATCGCCATGAGCATCGCCACGAACTTCCTTCTCAAACGCATCGCCACGACCCGGAGAGCCGCCCGATGAAACTTGCCGGACACCTCTTCCTTGCCGCCGTCATGCTGTTCCTGATCGGCCCCTTCGTCATCATCTGCTTCGCGGGCCTCTCGGCCGGTGAATCGCTCGCCTTTCCGCCCGAGGGGCTGTCGCTGCGCTGGGTCATCCGCGTGTTCGAGATCGAAAGCTTCCGGTCCAGCTTTGCCCTGTCGCTGGCGCTGGGGATCGGGGCGACGCTCTTCGCGCTGATCCTGGGCATTCCGGCAGCCTATGCGCTGGCGCGCTACGACGTGCCCGGCGGCGAGGCCATCCGCAACGTGCTGACCGCGCCGATCATCGTGCCGGGCATCATCGTGGGTCTCGCCCTTCTGCGGCACCTGGTCATTCCCTCGGGGCTGGGCGTGCGGCTGGCGCTTTTCCTGGCGCACTCCGCCTTGCTGATCCCCTATGCCGTGCGCGTCGTCTCGGCCTCGCTGGAAAACCTGCGCCCCGATATCGAGGAGGCGGCGATCCTCTTGGGCACCTCGCGGATTGGCGCCTTCCTGCGGGTGACGCTGCCCAATATCCGCAACGGGATCATGGCGGCCTTCATCATCGGCTTCATCACCTCGTTCAACGAGGTGCCCGCCTCGCTGTTCCTGACGGGGCCGGGCGTCGCGACGCTGCCCGTCGACATGCTGCTTTACATGGAATTCAACTTCGACCCCTCGATCGCCGCGCTGTCGGGCCTTCTGGCGCTGATGTCGCTGACGGTGGTGCTGGTCGCCGAACGTCTGCTGGGATTGTCGCACTATGTCTGAACCCTTCCTGAAACTCGACGACCTGACGCTGGCCTATGGCGACAGCATCGCGGTCGATCGCCTGAACTTCGAGATGCGCGAGGGCGAGCTGGTCGCGCTGCTGGGGCCTTCGGGCTGCGGCAAGACCACGACCATGCGGTCGATCGCGGGGCTGATGAAGGCGCGGTCGGGGCGCATCCTGCTGGACGGGCGCGACATCACCCGGGTGCCCGCCAACAAGCGCGGCATCGGGCTGGTGTTCCAGTCCTACGCGCTGTTCCCGCATCTGAGCGTGCGCGAAAACGTGGCCTTCGGCCTGCGCATCGCGGGCACCCCGGCGGACGAACGCGACCGACGCGTCGCCTCGGCCCTGTCTGCGGTGGGGCTGGAGAGTTTCGCCGACCGCGCGCCCGCCGCGCTGTCGGGCGGGCAGCAGCAGCGGGTGGCGCTGGCACGTTCCATCGTGATGGAGCCGCGCCTGCTACTGCTCGACGAACCCTTGTCGAATCTCGACGCGCGGCTGCGGCTGGGCATGCGGACCGAACTCGCCCGGCTTCAGCGCGAGCTGGGGATCGCGATGCTTTACGTCACCCATGACCAGGTCGAGGCGCTGGCGCTGGCCGACCGGGTGATCGTGATGCAGGGCGGCGCCATCGAACAGATCGGCACGCCCGAGGATATCTACGAACGCCCCGCCTCGCCCTTCGTGGCCAAGTTCATCGGGTTCGAGAACACGTTCGAGACCGAGGGCGACATGCTCAAGGGCTCTGCAGGCCCCGTGCCCACGGGGTTCGCGGTGCCTGCGGGCACGCGCGGGCTGGCGTGGCGGCCGAAATCCGTGCCGCTGGGCACGGGCCCGCACGAGGGGCGGATCATCGGCGCCTCGTACCAGGGCGAAAGCGTGGAATACCTGCTCGAGTCCCCTCTGGGCGAAGTAAAGGCGGAACGCCCCGCGGCCGAGCCGCGCCACGCGCCGGGGACCGAGGTGCAGTTCGATCTGCCGCTGTCGGGCGCGGTGGTGCTGCCCAATGCCTGAGGGCGCGATCTGGGTCGACACCGACATGGGGTTCGACGACCTCGCCGCGATCTGCTTGGCTGACGGCGCGGGCCGTGCCCTCGCGGGTCTGTCGACCGTGGCGGGCAATGCGCCGTTGCGGCAGGTCACCGCGAACGCGCTGGCCGCGCGCGCGGCGTTCGGCTGGGACGTGGCGATCCATGACGGCGCCGACGCTCCGCTGACGCAGCCCCCGATCACGGCGGGCTACGTTCTGGGCGAGACGGGGATGCCCACCGCCGGGCGCAGCCTGACGCCCGTCGCGGGGCGGGTCGAGCCCGATCCCGCCACCGATGCCATCGCCCGCTTTGTCCAGAACGGCGGGCGCGACCTGCTGGCGCTGGGGCCTTTGACCAACATCGCGCATCTGGCGCGCACGGCGCCTGCCGCGGCGGGTCGGCTGCGGATCACCTGGATGGGCGGCTCTGCCGGGCCGGGCAACCACACCGCCGCGGCCGAGTTCAACGCCGCCGCCGACCCCGAGGCGGTGGCCGAGATGCTGGCGGCGGGGCTCGACCTGCGGATGGTGGATCTTGAGACCTGCCGGCAGGTCACGGTCGACGCCTCCGACGTGGCCCCCCTGCGCGCGTTGGCGGGCGGGCGCGCCGCGCTGCTGGCCGACCTCATGCAGGGCTATGTCGACATCTCGAAGACCGGGCGCATGGCGCTTTACGATCCCGTCGCGGCGGCGGCGCTGGCCGCGCCCGATTGCGTGACCTTCTCGCCCGCGCGGATCGACGCGGAGCTGACCGGCACCCACACCCGGGGCATGACGGTCGTGGAATGGCGCGCCCGCAAGGCCGCGCCCAACGCCCATGTCTCGCGCAGCGCCGACGCGCCGCGGATCAAGGAACTCCTCGGCGCGGGGCTTGCCCACGCCGCCCGAAAGGCCCTGCCATGACCGACGTGACCGCCACCGGCCCGACCGCCCCTCATCTTACAGCCCCCGATATCGCCGGCCCCGATATCTCCAGCCCCGATCAGCCCCGGCCGGATCTGCCCGACGCTGACCTCAACGCCCCCGGCCTGCGCGACCGTGCCGTCGCCGCCGCGCGTGGCACCACGCCCTTCGACCTGCTGCTGACGGGCGGGCGGCTGGTCGATGTCGCCACGGGCGAGATCCGCGCGGCCGATATCGGCATCACCGGGCCGCTCGTCGCCTCGGTCCATGCCCCCGGCACCCGCAACGACGCGGCCGAGGTCGTCGCGCTGGACGGCGCGATCGTGACGCCGGGGCTGATCGACACGCACATGCATGTCGAAAGCTCGATGGTCACGCCCCGCCGCTATGCCGAAACCGTCGTGCCGCAGGGCACCACCACCGTCTGCTGGGACCCGCACGAGGTCGGCAACGTCGCGGGCCTGGACGGCGTCCGCTGGGCCATCGACGCCGCGCGCGACCTGCCGCTGCGGCTTCTGGCGCTTGCGCCCTCCTGCGTGCCCTCGGCCCCGGGGCTGGAAATCGCGGGGGCCGAGGTCAATGGTCCCGAGATGGCGCAGATGCTGGGCTGGCCCGACATCCATGGCGTGGCCGAGGTGATGGACATGCGCGGCGTGCTGGACCGGTCGGAGCGGATGCGCGACATCGTCGGTGCGGGGCTGACCTCGGGCAAGCTGGTCTGCGGCCATGCGCGCGGGCTCTCGGGGGCGGACCTGCAGGCCTTTGCCGCCGCCGGCATCGGCTCGGACCACGAGATCACCGATGGCGACGATCTGCTGGCCAAGCTGCGCGCCGGCCTGACGATCGAGCTGCGCGGCAGCCACGACCACGTGCTGCCCGGCGCGGTCGCCACGTTGAACGGCCTGCCGCGCTTTCCCTCGACGGTGACGATCTGCACCGATGACGTCTTTCCCGACGACCTGGTCGACCGCGGCGGCATGGCCGATGTGCTGCGGCGGCTGGTGGGCTACGGGCTGGACCCGGTCGCGGCGGTGCAGGCAGCGACGCTGAACGCCGCGCACCGGCTGGGGCGCGAGGATCTGGGCCGCGTGGCACCGGGACGCCGCGCCGACATCGCCGTCTTCGCCGACCTCGAGGGGTTCGCCTGCCGCCTGACCGTCGCGTCGGGTCGCGTCGTCGCGCGCGGCGGCCGCATCGCCACCCCGGTCGGGACGGACGCTGGCACGGCCTTTGCCGACACGATGCGCCTGGCCCCGGTGGGCGGGGAGGCTTTTACCCTTGCGTCGGACGCGGCCGCGGTCACGCTGAACACCGTGAAGCGTCCGCGCTTCACCGAGTGGAGCACCCTTGCCGCGCGGGTCGAGGACGGCGTCGTCATCCTGCCCGAGGGCGCGCTGATGATGGCGGTGCTGCACCGGCACGGGCGCGGCGGCGGAATTGGGTTGGGCGTGCTCGAAGGCTGGGGCGACTGGACCGGGGCCATCGCGACCACCGTCTCGCATGACAGCCACAACCTGACCGTCTTCGGCCGCGACCCGGCGGACATGGCGGCGGCGGCCAACGCGCTGATCGGTTGCGGCGGCGGCATGGCGGTGGCCCGCGGCGGGCGGGTGACCGCGCTTCTGCCGCTGCCCGTCTGCGGGCTTCTGAGCGACGCCCCCGCGCCGCAGGTGGCTCAGACCCTGCGCGATCTGCGCCGCGCGGCGGCCGAGGTC
Source organism: Mesobaculum littorinae (assembly GCF_004011175.1). Classification (GTDB taxonomy): domain Bacteria; phylum Pseudomonadota; class Alphaproteobacteria; order Rhodobacterales; family Rhodobacteraceae; genus Tranquillimonas; species Tranquillimonas littorinae. The sequence goes on along the minus strand of NZ_RQXX01000003.1, from coordinate 28,118 downwards.
GCGCCATGGCAGCCGCCGGTGATGACGTTCAAGTCGCTGGTCGGCGCCAGCCTGGCCTGCAACCCGGGGCCGCATGTTACCGACCTGGGCATCGCGGACGGCCTGACCGGCGAGGTCCGCCCGCCCATCGTCGCGGCCTGACCGCGGGCCGTGGCCGGGCCTGGGTTCGGGCCCGGCCACGACGTCGATCCCGGGGCAGGGGGATGCGGGGCCTCCCGCTTGCCGATAGGGTTCTTCCGGAAGGAAAGGCGGGCAGGCAAGACGAACGGAGGGAATGACGAGATGAGCAACCGGGCGGGCGACGAAACGGGCGCCGAGGCGGGCCGCCGGCAGGCGGACGCCGAGCGGATCCTTGCGGATCTGGTCGGGTTTCCCACGGTCGTGGGGCATCCGAACGGCGACCTGATGTCCTACGTGGCCGATATGCTGTCGACCGCCGGCGTCTCCTGCCGCGTTCTCATGGGCCCCGAGGGCGACCGCGCGAACCTCTTTGCCACTATCGGCGACCCCTCCGTCCCGGGCTACGTCCTGTCGGGGCATGTCGACGTCGTGCCGGCGGACGAGCCGGGCTGGAAGGGCGACCCGTTCCTGCTGCGCCGGGTCGAAGAGCGGCTGATCGGTCGTGGTGCCTGCGACATGAAGGGCTTTGTCGCCGCCGTCCTGTCGGCCCTGCCCGATCTGGCGGCGATGCCTCTTTCGGCGCCGGTGCATATCGCGCTGTCCTACGATGAAGAGGCCGGGTGCCGCGGTGTGCCCCACCTTATCGCCGCGCTGCCGCAGCTTTGCGCCCCGCCGCTGGGCTGCATCATCGGCGAACCTACCGGGCTGCACCCGGTGCTGGCGCACAAGGGCAAGGCCGCGCTGCGGGTGCGGGCGCAGGGCCGGGGCGGGCACAGCGCACGCCCGGACCTGGGGGACAACGCCATCCATCGCCTGATCCCGGTGCTGTCGGCCGCTGTCGCCCGCGCGACCGAGGTGCAGACAGGCCCGCTGGACGACCGCTTTGCGCCGCCGTGGTCCAGCCTGCAAGTCGGCACGGTGTCGGGCGGGCAGGCGCTCAACATCATTCCCGACGCCGCCGAGGCGCGGATCGAGGCGCGCGCCATCGCGGGCGTCGACCCCGCCGCCCTGCTACAGCCCGTGGTCGCCGCCGCCCGTGACTGCGAGGTCGAGTGGCTGTCGAGCTACCCCGCGCTGGACCTGCCGCCCGACGCGCCCCTGGCCCGCCTCGCCACGGAGCTTGGCGGGCGGCGCCCGCACGCCGCGGTCAGCTTCGGGACCGAGGCGGGGCTGTTCCAGGCCGCGGGCCTGCCCGCCATCGTCTGCGGACCCGGCGACATCGCGCGGGCCCATCTGCCCGAGGAATACCTGAGGCGCGACGAGCTTGCCGCGGCACGGGACCTCGTCCTTGCGCTGGGGCGGCACCTGTCGCACTAACCGCGGCACGGCTACAGAAGCGAACCAGATCAGCATGTCCGACAGTATGCGCTCCGCCTCCCGGCCACAGGATTCCGGGTCCGCCGCGTCCAAGGCACCCGGCCCCGGTTCGCGCGACGTCGTGCCACCCAAGTCAGCGCAACCCGGGTCCGCAGCGACCGGCCGCGCGCCTTTGGACCTGCCGTCTTCGGACCCGCAGCAACCCGGCGCGACCCACCCCGGCCCCGCGCGGGGCGACGCGACGCATCCCCGGGCGGCCCCGCCCGACGTGGCGAGGGTTGAACTCGTGCCCTTCACCGCCGCGCATCTGCCGGGGGCGCAGCGCCTGTCGCAGGCCGCGGGCTGGCCCCACCGCGAGGCCGACTGGGCGCTGACGCTGTCGGTGTCGCGCGGGGTCGCGGCGATGCAGGACGGGCAGGTCGTCGGCACCGGTCTTTGCGCGCATCTCGGACCGGTGGCCGCGCTCAACATGATCATCGTCGAGACGGGGCTGCGTGGCGCGGGGCTGGGTCGGCGCCTGATGGCGGCCCTGCTTAAGCTGGCGGAGGGCCGTAGCTGCCGGCTTGTGGCGACCGAGATGGGGCTGCCGCTTTACCGCCGGTTCGGGTTCGTCGAAACCGGGCGCATCCTGAAATGCTCGGGGACGGCCCGCGCGGCCACGCCGGAGCGTCCCGTCGTCGCGGCGGGGTCGGCAAAGGTCGCGGCGCTTGCGGCGGCGGACCGGGCCGCAACGGGCCTGTCGCGCGCCGACCTTCTGGCCGGGATCGCGGCGCGGGGCACCCTGCTTGAGACCGAGGGCGGCATCGCGCTTCTGCGCCGGTTCGGGACGGGGTACGTCGTGGGCCCGCTGCTGGCCCGCAGCGACGCGGCCGCCCGGGCGCTGCTGTCCGAGGCCGCGCGGCGCCGCGCGGGCGCGGATCTGCGCATCGACATGCCGCTGCCGCAGGCCGAGGCGCTTGTCGCGCACGCCACGACGCTGGGCCTACATCCCGCGGACGGGACCGGCATCGCGATGGCCCGGGCGCCGCTTCCGGCGGACGAGCCGTCTGCCCTGTCTTCGCCCGGGCTGCGCGCCTATGCGCTGGTCTCGCAGGCGCTGGGCTAGGTCCGCCGCGCAAGGCGCCGCTCCAGGGGGCCTGTCATCCGGTTCCGCGATACGTGCCGTATGGGGGCCGGATCGCGAGGCTTCGGCCCGGGGGGATGCGTCGCCGGGGCATTCGGGCTTGCCTCCGGCCGATGCCTGCTCAGCCGGCCGGGCGTGCCCATGCGTGCCGGGATATTTCGTCGCTTCCGGACAGAACGACCGTGGGGGCGGGACGCAACGGCCCGCATCGCCGGGGCAGGGCAGGCCCGCAGAAGGGTGCGGGGCGGGAAAGGATACGGGGCGGGAAAGGGCTGGAAAAGGGCGCGGACCGGCCGCCCGCGCCCCGTTCCGGGCGGTGAGTGTCAGGGCACCGGGGCGCTCAGCGTCATGCCGAAGGCGATGCGCTCTTCGGTGTCGCGCGGACGCTCATCGACCCAGGCCGCGATGCGGCGCAGGCGGGTGTCGAGCCCTTCGCCGTTCGACAGCTGCACGGCAAGGCCGGGACGGGCGTTGAGTTCCAGAAGCAGCGGCCCCCTCTCTTCGTCGAAGACGATGTCGACGCCCAGGTAATCCAGCCCCGTGGGGTCGTAGCAGCGTGCCGACATCTCGACGATCTTGTGCCAGTCGGGCAACTGGATGCCCGAAAGCGGCTGGCCGGACTCGGGATGCTCGTCGATGATGCGGTTGTGATAGACGCCGCGGGTGGTCCGACCGCTGTCCATCGCGATGCCAAGCCCGATGCCGCCCTTGTGCAGGTTCGCCTTGCCGCCCGATTCCCTTGTCGGGATCCGCGCCATCGCCATCGCGGGCACGCCGCGATAGACGATGATGCGCACGTCGGGCACGCCCGCCTCGGCCAGGCCTTCGAAGACGTCGGCGAAGTCGACCTTCTCCTCCAGCATGGCCTGATCCTGCAGGCCGTTCAGGCTGTACATCCCCGACAGCACGTTCGAGATGAAGTGCGCCAGCTGCGGTTCGCCGATCACCCCGCCGCCGGCCAGCCTGCGGCCCTTCTTGTTGCGTCCCGAGATCACCAGGATGCCGTCGCCCTGCGCGCCACAGGCGGGCTTGATCACGAAATCCTCGCGCCCCTCCAGCATCCGGTCGAGCCGGCGCACCTGCGCCTGGATCTCGATCACGCCGTAAAGCTCGGGCGTGGGCACACCGGCCTTCGCGGCCAGCCGCTTGGTCGCGATCTTGTTGTTGACCTGCGGCATCAGGTGGCGCGGGTTGCCGTCGGCGACATAGCGGGTGTTGCGCGCGTTGATCCCCAGAACGCCGCGGCGCTTCAGCGCCCATGGTGTCGTCAGCATGGCCTAGCTCCGTCCCGACAATTCGTGGAAGCGGCGCAGTTCCGACAGGCGGAAGCCGGAATAGCGACCCATCGCCAGCATCACGGCCAGAACCACCAGCAGAAGCTCGGGGAACATGAAGAACAGGTGCTGCACCTCTTCGAGCCCCATCACCGCGTAGGCCGCGACGGCCACCACGACCGAGCCCGCGAATTCCTTGCTGGCGTCCACGGGGCCGTTTTCCTCCCACGTCACCGACAGGCGTTCGATGGTCATGGTCAGGATCACGATGGGAAACAGCGTGACCGACAGGCCGGTGCCCAGGGCAAAGCTGTCGGCGAGCACGCTGAGGCCGATCATCGCCATGACGATCACCGTCAGCATCGCCGCCAGCCGCGGGACGAGCAGCAGGTTGAGGCGGGAAAAGAACATCCGGAACGACATCCCCACCAGAAGCACCGCGGCGAGGATCAGAAGCCCGGTGACCAGGCTGGTCGAGCGGAAGGACAACGCGATCAGCACCGGCATGAAGGTGCCGAAGGTCGGGATGCCCACGAACTGCCGCATGAAGACCAGAACAAGCACGCCGATCGGGATCACCAGAAGCGTCTGCAGGACCAGCTGCGTGTTGACCGGCAGATCCAGCAGGGTGGCCAGGACCAGCGGGCGGTTCGGATCGTCCTGCCGCTGCGACAGCGCCTCGACCGAGCCGACTTCGCGCCGGTCGAGCGCGATGCGCACATCTTCGATCCGGGTCCCCTCGGCCTCGGCCAGGTCAGCGTCGCCGCGCCACAGCGTCAGCCGGTTCTCGGGGTTGAACGGGTCCGAGGTGTCGATGGCATAGCTGCGCCACCCCTCGCCGTCCCAGCGTTCCAGCCACGAGATCGGGCGCGAGGTCTGGCCCGTCTCCTCAAGCGGGATGCCGTGGACCGCGCGCGCGGCCCGCCCCTGCTGGTTCAGGACGTAGGCCGCGGTTTCGGCCACGGGCGTGGTGCCGACGCGGCCGTCCATCGGCTGCCGCGCCAGGTCGTCTGTACCGTCGCGCAGCCGGTCGATCAGAAGCGAGGTCAGCGTGTCGTCGTCATAGGCCTGGCGGTCCAGTTCGGCCATCATGCGGTTGGCCAGCGTGCGTTCGGCCATCGACCGGGGCGAGACGAAGTCGAAGTCGCTGGGCAGCTCGGCCGGGGCCCGGGTCTGCGGGCGCGTTTCGCTCAGCACCGGTTTCTGGAAGAAGGTGCCGCGATAGTAGACGCTGGTGCCGGAGTTCAGCTGGGCCGCGGTCCAGACGGCGCGGCGGCTGCCGTCGTCGGCGGTGCGGATCGTCAGGGACATGCGGTCAGACAGGAACTGTTCGTGCAGCGGCTGGTAGCGGCCGAACTCGGGCGGCACGAACATCGACACCCGCGCGCCGTCGGGCGTGGCGGGGATGTCGGCGCGGATCTCCAGCGACCAGATGGGAGAGTTCTGGTTGGGCTGCAACGGGAATTCCAGCACGAGCGCGCGGTAGGCGAACAGGCCCGCCCCGCACAGGATCAGGGCGGCGCAGAGGAGTCGCAGCATCAGTCGTCGTCCTCGCAGGCGGGGCGAAGCTGCCCCCGCTGCGCGACATGGACGAGGAACCCCCCCCGAGCGAGGTATTCGCGCCCGAGGATCATCCGGTAGTCCAGCTCGGACCGGTCGGCCAGGTTGACGTCGGCGGTCATCAGGACCTCGCCCACGCAAAGCTCCATCTCGACGACGGGGCGGTCATCCTCTTCGCCGACGATGCCGACGGTGTCGATCACGGGCGTCTCGATCTCGACCATCTCGTCGCCTTCGCCCAGCGGCACGCGGAACCGCACCCAGTCGTCGTCGTCCCTCTCGAAGGTCTCGATGTCGCGCGCGTCGATCGAACTGCTGTCGGCGCCGGTGTCGATCTTGGCGAAAAGCTGGAAATCGTGGCCACCGGCGGTGATTTCCACGTCGGTATAGGCGCCGATGATGTGCAGCGCGTTGTCCTGCGCCGCCACCGGCCCCGGGGCCACGGCGACGGGCAGGGCGGCGGCCAGGGCCACGACCAGAACGGCGGGCAGCGCCATCGACAGCTGGCGAAGGCGGAGGAGAGGGTGAGGCTTGGTCACGCGTGTCCTTGTCCTGTTCTCTGGCCGGGGCGCGCGCATGCACGCAGGCGGGCGCACGGCGCCCCCCCGGGCCGGAGGGGCCATGAGGGCGGGCGTTGCGCCCGGGGTTCCCGGGGCTAGGTTCGGGGCGCCAGATAGCCCGTATCGACGGAGATCAAGAAATGGTGAGGCCACGTGTAGGGATGAGGCGGGGTGTTGCCGCGACGATTTGCGCGGCCGCTCTGCCCGTGGGGGCCGCCGTGGCCGAAGAGGGCTATCGCATCGCCACCGGCGCGCCCGACGGCAATTACTACGCCCTAGGCGGCGCGATATGCGCGCTGGCCAACCGCTATGCCGACGGCGCGCCGCCCTGCCGCAACCTGCCCACGGCGGGGTCGGCCGAGAACCTTGTCGCCCTGCGCCGGGGCGAGGCCGGGTTCGCGCTGGTGCAGGGTGACGTCGCGCGCGCCGCGCTGGACGAGGCGGAGGCCGAAGGCCCTGCCGACCTGCGTGGCGTGATGACGTTGCAGACCGAGATGCTGACGATCCTGACCCGGCGGGACGGCGGCATCGCCGCGCTGGCTGATCTTGCCGGCCGCAAGGTCAGCCTAGGGCCCGAGGGCTCGGGCCACCGCGCGACGATGCAGCAGGTGCTTTCCTACGGAGGGTGGGCGGTGGAGGGGGTGCCCGACCCCGCGGGCGATGCCGGGACCGGGGGCGAGCACCCAACGGGGGACGGGGACAAAGCCGTGGGTGAGGCCGAGCAGAGCGCCGCCGCGGCGGGGGATGCCGATGCCTCGGCGCAGGGGGGACCCGCTGACGGGGTGCCGCGCATCGCCGCGCTGTGCGACGGGCGGATCGCGGCCGCGGGGTTCGTCTTCTCCTCGCCCTCCGGCGTGATCGACGACGCGCTGTCGCGGTGTCCCCTGGCGGTCCTGCCGATTTCGCGGGACGAGGTCGCGGCGCTGGTGCCCGCGGATGGTCCCTATCGTCCCGCCACGATCCCCTCCGGCACCTACGAGACGGTGACGTCAGACGTGCCGACGCTGGGCATGCCCGTCCTTCTGGTCACCACCGCCGATGCGCCGACGGCCCGGGTCGAGGCTCTGCTGTCGCGCGTCATGAAGGATCTCGACCTCTTGCGCGCCAGCGGCCCCAGCCTGGCCGGGTTGACGCCCGAAGCCATGGCCACCCCGCCCGAGGGCATTCCGCTGCACGGGGCCGCGGCGCTTTATTACGAGGTCACGGGCTTTACCGCTGTCCTGCAGGCTGAGTGACGCCCCCCCTCCGCCGCGCACCGCCGTCCCCTGTCCCGGGCTGCGGGGCGCGGACCGCGAGCCGTGCGGGCAGGACGACAACCGATTGGGCCGCCCCATGGACTGATGAGCGGGGCCCGATGACCGTGGCCCGACGACTGGGGGCCAGACCGCGTGCGAGACGGAACCGGACGCAGGACGGACCAGCCGGACCGGCACGTCAGGCACGGCGCCCGCGGATCAGCCGCGCCGGATAGGTCGGTTCGCCATGGCTGCCACTGGCCCCCAAGCGGCAGGCGGCGGGGTGCGTGGTGTTTGGTTTGGGTGACGGCGGAAGGGGCAACGTCCTAGCCCGGAGCCCGCTTTCTCAGACGGGGCGCGAGACAGCGTCCGATGTTGGACGGGGAGCATGGCCTGCACCTTCTGGTCCGCGTCCGCGGCTCAGCCGCGCTGGATAAGCCGGTTCGCCATGGCCGTCACCATCCCCCCAAGCGGCAGGCAGCGGGGTGCGTGGTGCTCGGTCAGGGTGATGGCGGAAGGGGCGCTCCTCTGTCCGATGACGCAGGGGCGAGCAGGGCTCGAGAGGCAATGGCGGGTCCGGCCAAAGCCGGCGGGACGACGGCATTGGCGGGACCTGCAATGGCAGCCCCTGCGGGTCAGCCCATGCGGGCCGCGATGGCGGTGCCCGCGGCGGCGCCCGAGGCCCAGGCCCATTGGAAGTTGTACCCGCCCAGCCAGCCCGTGACATCCACCGCCTCGCCGATGGCGTAAAGCCCGGGGACGGCACGCGCCTCCATCGTGCGCGACGACAGGCCGTCCGTCTCGATGCCGCCCGCCGTGACCTCGGCCTTGGCATAGCCTTCGGTTCCGGTGGGGTGGAAGGTCAGCGCCGTCAGCATTCCCGCGGCGCGGTCCAGCTCGGCATCCGGGGTGTTGCCCAGTTCGCGCGGCAGGGCGATGCGCTGGGCCAGAACCTCGGCCAGCCGATTGGGCAGGAACTCGGCCAAAGCCGCGCGCAGATGCGACCGCGGCATCCGGCGCCGCGCGTCGCGCAGCCTGTCGCCCGCGTCGGCGGCCAGCGACAGGGTCACCGCGTCGCCGGGGCTCCAGTAGGACGAGGCCTGCAGGATGGCTGGCCCCGAAAGCCCCTTGTGCGTGAAAAGCGCGGCCTCGGAAAACGCGGGGCCGGATGCGCCCGCCTGCGCCGAGACCGGGCAGGCCACGCCCGAGATAGCCCGAAACGCGGCGGCGTCCTCGCCCAGCGTCAGCGGGACCAGGGCGGGGCGGGGGGGCACGATCTTCATCCCGAACTGCCGGGCGATGTCGTAGGCGATACCCGTGGCACCCATCTTCGGGATCGACGGCCCGCCGGTGGCGATCACCAGCTGCGGCGCGCTGTGCCCCGCGACGCGGAACCGGCCATCGGCATGGCCGATCTCGCCCAGCTCCGTGCCCAGCCGGATCTCGACCCCGCCGCGGGCGCATTCGTCCAAGAGCATCGCCACGATCTGCCGCGCGGAGCCGTCGCAGAAAAGCTGCCCCAGCGTCTTTTCGTGCCACGCGATGCCGTGCTTTTCGACGAGGGCTAGGAAATCCCAAGGCGTGTAACGGCTGAGCGCCGATTTCGCGAAATGCGGGTTCTGCGAGATGTAGCAGCCGGGCTCGGTCCCGGTATTGGTGAAATTGCACCGCCCGCCGCCCGAGATCAGGATTTTCTTGCCTGCCTTCTCGGCGTGATCCAGCACCAGCACCCGTGCCCCCGCCTTCCCGGCGGTAAAGGCCGCCTGCAGACCGGCGCCGCCGGCGCCCAGAATGATCGCATCATACTCCATCCCGGCCTTCTATGCGGGCCGGAGGCGCGGCGAAAGCCGTCCCCGCAGATCGGCCGGGGCAGTCGCCACACCGGCTTGCCGCCCGCGCGGTGGTGAATGGGGCCGGGGGCGTTGCGCGACCTCGCGCGGGAAAGGGGCGGTGATCATCGGCGCGGACTCGCGAGGGCCGTGCGCGTCCCCGGGCGGGGCGGTTCGACCGGGCACCCTGTCCGATCCTGCCCCTCTCGCCGACCCGTTGGGCCGGGCGCGGATTGCGTGCCCGCCGCCGCCATGCCGACGCGCCCATGCCATCCGCCCAGACGAAGCGCCGAAGTCAGGGGGCGGGGGCGACGGGTTCGACGGTGGGAAAGGCGTCGCGCCAGCGGCTGAGGAACAGCATCCGCTTGTGCCGGTCCGAGGCCACCAGAAGCTTTGGCGACAGCTCGACCGGACGCAGCAGCGACGCGCCCTGACCAGCCGTGGCCGCGCCGGTGCGCGTCAGCTCGTCGAGGTCGGTCAGCAACGCGGCGTCCTTGAGCGCGGCGCGCCCCTCGACCGACAGCAGGAAGTCGACCAGCTCACCGGCAAGGTCGCGGTCCGGCGCTTCGCGCGGGATCATCGCGCCGCGCGACAGCATCAGGGTATAGTCGTCGGGCGCCACGATCCCCAGCCGCGGGTCGTCGCGCGCCCGCTCCATCGCGTAGGAGCCGATGATGTTGTAGGCGATCAGGTAGCGCCCACTGACGATCCCGCTCATGATCTGGGCCGAACAGCAGGTGGCGACGGTGTCGGTGCGGCCGAAGGCCTCCATCAGCCCGCCGAAGGTCGTGGCTTCGAGCGAATCCGCGTAGGCGAAGAGGTATCCCAGGCCCGACGCCTCGATATCATAGGTGGCGACACGACCCGCGTAGCGGCTGTCGGGCGAGCGCAGCAGGTCCAGAAGGTCGAAGCGCGACCGTGGCACGTCGGCCTCGGGCACAAGGTCGCGGTTATAGACCATCACCGCCGGTTCCTGCGTCACGCCCCAAAGCTCGTCGCGCCAGTTCAGCGCCGGGGGCAGGGCGGCGGTGCCGGACGAGACATGGCGTGCCGCACAGCCGCGGTTCACGAGGTCGACCATGTGGTGCACGGCCGAGCTGATGACGAGGTCGGCGCCGGCACGACGTTGCAGGCAGTCGGCGGTGGCACGGGCGTAAAGCCCGTTCGACAGCCATTGTTCGTAGCGCACCGCCACCTGCGGCCGGTCAGCAAGAAAGGCCGAGAGCACCGGGCGCAGCACGTCCAGGTCGGTGGTGCTGCGCAGCGTGACGCTGCGCGTGGCGTCCGGCGGACCCAGCCGCTGCGCCAGCTCTTGCGCGGCGACGGGCCGGACGGGCGCGAGCGGGACCGCGAGGGCGGCCAGCAAGGCCATCCCCATCGCCCGCAGGATGCGCAGGCCGGTCATGCCGGGGCCACCGGCAGGATCATGGCGATTTCAAACCCCGCCGCATCGGTGCCATGGGACAGCCGCCCGCCGTGATTGTCGGCCACCGTCTGCGCGATGGAAAGCCCAAGCCCGCCCCCCATTGCCGCCCCCGTTGTCTGTGGTGCCCCCCCGCCGCGGGGGGCTCCGCCCGGGGTCGCCCCGCAGGGGGGTGCGTCGGCGGGGCAAGCGCCGTCTGGTGAGGCTGCAGTCGGGGAAACTCTGTCCGTGGAGCCACCTACCTTTGGCTCAACGGCATCGCTGGCCATGGATCCACTGCCCTCGGACCTTCCGGCGGCGGAGCTACTGGTATGGGGCACTCCGCCCGGTGCGCCGCCGTCCCGCGATAGGCCGTCGCGGGCGAACCGGTCGCCGATGCGCTTTAGCACGCCGGGGGCCGGGCCGGGGCCCGCGTCGCGCACCCACAGCCGTGCCTCGCCCCCCGTGCGCGCGACCCCCAGCGCGATCGGCGGCGTGCCGTGTCGCAGCGCGTTGGTCAGCAGGTTCTTCCCTGCCTCGGTCAGCGACAGCAGGTCGCCCTCGACCGTCACGGGGTCGTCGGGCAGGTCGAGCCTGAGCCGCAGACCCGTGGCAAAGACCTCGATATCGCTTTGCTCGTAGATTTCGAGCGCGGCGTCGCGCAGGTCCATCCGCTCTTTTGCGATGGCGTCGGCGCGGTGCAGCACCATCCCCTGGCTGAGAAGCTGGTCCAGCAGCCGCCCATAGGCGCGCGAGCGTTCGTGCACCCGGGTCAGCAGCGCCTCCTTCCGGGCGGGGTCGGGGTCGTCGGCGGCGGCTTCAAGCTGCACTCGGATCGCGGCCAGCGGGGTGCGCAGCTGGTGCGCGGCGTTGCTGATCAGGTCGCGGTTGGCGCGCAGCTGCCGGTCGAGCCGCGCCATGAAGGCGTTGAGCGCATCGCGCAGCGCTGCGATTTCACGCGGTGCGGGCGCGCGCAGCGGTGTCAGGTCGGTGGGATCGCGCCGCGCCAGCGCCGCGCCGATATCCGTGAGCGGCCGCATCGCCGAGGCGACGGCGAGGCTTGCGAAGAGCGCGATCGCCGCGCCCGCCGCCCCCAGCACCGCCAGCGCGTTCTGCGCGATGTCGCGGGCAAGCTCCTGCCGGGCGCGCAGGGTGTGACCGACGATGATCTGCACCGGTCCCGAGTAGCCGCGTTCGGCAAAGCGGCGCACCACGGCGGCATAGCGGGCCGGTTCGTCGCCGAAGGCCCCGGAATAGAGGCTGAGGTCGCGCAGCGTTTCGGGCGCGGGGGCGGCGGCATCGCCGGTCAGCGTCCGCCCGGCCCGGTCGATCACCCGGTAGGCGATGCGGTCCTTGCGCGCCAGCGACAGAAGCTCGAAGGCCGAAACGGGCATGTCGACCTCGGGCGTGCCGTCGCGGATGGTGATCGACTCGGCAATGTCGCTTGCCGCACCGACGAGCAGCCTGTCATAGGCTTCGCGCGCGGCATGGCGCCCGTAGGCCAGCGCGGTGGCCAGCACCACCGCGCCCCCCACCAGCACGACCGCCGCCACCGCGACCGCCACCCGGGATTTCAGCGACAGCGTGGTGCCGGGGGGTGTGGCGCCGGCCGCGACCGGCCCGCGCGGGACGGCCGGGTCGGGCGGAGCGCTGGAGGCAGGTCCCGGGCCGGGGCCAGGATCAGTGCCGGGGCCAGGACCAGTGCGAGGACTAGGACCGGGGTCAGGACTGAGGCGCCCGTCACTCATCGGCGGCCGCCTCGATCGAATAGCCCAGCCCCCGGTGGGTGCGGATGCGCACCTGCGAGGGCGCCAGCTTCTTCCGCAGGCGGGCCACGTAAAGTTCGATCGCGTTCAGCCCGACATCGGCGTTGTCGAAGGAAAAGAGCCCTTCGAACAGCCGGCCCTTCGACACGATCCTGCCCGCGTTGCTCATCAGCAGAACCAGCAGCGCCAGTTCCCGGCGGGTCACCGGCAGCAGCGTGCCCGCCCGCCGCACCGTCTGCGCCGAGGGGTCGAGCACGATGTCACCCACAACGATCTCGGGCACCGAGCGGTCGAACCGCCGCCGGCTGAGGGCGCGGATGCGGGCGCTGAGTTCGCGCAGGTCGAAGGGTTTGACGAGGTAGTCGTCGGCCCCCTCGTCCAGCGACCCCACCCGCGATTCCACCGAGAAATTCGCCGACAGCATCAGCACGGGCGTCCCGTCGCGCCGCCGCCGCAGATCGCGCAGCAGCGCACGCCCGTCGCCGTCGGGCAACTGGATGTCGAGGATCACGAGGTCGTAGGACTGCACGTCGAGATAAGCCGCGGCGTCGGCCTCGGTGCCGGCCACGTCGCAGGCCATCCCTTCGCGCACGAGATAGGCCGCCACCGTCTCGGCCACGTCGGTCGTGTCCTCGACCAGAAGCACGCGCATGAAGGTTCCTCCCCGATGCGGCAGTCTAGGCCCCCGGACGCCGCGGGGAAAGCGCCCCGGTCGCGCGTGACAGCTTGATGACAGGCTTAACGGCTATGGTCCGCGAACCATCGGGACCTGCGGGCCCGGACAAGTTCAAGTGGAGGAGAGTGACATGATCAAGAAGATCGTGACCGGAGGATTTGCGCTGGCGGTTCTGGCGGGGCTGCCGCTGGGCGCCACGGCGCAGGAATTCACGCCCGACCAGCCCGAGTGCATCGCCCCCGCGGCGGCCGGCGGCGGCTGGGATTTCACCTGCCGTCAGGTCGCGCGGGTGCTGCGCGAAGGCGGCATGATCGACGGCACGATGCGGGTGCAGAACCTGTCGGGCGGCGGCGGGGGCGTGGCGTTCGCCGAGGTCGTGAACAAGCGCGGGGACGAGGACGACCTGATTGTCGCCGCCTCGACCGCGACGGCCACGCGGCTGGCGCAGGGCGCCTATCCGGGCAACACCATGGACCAGGTCCGCTGGCTGGGCACCATCGGTGCCGACTACGGCGTGATCGGCGTGCGGCCCGATTCCGACTTCGAAACGCTGACCGACCTGATGGACGTGCTGGCCGAGGACCCGCGCCAGGTGTCGATCGGCGGCGGCTCGGCCATCGGTGGCTGGGACCACCTGAAGGTGCTGATGGCCGCGCAGGAAGCGGGCGTCGAGGATCTGCGCGCGATCAAGTACATCGCCTTTGCCGGCGGCGGCGAGGCGATCAGCCAGCTTCTGGCCGGCTCGCTTCAGGCCTACACGGGCGATCTGTCCGAGGCGATGGGCTTTGTCGAATCGGGCGACCTGCGGGTGCTCGCCGTGCTCGCGCCCGAGCGGCTGGAAGGCGATTTCGCCGAGTTCCCGACCGCGCGGGAACAGGGGCTGGACGTCGTCGGCGCGAACTGGCGCGGCTTCTACGCCCCGGGCGACATGAGCGACGAGGCCTATGACTGGTGGGTCGGCGAGCTTGGCGCGCTTTATGCCAGCGACGCGTGGAAGACCGTGATGGAGAACAACGGTCTCGCCGATCTCGACCTGCAAGGGGACGAGTTCGAAGAGTTCGTCGCCGGTTCGGTCAGCGAGATCGAGGAGATCTCGCGCGAGATCGGCCTGATCCAGTAACGGCCACGCGCCACGCCTTCCTCCCCGCCCGGGCGCCCCGGGCGGGGTCTTTTCGACATTCAGACCGGAGGACGTCGCCATGATGAGCGACCGCGTGCTCGGCCTGGTGGGGCTCGCCCTCGCGGCGTTCTACATCTGGGCCGCGACCATCATTCCGGAGAGCTTCGCGCAGGACGCGATCGGCCCCTCGACATTCCCGATGCTGATCGCCGCCATCTTGGCGCTGGCCTCCCTCTACTTCGTGCTCAAGCCCGACCCCGACCCTCGCTGGCCCAGCCTGAACCGGTTGGCCGAGATCGGCTTCGCCCTTCTAGTGATGTTCCTTTACGCGCAGGTTCTGCCGGTCCTGGGCTTCGTCATCTCCACCGTGCTCGCCACCGCCTACCTGACGTGGCGGCTGGGGGCGCGGCCGGTCACGGCGCTGCTCAACGGCGTAGGAACCTCGGTGGGGCTTTTCATTCTGTTCGAGCTGATCTTCGGCCTGTCGCTGGCCGACGGCCGCTTCGGTTTCTGAGGCGCATCCTATGGACACATTCCTTTCCCTCTACGACGGTTTCGCCGTCGCCCTGACGTGGCAGAACCTGCTGCTGGCGCTTGCGGGCTGCTTTCTGGGCACCATGATGGGCGCGCTTCCGGGGCTTGGCCCCGCGAACGGCGTGGCGATCCTGATCCCGCTGGCCTTCACCATGAAACTGGACGCGACCGCCGCGCTGATCCTGCTGACCTCGGTCTATTACGGGGCGATGTACGGCGGTCGGATCTCGTCCATCCTGCTGAACATCCCCGGTGACGAGCCGGCGATGATGACCTGTCTCGACGGCTATCCCATGGCCAAGGCCGGCCGCGCGGGCGAGGCGCTGGCCCTGTCGGGGATCGCGTCCTTCGTGGGCGCGTTCTTCGCCACATGGGGCTTGGTCTTCCTTGCCCCGCAGCTGGTGAAGATCGCGCTGCTCTTCAAGCCGGCGGAGTACTTCGTGCTCTACACTCTGGCCTTCGCCACGCTGGGCGGGATCGCCGCCACTAACCAGGCCAAGTCGGCCTTTGCCGCAGCGCTGGGCATCGGCATCGCGATGATCGGCGTCGACACCCAGACCGGGGTGCAGCGCTTCACCTTCGGCGAGGTGCATCTTTACGACGGCATCGACTTTCTGATCGCCATCGTCGGGCTGTTCGCCCTCTCCGAGGTGTTCGTCTTTCTCGAACACCGCGACCCGCGGGGTGCCGAGGCGCCGCGCGAAACCGTGACCATCGGCCGGCTGACCGCGCCTTGGTCGATGCTGCGCCGCTGCACGCCGACGATGCTCCGCTCGACCGGCCTGGGGTTCCTGTCGGGCGTGCTGCCCGGCGCGGGGGCATCGCTGGGGTCGTTCCTGGCCTACTCGGTGGAAAAGCAGGTCGTCGATCCCACCGGGCGCAGCTTCGGCAAGGGTGATCCGCGCGGCGTCGCGGCGCCCGAGGCGGGCAACAACGCGGCGTCGGGCGGCGCGCTGGTGCCGATGCTGGCGCTGGGCGTGCCGGGATCGGGGACCACGGCCGTGCTGCTGGCGGTGCTGCTGACGCTGAACATCCAGCCCGGGCCGATGCTGTTCCAGGAGAACCCCGACGTCGTCTGGGGCCTTATCGCGGCGCTCTTCATCGCCAACTTCATGCTGCTGGCGCTGAACATTCCGATGGTGGGGCTGTTCACCCGGGTCCTGCTGATCCCGACGCACATCCTGATGCCGATCGTGGCGATGGTGGCCTTCATCGGGATCTACTCGATCACCGGGTCGACTTTCGAGCTGTCGATGATGGTGGGCTTCGGTATCCTGGGCTGGATCCTGCGCAAGTTCGAGGTGCCGCTGGTGCCGATCATCCTCGGCATACTTCTGGGCAACGAGATGGAGGTGAACCTGCGCCGCGCGATGACGATCTCGAACGGTGAGTGGAGCACGCTTTTCGACAGCTGGCTGGCGCTGGCGCTCTGGGCCATCGCGATCTTCGGCTTCGTCGCGCCCATCTTCATGGGCAAGCGGGTCAAGCGCCGCATCCGCGAGGCCGAGGAAGAACGCATCGGCGACTGACGCCCCGTCCCGTCCTACGGGCGGGCAGGGCAGGTCGCGGAGAAGAGGAACGGCGGTCCCGCACCCGGGGCCGCCGTTTTCGCATGGCAGCCCGGGCCCTTCGCCCGGAAGGGGACGCCGCCCGCCGCGCGACACCGCCCGGCGGTTGCATGCGGGGCAGAGCGGTCCCGCACCGGCCGGAGTCCGCCCAAGAAATGGGCGACGCCCGGTCAGAGACGGCAATCCTGCGGCACCCCGTGTCTTGGGCCGCGGGAGGGCGGCTTTTTCCGCGGCATCCCCGCCGCTCTGTCCGATGGTCGGGAGGCAACCGCGAACTGGACAGGGCGAACCGGGGGATCATGGCCAAGGAAAACGATGTCGAGCTGGTGTCCGTCAGCAAGCTTTACGGGACCACCCGGGCCGTCGACAGCATCGACCTGAGGATCCGTGGCGGCCAGTACTGCTGCCTCCTGGGGCCGTCGGGCTGCGGCAAGAGTTCGACCCTGCGGATGATCGCGGGGCACGAGGCGGTGTCGGACGGCGACATCCTGATCGCCCACCGGCGGGTCAACGACGACCCGCCCGCCCGCCGCGGCACGGCGATGATGTTCCAAAGCTACGCGCTGTTTCCGCATCTCGACACGCTCGACAACGTCGCCTTTTCGCTGAAGATGCAGGGCGTGCCCAAGGCCGAGCGGCGCCGCCGCGCGATGGAGATGCTGGATCTCGTGTCGATGGCCGACTACGCGGCGCGGGTGCCCGCGCAGCTGTCGGGCGGACAGCAGCAGCGCGTGGCGCTGGCGCGCGCCCTGATGACCCGGCCCAGCGTTCTGCTGCTGGATGAGCCGCTGTCGGCGCTCGACCCCTTCCTGCGGGGGCGGATGCGGGCCGAGCTGCGGCGCATCCAGCGCGAATTGGGCATCGTCTTCATCCACGTCACCCACAGCCAGGAAGAGGCGATGGCACTGGCCGATCTGGCGGTGGTGATGAAGGACGGCCGCATCGTGCAGGCCGGCCCCCCGCGCGAGATCTTCAACCGCCCCGCGACCGCCTTCGTCGCGCAGTTCATGGGCGGTCACAACGTGATGACCCAGGGCGGGCGCACCGTCACCCTGCGGTCCGACGCGATCCGGCTTAGCCGCGGGGACGCCGACGCCCACCGCCGCGCCACGGTGCGCGATGTCGAATACCAGGGCCCGCAGGTGCATGTCGCGCTGGCCACCGAGACGGGCGAGGACATGGCCGCGATCCTGCCCGAACGGACCTATTTCGCCGATCCCTTCGCCCCGGGCGACGCGGTCGCCCTGCACTGGGCGCCGGAGGATCTGCACCATGTCGCGGCCGAGGTCTGACGCCCGGCCGATCAGAGAAACCAAGAAGAAACGTCCAAGCCACCAAGGAGGGACCCCCAGATGACCACGACCCGCCGTACTTTTCTGAAAGGCGCCTCGGCGCTCGGTGCCAGCACGCTGGCCGCGCCCTACGTCCACGCGCAGGAGGCGGTGACGCTGCGCTACCTGTCGACCGCGGTGAACCAGTCCCCCGGCATCGCCAAGAAGGCGAGCGAGGATCTGGGCATCAACATCGAGTATATCGCCGTCACCACCGACGACGTGGCCCGCCGGGTGATCACGCAGCCGAATTCCTTCGACCTGGTCGATACCGAGTACTTCGCGCTGCCGAACCTCGTGCCCTCGGGCAACCTCAAGGGCATGGACGCGACGCGCATCGACCGCGCGGACCAGATCGCCAGCGTGATCCGCGAAGGCACCGTGGGCGGCAAGGCGGTCGGCTCCGACGGCACCGCGCCCTTCGAGGTGCTCTATCTCGACGCGGCGGACGGCAAGGCGTTCTCGTCCGAGCCGACCGAGTTCATCACCCTGATCCCCACAACCTACAACGCCGACACGCTGGGCATCCGCCCCGACCTGATCGACGGCGAGGTGAATTCCTGGGCGGCGCTGCTCGACCCGAAATTCGCCAGCAAGGCGGCGATCCTGAACATCCCGTCCATCGGAATCATGGACGCGGCCATGGCGATCGAGGCGATGGGCGAGATCACCTATGGCGACAAGGGCAACATGACCCGCGAAGAGATCGACTTTACCATCGCCAAGCTGATCGAGGCCAAGCGCGCGGGCCAGTTCCGCGCCTTCTGGTCGAACTTCAACGAAAGCGTGAACCTGATGGCCAGCGGAGAGGTCGTGATCCAGTCGATGTGGTCGCCCGCCGTCACCGCCGTGCGCACCCAGGGCATCGCCTGCAAGTACCAGCCGCTGAAGGAAGGCTACCGCGCCTGGGCCAGCGGCTTCGGTCTGCCGCGCACGCTGGACGGCCGGAAAGAGGACGCGGCCTACGAGTTCATCAACTGGTTCCTGTCGGGCTGGGCGGGCGCGCACCTGTCCAAGCAGGGCTACTATCCCGCCGTGCTCGACACCGCCAAGGAGTACATGGAGCCCTACGAATGGGCCTACTGGTACGAAGGCGCGGCCGCCGAGCAGGACATCATGTCCCCCTCGGGCGACCTGCTGGAAGAGGCCGGCGCCACCCGCGACGGCGGCTCTTACGAGGACCGCATGGGCGCGGTCGCGTGCTGGAACGCCGTCATGGACGAAAACCAGTACATGGTCCGCAAGTGGAACGAGTTCATCGCGGCGTGACCGACACGATCGACACCGGCGCGCGGCGGAGCATCCGCCGCGCGATCCCGCGCCTCGGGCTCAGGCGGGGGCAGGGGGCGGGCGAAGGCCTGCTCCTGGCCCTGCCGATGTGGCTGGTCTTCGCGCTGTTCTTCCTGTTGCCGCTGGCGGTGACGCTGGTCGTCAGCTTCTGGGAGTTCACGCAGTATTCGATCGAACCCGCCTTCATCCTGCGAAACTACGCCGACCTCTTCGACGGCTGCATCGACGGGCTTCCCTATCTCTGCACGACGCTCAAGACCTATCTCTCGACGTTGAAGTTCTGCTTCCTCGTCTGGGCGGTGACGCTGGTGATCGGGTTCTCGGTCGCCTATTTCCTGGCCTTCCACGTGCGCAGCCTGCCGATGCAGGTGACGTGCTTCCTGATCTGCACGATCCCCTTCTGGACCTCGATCGTGATCCGCATGATCGCGTGGATCCCGCTCCTGGGGCGCAACGGGCTGGTCAACCAGGCGCTGATGGGCATGGGGGTGACGGACCAGCCGCTGGAATGGCTGCTTTATTCCGATTTCTCGGTGATCCTGGCCCTCGTCCACCTTTACACGCTGTTCATGGTGGTGCCGATCTTCAACTCGATGATGCGGATCGACCCCGCGCTGATCGAGGCGGCGCGCGATTCCGGCGCCTCGGGGCGGCAGACGCTGACCAACGTGGTGATCCCGCTGGCCCGGCCCGGCATCCTGATCGGGTCGATCTTCGTGGTGACCATCGTGATGGGCGATTTCCTGACCATCGGCATCATGGGCGGCCAGCAGATCGCCAGCGTCGGCAAGACGATCCAGACCGAAATCCAGTACCTGCAATTCCCGCTGGCCGCAGCCAACGCGGTGCTTTTGCTGATCGCCGTGATGCTGGCCATATCCGCGCTGCTGCGCATGGTCGACATCCGCAAGGAGCTTTGACGTGACAGGAGCCCCGGGATGAAAGACGGACCCCGCCCCCGATCCTTCTATGCGCTGGCCGCGGTCTTCGCGCTCTTCGTGGCGTTCCTCTGGGGGCCGATGGTCGCCATCGTCGCGCTGTCCTTCCAGGGGCCGGACGGGGGGCTCGTCTTCCCCATGCGCGGCGTGTCGCTGCACTGGTTCGCGGTGTTGTGGTCGAACGAAGGCTCGGTCGACATCTCGGGTGCGTTCTGGAGGTCGTTCCGGCTGGCGCTGGTCGTGATGGTGTTGACGGTCGTGATCTCGGTCATGGCGGGGCTGGCGTTCCGCCGTCGCTTCCCGGGGGCGATGGTCCTGCTCTACATCGCGATCGCGTCGCTGATCGTGCCGTCCATCGTCGTGTCGCTGGGCATCGGGCTTGAGTTCCGGCTTTTCGACGGGCTGGTCCAAAGCCTCGGCGGCGACTGGGCGCAGCGCAACTTCGTCACGCTTCTGGGCACCTTCACCTCGGGCCTCGGCGCGCACCTGACATGGACGCTGCCCTTTGGCCTGCTGATCATGTTCGCGGTCTTCAACCGGTTCGACCCGTCCTACGAAGAGGCCGCGCGCGACCTCGGCGCAAGCCGCTGGCAGACCTTCGTCCATGTCACGCTGCCGATCATCGCGCCCTTCCTGATCGGGGTCGCTGTCTTCGGCTTCACCCTGTCGTGGGACGAACTGGCGCGGTCGAGCCAGGTGATGGGATCGACCAACACGCTGCCGATGCAGCTGGCCGCGCTCACCACCACCGTCACCACGCCCGAGATCTATGCGCTGGCGACCCTCACCACGGGCGCGTCGCTGCTGCTTGTGGGGGTGCTGCTGACATGCGCCTTCGTGCTGCGCCGCAGGCGGAGCGCGGGGTGATGCGGATCCACGTCGCCAACCCCAACGGGACCGAAGCGATGACCGCGACCATCGCCACCGCCGCGCGCGCCGCCGCCGCGCCGGGGACCGAGATCGTCGCCACCACCGCCACCGGCGCGCCCGCTTCGATCGAGGGGCCGCTCGATGGCGCCCACGCGACCCCCTTCCTGCTGGACCGTATTGCCGGAACACAGGCCGACGCGCATGTCATCGCCTGCTTCGACGACACCGCGCTCGACGCCGCGCGGGCGCTGGTGCGCGCGCCCGTGGTGGGCATCGGCGAGGCGGCGTGCCTTTTGGCGACGCAGCTGGCCGACAGCTTCTGCGTCGTCACCTCGGCCGCGATCTCGGTCCCGGTGCTTGAGGCCAACCTACGCCGCACCGGCCTGATCGCCCGTTGCGCGGGCGTGCGGGCGGCGGGGGTGCCGGTGCTGGAGATCGGGGGACATGCCGCGGGCGCCGAGGACCCGGTGGCCGAGGCTGTCCGCCGCGCGGCCCGCGACCATCCCGGCGCGGCGCTGGTGCTGGGCTGCGGCGGAATGGCGGCATTGGCGGGGGACCTGAGCCGCGAGCTGGGGCGCCCGGTGATCGACGGTGTCGCCGCCGCCGTGGTGCTGGCCGAAGGGCTGGCCCGGCTGGGGCACCGGACCCTGCGGCTGGCGTGATCGCCCGCAGAAGTCAGGAGGCGTGCCAGCCCCGCCCCTGACGTCTGCAATACCGGCGAACCGACCACATCGCCCCCGGGGCGACGATGGTTGCGCCGCGACGCCCGGTCCCTTGCATCCCGATCCCAAGCGCGGGCCGCTGAAACTTTCGATGGCGCGCGCTGTCGGCCAGGCCCGTGCCGCCCGCCGCATGTCGCGGCTGTGCCTACATGATTGCTGCACGGTCATCGCGGTGACGACGCCAGAGAAGGCGAGCCTTTGCCCGGGGGGCGGCCCGCTGCCCTGACGAAGCAGGAGGGCGATCGAAGAGGTGCGGCCCCGTCTTCCGGGCCGGTCCTATGAGGTGGCGCCGCGACGCCCTGCACCTTGGAGCCGACGATGCCGAGCCATAGCCTGACGGATGCGCCCGGGGTGGGCATGCCCCGGCCCGGTCAAAGGTCGCTGGACCCGCCGCCGCCGCCCGACGTAAGCCTGACAGGGGGGCGAGATCGCAAGCGTCACGGCAGATGGCCGGCTACCCTCAACGGCATGCCGAAACAGGACCCAATCGGCCGGGTGCGGCCGCACGACGCGGGTGGAGGACATCCATGCCATCACCGCAATTGGGGGGGGCCGCAAGCCGGTCCCGGGCGATCCGGCCCCGGCTGGAAAGACCGCGTTCGGCAGGCAGATCGGGCAGGGCGGCGTGATGCCGAGAACCCTCGGGGCCCGACTGGCCGAGGGTCCGACGGGCCCGGGGGCCGTGTTCCTGCAGGCCGGGGTTGGCTTCGGGACGCCCGCCGGTCTGGGCGAAACGATCACCGGCCGTGTTGAAATCGTCGGGCTGGGCGCGGATAGATCGGTCTGCGGCCTCAGGGTCTCGGATGGCGAGGCCCCGGGGGCGGCCTGCGGCATGGGCCCGAAGACCAGATGGACGATGACGCTTGAAGGATTTCTGAGATGACCGATGCCCCGGCGATGCCGCAGGCCAGGGGGCGCTGGCGGATGTTGGCGATCCTCTGTCTTGGCGTGGTCGGGGTGCTGGCGACGTGGTTTTCGGCCACGGCCATCGTGCCCGAGCTGATCCGCGACTGGCAGCTGACACCGGGGCAGGCGGCGTGGCTGACGAACGCGGTGCAGCTTGGGTTCGTCGCGGGCGCGGTCGGGGCCTCGCTCGTCAACCTGCCCGATATCCTGCCCATGCATCGGCTGATGGCGGGGGCCGCGCTTCTGGCGGCGCTGTCGAACGCGGCGCTGCTTTTCGTCGGCCCCGAGGGCGCGGTGATCGCCCGCGTCGTGACCGGCATCGCCATGGCGGGGGTCTATCCCCCCGCGCTCAAGCTCATGGCGACATGGTTCGTGAAGGGGCGTGGCCTTGCGCTGGGCTTCCTGATCGGGGCGCTGACCTTCGGCTCGTCGATGCCCCACCTCGTGCGGGCGGTGGCCGATGGTGTCGACTGGCGCGCGGTCGTCTGGGCGACCTCGGCCACCGCGCTGGGCGGGGCGCTGGTGTTCGGGGCCTTCGCGCGAGAGGGGCCGGCGCCCTTCGGCCGGGCCACCTTCAACCCGCTCCAGTCGCTTGCCGTCCTGACCGACCGCCCGCTGCTGCTCGCAAATCTCGGGTATTTTGGCCACATGTGGGAGCTTTACGCCATGTGGGCATGGATCCTCGCCTTCGCGTCCGCCGCCGAGGCCGTGACCGAGGCCGGGGTGCAGACCTTCCCGATGGGCTCGCCCTCGATGCTCAGTTTCGCGGTCGTCGCCTCGGGGGTGATCGGATGCCTTTCCGGCGGGTGGCTGTCGGACCGGATCGGCCGCTGCCTGACCTGCGCGGGCATGATGATCGTGTCGGGCACCTGCGCTGTCCTGATCGGGGCGTTCTTCGACGGCCCGCCCCTGGCTCTGGCACTGCTGGCTTTGTTGTGGGGCGTCACCGTCATCGGCGACAGCGCCCAGTTCTCGGCCGCGGTGACCGAGCTGGCCGATAGCGCGTTCGTCGGGACGGCGCTCGCGCTGCAAATGGGCGTGGGCTACGGGCTGACCGTCATGTCGATCTGGGCGCTGCCGCTTTTTGCCGAATGGATCGGCGGGTGGCAGTGGGCCTTTCTGTTCCTTGTGCGGGGGCCGGTCCTGGGCACCTGTGCCATGCTGGCGCTCAGAGCCCGACCCGGGGCGGCGCTCGCTGGCGGAGCGCGCTAGCGGCATGCAGCGCCACACTGCGGCTTGGCGGCCAGAGAGCCTGCGGCCCCGGGGCGCGCGGGCCGGATGGCCTTCCCTTGAGGCCCCGGCGGATCCGGCGCCGGATGGTGGGCCGACGGTCGGGCGGTACAGGCCTGGCCTGTCCCCTTACGATGCCGGCATTGCGCCTCCTCGGGGCGCGGAGCTTCGATCCCCATCGTTTGGGCCGGGGCGACCTTTGCCGCTGGGGGCGAAGGACAGGCCCTGCGCACCGGGCTGAAACGGGCCTTTGGCCCACCCCGTGGTGCGTGGTATCCTGCCCGGCACAGCCTTCCGGCCTGTCCTGTCCGGGCGATCCTTTTGACGTCCTGCCGGCGTACGGGTCGCCGCCGCACCGCCCCGGAGCCTTGATTACGCCATGACACCGCGCCGAATGCACCAGAAAGACCTCGTCACAACGCTCGACTGGGCGCGTCAGGAGGGCTGGAACCCCGGGCGCGACGACGCGCGTCTGTTCCTGTCGGCCGACCCCGAAGGGTTTCTGATCGCCGATCACGAAGGCGCCCCGGCGGCGTCGATTTCGCTGGTGGGGGTCGGGCCCGGGCACGCCTTTCTCGGCCTTTTCATCTGCCGCGCCGATCTGCGCGGGCGCGGGCTGGCAGGGCCCTTGTGGGACGCGGCGATGGCGCAGGCCCAGGGCCGCTCGGTCGGGCTGGACGGGGTCGTGGCGCAACAGGGGCGCTATGCCGCGCAGGGCTTTCGCGCCACCCACCGCACGCTGCGCTTCGCCGGCATCGCCCCGGCGCGTTCGGGCGGCGACGAGGGGCGCAGCGAGGCGATAGTGGCGGCGGATCTTCCCGCGATACGGGCGCTGGACCGGCAGGCCACGGGGTTTGACCGGCCCGGCTTCCTTTCGGTCTGGATGCAGCCGCGGGACGGACATGTCGTTCATCTCATCCGCGACGGGACCGAGGCCGCGGCCGTCGGTGTATTGCGCGCCTGCGACGTCGGCTGGAAGATCGGCCCGCTGCTGGCCAGGTCTGCGGAGGCGGCAAGGGCGGTGCTGCACGACCTCGTGGCGCTGGCGCAGGGCGACCGGATCATGATCGACGTCCCCGATGACCAGCCGGACGCCGCGGCACTGGCACGAAGCCTCGGGCTGGCCCCGGTGTTCGAGACGGCGCGGATGTGGAACGGCCCGCCGCCGCCCCGCGGGACGGGGATGGAATACGGTGTCGCGACACTGGAGCTGGGGTAGATCGCCGCCGGTCGTGGGGCGGAGCGCGAACCCTGCGCGCGGCGCCACCTGCAGGGCCTTCCGGTCGCGCACCTGCTCGCCCTGCCACACCGCACCGCACCTGCCCCGCCACAAACGGAAAGGCCCGCGCAATCCGCGCGGGCCTTTCGCATGCGAGCCTGGCCCGGAACTGTGCCTCAGCCGGCTTCGAACACGCCGCAGGCAACGCGATCGCCCGCATCGCCCGAGGGCTGGCTTTCGTAGTCATCGGCGCCAGCGTGGATGACGAAGGCCGCGCCGTCGTCGTCCATCAGCATGTCCCAGTCGAGATCCGACTTGAATGCCTCCATCGCAAGCACGCCGTCCGACTGGACATGCGCGTTGGGCAGGTCGCCCGGGTGCGGACCGCCCTCGACGAGGCCATGCTCCATGTCGCCGGCCAGGTGGCCGCCGGCAGCCGAAAAGTCGCCGTCGCCGCAATCGCCCGTTTCGTGGATATGCACTCCGTGGATGCCTTCCGAGATGCCTTCGGCCTCGATCGTGACATGGGTGAGGCCGCTGGCGGTTTCCTCCAGCGTGGCGGTGCCGATCTCTTCGCCCTCGGTGTTCATGAGCGCCGCCGTGGCGGTGTTCATGTCCTGCGCGGCCGCGGGCAGGGCCAGGGGCAGGGCGAGCGCCGGGGCAAGAGCGAGGCCCGCGAGGGTGGTGCGGATGGTCATGGGGTGTCTCCTTCGTGGTGACTACTGCCCCGTCAACAAGGACCCCGGGCGACGCGTTCCGTGCGTCCGGGCAGCACCGATCACGTTTTCGCAGGGCGGGATCTGGTCAGACGCGCCGAAGGCCGTTACCAGAAGGGCGCCGGCCCCGTAGCTCAACTGGATAGAGCAAGGACCTTCTAAGTCCGAGGTTGTGGGTTCAAGTCCTACCGGGGTCGCCACCCAAACGAGGCGTTCCTATTTGCCGCCTGAAATCAGGGCCTTGCGAGGCGCTTAGTTGGGAATTTCCAGAGAGTTGGGAATCTGCACCCCGGTGATGACCTTTCTGAGGTCGGCCGGTCCGGGACGAGGCCGGTGCCTGGATCATGACCGTGGTGCGCGAGACGCCCTTCGGCGCGGTCGAGGCGCGCTGGCACGGCGTGGTGCGTGTCGTCGGGCGCGAGGCCGGGCGGATCTGCATCAGCCCGCCCGGGGCGGCCGGCACCTACGAGCCGCAGGACAACGACCTGGTGCGCTACGAGGTGGGCGCCTGGGCGGTGCCCTGCCTCGACGCCGGGCCGCCGATCACGGTGAGCTACACCCGCCGGGTGGTGGCCTTCGGCATCCTGCCGCTGCGGCCCGTCACCTACAGCTTCACCATCGACCCCGAGACCGCCCCGACCCTGATCGGCACCACGCCCTAGGGCGGCGGCCGAACACCCATCCGACACCGCTTCACCACCCCCAAGCCCCGCCGATCGTGCGGGGCTTTTGCTTATGGAGGACATCCCCATGCAGCTCAGCGACCGCGGTCTTCTCGAGATCGCCGAACACGAAGGCATCGTGCCCGCGCCCTATCGCGACAGCGTCGGCGTCGGGACCTGGGGCATCGGCCACACCAAGGGGGCAGGGGACCCGGACCCTGCGAAGATGGCGCGGGCCATGCCGAACGACCTCGACGCGGCCATCGACACGGTCCTCGACCAGTTCCGTCTCGACGTGGCGCGCTATGACGCGCGGGTCTCTGAAGCGATCACCGTCCCGCTGGCGCAGCACCAACACGACGCGCTCGTGTCCTTCGATCTGAACACCGGCGGGATCTATCGCGCCAATCTGACCGCCGCGATCAACCGCGGCGACGCAGACGCGGCCGAACACTTCTTCGGCTGGCTGCGCCCGCCCGAGATCCGCGATCGCCGCACGGCCGAAAAGCGGCTCTTCGAGACCGGCGACTATGACGCCAACGGCGACCGCATCGCGATCTGGCGCACGAACGGCGCGGGCAAGCTCGCCGGCATCATGGCGACGATCCGCGGGGCCGAGCTCCTCGAGCGCCTGCGCGCGAAGCCGCTGCCCGACGCGCTGCCGCCGATGCCCGACCTTTTCGCCGCCGCCCGCGCCCTGGCCGATGCCGAAGCCGCCCGCGAGGTGCTGGCCGAGGCCCACGGTCGTCTCGGCGCAGAACTGGCCGCGGCGGCCTGACCAGATCCCCTGGTGGGCGTCGCCTGCCGCAACCTCGAAAGGACAATTCCCATGCCCAAGCTCATCACCCAAGCCACCCGGCGGCCGACCCGCAAGGTCACCGCGGCCGGCGCCGGCGGCCTCGTCACCGCGCTCTGCGTGACGATCGTCGAGCATTACGTGCCCGGCGCCGGCGACATCATCGGGCCCGAGATCGCCGCGGTGCTGACGGCCGCCGGCGCGGCGATCGCCGGATAGGTCACCAAGGAACGCAGGTAGAGCTAACCGGGTAGGGCTATACGACTCGGCATCGGGCCGCTAAGTCCTACCCGAAGCCGTCCGAACCGACGTGTTCGTATTCGCATTCTAATTACGAAAATAAGAGCAGAGTTTAAAAGCGAGTTTGTAGATATGAGCAAAACTGATCTAGCAAGCAGCCTTTCTGAAAGTGGGGCGTTTGATGTTGAGGTCCAGGGTGGGAAAATCCCTGTGAACTTCAAACGTGCTGGCAGCAAAACGCGCATTGTAATTTTCTCATTCCATGGCGCAATAGATCGTACAACACGCCGTATTCCTGCCTATGCGCCGTTCCTTCCAGGAATCGGCAACTTGGCTCATCAGGTTTCAGTTTCAGATCCCACCATGCTTGTTGAAGGTAGCTTTAGCATGTCATGGTATGCTGGGCATGAGGGCTTTAAGACACAAGATATCCTGAAGCAAGTCTTCGAAGATATCATTGAGGCTCTTGATGTTGATAAGGTAATTTTCTTGGGGGCATCAAGCGGCGGTTTTGCATCGCTTTATTACTCTTGGCACTTCCCCGGCAGCGTGTGCGTTGCCGCGTGCCCCCAGACTTGCCTCGCGCTATATTATAAAAGGCATGTGGACCGCTACCTAGCAGAAGGATGGCCCAGCATGTCAGGTATTGAAGCGCTATCGAACACTATTTGTACGGATGTCGGTGCTTTGTACTCGCAAAGAATACCGAATACGGTGATTTACTTGCAAAGTACGGGTGATCACAAGCACTTTGTAACTCAACTCATTCCGTTCCTTTCTAACTTGAAGGTGACGGATAAAGATAGAAGTTTCATTCTAAATAGCGGGTATTGGGGCAAGCTTGGGCACAGCGGATCCGTCCCCAGGGAGGCATTCATGCCATGGATCAAAGCAATTCTGATGTCGCAGGTTTTTGACGCGGACGCCCTGATGCAGACACACTATGAGTTAAACGCGACTCCTGGTAAGATCGCCGCGCCTTCTTCCGCTCCAAGACAAAACAAAGACGACTTTGCCGCCGCCGATATCGAGCTGGCATCGAAAATCACGGCATGGCAACATGGGCGCGCCTAGATAGCCAGTGCCGCCATCTAGGCTCTGGACTCATTGAGTT
>NZ_RQXX01000023.1 GCF_004011175.1 Mesobaculum littorinae | reverse complement strand
CGACCCTCGCGATGACGACGATACCCGAGGTCACGCGGTTTCTCCTGGCACCGATCGTTCCTTACGAGCTCGACGACCGGCCTGCCGCCGAACTCTGGCTGCGCGGGCACCGGATCGACTTCACCAAAGATCACGATATCCTGCTGATCGTGGGGGGCGGGGGCTGATGGCCAAGGCGACGCAGCTCGGCGACATCGGCTCCGGCCATGAATGCCATTTCCCGCCCACGCCGGCGACCGGCGCGTCGCCGGACGTCTTCGTCAACGGCATCGCGGTGGTGCGGCAGGGCGACAGCTATGCCCCGCATGCCTGTCCGACCCGCCCCGCACCATCGCACCCGCGCAGCCTGTCCGGCGG
>NZ_RQXX01000022.1 GCF_004011175.1 Mesobaculum littorinae | reverse complement strand
GGCATGCAGCTTGGTGTTCATGCCGCCTTTGGTGCGGCCAATCAGTCGGCCACGCCCCCTTTTTTCACGCCCAGGCTGGACGCGGTGCGATGTGCCTTGAGGTAGGTTGCGTCGATCATCACGGTCTTCTTCTCACCGTGTTCGGCGGCCAGCCCGGCCATCATCTGTGCGAAGATGCCCTTATCACTCCACCGCTTCCAGCGGTTGTAGAGTGTCTTGTGGGGACCATACTCTTTGGGCGCATCCCGCCAGCGTAACCCATTGCGGTTGATAAAGATAATCCCGCTCAACACGCGGCGATCATCGACGCGAGGCTTGCCGTGGGACTTCGGGAAGTAGGGCGCGAGGCGCGCCATCTGCACATCGCTCAGCCAAAAGAGATCAGACATGTCACCGCTCAGTTTTGGCGCGGTGAATCATCTC
>NZ_RQXX01000021.1 GCF_004011175.1 Mesobaculum littorinae | reverse complement strand
CGGTCATGTCTCTCCTCCCGTGATGCGGCATGCCTCTCTCGGTCGCCGCCCCGAAGGCGACGCTGGTCATGCCGAAAGTCGTTGGGGGCCGGGCGGCGCTCCTCACCGCCGCCCGGGCCGGATCACTCCGCCGCGTCGTCCTGCGGAAGGTGATCCATCAGGTAGCGCGCGCCTTCGGCCACCACACCGGCGGCGTCGGCCGGCTGGTCATGTTCGATGATGTACCATTCGACGCCCAGGTCGTCGGCCGCCGTCAGGATACCGGGCCATTCCAACGTCCCCGCGCCCACGGCGGCAAAGCCGCGCTGATCCTCGTTCTCGCCCTCGGGCGCGTTGTCCTTGGCGTGGACGGCAAAGATGCGATCGCCGATGGTCTGCAGGTAGGTGGCGGGATCGTGGCCGCCCCGGTCCACCCAGGCCAGGTCGATCTCGGC
>NZ_RQXX01000020.1 GCF_004011175.1 Mesobaculum littorinae | reverse complement strand
GGCCGCGAGCAACGGCCGCCGCTGCCTACCAAGCGCATGACCCGCTGCGCCGCCGCATACCCGCTTCGAGCCCATTTTCACCGCTGCCGCATAGAAAACGAGCGCTGCCGATAGAAAACACGATACTGTCGCCGCATAGCGTCTGTCATGGCCTGTGACATGGCGCTGTCGGATGGTGGGTCAGCTCGCTCTTCAAAGCGGCTGGGCAAAAATGAAGTAAGCACCTGTGGCAAGCAAGGCGAAGCCTGCCGCATGATTCCAAGTGAAATGCTCACCGAGGTAGAGCACCGCAAAGAGAGAGAAGACGACGAGGGTAATAACCTCCTGCATCGTCTTGAGCTGAGCGGCCGTCCAGACCGTGTAGCCTATCCTGTTTGCCGGGACGGCCAGGCAGTACTCGAAGAAGGCCACGCCCCAGCTGATCAGCACGACGGACCACAGGGGAAGCTGATGGTATTTCAGATGCCAGTACCATGCGACCGTCATGAATACGTTGGACAATATCAGAAGGGCGAGTGGTGCGATCACGGACCATAGCGGGGCAGGCACGAAGTTCTCCTATGACGACGGCTCGCGGCGCAGGACGTGGCACGGAGGCCCTCTCGCATTCTTCGCAAGTCACGTCGCAATGCAAGGGATCAGCGCGCCGCGGCAAACCGGCGAAGACATGACTGCACCGCCAATGGCGGCTCTGTCCGCTAGTGTGAGTTCGCACCGGTCCCTATCGTGCAACCGCGGCGAATGTCCGGAGCGATGAAGCTGCGCCGCAGCAACTGACCCATTCGCGAATGCCCGCAACGGGCCG